>NZ_CP047140.1:4800000-6211894 GCF_009832925.1 Streptomyces sp. Tu 2975
CGCCAGCTTCGTCGACAGCGACAGGCCGACCGGGGACAGGCACATCTCACCGATGGTCTGGACGAGGTAGACGCTCAGCAGCCAGAAGACGGTGACCTTGCCGGTGTCGCTGTTCGCGGCCGCGGCGCCCGCCAGGCCCATGATCGCGAAGGAGCCGCCGATGAGGAGCATCGCGAGAGCGAACTTCATCGGAGTGCTGGGCTCACGGTTGCGCTGGGCGAGCTTGACCCACAGCGTGGCGAAGATGGGCGCCAGCACGATGACCATGGCCGGGTTGACCGACTGGTACCACGACGCCGGGAACTCCCAGCCGCCGATCATGCGGTCGGTCTTGCCGTCCGCGAACAGCGTCAGCAGCGAGCCGGACTGGTCGTAGATCATCCAGAACAGGACGGCCGTGGCGAAGAACCACACGAACGCCTTGATCTTCGGCCTGTCCTGGGCGGTCAGCGCCGGGTTGCGGAACATCGAGATGAAGTAGATGACCGGAACGGCGATGCCGAGCACCGCGAGCACGTTCACGATGTGCTCGACGTCATAGGTGCCGAGCACGATGTCGGCCAGCAGGGCGGCCACGGCGATGCCGGCCCACAGCAGGACCTTGCGCAGGACCGTGCGCTTCTCCTCCGGCGTCGCCGGGGTGCCCGGCTCCTTGCCGACGTCGCCGAGGTGACGACCGCCCAGCACGTACTGCACGACGGCCAGGGTCATGCCGATACCGGCGACGGCGAAGCCGAGGTGCCAGTCGACGTTCTCACCGAGGTAGCCGACGACCAGCGGGGCGGCCATGCCGCCGATGTTGATCGCCATGTAGAAGAGCGTGAACCCGGCGTCGCGGCGGGCGCTGGACTGACCCTCGTACAGACCGCCGACCATGGCCGAGATGTTCGGCTTCAGCAGGCCCGTACCGGCGGCGATGAGCGCGAGGCCGGCGAAGAACGCGGTGTCCGAGGGGAGTGCCAGGGTGAAGTGGCCGAGGGCGATGACGATGCCGCCGACGAGAACGGCCTTGCGGGCGCCCCACAGACGGTCGGCGACCCAGCCGCCGGGCATGGCCGCCATGTAGACGACGGCGTTGTACACGCCGTAGATGGCGGCCGCGAGAGCCTCGCGGTCCTCGAGCCGGCCGTCGAGGACTTCCGCGACCAGGTAGAGGACGAGGATGCCGCGCATCCCGTACCAGGAGAAGCGCTCCCACATCTCCGTCATGAAGAGAGTGGCCATACCGCGGGGGTGGCCGAAGAAGGTCTTCTCGCCGCCAGGAGTGCTGGCCGAGTCCTTCGTCAGGCTGGACGCCATGGTCGATCCTTGCTCGCTCGGGACGCGGCGCTTCGTGAGCGGTACGCGCCCGGTGGGGGGAGGCCGGTACCGGTACGGTCCGGCCCGCGCCCGCGAGGACAGGGCCGGAAGAGATCCGTACCGGGATCCGCGCCCCGAGCGCGTGGTGGCGCCGGGGCCCGGCCAACAGGTCATTCACTGCGTCGGGTCGGGGCTCGAAACGACCGGAACGGTACCGGGCCGACCTTCGGACAGAAAAGAGACCCTTGGTGCGCACGGCAGCCAAAGGTCCCCGAGTTGTACTACGGGCGTCTCGCCACCATACGCCACGACAGTGCGGTATATGAAAGGACTTGAGACATGGATCACAGGTGAACGTGGAACCGTCTTCCCTGAATCGAAGGTCGTAACCAGAATCGCACCCCATAGCCGCAGGCATTGTGGATCAAGCCCCGTGGCCCGTGGCCCGCGGACTACCATCACCCCATGACCCGTGTACTGCTCGCCGAGGACGACGCATCCATCTCGGAACCGCTGGCCCGCGCGCTGCGCCGCGAGGGGTACGAGGTGGAGGTACGCGAGGACGGCCCGGCCGCGCTCGACGCGGGACTCGCGGGCGGTGTGGACCTCGTGGTGCTCGATCTCGGTCTGCCCGGCATGGACGGCCTGGAGGTCGCCCGCCGGCTGCGTGCGGAGGGCCACACGATCCCGATCCTGGTGCTCACCGCCCGCGCCGACGAGGTGGACACCGTCGTCGGCCTCGATGCGGGCGCCGACGACTACGTCACCAAGCCGTTCCGTCTCGCCGAACTGCTCGCCCGGGTCCGGGCCCTGCTGCGGCGCGGCGCCACCGAGCCCGCCCCCGCCCCCGCCACCCACGGCGTCCGGATCGACGTCGAGTCGCACCGCGCCTGGATGGGCGACGAGGAACTCCAGTTGACGGCCAAGGAGTTCGACCTGCTGCGGGTCCTGGTCCGGGACGCCGGCCGGGTCGTCACCCGGGACCAGCTGATGCGCGAGGTCTGGGACACCACCTGGTGGTCGTCCACCAAGACCCTGGACATGCACATCTCCTGGCTGCGCAAGAAGCTGGGCGACGACGCGGCGAACCCTCGCTACATCGCCACCGTGCGCGGCGTCGGCTTCCGCTTCGAGAAGTCCTGATACTCGAACACCATGCGCCGCCGTCTGATCACCTCCACGCTCGCCGTGGTGCTCGTCGTCATCGCCGTCTTCGGCGTCTCCCTGGTGCTCGTCGAGACGCGCACCATCACCAGCAGCGCCCAGGAGAGCGTCGACTCCGACGCGCTGCGCCTCGTCAGCATCGTGGAGAGCCGTCTGGTGGGCGGCGAGCCCGTCAATCCGGACATTCTCGCCGAGCAGGGCGACATCACCCGCTACGCGCTGATCGACATCCCCGGCCGGGGCCCCATCGAGATCGGCGAGCCCCCCTCCGGAAGCGTCATCCGCGGCACCGCGGAGGGGGAACGGAGCACCACGGTCACCGTCGAGGAGTCCCGCTCGTCCGTGACCCGTGAGGTCGGCCGGTCGCTGATGATCATCGCCGCGGTGGCGCTGCTCGCCGTCGTCGCCGCCGTGCTGCTCGCCGTACGCCAGGCCAACCGCCTCGGCTCACCGCTCACCGATCTCGCGGAGACCGCGGAGCGTCTCGGATCCGGCGACCCCCGCCCCCGCCACCGCCGCTACGGGGTGCCCGAGCTGGACCGGGTCGCCGATGTGCTCGACGCCAGCGCCGAGCGGATCGCCCGGATGCTCACCGCGGAGCGGCGGCTCGCCGCGGACGCCTCCCACCAGCTCCGTACGCCGCTGACCGCGCTGTCCATGCGGCTGGAGGAGATCACGGTCACCGACGACCTGGAGACCGTGAAGGAGGAGGCCAGCATCGCCCTGACCCAGGTGGAGCGGCTCACCGACGTGGTCCAGCGGCTGCTGACGAACTCCCGCGATCCGCGTACCGGCTCCGCCGTGGTCTTCGACCTGGACGAGGTGGTCAAGCAGCAGCTCGAGGAGTGGCGCCCGGTCTACCGCAGCGCCGGCCGGGCCATCGTCTGCTCGGGCCGGCAGGGCATGCGTGCCGTCGGCACGCCCGGCGCCGTGGCGCAGGTGCTCGCGGCCCTGATCGAGAACTCGCTGATGCACGGCGGGGGCACCGTCGCGGTGCGCACCAGGGCGACCGGCAACCAGGCGGTGGTCGAGGTGACGGACGAGGGGCCGGGGGTACCGGGGGACCTCGGGGCGCGGATCTTCGAGCGGACCATCAGCGGCCGCAACTCGACCGGCATCGGCCTGGCCGTCGCCCGTGACCTCGCGGAGGCCGACGGCGGCCGGCTGGAGCTGCTCCAGCAGCACCCGCCGGTCTTCGCGATCTTCCTGAGCAGGGTGGCGAAGAAGCGCAAGGACGAAGAGAAGCCGACGATCCGATAGCCCCGGCCGCCGGGCCCGTCCGTTCAGCGGCCGACGCGGTGCCGCACCGGCTCGGGCTCAGGGCGTCGCTGCTCGAGGAACGATTCGGCGCTCGGCAGGGGGCCCCGCGCGGGCAGCGCCCGGAAGACCCAGCTGCGGTACGACCAGAACCGGAACAGCGTCGCGACGCCGATCCCGAGGAACTTGAACACGTTGCTCTGCAGCGGGGTGTCCCAGCCGAAGCCGTACGTGGCCGTGTACAGAATGCCGTTCTCGATCACCAGGCCCACGGCGCTGAACAGCAGGAACAGCGTCAGTTCCTTGGTCCGCCGGCTCTTGTCGCGGTCCCGGTACGTGAAGTAGCGGAACCCCACGTAGTTGAACGCGATGGCGACGACGGTGGCCAGGACGGACGCCCGGACCACCGGAACCTCGGTGACGTGCCGCACGAGGTTGAAGACCGCGAGATTGACGAGGAGCCCTGCCCCGCCCACCGCGCCGAATTTGGCGACCTCCCGGATGAGCTGGTGCAGCTGCCCCCGCAGCCTTCCGCCTCGTTCACTCATAGTGAGAGTCCAGCCTCATCAGATCGGCATGTGTGGTCACCGTCATGCTAACCAGCGGCTCACTGTGATGCCTGTGGGCAGTGAGGAGGATGTGTCGCCCGTTACAGGGCACTGTCGGAACATACGGAAGTCGGGGCCCACCGACTGGGCGGATACCCTAGGAGAGTGACGTTCCCGGTAGTCGGCATGGTCGGCGGCGGTCAGCTCGCCCGCATGACCCATGAGGCGGGTATCCCCCTCGGCCTGAAGTTCAAGCTCCTCAGTGACACCCCTCAGGACTCAGCGGCCCAGGTGGTGAGCGATGTCGTCGTCGGCGACTACCGCGACCTGGACACGCTGCGTGAGTTCGCGCGCGGCTGTGACGTGATCACCTTCGACCACGAGCATGTCCCGATCGAGCACCTGCGGGCCCTCGAGGCGGACGGCGTCGCCGTCCGGCCGGGGCCCGACGCGCTGGTGCACGCCCAGGACAAGGGGGTGATGCGCGCGCGGCTCACGGAGATCGGCGCGCCCTGCCCCCGCCACCGCATCGTGGCCGACCCGGCCGATGTGACGGCGTTCGCCGAGGAGACCGGGGGCTTCCCGGTGATCCTCAAGACCGTGCGCGGCGGGTACGACGGCAAAGGCGTCTGGGTGGTCCGCGCGGAGAAGGACGCCGAGGCCCCGTTCAAGGCGGGCGTGCCGGTCCTCGCGGAGGAGAAGGTCGACTTCCGGCGCGAGCTCGCCGCTAACATCGTCCGCTCCCCGCACGGCCAGGCCGTCGCCTATCCGGTCGTCGAGTCGCAGCAGGTCGACGGGGTCTGCGACACCGTGATCGCGCCCGCGCCGGACCTCGACGCGGAGCTGGCCGGCCAGGCGCAGGAGCTCGCCCTGCGGATCGCGAAGGAGCTCGGCGTCGTCGGCCACCTCGCCGTCGAGCTGTTCGAGACCGCCGACGGGCGCATCCTCGTCAACGAGCTCGCCATGCGCCCCCACAACTCCGGCCACTGGACCCAGGACGGCGCGATCACCTCGCAGTTCGCCAACCACGTCCGTGCCGTGCTGGACCTGCCGCTGGGCGATCCCCGTCCCCGTGCCCCGTGGACGGTCATGTGCAACGTTCTGGGCGGTGACTACCCGGACATGTACGCGGCCTATCTGCACTGCATGGCCCGGGACCCCCAGCTCAAGATCCATATGTATGGCAAGGACGTGAAGCCCGGCCGCAAAGTGGGGCACGTCAACACGTACGGCGACGACCTGGCCGACGCCCTGGAGCGCGCCCGCCACGCCGCCGGCTACCTGAGAGGGACGATCACCGAATGAGCCCGGTCGTTGGCATTGTCATGGGGTCCGACTCGGACTGGCCCGTCATGGAGGCGGCGGCGCAGGCGCTCGACGAGTTCGAGATCGGCTACGAGGTCGACGTCGTCTCGGCGCACCGTATGCCACGCGAGATGATCACGTACGGCGAGCAGGCGGTCGGCCGCGGACTCAAGGCGATCATCGCCGGCGCCGGGGGAGCGGCCCACCTGCCGGGCATGCTGGCCTCGGTCACCCCGCTGCCCGTCATCGGCGTCCCGGTCCCCCTGAAGTACCTCGACGGCATGGACTCGCTGCTGTCCATCGTGCAGATGCCGGCCGGCGTGCCCGTCGCCACCGTCTCGGTCGGCGGCGCGCGGAACGCCGGACTGCTCGCCGCCCGCATCCTCGCCACGCAGGACGCCGAACTGCTGGCCCGCATGCGGGAGTTCCAGCAGGAGCTCAACGACCAGGCCACCGACAAGGGCAAGCGGCTGCGCGCCAAGGTCGCGGGCGCGGAGTCCTTCGGCTTCGGAAAGTAGGACGCGGGGAAGCAACAGGCAATGGACACCCCCACGGAACTCCTCGAGCGGGCCCGCGAACTGCTCGCCGCCCACCCCGTCGTCGACGGTCACAACGACCTTCCCTGGGCGCTGCGGGAACACGTCCGCTACGACCTCGACCGCCTGGACATCGCGGCCGACCAGCAGGGCCGGCTCCACACCGACATCCCCCGGCTGCGCGCCGGCGGGGTCGGCGCGCAGTTCTGGTCCGTCTACGTGCGCAGCGACATGGCCGGCGACACGGCCGTCAGCGCGACACTGGAGCAGATCGACGTCGTCGACCAGCTCCTCGAGCGCTACCCCGCGGACCTCGCCCGCGCACTGAGCGCCGACGACATGGAGATCGCCCGGGGCGAGGGCAGGATCGCCTCGCTCATGGGCGCCGAGGGCGGCCACTCCATCAACAACTCGCTCGCGACGCTGCGCGCCCTGTACGCGCTGGGCGTGCGCTACATGACGCTCACGCACAACGACAACATCGCCTGGGCCGACTCCGCGACCGACGAGCCCGCTGTCGGCGGCCTGTCGGCGTTCGGCCACGAGGTCGTTCGCGAGATGAACCGCCTCGGCATGCTGGTGGACCTGTCGCACGTCGCAGAGACGACGATGCGCCACGCGCTCGCCACGTCCGCGGCGCCGGTGATCTTCTCCCACTCGTCGGCCCGCGCGGTGTGCGACCACCCCCGCAACATCCCCGACGAGGTGCTGGCCCTGCTGGCGGCCAACGGTGGCGTGGCGATGGCGACGTTCGTACCGAAGTTCATCCTGCCCGCGGCCGTCGAGTGGACCCGGGCGGCCGACGAGAACATGCGGGCGCACGGGCTGCACCACCTGGACACCACGCCCCAAGCGATGAAGATCCACGCGGCGTTCGAGGCGGCGAACCCGCGGCCGGTGGCGACCGCCGCCACGGTCGCCGACCACCTCGACCACATGCGGGAGGTCGCCGGCATCGACCACATCGGCATCGGTGGCGACTTCGACGGCACGGCCTTCACCCCGGCCGGCCTGGACGACGTCGCCGGCTACCCGAACCTGGTCGCGGAGCTGCTGCGCCGCGGCTGGTCCGACGCCGACCTGGCGAAGCTCACCTGGCAGAACGCCGTCCGCGTGCTGCGGGCGGCCGAGGACGTGGCCGCCGACCTGCGGGCGACCCGCGGCCCGTCGGTCGCGACGATCACCGAGCTCGACGCGCTCTGAGCGGTACGGGGTGCGCGGCCGCGGGCCGCGTACCCCGAACGCACCACTCGCCGCGACCCCTTACCGCTCCCGTGCCACGGTTGGCGTAACGGCATACGGCCGGCGAACCCGGAGCAGCACATGGCAGATCTGCACGACGCCTCGTCCCTCACCACCGTCGAGTCCGTCGGTCTGGAGGACCTCGACGAGCTGAACGATCTCGGCGGTCTCGATGTTCTCGGCGAACCGGGAGCGGCGGCGTCCGCGCCGCCCGACCCCGGTCCGGACCCCGGGCCGTCCGCCGATCCGCTCGTACGCGCCACCCAACTCCTGCGCACTCACCCCGTGATCGACGGGTACAGCGGTCTGGCCCCGGTGCTCCAGAGCATGCACTGGTACGACCTCGAAGCCGGCGAGAGCCTGCTGGAGACCGATGTGCCCCGGCTGAGGCGCGGCGGTGTGGGCGCCCAGTTCTGGTCACTCCGGGCACCGGCCGGCAGCGCCGGAAGCCCCTCGCTCGGCGCCACGATAGAACTGATCGACGTGGTACGGGCCACGGTGTCCGAATGCCCGGAGGGCCTGCGTCTCGCGCTCAGCGCCGACGACCTCGTCGACTCCCGGAACTGCGGTCGGATCGCCGCCCTCCTCGGCCCGATGGCCGGTGAGACCCTCGGCGACTCGCTCGCCGTGCTGCGCGCCGTGTACACGCTCGGCGTCCGCAGCATCACCCTCGCCGGCGCGCGCTGGACGCAGGGCGGGCTCACGCCGTTCGGTCACGAGATGGTCCGTGAGATGAACCGGCTCGGTGTCCTCGTCGACCTCTCCGGCTGTACGACCGACACGATGCGGCGCACCCTCACGATCACCAGGGCACCCGTCGTCTTCTCGCACCAGGCGGAGCCGCTCCCGGACGACGTGCTGCACGCGCTGCGCGGCAACCACGGGGTGTGCATGGTGCCGTGCACCGCCGGGACACTGCCCGCGACCGCGGACCTGCTCGACCACGTCCGGGAGACCGCCGGGCCCGAGGCCGTGGCGGTCAGCGGCGCGTACGACACGGGACTGCCGCACGCGGCCGGTCTGAACGACGTCTCCTGCCTGCCGAGGCTGATCGCGGAACTGCTCGAGCGCGGCTGGCCGGAAACGGAGGTCGTGGGCCTGACCTGGTCGAACATGGCCCGGGTGCTGCGGGGCGCCGAATTCGCCGCCCGCGCGGCCCAGCCGCGCCGGGCCCCCTCCCGGGCGGCGATCGGCGCGCTGGACCTCTGAGAGGGCGCCGGCTCAGCAGGCGCAGAGGCAGAACGGATGCCCCGCCGGGTCGGCGTACACCCGGAACGACCGCTTGCGGTCCTCCGCGTCCAGCGCGGTGGCGCCGAGCGCGAGCACCCGCTCCTCGGCGGCGTCCATGTCCTCGACCATCACGTCGATGTGGAACTGCTGCGAGTCCTTGGCGGAGGGCCACTTCGGCGGTACGTGACCGGGGGCGGCCTGGAACGCGAGCTGCGCGCCGTCGGCCCCCTTGAGGTCCACCCACCCGTCGCCGTCGTCCTCGACCGTCCCGCCGACGAGCTCGGCGTAGAAGCGGGCGAGGGTGACGGGATCGGGACAGTCCAGTACGACGGCTCCGACTTTGCCGATGCTCATGCTTCCTCCTCGGTGGTTACCGCTACATGCCATCAACCGGTAACGGTTACCGCATGCTCCCGCATAACAGGTAACGTCGCAAGCATGAATGACAGGGCGCCCGCCCCCGGTGGCCTCGCGCTGATCGAAGCGCTCGTGAACACGCTGGACATCGAGACCGGCGCGGACCGCCTCGACACGCCGGACGGCCGTGCCCGGTTCGACCTCGCCCCGGACGACCTGCCCGCCGCCCGCGAGCTCCGCGAGGCGCTGCGCGCCGCGTGCCTGGCGCACGCCGGCCAGGCCGCCGGCCCGAGCGCTCTCGACGACCTCCTCGCCGGTGCCCCCCTGCGGGTGGCGATCTCCCCCACGGGGGAGGCGGCCCTGTGTCCCACGGGCCCGCCGACCCTTCTCACCCGCGTCGCCGAGGCCATCGCCGCCGCCACGGCCGACGACACCTGGCTCCGACTCAAGGCATGCGAGGCGGAGGACTGCCGGTGGGCCTACTACGACCGCAGCCCGGCGTGCCGCAGCCGCTGGTGTTCGATGTCCGTCTGCGGCGCCCGCGCCAAGATGCGCAGCTACCGCGCCCGCCGGGCCGACTCCGCCTGAAGGGGCCGGGCCGGCGCCCGGGTCATGCCCGGGGGCGGCCCATCGCCCGGTAGGTCCAGCCCGCCTCGCGCCACGCCACCGGGTCCAGGGCGTTGCGGCCGTCGAGGATGATCGGGGAGGTCGCGACCTCCGCCAGGTCCGCCGGGTCCAGCTCGCGGAACTCGCGCCACTCCGTGAGGTGCAGCACCACGTCCGCGCCGCGCACCGCCTCCCGCGCCGTGTCCGCGTAGCCCAGCGTCGGGAACAGGCGGCGGGCGTTGTCCATGCCCTTGGGGTCGTAGACGGTGACCTGGCCGCCCTGGAGGTGGATCTGGCCGGCGACGTTCAGCGCCGGCGAGTCACGGACGTCGTCCGAGTCCGGCTTGAACGTGGCGCCGAGCACCGCGACCCGCTTGCCGAGGAAGGACGTGCCGCCGACCGCCTCACGTGCCAGTTCGACCATGTGGCCACGGCGGCGCATGTTGATCGAGTCGACCTCGCGAAGGAACGTCAGCGCCTGGTCCGCGCCCAGCTCACCGGCGCGCGCCATGAAGGCTCGGATGTCCTTCGGCAGGCAGCCGCCGCCGAAACCGACACCGGCCCGCAGGAACTTCTTGCCGATCCGCTCGTCGTAACCGATCGCCTCCGCCAGCTTCACCACGTCGCCGCCGGCCGCTTCGCACACCTCGGCCATCGCGTTGATGAAGGAGATCTTCGTCGCGAGGAACGAGTTCGCCGCGGTCTTCACCAGTTCCGCCGTCGGGAAGTCGGTCACCACGAACGGCGACCCTTCGCCGACCGGCGTCGCGTACACCTCACGCAGCAGCTTCTCCGCGCGCTCGCTCTCCACGCCGACCACGATCCGGTCCGGGTGCAGCGTGTCGTCGACGGCGAAGCCCTCACGGAGGAACTCAGGGTTCCACGCGAGCTCCACGTCCGGGCCCGCCGGCGCCTTCTCCGCGAGCAGCCGGCCGAGCCGCTCCGCGGAGCCGACCGGCACGGTCGACTTGCCGACGACGAGGGCCGGGCGCTTCAGGTGCGGCGCCAGCGAGGCGAAGGCGGAGTCGACGTAGCTCATGTCGCACGCGTACTCGCCGTGCTTCTGCGGGGTGTTCACACACACGAAGTGGACGTCGCCGAACTCGCCGGCCTCTTCGTAGGAGGTCGTGAACCGCAGCCGCCCGCTGGAGCCCTCGATGCCGGCGACGTGCCGCCGCAGCAGCTCCTCGAGACCGGGCTCGTACATCGGCACCCGGCCGGCGGAGAGCATGTCGATCTTCTCCGGGACCACGTCCAGTCCGAGGACCTCGAAGCCCAGTTCCGCCATGGCCGCGGCGTGGGTGGCGCCGAGGTATCCGGTGCCGATCACGGTGATCTTGAGGGCCATGGGGTGCTCCAGTACTGACGCGGGCAGGGGCGGTGCGGGGCCGAGCATATCCGGGGGCGTGCGGCACTCTCCAAAGCGCTCTTCGCGCGCTGTGGCCGAGCTGTCACCAAGCTCACGTATGCCTGCCGGGGGAGCGGCGTCTAAAATTGGAATACTTAACGGTAGTTAACACCTTGGGGAGTGAGAGTCTTGGCAGGATCGGCCGACTTCGATCTGTATCGCCCGTCGGAGGAGCACGACATGCTCCGTGAGACGGTCCGCTCCCTCGCCGAGGCGAAGATCGCGCCGTTCGCCGCCGCGGTGGACGAGGAGGCCCGCTTCCCGCAGGAGGCCCTCGACGCGCTCGTCGCCTCCGAACTGCAGGCCGTGCACGTACCGGAGAGCTACGGCGGCGCCGGCGCCGACGCGCTCGCCACGGTCATCGTGATCGAGGAGGTGGCGCGTGTCTGCGCCTCGTCCTCCCTCATTCCGGCCGTGAACAAGCTCGGTTCGCTCCCGGTGATCCTTTCCGGCTCCGAGGAGCTGAAGAAGAAGTACCTGGGCCCGCTCGCCAAGGGCGACGCGATGTTCTCGTACTGCCTCTCGGAGCCCGACGCGGGCTCCGACGCGGCGGGCATGAAGACGAAGGCGGTCCGCGACGGCGACTTCTACGTCCTCAACGGCGTGAAGCGCTGGATCACCAACGCCGGCGTCTCCGAGTACTACACGGTGATGGCGGTCACCGACCCCGAGAAGCGCTCCAAGGGCATCTCGGCCTTCGTCGTCGAGAAGGGCGACGAGGGCGTCTCGTTCGGCGCCCCGGAGAAGAAGCTCGGCATCAAGGGCTCGCCGACCCGCGAGGTCTACCTCGACAACGTCCGCATCCCGGCCGACCGCATGATCGGTGCGGAGGGCACGGGCTTCGCCACGGCGATGAAGACCCTGGACCACACCCGCATCACCATCGCGGCCCAGGCGCTCGGCATCGCGCAGGGCGCCCTCGACTACGCCAAGGGCTACGTCAAGGAGCGCAAGCAGTTCGGCAAGCCGATCGCCGAGTTCCAGGGCGTGCAGTTCATGCTCGCGGACATGGCCATGAAGATCGAGGCCGCCCGCCAGCTGACGTACGCGGCCGCCGCGAAGTCCGAGCGCGGTGACGCCGACCTCACCTTCCAGGGTGCGGCTGCCAAGTGCTTCGCCTCCGACGTGGCCATGGAGGTCACCACGGACGCGGTCCAGCTCCTCGGCGGCTACGGCTACACCCGTGACTACCCGGTAGAGCGCATGATGCGCGACGCCAAGATCACGCAGATCTACGAGGGCACCAACCAGGTCCAGCGGATCGTGATGGCCCGCAACCTGCCGTAAGGCACGGTCTGTTGCGGATGACGAACGCCCCCGCCGGGCCCGGCGGGGGCGTTCGTCATCCGTCGGCTGAAGGCCGTCGGCCGTGCCTCGGGCGACGGCCGCGGATCACCGGATCACGGGCAGCTGACGCGGTTGTCGCCCGGGTCCGTGGTGCACGTGTCGGAGTTGGGTCCGCCGTTGGCCGTGTCGTTGCCGGACACGCCGTCGACGGTGTCGAGCCGGTCGGAGCCGTAATAGCCGGTCAGGCTGTCGCTTCCGGAACCCCCGTACAGGGTGTCGTTGCCGAAGCCGCCGTCGACGTTGTCGTTGCCGACGTCGCCGTACAGGGTGTCGGAGCCGTTGCCGCCGCGGATGGTGTCGTTGCCGCCGAGGCCGCAGATCACGTCGTTGCCGCCCGAGCCGACAAGCGTCTCACCGGCACTGGTCCCGATGATCGTGCAGCCACGGCTGTTGTTCACGGTGGTCGTCGCCGTGGCGGTGTTGTTGCCGGGTACGGGGTCGTCCTCCATCGCGTCGACCGTCGCCCGGTCGGTGACGGTCCCGGTCGCCCTGGGTTCCACGGTCACGGTGACCGTCGCGCTTGCGCCGGGAAGCAGCGAGCTCAGTGTGCAGTTGGCGCTGGTGAACGTGGTGGTGCAGCTACCACTGATGGTCGTGGCCGACACGACGGTCGCACCGGCTCCGGAGACGGTGTCGGACAGTGTGATGCCGGTGGCCGATGCGGTGGAGTCGGAGGCGTTGGTCACCTGCACGGTGTAGGTGGCCCGATTGCCCAGGGTGAGCTGACCCGGCCCCGACTTGGTGACCGAGAGGTTCGCGTTCGCCGGTGGCGGGGGCGGCGGTGTGGTGCCGCCGCCTTCGTAGCGGGCCAGAGCGAAGTCGCCGTTCGGTCCGCCCGAACCCGCGGCGACGATCTTGCCGTCGTCCTGCAGCACCACCCCGCGAGCCCGATCGCTGCCGCCGAAGTCGGTGGTCACGAGGCCGTCGCCGCCGAAGCCGGTGTCCAGGCTGCCGTCGGGGTTGTGACGCACGACGGCGAAGTCGCCGGGCACGCTGCCGCCGGCAAGGACGATCCGGCCGTCGGACTGCAGCACCATGTCGCGGCCACCGGCCGGGGGATCCACCCTGCCGTCGCCGCCGAAGCCGGTGTCCAGGCTGCCGTCGGGGTTGTAGCGGGCCATCGCGCTTCCGTACAGCTCGCCGGCGGCGACGATCTTGCCGTCCGGCTGCACCGCCAGCGCCTCCACGGCCTCGTAGTCACCGAAATCGGTTCGCACGATGCCGTCGCCGCTGAACGTGGTGTCCAGGCTGCCGTTCTCGTTGTAGCGGATGAGGGCGAAGTCGAAGCGGGTGGTCCCGACATCGCCACCGGCGACGATCTTGCCGTCGGGCTGCAGCGTCAGGGTGCGACCCGTGCCGCCCTCGTCCGGCGCCGGCCCCGGGTCGGTGGTCACCTCGCCGTCGCCGCCGAAGCTGGTGTCCGGGCTGCCGTCGGCGTTGTAACGGGCCACCGCGAACCTGCCGCCGGAAGTACCCGCGGCGACGATCCTGCCGTCGGACCGCAGCGCCACTTCATAAGCCTCGTTCGGGCCGCCGTCGAAGTCGGTGAGCACCTTGCCGTCGCCGCCGCCGAAGCCGGTGTCCAGGCTGCCGTCGGGGTTGTAGCGGACCACCGTGAACCAGCAGCAGTTCTCGAACTCGATCCAGCTGCTCCCGACCACGACGATCTTGCCGTCGGGCTGCACCGCCACACCGTAGGCGGTGTCCCACTGGCCTTCACCGGAAATGTCGGTGGTCACCCTGCCGTCGCCGCCGAAGCGGGTGTCCAGGCTGCCGTCCGGGTTGTAGCGGGCCACCGCGAAGTCGCCGGCTGTCGTGTCGGCGACTGTCGCGCCGACGGCGACGAGCCGCCCGTCGGGTGTCGACGCCACGTCGTAGCTCTCATCGGAATCGCTGCCGAAGCCGGTGAGCACCCTGCCGTCACCGCCGAAGGCCTGGTCCAGATCGCCCGGGGCTGCCAGCGCGGTTCCGGGCAGGGACAGTACGAGCGCGAGGCTCGCGACTGCCACGGCCGCGGACCGGCCGGCCCGTGACTGCCTGCGTCGGGCCACGAACCGGCGCAACGCCGTTCGCAGCCGAGGTGTGAGCATGGGCATGCAGACCTCTCCGCCTTTCATCGTCCTGCCGCCGATCCCACGTCGAGCGGGCAGTGGGCGTGCCACAGCTTCCCGCCGGACACACGACGCACCGTCCGCGGCGGGCCGTACTGCGCTCACTGGGCGCTTCGATCCATCCCCGCGAGTGACGTCCTGAGCACGTGAAAAGCCCCCGCCCGGACTCGGGCAGGGGCTTTGACCAGCAGGTCGGCCCAAGGTGCGGTCGGCCGATGACCGGCGTCGCCGCCGCCATCTTCCTGCTCATGGGCAAGTGGGTGGAGGGCCTCGCGGTGGGCGCCGTCCTCGCCGCCTTCCTGGTCGGCGCGTTCCGGCTGAGCGACGTCCGGCGGCAGCGCGTCGCCGACCGTCTGACGGCCGTCGGCTTCACCGCCGTCACCGACGAGCACGGCCGCCGGCGTTTCCTGCGGCCGGGGCAGCAGCTCCCGGGGCACGCCGACCCGTTCACGAACTGACCGGGACGCCGGAAGGGGCCCGCAACGGGATGCGGGCCCCTTCCCTCCGGTCACGGCTCACTTGTCGCTGACAGTGACCTTCTCGTCGTTCTGGATCTGCTTCACCAGCTGCTGCACCTTCGCCTTGTCCCAGACCAGGTTGCCGCCACGGCTTCCCGACGTCGGCATGTTCATCGACGTACCGTCGCCACCGCTGATGCCCTTCATCGCGAAGAACATCTCGCCCAGGTCGAACAGGGACATCTCCTTGTCGACGATGAGCGTGTCGAGGCCGGCGCCCAAAGTCGGGTACAGCTTGAACGGGTTGAGGATCGTGCCGGGGGTCGCCGCCTGGCTCGCCAGCGCGGAGAGGAACTTCTGCTGGTTCTTGGTGCGCGCCAGGTCCGACTCGGCGAAGGCGTAGCGGGTGCGGACGAAGGCGAGGGCCTGCTCGCCGTCGAGGGTCTGCTTGCCCGCCTCGAAGTCGGCGCCGGACTTCTTGTCCTTGAAGCCCTTCTCGATGTTCATCTCGACACCGCCGAGCGCGTCCACGATGTTGGCGAAGCCGGCGAAACCGATCTCGGCGTAGTGGTCGATGCGCAGGCCGGTGTTGTGCTCCACGGTGCGGACCAGCAGCTCGGGCCCGTCCTCCGCGTAGGCGGCGTTCAGTTTGGTGCGCCGGCCCTGGTTGGGGAACTTCTTCCCGGACTCGGAGCCGATGAAGGACGGTATCTCTACGTCCGAGTCACGCGGCAGGGACACCATCGTGTTCCCGCTGCCGCAGGCCGCGAGGATCATCATCGAGTCGGTGCGCTTGCCCGCGGCGTCACCGGTGTGGAGCTTCTTCTTCTCCTCGGCCGTCATGCCCTCACGGCTGTCGGAGCCGACGATCAGATAGGTGGTGCAGTCGCCCTCGGCGGGCCGCTCGATCACCTTGGCGAGGTCGACCTCGCGCCGCACCTTGGAGTCCGCCCAGAAGTACGTGCCGATGGTGGTGCCCAGCACGGCCACGAGCACGACGATCGAGCCGATCTTCAGTCTGCGCCGCCAGTCGGGCGCCGGCCCGGGCTGCCGCGAGGGTCTGCCCTGCGGAGGCACCCCGCCGCCCGCGCCGCGGTAGACCTGGCCCGTGTTGTAGCCGCTGTCGTACCCCGGCTCGGCGTAGCCCTGGTCGTAACCGCGGGGCTGCTGAGGGGGACCCCGCCGTGCTGCGGGGCGGCCGGTCGCTGGACATGGCGCATGACGCGCGCGCCCTCGGGCTGCGCCCCGGCGCTGCCGCGCCCGTAGCCGCGTGCGTTGCCGTTGCCGCCGTTGTCGGTCCATCCATCGGGCCAGTCATTCATGCGGAACAGTGTGCAGGGCAGGGTGGCCGCCCAGACAGGGTGGGTGGGGAATCGCACCAGGGCTGTAGCGAAGCTGATGCATTCCGGCCCCGGCATATGGTGGACGGCATGACAGATCAGGCCCAGCGCCCGGAGGATGAAATTCCGGGCAAGCCCACTTCGGCGTCCCGTACCACCCTCAGCCACATCATGACCGGCAGTGACACGAATCTCCTCGGCACCGTGCACGGCGGCGTGATCATGAAACTGGTGGACGACGCGGCCGGAGCCGTCGCGGGCCGGCACTCCGGCGGACCCGCGGTCACCGCCTCCATGGACGAGATGGTGTTCCTGGAGCCGGTCAGGGTGGGCGATCTGGTCCATGTGAAGGCGCAGGTCAACTGGACCGGCCGGTCCTCCATGGAGGTCGGCGTACGGGTCCTGGCCGAGCGCTGGAACGAGTCGACGCCCGCCACCCAGGTCGGCAGCGCCTACCTCGTCTTCGCCGCGGTGGACGCGGACGGCAAGCCGCGGCCGGTGCCACCGGTCGTCCCGGAGACCGAGCGGGACCAGCGTCGCTACCAGGAGGCGCAGATCCGGCGCACGCACCGGCTGGCCAGGCGCCGGGCCATCCGGGAGCTGCGTGAGAAGCGGGCCGCGGAGGGCATGGAGGACTGAGCCCGGCCGCCCGGCGAGGGCCTACGGGCAGACGACCTGATCGCCCGTCACCGCGCCGAACTCGCCGGGGTGGGGCTCCTGCGTCTGTACGGGGTTGACGCCCTTGAAGTCGGTCCCCGCCATCACCTTCATCGTGGGGCCCTGCCCCTTCACCGGACGCAGCTCGGCACCGGGCAGCGCGGCCTGGAGCGACTTCGCCGAGCGGTCCCACCGTGGGTCGTACGTCACATAGGTGCGCGTGACCTGACCGCTGCCCCCGTTGAGCGGCGCGCGGGTGGTGTCGAAGCCGAGGCCGTTCAGGGCCTTGTCGACCTTCTCTCCCAGGCCGGCGAGCCGGGTCCCGTTGTAGATCTGGACCTTGATCCGGTTCGGGGCGACCTCGACGACGGTGGCCTTGGCACGCTTCGGGCGGTGCGGTGCGAGCGGCCTGTCCTCGCGCAGCAGCCGGAACAGCCGCTGCGCCCGCGCGTCGTCCCACTTCACTGTGGACCCGATGCCCTTGACCAGGAACCCGACGTCGCCGACGGGCACGGAGGTGAACTCGGAGGAGGAGGGCGTGAAACCCTGCATCGCCCTGCCGAGGGCGAGCATCTGCCGGGTACCGAACTGCCGGTCGGCGCGGACCGAGCCGAGCATGGTCGATGTGACCTTCCGGAACCTCACCGGGTTGAGCAGCACCCCACCGCTGGTCGCCCGGTCGACGAGCGCCGCCAGGAAGCGCTGCTGGCGCTGCATGCGCCCCAGGTCGGCGGCGCCGTCGATATGGCGGGAACGCACGTACTGCAGCGCCTCACCGCCGTTGAGCTTGTGGGTGCCGACCGGCAGGTCGAGGCCGGTGTAGGTGTCCTTCATCGGCCGGGCGGTGCAGACCTCCACCCCGCCCACGACGTCCACCGTCTTCATGAAGCTGGTGAAGTCGACCTCGAGATAGTGGTCGATCTTCACCTTGGTCATGTGCTCGACCGTGCGCACGGTCAGTCCGGGGCCGCCCTCGGCGTAGGCCGCGTTGAGCTTCACCGGGTGCGGCTTGTGATGCTTGCCCGTGGTGCTGTCGGTGTGCTCGGGGATCTCCGCGTAACTGTCCCTGGGCAGGCTGACCACACTGGCGCGGTCATGGTCCTGGGCGATGTGCACCAGCATGATCGTGTCGGTGCAGTTGCAGGCCGCCCCGCCGAGCCGGTACTTCTTCTTCTCCTCCGGAGTGATCCTGTCCCGGCCGTCGGTGCCGACGACGAGGATGTTCGTACCCCGGCCGCCCTCGGGCCGGTTCTTCATGTCACGGAAGGGGTCGACCCGGTCGATCTCCGTGTCGAGTCCGGTGACCACGGCGTGCCCGATGCCGCCCACGCCCAGGACCAGCAACGAGAGCGATGTGACGATCCGCATGCCCCAGCGCGGCCGTGCCGGGCGCCCGTCCCGGCGCACCGGTGGGGATCCGCCGCCGGTCCGCCGCGCTGGGTGCCCGCCCCGCCCTGCCGGCCGCGCCGGCACTCGCGCGGCGGGCCGCCCCGAGGCGCCGCGCTGCGGGGCCGGACGGGGGCGGGGACGCGGGCGGGGCGGTGGGGGCAAGAGGACACCTCCGCGGACGACAGGGGATTCCCCGCACCGTAGGCCCATACGATCTGCGACACCGGCCGCCGCGCCTGCGTGTCCCCCGTTCGCGGTAACGTGGCGGGCGATGAACGCCACGCCCGCTGTCTCCGTGATCATGCCGGTCCTCAACGAGGAGCGGCATCTGCGCAACTCCGTCCGCCACATCCTCGAGCAGGAGTACGACGGAGAGATGGAGGTGGTGATCGCGCTCGGGCCGTCCACGGACCGCACCGACGAGATCGCCGCCGAGCTCGTACGGGAGGACCCGAGGGTCCGCACCGTGCCGAATCCCACGGGCCGCACCCCGGCCGCTCTGAACGCCGCCATCAAGGCGTCCCGCCACCCCGTCGTGGTGCGCGTCGACGGCCACGGCATGCTGTCGCCGAACTACATCGCGACCGCGGTCCGCCTGCTGGCGGAGACCGGCGCGCAGAACGTCGGCGGCATCATGCACGCCGAGGGCGAGAACGCCTGGGAGGACGCCGTCGCCGCCGCGATGACCTCGAAGGTCGGCGTCGGCAACGCCGCGTTCCACACGGGCGGCAAGGCCGGCCCCGCGGAGACGGTGTACCTGGGCGTGTTCCGGCGTGAGGCGCTGGAGCAGCAGGGCGGCTACAACGAGGAGTTCATCCGTGCCCAGGACTGGGAGCTGAACTTCCGCATCCGTGAGGCCGGCGGCCTGATCTGGTTCTCCCCGGAGCTGCGGGTCCAGTACCGTCCCCGGCCGTCCGTGCGGGCGCTCGCCAAGCAGTACAAGGACTACGGGCGCTGGCGCCATGTCGTGGCCCGCTACCACCAGGGCTCGATCAACCTGCGCTACCTGGCGCCGCCGACGGCGCTCTGCGCGATCGCCGCGGGAGTCGTGGCGGGTGCCGTGCTGACGCCGTGGGCGTTCGTCGTCCCCGTCGGCTACCTGGCGGCGATCACCGCGGGCTCCGTCCCCGCCGGCAAGGGCCTCTCCCTCAAGGCAAGACTTCAGATCCCGGTGGCGCTGGCCACGATGCACATGTGCTGGGGCTACGGCTTCCTGACGAGCCCGCGCTCGCTGGCGAAGAAGGTCATCGCGAGCCGGCGGCCCTCCGTCAGGACCGCTGCCTGAGCACGGTCCCCACGTACGACGACAGCGCCGGTCCGCCCCGGGGAGGGGCGGACCGGCGCTGTCGTGTGCGAGGACGGCCGTGTCGTGTGCCGGGTCAGATCCGGTACGGCGCGTAGATGTCCATGCAGGCGCCCTTGTCGTCGCCCATGACCGTCTCGGTGTTCTTCGGCGGCCCGCCGGCGGGCTCCGGCTTCGGGAACGTGTCCCCGGTCCGCCAGTCCGCACCGACGATCAGCGTCACGCCGGACACCTCGGACGACTTGCGCACCGCGCTCGCCGGGATGTCGAGGGCCGCGGCGACGGAGTGCGCGTCGCCGTCCAGGTCGATGCTCGGGAACAGCACCTGCGTGCGGCTCTCCGCCTCCGGGGTCCCGTCCGTCCTGGCGCCCGTGAAGCCCTGGCCGGTGAGCAGTTCGGCCACGGCGGCCGCTCTGCGGGGAGTGGGGTCCTGGTTCACGCCGGTGCCGTTGCGGACCATGATCCCGATCTCGGCCGGGTCGGCGGCCGGATCCTTCGGCGCGGCAGAGGGCTTGGGCTTCGACGTCGGCGCCTTGCCGTCCACCGGAGCGTCCTCGCGCAGCATCTGCCACAGACGGTCCGCCTCCCCGGGCGCCGGCAGCACATGTGCCTCCGGGTTCTCCGGGTCGGGTATGCGGGGCATGGTGAGCATCGCGATCCGGCTGGTGGGCACGTCCTTGAGGGTCATCCCGAGGTCGAACAGCTTCTTGACCGTGCCGATCTCCTCGGAGACCTGGAGCGACTTGGTCGCGGTCTCGGCGAGGCCCATCAGGCGGCCGGTGTCGGTGAAGGCGTTCTGGTCCTTCAGATTGCGGATCACCGAATTCATGTACATGTGCTGCGCCTTGGAGCGTCCGAAGTCGCTCTCGAAGGCATGGCGGGTACGCAGCCACTGCAGCGCCTGCTCGCCCTTGATCGGCCAGGTGCCGGCCTCGAGCCGCAGACCGGAGCCGCCGGGCACGTTCGGCTTGGGGCCGTCGTACACGCCGTGCTTCACACAGACCTCGGCGCCGCCGATCGCGTCGGCCATCGCGACCACGCCCGCGAAGTCGACCATCATCCAGTGGTCGATGTAGACGCCGGTGAGCTCCTGCCAGGTGGCGAGGGTGCAGCCGGGACCGCCGCGGCCCAGCGTCGCGTTGATGAGGTCACGCGTCGCCGGGTACTCCTCCCCGGTCTTCGGATCGGTGCACTTCGGGATGTCGACCCTGGTGTCGCGCGGGATGGAGACGACCGAGGCGTTCTTGCGGTCGGCGGACACGTGCAACAGCATCTGCACATCGGCGAGGGGCTTGGCGCCCACACTCTTCTTGGAGCCGCCGAGCTTGAGGTTGGCCGCCGTGTTCCTGCTGTCGGAGCCGATGAGAAGGACGTTCAGCGGGGTCTGGCCGGCCGCGTTCGGGGCGCTCTTCCGCACGTCCGAGTCGGCCGAACTGCGTTCCCCCTTACGGATGTTGTTGTTCAGGTGCTGGTAGTACAGATATCCGGCCCCCGCCGTGCCGAGCACGACCACCGAGACCGCGATCGCAATGCCGCGCAGTATCCGGCGTTTGCCCCGTTTCGCGCGACGCCTGGGACCGCCGCGCCGGTGCCCGCCGCCGCTGCCGTCCGCTGACTGCGCGGCGGGCGGGCCCGGTTCGTCGTCGAGGGCCGTACGGCTGCCGGGGACCCGGGTCCCCTCGCCGTACAGCCCTTCGTCCCAGCCGAGATCGCCGGGTTCCGCCACGTGCTCCCGGGTCCCCTCCCCACGCACGCTGTTTCTTCCCACCCCTGGGTCCCCCTGGTTTCAGGCTCGTGTCACGAGCCGTTCCTCCGGCGTCATCCGGCACAGACCTTCTTGTCGGCTTCGACCTTCTGGATGTCGTCCGGCACCTTCGCCGGACCGGTGATGGGCACCCCTGCGCCCTTGAAATCGGGACCGAGGGTCAGCGTCATCGCCGTCAGACCCTCCGCGTCCTCTGTGCCCGGCTTCAACGCCGCGGCAGGCAGGCCCATCAGGTCCGCGAGTGCGCGGGCCTGGTCGGCCTGGTTCGGTGCGTACTCCAGGGTCGTCCTGGTCACGTCCGCCGGGGCGTTGCCCTTGTTGGCGGACTTGAGGACGCCCTCGGTGTTCTGGAGCCAGTCGAGGGTCTTCTGCGCTGCGCCCGTCGGCCCACCGCCGTTGAAGACGTCGACGCGGACGTCGGACGCCTCGGCCCTGGTGCCCTCGAGAAGGGCGTTCTGCTTGTCCTTGGCCTGCTTCTTCTTCTGCTCGACCTCGGTGAGGGAGACGTCCTCGCGGACCATCGAGAACAGCGACTCGGCCTTGCTCTCGTCGAGCACGACCGTGGCCTTGACCTTCTCCGCCGGGTTGTCCCGCACGGGAACGGTCGCGAAGGTCAGGTTCTTCATGTCGAACTTGCCGAGCTCCAGACCGAGGTCACGGAGCTTCATGATGTCGTTTATCTGGGAGTCGACGGTCAGCGCCTTGGTGCCCGCCTCCGCCAGCTTCACCAGCTTCGTCGGGCTGGTGAGCGTGTCGTTGGACTTCAGCTTGCGCATCAGCGAGCTCAGGAACTGCTGCTGCAGCTTGATGCGGTCGAGGTCGCCGCCGAAGCCCACCGCGTGCCGTGTACGGACGAACGCCAGGGCCTCCTCGCCCTCGATCTCGTGCTCGCCCGCGGGCAGGTCGAGCTTGGAGTCGGGGTCCTTTATGTCTTTGGCGAGGCAGATCGGTACACCGCCGACCGCCGAGGACAGCGTCTTGACCGCGTTGAAGTCGGCCACCATGAAGTGGTCGGGCTTGATGCCGGTGAGCTCGGTGACCGTACGCATGGTGCAGCTGGGCGTACGGCCCGACTGGCCGAGGCTCACGTTGAAGCGGGTGTTCGGTGATCCCGGGATGGTCTTGGTCGACCCGTCCTCCTGCGTGGTCGGACAGTCCGGGATGTCCGTGATCAGGTCACGCGGGATGCTCAGCGCCGTCGCGTTGGTGCGGTCCTTGGACACGTGCAGCAGCACCGTCGTGTCGGCGTGGCCGGCGCTGTTCCTGTCGCCGTAGCCCTCGTTGCCGCTGCCGGTGCGCTTGTCCGTGCCGATGACCAGGATGTTGATCGCCCGGTCCTTGCTGAAGCCGCCGGTGCCGGCGCCGTCGTCGGGGACCGAGGTGATGTTGGAGTTGAGGTGCTCGTAGTAGAGGTATCCGGCCGTCGCCGTGCCCACCATCACCAGCGCGAGCGTGCCGCCCGTCCACAGCAGCGCCTTCTTCTTGCGCGACCTGCCCTGCTTGCGCTTGCGCCGGCCGGTCTGCGCCTGGGCCGCCCGGCCGCCGGACGCGTCACCCGTGCGACGCCTGCGCTGCTCGGGGACCTCGGTGCCCGGGGCGGTCGTGCCGCGGCGGCCGCCATTTCCGGCCGCCGTGTTCCGTGGGGCGGCATCGCGGCTGCCGGCCGCGCCGGCTCTTGTGCTGCTGCGGCCGGAGCCTCTGGCGGAGGGGAACGACTGCGGTGCGGATTGCTCCAGTCGCAGTTCGTAGTTGCCGGTCTGCGGGTTGAGTACCCACTGGTCGGCGGGGTCGATCTCGTCCGCCCGCCCACGGCTTTGCGCATCCACGGTTGCTTGAGTCCTCCGTCGGGTGCCACGCGACGCGCCTCCCCCGGCAGGCGCTCGGTCCTTCGATCCAGCAGTGCGCGACACAGGGTCGGAAGCACCGGATCGCGTCACACTATCCGTCCAGTTCAGCGTCGAGCGACGTCCGTGACAAATTCCACGCCCCTTACAACTGGGCAATTCGCCCAATCCGTCAGCACTCTCTGCTTCCGTTTGGCCATTGCTTTACTCACACATCCCTTCGGCGGCATTGGTACCGGGAAATGTCGGTGTCGCACTGGGTGCGGTGGTCCCGCCGGTGTCCGGTTCCCCGGTGATCCCCTCGCCCTCACGTTCGCCGTTCGGCACGACGGTGACCGGATCGTCCTCGCGCAGACTCTTGAAAAGATGGTCCGCCTCCGGCTGCACGAGCTCGTCCCGGTTGGGATTCGCGGCGTGCGGCTGCCGGGGAACGGTCAGGAATTGCACCTTTTTCGTCGGAATGCTCCGAAGTGAGCGGGTCAGGTCGTAAAGGTCCTTCAGCGAGTCGAGACCCGGATCGGTGGTGATGGACTTCGTCGCCGCGTCGAGCACCGGATAGAGCCTCGTCGGATTGAGCAGCACGCCGTTGCTCTGCACCTTCTTGACCAGCGCGCCCAGGAACTGCTGCTGACGCTCCATGCGTTCGGTGTCGCTGCCGTTGCCCAGCGTCTTGCGTGCCCGGACGAACCCGAGTGCCTCCTCGCCGTGCAGCGTCTGCGGCCCGGCCTGCAGCTTGAGCCGCGCGTCCTTGTCGTCGATCGGCTCCTTCAGGCACACCTCGACGCCGTCCACGGCGTCCACCATGTCCTTGAAGCCGCGGAAGTCGATCACCATGTGGTGATCGATGCGGACCCCGGTGAACTTCTCGACGGTACGGATCGTGCAGGCCGCCCCGCCGAACTGAAAGGCCCAGTTGAACTGTGCCGTCTGCTCCTTGGAACGGCTGCCGTCCGGCTTTCCGCAGCTCGGGACGGTGACCAGCAGGTCGCGCGGGATCGACATCGCCGTCGCGCTCTTACGGTCGGCCGCGATGTGCAGCAGGATCGTGGTGTCGGAGCGCTGGCTGCCGCCGTTCTCGTCCCGGCCGTACTTGCTGTTGCCCTCGCCGGCCCTGGTGTCGGAGCCGAGCAGCAGGATGTTCTGCGCGTCGACGGCGACGGGCGTGGGGCGCTCCTTCTCGTACGTCTCCAGTTCGGCGGCGGCGGTGGTGTCCGTGGTGATGTTGGAGTCGAGCTTGCGGTAGAACCACCAGCCGGCGCCCGCGGCGGCGAGCACGACGAGCGAGGTGCCGAGCGCGGCCCAGCGCATCCAGTGCCGTGGCGGTCTGCCTCCGGCCTGACCGTCGCCGCTGTCCCCGTCCTGACCGTCCCCATCGTCGCCGCCGTTGTCGCCGTTGTCGCCCGGTCCGCCACCGCCCGGGGAGACCGGGCCGTCTGCGCGGGCACCGTCCACGTCACCCGTGCGGGCACCGTCCGACGAGGCGGACGGGTTGTCCTGCGCCACGGGGACGTCGCCGGACGTGACGTCCGGGGCGGCCGTGGGGTCCGCCTCGTCCTCGGGGCGGCCGGCTCCCTGAGCTTGCTCGCCGGGTACGTCGGCCTCGGGGTCAGCCGTGTCCTCGGCGGACCCGTCAGGGGCGTTGCCGTCCCCCGCAGCGAGGACGTCGCCCGCTGTCCCGGAGTCGGCCGGGCCGCCGGGCGTGGCGGAGTCGTCCGCGATCGCGGATCCCGCCTTCTCGTCCGCGCCGGCGGACCCTCCGGGGCCCACCGGCGTGCCGGCCTTGTCCGTCACGTGTGCGTCCATCCTTCATGGCGTCGGCGGCACGCTGGGCTGCCGATCGCTGGTCTAGACGGCTGAACCCGGCGCTTGGTTGTGCGTTGAAGCACGCTCGTCGCCGATCATCCACCGGGCGCCGCCGCCGGACGGGGAGGGCTCGGCCCGAGTGTGCGCCACACGAGTGGACGCCCCACGCTTGTCATACCGCCGTGACGGTGACCCGCTCGCTCTCGACGCGCTTCGCCAGGGCATCTTGCGACAATTCGTTGAGATTCCGGCACAGAACGACGGAGGCCCCGGCCGCCAAGGGCGCGTACAGCCCTGCGGACAGCCCTTCCCAGGAGTCGTACGACTTCCCGGACAGCAGCCGCGCGCCCGGCGCGAGACCCAGTCGTTCCGCGTCCTCCCGTGCCCGCCCCACCAGTTCGGCACCGGTCAGTTCCAGGTCTCCGACCGTCAGCGCGGGCTCGTCCGGGTCCACCGGCGCGTACGCGGCGAACCTGTCGCCCTGGCCGGGCACCTCCACCGCGTAATCGGCGTAGCCCGGCGGCGGGGTGGGGAAGCGGCGTCCCAGCGGTGCGAGGGACAGCGCGATCCGGTCGCCGCCGCAAGCGAGCCCGTCGTCGAACCGGCCGGGCCCCGCCACGACATGGTCCGCGCGCGCCGCGTCGCCGCCGACGTCCGCGAGCACCCCCACGGAGGAGCAGGCCAGCAGCCAGACAGCGCTCTGCCAGTGCGCCGGCAGCAGCAGCGCGAGGCGATCGCCCGGCTCCGCGGAGAGGTCGCCCTGGAGCAGATTCGCCGTCTTCGCCACCCAATTGGCGAAGGTGGCGACGGACAATTCGACCCGTTCACCGGTGGCGTCGTCGTAGAAAGTGACCAAGGGGCGCGCGGGGTCCGCGGCGAGCGCGGATCGCAGCAGGTCGGCGGGGGTGCGGTCGCTGGCGTTCATCCGCGCAAGCGTACGCCGCCGCCCGGCGCGGAGGCGGCCGCTCGGGTGACGGTGTCCTCCGGTCGGCCCGAAAGGCCCCCGGTCCGCCGGGAGTTTGCCACCGAGCGAGGCCCGCCCCACCGGCCCAGGATCCTTGCCATGCGTGGATACCTGGCTTCTTCCGTCGGAGTGGTGTGCGCGACCGCGCTCGCCATTCCGCTCTCGCTCGCTTCCGGCGCGTCCGCCGCGCCCCTGCCGGCCGCCGCGGTCCCACAAGCACCGGACGTGCCCGGCTCGACCCAGTCCCTGCCACTGAAGGCCATCGGCCAAACCCCCTCGGACCGTTCAGCCGACGCCCCCGAAATGGGCCTTCCTGAGCAGGACGTCGACCCGTTCTCGCTCGTCGGCCTCGTCTGGGAGGACGCGTTCACCGAACTCCACGGCACCGTCGAGGTACGCGCCCGGGCGTCCGGGTCCGGCATCTGGTCCGACTGGCAGCAGGTCGAGACGCACAACTCGGAGCACGCGGCCGACCCCGGCACCGCCGAGAGCGAGTCGCGCTCGGTGCGCGGCTCCACGGCCCCGCTGTGGGTCGGCGCCTCGGACGGCGTGGAGGTACGCGTACGGGCCGAGGACGGCACCTCGAGAGGACTGCCCGAGGGCATGCGCCTCGAACTCGTCGACCCCGGTGACGACCCGGCCGCTGCGACCCCCGACACGGACACGACCCACGACACGGACACGACCCCCGACACCGACATCGCCCCCGAACCCGACACCGACCAGGTCGCGGCAGGCCCCGACGCGGAGCCCACCGTCGGCCGTTCCCCGGTCGGCGGACTCGAGATCCCGGCCCTCAACCAGGCCGACACGGAGGCAGAGGCGGCCGCGGCGGGTGACCTGCTCGCGGGCGATCTCGCGGCCGGCGCCAAGCCGTACATCGGCCCGCGGCCGGCCATCGTGACCCGCAAGGGGTGGGGGCCGACGAGTCGTGGCGGGAGAAGACGTTCGTCTACACGGGCTCGGTGAAGGCCGCGTTCGTCCACCACAGCGCCACCGGCAACAACTACACCTGCAAGGAGGCCCCTCCGTTATCCGCAGTATCTACCGCTACCACGTCAAGAGCAGCGGCTGGCGCGACATCGGCTACAACTTCGCCGTCGACAAGTGCGGAAACATCTACGAAGGCCGGGCAGGAGGCGTGGCCAAGCCGGTGCTCGGCGCGCACACGCTGGGTTTCAACACGAACAGCACGGGCATCGCCGTGCTCGGCACGTACAGTTCCTCCAATCCGCCGCAGGCCGCGGTGACCGCCGTGGCCAAGCTGACCGCATGGAAGCTCGGCCTGAACGGGATCAATCCCAACGGCAAGGTGACGCTCACATCGGCCGGCAGCGGCAAGTACGCGAAGGGCGTCAAGGTCAAGCTCAACGCCATCTCCGGACACCGCGACGGCTACGTCACGGACTGCCCCGGAGGCCGCCTCTACAGCCGGCTCGGAACCGCCAGAACGGCTTCGGCCAAGCTCCAGGGCCGCTGACGGAGGGACGGGGCCGGGCCACGGCGGACGCACCTCGAGCCGCCGTGGACGCAACTCATAAACTTGCCGGTCAAACGTGACCAGCCCGGCCCCAGCAGGAAGCAGAGAACGCATTGAACCTGGCCCCAGAAGCGATCCTCCTGGTCGGAGGCAAGGGAACCCGGCTGCGTCCGCTCACCGTCCGCACCCCGAAGCCGATGGTCCCGGCGGCGGGCGTGCCGTTCCTCACCCATCAGCTGGCGCGGGCGCGGGCGGCGGGCGTCGAGCACATCGTGCTCGCCACGTCGTACCTGGCGGAGGTCTTCGAACCGTACTTCGGCGACGGCTCCGCGCTGGGGCTGCACCTCGAGTACGTGACGGAGGAGGAGCCCCTCGGCACCGGCGGCGCCATCCGCAACGTCGCCTCCCGGCTGCGGTCGGGCCCCGACGACCCGGTCCTCGTCTTCAACGGGGACATCCTCACGGGACTCGACATCGAGGCCCTCGTCGGTACCCACCGCTCGTCCGGGGCCGACGTCTCCCTGCACCTCACCCGTGTCGAGGACCCGCGCGCCTTCGGCCTGGTGCCGACGGACGGGACCGGGCGCGTCACCGCGTTCCTGGAGAAACCCCAGACGCCCGAGGAGATCGTCACCGACCAGATCAACGCGGGAGCCTACGTCTTCCGGCGCTCCGTCATCGACTCCATCCCGGCGGGCAGGCCCGTCTCCGTCGAGCGCGAGACCTTCCCGGCGCTGCTGAGCGCCGGAGCGCATCTCCAGGGCATGGTCGACTCCACGTACTGGCTGGACCTCGGCACGCCGCACGCCTTCGTACGCGGCTCGGCCGACCTGGTCCTGGGCCGTGCTCCCTCGCCCGCCGTTCCGGGCCGACGCGGCGACCAACTGGTGCTGCCGACCGCGCGGGTGGCGCCGGGTGCGAAGCTGACCGGCGGCACCGTGGTTGGCGAGGGCGCGGTCGTCGGCGAGGACGCCATGATCGACGGCAGCACGGTCCTGGCCGGCGCGGTCGTGGAAGCGGGCGCCGTGATCTGCGACTCACTCGTCGGCGCCGGCGCGCGCATCGGGGCGCGCACGGTGCTCTCCGGCGTGGTCGTCGGGGACGGCGCTGTCGTGGGTGAGGACAACGAGCTCAGGGACGGCGCGCGGGTGTGGTGCGACGCGGTGCTCCCTGCGGGCGCGGTCCGCTTCTCCTCCGACCAGTAGCCTGGCCGCATGGCAGGGCGCTTCCGACCGGACACGAGCCGCGCCACCGTGCGCGGTGGCGCCACGGGCGTACCCGCGGCGATACCACGACAGGTCCCCGCCGCGGCCGCCGCCGCCCGCACACGGCGGTGGACCCCGCCGTGGCCCCTGGACCTCGGACTGGTCCTCGGCCCGTTGCGCCGGGGCCCCGCCGATCCCACCTTCCGTACGACCCCGGACGGCTCGGCCTGGCGGACCAGCCGCACCCCGGCCGGGCCCGGGACACTGCACGTCGCGATGCGCGCGGGCACCGTCGAGGCCGAGGCATGGGGGGCCGGCGCGGAGTGGCTGCTCGACCGGCTTCCGGAGTTGCTCGGGGCGTCCGACGAGCCGGAGGCCTTCACCCCGCGGCACCGGCTGGTCGCAGCCTCGCAGCACCGGCGGCCGGGACTGCGGCTGGTGCGCACCGGGCTCGTCATGGAGTCCCTGATCCCCTCGATCCTGGAACAGAAGATCACCACGGACGAGGCCTACCGGGCCTGGCGCCTGCTGGTCCGCAAGTTCGGCGAACCGGCGCCGGGCCCGGACCAGGGCCTGTACGTCATGCCCGAGCCGCGCACCTGGGCGCTCGTCCCGTCTTGGGAGTGGCACCGCGCGGGCGTCGACAACAAGCGCGCGTCGACGATCCTGCGCGCGGTGCGGGTGGCCCGCCGGATGGAGGAAGCGGCGGCGATGGAGCCCGAACAGGCCATGGCGCGGCTGGAGTTGATTCCCGGCATCGGCCCGTGGACCTCGGCGGAGGTGATCCAGCGCAGCAACGGCGCGCCCGACGCGGTCACGATCGGCGACCTGCACCTGCCGCGGATCGTCGGCTACTCCCTGGCCGGTGAACGGAACACGGACGACGCGGCGATGCTGGAGCTGCTCGCCCCCTACGAGGGCCAGCGCCACCGTGCGGCCCGCCTGATCCTGCTGGGGGGCCGCGTCCCGCCGCGCCGCGAACCGAAGATGCGCAAGGTCGACATCGCCGCGTGGTGACCGGCGGGCGGCCGGGTCCTGGGCCGCCGGCGGGTTTCCTAGCGGACCTCGATGAAAGCGGAGGCCTCCCGTGCCGGACGCGCCTTCGGCGCGACGGCGGCGTGGCCGATCGCCACGGCACCCATCGGGTCCCATGTCGCCGGCAGCGACAGCACCTCCCGAACCACGTCGCGGCAGAACATCGTCGAAGAGACCCACGCCGATGCCAGGCGCTCACCCGCGAGCGCCACCAGGAAGTTCTGCACGCCCGCGCCCGCCGCGACGACGAACATCTCGCGTTCGGCGGCGTCCCGGCGCTCGTCGCCGTAGGCGTGGGCCCCGTCCGTCACCAGGCACGGCACCGCGAGGTACGGGGCGTTGCGCAGGACATCGCCGCGCCGGACCCGCTTGGCGACGGACTCCTCCGATTTTCCGTCGCGGCGCAGGTCCTCGATCCAGGCGTCGCGCATCGCGTCCAGCAGCCGGCGGCGGGAGTCGGCCGACTCGAGCAGGACGAAGCGCCACGGCGTCGTGTGATGGGGCGCGGGCGCCGTCACGGCGGCCGCGACCGCGCGCCGTACCGCGCCGCCGTCCACCGGCTCGTCGGTGAACTCGCGGATCGTGCGGCGCTGTGTCACCGCCTCCCGTATCGCCTCCGAGGTGCCCAGCCGGAACATGTCGTCGGCGGCGATCCGCACGAGTGCTCTCGCGTCCTCGCCGGCGTCGCCCACGATGTGCGGCAGGCCGCGGACGACGGCGACCGGCAGGCCCTCGGCCTTGCCCTTCACCAGGTCGCCCGCGGCGGCGAGTTCGTCGGCGGTGGCCACGACGGTCGCGCTGAGGGGATTGCCGTGGGCGTCGGTGCCGCCGCGCAGGTCGTCCAGGACCCGCACGCCCGCCGCGCCGATCGCGATGTCGGTCAGTCCGGTCCGCCAGGGCCGGCCGGAGGTGTCGGTGACGACGACGCCGAGGTCGACGCCGAGCTCGTCGCGCAGGCCCTCGCGGATCGCGCGGGCGGAGGCGTCCGGGTCCTCGGGCAGCAACAGCACTGTGCCGGCGGGGGTGTTGGACGCGTCGACGCCCGCCGCGGCCATCACCAGGCCCTGCCGGTTCTCGACGATGCGCAGGGCGCCGCGACGGGCGACCACCCGTACCGTCTCCGCATCGATGGCCGCCTCGCGGTCGGCCGCTTCGACGATCCGCCCCTCCGCCTTGCTGACGATCTTGGAGGTGACGAGCAGCACGTCCCCGTCGGCCAGTCCAGGCGAGGTGGCGGCGATCAGTTTGGCGAGGTTGTCGCCGGGCCGGACCTCGCCGAGTCCCGGCAGCGCCCAGACCCGGTACGACGCCGGGCTCACGCCTGTACCTCCTCGGCCAGCGCCAGTGCCGCCCGGGCCATGTCGGCGGCAGCGTCCACGTCGGTCATCATCAGCGGCACCGCCCGGCAGCGGATGCCCGCCGCCTCGACGGCGGCGACCGCCGGCTCGTCGACCGTGTCGATGAGCCAGCCGTCGAGCAGCCCGGAGCCGTAGTGCTGTGCGACCGCCGCCGCGGTAGCCTCCACGCCCACCGCGGCGAGGACCTTGTCGGCCATCCCGCGCACGGGCGCGTCCCCGACGATGGGGGAGAGGCCGACGACCGGTACGCCCGCCTCCGCGATGGCCTCCCGGATGCCGGGCACGGCAAGGATCGTTCCGACGCTGACCACGGGGTTCGACGGCGGGAAGAGGATCACGTCCGCGGAGGCGATGGCCTCCAGTACTCCGGGCGCGGGCTTGGCCTGCTCGGCGCCGACCGGGACGACCGCCTCGGCGGCCACGGAGGCCCGCAGCCGCACCCAGTACTCCTGGAAGTGGATGACCTTGCGTTCGCCGTCGAGCGTCACGGCTACATGGGTCTCCACGCGGTCGTCGGACATCGGCAGGAGCCGGACGCCCGGGTCCCACCGGTCGCAGAGGGCCTCGGTGACGGCGCTGAGCGGGTAGCCGGCGCTCAGCATCTGCGTACGGACGATGTGGGTGGCGAAGTCGCGGTCCCCCAGGCCGAACCACTCGGGGCCGACCCCGTACGCCGCGAGTTCGCTCTTGACCTGGAAGGTCTCGTCCTCGCGGCCCCAGCCCTGCTCCTCGTTGATGCCACCGCCGAGCGTGTACATCACGGTGTCGAGGTCGGGGCAGACCTTCAGTCCGAACAGATGGATGTCGTCACCGGTGTTGCCGATCACCGTGACGTCCGCTTCGGGCGCGGCCTGCTTGAGACCGCGGAGGAAACGGGCGCCGCCGATGCCGCCGGCCAGAACCACAATGCGCATGCCGACATCCTTGCAGGTGCCGCCGCGTCGTCAGACGGGAACCGTCTCCGTCGTGCAGCGCGCGGCCGTGTGCATCGGCATCTCGGTCAGGCCCGGGTAGTAGACGTGCAGGCTCACGGCGGGTTCGAGGGAGTCGTTGACCACCTCGTGCGCGTAGCCGGGGGCGAAGACCCGCTGCGCACCGGCCGCGAGTGAGCGCTCGCCGCGTGCGGTGCGCTCGGTCAGCTCGCCTTCGAGGACGGTGAGTACACCGGAGGACGGGCCGTGGTCGTGGAGTCCGCTGCCCTGGCCGGGGACCCAGCTGAGCAGCCAGACCTCGTAGCCGGGGCCGGTGCCGAGCCGGTGGTACCAGCGGGTGGTGGCGTCGTATTCGACGAGGTGTGCCCACTGCGCGCGGTCGGCGGCGATGGACCGGGCGAGGCCGGCGAACTCGGCCACGGTGGCCGGGTGCTCACGGGCGGGCTGGAGCAGGTGCTGTACGGCGAGGATGTCGCCGGCGATCTGGAGGTCGCTGTCGCTGTTCATGGGTGCGGGGGTTCCTCAGCAGAAGTGCGGGGGTGTCGCAGAGCAGGAAGGAGACGCGGAAGCTGGAGCGCGAAGGCATCAACAGCTGGAACAGCAACAGCAACAGCGCGCCTGGACAGCGCTGCGGAACCCGCGGAGGCGGGTCGCGAGGGGCGCTGTGGTCGCTGGCATGAAATCAAAGGTGACGGTTGCGCTCATCGACTGTCAACCCAATGCCCGATTTGGCGGCAATGTTTCACCTTTTCCGGTTACGGAGAACGGAGAAAGGTTTGTGCAGCGGAAGGTGGGGACACATGCGGCAGCAACCCTGCTTGCAAACGTCATCCGGCCTGAAGTGATCGGACTGTGATCCGGATCGCTTCGCCGGCTCGATCGAAACAAGATCGATGTCTTTGGCGTCTTCCTTTTCGAGGGACGGCGGGGCGCGGAGCAGGCCGCTGGCATGTGTCATGTTTTTTGGTGATTTGAACACTTTCCGCATAGCCTTGGTTCCGCAGAGTGAATACCGGGCCCAATAGCAGATCTCGGCTTGACTGGCCCGGAGCTACACACTTGTAATTTCACTCGTGTCGTTCGGCCGAAAACGATCGCGGCAACATCACGGGGACGCAAAGACAGACGAGGGGCGCACATGACCGAGCTGTTCGAACAACTGCTGGTCGAGGACGCGGACGAGGAACTCGGCTGGCAGGAGCGCGCGTTGTGCGCCCAGACCGATCCCGAGTCCTTCTTCCCCGAGAAGGGCGGCTCCACCCGCGAGGCCAAGAAGGTCTGCCTCGCCTGCGAGGTCCGCTCCGAATGTCTCGAATACGCCCTGAACAACGACGAGAGATTCGGAATCTGGGGCGGCCTCTCGGAGCGGGAACGCCGGCGGCTGAAGAAGGCCGCCGTCTGAATCGCCGCCCCTTCCGCCGCCCGACAGCGTCCGGCTCGAGCCGCCCGATCGCGACCGGCTCAAACGGTACAACTGCATCAACTGTGTACGTAACGAACGGTCCGCCGTCTGTGGGTTGTCCACAGGCTGCGGACCGTCCACATGCCAGCCGTTAGTGTGGGGCCCCGTCCGTGACGCACCAGAGCCCCTACGGGGTGACCCCGGCCGGAGGGCCCGTACCTCAATGTCCGCCACCACAGCCGCGTTTGTTCCGGCAGCCGCGCCAGAGTTCCCGCGGCACGTAGTCACCGCCGTGCTCGTCTCCCACGACGGCGCGCGATGGCTCCCCGATGCCCTCGCCGGACTGATCGGCCAGGAACGCCCCGTGCAGAACGTCGTCGCGGCCGACACCGGCAGCGCCGACGACTCGGCCCGACTGCTCACCGACGCCCTCGGCGCCGACCGCGTACTGCACCTTGCACGCCGTACCGGCTTCGGCACCGCCGTCGAAGAGGCGGCCCGGACCGCCGGCGTCCTCACCCCCGAGGAACTGCCGTATCTGAAGCGGCCGAGCGGCTGGGATCCCGTCAGCAGGACCTGGCGCGACGAGGCGTACGACATGCCGGAGCTGCCGCACGGCGAGCCCGTCCAGTGGCTGTGGCTCCTGCACGACGACTGCGCGCCCGAGCCCGACGCCCTCGCCGAACTGCTGCGCGTCGCCGACTCCGACGAGCACGCCGCGATCGTCGGCCCCAAACTCCGCGGCTGGTACGACCGCAAGCAGCTTCTCGAGACCGGCGTCTCCATCGCCAACAGCGGACGGCGCTGGACCGGACTCGACCGCCGCGAACAGGACCAGGGCCAGCACGACCAGGTGCGCTCCGTCCTCTCCGTCTCCTCCGCCGGCATGCTCATACGACGCGACGTGTTCGAGGAACTCGGCGGCTTCGACCGGCGACTGCCGCTCATGCGTGACGACGTCGACCTGTGCTGGCGCGCCCACTCCGCGGGGCACCGCGTCCTGATCGCACCCGACGCCGTACTGCGGCACGCCGAGGCCGCCGCCCGCGAACGCCGCACCGTCGACTGCGCCGGCCGGTCCGTGGCCAGCCCGCACCGCGTCGACAAGGCCGGCGCCGTCTACACGCTGCTCACCAACACCCGCGGCGTCGCGCTGCCTTATGTACTGCTGCGCATCGTCCTCGGCACGCTGCTGCGCACCCTCGCCTACCTCGTCGGCAAGGTGCCCGGGCAGGCCGTCGACGAGGTCATGGGACTCTTCGGCGTCCTGCTGCGCCCCGAACGCATCCTGGCCGGGCGCCGCAGACGGTCCCGGCGGACCGTCGAGGCGAGTGAACTGCGTCCCCTGTTCCCGCCGCCCGGCGCGACCGTCCGCGCCACCGTCGAGCAGGTCGTCTCCGGCTTCGGCGGCTCGGACGCCGACTCCGGCGGCTCCCGGCACGGCGCCGTGGAATCCGGCCCCGGCGGGGACGACGCGGACTTCCTGGAGATCGAGCAGTTCGCCAGGCTCAAGAAGATCGCCCGCAAACCCGGGCCGCTCCTCTTCGCCCTGCTCCTCGTCGCCTCGCTCGTCGCCTGCCGCGGACTGTTCGCGGGCGGCGCGCTGGCCGGCGGCGCCCTGCTGCCCGCCCCGCCCGACGTCTTCGACCTCTGGAGCCGTTACGCCGACAGCTGGCATCCCATCGGCACCGGCGGCACCCAGACGGCGCCGCCCTATCTGGCCGTCCTCGCGGTGCTCTCCGCGCTCTTCCTCGGCTCCACGGGCCTCGCCCTGACCGTGCTGCTCGTCTGCTCGGTCCCGCTCGCCGGCCTCACCGCGTACTTCGCCTCCCGCCCCATCGTCGGCTCACGGCTGCTGCGGGCGTGGGCGAGCGTCGCGTACGCCTTCCTGCCCGCCGCCACCGGCGCGCTGGCCACCGGGCGGCTCGGCACGGCGGTCCTCGCGATCGTGCTGCCGCTCATCGCCCGTGCCGCGGTCGCCGCCCACGGGCTGCGCGTCCAGGGCAGCGGCCGCGGCAGCTGGCGGGCCACCTGGGCGTACGCCCTGCTGCTGACCTTCGCGACGGCCTTCACGCCCGTCGTATGGCCGATCGCCGTCGTCATCGGCATCGCCGTCCTGGTGCTGCGGCGCGGTGACATCACGGCCTACGCGCTGCGCTTCGTAGCGGCCGTGGGCACACCGATGCTGGTCCTCGCCCCCTGGTCGCTGTCGCTGCTCACCAGCCCTTCCGGCTTCTTCCGCGAGGCAGGGCTCGCGTACGACGGCGGCGCCGCGGGCGCGACCGACCTGCTGGGCCTCAGCCCCGGCGGCCCGGGGACCGTCGGCGGGCTCCTGATGATCGGCATCGTGCTCGCGGCGCTCGGCGCTCTGCTGCGCGAGGAGCGGCAGTTCGCGATCCGCGGCGCCTGGGCGGTGGCACTCGTCGGCCTGGTCTTCGCGGCACTCGTCAACGGCTCCGGCGACAGCGGCGCCGGCTGGGCCGGACCCGCCACCCTCGTCTACGGCATCGCCCTGCTGGCCGCCGCCGTGCTCGGCGCCGAGGGCGGCCGCACCCGTGTCGCCGCCCAGAGCTTCGGCTGGCGGCAGCCCGTCGCCGCCCTCGTCGCGCTGGCGGCGGGCCTGGCCCCGGTCGTCGCCGCCGCGAACTGGATGCTGAGCGGCGCCGGCGGCCCCCTCGAGCGGCGTGACCCGGTGCAGGTGCCGGCGTTCGTCGCGGAGGAGAGCGACACCCAGGACCAGCCGCGCACGCTGGTCCTCGGGGGGGCCTCCGCCGCGAAGGTCTCCTACACACTCGTACGTGGTTCCGGCGCCAGGCTCGGCGACGCCGAGCTCACCGAGACCGCCGGCGGCGACGCCCGGCTCGACAAGATCGTCGCCAACCTGGTCGCGGGCTCCGGCGCCGACCAGACCAGCCAGCTCAGCGGCTTCGCGATCCGCTACGTGCTGGTGCGCGACGGAGCCCCCCGGCAGACCAGCCGCGTCCTCGATGCCACTCCCGGCCTGAGCCGGCTCAGCCAGCTCGACGGCAGCGCGCTGTGGCGGGTGGACCGCCAGGTCGCCAGGGCCACCATCGTCACCGGCAAGGACGAACCGCTGCCCGTGGCCTCCGACGCCGTCGAGGCGCACGCGAAGATCCCCGTCGGCGGCTCCGGCCGGATCCTGCGCATCGCGGACCGCGCCGCGGAGGGCTGGCAGGCGACGCTCGACGGACGCCCGTTGAAGAAGACCACGGTGGACGGCTGGGCGCAGGGCTTCGAACTGCCCGCGGAGGGCGGCCGCCTCGACCTGACGTACGAGGACCCCGCCACGCACACGGCCTGGATCTGGGTCCAGGCGTTCCTCGCCCTCGTGCTGCTGGTGCTGGCCCTGCCCGGCCGGCGCCGGGAGATCGACGACGATCTGCCCGAGGAGCCGGTGGCCGTGCCGGAGCAGCCGGTCTCCGGTGAGGGCCGCCGGGCGCGCAGGCTGCGGGCCCAGGCCGAGGCGGAGGCCGAGGAGGCGGAGCCGACCGCTCAGGACTGGCCGCAGACGCCGGAGCACGACCAGGAGGCCGCGCAGCCCCCGCGTACCCGGCGGCGGCGGTGCCGCAGCAGCAGTACGGCGAGTGGGACACGCAGACCCACGCGGACGCGCCGTACGGCACCTCGTACGACCAGCAGCAGTACACGGACGGCCGGTACGGCGAGGCCGCGGGCCACGGCCAGGGGAACGGCGGCGAGCAGCAGTACGCCGACGGCCAGCCGTACGCCGGGGACCAGGCGTACGGCGACCCCGGCTACCAGCAGCCGTACCAGTCCGACCCCTACCAGGCCGCCTCCTACGGCGACGGCCAGTACGGATCCGACGGGCAGTACGGGTCCGAGGGGCAATACCGGCCCGGTCAGTACGAGCAGCCCGGTCAGTACGAGCAGGACGGTCAGTACCAGCAGGACGGTCAGTACCAGCAGGACGGGCAGTACGACCCGTACCGCTACGGCGACGCGAACGGCGGCCCGTACCCCCAGCCCCCGGCGCAAGCCCCCGGCACGACGCGAGGCGAGTCAGAGTGAAGCGCACGACCATCTCCCTGATCGCCGTCGCCACGGCCCTCGCCGCGGTGACCGGCTTCGCCTCGCTCACCGCACCGGACGGGGAGCCGACCACGGAAGCCGCGGCTCCGGCACGGTTGCCCGTCGAGCGTTCCAGCCTGCTCTGCCCGGCCCCCAGCAGCGCGGACCTCGCGGAGACGCGTTACACCTCCTTCACCCCGGTCATGAAGGCCGGGGCGGAGGATGACGCCGAGGACGGGGCCGCCGCCGGCGAGGCGGCAGGCGACGGCGCGGACACGGCGGAGCTGCGGCCGTCCGCGGCCACGCTGGCCGATCCCGCCGCCGCGCCGGCGGACAAGGACGGCGAGGCCGAGAAGGACGAGGAAAACGACAAGGACACGGCGGACGAGGCCCGGAAGCCCGTGTCCGACAAGCCCCTCCTCGCCCTCAAGGAGCCCGGCAAGCCGGTCTCGGCCGAGGAGAGCGGTGGCCAGGCCCCGGCGCTCGTAGGGACGGCCACCGGCCGCCTCGCCCCCGGGTGGACCGCGCAGCAGACCACCGCCGTCTCCGCGGGCAGCGGCCGGGGCCTCCTCGGCGTCAGCTGCACCGCACCGGACACGGACTTCTGGTTCCCCGGCGCCTCACTGGCCGACAAGCGCCAGGACTACGTGCACCTGACCAATCCGGACGACACCGCCGCCGTCGTCGACGTCGAGCTCTACGGCAAGGACGGCGTGCTGAAGAGCACCGTGGCCGAGGGCATCCCGGTTCCCGGCGGGGCCGGCCTGCCGGTCCTGCTGTCGACGCTGACGGCGGACCGGGCCGAGGACGTGACCGTCCACGTCACCACCCGCACCGGCCGGGTCGGCGCCGTCGTGCGGTCCGCGGAGGAGGACAGCGGCAGCGACTGGCTGGCCGCCTCCGCCGACCCGGCGGGCACGGCCGTGCTGCCCGGCATCCCGGCGGACGCGACCTCCGTGCAGTTGGTGGCGTTCGCCCCCGGTGACGACGATGCGGAGCTCCAGGTGCGGCTGGCAGGTGCGACGGGCACCATCACTCCGGCCGGGGCGGAGACGCTCCACGTGAAGTCCGGGATGACGGCGAGCCTCGACCTGAAGGACGTCACCCGGGGCGAGGCCGGGTCCCTCGTCCTCGGCCCGGCCGAGGGCCGCCGGGCCACCCCGGTGGTGGCCGCGCTACGCGTCGTGCGGGGCGAGGGCGACAAGAAGGAGGTCGCGTTCATCCCGGCCGCCGCGCCGGTGGGGCAGCGTGCCACGGTGGCCGACAACCGGGCCAAGGGTTCCCAGCTGTCGCTCGTGGCGGCGGGCAAGGCCGCCGAAGTCAAGGTCACCGCGTCGGCGGGGACCGAGGGCGGTACGCAGGTCGTCAAGACGTACTCGGTGAAGGCCGGGACGACGCTGGCCGTGCCCGCGCCGGTGCCGGCCGGGCTCAAGGGTTCCTACGCGCTCACGGTCGAGACGGTGTCCGGCGGGCCGGTGCACGCGTCACGGTCGCTGGAGATCGCCGAGGACGGCATCCCGATGTTCACCGTCCAGACGCTGCCGGACGACCGCGGGATGGTGGCCGTGCCCGAGGCGGAACAGGATCTCTCCGTGCTGGACGACTGACGCGTTCGGGTGGCCGGCGCGGCCGCCACCGTACGTCTCCGGCCGTCCCTGTTCCGGGCCCTCCGTCAGTCCTGCCCGTAGCGCGGATCGACCGACTCCGGGGCCAGCCCCAGCAGCTCTGCGACCTGTTCGACGACCACTTCGTGCACAAGGAGTGCCCGTTCGTCGCGGTTCTTTGTCCGGATCTCGACAGGACGCCGGTAGATCATGATCCGCGCGGGCCGGTCCTTGGCGGCCGGGACGGCACTGCCCAGGGGCACCGACTCGTCGGGCGAACCAGGGACCTCCAGGACCAGGAAGTCGACGTCGGCCAACTGCGGCCAGTGCCGCTCCAGCCTCTCCACCGAGTCCTGGACCAGGTCACGGAACGTCTCGGCCCGGCTGGCCGAGAGCGGCACCTGCGGGGGAGCGACGGGGCCGCGCATGCCTCTTCCATGGCGGTCACGGCGGCGGGGCCTCGGCTCTGCCGGTCGGGGGGTACGGGACTGTCCATCACTGACGCAGGGTAGCTCTCCGTGGACCGTGGCGATCGTCTCCGGGCCGGGGCCGGCCCGCCTGTCGCCGATTGAGCATTTCGGCCAACGTTGAGCCCGATTCCACGACTCCCGTGATCGTCCCTCTTGCCTCAATTGATCTGATTCACTCCACCTCGTGACCGCGCGGGGCCGGGCCGTCTCCGGTGTGGTTCTCTCTCCGTGCAGGTCAGGCCAGTTGCCCGAACAGCCGATATGTCCGATGTCACACCACGACACGGGGAGTGACCTGGTGGAGAGTCGTCGCAGCCCGCTCAAGAGTGCGGTACCGTCCAACGTCGTGAGCCCTGTACGTCGCTGTTCGCGCACCGCGTGCGGCCGCCCTGCCGTCGCGACACTGACGTACGTCTATGCCGATTCGACTGCGGTCCTCGGTCCGCTCGCCACCTACGCCGAGCCCCACTGCTACGACCTGTGCGCCGAGCACAGCGAGCGGCTGACGGCTCCACGCGGCTGGGAGGTCGTCCGGCTCACCGACGGCTCCGCCCCGGCCCGCCCCAGCGGCGATGATCTCGAAGCGCTCGCGAACGCGGTGCGCGAGGCGGCACGGCCCCAACGTACGGCGGAAGCGGGCGGCCAGGGCGGTCGGCGTTCGGCGGATCCCATGGAGGTCGCGCGCCGCGGCCACCTCCGGGTGCTGCGTTCCCCCGACTCCTGACCCGCCGCCCCTCGCACACCCGCCCGTCCGACGGCTTTGCGGCGGGACCCGGTCCACGCCCCATGCCACGGCCCCGTAAGGGTAGTTTGAGGTGACCGCATGGACTTCAGAAGGGGTTGGGCCGTGGCTGCTGATCTGTCGCAGATCGTGAAGGCGTACGACGTCCGCGGGGTGGTGCCGGATCAGTGGGACGAGTCGCTCGCCGAACTGTTCGGTGCTGCCTTCGTCGAGGTGACGGGTGCGGACGCGATCGTCGTCGGCCACGACATGCGGCCGTCGTCGCCCGGCCTGTCGGGCGCCTTCGCGCGCGGCGCCGCCGCCCGCGGCGCCGACGTCACCCTCATCGGACTCTGTTCGACCGACCAGCTGTACTTCGCCTCCGGACACATGGGACTCCCGGGTGCCATGTTCACCGCCTCGCACAACCCGGCGCAGTACAACGGCATCAAGATGTGCCGCGCGGGTGCCGCCCCCGTCGGCCAGGACACCGGTCTTGCCGACATCCGCCGTCTCGTCGAGACCTGGTCCGAGCAGGGCGCCCCCGCCCCCGCCGGGACACCGGGCAGGGTGACCGAGCGCGACACGCTCACCGACTACGCCGAGCACCTGCTCTCGCTCGTCGACCTGTCGGCCATGCGTCCCCTGAAGGTCGTCGTGGACGCGGGCAACGGCATGGGCGGCCACACGGTCCCCACCGTCTTCGGCCCGCTCCCGCTCACGCTCGTCCCGATGTACTTCGAGCTGGACGGCACCTTCCCCAACCACGAGGCCAACCCGCTCGACCCGGCCAACATCGTCGACCTCCAGGCGCGTGTGCGCGAGGAGGGCGCGGACCTGGGTCTGGCCTTCGACGGCGACGCGGACCGCTGCTTCGTCGTCGACGAGCGGGGAGAGGGCGTCTCACCGTCGGCGATCACCGCCCTGGTGGCCTCCAGGGAGCTGGCCAAGCACGCCGGCGGCACGGTCATCCACAACCTGATCACCTCGTGGTCCGTGCCGGAGGTCGTCCGCGAGAACGGCGGCACGCCGGTGCGCACCAGGGTCGGGCACTCCTTCATCAAGGAGGAAATGGCCCGAACCGGGGCGATCTTCGGCGGCGAGCACTCGGCGCACTACTACTTCCGCGACTTCTGGAACGCCGACACGGGCATGCTCGCCGCGCTCCATGTCCTCGCGGCGCTGGGCTCCCAGGACGGCACGCTGTCCGACCTGGTCGCGCAGTACGACCGGTACGCAGCCTCCGGCGAGATCAACTCCAAGGTCGACGACCAGGCCGGACGGGCGGCGGCCGTGAAGGCCGCCTTCGCCGCCCGCGAGGACGCCACGGCCGACGAACTCGACGGGCTGACGGTGACCACCGCGGACTGGTGGTTCAACCTGCGCGCCTCGAACACGGAGCCGCTGCTGCGGCTCAACGTGGAGGCACGCGACGAGGCGACCATGGCCAAGATCCGCGACGAGGTGCTGGCGCTCGTACGGGCCTGAGCCCACCGGTACGGGTGGGGGCGGCCGTCCCCACCCGTACCGCCCGCCCACACCGCCCCAGAACGAGCCGCACACCGCCCCCGGCGGTAGGCTGACGAGGCCTGATCCGCCACACCGTGACCGCACGTCCGACGCGAGCGCAACCGCTCCGTCCGACGTGCGACATGCCCGAAGGGACACCGTTGTTATGCCGCTCGAAGCCGGCCTTCTGGAGATCCTCGCCTGCCCGGCCTGCCACGCCCCGCTCGACGACCGCACGGCAGCCGACACGCCCGAGCTGATCTGCACCGGCAAGGACTGCGGCCTCGCCTACCCGGTCAGGGACGGTATCCCCGTCCTTCTCGTCGACGAGGCCCGCCGCCCCGCATAAGGCGGCACCGACGGACGGTGGTGCGACGGACCGCGGGCCCGGTACGACGGCGCCCGGCAGGACCTGGTCCCGCCGTCAGGACCGTGTCCCGACAACCGCACAACACCCCCCGCACGCGTACGGCGATCGGAGGCCCACCCCCATGCTCGACGAGTCGCTCCTCGACGACCCGGATGCCTTGGCCCGTGCCGACCGCCGCGGCCTGCTCCGCGGCGCGGCAGAGGCCGGGGCCCGGGTGCGCACGGCCGCCAGGCACGCCGACGAAGCCGGCATCGCGCAGCTCAGCCCCGAGGGCCGGCCGCGGTCCGTCCTCGTCGCGGGCCCCGGCACCGCGGCCCTGGGCGTGGCGGACCTGATCGGCGCCCTCGCCGGCGCCTCGGCCCCCGTCATCCCGCTCCGCCCCACCGGCGTCGCCCATGCGGCGGGCGCGCTGCGCTGGGCCCTGCCGGGCTGGGCGGGCTCGCTCGACCTGCTGCTCCTCACGACCACGGACGGCAGCGAACCCGGCCTCGCCCTGCTCGCCGAGCAGGCCTACCGGCGCGGCTGCACAGTCGTCGCCGTAGCCCCGCAGACCGCGCCGCTCGCGGAGGCGGTCGACGCGATCCACGGCCTGGTCGTCCCCATGGCCACCGCGCCCTACGAGGCGGCCGAGGCCGCCCAGGCGGCCGCCCCCGGCGCGCTCTGGGCGCTGTTCACGCCCCTCCTCGCGCTCCTCGACCGCCTCGCGCTGGTCGACGCGCCTCCGGAGATCCTCGCGAAGGTCGCGGACCGCCTCGACCGCACCGCCGAACGGTGCGGTCCCGCCATCGCCACGCACAGCAACCCGGCCAAGACGCTGGCCGCCGACCTCGCCGACCGGCTGCCGCTCATCTGGACGGAGGGCGCGGGCGCCGGTCCTGCGGGCCGCCGCTTCGCCGCGGTCCTGGCCGAGCTCGCGGGACGCCCCGCGCTCGCGGCCGAGCTGCCGGAGGCACTGCCGGCGCACGGAGTCCTCCTCGCCGGCGACTTCACGGCGGGCGCCGACCAGGACGACTTCTTCCGCGACCGGGTCGACGAGCAGCAGGCGCTGCGGGCCCGTGTCGTCCTGCTGCGCGACCGTCCGGCCGGCGGCCTCACGGCGGCGCCCGCCGCCCGCGAGCTGGCGCTCGGCCACGACACGGCCGTCAGCGAGCTCGAACCGGAGGACGGCTCACAGCTGGAGTCGATCGCCGAACTGCTCGCCGTCACCGACTTCGCGGCCGTGTACCTGGCACTCGCGGCCTCCGGCAACCACGACGAGTAGACGTACAACTGCCGCACCGCACCACGACGTACCGACGAAGGACCAGGGAAGACCATGGATCGCCTCGCCAACACCGTGCGCCCCTACGCCTGGGGGTCCACGACCGCCATCCCGGAGCTGCTCGGCGTCGCTCCCACCGGCGAGCCGCAGGCCGAGATGTGGATGGGAGCACACCCGGGCGCACCGTCCCGCGTCAGCCGCGGCGGCGAGGCCGACCAGCCCCTCTCCGACGTGATCGCCGCCGCCCCCGAACGTGAGCTCGGTGAGGCGGCCGTCGCCAAGTTCGGTCCCCGGCTGCCCTTCCTCCTCAAGCTTCTGGCCGCCGCCGCGCCCCTGTCCCTCCAGGTCCACCCGGATCTCGCCCAGGCCAGGGACGGCTACGGCGCGGAGGAGAACGCGAGAGTCCCCGTCGACGCGCCGCACCGCAACTACAAGGACGCCAACCACAAGCCGGAACTGATCTGCGCACTCACGCCGTTCGACGGCCTGTGCGGTTTCCGCGCACCCGCCGCCGCGGCCGAGCTGCTCGCCGGACTCGACGTCGACTCCCTCAAGCCGTACGTCGACCTCCTGCACGCCCAGCCCGAGGACGCAGCCCTGCGCGAGGTGCTCACCGCCGTACTGACCGCGGACCCGCAGGAGATGGCGGCCACCGTCGCGGAGGCCGCGGCCGCCGCCGAACGGCTCGGTGGGGTGTACGCCCCCTACGCCGAGATCGCCCGCCACTACCCTGGTGACCCGGGCGTCATCGCGGCGATGCTGCTCAACCACATCCGACTGCAGCCGGGAGAAGCGCTGTTCCTCGGCGCCGGCGTGCCGCACGCCTACCTCGACGGACTCGGCGTCGAAATCATGGCCAACTCCGACAACGTGCTGCGCTGCGGGCTCACCCCCAAGCACGTGGACGTGCCCGAACTCCTGCGCATCGTACGGTTCGAGGCCACCGAACCCACTGTGCTGCGCCCCGAGGCGTCACCCTCCGGCGAAGAGGTCTACGACACCCCCATCGACGAGTTCCGGCTGTCCCGCTACGTGCTCGCGCCCGACGCCGAACCGCGCGACGTGACCGCGTCCACGCCGCAGATCCTGCTCTGCACCGCGGGCGGCGTCACGACCGGTGAACTGCGGCTGGAACCGGGCGAGTCGGCGTTCGTGCCGGCCGGGGAGAAGGTGGAGATCTCGGGTACGGACGGCGGTCCCGGCACGGTCTTCCGCGCGACTGTGGTGGCCTGAGTCGGCACTGCGGACGGCTGCTGCGACAATGGCGCACTGCCGAGACCGTGCGCAGGACCGGTCGGCGTACGTACGAAGGGACATCGGGCAAGCATGAGCGCGTCAGGCGGTACCAAGGCGATCGTGGCAGCACTCGCCGCGAACCTCGCAATCGCGGTGGCCAAATTCGTGGCGTTCCTCTTCAGCGGTTCGTCGTCGATGCTCGCCGAAAGCGTCCACTCGCTCGCCGACTCGGGCAACCAGGGCCTGCTGCTGCTCGGCGGCAAGAAGGCCCAGCGTGAGGCGACCCCCCAGCACCCCTTCGGATACGGGCGCGAGCGCTACATCTACGCCTTCCTCGTCTCCATCGTGCTGTTCTCCGTCGGTGGCATGTTCGCCATCTACGAGGGCTACGAGAAGATCAAGCACCCGCACGAGATCGAGGCCTGGTACTGGCCGGTCGGCGTGCTGGTCTTCGCGATCATCGCCGAGACGTTCTCGTTCCGCACCGCCATCAAGGAATCCAACGTGGTGCGCGGCAAGCTCAGCTGGACGCAGTTCGTGCGCCGGGCCAAGGCGCCCGAGCTTCCCGTGGTGCTCCTCGAGGACCTGGGCGCCCTGGTCGGCCTGATCCTGGCCCTCTGCGGCGTCAGCCTCGCGCTGGCAACGGGCGACGGCGTCTGGGACGGCATCGGCACCCTCTGCATCGGTGTCCTGCTCATCGTGATCGCCGTCGTGCTCGCCGCGGAGACCAAGTCGCTGCTGCTGGGTGAGGCCGCGGGCACGGAGGACATCGAGAAGATCAAGGCCGCCACGGTCGACGGCCGTACCGTCACCCGAATCATCCACATGCGCACGCTCCACCTCGGTCCCGAGGAACTGCTCGTCGCCGCGAAGATCGCCGTCGAACAGCACGAGACCGCCGACGAGGTGGCGGAGGCCATCAACGCCGCCGAGGACCGCATCCGTGCGGCCGTGCCGATCGCGCGCGTGATCTACCTCGAGCCGGACATCTACAACGAGGCGAGGGCTGCCACGGGCACCGACCCCGCCAAGTCGCCGGGCGGCTCCGGCCACTGAGTCACTTGAGCAAGTCCAACGGGGAAGGCCCCCGGACCGCGTGTCACCGGTGTTGCCGGCGGCGCTGGGTCCCGGGGGCCTTTCCTGTTGGCCGCTCCTGGACGTTGCGACTGTTCCAGGCCGCTCGCCCGACTCGCCGTCCGAGTGCCGCGCCGTTGTGCGGGCGTGCCGTGGGGGTGTCCTTGCCCGTGGACGAGGACGTCGGCGTGGCTGGGCGACGGCCGGGCCGCTCCGTCAGCGGACCTCGCGCAGCACCGCGAGGATCGCGGCCTCGTCCGGCGCCGCCGTCAGGCGCTCACGGAACTCCACGTCCATGAGCTTGCGGGACAGCATGGCCAGGATGCGCAGGTGCTCGTCGCCCGCGGCCGCCTCCGGCACCGTGATCATGAAGATCAACTTGGCCTTGGTGCCGTCCGGCGAGCCCCATTCCACGCCTTCCGCGGAGCGGGCGAATCCGACGACGGGCGATGTGACGGCGTCCGTCTTCGCATGCGGTACGGCGATCTCCTCGCCGAGCCCCGTGGTGCCCTGCTCCTCGCGTGCCAGCGCGGCCCGCACCAGCGCCTCGGGGTCCGCCACCTTGCCGGTGGTGGCCAGCATCGCGGCCATCTCCCTGATGGCGGCGTCCTTGGTGTCGGCGTCGAGCCGCACCCGCACGGTCTGCGCGGTCAGATAGCCGGACAGGATGCCGCTGTCGCCCGGGCTCCCGTCCCCCGACGCGTCACTCGCTGCAGCGGCGGACGGGGACGGGGACGCTCCTCGTGTCCTGGACCCGGCGGCGACTCCGGCCTCTGCCGGCGCGCCCACGAGTGCTCGGTCGGTGGCCGCGGTCCCGGCACCGTCGGCCCCGGCGAGGGCGGGAGCGGGCGCGGCCCGGCCGGCACGCTCCTTGAGGCCGATCAGCGCGTTGGTCGTGAGCGCGGTGACGGCGGTGCCCGCGGCGACGGCCACGAAGAACATCGGCACACCGCCGACCGCGCCCAGCACGGCCACGATCGGTCCACCGTGCGGAACCGCGTCCTCTACACCGGCCATGCCCGCGATCGCACCGGCGACCGCACCACCGAGCATGTTCGCCGGGATGACCTGCGCCGGACGGGCGGCCGCGAACGGGATCGCACCCTCCGAGATGCCGAACATGCCCATGAAGAGCGCAGCCATACCCGTCTCGCGTTCCTGCTCCGAGTACAGCTTCCGCCGGATCACGGTGGCGAGGCCCTGCCCCAGCGGCATGACCGGAATGGCGGCCGCGCACATGCCCATCACGGTCTGGTTGCCGGTCGCGATGAGGCCGGCGCCGAACAGGAACGCGGTCTTGTTGACCGGTCCGCCCATGTCGAACGCGATCATCAGGCCGAGCAGTGCGCCGAGCAGGACCGCGCTCGTGCCCGTCAGACCGCTGAGCCAGTCGGTGAGATGCGTGAAGACCCACGAGATCGGTTCACCGATCACGTACACGAAGAACAGGCCGAGTGCTGTCGTGGCCACCACGGGGATCACGATGATAGGCATGATCGGCTGCGCGAACCTGGGGACCTTGACCTTCTTGATCCACAGAACGAGGTAGCCGGCGAGGAAGCCGGTGACGATCGCCCCGATGAAGCCGGCGCCGGCCTCCGAGTCGTAGAACTCGCCGTGCCCGGCGATCCACCCGCCGATCATGCCCGGTACCAGCGCGGGCCGGTCGGCGATCGCGTAGGCGATGTACCCGGACAGGATCGGGATCATCAACTCGAAGCCGACGACGCCGATCGCGTTCACCTGACCCCAGAAGGTGCCCTCGGGAATGACATAGCCCTCGGCCGTCGCGTCACCGCCGAGCGCCAGCGAGACAGCGATGAGCAACCCGCCCACCACGACGAACGGGATCATGTACGAGACGCCGTTCATCAGCGCCTTGTACACGACGCTGCGCTCCTTGCCGCTGCCGGCCGCGCCTTTCGAAGGGCCGGCGTCCGCGGCTTCCTCATCGGCACCCTGCACCGGGGCCCGCTGTACCTGCTCGATCAACTGCTCCGGGCGCCGGATTCCCTCCGCGACGCCGACGGCCAGCACCTTCTTGCCGACGAAGCGACCGCGGTCGACATCCTTGTCGGCGGCGATGATGATGCCGTCCGCCTCTCTGACATCGTTGTCAGAAAGTACATTCTCTGCGCCGATCGATCCTTGCGTCTCCACTTTCATCTCGATGCCGAGGGTCTCGGCGGCCTGCGTCAGCTTCTCCGCCGCCATGTAGGTGTGGGCGATGCCTGTCGGACAGGCCGTCACCGCGAGCAGCTTCAACGCCCGCTGCCCACTCGCCGGACTCGTCACGTGGTGGTCCTCCTCACGCTCGCCCCGCCGGACCGGGTGGATGGTCCCGACCCGGCAGCGGGATGTCGCAGCATCGTGCACCAGATTCCGGCCATGTCAAAAGCCCGGAAGCCGTGGACCGGCCGTGTTCCGGCCCCAGGAGACTGGCCGGAACCCGCACCTGGGCGGGCTGGGGTCGGCTGGGCCGATCGGTGTAGATTCGTAACCAGTCAGACGTCGCTGCTGATGGCGGTCGGGCGGTCCCGTGCGGGACCGGCCGAGGGAGAGAGGGCCTCCGACGGACTGTCCTGCGGACTCCCGGGCATTCGTATGCCCCGGCCGCCGCAGAGCCAGCCGTAACCACCCTCGACCCGAACCACGAGGAGCAGCTCGCATGTCGACTGTCGCCAATGGCCAGGACTTCAAGGTCGCCGACCTTTCCCTCGCCGTCTTCGGCCGCAAGGAGATCACTCTCGCCGAGCACGAGATGCCCGGCCTGATGTCGATCCGCAAGGAGTACGCCGACGCGCAGCCGCTCGCCGGCGCGCGGATCACCGGCTCCCTGCACATGACCGTGCAGACCGCCGTCCTCATCGAGACCCTTGCCGCACTGGGCGCCGAGGTCCGCTGGGCCTCCTGCAACATCTTCTCCACGCAGGACCACGCCGCTGCCGCCATCGCGGTCGGCCCGAACGGCACCCCCGAGAACCCGCAGGGCATCCCCGTCTTCGCCTGGAAGGGCGAGACGCTGGAGGAGTACTGGTGGTGCACGGAGCAGGCGCTGACCTGGCCGAACACCCCCACCGGCGGCCCGAACATGATCCTGGACGACGGCGGTGACGCCACCCTCCTGGTCCACAAGGGTGTCGAGTTCGAGAAGGCGGGCGCCGCTCCCGACCCGTCCACCGCGGACAGCGAGGAGTACAGCCACATCCTGCGCCTGCTGAACCGCACGCTCACCGAGAACCCGCAGAAGTGGACGCAGCTGGCGTCCGAGATCCGCGGTGTGACGGAGGAGACCACCACAGGTGTGCACCGTCTCTACGAGATGCACCGTGACGGGACGCTGCTGTTCCCGGCGATCAATGTGAACGACGCGGTCACGAAGTCGAAGTTCGACAACAAGTACGGTTGCCGGCACTCGTTGATCGACGGCATCAATCGGGCCACCGATGTGCTGATCGGTGGCAAGACGGCGGTCGTGTGCGGTTACGGCGACGTGGGCAAGGGCTGTGCGGAGTCGCTGCGCGGCCAGGGTGCCCGTGTGATCATCACCGAGATCGACCCGATCTGCGCGTTGCAGGCGGCGATGGACGGCTACCAGGTGACCACGCTGGACGAGGTGGTGGAGAGCGCGGACATCTTCATCACCACGACCGGCAACAAGGACATCATCATGGCCTCGGACATGGCCCGGATGAAGCACCAGGCGATCGTGGGCAACATCGGTCACTTCGACAACGAGATCGACATGGCCGGTCTGGCGCAGCTGCCGGGTGTCGTCAAGGACGAGGTGAAGCCGCAGGTCCACACCTGGACCTTCCCCGACGGCAAGGTCCTTATCGTGCTGTCCGAGGGGCGTCTGCTGAACCTGGGCAACGCGACCGGTCACCCGTCGTTCGTGATGTCCAACTCGTTCGCGGACCAGACCCTGGCGCAGATCGAGCTGTTCACCAAGCCGCAGGAGTACCCGACCGACGTCTACGTGCTGCCCAAGCACCTCGACGAGAAGGTCGCCCGCCTTCACCTCGACGCCCTCGGCGTCAAGCTCACCACCCTGCGCCCGGAGCAGGCCGCCTACATCGGTGTCGACGTCGACGGCCCGTACAAGCCGGACCACTACCGCTACTGATCACGCCGGCGTAGCGCAGCGCCGTAGGCATCGCAGAGCAGTACCAGGCAGGCCCCCGCACCCCCGTGTCGGGGGCCTGCCCCGTACCCTCCTCGAACGGCTCCGGCTCACGCCTTCACCGCACAAGGACACCTACGCCCCCATGCCCCGCGGCCGCTATTCGCTCCACGATCCCCACGACCACACCCCACTCGGGGAAGAACACTTCCAATGCGCCCCCGGCCCTTCCGGCTGGCGTTACGTCTCCCGGACCACCACTCCCTCCGGCGACGACGCCGGCTCCGTCGACCTCGCGCTCGACGAGCTGGGCCGCCCCATCCGTCTCGAACTCCACGCGGCGAGCTGGCAGGTCCGCGGCGCGGCGATCGACGGTGTCACGTGGGTCCGCACCGACCCGACCGGAACCGACGCACGTGAAGGCAACGCCCCCGCCCACGCGTTCACCGGCGCATCCCCCGCCTTTCTCGTCGCAACGGCCCGTCTGCTGCGCCTCGCACCAGGCGCCCCCGCCACCCGCGTCCGTCTCGTCGCCTTCACCGACCCCGTACTGGCACCCCGGACCGTCGACCAGTCCTGGGCGCTGGTGAAAAGTGAAGCGCACACCACTGACAACGGCCTTCTGACGGTGGACGAGTACCAGGTCAACGCCCTGGACACGGGCGAGCAGCACGCGGTTCACATCGCAGGGGACGTGGTCCTCGCGGCGCCGGGGATCGAGCTCGAGGACCTCGAGAGCCCGCCCTCCACCTTCCGCTGACGGCGGTGCGCCCCCGGGCGGGCCGTCGAGGGAGGTTGTCCCGTCGGGCCGATCCGTCGCCGCGGCCGTCGCCGAGGGCGCGGCGTTCCGCTCGGGTGCTCGGCCGCTCGGCTGCTCCCGGGTGCTCGGCCTCGTTGAGCAGGGGATCGGTCGTACGGCACTCGGTCGCTCAGGCGGGAGGGGCGAATCCTCCACGATGGCCGGTCGGCGGGACGTGGGTCGGGGCCGGCGCGGAAGGACGGGCGAGCGGCCGGCTGCCTGCTGGTGCGGCGGCCGACCGCGCGTCGGGGCGTTCGGCAGTGCGGTCCTGGCGGTCGACCGCCTCTTCCGCGGGGACCGCAGTGGGACCGGTGGCAGTGGGCCGGGCGGCAGCAGGCCCGAGGCCGGCTCGGCGCGCGGCCGCGGTGAACGCCCGCCGGGCGTCACGGGCCTGCCGTTCGTTGACCACGGCCGCCAGGTAAGCGGCCGGCGGCACGCCCTCGGGCGCCGGCGTCCCCGTGCGCTCCGCCAGGTCACCGGCCAGTCGCTGCGCCATGGACCAGCTCACGGCGGGATCCAGCTGCCTCATCCGGGTCAGGTACTGGCGTATCGCCAGCCACAAGTCGTCGGGCACCCCCGACAGGTCGAGCTGGGCGAAGCGTCCGACCAGCCACGGCGGCGGAGGAGGCGATGCCATAGGGCCGCGGGCGGCCGGGACCCGCTCCCTCACGACGAGTGTTCCGGCGAAGACGTCGCCTATTCGCCGGCCCCGCTCCGACACCAGCGAAGCGATGCAGGCGATGACCCCGAACGTGAAGAGGACCTCCACGACGCCCATCGCCCCGCGCACCAGCGCGTGCCGGAAGCGGATCGGCCCGCCGTCGTCCCGGACCACCCGCAGCCCGCAGGCCAGCTTTCCCAGCGAACGCCCATGGCTGAGGGTCTCCACGGCTATCGGCGCACCGACGAGGACCAGCAGGAACGACGCGATGGACACGGCCATGACAGCGGCCTCGTCCAGTGATGCCGTCGCAAGCGCCAGACCGATCGACAGCAGCAGGTACACGGTCCAGATGACGGCGAGATCGATCACGAGGGCGAGCGCCCGGCTCGGCAGTCTTGCCGGCTGCAGCCCCAGTACGACCGCGTCCCCCGTCACTAGCCCACTCACTGCTGCCCCCTGTCGTCGCGTTCTGTCGGCCTTCCCTGCCCCTTGATCCCCCAGTCTGCCAAGCTGACCGCCAGCGCGTCGCAGTAGTGCAGCAGTGAAGTAGTACGGACCGTGCGCAATGCACCCAGTGCCTGGAGCAGCAGCCGACCATGGACCTCGATGTCTTCGTGACAGCCCACCGCGCAGAGTGGGACCGCCTGGACCACCTCCTTCGTCGGGGCGGCCACCTGACGGGTGCGGAAGCAGACGAGCTCGTCGCCCTCTACCAGCGCACGGCCACTCATCTCTCTCTCGTACAGTCCAGCGCTCCTGAACCGGCACTCACCGCGAGACTCACCCAGCTCGTGGCACGGGCACGCGCTGTGGTCACCGGCACCCGGCGGTCGAGCTGGAGGGACGCACTCCACTTCCTCACCGCCGGATTTCCCGCCGCGGTCTACCGCTCCCGGCACTGGTGGATACCGACTGCGGTGCTCTCCACCCTTCTCGCCGCCCTCATCGGCTGGTGGATCGGAACCCATCCGGAGGTTCAGTCGGCGATCGGCGCTCCGGAAGAACTCCGGCGGCTGACCCGCCCGGGTGGCGAGTACGAGACCTACTACTCGAGCCATCCCGCGGCCTCGTTCGCCGCCCAGGTCTGGACGAACAACGCTCAGGCAGCCGCCATGTGCCTGACCCTCGGCGCGTTCCTGTGCCTCCCGGTGGTCTGGATCCTCTTCCTGAACATGCTGAATCTGGGCGTAGGGATCGGGCTCATGTCCTCCGCCGGTCGGCTCGACGTCTTCCTCGGGCTGGTGCTCCCGCACGGCCTGCTCGAACTGACGGCCGTGTTCGTCGCGGCCGGCACCGGGCTGCGCCTCGGCTGGACAGTGATCGACCCAGGACCGTTGAGCCGCCGAACCGCACTTGCCCAGCAGGGCCGGGCGGCGCTCGGCATGGCCATCGGACTCGCACTGGTGCTGTTCGTGTCGGGCCTCATCGAGGGTTTTGTAACCCCCTCCGGCCTGCCGACATGGGCACGCATCACCATCGGCATCGTCGCCGAGCTGGGCTTCCTCGCGTACGTCTACATCCTGGGCGGCCGAGCGGCGCGCGCCGGAGACACGGGCGACGTGGAGGAGGCCGACCGCAGCGCCGAGCTCCCCACCGCGGCCTGATGTGCGCAGGGCCCCTGCGAGCTGCTAGTCTCCTCTTCGCCCCACAGCCCCCCTTGACAGGGGACACGTGGGGAGGTAGATTTTAACGGTTGCCTCGGACTGGACAAGTTCGGGCGTGAACATTTAGAGTCTGTCTGGCTCTCGCCGGGAAATGATTTCCGCAGAGCAGCTTCCCGATTCCTTATCCGAATCCCAAGGCCGATTAGGTCGGCCAAGATGATTCTGATAAAGTTCGGATCAGCCGAAAGGCAAAAAGGCTCTCCAACGGCCACCGGAAATGAAATCCGAACCGGAAACGGAACGGAAAACGGATCTGGTAAGGTTGGAAACGCAAGACCGAAGGGAAGCGCCCGGAGGAAAGCCCCAGAAAATGTTCTGCGGGTGAGTACAAAGGAAGCGTCCGTTCCTTGAGAACTCAACAGTGTGCCAAAAATCAACGCCAGATATGTTGATACCCCGTCCATCTTCGGATGGTCGAGGTTCCTTTGAAAAAGTCCATCCCGCTTGCGGGGTGGCAATCACAGCGAGGACGCTGTGAACAACCGGTCTTATTCCGACCGGTTGTTCCGCTCTTCGGATGTGCACCCGATCACGGGTAAACATTCATGGAGAGTTTGATCCTGGCTCAGGACGAACGCTGGCGGCGTGCTTAACACATGCAAGTCGAACGATGAACCTCCTTCGGGAGGGGATTAGTGGCGAACGGGTGAGTAACACGTGGGCAATCTGCCCTTCACTCTGGGACAAGCCCTGGAAACGGGGTCTAATACCGGATAATACTGCGGATCGCATGGTCTGCGGTTGAAAGCTCCGGCGGTGAAGGATGAGCCCGCGGCCTATCAGCTTGTTGGTGGGGTGATGGCCTACCAAGGCGACGACGGGTAGCCGGCCTGAGAGGGCGACCGGCCACACTGGGACTGAGACACGGCCCAGACTCCTACGGGAGGCAGCAGTGGGGAATATTGCACAATGGGCGAAAGCCTGATGCAGCGACGCCGCGTGAGGGATGACGGCCTTCGGGTTGTAAACCTCTTTCAGCAGGGAAGAAGCGAAAGTGACGGTACCTGCAGAAGAAGCGCCGGCTAACTACGTGCCAGCAGCCGCGGTAATACGTAGGGCGCAAGCGTTGTCCGGAATTATTGGGCGTAAAGAGCTCGTAGGCGGCTTGTCACGTCGGATGTGAAAGCCCGGGGCTTAACCCCGGGTCTGCATTCGATACGGGCAGGCTAGAGTGTGGTAGGGGAGATCGGAATTCCTGGTGTAGCGGTGAAATGCGCAGATATCAGGAGGAACACCGGTGGCGAAGGCGGATCTCTGGGCCATTACTGACGCTGAGGAGCGAAAGCGTGGGGAGCGAACAGGATTAGATACCCTGGTAGTCCACGCCGTAAACGTTGGGAACTAGGTGTTGGCGACATTCCACGTCGTCGGTGCCGCAGCTAACGCATTAAGTTCCCCGCCTGGGGAGTACGGCCGCAAGGCTAAAACTCAAAGGAATTGACGGGGGCCCGCACAAGCAGCGGAGCATGTGGCTTAATTCGACGCAACGCGAAGAACCTTACCAAGGCTTGACATATACCGGAAAGCATCAGAGATGGTGCCCCCCTTGTGGTCGGTATACAGGTGGTGCATGGCTGTCGTCAGCTCGTGTCGTGAGATGTTGGGTTAAGTCCCGCAACGAGCGCAACCCTTGTTCTGTGTTGCCAGCATGCCCTTCGGGGTGATGGGGACTCACAGGAGACTGCCGGGGTCAACTCGGAGGAAGGTGGGGACGACGTCAAGTCATCATGCCCCTTATGTCTTGGGCTGCACACGTGCTACAATGGCCGGTACAAAGAGCTGCGAAGCCGTGAGGCGGAGCGAATCTCAAAAAGCCGGTCTCAGTTCGGATTGGGGTCTGCAACTCGACCCCATGAAGTCGGAGTTGCTAGTAATCGCAGATCAGCATTGCTGCGGTGAATACGTTCCCGGGCCTTGTACACACCGCCCGTCACGTCACGAAAGTCGGTAACACCCGAAGCCGGTGGCCCAACCCCTTGTGGGAGGGAGCTGTCGAAGGTGGGACTGGCGATTGGGACGAAGTCGTAACAAGGTAGCCGTACCGGAAGGTGCGGCTGGATCACCTCCTTTCTAAGGAGCACATGGCCGACTGCGAGCGAATGACTCGCACGGTCGCTCATGGGTGGAACGTTGATTATTCGGCAGGGTCTTGTCGCCTGCCGCTTCCAGTACTGCTCTTCGGAGCGTGGAACGAGGCGGTCGGGTAAGGGATGCTGCCGGGCACACTGTTGGGTGTCTGAGGGTGCGAGCGTTGCTCGTCCTTCGGGATGCCGGCCCCAGTGAACTCGTCGCGTAGGTGACGGGGTGGTGGGTGGCTGGTCGTTGCTTGAGAACTACACAGTGGACGCGAGCATCTGTGGCCAAGTTTTTAAGGGCGCACGGTGGATGCCTTGGCACCAGGAACCGATGAAGGACGTGGGAGGCCACGATAGTCCCCGGGGAGCCGTCAACCAGGCTTTGATCCGGGGGTTTCCGAATGGGGAAACCCGGCAGTCGTCATGGACTGTCACCCATGCCTGAACACATAGGGCATGTGGAGGGAACGAGGGGAAGTGAAACATCTCAGTACCCTCAGGAAGAGAAAACAACCGTGATTCCGGGAGTAGTGGCGAGCGAAACCGGATGAGGCCAAACCGTATGCGTGTGATACCCGGCAGGGGTTGCGCATGCGGGGTTGTGGGATCTCTCTTGATCAGTCTGCCGGCTGGTCGACGAGTCAGAAACCGTTGATGTAGGCGAAGGACATGCGAAAGGTCCGGCGTAGAGGGTAAGACCCCCGTAGCTGAAACATCAACGGCTCGTTTGAGAGACACCCAAGTAGCACGGGGCCCGAGAAATCCCGTGTGAATCTGGCGGGACCACCCGCTAAGCCTAAATATTCCCTGGTGACCGATAGCGGATAGTACCGTGAGGGAATGGTGAAAAGTACCGCGGGAGCGGAGTGAAATAGTACCTGAAACCGTGTGCCTACAAGCCGTGGGAGCGTCGCTGGCAGCACTTGTGCTGTCAGTCGTGACTGCGTGCCTTTTGAAGAATGAGCCTGCGAGTTAGCGGTGTGTAGCGAGGTTAACCCGTGTGGGGAAGCCGTAGCGAAAGCGAGTCCGAACAGGGCGATCGAGTTGCACGCTCTAGACCCGAAGCGGAGTGATCTAGCCATGGGCAGGTTGAAGCGGAGGTAAGACTTCGTGGAGGACCGAACCCACCAGGGTTGAAAACCTGGGGGATGACCTGTGGTTAGGGGTGAAAGGCCAATCAAACTCCGTGATAGCTGGTTCTCCCCGAAATGCATTTAGGTGCAGCGTCGTGTGTTTCTTGCCGGAGGTAGAGCACTGGATAGGCGATGGGCCCTACCGGGTTACTGACCTTAGCCAAACTCCGAATGCCGGTAAGTGAGAGCGCGGCAGTGAGACTGTGGGGGATAAGCTCCATGGTCGAGAGGGAAACAGCCCAGAGCATCGACTAAGGCCCCTAAGCGTACGCTAAGTGGGAAAGGATGTGGAGTCGCAGAGACAACCAGGAGGTTGGCTTAGAAGCAGCCACCCTTGAAAGAGTGCGTAATAGCTCACTGGTCAAGTGATTCCGCGCCGACAATGTAGCGGGGCTCAAGCGTACCGCCGAAGTCGTGTCATTCCAGCATGAGGGCCAACGCCCGCTGGGATGGGTAGGGGAGCGTCGTGTGCCGGGTGAAGCAGCCGCGGAAGCGAGTTGTGGACGGTTCACGAGTGAGAATGCAGGCATGAGTAGCGATACACACGTGAGAAACGTGTGCGCCGATTGACTAAGGGTTCCTGGGTCAAGCTGATCTGCCCAGGGTAAGTCGGGACCTAAGGCGAGGCCGACAGGCGTAGTCGATGGACAACCGGTTGATATTCCGGTACCCGCTTTGAAACGCCCAATATCGAATCAGGCGATGCTAAGTCCGTGAAGCCGCCGGCTGAGTCTTCGGACGAGGTCGGAGTGGTGGAGCCGACGAACCAGACTTGTAGTAGGTAAGCGATGGGGTGACGCAGGAAGGTAGTCCAGCCCGGGCGGTGGTTGTCCCGGGGTAAGGGTGTAGGCCGTGGGGTAGGCAAATCCGCCTCACGTTAAGGCTGAGACCTGATGCCGAGCCGATTGTGGTGAAGTGGATGATCCTATGCTGTCGAGAAAAGCCTCTAGCGAGTTTCATGGCGGCCCGTACCCTAAACCGACTCAGGTGGTCAGGTAGAGAATACCGAGGCGTTCGGGTGAACTATGGTTAAGGAACTCGGCAAAATGCCCCCGTAACTTCGGGAGAAGGGGGCCATCACTGGTGATCCGATTTACTCGGTGAGCTGGGGGTGGCCGCAGAGACCAGCGAGAAGCGACTGTTTACTAAAAACACAGGTCCGTGCGAAGCCGTAAGGCGATGTATACGGACTGACGCCTGCCCGGTGCTGGAACGTTAAGGGGACCGGTTAGTCACTCTTCGGGGTGGCGAAGCTGAGAACTTAAGCGCCAGTAAACGGCGGTGGTAACTATAACCATCCTAAGGTAGCGAAATTCCTTGTCGGGTAAGTTCCGACCTGCACGAATGGCGTAACGACTTCTCGACTGTCTCAACCATAGGCCCGGTGAAATTGCACTACGAGTAAAGATGCTCGTTTCGCGCAGCAGGACGGAAAGACCCCGGGACCTTTACTACAGTTTGATATTGGTGTTCGGTTCGGCTTGTGTAGGATAGGTGGGAGACTGTGAAGCTTGGACGCCAGTTCAGGTGGAGTCGTCGTTGAAATACCACTCTGGTCGTGCTGGATGTCTAACCTGGGTCCGTGATCCGGATCAGGGACAGTGTCTGATGGGTAGTTTAACTGGGGCGGTTGCCTCCTAAAGAGTAACGGAGGCGCCCAAAGGTTCCCTCAGCCTGGTTGGCAATCAGGTGTTGAGTGTAAGTGCACAAGGGAGCTTGACTGTGAGACCGACGGGTCGAGCAGGGACGAAAGTCGGGACTAGTGATCCGGCGGTGGCTTGTGGAAGCGCCGTCGCTCAACGGATAAAAGGTACCCCGGGGATAACAGGCTGATCTTCCCCAAGAGTCCATATCGACGGGATGGTTTGGCACCTCGATGTCGGCTCGTCGCATCCTGGGGCTGGAGTCGGTCCCAAGGGTTGGGCTGTTCGCCCATTAAAGCGGTACGCGAGCTGGGTTTAGAACGTCGTGAGACAGTTCGGTCCCTATCCGCTGTGCGCGTAGGAGTCTTGAGAAGGGCTGTCCCTAGTACGAGAGGACCGGGACGGACGAACCTCTGGTGTGCCAGTTGTCCTGCCAAGGGCATGGCTGGTTGGCTACGTTCGGAAAGGATAACCGCTGAAAGCATCTAAGCGGGAAGCCTGCTTCGAGATGAGGACTCCCACCTCCTTGAGAGGGTAAGGCTCCCAGTAGACGACTGGGTTGATAGGCCGGATATGGAAGCCCTGTAAGGGGTGGAGTTGACCGGTACTAATAGGCCGAGGGCTTGTCCTCAGTTGCTCGCGTCCACTGTGTTAGTTCTGAAGTAACGAACTCGCCCGACCCCTGTGTGGGGTTGCCGGCTGGTAGTTCGGACATCTTCATAGTGTTTCGGTGGTCATTGCGTTAGGGAAACGCCCGGTTACATTCCGAACCCGGAAGCTAAGCCTTTCAGCGCCGATGGTACTGCAGGGGGGACCCTGTGGGAGAGTAGGACGCCGCCGAACAATCATTGTGGGAAAGCCCCGCACCTCTGGTGCGGGGCTTTCCTGCGTTCAGGACCAAATTCCCCTGCGTGACCGCTCGCCGGCTCCGGGGCGAGCCGGCCGCATCTGAAGGGACAACGGACTCAGAGGCGACCGGCTGCTTTGAGAGCGAGATAGGCATCGGCGAGAGCCGGTGCGATCTTCTCCGGTGTCGCATCCACAACGGTGACTCCGTGACGCTGCAACTGTTCCGCCGCCCGGTCCCGCTGCGACTGGGCCTGGGTGGCTGCCGCGGCGTCGTAGACGCCCTCGACCGAATCGCGCGTCACCTTCATGCGTTCGAGATGAGGATCCGCCACAGAGGCCACCAGGACGGTGTGGCGCTGCGTGAGCTGCGGGAGGACGGGCAGCAGGCCCTCCTCGACAGGAGCGGCGTCGAGGCTCGTCAGAAGGACGATGAGGGACCGGCGGGGAGCGTTCGTCAGCGCAGCAGCGCTGAGGCCGCGGGCATCTGTCTCGATGAGCTCCGGCTCCAGGGGAGCGAAGGCGTTGACCATGGCCGGAAGAACGTCACCTGCGGACCGTCCGACGACCTGGGCGCGGATGCGGCGGTCGTACGCCAACAGTCCGACCCGGTCACCGGCACGTGACGCCAACGCGCCCAGCAGGAGCGCGGCATCCATCGCGGCGTCCAGGCGCGGGACGTCCCCCACGCGTCCCGCCGATGTCCGTCCCGTGTCGAGAACGATGAGGATGTGCCGGTCACGTTCCGGGCGCCACGTGCGGACGGCAACGGTGGTCCGACGCGCGGTGGCCCGCCAGTCGATGGAGCGGGTGTCGTCGCCGGGCACGTAGTCGCGAAGACTGTCGAACTCCGTTCCCTGACCCCGAATCAGCACGCTCGTGCGGCCGTCGAGTTCGCGCAGACGCGCCAGGCGGGAGGGCAGATGCTTGCGGCTCGTGAACGGCGGGAGGACGCGGACCGTCCAAGGCACCTTGTGATGGCCCTGCCGGGCCGCCAGGCCCAGCGGTCCGTAGGAGCGGACCGTGATGCGCTCCGGGCGGCGGTCGCCACGTCGTGTGGGCCGCAGGACCGTGGTGAGGCGGCGGCGTTCGCCGGCCGGGACGGTCACCTTGTGGCGGGAGGCGGACTGCTCCGCCCCCGGCAGCCAGCTGCTCGGCGGCCACGCATCGCGAAGGTCGGCCCGTAGACGCCGGTCCGAAGGGTTGGTGACCATCAGGTCGACCGTCGCCGCGTCACCGAGTCGAACGGATGTATCACCACTTCGGGTGAACCGGAGCGTTCGCACTGGCGCGGCGAGGGCGTAGTCGCACAGGATTGCGAGTGAGAGAGGCGCGTTGACAGCAAGCATCCCGGTCCAGCTCGGAGCGAGGATGCCTACGGGGAGTGAGCCGAGCGCGGCCAGGAGTGCGGTTCGTCCGGTGAGGGCCATCGGTGCCTCAGCGCGGTACGGGGACGTGGGCGAGGATCGCGGTGATGACGGAGTCGGCGGTGACTCCCTCCATCTCCGCCTCGGGTCGGAGCTGGATCCGGTGCCGAAGAGTGGGCAGGGCGAGGGCCTTCACATCGTCCGGGATGACGTAGTCGCGCCCGGTGAGCCAGGCCCAGGCGCGGGCGGTGGACAGCAGCGCGGTTGCGCCTCGGGGTGAGGCGCCCAGTGTGAGTGAGGGGGATTCACGGGTGGCACGACAGATATCGACGACGTAGGCGGTGATCTCGGTGGAGACGGAGGTCTTGGCCACGGCGAGACGGGCCGCTTCCAGTTCTGCAGGGCCGGCAACGGGACGCACCCCCGCCGCTTCGAGGTCGCGGGGGTTGAAGCCCTCCGCATGCCGGGTCAGGACATTGATCTCGTCCTCGCGGGACGGAAGGGGGACCGTCAGCTTGAGGAGGAAGCGGTCCAGCTGGGCTTCCGGAAGGGGGTAAGTGCCCTCGTACTCGACGGGGTTCTGCGTCGCGGCGACGAGGAAGGGATCGGGGAGCAGGCGAGGCGTGCCGTCGACCGTCACCTGCCGCTCCTCCATCGCTTCCAGGAGCGACGACTGCGTCTTGGGCGGCGTGCGGTTGATCTCGTCCGCGAGAAGGAGGTTCGTGAAGACGGGCCCGGGCTGGAACGAGAACTCGGACGTGTGGCTGTCGTAGACAAGTGACCCGGTGACATCGCTGGGCATCAGGTCGGGGGTGAACTGGACGCGCTTCGTGTCGAGCTCGAGCGATGCGGCCAGGGCGCGCACCAGGAGGGTCTTGGCGACGCCAGGCACTCCCTCGAGAAGGACGTGACCGCGGCAGAGCAGAGCCACGACGAGACCGGTGACAGCGGGGTCCTGGCCGACCACGGCCTTGGCGATCTCGGTGCGCAAGGCCTCCAGGGAGGCGCGGGCGCGGTCCGAGCTCTCGGCTGTCTCGGGGGTCGGGGCGCTCATGAGGTGCGTACCTCTCTTTCGAGGGCGTCGAGTTGGTCTGCGAGTCGGACGAGTGCGGTGTCGTCGGCCGGGGGAGTGCCGAAGAGCAGTTCACGGAGGTCGTGCTCACCATGGGGGAGGTGCGCGGAGACCGCGGGAAGCAGGGCTTCGGGCGAGTGGATGCCCGCGGCGGAGACACCGAGAAGCGGGGCAAGGCGGGTTCTGGTGGCGGAACGGAGCGAGGCGGCGGCGCGGTCACGCGCGTTCACCTTGCGGTAGAGGCGGGCGCGGCCCTCGGTGGTCTCCGACGCGCGGATGGCGACCGGCAGTTGTTCGGTCACCAGAGGCCCGAGCCGGCGGGCACGCCAGACGGCTGCCAGAACGGCAGCCACGAGGAGTTGCAGCGTGCCCCACAGCCAGCCGCCGGGGATCAGGTCGAAGAACGTGCCCTCGCCGTCCGTTTCGCCGCTGCCCTGCTCGTCGCCGTCTCCGTCGGCGGGGTTCGCGGCGGAGGGGTCGTCGAGAGAAGGGATGTACCAGACCAGTTCGGGTCGGGACCCGAGCAGTTGCAGGGCGAGGGAGGCATTGCCGCGCTTGTCGAGACGATCGTTGTAGAGGATGTCAGGAGCGCCCAGGAGGACGGTGTCGCCGTCGTTCGGCGCGTCGAGCCGCACCAGGGAAGTAACGCCGTCGCTCGGGTAGCAACTGTCGGCGCCGGGCGCCTCGGTCGAGTACCGCTCACCGCCGAGATCGGCGCTGCCCGCGCGGCGGGCGGCGGGAAGGTCGCAGCGGGGGCTGAGCTCGGACACCTCGGTCCGGGATTCGACCTCGACGTCCGGCGCGAGTGTGCCGACGGAGGCGAAACCGGGGGCGATCAGCACTGTTCGTCCGCCGGCCGAGGCGGTCGCGGACCGGAAGTCCTGCTGCTGAGTGGCCGTCAACATGTCGGGGTCGGTGACGAGGACGGTGGTGTCGGCGTCTGCCGAGGCGGTGGCGTCCGCAAGGGTGGTGACCACCCTGGTCGAGACGCCCCGGCCCTTGAGGAGTTCGGCGACAGCACGGCTGCCGTGCTGGTCCGCGGAGCGTGGATCGAGACGGCCGTGGTGATCATTCGACCGCAGTGCAGCCATGGCGATGCCGCCCACGACGAGGAGCATGACAGCGAGGAGCAGACCCCGGACGCGGTTCCAGACCTGGCGGGTGGAGGGCGACATGGACGTGGTGCTGCCCGTGAGGCCGGTCATTCGGTGGCTCCCTCGGCAACGGTGGCCGACAGGGGCTTGGTGCTCTCCAGGGCGAGGTCCAGGTCCCGGAGCCGTTCGTACGCCTGCCGGTCGGCGGTGCGACCGCCGTACGTGACGTCGTCGAAGACACGGGCCGCGGCGCGCAGTTCGTCGGCGTGGTCGGGGAGCGGGCGCCCCGCCTCCGCGGCGGCCTCGTCGGCGGTACGGCCCGGCCTGGCGTCGAGGAGCGTGCGTTCCTCCAGGGAGCGGACGATGGCGCGCATCCGCTCCTGCACCGCCTGGTTCCACCGCTCGGCGGCGGCGTGCTTGTCCGCCGCGGCGCGGTGCGCCGAAGCGCTGCGTGGGCCGTCTTCGAAGAGGGAGTCGGAGGCACGGACCGTGCGCTGGGGCTTACCGAGCCGCCACCACAGGGCGGCCGCGAGGGCGACGACGACGAGGATGACGGCGATCAGGCCGATCAAGCCGCCGGGAGTGCCGCTCGAAGCGGCGCCGAAGAGACTGTCGACCCACTCCCAGAAGCGGTCCAGGGCGCGCTCGAGAAGGTTCGGGTCGTTCTCGTGGTACATCGGCCTGGACAGCTCCCGCTCCGCCGCCTCGCGGGCGGGCTCGCGCGGAGTGTCCACCGGTACGTCGTCGCTCGCGCCGACCAGCAGTGCCGCCGTCGCGCCCCCCGTGCCCAACACCGCATCAGCCCCCGGTGGAGCGGTCACCGGGAGGTGCCGACCCGTAGCCGGAGACGCCGGCTGCACGCGCGAGTTCGAGGTCGAGCGCTTCGCGGCGGATGCGCTGGTCCACGTAGAGGAGCACCGTCACGCCGGCGGAGATCGGGTAGGTGATCGACGAGGCGATCACGGAGCCGATTCCCGTGATGATCAGGAAGGGCCAGCCGAAGTCGGGGCCGCTCCCGGTGAACAGGTCGCCGATGCCGGCGCCGTCCACGGCGAAACCGATGACGGTGAACGGGATGGCGATGACCATGCTCACGACGAAGACCAGCAGCAGGGTCAGCAGCGTGATCCCGAAGACGCGCCACCAGGCACCTTGGACGAGCTTGGCGGAGCGGCGCAGCGACGTGATGACGCCTTGACGTTCCAGCACGAGGGCGGGGGAGGCCAGGGCGAAGCGGACCATCAGCCAGATGATGACGGTGATGGCGGCGAGACCGCCGACCACGGACAGGAGCACGCCCGCGCCGCCGATCAGCATCCCAGGAAGTACGCCGACGGTCATGATCGCGGCACTGCCCAGCGGCAGCAGCAGCGTGAGGCCCAGAAGGTGGGGGATCCGCGGCCGGGCCTCGCGCCAGGCCTCGGCGAGGGTGATCGGGCGGCCGAGCACCGAGCGGCTGATCACCACGGTGAGCAGTGCGGTCGTGAGCAAGGTGCCGATCAAGGTGATCAACAGGGCGGGGCCGAGGGCCACCAAGCTCGCCTGCAGCGACTCGACGGACTGCTGCAGGGCTTCCTCGGGCGTCGCGTCGGGATCGACCTCAGGAGGCGCGGGGAGCAGGTAACGCTCCACGAGGATGCTGCAGATCTGGGAGATGACGGAGACCGTGATCGTCACGCTCAGGACCGTGCGCCAGTGCGCGCGCAGCGTCGACACCGCGCCGTCGAGGATTTCACCGACGCCGAGGGGCCGCAGCGGGATGACTCCCGGCTTGGCGGCGGCGGGGGGACCGCCCCAGCCGCCGTGGTGCCCGCCGCCGCCCCAGCGCGGCGGGGGCGGGCCGGGGACCTGGCCGGGGCCGGTCGGTGCGGACCACTGTCCGGGAGGGGGCTGCTCCTTGGACCACTTCGAGGCGGGACCGCTTCCGTCCGCGGGCGGCGCGGGCTGCGGTACGCCGGGGCCGTTCTGCCCTTCGGAAGGAGCCGATCCGGGCGATGCCCAACCCGGAGTGTCGTTCACGGTCGTCCACCTCATGGATCGGTCACGGGGCCGGCTCGTCGAGCCGGCGGGTTCACAGTGTCCTTCCGCCTGTCAGGGCGGCCGGTTGGCTGCCATCGTGCCACGCGCGGGCTGTCGGTGGACCGGGGCCGGGGGCACCTTCGTACCTTCATTGTCGGAGCGGCACGGGGCAGACTGGGCGGATGGCTGATCAGTACGTACAAAACCCGGTGGATGCCGAGCCGTCGAAGCTTCCCGTGCTGCGCTGGGACGAGCCGCCCGAAGGGCCCGTACTGGTGCTTCTCGACCAGACCCGGCTCCCCGCCGAGGAGGTCGAGCTGGTCTGCACCGACGTTTCCGTCCTGGTGCTGGCGATCCGTACGCTCGCGGTGCGGGGGGCACCGCTTCTCGGTATCGCCGGTGCGTACGGAGTCGCGCTCGCGGCGCTGCGGGGCTTCGACGTGGACGAGGCCGCGGAGCTGCTGGAGACGGCGCGCCCCACCGCGGTGAACCTCGGGTACGGGGTGCGGCTGGCGGCGTCCGCGTACCGGACCGCCGTCGAGCGCGGGGCCGAGGGCGAAGAGGCGGCCCGCGCGGCGCTCTCGGCGGCCCAGGAACTGCATCGCCGTGACGCAGAGGCCAGCCGGCTGATGGCCGGGCACGGTCTGGCGCTGCTGGAGGAACTGCTGCCCGGCGGGGGCCACCGGATCCTGACGCACTGCAACACCGGGGCACTGGTGTCCGGTGGGGAGGGAACGGCGTTCGCCGTCGCGCTGTCGGCGCACCGGACGGGCCGGCTCCAGCGGCTGTGGGTGGACGAGACACGACCGCTGCTGCAGGGCTCCCGGCTCACCGCCTACGAGGCGGCACGCAACGGACTGCCCTACACGCTGCTGACGGACAACGCTGCTGGTTCCCTGTTCGCGGCAGGGGAGGTGGACGCCGTGCTGATCGGGGCGGACCGGATCGCCGCGGACGGATCAGTGGCGAACAAGGTCGGGAGCTATCCGCTGGCGGTGCTCGCCAAGTACCACCATGTGCCGTTCATCGTGGTCGCCCCCACGACGACGATCGACCTGGCGACACCGGACGGCTCGGCGATCGAGGTGGAGCAGCGGCCGGCACACGAGGTGACGGAGGTAACATCCCCGCAGTCCGCAGTGGCCGGCGCCGGAAGCGGCGGGCAGACAGTGGCCCCCCTGGGAACCCAGGCGTTCAACCCCGCATTCGATGTCACGCCGCCGGATCTGGTGACGGCGATCGTCACCGAGGAGGGGGTGTTGTCGCCGGTCACCGGGGGCGGCGTAGCGGAGCTGTGTGCCAGGTCACGCCAGGTAACGATTAGCTAATGGGATGATGTCGTTTATGAAGGGACGAGTCCTTGTCGTCGACGACGACACCGCACTGGCCGAGATGCTCGGCATTGTGCTGCGTGGTGAAGGTTTCGAGCCGTCGTTCGTAGCGGACGGTGACAAGGCACTTGCCGCTTTCAGGGAGGCCAAGCCGGATCTGGTGCTCCTCGACCTCATGCTGCCCGGAAGGGACGGCATCGAGGTGTGCAGGCTGATCCGGGCCGAGTCGGGTGTTCCGATCGTGATGCTCACTGCCAAGAGCGACACCGTCGATGTGGTGGTCGGGCTCGAGTCCGGGGCCGACGACTACATCGTCAAGCCGTTCAAGCCGAAGGAGCTGGTCGCCCGGATCCGGGCCCGGCTGCGGAGGTCGGAGGAGCCCGCGCCGGAGCAGCTGACGATCGGGGACCTGGTCATCGATGTCGCCGGTCACTCCGTGAAGCGGGACGGGCAGTCGATAGCGCTGACCCCGCTGGAGTTCGACCTGCTGGTCGCGCTCGCGCGCAAGCCGTGGCAGGTGTTCACCCGTGAGGTGCTGCTGGAGCAGGTGTGGGGTTATCGCCACGCCGCCGACACCCGGCTGGTGAACGTGCATGTGCAGCGGCTGCGTTCCAAGGTCGAGAAGGACCCGGAGCGGCCGGAGATCGTGGTAACCGTCCGCGGTGTCGGTTACAAGGCCGGGCCGAGCTGACATGTCCAATGGCAGCGTTGCTCCGAAGCCCGGCGAGCCGGGGGTCCGTACGGGGCGGGCTGCCGGGCCGGGGCGGGGGCCCTCGCGATTCGGCCGTCTGCTCCATGGCGGACGGCTGTTGCAGGAAAACGCCCCCGGCGGGCCGGTGCCCCGGCTCGTCATGCGCTGGGTGCGCCGTCCGCTGCTCCCTGCCATGAGGCTGTGGCGACGGAACATCCAGCTCCGGGTGGTCGTGAGCACGCTACTGATGTCACTGGGCGTGGTCGTGCTGCTCGGCTTCGTCGTCATCGGGCAGGTGCGCAACGGTCTGCTCGACGCCAAGGGCAAGGCCGCGCAGAGTCAGGCGGCCGGCGGTTTCGCCGTCGCCAGGGAGAAGGCGAACGCGCCGATCGGCCCAGGCGGCGGGCAGGGCGACAACGCAGCCGGAAACGCCCGTACGTGGCGTTCCGACCTGGTGGTGCAACTTTCCAGCGGCGGCCAGGGCGCTTTCAACGTGGTCGCGCTCAGCGCCGACGCACAGGGCGCGGGCACCAGCCGTGCGCCACGTACCTCGGGTGGCGTGGACCCGGCGAGCATCCCGCAGGGCCTGCGGGACGCCGTGCGGCAAGGCGGAGGGACGTTCGAGACGTACCTCAGCATCCGGTACACGGACAATGTGGTCGATCCCGAGCCCGGGCTCGTGGTGGGCACGCAGCTGAACGACATCGAGGGCAATCCCTACGAGCTGTACTACCTGTTCCCCCTCGCGCAGGAGGAGCAGTCGCTGAACCTGGTCAGAGGCACCCTTGCCACGGCGGGGCTCTTCGTCGTGGTGCTGCTCGGTGCGATCGCCTGGCTTGTGGTGCGCCAGATCGTCACCCCGGTACGGATGGCGGCCGGGATCGCGGAGCGTCTCGCGGCGGGCCGGCTCCAGGAGCGGATGAAGGTCACCGGCGAGGACGACATCGCGAGGCTCGGCGAGGCGTTCAACAAGATGGCGCAGAACCTCCAGCTGAAGATCCAGCAGCTCGAGGAGCTCTCCCGGATGCAGCGCCGCTTCGTCTCGGACGTTTCGCACGAGCTGCGTACGCCGCTGACGACGGTGCGGATGGCCGCCGATGTCATCCACGAGGCGCGCAGCGACTTCGACCCGGTGACGGCACGCTCCGCCGAACTCCTCGGCGACCAGCTCGACCGCTTCGAGTCGCTGCTCTCCGATCTGCTGGAGATCAGCCGCTTCGACGCGGGTGCCGCCGCGCTCGAGGCGGAGCCGATAGACCTGCGCGAGGTCGTACGGCGGGTCATCGGCGGCGCCGAGCCGCTGGCGGAACGCAAGGGCAGCCGTATACGGGTCGTCGGTGACGAGCAGCCCGTCGTCGCAGAGGCGGACGCCCGGCGCGTCGAGCGCGTGCTGCGCAATCTTGTGGTCAACGCCGTCGAGCACGGTGACGGCAAGGACGTCGTGGTCCGCATGGCCGTGGCCGGCGGCGCCGTCGCGGTCGCGGTGCGGGACTACGGCGTGGGTCTCAAGCCCGGCGAGGCGACCCGCGTGTTCAACAGGTTCTGGCGCGCCGACCCGGCGCGTGCACGGACCACGGGCGGCACCGGCCTCGGCCTGTCGATCGCCGTCGAGGACGCCAGGCTGCACGGCGGCTGGCTGCAGGCGTGGGGCGAGCCGGGCGGCGGCTCGCAGTTCCGCCTGACCCTGCCCCGCACGGCGGACGAGCCGCTGCGTGGCTCACCTATACCGCTGGAGCCGGAGGACTCGCGGCAGAACCGGGAGCGTGCTGCCTCGTCGGGGAAATCTGAGGGGAACGGGCACCGGATGACGTCCGTGCCCGTTCAGGGGGCGTCGGACCTGTCACCGCTCCCGCCGCGTACCGCACCTCCCGAGGTCGACCCGACGGCACTGCCGGGCAACGGCTCACGGGTGGTGGCGCGGCAGGCAGGAGAGCGGGGCGACCTCCCCGCGGCAAGGGCTTCATCGGAGCGGGAGGACACGACTCGTGGGCGCTGATTCCCGTCGTCACGGGCAGACGGGCGTGCGGCGCGTATCGGCGCTGCTCGGTTGCAGCGGAGTGCTGCTGGCCGGGTGTGCCTCGATGCCGGACACCGGTGACGTCCATGCCGTCAAGGCGTCGCAGCGGGCCGACTCGCAGGTGCGGGTGTACGCGGTGCCGCCGAGGAAGGACGCGACCCCGGACGAGATCGTCACGGGCTTCCTCGAGGCGATGACCAGTGACGACACGAACTTCGACACGGCACGCTCGTACCTGACTCCTGAGGCGTCGGAGAAGTGGCAGCCGGAGGCGAGCACGACGGTGCTGGCGTCGGCGCCCGACCCGGGTGTGCCGGTCCCGGGCCGCCGGGACAACCCCGGGATGAGTTACCCGCTGCTCGGACGGCACATCGCCACCGTCGACGCGCAGCACGCCTATCAGCCCGTCACGCCGAGCGAGTACCGACGGACCATCCATCTGTCGCAGAAGGCCGGCCCCGACGGCAAGCAGTGGCGCATCGACAGCCTGCCCGCCGGGCTGCTGCTGGGCGCGTCCGACTTCGAGCGCAACTACCGCTCGGTCAACAAGTACTACTTCGCCTCCGGACGCGACGTCGTGGTCGCCGACCCGGTCTACATCAGGCAGCGGCAGGACCCGGTGACCCGGATGGATCCGGTGACGCAGGCGGTCAAGGCACTGCTGGAAGGGCCCACCGCCTGGCTGGAGCCGGTCGTCGAATCGCGGTTCCCGACCGGTACGGCGATGAAGCTGAAGGACGGCGCCACGTCGCTGTCGTTCGACGACCGCAACGGCCTGAAGGTGCCTCTGGACGACAAGGCGTCCAATGTCGGGCGCACGCAGTGCATGAAGATGGCGGCGCAGATCATTTTCACCATCAAGGACCTGTCGGCGGCGAGGCTCGAGCAGGTCGAGCTGCTGCGCTCGAACGGATCGCAGCTGTGCGTGATGAGTGCCGGCCAGGCCGAGGGCTACGCGCCGGACCACTCCTCCGGCCGCCCGGACAACCAGTACTTCGTCGACAGCAAGCGCCGCCTGGCCCAGCTGGCGGCGGGCGCCACGGAGGCCGGCGAACCGCAGAACGTGGCAGGCCCCTTCGGTGACGGCCGCCTCGCGGTGGACGCGGTCGGTGTGGCGAGGGACGAGCACAAGGCCGCGGCCGTCGCCGGCGATTTCAGCCGGCTGTACGTGGCGTCGATCGTCTCCGACAGCAAGCTGGGCGACCCGGTGATCACCAGCTCCGGCAAGGGACCCGACAACCGTCTGACCGCGCCCAGCTGGGACGGCCGGGGGATCTGTGGGTGGCCGACCGGGATCCGGACGCGCCGGCGCTCAAACGCCTGCCGAACGGTGCGGACGCCCCGGAGGAGGTCAAGATCGTTCCAGGGCTGGACGGAGCGCGCATCCAGGCCGTGAAGGTGTCCGCGGACGGTGCGCGGATCGCGCTGCTGCTGACCAAGGACGGCAGTACGACCCTGAAGACAGGGCGCGTGGAACGGCACGGCGACAGCGACGATCCCGTGGTGACCGTCACCGAACTGCGGCCCGCCGCACCCCAGATGGAGGCCGTCACGGCCGTGTCGTGGGCAGGGCCGAGCCGGCTTGTAGTGGTCGGCAAGGAGGCCGGCGGCGTTCAGCAGGTGCGGTACATCCAGACGGACGGCTCGACCGTCCCCAAGGGGATCCTGCCCGGCCTCAACCAGGTGAAGTCGGTCGCCGCGTCGGACGACGAGAGCCAGCCGCTCGTGGCCTACTCGCAGGAGGACGGCATCGTGCGCCTGCCCGCCGGCGCCAACTGGCAGACGCTGGTCAAGGAGGGCACCGCGCCGGTCTACCCGGGCTAGGGCCTTTCGCTCGGACCATGCCGGGCTCCGGCCTGATCCGGACGAAAGAACTGGGCGGGTGCGATGCCGGGTGGCATGCGCGTTGTCCACAGGGCAGGCCGGCCGATCTGCCGGCCTGCCACAGTGGTCCTCATGCGGGCGTGGTGGCGTGAAATCTCCGGTCTGGTGACCCCTGCGGTCTGCGGCGGCTGCGGCACGCCCCGTACGCGACTGTGCGAGGTGTGCGGGCAGGCGCTGCTCGGGCAGGCGGCACGCAGGGCCAGACCGTTGCCTGAGCCGGCGGGGCTCCCCGTGGTGCACGCCGTCGCGGCCTACACGGACCCGGTCCGCGCCGTGATCCTGGCGCACAAGGAGCGGGGCGCGCTCGGGCTGGCGGGACCGCTCGGGGCGGCGCTGGCCGAGTCCGTCCGGGCGGCCGTGGGGTACGCGAACGGGCCGGGTGGGCCCGTGATGCTGGTGCCCGTGCCGTCAGCGCCGGGGGCCGTCCGCGCACGCGGTCATGACGCGGCACGGCGCATCGCCCTTGCGGCGGCGGCCGAGCTGCGGTGCTCGGGCCGGGCCGCGCGGGTGCTGCCGGTGTTGCGGCAGCGGCGCCGAATGGCCGACCAGGCGGGCCTTACGGCCCGCGAGAGGCTCGCGAACGTGGCAGGGGCCTTGGAGGTGCGGGCGGGTGGTGCGCGGCTCCTGGCGGGCGGCAGGGCGGTGATCGTGGACGATCTCATGACGACCGGGGCGACGCTCGTCGAGGCGGCGCGGGCACTGAGTGCCACGACTGGGGCCGACCCGCGCGCCACGGTGCCGGCCCGGGCGGCGGTCGTCGCTGTTCCACCGCTGTCCTTCGAAATAAACCGGAACTGAATGCGAACCCGCATCGTTGCAGCTAGTGACAGGGCAAAAACCCCTGATCGGAGGTACCTCCGAGTAGCGGGTGCCGACACCCGTCCCGGAGAGCTATGTTCGGTGTGAGGAATGGCGACAAGCACACCTCACCGCATGACTGCCGGTTTTCCCGGCCGGGAAAGCGCGGCGGCGACACTTCGAAAATTGGGGTGGGTGGAGATCTTGCCGACTGGGGAGGAGGAGGTGAAAGTCGCCAAGTCCGAGGCTCCGGAGACCACCGGAGCCTGGTGCAAGAGGGAGATGCTCCGCAGCCGGTGAGCGGGCGGAGCGGATCCGGGAACGGAGTTCTGCGTGGACATCGTCGTCAAGGGCCGCAAGACCGAGGTGCCCGAGCGGTTCCGCAAGCACGTGGCCGAGAAGCTGAAGCTGGAGAAGATCCAGAAGCTCGACGGCAAGGTGATCAGCCTCGACGTCGAGGTGTCCAAGGAGCACAACCCGCGGCAGGCCGACCGTTCCGACCGCGTGGAGATCACACTCCGCTCGCGGGGCCCGGTGATCCGGGCAGAGGCCGCGGCTGCCGACCCGTACGCAGCGCTGGACCTCGCGACCGGCAAGCTGGAGGCACGCCTTCGCAAGCAGCACGAGAAGCGTCACAACCGGCGTGGCGCCGGGCGTCTGTCCGCGGCCGAGGTGGTCGATGTCGTCCCCGGCGTCGCGGAGTTGAGCGCAACCAACGGCCGGCCCCTCGCCCAGGAGGCGACCGAGTCCGTTCCCACCACGAAGATCGGCTCGATCGAGGTGCAGGGCGAAGGACCGCTGGTGGTTCGCGAGAAGCTGCACACAGCAGCACCTATGACGCTCGACCAGGCGCTCTACGAAATGGAGCTGGTCGGGCACGACTTCTATCTCTTCGTCGACTCCGAGACGAAGCAGCCAAGTGTCGTCTACCGGCGACATGCCTATGACTACGGCGTCATTCACCTGGAGACGGACCCCTTGGCCGGGTCCGAGGCCGGCGGCGCCGGAGGTGCACTCGGCGGCTGACGCCGAAATCCCGTAGCCCTGCCGACGAACGATCCCGGTGCCCCTGGAGCGCCTCGTGCGCCCCCAGGGGCACCCTCGTGCCACAACAGGATCACCGCACTGTCGCCCAAGCATGAAAGCATGACGTCGTAAGCCAACCGGTGCGCCCCGCACTGACGTTGGCGTACCACACATGATCTTCGGGCCACGGCCTCAGGGGGAGGAACGATGGCGGACACTTTCGGTCCGGTGCACGGCAGTACGGGCCACCCCGGTGACACGCACCCGGACGGTGAACGGCACGGCGAGGAAGAGGGCGGCGGGGGCAAGGAGCCCATCCGGGTCCTGGTCGTCGACGACCATGCTCTCTTCCGGCGGGGACTGGAGATCGTCCTCGCGCACGAGGAGGGCATCGAGGTCGTCGGCGAGGCCGGCGACGGGGCGGAGGCGGTGGACAAGGCGGCCGACCTGCTGCCGGACATCGTGCTGATGGATGTACGGATGCCGAAGCGAGGCGGCATCGAGGCGTGCACCTCCATCAAGGAGGTGGCCCCCAGTGCGAAGATCATCATGCTGACGATCAGCGACGAGGAAGCCGACCTCTACGACGCGATCAAAGCCGGAGCCACCGGCTATCTCCTCAAGGAGATCTCCACGGACGAGGTCGCGACCGCCATCCGCGCGGTGGCGGACGGGCAGTCGCAGATCAGCCCCTCCATGGCGTCGAAGCTGCTCACCGAGTTCAAGTCGATGATCCAGCGCACCGACGAGCGCAGGTTGGTGCCCGCGCCCCGGCTGACCGACCGGGAGCTGGAGGTGCTCAAGCTCGTGGCGACGGGCATGAACAACCGGGACATCGCCAAGGAGTTGTTCATCTCGGAGAACACCGTCAAGAACCATGTGCGCAACATCCTGGAAAAGCTGCAGCTGCACTCCAGGATGGAGGCCGTGGTCTACGCGATGCGCGAGAAGATCCTCGAGATCCGGTAGCCGAGGCCCCGCGATCCGGCCGATCGGTTCCGGTACGGCTGCCCGAGCGTCCGCGATGTCAGTCCAGGGCCTTGACCAGGTCCGCCATGAGCTCGGGGTGGTCGATCCGCTCGACGCGGACGGAGTCGCAGCCCACCCACTCCGCCGCCTCGCGCAGGGCCTGCGCCATCGGCGCCACGGCCTTGGGAGTGTCCAGCGACACCTGGCGGGCCACCAGCGTCCTGCCCTCGCGTGCCGGGTCGACGCGGCCGAGTAGCTTCCCGCCCGTGAGCAGCGGCATCGCGAAGTAGCCGTGCACCCGCTTCTGCTTGGGGACGTACGCCTCCAGCCGGTGGGTGAAACCGAAGATCCGCTCCGTCCGCGCGCGCTCCCAGATGAGCGAGTCGAACGGTGACAGCAGGGTCGTGCGGTGCCGGCCGCGCGGCGGGGAGGCGAGCGCCGCGGGATCAGCCCAGGCGCGCTTGGCCCATCCCTGGACCTGGATCGGCACCAGCCCCGAGTCCGAGACCACGGCGTCGAACTGCTCGCCCTTGAGGCGGTGGTAGTCCGCGATGTCCGCGCGGGTGCCGACGCCCAGCGACTCACCCGCCAGCCGGACGAGACGGCGCAGGCACTCGGTGTCGTCCAGGTCGTCGTGCAGCAGGGCGTCGGGGATCGCCCGCTCCGCGAGGTCGTACACCCGCTTCCAGCTGCGCCGCTCGGTGCACACGACCTCGCCGTACATCAGAGCCCGCTCGACGGCGACCTTGGAGGCGGACCAGTCCCACCACTCCCCGCCGTTGTTCGCGCCGCCCAGGCCGGTCGCGGTCAGCGGGCCCTCCGCACGCAGTTGCTTGATCACGGCGTCGTACGCGCCGTCCGGGAGGTCGTGGTACCACTGCGGGCGGGCACGGTAGGCACGCCGCCTGAAAGCGAAGTGGGGCCACTCCTCGACCGGCAGGATGCATGCGGCGTGCGACCAGTACTCGAAGCTGTGGCCACCCGTCCAGTAGGCGTCCTCGACCGTCCGGCGGCCGACGGCGCCGAGCCTCGCGTACGGGATCAGCTCGTGCGAGCGTGCCAGCACCGAGATCGTGTCCAGCTGCACGGCACCGAGATGACGAAGGACGCCCCGCACCCCGCCCCGCCTGTCGGGAGCGCCCAGGAAACCCTGGGCGCGCAGGGCGATGCGGCGGGCCTCGTCGGCCGAGAGTTCGAGGGCGGGCGGCGGCGTCGTCATGTCCTGCACGATAGAGGGCGCCACTGACAGTCCGGCCCCCGCGTGGAAGCCACCGACAGTCCGGCCTCGCGCGACAACGCGACAAGGGGTGCCCGGCGACGGAACCCCGCCCCCCGCCCGACAACGCGACGGAAGACGGCCTCCCCCGCGCGGGGATACGCACTCAGCGCCGGGACGGCAGATAGGCGTGGTTGCTCGCCAGCCCGAGGTCCGACGGGAGCAGTCCACCGACCCACACGTCCCGCAGGGTGTCCTTGTTGAGCAGCGCCGCGCGCAGCTCCCCCTCCATGCGGAAGCCGGCCTTCTGCGCCACCGCGCGGGAGGCGGCGTTGCCGACCTCGGCGCGCCATTCCAGGCGGGTGGCGCCCAGCCTCATGAAGGCCCAGTGGGAGACGGCGGTGACGCTCTCCGCCGTCACGCCCCGGCCCCGGTGTTCCTTGCCCGTCCAGAAGCCGATCTCCCACGTGCCGGAGAAGGTGCGCATGGTCACGGCGACCGAGCCCATCAGCGGGCCGCCCTCGCGCGGCAGCACGGCGAAGGTGCACATGGTGCTGTTGCGCCAGCCGTCGGGGACCGTCTGCTCGGTGAACTCGACGGCGTGCTGCCATTCGTAGGGCGAGGGAACCGTCGTCCACCGCTGGATGTCGGGATCCTGGCAGGCCTGGTGGACGGACTTCGTGTCCTCGGGGGTGAAGGTCCGCAGCAGCAGGCGCTCGGTGGTGAGGGTGATCGGCTCCATGCGGGGATTCTTGCCAGCGCGGCGCGCCGATGCGAGCACTTTCTGTCCTCTACCGGCACCTTCGGTGCTTCCCGCGCGTTCACCTGATGGCGGACAGCAGGCCTCAGTGGCCATGGACCTCCCGACGCGGCCGGGTCCTCGCTTACGATGGCCGATGCGGTGGGGCCCACCTGCCGCGCCCGCGCCAGTGTCCACCACAGACCCAAGTGCAGGCCCGACCGGCAAGGAGACCAACCTCAGTGTCCGTCTTCAACAAGCTCATGCGTGCAGGCGAAGGCAAGATCCTGCGCAAACTGCACCGCATCGCGGACCAGGTCAACTCCATCGAAGAGGACTTCGTCACCCTCTCCGACGCCGAGTTGCGGGCGCTCACGGACGAGTACAAGCAGCGTTACGCGGACGGTGAGAGCCTGGACGACCTGCTTCCCGAGGCGTTCGCCACCGTGCGTGAGGCCGCCAAGCGGGTGCTCGGCCAGCGCCACTACGACGTCCAGCTCATGGGCGGCGCCGCCCTGCACCTCGGCTATGTCGCAGAGATGAAGACCGGTGAGGGCAAGACCCTCGTCGGCACGCTCCCCACCTATCTGAACGCGCTGTCCGGCAAGGGCGTCCACCTGATCACGGTGAACGACTACCTCGCCGAGCGCGACTCCGAGATGATGGGCCGCGTCCACAAGTTCCTGGGTCTCGAAGTCGGCTGCATCCTCGCCAACATGTCGCCGGCCCAGCGCCGTGAGCAGTACAACTGCGACATCACCTACGGCACGAACAACGAGTTCGGCTTCGACTACCTGCGCGACAACATGGCGTGGTCCAAGGACGAGCTCGTCCAGCGCGGCCACAACTTCGCCGTGGTCGACGAGGTCGACTCGATCCTCGTCGACGAGGCCCGCACCCCGCTGATCATCTCCGGTCCCGCCGACCAGGCCACCAAGTGGTACGGCGACTTCGCCAAGCTGGTGACACGTCTCACCAGGGGCGAGGCGGGGAACCAGCTCAAGGGCATCGAGGAGACCGGCGACTACGAGGTCGACGAGAAGAAGCGCACCGTCGCGATCCACGAGTCCGGCGTCGCCAAGGTCGAGGACTGGCTCGGCATCGACAACCTCTACGAGTCGGTGAACACCCCCCTCGTCGGCTACCTGAACAACGCCATCAAGGCCAAGGAACTGTTCAAGAACGACAAGGACTACGTCGTCATCGACGGCGAAGTCATGATCGTCGACGAGCACACCGGCCGTATCCTCGCCGGTCGCCGCTACAACGAGGGCATGCACCAGGCGATCGAGGCGAAGGAAGGGGTGGACATCAAGGACGAGAACCAGACGCTCGCCACGATCACCCTCCAGAACTTCTTCCGCCTCTACGGCAAGCTCTCCGGCATGACCGGTACGGCGATGACCGAGGCCGCCGAGTTCCACCAGATCTACAAGCTCGGTGTCGTGCCGATCCCGACGAACAGGCCGATGGTCCGCAAGGACCAGTCCGACCTGATCTACCGCACGGAGGTCGCGAAGTTCGCCGCCGTCGTCGACGACATCGCGGAGAAGCACGAGAAGGGCCAGCCGATCCTGGTCGGCACCACCTCGGTCGAGAAGTCCGAGTACCTCTCGCAGCAGCTGAGCAAGCGTGGCATCCAGCACGAGGTCCTCAACGCCAAGCAGCACGACCGTGAGGCGACGATCGTCGCCCAGGCCGGCCGCAAGGGCGCCGTCACCGTCGCCACGAACATGGCCGGCCGTGGTACCGACATCAAGCTCGGCGGCAACCCGGACGACCTCGCGGAGGCCGAGCTGCGCCAGGCCGGTCTCGACCCCGTCGAGCACGTCGAGGAGTGGGCCGCGGCCCTGCCCGCCGCGCTGGAGCGCGCCGAGGCGGCCGTGAAGGCAGAGCACGACGAGGTCAAGGAGCTCGGCGGCCTGTACGTGCTGGGCACCGAGCGCCATGAGTCCCGCCGTATCGACAACCAGCTGCGCGGTCGTTCCGGCCGTCAGGGCGACCCCGGCGAGTCCCGTTTCTACCTCTCGCTCGGCGACGACCTGATGCGCCTGTTCAAGGCACAGATGGTCGAGCGCGTGATGTCGATGGCGAACGTGCCGGACGACGTTCCGATCGAGAACAAGATGGTGACGCGCGCGATCGCCTCCGCGCAGTCCCAGGTCGAGCAGCAGAACTTCGAGACCCGTAAGAACGTCCTGAAGTACGACGAGGTGCTCAACAGGCAGCGCGAGGTCATCTACGGTGAGCGCCGCCGCGTCCTCGAGGGTGAGGACCTGCACGAGCAGGTGCGTCACTTCATGGACGACACCATCGACGCCTACATCCAGGCGGAGACGGTCGAGGGCTTCGCCGAGGAGTGGGACCTGGACCGCCTGTGGGGCGCGTTCAAGCAGCTCTACCCGGTGAAGATCACCGTCGAGGAGCTGGAGGAGGCGGCCGGCGACCGTGCCGGTATCACCGCCGAGTTCATCGCCGACTCGATCAAGGACGACATCCACCAGCAGTACGACGAGCGTGAGAAGCAGCTCGGCTCGGACATCATGCGTGAGCTCGAGCGGCGCGTGGTGCTGTCGGTCCTGGACCGCAAGTGGCGCGAGCACCTCTACGAGATGGACTACCTCCAGGAGGGCATCGGCCTGCGCGCGATGGCGCAGAAGGACCCCCTGGTCGAGTACCAGCGCGAGGGCTTCGACATGTTCACCGCCATGATGGAGGGCATCAAGGAGGAGTCCGTCGGCTACCTGTTCAACCTGGAGGTCCAGGTCGAGCAGCAGGTCGAGGAGGTCCCGGTGCAGGACGCGGCGGCGAAGACGTCGCTGGCCAAGGAGGACGCGGTGCCGGCCGGCGCGGGCCGTCCCGAGATCCGCGCGAAGGGCCTCGAGACCCCGCAGCGACCCGACCGGCTGCACTTCTCCGCGCCGACGGTCGACGGCGAGGGCGGCGTGGTCGAGGGCGACTTCGAAAACGGCGACGGCTCGTCGCGGTCGGAGTCGGACGGGATGACGCGTGCGGAGCGCCGCAAGGCCCAGAAGACGGCGGGGCGTCGTCGCAAGAAGTGACGGAGTACGCAGTATCCGACGGCCGGGGCCGGACACCGAGGGGTGTCCGGCCCCGGCCGCGTCTTGCCGACGGGTGAACCCGGCCGCGCGGGCGACCGGGTTCACCGAGCGGGGGCCCGCCCCGGGCGGGCCGGGCCCCGGGTCTCCTTGTCCTCGAACGGCCTCCTGGGCAGCGTGAGGGCCCTTCCAGGGCTCGTGCGGACGTGATGGCCCGGCCGGCAGCTCAGGGCCCCCAGGCGGGCCTCAGGCGAAGGAACACCTCAGCGCGACCCCCCGGGCGGGGCCCGGGGAGGCCGTTCAGCGGTCCACGGCGACCTCGATCGCCGCACAGCGCCAGCGCAGGTCCCTGCCCTGCTCCAGCCGGAACGCCATCGCGCTGACCCGGTCGCCCGATCCGATCCGGGCGAAGGCCTCGATCACGCCCGGTCCCGGGTGGAACTCGCCGCAGTGGCGGACGACCGGCGTGGCCCGGTCCGCAGGCAGCAACGGCATGTCCGGCGCGAGCCGGACCAACTGTTCGTAGGCCTCGCCGATCGTGTGCCCGAGCATCCAGTGCACCGGGCGCCGGCCGCTCAGTACCGCGAGCAGGCGGTCGGCGAACCAGTAGTGCGGTTTGTGCAGCCTGCCTCGTGCCCGGGTCAGTGCCGCCGCCGCGTGGGCGGCGGGCCTGCGCTGGTCGTGGCGGCCTGCGGGCCTGGTCCTGTCCATACGGATCTGCCCCCGATGTGCTGGTCCCGGGCTGGGTACCGGGAGGTAGCTTCGACGGGGAACTTCTATGGCGTGCGCACCTTTGCCGCAAAGCGGCGAAAGCGCCCGAGGCGGCGGCCGTCAACTTCACCTATCAGGGTGACGAGGCGCTGCGCGGGCGGGCCGCACGGGCCTTCGAGGGGGTACCGGGTGGACGGCGGGAGGGCGACCGGACGCACCCCGAAAGGGTACGCCGCACGTATCCTGAGGGCGATCACCGACTACGAAAGCGGCCTGTCATGCGCGTGTACGTCCCCCTGACCCTTCCCGGTCTCGCAGCGGCGCACAAGGCGGGCGAACTGGGCCCCGGCCCGCTGACCGCCTACGCCGTCACGCCCGGACTGCGCGAGTGGTACGTCTCCGACGACATCGAGGAACTGGAGTACGCGGCGCTCAGCCGCGCCGCCGCCGCGTCCCTGCGTCTGATCGCCGGCGACCCCGACGCGGCCCGGCGCCGGGCGGTCGTGGCCGTCGACGTGCCGGACCAGGACGCGGTCGCCGATCCCGACCGGGTCCTCGACGCCGGTGCGCTCGGCGAGGTGCGGATCGCCAGGGCCGTGCCGATGTCCAAGGCGGCCGCCGTCCATGTGGACGCCGACGACGCGGTGGACGACGTCTCGGCCGCGGTCGCGGCGCTCGGCGCGGCCGACCACGGTGACGACGACGCGCAGTTCACGGTCGACGGCGCGGAGGACCACGAGCTGCTCTGGTTCGGTGTGCAGGAGATCCCGAACATCGTCGGCTGACCTGCCGCCCGCCGGCCGGCGTACCCCGTGACAGGCCGCCCGGGGTTCGTCTGTACCCATCCGGCCGCGCGCCGGCTGTCGCACCGGGCCTGTACGGTTTTCGCCATGGGCAAGCAGGGGACGCAGGCGCATCTGGTCTGGGACTGGAACGGCACACTGCTCGACGACATCGGCGCGGTCATCGCGGCGACGAACGCCGCGTTCGCGGAGCTGGGGCTCGAGCAGATCACGCTCGAGCGGTACCGGGAGCTGTACTGCGTGCCCGTCCCCCGTTTCTACGAGCGGCTCATGGGACGGCTGCCGACGAATGACGAATGGCTCGTGATGGACGCGGCCTTCCACAAGCACTACTGGACCCGGGCCGAGACCTGCGGGCTCGCCGAGGGTGCCGCGGAGCTGCTGACCCGCCGCCAGAGTGCCGGCCTGACCCAGTCGCTGCTGTCCCTCGCCCCGCACGATCACCTGGTGCCCATCGTGCGCCGGCACGGCATCGAGGAGCGGTTCGTCCGGGTCGACGGCCGGATCGGCGCGTCGACCGCGGGCAAGGCCGAGCACATGGTGCGGCACCTGGCGCAGCTCGCCGGTGTGCGGGCGGAGCACGTCGTCGTCATCGGTGACGCGGCGGACGACGCGGTCGCCGCCGCCCACGTCGGCGCGAAGGCCGTGCTGTACACAGGCGGATCGCACAGCCGCGCCAGTCTGGAGAGCGTCGGGGTGCCGGTGGTCGACTCGCTTCAAGAGGCCGTCGAGGTGGCGGAGGAGCTCGTGGCCGGCTGACCGGCCACGAACGTCATGTCACCGGCGCCGTCGCCCGCAGCACCTTGAGGAACTCCCGCATCCACACCGGATGGTCCGGCCAGGCGCGCGAGGAGACCAGCGAACCGTCCACGACCGCCGCCACGTCCTGGAACGACGCCCCGGCGGCCTGCATGTCCAGTTCCAGGGCGGGGTACGAGGTGACCCGGCGTCCCTCCAGCCCGCCGGTCGCCGCGGTCAGCAGCGGACCGTGGCAGATCTGGGCCACCGGCTTGTCGGAGTCGAAGAACGCCTTGAGGATCTTGCGGAGCTCGGGGTCGTTGCGCAGGTACTCGGGCGCGCGGCCGCCGGGGATCACGATGGCGGCGTACGCGCCGGGTTCGACCTCGGAGAAGGCCAGATCCGCCTGCCAGGTGTAGCCCGGCTTCTCGGTGTAGGTGTCGAAGCCCGGCTCGAAGTCGTGCACGACGAACTGCAGCTTCTTGCGGGCGGGGGCCGCGATGTGCACCTCGTACCCCTCTTCCAGCAGCCGCTGGTACGGGTAGAGGACCTCCAGGGACTCTGCGGCGTCCCCGGTGACGATGAGGATCTTCGTGGTCATGGCTGCTCCCGGTTGATTGGTTGCCAAGAGGGCCTGTGTCGCTGTCCAGACTGTCAAACTTCGGACCCCGCTTTTGTACACATACGGCTCATGACGGGGCGGGGGTACGGGGAGATAGCCTGGGGGCGTGATCAGCGCGATATGCCGTGGGGGCAGCGAAGCCCCCGGCCTGCGCCCGGACCGCCACCGCGTCCGGGCGATCGCTGACCCCTCCCGTCCGGACTGTCTCCGCCAGACAGAATTGGCCGATAACGGCTCGGACGACTCTCATCGCGGCATACCGTCGACTGCGACCGGACACCCCGGGACGCGGCGATTCGTCGCATCTTTCACCTACGTCACGCAACGGCGCGCGACAGGAGCCAGAGGACATGCAGACCAAGCTGGACGAAGCCAAGGCCGAGCTGCTCGCACGGGCCGCCCGGGTAGCTGAGAACAGCCCGGCCGGGGGCACCTTCCGACTGGGACAGAGCAAGGAAAGCGCCCTGACCGGGACACCCTGCTCACGTACCTCCAGCGCTACTACCTGCACACAGCTCCGGAGGACCTCACCGACCGCGACCCGGTCGACATCTTCGGTGCTGCACTTTCCCACTACCGGCTCGCGGAAAACCGCCCGCAGGGCACCGCGAACGTCCGCGTCCACACGCCGACCGTGGAGGAGAACGGCTGGACCTGCAGCCACTCCGTCGTGGAAGTCGTCACCGACGACATGCCCTTCCTCGTCGACTCCGTCACCAACGAGCTTTCCCGCCAGGGCCGCGGCATCCATGTCGTGATCCACCCGCAGGTCGTCGTCCGCCGTGATGTGACCGGCAAGCTCATCGAGGTCCTGCCCTCCGACACGCACGCCAAGGACCTCCCGCACGACGCCCTCGTCGAGTCCTGGATCCACGTCGAGATCGACCGCGAGACCGACCGCGCCGACCTGAAGCAGATCACCGCCGATCTGCTGCGTGTCCTGTCCGACGTCCGGGAGGCCGTCGAGGACTGGGAGAAGATGCGCGACGCCGCGCTGCGCATCGCCGAGCAGCTGCCCGACGAGCCCAAGGCCGACGACCTGCCCGAGCACGAGGTCGAGGAGGCCCGTGAGCTGCTGCGCTGGCTCGCCGCCGACCACTTCACCTTCCTCGGCTACCGGGAGTACGAGCTCACCGAGGCCGACGCGCTGGCCGCCGTCCCCGGCACCGGCCTCGGCATTCTGCGCTCCGACCCGCCGCACCACGAGGACGAGGAGCACCCGGTCAGCCCGTCCTTCAGCCGGCTGCCGGCCGACGCCCGCGCCAAGGCCCGTGAGCACAAGCTGCTCGTGCTGACGAAGGCCAACAGCCGCGCCACGGTGCACCGGCCCAGTTACCTGGACTACATCGGCGTCAAGAAGTTCGACGCCGAGGGCAACGTCGTCGGGGAGCGCCGCTTCCTCGGCCTGTTCTCCTCCGCCGCGTACACCGAGTCGGTGCGCCGCGTGCCCGTCGTCCGCCGCAAGGTCGCGGAGGTCCTGGAGGGCGCGGGCTTCTCGCCCAACAGCCACGACGGCCGCGACCTGCTGCAGATCCTCGAGACGTACCCGCGTGACGAGCTCTTCCAGACGCCCGCCGACCAGCTGCGTGCGATCGTCACCAGCGTCCTCTACCTCCAGGAGCGCCGCAGGCTGCGGCTGTACCTGCGGCAGGACGAGTACGGGCGCTACTACTCCGCGCTGGTCTACCTGCCGCGCGACCGCTACACCACCGGTGTGCGGCTGCGTCTGATCGACATCCTCAAGGAGGAACTCGGCGGCACCAGCGTCGACTTCACCGCCTGGAACACCGAGTCGATCCTCTCCCGTATCCACTTCGTGGTGCGGGTCCCCGTCGGTACCGAGCTGCCGCACCTCACCGACGCCGACACCGAGCGCATCGAGGCGCGACTGGTGGAGGCGGCGCGCTCCTGGGCCGACGGCTTCGGCGAGGCGCTGAACGCCGAGTTCGGAGAGGAACGCGCCGCCGAGCTGCTGCGCCGCTACGCCGGCGCCTTCCAGGAGGGCTACAAGGCCGACCACTCGCCGCGCTCCGCCGTGGCCGACCTGGTCCGCATGGAGGAGCTCGCCGAGTCCGGCAAGGACTTCGCGCTGTCCCTGTACGAGCCGGTCGGGGCGGGCCCCGGTGAGCGGCGCTTCAAGATCTACCGGACCGGTGAGCAGGTCTCCCTGTCCGCGGTGCTGCCGGTGCTGCAGCGCCTCGGCTGTGAGGTCGTCGACGAGCGCCCGTACGAGCTGCGGTGCGCCGACCGGACCCACGCGTGGATCTACGACTTCGGGCTGCGCATGCCGAAGACCGGCGCCAACGGCGACTACCTCGCCGACGACGCCCGCGAGCGCTTCCAGGACGCCTTCGCCGCCGTGTGGACGGGCGAGGCCGAGAACGACGGCTTCAACTCGCTGGTGCTCGGCGCGGGGCTCAACTGGCGCGAGGCGATGGTGCTGCGCGCGTACGCGAAGTACCTGCGCCAGGCCGGTTCGACCTTCAGCCAGGACTACATGGAGGACACGCTCCGCAACAACGTCCACACCACCCGGCTGCTGGTCTCGCTGTTCGAGGCGCGGATGTCGCCGGACCGCCAGCGGGCCGGCACCGAGCTGATCGACGGACTGCTCGAGGAGCTCGACGGCGCGCTCGACCAGGTCGCCAGCCTCGACGAGGACCGCATCCTGCGTGCCTTCCTCACCGTCATCAAGGCCACCCTGCGCACCAACTTCTTCCAGGAGGCCGCAGGGGGCGCCCCGCACGGCTATGTGTCGATGAAGTTCGACCCGCAGGCCATCCCGGACCTGCCGGCGCCGCGCCCCGCGTTCGAGATCTGGGTGTACTCGCCGCGGGTCGAGGGCGTCCACCTGCGCTTCGGCAAGGTCGCCCGAGGCGGTCTGCGCTGGTCCGACCGGCGTGAGGACTTCCGTACGGAGATCCTCGGCCTGGTCAAGGCGCAGATGGTCAAGAACACCGTGATCGTGCCGGTCGGCGCCAAGGGCGGCTTCGTCGCCAAGCAGCTGCCGGACCCGTCCGTGAACCGTGACGCCTGGCTGGCCGAAGGCATCGCCTGCTACCGGATCTTCATCTCGGCGCTGCTCGACATCACCGACAACCTGGTCGCGGGCGAGGTCGTCCCGCCGGCCCAGGTGGTCCGGCACGACGAGGACGACACCTACCTCGTGGTGGCCGCCGACAAGGGCACCGCGTCGTTCTCCGACATCGCCAACGAGGTCGCGGTCGCGTACAACTTCTGGCTCGGTGACGCGTTCGCGTCCGGCGGCTCCGCCGGATACGACCACAAGGGCATGGGCATCACCGCCCGCGGTGCCTGGGAGTCGGTCAAGCGGCACTTCCGCGAGCTCGGCCACGACTCCCAGACCCAGGACTTCACGGTCGTCGGCGTCGGCGACATGTCCGGCGACGTGTTCGGCAACGGCATGCTGCTCAGCGAGCACATCCGGCTCGTCGCGGCGTTCGACCACCGCCACATCTTCATCGACCCGAACCCGGACGCGGCCCTCTCGTACGCGGAGCGCCGCCGGCTCTTCGAGCTGCCCCGTTCCTCCTGGGCCGACTACAACAAGGATCTGCTGTCCCAGGGCGGCGGCGTCCACCCGCGCACGGCCAAGTCGATCCCGGTCAACGCGGCGATGCGCGAGGCCCTCGGCATCCGCCCCGGCATCGCGAAGATGACGCCGGCGGAGCTGATGCAGGCCATCCTCAAGGCCCCGGTCGACCTGCTGTGGAACGGCGGCATCGGTACCTACGTCAAGGCTTCCGCCGAGTCGCACGCCGACGTCGGCGACAAGGCCAACGACGCCATCCGCGTCAACGGCGAGGACCTGCGGGTCCGGGTCGTCGGCGAGGGCGGCAACCTGGGTCTGACCCAGCTCGGCCGGATCGAGTTCGACCGCAACGGCGGAAAGATCAACACCGACGCCATCGACAACAGCGCCGGCGTCGACACCTCCGACCACGAGGTCAACATCAAGATCCTGCTCAACGGCCTGGTCGCGGACGGCGACATGACCGTCAAGCAGCGCAACCAGCTGCTGGCGCAGATGACCGACGAGGTCGGCGCGCTGGTGCTGCGCAACAACTACGCGCAGAACACGGCGCTCGCCAACGCGGTCGCCCAGTCGCCGTCCCTGCTCCATGCCCACCAGCGGTTCATGCGCCGCCTCGGACGTGAGGGACACCTGGACCGGGCGCTGGAGTTCCTGCCCAACGACCGCCAGATCCGTGAACTGCTCGCCGCGGGCAAGGGGCTGAGCCAGCCCGAGCTGGCCGTCCTCCTCGCCTACACGAAGATCACGGTGGCGGACGAGCTGATCGGGACGGACCTGCCGGACGACCCGTACCTGCGGCGGCTGCTGCACGCCTACTTCCCCAAGCCGCTGCGGGAGCAGTTCGGCGAGGCGATCGACGCGCACGCGCTGCGCCGCGAGATCGTGACGACGGTGCTCGTCAACGACACGGTCAACACCGGTGGTTCGACGTTCCTGCACCGGCTCCGCGAGGAGACCGGCGCGTCGATCGAGGAGGTCGTGCGGGCTCAGACCGCAGCCCGTGGGATCTTCGGGCTGAGCGCGGTGTGGGACGCGGTCGAGGCGCTCGACAACCAGGTCGCGGCGGACGTCCAGACCCGGATCCGGCTGCACTCGCGCCGTCTCGTCGAGCGCGGTACGCGGTGGCTGCTGGGCAACCGGCCGCAGCCGCTGGAGCTGGCCGGGACGATCGAATTCTTCGCGGAGCGCGTCGAGCAGGTGTGGACAGAGCTGCCGAAGATGCTGCGGGGCGCGGACCTGGACTGGTACCAGGGCATCCTCGACGAGCTCACCGGGGCGGGCGTCCCCGAGTTCCTCGCGCTGCGGGTGGCCGGTTTCTCGTCCGCCTTCCCGACGCTCGACATCGTGGCGATCTCGGACCGCACCGGCCAGGACCCGCTGGCGGTCGCCGAGGTGTACTACGACCTCGCCGACCGGCTCTCCATCACCCAGCTGATGGACCGGATCATCGAACTGCCGCGGGCCGACCGCTGGCAGTCCATGGCCCGTGCCTCCATCCGTGAGGACCTGTACGCGGCGCACGCCGCGCTCACGGCCGACGTGCTGACGGTGGGCAACGGGACCTCGACCCCGGAGGAGCGCTTCAAGGCCTGGGAGCAGAAGAACGCGGCGATCCTGGGGCGGGCGCGGACGACGCTGGAGGAGATCCAGAGCTCGGACACGTTCGACCTGGCCAACCTGTCGGTGGCGATGCGCACGATGCGGCAGTTGCTGCGCACGCACAGCTGACGGCCCTCCGCACGGACCCGGTCGCGCCTTCGGGGGCGGCCGGGTCCGTTGCGTATGTCAGCCGTCGCCGCGCAGGCGGTGCAGCCAGCCGGTCCGCGGGTCGCGGGCGTCGGGCGAGGCTTTGGCCGATGCGCGGGCGACGGCCGTGACCGCCGACGCGATGCGCTTCGGGAGCCAGCCCGCCGTGGGGAGGTCCGGGCCGGTGCCGCACAGTTCCGCCACCTCCGCCGCCGTCGGGCGGTCCTCCGGACGGGCCGCCAGCGCGGCGGTCAGGAGCCGGCGGAGGGCGGGCGGATGCGCGGAGAGGTCCGGGGGTTCGCGGTCGGTGCCGGCGATGCGGGTGGCGACGACCAGGCCGCCGCCCTCGCCGTACGGGTGGCGACCGGTGGCCGCCTCCGCGGCGACGAGTCCCAGCGTGAACACGTCGGAGGCCGGCGTGACCTGGCGGCCCAGCGCGTGTTCGGGGGACATGTACTTCGGCGTGCCGACCATCCGCCCGACGGTGGTCAGTACGGACGTGCCGTCCGCGGCGCGCGCGATGCCGAAGTCGAGCAGCCACGGCCCTGCCGCGGACAGCAGCAGGTTCCCCGGCTTCACGTCGCGGTGGACGAGGCCCGCGGTGTGCACGGCGTCCAGCGCGCGAGCCGCCCCGGCCGTCAGCCGCAGGACGCACTCCGTGGGCAGCGGCCCATGTCCGGCGAGGGCGTCGTCCAAGGGCAGGCCAGGGACGTAGTGGGTGGCGAGCCACGGCAGGTCCGCCTCCGCGTCGTGGTCGACGACCTGGACCAGATGAGGGCCGCTGACCCGCCGTGCGGCCTCCACCTCGCGGGCGAAGCGTCTGCGGAACTTCTCGCTGAGGGCGTGCTCGCGGCGGATGAGTTTGAGGGCGACGGGAAGCGACGCGCCGTCGCGGCTGCGGGTGAGGAAGACGGTTCCCATGCCGCCTTCTCCGATCCGTGCCCGCAACGGGTATCCGGCGATCTCGCGCGGGTCGTCGTCCCGCAGCGGTTGAGGCCCTCGACCGCCCATCCCAACCGCCCCCTCGGCTGTCCGGCACCGGCAGTGGAGCCTACCGCGCGGGCTGCTTCGCGGTCCCGGCCCCGGCACCGCCCTTCTCACCGGCGCCGCCCTTGTTCCCGGCCGCGGTGAACTCCTCGTACGCCGTCACGACGTCCTGCGCCGGGCCGTCCATCCGCAGGACTCCTGCTTCCAGCCAGAGCGCGCGGTCGCAGCTCTCGGTGATGGTCGCGTTGCTGTGACTGACCAGGAAGACCGTGCCGGCCTCCCGCCGCAGTTCCTCGATGCGCTGCCGGCTGCGGCGGCGGAAGCGGGCGTCGCCGGTGGAGAGAGCCTCGTCGATGAGCAGGACGTCGTGGCTCCTGGCGGCGGCGATCGAGAAGCGCAGCCTGGCACCCATGCCCGAGGAGTACGTACGCATCGGCAGGGAGACGAAGTCCCCCTTCTCGTTGATGCCGGAGAAGTCGACGATGTCGTCGTAGCGTTCGCGGATCCGGTCGCGGGTCATGCCCATCGCGAGGCCGCCGAGGATGATGTTGCGCTCGCCGGTCAGGTCGGACATCAGCGCGGCGTTGACGCCGAGGAGGGACGGCTGCCCGGCCGTGTAGACCTTGCCCTTCGCGGTCGGCAGGAGGCCGGCGACGGCCTTGAGCAGGGTGGACTTGCCCGAGCCGTTGGAGCCGATCAGGCCGATCGCCTCGCCCCGGTACGCGGCGAAGCTGACGCCCTTGACGGCGTGCACCTCGCGTACGCCGTCGTGCGCGCCGCGGGAGACGATCCGGCTGAGGGCGGAGGTGGCGCTTCCCCGGCCGGTCCGGGGGCCGTTGACCTTGTAGGTGATGTGGACGCCGTCGACGACGACGGTGGGGGTTGGGTCTCCCGTGGAACGGGTCGGGTTCTCAGCCACGGCCGTACTGCTCCTCAGCCTTCCAGAAGTACAGGAATCCGCCGGCCCCGCAGAGCACGGCCCACGTCAGGGCCGCGCCCCAGACGTGCGGCGGCAGCCGGTCCGCGGTGAACGACTCGATGAACGCGAAGCGCACCAGGTCGATGTAGATCGCGGCCGGGTTGTACTGCAGCGCGAGAGCCACCAGGTGCGGCAGGTCGCGGTCGCCGACCACCTTGTCGACGGACCACATCACGCCCGACGCGTACATCCAGGTGCGCAGCAGGAACGGAACCAGTTGGGAGACGTCGGGGGTGCGGGCCGCGACGCGTGCCATGGCCATGGACAGGCCGGTACCGAAAACCGCCTGGAGCAGCAGCGCGGGGGCGGCGAGCAGCCAGGAAGCCGTCGGGAGCTGGCCGAAGCCGACGAGGATCACGACCAGCGCGCCGAGCGAGAAGAGCAGTTGCTGGAGCTGTTGCAGGGCGAGCGCTACGGGCAGCGCGGCGCGCGGGAAGTGCAGGGCTCTGACGAGGCCGATGTTTCCGGAGATCGCGCGGGTGCCGGCCGTGATCGTGTTGGCGGTGAAGGTCCAGATGAACACGCCGGTGACCAGGAACGGCACGAAGTCGGGGACGTGGTGGGCGGTGCCGAGCAGCACCCCGAAGATCAGGTAGTAGACGGCGGCGTTGAGCAGCGGGGTCATCAGCTGCCAGAGCTGCCCGAGGCGGGCCTGGCTGTACTGGGCGGTGAGTTTGGCGGTCGCGAACGCGGTGATGAAGTGTCGCCGCGACCAGAGCTGCCGGACGTAGGTGAGGAGGCCAGGCCGGGCGCCGCTGACGGTCAGCCCGTGTCGTGCGGCGAGCGCGGCGAGGTCGGTGGGTGCGGGCGGAGCGGCCGGGCCGGCAGGGGCCGCTCGTGCCGGTTCCGCCGGGGGCGCGGTGGGGCTGGCGATGGTCACGCGGGCTCGCTTTCGGGGCGCGTGCAGGGCGGGGCGAGGTCCGGAGCCTTGATCCAGGAACGATGGAACGGGGCCGTATCGTCGCTACGGGCACAGTAGGACCTCGTCACGTCGGAACGCAACCGTTTCGTCGTCGCCGCGTATGCTCCTGGGCATGACGACCGACCCAAGAAGCCCACGACGCGCCCCCGCGGGAGCCGCCGTGCTCCGAGAGGACGTCACCGACGCCATCCGGGCCGCCGTCTTCGACGAACTGGCAGCCGTCGGCTTCGCGCGGATGTCGATCGAGGGCATCGCCCGGCGGGCGGGCGTCGGGAAGACGGCCGTCTACCGGCGCTGGAAGTCGAAGCTGTCCCTGGTGCTGGACCTCGTCTCGGCCTTCGCGGCGCAGGGCCTGCCGGCGCCGGCGACGGGATCCCTGTACGGGGACGTACGCGCCCTGCTGGAGGTCGCCGCCCACGCGCTGCGCCACCCCGTGGCCTCGCAGGTCATCCCGGACCTGCTGGTGGAGGCGGCGCGCAACCCGGAGATCGCGGACGCGATCAAGGGGGCGCTGCTGGACGGCCAGCGCGGCGTGGCGGCGCTGATCGTCCGGGACGCGGTGGCGCGCGGTGAACTGCCGGAATCCGCGGACCCGGACCGGGCGCTCGACGTGATCGTCGGACCGCTGTACTGGCGGCTGGTCGTGGTGCGGGGCGAGTTGCCGGACGGCTACCTCGACGACCTGGCACGGGGAGCCGTGGCGGCGCTCCGGGCGTGAGCGGCGCGGGGAACGGTCACCGTCGGGTGATCGTCCGACCCCGCCGTACGAGTGATTCATGTGCCGGAGTTGCGCCGAAGACCGCAGTGCAGTCAACTCCCCGGCATTTAAGTGTGTTTATCGGTGCGAGATGTTGCCGTTTCGGATTGCTACGTTCGGCGGCCATGGACCTGCGAACGCGAACGGCGACGGCGACGCTCGATGTGCGAGGAGCCAGGATCCTCGTCATCGGTGTCTCCGTGCTCGCTCTCGTCGCCAAGATGATTCTCGCGGCCCTGCAGCGCGGACCGGCGGACGTCCGCATCTTCGACGCCTTCGCCACCGCGATCGCCCAGGTCGGACCGGTCCGCATCTATGAGCACCCGATGCCGCGCCTGCCCGTCTACAACCATCCGCCGCTCGCGAGCTGGATGCTCGCCGGATTCCATGAACTGGAGAATCTCGGAATTCCGTTCGGCAGCCTGATCCGTGCGCCGGCCTGCATCGCCGACTTCGTCTCGGCCCTGCTCGTGTTCGAGATCCTGCGCCGCCGCCGCACACTCACGACGGCCACGGCATGCGCGCTCGGATGTGCCCTCAGCCCCGTCCTCTTCGCCACGTCCGGGTATCACGGGAACACCGACTCCGTCGCCATCATGTTCATGCTCCTGGCGGCCTTCCTGCTCGTCGACCGCCGTGCCCCGCTCGCCGCCGGCGTCGCCGCGGCGCTGGCCGTGAGCGTCAAGCTCATCCCGGTGGTCGCGATCCCCGCCCTGATCGTGGCGGCGGTGCGCGCCGGCCGTCCGGCCGCCGTCCGGTTCTGCGCCGGCCTCGCGGCCGTGATGCTGCTGCTGTGGGGACCGGTGCTGGCGGCCGTCCCCGTCCCGCTGCGGGAGAAGGTCCTCGAGTACGAGGGCGGGCGGGCCAGGCTGTGGGGCGTCGTACGCTTCGCCGATCTGGCCGGCGCGTCCGACTCGTTCGTGGAGGCGCTGCACAGCGACTTCGATCTCCTGGTGGTGCTGGCGTGCATGGCCGCGGGAGCGTGGCTCGCCTGGGTACGCCCCGCCGGCGCCGCGTACGCCGTCTCGCTCTCCCTGACGCTGCTGCTCCTTCTCAGCACCGGGTCCGCCGTGCAGTACCTCGCCTGGCCCGTCGTCGGCCTCTGCCTCTTCGGACTGTGGGAGGGCCTCGGCTACGGGCTCGTCGTCGGCGCCACCACCGTCGTCGTCTACGCGGGCGTGAGCGCCGTCCGCTGGAACGACTGGGCCCTGCATCTCGCAGAGGCGGGATGGCTGCTGCTCGCCGCCGGGATCGTGAGCGGCGTGCGCCGGGCGCTGACCGAGCCGCCCGCCCCCGCCCCCGGAGAGCACGTACCCCTTGTCGCCCAGCGCACCGACCGGCCCGCCGCCCCCGCCCCACCCGTCGACAGACCGCACCGATGACCCGCGCCAACGGAGAGTAGAGAAGCCCCAGTGAAGGAAATCCCAAGCCCGCGGATCGGCATCCTCGTCGTCGCCTACAACGCGGAATCCACGCTGGAGAAGACGCTCGACCGCATCCCCCAGGACTTCCGGTCCCGTATCGCCGAGATCCTCATCCTGGACGACGCGAGCAGCGACGGGACGTTCACCGCGGGCTGCCGCTGGTCGCAGCTGGACGGCATGCCGCCGACCGTCGTCATGCGGCACACCAAGAACCTCGGCTACGGCGGCAACCAGAAGGCCGGCTACGCTCTCGCCGCCGAACGAGGCCTGGACATCGTGGTGCTTCTGCACGGCGACGGCCAGTACGCCCCCGAGCTGCTGCCCGAGATGGTCGCCCCCATCGAACGCGGCGAGTGCGAGGCGGTGTTCGGCTCCCGGATGATGCGCTCCGGCAGTGCGCTCAAGGGCGGCATGCCGTTCTACAAGTGGCTCGGGAACCGCGTCCTCACCCGCTTCGAGAACGGTCTGCTCGGCTCACGTCTCACCGAGTTCCACTCCGGCTACCGCGCCTACAGCGTCGCGGCGCTGCGCAGGCTGCCGATCGACCGGAACACCGACGCCTTCGACTTCGACACCCAGATCATCGTCCAGCTGCTCGACGCCGGGATGCGCATCAAGGAGATCCCCGTCCCCACCTACTACGGCGACGAGATCTGCTACGTGAACGGCCTGCGCTACGCGAAGGACGTGGTCAAGGACGTCCTCGAGTACCGGCTCGCCCTCAAGGGCTTCGGCACCTGCCCCTGGATCCCCAAGCCCGTCGACTACGCCTTCAAGGAGGGGGACGGCTCCTCGCACTCCGCCATCCTCAAGATCATGCGAGGGCTGCCGCCCGGCCGGGTCCTCGACGTCGGCTGCTCCGGCGGCCTGTTCGCCGAGCGTCTCGAAGACCTCGGCCACACCGTGACCGGCCTGGACTTCGTCGAGGTGCCCGGCGTGCGGGACCGCTGCTCCGAGTTCCTCCTCGCCGACCTGGAGGAGGGCCTGCCGCCCGAGGTCGGCGCCGACTACGACTACGTGGTCGCCGGGGACGTCATCGAGCATCTGTCCCGGCCCGAGCACGTGCTGCGGGAGCTGCGGGAGGTGCTGCGTCCCGGTGGCCGGATGCTGCTGTCGGTGCCCAACTTCAGCCACTGGTACTCACGGCTGAGGGTCGCTTTCGGCGTCTTCGGCTACGACCGGCGGGGCATCCTCGACGAGACCCATCTGCGCTTCTTCACCCGCGGCAGCCTGCGCCGCACCGTGCGGGCCGCCGGCTTCGACCAGCTCCAGGTCACCTCGACCGGCGCGCCCTTCTGGTCCGTGCTCGGCGGCGGCGTCGTCGCCGGCACCCTCGGCGGCATCTCCCGGCTGCTGACCCGCGTGCGGCCGACACTCTTCGGCTACCAGTACGTCGCCGTGCTCACCCCGCACGCGGCGCAGACGATCGTCGCCGGGGAGCACGTCGATGTCCAGGACATTCTCAACCGCCAGTACGTCCCCGCCGAACTCGCCGACCGCGTGGGTGCCGGCACCTGACACCGGGCTCCGACCGCCGCCCAGGAGGAAGAACGTGACCCTGCCCAGCGTGCTGCTGCTGCTCCTCGCGGTCTTCTCTTCGGCGGCCGGGCAGATCATGCTGAAACACGGCATGCGCGCGGCGGCCGCCGTGACGGAGCACAGCGGGGGTTCGCTGATGACGCGCGCCGCGACGACACCCTGGGTCGTCGTCGGCCTCGTCGTCTTCGGCGTGTCCGCCGTGGCCTGGATGTCGACGCTGGCCCAGGTGCCGTTGAACATCGCCTATCCGTTCAACGCGCTGGGCTATCTGCTGATCGTGCTGGCCAGTTCCACCGTGCTGCACGAGCGGACCTCGGTGTGGACCTGGGCCGGTTCCCTGATGGTGGTGGCCGGCCTGGTCACCGTCATGGCCGGGCAGCCGCGCTGAGCCTGTCCCTGCGGCTCGGTGCCGTGCGCCTGTAGGGACCGCGTCATGCGGCGGCGGCCCGGTCACGGGGTGACCGGGCCGCCGCTCGCGCAGGACGGTGTGCCGTTGTCCGTGTCCGTCAGCCGGTCACTTGACGGCGCCCGCCATCACACCGGAGACGAACTGGCGCTGGAAGGCGAAGAACACCGCCAGCGGGATGATCATCGACAGGAACGCGCCGGGCGCGAGCACGTCGATGTTGTTGCCGAACTGCCGTACCTGACGCTGGAGTGCGACGGTGATCGGTGCACTCTCCGAGTCGGCGAAGATCAGCGCGACCAGCATGTCGTTCCACACCCACAGGAACTGGAAGATCCCGAGTGAGGCGATCGCGGGGGCGCCCAGCGGCATCACGACACGGGTGAACAGACGGATCTCGCCCGCGCCGTCGAGCCTGGCCGCCTCCAGCAGTTCCCGTGGGATCTCCGCGAAGAAGTTCCGCAGCAGGAAGATCGCGAACGGCAGACCGAAGGCCACATGGAAGATGACCACGCCGATCGTCGTCTCGAAGATGCCGATCACGCCGAAGAGTTCGGACACGGGGACGAGGGCGACCTGCACGGGGACCACCAGAAGGCCCACCACGACCATGAACCACCAGTCTCGGCCGGGGAACTCCATCCACGCGAAGGCGTATCCGGCGAGCGCCCCGATGACCACGACCAGCACGGTGGCCGGGACCGTGATCACCACCGTGGACAGCAGGGAATCGGTGATGGTCTCGTTCTGCAGCAGCCGTGAATAGTTCTCGGTGGTGATCTCGGCGGGGGCGGTGAACACCTTCCACCAGCCGCTCGCCGCGATGTCGCCGCTGTCGCGCAGCGACGAGAGCAGCAGGCCGATGGTGGGCATCAGCCAGAACAGGGCGGCGAGGATCAGGAAGACGCGCAGCGCGCCGCCCCCGGCGGCGGCCGCGATCCGGGCGGCGACGGACTGCTTGGCCCTGGTCGGGGAGCCGCTCTTCGCCGCGGTGTCGCTCGTGCTCATCGCCGGGTCTCCCTTCGCATCCGCCGGACGTTGAAGAACATCACCGGCAGTACCAGCAGAAGCAGCAGCACCGCGATCGCGCTGCCGAGGCCCAGGTCCGCGTCCGTGCCGAAGGAGGAGCGGTAGAGCTGGAGGGCGAGGACGTTGGCGTCGTCCTGGGAGGAGCCCGGCGCGATGATGAAGACCAGGTCGAAGATCTTCAGCACATTGATCATCAAGGTGACCAGGACGACCGCGAGCACGGGCGCCAGCAAGGGCACCGTGATCCGCCGGAACACCTGCCATTCGTTGGCGCCGTCGACGCGTGCCGCCTCCAGGAGCTCGCGCGGCACACTCGCCAGACCGGCCGCGATCAGCACCATGGCGAAGCCCGCCCACATCCACACGTAGCTGCCGATGATCGCCGGGGTCACCAGGGACGGGCCGAGCCAGTCGACCCCGTTGTACGGCTCGCGGAAGTTGTCGGCGGGCAGCCGTAGCAGCGCACCGTCGGCGGAGGCCGGGAGGCTGAACGTGCCGTCGGCGGCGGCACGGGTGTCCGCCACCACCTTGCCGTCCTTGACCGCCTCGATCCTGATGCCCTTGAGCCCGAGCTCCTGGGTGTCGACGACGTTGGGTCTGCCGCCGCCGCCCCGGGTGAAGTCCAGCCAGGCGGTGCCGTGGATCTCGCCGTCGCCGGGGTCCGCCGCCTTGGCGGGTTCCGCGTCGGACGGCATCTTCGCGGGCGCCACGCCGACCAGCGGAAGCTGCACCGGTGTCCCGGCGGAGACCGGCTCCTTGGTGACGAACGCACCGCCGCCGGCCGCCTCGAGCGGGTGCACCGGCAGGGGCCGGGCCCGTGGGTATCCGGCCGACTCCTCGAACGTGTCGTGCACGCCCACCCAGACCGCGTTGGCCACACCGCGCTCCGGGTCCTGCTCGTAGACGAGCCGGAAGATGATGCCCGCGGCCAGCATCGAGATCGCCATCGGCATGAAGACGATCAGCTTGAACGCGGTGCCCCAGCGGACCCGTTCGGTGAGCACCGCGAATATCAGACCGAGGGCGGTGGAGACCGTCGGTGCGACGACGACCCAGATCGCGTTGTTCTTGACCGCGGTCAGGATGGTGTCGTCCGTGAAGATCTCCACGTAGTTGTCGAGCCCGGCGAAGCCGGCGCCGGACTGGTCGAAGAAGGACCTGTAGAGCGAGTACCCGATCGGGTAGACCACGAGCGCGCCCAGCAGCACGAGCGCGGGCAGCAGAAAGCCGGCCGCGACTATTTTACGTGTTCCTGTCACACTCTTACGCTGACGGGCGGGGGGATCCGGACGAGCCGGTCCCCCCGCTGTGACGGCAGACACGACCTCAGCTCTTGTACGCCTTGGCCGCTTCGGCCTCCAGCGCCTGCTGGGTGCCCGCGACGTCCTGCGGGTTCTTCAGGAAGTCCTGGAGGATCTTCCACTCGCCCTTGCCGGGCGTCCCGCCGAACGACTGAGGCATCTGGTCCGACATGTCGAAGCGGAAGTCGTCGCCCGCCGCGATCAGCGCCTTCGCGATGTCCCGCTGCACGTCGTTCGGGTACGCGGCCACGTCCAGCGACTTGTTCGGAGAGATGAAGCCGCCGGCCGCCGCCTGGATCGCCGCGGCGTCGGGCGACGCCAGGAACGTCAGCAGCGCCTGGGCGCCCTTGCTGTCCGTCAGGGCCACCGCCGCGTCCCCGCCGGTCACCACCGGCGGCTTCGCGCCGACGGCCGGGAACGGGAAGACCTTCGCGTCCGTACCGATCTTCGCGTCGGTCTGCGCGATGTTGACGGTCACGAAGTCGCCCTCGAAGACCATCGCGGCCTTGGGGGCGTCACCGCCGCTGAACGTCTGGGTGACGGACGCCGGGAACTCCGTCTGGAGGGCGCCGTCCGTGCCGCCCGCGATCAGATTCGGCTTGCCGAACAGCTCGCCGAGCGTGGTGAGGGCGTCCTTCACCGACGGGTCGGTCCACTTGATCTGGTGCTTGGCGAGCTGGTCGTACTTCTCCGGGCCCGCCTGGGACAGGTAGATGTTCTCGAACCAGTCGGTCAGCACCCAGCCGTCCGCTCCGGCGATGGACACCGGCGTGACACCCGAGGCGGAGATCGTCTCCGCCGTGGACATGAAGTCCTTCCAGGTCTTCGGCGGCGTGGCCCCGGCATTCTCGAAAACGGTGTTGTTGTACCAGATCAGGGACTTGTTCGCGGCCTTGTAGTACACGCCGTACTGCGTGCCGTCGACCGCGCCGAGGTCCTGCCAGCCCTTGGAGTAGTTCTTCGCCAGCTGCTCCTTGGCCTCCGCGCCGACGGGCTTGGCCCACTTGCGCGCCACCGCCTGCTGGATCGCGCCGACCTGAGGCAGCATCGCCACGTCGGGTGGACTGCCGCCTGCGATCTTCGTACCGAGGAAGTTGACGATCGGGTCCTGCGCGGGGACGAAGGTGACCGTAGCGCCCGTGCGCTTCTCGAACTCGTCCAGGACCTTGGTGAAGTTCTCCTGCTCCGGGCCGCTCCATACGGCGGCGACCTGGATCTTCTCGCCGTTCAGCTTGGGCAGCTGTACCGACGAGGGCGACTCGGTGCCCTTGGTCGGGCCGCCGTCCCCCGGCTCTCCGCCGTCGCTGTCGCCGCCGCATCCGGTGAGGGCGAGAGCGCCGATCGCGGCGAACACCACTGCGGCCCTGCCCGTACGAAGAGTTCTGCGCATCACTGCCCCGTCTCTCCTGTGCGCTGCTTCCGACTGACCTGATTGCGCTGTCCCGTTGCGCCGGACCGGTTGTCCGACGTCCCGTTGCCGGTCCGTGCCGACAGGTCTACGCCCGCTGTACGGGTGTCGCAATACCGCCCCCGGGCCCTATCACTCTTTCGTGATGTCCTCGTGACGTGATGTCAGGTCAAATGGCCGCAGCGCCGCCCGTCAGGGATGCGCAGGCGTCAACGGCCCCACCGGCGCCGCATCCACCGACCGCGCCGCCCGCTCCAGGGCACTGGCCAGCAGTGCCAGGTCGGTCGGCCCGTTACCGAGCTCCCGGACGGGGCGGCGGGTGGGTGGATCGCCCATCCGTTCCCACTCGAGCGGAACGACAGTGGGTCTCAAGGTGGCCGTACGCGGGATGCGCCCCGTCACCCGGCCGCTCTGGAACGGGGTGACACGGCCGTCCGGATGCCCCAGCCTGCCCCGGCCGGGAGCCGGGTCGTCAGGGCCGGGCGCGACCGGCGGCGCCTCCAGCACGACACGCAGCCGCGCACCCTCCGCCAGCTCCGTGTCCGCCGTGCGGTCCGGCCGCGACGACGTGGCCACGAGGTGGACGCCCAGACGGGCGCCGTCCCTGGCCACCGCGTCCAGGGCCCGCACGACCGAACCTGCCGCCGGCCGGCCTGGGCTGCCCAGCGCCGGGGCGACCAGCGCGTCGAAGTCGTCGACCAGTACCACCAGCCGCGGCAGCGGATCCGGCTCCTGGCTCCGCGTACGCCCGCCGGGACGGAGCCTGAGCGTCCCCGACGGGGGGGAGTCGATGTCGCCCCGGTCGGCGGCTTCGGGTGACGTCCGCTGGCCCACCATCCGGCCGGCGACCTCCCAACGGGTGCGCCACTCGGCGAAGTCGGTGACGCCCGCCTCGTCCAGCACGGCCGCCCGGCGCTTCAGTTCCGCGCCGAGCGCCTGCGCGAACGCCCGCATCCGCACCGGGTCGCTGGCCACGAGATGCTCGGTCACATGCGGCAGTTCGGTGCAGACGGTCAGCCCCTCGCCGCGCTCTCCGCCGGCTCCGTCGACCAGCAGCAGGCCGAGTCGGTCGGGGCGGCCCGCTGCGGCCAGCGATGCGGCGATTGAACGCAGCAGTTCTGTACGGCCGCTGCCGGCGGGGCCCTCGATCAGCAGATGCGGGCCCTCCTGCGCCAGGTCGACGGCGAGCGGGCCGCGGGGACCGGCGCCGAGGACGACGGTGCCGTCGCAGGCCGCCGCCCAGCGCGCCATCAGTGAGGCCGGGGTGGCCCGCGCAAGCTCCAGCTCGTCGAGCAGCCGCGCGGACTGCGGCAGTACGGCGGTCCGGCCGGGCTGCACGTTCGAGCCCTCCGCGCGCAGCGGGGCGAGCGCCCGCCCGAAACGCTCCGCCCAGGCGGCGGACACCGCGTCGACCACGCCGACCGTGCCGTGGCCGGCGGGCTGCCCGGAAGCGACCCGCATCAGGCGCAGCGCGGTCGCCACGTCGCCGCTGAGCAGGGCCACGGCCCCGCATTCACGGAAGGGCAACGAGGCCGCGCAGGCCGCCTCGTAGGTGGCTGCGACGGGGGAGAGCGGCGAGGCGGCGGGCGTCTCCGCCAGGCAGACCAGGTGGATCCCGGCAGCCTGGCCGGCGCCGGCCAGCCGGGCGGTGGTCTCGCGCAGCGCGGCCGAACCGGGATCCCCGTCGACGATCACGACCGTGCGAGGGCCGTCGTGGCGCGCGGCGGCCTCGGCGACGGCCCGGGAGTCGGCGCTCGCCCAGCCCGTGCCGAGCGGGCCGTCGTCCAGACGGCGCGTCAGTTCCGCGGCGCGGGCGGCGGCCTGGTCGCGGTCGTAGGCGAGCAGCAGCCGGCAGTCCTGGCCGTGGGCCGGGCGCAGATGCGGCAGCCAGCCGAGCCAGGACCACTCCGCCTTGCGCTCCTCCAGGGACCGGGCCCTGTCCGCGCTGACCAGCACGATCTCGAGGTCACCTGGCGAGTGCAGCGCGGCGAGCTGCGCCACCGCGGACCTGGCGAGGCCCGCGAGCCGCGCGCGCGGACCGGCGAGGCCGAGCGACCCGGCCTCCCTCAGGGCGACGGTCACGGGCACGGACGGCAGTTCGGCGCGGTCCGCCGTGCCGAGCCTGAGGACCAGCGACTCGGGGTGCCGAGGGCCGCGCTCCCACAGCCTGGGGCCGGGGCCCAGCGCCGTGAGCAGTACGGCAGCGGGGTCGGGCCAGCTCTCGACGGTGGGCGTGGCCGCGCGGGCCGCGGGGCCGGTCGCGTCGCTCTCCTGCGGGGCGGCGGCCTCCCGGCCGCCGGCCAGCCGCCTGGCCCAGGCACCTATGCCCCGGCGCCGGGGCGCCTCTGCGGGCTCGCCCGTCCCGCGCGCGGGTGCGCGCTCGGGGGACGGCTCGCCGGGCCGGTCCGGGACGCGGTCATGGGCGTCGTACGTGTACTGCGCCGGGACCCGGGGCGCTGTGTCGTCGACGAGGGGGGCGTGCATGTGGTGCGTCCGGGACGAGTCGCCGTGCGCCGGGGCGGCGGCCGGGCGGCCTGACCGGCCCGGCGGCTCCGTCCTGGCGTGGCCGTGTGTGGGTGTCCCCAGGGCGTCGGGGCGGTACGGCCGAGTGGCCGGGCCGCCGTCGGGTGCCCGGTGGGAGTGGTCGGCGTCGGCCGGTGGCGTGTCGTCCGGCGACCCGCCGGAGGTCGACGCCCATGAAGGCACCGGCCGTGTCCCCCGGGGGACGCCCCTGCCTCGTACGCGCCCGTGGAGCCGCCCGGGCCCGGCACGGGCCCGCCGTCGACAGCGGGGGAGGCCGGACCCGGGACGCGGAGGTGGCCCTCGCCGTCCGGAGTGGTGGGAAGCGAAGGTGGAGGGGTGCCGGGGGAGAGGCGCAGGGTGGACTCGCCCAGCCGGAGCAGCGCACCGGCCGGCAGGCGCACCGGGCGGGCGTGCACGGAGGTTCCGTCGACCGTGGTGCCGTTCGTGGAGCCGAGGTCGGTCACGGTGACCCGGCCGTCGTCCGCGAGCGTCACCGCGCAGTGCAGCCGGGAGACGTCCGGGTCGTCCAGCGGTACGTCGGCGTCGGCCGAGCGGCCGATGCTGATCCGGCCGCCGTGCAGCAGATGGACCCCTCCGGCATCGGGCCCGGCCACGACATGCAACTGGGCCGACACCTCGTCGTGGTTCTCGTCGTCGGGTGGCGTCTGGAGGGACAGCACCGCGCCGTCGACCAGTGGCGGTTCGCCGAGGGTGCGGCGCTGCGGATCGAGGCGTTCCTGTCCGGCGTAGAGGACGACGGTGCCGGAGACGTCGGGGCCGGAGACGGCGGCGGCGAGACCGGAGGCGACGGCGGCGAGCGCGGTACCCGCCGGTGCGGTCACGATCACGTCGCAGGGGCGCGCGGCGGGCGCGGGCTGTCCGCCGCGCGGCGCGAGAACAGTCAGCCGGATCTGCATCGCCGTCAGCCATCCCTTCTGCGCGGGGTGCCCGGCAGGGAAGCCGCCCAGATCGCCCCCACCCGGCAGGTCGGCACGCGCCAGGGGCTCCCTCCCCACGGCTCCGTGCTGGAGGCATCCTCGCATCCGCCACCGACAACACGCCCGCCGCCCACCCATAAGTGATCTTGACCGGTCGGCCCGGGTAACAAATCCGGACGGAAAAGCACGTGGTGGTATCCCGTAAAGGTCATCTTGAGGAACTACGGACGGAGGGGATCGTGATGTTCAGTGCGCGCGCACCCGGCAACCATCCGTACGATGCCCGCGTCTGTCCATCGAACAGGGGCGACCGGACGGACACCCCCTAAAGTGGGTCGGACAACCCGGTGGGCCGAAATCGTCCGGCGGACCGGGACCCATGTGAGGATCACGATCAGCAGGGAGCGCATGACGTGCGGCCGGTAGGCAGCAAGTACCTGCTCGAGGAGCCGCTCGGGCGCGGCGCCACGGGCACCGTCTGGCGAGCCCGTCAGAGGGAGACCGCGGGCGCCGAGGCGGCCGTCGCGGGCCAGCCCGGTGAGACCGTCGCGATCAAGGTCCTCAAGGAGGAGCTGGCGAACGACGCGGACGTGGTGATGCGTTTCCTCCGGGAGCGCTCCGTCCTGCTCCGCCTCACCCACCCGAACATCGTCCGGACCCGGGACCTCGTCGTCGAGGGGGATCTCCTCGCCCTCGTCATGGACCTGATCGACGGCCCGGACCTGCACCGGTACCTGCGCGAGAGCGGCCCGCTCAGCCCGGTCGCCGCCTCGCTGATGACCGCCCAGATCGCGGACGCGCTCGCCTCCAGCCACGCCGACGGCGTCGTCCACCGCGACCTGAAGCCGGCGAACGTGCTGCTCAAGACGGACGCCGACGGTCAGATGCACCCGATGCTGACCGACTTCGGCATCGCGCGCCTCGCGGACTCCCCGGGCCTCACCAGGACGCACGAGTTCGTCGGCACCCCCGCGTACGTCGCGCCGGAGTCGGCGGAGGGCCGCCCGCAGACCTCGGCGGTCGACATCTACGGCGCGGGCATCCTGCTCTACGAGCTGGTCACCGGGCGTCCCCCCTTCGCCGGGGCACGGCGCTCGAGGTGCTGCACCGCCACCTCAGCGAGGAGCCGCGCCGCCCCTCGACCCTTCCTGAGCCGCTGTGGACGGTCATTGAGCGCTGCCTGCGCAAGGAGCCCTCGGAGCGTCCCAGCGCCGAGAACCTCGCCCGCGGTCTGCGTACCGTCGCCGCCGGGATCGGCGTGCACGCCAACGCCGCCCAGGTCGACGCCGCGCTCGGTGTCGCCGCGCTCCTCGCGCCGGACCCCGCGCCGGCTCCGGTGCCGCAGACCCCCGGCGCCGCCGACCCGACGCAGGTCCTGCCGAACACCGGCGGCAGCAGTGCCTACGACCCCTCCGCGGCGACCAGCGTCATGCCGCAGACCGGGCAGCCCGGCGGCACGGCCGACCCGACAGCCGTGATGCCGCCCGTGCCGCCGGGGCAGCCCGCACCGGAGGAGCCGCACCCCTGGCAGTCCCAGCTGCGTGCGGCCCGGGACCGCAACGAGCAGACGCAGGTCCAGTACCTCGACCCGAGCCAGGACCCGCTGCGCCGGCGCCCGCAGCGCCAGGCCCCGCAGCAGCCTCCGCAGAACCGTCCGCAGCGGCCCCGGCAGCAGTACGCGCCGGCGCCCCAGCAGCGTCCGCAGCACCAGCCGCAGCACCAGCCGCAGCGTCAGCAGTACGCACCGCCGCCGCAACAGCAGCAGTACGCACCACCGCAGCAGCCGCCGGCCCAGCGTCCGCCCCGCCAGCCGAGGCAGCGCGCCAACCCGATGCGCATCCCCGGTCTCGGCTGCCTCAAGGGCTGCCTGTTCACGGTGCTGCTGTTCGTCGTGGCCGGCTGGCTGATCTGGGAGCTCACTCCGCTCCAGGACTGGGTGGCGGAGGGCAAGAGCTACTGGGACGCGATCGGCGACGGCATTTCGACGGTCACGGACTGGATCTCGAAGCTCGGCGAGGCGAAGGACACCGCCGACCAGATCGGTAACCAGCAGTAACTCTGTCGTTTTGTCGACTTCTGCGGGCTTATTTATCCCGCAGAAGTGGAGGTTGGTGTCATCCGGGGCACACAGGCCCCGATGCCCGCGTACGTTGTGGGGCAACGCCAGCCGCTGAGGGAGCAGTCTTGGCACGGAATATCGGCAGCCGGTACACGGCCCACCAGATCCTGGGGCGGGGCAGCGCCGGCACGGTGTGGCTCGGCGAAGGACCCGAGGGCCCTGTCGCCATCAAGCTTCTTCGCGAGGACCTCGCGTCCGACCAGGAGCTGGTGGGACGCTTCGTCCAGGAGCGCACCGCCCTGCTCGGGCTCGACCACCCCAGGGTCGTCGGCGTCCGCGACCTCGTCGTCGACGGCAACGACCTGGCTCTGGTCATGCAGCTCGTACGCGGCACCGACCTGCGGACACGTCTCGACCGTGAGCGCAGGCTCGCGCCGGAGGCCGCTGTCGCGATCATCGCCGACGTCGCCGACGGCCTCGCGGCTGCCCACGCGGCGGGCATCGTGCACCGGGACGTCAAGCCGGAGAACATCCTGCTCGACATGGAGGGCCCGCTCGGGCCTGCCGGCTCGCACCCCGCGCTCCTCACCGACTTCGGCGTCGCCAAGCTGATCGACACACCGCGCCGCACCAAGGCCCAGCGGCCCACCGGAAGCGGTGCGCCGAACCCCTCGGGCATCATCGGGACCCCCGACTACATCGCGCCCGAGATCGTCGAGGGCCTGCCGCCCCGCGCGGCGGTCGACATCTACGCCCTCGCCACGGTCCTCTACGAGGTCCTGGCCGGCTTCACCCCGTTCGGCGGCGGACACCCCGGCGCGGTCCTGCGCCGCCACGTCACAGAGACCGTGGTGCCGCTGCCCGGCATCCCCGACGAGCTGTGGCAGCTCATCGTCCAGTGCCTGGCCAAGGCACCCGCCTCCCGGCTGCGCGCCTCCGAGGTGGCGGCCCGGCTGCACGATCTGCTGCCGACGCTGAAGGGCATGCCGCCCCTGGACGTCGACGAGCCCGACGCGGAGCCGGCCGCCTTGCCCTACGAGGACGCCCTGCCGCCCACCGCCGGGGAACCGCGCCGCCGTGGCGCCGTCCCCCTCGTCCCCGGCGCCGCCCCCGCCGACTCCAACCGCGACACCCACACCTCGATGCGCGTCCCCGCGCCGGACGAACTCGCGGGCGGGGCCCACGGCACGGCGAGGGCACCGCGCGCCCCGGGCCAGCGCCGGCCCGGGTCGGCCCGCAACAGGTCGACCGCGGTCCGCAGGCGCCGGATCACTCTCGGCGTCGTCGCGCTCGCCGTCGTCGCCGCGGTCGGCATCGGCGGCTGGCTGGCAGTGAGCGACGACGACGGACAGGTACCGCCCCCGGATTTCCAGCAGTCGGCGCCCTCGGAGCCCTAGCACCGCTGCCGGCCGCCGGGGCCAGCACTGGTCCGGCCGCTCAGCCGTTACGCTGGACCCGTGGCAGTCGTCGATGTATCCGAAGAGCTGAAGTCCCTTTCCTCGACCATGGGGTCGATCGAGGCCGTTCTGGACCTCGACAGGATGAGGGCAGACATCGCCGTGCTCGAGGAGCAGGCGGCGGCACCGTCCCTGTGGGACGACCCCGAGGCGGCGCAGAAGATCACCAGCAAGCTGTCCCACCTGCAGGCCGAGGTCCGCAAGACGGAGGCACTCCGCGGCCGGATCGACGACCTCGAGATCCTTTTCGAGCTCGCGGAGGCCGAGGACGACCCGGACGCGCGGGCCGAGGCCGAGGCCGAGCTGGAGTCCGTGCGCAAGGCGCTGGACGAGATGGAGGTCCGCACCCTCCTTTCCGGCGAGTACGACGAGCGCGAGGCGCTGGTCAACATCCGCGCCGAGGCGGGCGGTGTCGACGCCGCGGACTTCGCCGAGCAGCTCCAGCGCATGTACCTGCGCTGGGCCGAGCGGCACAACTACGGCACCGAGGTCTACGAGACCTCGTACGCGGAGGAGGCCGGCATCAAGTCGACCACCTTCGTCGTCAAGGCGCCCTATGCGTACGGCACGCTCTCCGTCGAGCAGGGCACACACCGACTGGTGCGTATCTCGCCCTTCGACAACCAGGGCCGCCGTCAGACGTCCTTCGCGGGCGTCGAGGTGCTGCCGGTCGTCGAGAAGACCGATCACATCGAGATCGACGAGTCCGAGCTGCGCGTGGACGTCTACCGCGCGTCGGGCCCCGGCGGCCAGGGCGTCAACACCACCGACTCCGCGGTGCGGCTGACGCACATCCCGACCGGCATCGTGGTGTCCTGCCAGAACGAGCGCTCGCAGATCCAGAACAAGGCGAGCGCGATGAACGTCCTCCAGGCGAAGCTGCTCGAGCGCCGCCGTCAGGAGGAGCAGGCCAGGATGGACGCCCTCAAGGGCGACGGCGGCAACTCCTGGGGCAACCAGATGCGTTCGTATGTGCTGCACCCGTACCAGATGGTCAAGGACCTGCGCACCGACTTCGAAGTGGGCAATCCCCAGTCGGTACTTGACGGTGAGATCGACGGGTTCCTCGAAGCGGGAATTCGCTGGCGCAAGCAGCAGGACAAGTAGCGAAGAGCTTTGTCGACAAGGGAACTGCCGCCCGTGGGGCGGCAGTTCCCTTTTATGTCACAGTTGCATCCCCGCAGGTCAGGCAACTGACAGCATTTCGGACATCGCGTCCGCTAACGACCTTGACGCCCTTGCCAGAACTGGGAAAGGTGGCACGCGGCATGCGTAATTCTGGGGCGTGTGCGAACGGGGGCACGTGCAACGGCTCCTGAACCCGCTGCCCCTGACGCTGCTCCGACAACGAGATAGCTACTGGGGGTAGCAGCCAGATGACCAAGAAGACGCGGATCCGTGTCGCACGTATAGCCGCCGGCGCCGTGATCGCCGCGGGTGCGTCGCTGACCGCCGCAGGCGCCGCGAGCGCCGTCGGGATCGGGATCGACGTCGGCCCCGTCGAGGTGTCCGCCAACGCCGGTGAGGGTGGCATCGACGCCGGCATCGGCATCAAGGACGACTGCGAGATCGACCCGACGCTCTGCAGCACTCCGCCGGTCGACCCGCCGACCACTCCGCCGGTCGACCCGCCGACCACTCCGCCGGTCGACCCGCCCACCACTCCGCCGGTGGACCCGCCCACGACCCCGCCGGTCGACCCGCCGACCACTCCGCCGGTGGACCCGCCCACGACCCCGCCGGTCGACCCGGACCCGACCGAGGACCCGGACCCGACCGAGGACCCCGACCCGACTCCGAGCACCCCGGGTGACGGTAACGACAACGACACCGACGGTGGCGTCATCGACGGTGACGCTCCGGTCGGCGGCGGTGACGGTACCGACACCGACAACGCCGGTTCCGAGCCGGTGCAGCAGGGTGAGGCCAAGGAGGAGCTGGCTGAGACCGGCGCCGCCGAGACCACCTTCCTGCTGCTGGGCGCCGCGACGATGATCGCCGGTGGCATCGGCTTCCGTATGCTGCCGCGCCTCGTCGGTGGCGGCCGCACCGTCGCCTGACGGCACAGTGCGTAGCTGACAGCTGACACAGGAAGGGCCCGGAGTGCTCGGCACTCCGGGCCCTTCTGTCGTTCTTTCCGCTTCGGCCGTACCGGCGCGCGGGCGCCTAGACCGCCAGCAGAGCCACCGCGGCGACCAGTACCACCAGCAGGGCCAGCAGTGTCACCGGGCTCAGACCGGCGAAGGGGCCGTCGCCCTGCTGCAGCCGCTCACGATTCGCCCGGCAAACCGGGCAGCGGCCCTCTGCGACGGGCGCCGCGCAGTTGGCGCACACCAATCGGTCATAGGTCATGCGCTCTCCTCTCCCGCGCCGGGGCCGCAGGCGCGGACCGCAAGCACATTTCTCTCCGGACAACGCCCGGGGAAACGCGACTGTTCCCCTACCACTGTGCCAGCTCCCGCGCTTTTCGTCGCGGCCCGCCGGATTTGCCCCCGATCGATGAACGGACAAAATGCGCAAGTCAGGACGGGGACTGCGCGGCCGTGGCCCAGTCGCGTAAGGTCACGCTCACCTACTCCCGGCCGACCGTGGTGCACCCGTGATCCGATTCGACAACGTCTCCAAGACATACCCCAGGCAGAACCGACCTGCTCTGCGCGACGTCTCCCTCGAAATCGAGAAGGGCGAGTTCGTCTTCCTCGTGGGCTCTTCCGGTTCGGGCAAGTCGACGTTCCTGCGGCTGGTCCTGCGTGAGGAGCGCGCCAGTCAGGGCATGGTCCATGTCCTGGGCAAGGACCTGGCCCGGCTCTCCAACTGGAAGGTGCCCCAGATGCGCCGCCAGCTGGGCACCGTTTTCCAGGACTTCCGCCTCCTGCCCAACAAGACCGTCGCGGAGAACGTGGCGTTCGCCCAGGAGGTCATCGGCAAGCCGCGTGGCGAGATCCGCAAGGCCGTGCCCCAGGTGCTCGACCTCGTCGGGCTCGGCGGCAAGGAGGACCGGATGCCCGGCGAGCTGTCCGGTGGTGAGCAGCAGCGTGTGGCCATCGCCCGCGCGTTCGTCAACCGCCCCATGCTGCTCATCGCGGACGAGCCGACGGGAAACCTCGACCCGCAGACCTCTGTCGGCATCATGAAGCTGCTCGACAGGATCAACCGCACGGGCACCACGGTGATCATGGCGACCCATGACCAGAACATCGTCGACCAGATGCGCAAGCGCGTCATCGAGCTCGAGAAGGGCCGTCTCGTACGCGACCAGGCGCGCGGCGTCTACGGCTACCAGCACTGAGCCCGGACAGACTGAAAGGCTGAAAGCACGCCATGCGCGCCCAGTTCGTCATGTCGGAGATCGGCGTCGGTCTCCGCCGCAATCTCACGATGACCTTCGCGGTGATCGTCTCCGTAGCCCTCTCGCTCGCCCTGTTCGGCGGCGCGCTGCTCATGCGTGAGCAGGTCAGCACGATGAAGGACTTCTGGTACGACAAGGTCAACGTCTCCATCTTCCTCTGCAACAAGAACGACGCGTCGACGTCGCCCCAGTGCGCCAAGGGGGCCGTCACCACCGCGCAGAAGGAGCAGATCGAAGCCGATCTGAAGAAGATGGACGTCGTCGACGTGGTCCATCACGAGACTGCGGAACAGGCGTACAAGCACTACCGCGAGCAGTACGGCGACACCCCCATCGCGTCCACCATCACCCCGGACCAGATGCAGGAGTCGTTCCGGGTGAAGCTGGACGACCCGGAGAAGTACAAGGTCGTGGCGACCGCCTTCGCCGGCCGGGACGGGGTGCAGTCCGTCCAGGACCAGCGCAACATCCTGGAGAACCTGTTCTCCCTGATGAACGGCATGAACGTGGCCGCCATCTTCGTCATGGGCCTGATGCTGATCATCGCACTGATGCTCATCGTCAACACCGTGCGTGTTTCTGCGTTCAGCCGTCGGCGTGAGACGGGCATCATGCGGCTCGTCGGCGCCTCGAGCTTCTACATCCAGATGCCGTTCATCATGGAGGCCGCGTTCGCGGGCCTGTTGGGCGGTGCGGTCGCCTCCGTGATGCTGCTGGTGGGCCGTTACTTCCTGATCGACCACGGCCTGGCGCTCTCCGAGAAGATGCAGTTGGTCAACTTCATCGGCTGGGACGCCGTGATCACCAAGTTGCCGCTGGTATTGGCGATCGGGCTGCTGATGCCCGCTGTGGCTGCTTTCGTCGCTTTGCGCAAGTACCTGAAGGTGTGACAAGCGCCCCGGGCGCCGTGCGGTCAACCTCCGTACGGCGCCCTTTGCTTGTCCTAGACTCGGCGCCATGTCGGACCCCGAGTTCAGTCCCCGGCCCCACGGCATCCGCCGCGGGGCCGCGCTGACGTTGGCCTTCGGAGTCGTTCTCGCCACCGCCGCGGCCACCAACTGCCTGCCGCACGACGAGCCGGCCTCGCCCCGTCCGCTCTCCGCACATGCCGCCGCCGCGACGGTGGACCGTGAGGACGTCGCCCGCGCCGCCGCGAAGGCGGCGGCGGAGGGGAAGTCCGGTACCAAGGCGGCGGAGGAGGTCGTCAGCCGCAGCGGCGACCGCTGGGGCGCCGTCTACGACAAGCACGAGTACGAGGAGTTCGCCAAGGCGCTCGACGGCGAGTACACCGGCGTGGGCCTCGGCGCGAGACGCGCCGCGGACGGCCGGATCGAGGTGGCCAGGGTGCAGCCGGGCAGCCCCGCCGAGCGGGCCGGGATAAGGGCCCGCGACCGGCTCCTCGCGATCGACGGACGCGACACCGCCCGGCGGCCGGTCACCGAGGTCGTGGCCCTGCTCAGAGGCGCCGACGGCACCACTGTGACGGTGGACCTGGAACGCGAGGGGCGCCGCTGGTCCGAGACCCTGACGCGCGCCCGGCTGACCACGGAGACGGTCACCGTGGACCGTCTCCCCGACGGCACCGTGGTGATCAGGGTCTCCTCGTTCACCAAGGGCACCGGCGAGCGGGTGCGCAAGGCCGTACGCGAGGCGCCCCGAGGCGCCGGGGTCCTGCTCGATCTGCGCGGCAACGACGGCGGCCTCGTCTCCGAGGCGGTCACCGCGGCGTCGGCCTTCCTCGACGGCGGCCTCGTCGCCACGTACGACGTGCGCGGCCAGCAGCGAGCTCTCCATGCCGAGCAGGGCGGCGACACACAGCGGCCCGTGGTCACGCTCGTCGACGCCGGCACCATGAGCGCCGCCGAGCTCGTCACCGGAGCGCTCAAGGACCGTGGCCGTGCGGTGACGGTCGGTACGCGGACCTTCGGCAAGGGCTCGGTACAGATGCCGAGCAGACTGCCCGACGGCTCGGTCGCCGAACTCACCGTCGGTCACTACCGCACCCCGTCCGGTCACAGCGTCGACGACAAGGGCATCACTCCCGACCTCGTGACGGCCGAGGGGGCCGAAAAGAGGGCCCGGACAGTATTGAGTGGCCTCGGGGGCCGGTCGTAGTGCGAAAATGTCCGCACTATGGCTAAGGAAACAGGGCGCAAACTGATCGCGCAGAACAAGAAGGCGCGGCACGATTACCACATTCTCGACACCTACGAGTGCGGTCTCGTGCTGATGGGCACCGAGGTGAAGTCGCTGCGCCAGGGCCGGGCCTCGCTCGCGGACGGCTTCGTCCAGATCGACGGCAACGAGGCATGGCTGCACAACGTCCACGTGCCGGAGTACAGCCAGGGCACCTGGACGAACCACAGCGCACGCCGCAAGCGCAAGCTGCTGATGCACCGCGAAGAGATCGACAAGCTGGAGTCGAAGTCGCAGGAGACGGGGCACACCATCGTGCCGCTGGCCCTGTACTTCAAGGACGGCCGGGCGAAGGTCGAGATCGCGCTGGCGAGGGGCAAGAAGGAGTACGACAAGCGCCAGACGCTGCGCGAGAAGCAGGACCGCCGCGAGACGGACCGCGCGATGTCCGCCGTCCGCCGGAGGCAGCGGGCCTAGCACGCGACCGGCACCGGCCGCAGCCGTGCGGAATAGGCTGGCACCGGCCCGTGTTGTTCACGTACGATGGCACCTGCCCCGCCAAGCAGGGCCGGGCCCGCAAGGGTCCTGAGCTGGGACAACTCAATAGTGGTCAACATGGGGATGATCGGTTTCGACAGCGGATGTCGAAGCAGGGGAAGCGTGTCGAGGAAGCGGCAATGATCTCGTAAACCATATGTCGCAACCAATAATCGCCAACACCAAGCGCGATTCCTTCGCCCTCGCTGCCTAAGTAGCGACTTGCGAAGTGTCAGCCCGGGGCTGTTCCCGACCCGGATCCTGGCATCAGCTAGGGAACTAAACCTACGAGCCCGGTCACGGGGCGCGTAGGGAAATCAAACAGTGACTGAGCCCGTCGGAGACTTGTCCGCGTGATCTCCGGGGCTGAGAAAAGCGCAGCGGACTGCACACGGAGAAGCCCTGATTCTGCACCGTTGGACGCGGGTTCGATTCCCGCCATCTCCACTCATCCCATGTACGACGAAGGCTCGGCGGCTACGGCTTCCGGGCCTTTTTCGTGTCCTGGGCCGTCGCCCACGCCAGGACGAGTGCGAGCGCCGCGGCGCACACCGGGATCGCGTAGCCCTGTGCCGCGCCCAGGTGTTCCACCACGTACCCGCCGCCCGCGGAGCCGACCGCGACGCCACCGAGCAGAGCGGTCACCGCGAGTGTCATGCCCTCGTTGATCTGCGCCGGCGGGGTCAGCCGCTGAACCATGGTCATGGCCGTCACCATCGTGGGGGCTGTCGCCATCCCGGCGAGCAGCAGCGCCCCCGCCACCGCCGGTAGCGACCCGGTCCCAGCGGCGGCGAGCAGCGGCAGCGACATCAAGGCCGTCATCGCGGCGAGGCAGGTGATCAGTCCCGCCCCACGCCGGGACCGGCCGTAGAGCAGGCCGGCGGCGCAGGAACCCGCCGCCTGGAGCGCGAGGACCGGACCCGCGACCGGGCCGTCGGCGAACGCGATGGTGACGACCTCCATCGAACCGAAGACCGCCCCCGTGGCGAGCAGGACGACGAGCAGCGCGGGCATGCCGGCGGTCCGCAGCGGCGAGCCGGCCGGGACCCGTGGGGCGACCGGCGGCTCCGTGGACCGCCGGCTCGCGAAGATCAGCACCCCCGTCAGCAGCAGGACCGCGCCCACCAGCGTGCCCGCCTCCGGGAAGAGCGCGGAGCAGAGGAACGCGGCCACAACGGGGCCGAGCATGAAGCAGAGTTCGTCGGCGGCCTGCTCGAACGAGTTCGCCGTGTGCAGCGCCGCCGCGTCCCCCGGTACAGATGCGCCCAGCGGGCACGTGACATGCCGCCGGTGTTCGGGGTGGTGGCGGTCGCCGCGTAGGTGGCGAAGAGCGTCCAGTCGGGTGCGTCGAGGCGTACGCACAGCAGCAGCGCGAGCGACCCGAGAACGGCCAGGGCCGTGGCCGGGACAGCGATCCGCGCCTGTCCGTACCGGTCGACGAGCCGCGCCGTCCAGGGAGCGACCAGCGCGGTGGCGGCCAGACCGGTCGCCGTGACGGCCCCGGCGAGGGCGTAGGAGCCGCGGGACCCGGCGATCATGATGACGGCGCTGACGCTGAACATCCCCATGGGGAGCCGGGCGACGAGGTTCCCGGCGGTGAAGGCGCGGGTGCCGGGTGCGGAGAACAGCCGCCGGTAAGGCCCCGGCGGCCGGCCGGTCCCGGCGGAGGAGCCCCTGGGCGGCCCGGTCCGACGGCGCGGCGCCAGCACCAGCGAGTCGCCGGTGACCGCGAGCAGCGGTGCGCAAGCCGTGCCGTCGACACGGACGGGACGGGACGCGGCGGATCGGGACGCGGCGGATCGGGACACGGCCGGAGGGGGCGTGGCTGAACGCGGCATGGCTGGCCTGGGCATGGCCCCACCCTCGCCGCCGCCCCTGCGGCCGGTCCAACACCTGCTCGGTGGCCGTTCACGCACCTGTGTTGTTGAATGCGCTGTGCCCCGTGATCTGGAACCCAGGCTGCTCCGCGCGTTCGTCGCCGTCGCCGACGAGCTGCACTTCACCCGCGCCGCCGCCCGTCTCTACGTCGCCCAGCAGGCCCTGAGCCGGGACGTCCGGCGGCTGGAAAGGGAGTTGGGAGTCGACCTGTTCGTCCGCACGACCCGGCAGGTCGCGCTGACGGCGGACGGCGAGCGGCTGCTGCCGTACGCCCGGCGGGTGCTCGAGACGCAGGACGAACTGCTCTCCGCCGTCTCCGGCGCCGCGCGGCCGCTGCTCGTCGACCTCAACAGCGCGGGCATGACCTCGGGACGGATCCTGGAACGCGCCCGCGAACTGGCTCCCGACTGCGAGCTGATGGCACGCTTCGAGAGCGGGCTCACCGGGGCCGCCGACGAGATCGCCGCCGGACGCCTCGATGTCTCCTTCGGCCGGTTCGCCGGCCTGGACGCCGGCCGGCAGGCGCTGCTGGCCCAGCAGCCCGTCCGGTACGAGCCGATGGCGGTCCTGCTGCCCGACGACCATCCGCTGGCCGACTGCGACCGGATCGAGTTGAACGCTCTCGCGGGTGAGACCGTATATGCCGGTGCGGGCAACCCTCGGACGCTGGAGTGGACGGAGCTGGCACGGCTTCTCTTCGCGGGCCGCGGTATCGCTGTGGCGCCGCCGGCACCCATGGCCGTGGGGGTCGAGGAGTTCCGGCGGGTCATGGCGAAGACCCGCAACCCGGTCCTCGCGGTCGTGGGCTTTCCGGCCATGCCGGGGACGGTTCTTCGGCCGATAGTCGACCCCGTTCCGCTGTCGCCGCTGTCGATGGTCTGGCGGGCCGGGCTGCGGCATCCCGGCCTCGACGCGCTGCGGCGGGCGGCGGCCGAACTCGCCGCGCGCGAAGGGTGGCTGGAAAGGGCGCCCGACGGATGGTTGCCGGAACGTGATATGTCGCTGATGTGTGACAACCGCTGAGCGTGGCGCGCGACGTGCAGCAGGTTGCGCTACATTCATGGACCGGGTGAGTGAGTGGGATAGAAGCGCTCGGAGCGGGTTGGGGACCCGAATTCGAACGTGGGCCGGTCGGTTGTGCGCGCACCCGATTCCAGTCAGTGGGGGGATGTGCCACAAGCCATGGAAAATTGGCAAGAAGACGTCGGTACCGGTCACACGCACGAGCCGCACGAGGTGACGATTCAACTCGACGGCCTCGGGCGGAAGCTGCGCGACCTGCCGGTGGAACCGATCGCCTCCCAGGACAGCGTGGAGGGGCCCGTCTTCGTCGACGAGAGCGGTCGGCGCAGCAAGAAGTTCCGCCGCATCGGCTGGGTCCTGGCCGCCGCGTGCGCCGTCTACGCGATCACGCTCGTCGCCGCCCTCCTCGGCGGCAACTCCAGCGCGCCGTGGATGCCGGGCCTCGGGTCGGCCGGGGAGAAGCAGCCCGAACACGTCGAGATCCAGCCCGCACCCACCGACCTGGTGTCCACGGTGCCCTCGCCGAACGCCCCACCGGGCGTCCCCGCCCCCTCCGACTCCGCCGGCGCGTCCCTGCCCCTGCCGTCGGGCAGCGCGGGCGACGGCAGCCCGCTGCCGGACGTGGCGCCGCCCGCCTCGAAGTCCCCTTCCCCGCAGCAGCCGTCCTCCGGGACGGGTGCCACCGGCCCGGCCGCGAGCCCCGGCGCACCCCGGAGCAGCGCTCCCGCCCCGGCCGTCAGTCCTCCCGTGGACCCGGGCGCCTCCACGGCGCCCAGTGATACTCCCGAACAGCCCGTGCAAGAAGGCGCACTGTAGATGACCATCCCCGCCCCAGGGGCTCCGCGACAGCGGAGCCCCAAGCGCGTCGTACGCCGCAGACTGCCCATGCGCTATCTGCTTCCCGTGCTCTTCCTCGTCGCGCTGCTCGCGATGCTCATGCTGCGCGGCTATGTGCACAGCGAAATCCTCGCCGACCACCGCGTCCGGCCACCGGCCCCCACGGACCAGGTCCCCCAGCACATACTCGACGGCGGCCCCGTCATCGACGCACGCGACAAGCGCAACCCCAAGGCGCTCAGCGTGCCCGACCGGCGGCTCGTGCTGACCTTCGACGACGGTCCGGACCCCGTCTGGACGCCGAAGGTCCTCGACGCTCTCGCCCGGTACGACGCGCATGCCGTCTTCTTCGTCACCGGCACCATGGCCTCGCGCCACCCGGACCTGGTCGAACGGATGGTGCGCGAGGGCCACGAGATCGGCCTGCACACCTTCAACCACCCGGACCTGTCGTTCCAGTCCACCGACCGCATCGACTGGGAGCTGTCGCAGAACCAGCTGGCGCTCGCCGGCGCCGCGGGCATCCGCACCTCCCTGTTCCGTCCGCCGTACTCCTCCTTCTCCGACGCCCTCGACAACGAGTCCTGGCCGGTCACCCAGTACATCGGCACCCGCGGCTACATCACCGCCTTCAACAACACCGACTCCGAGGACTGGAAGCGCCCCGGGGTCGACGCGATCATCAAGCGCGCCACCCCCAAGGGCACACAGGGCTCCATCGTGCTGATGCACGACTCCGGCGGCGACCGCTCCCAGACGGTCGCGGCCCTGGAGCGCTTCCTGCCCGACATGAAGGAACGCGGCTACCGGTTCACCAACCTCACAGAGGCGCTCGGCGTGCCCAGCGCACACAGCCCGGTCAAGGGACCGGAGCTGTGGAAGGGCAAGGCATTCGTCGGCGCCGTCGCCGTCTCGGAGAACACCACGGAGGTCATGGTCGTCGGGCTCGCCGTGATCGGCGTGCTGGTCTTCGCCCGCTTCGGGCTGATGCTGATCCTGTCCTTCGCGCACGCCCGCAAGGTGCGCCGGAAGGGCTTCAGCTGGGGCCCTCCCATCACCCGGCCGGTGTCCGTGCTGGTTCCCGCGTACAACGAACGCGAGTGCATCGCCAACACGGTCCGGTCGCTGATGGCGAGCGACCACCCCCTCGAGGTCATCGTCATCGACGACGGCTCCAGCGACGGCACCGCCGACATCGTCGAGGCGATGGGCCTGCGTGGCGTCCGTGTCGTACGGCAGCCCAACGCGGGCAAGCCCGCCGCCCTCAACAACGGCATCAGGAACGCCCGCTACGAGATCGTCGTCATGATGGACGGCGACACCGTCTTCGAGCCGTCCACCGTCCGCGAGCTCGTGCAGCCCTTCGGCGACCCGCGCGTCGGCGCGGTGGCCGGCAACGCCAAGGTCGGCAACCGCGACACCCTCATCGGGGCCTGGCAGCACATCGAGTACGTGATGGGCTTCAACCTCGACCGCCGCATGTACGACCTGCTCGGCTGCATGCCCACCATCCCCGGCGCCGTCGGAGCCTTCCGCCGCACCGCGCTCGAGCGTGTCGGCGGCATGAGCGAGGACACCCTCGCCGAGGACACCGACATCACCATGGCCATGCACCGCGACGGCTGGAGGGTCGTCTACGCGGAGAAGGCGCGCGCCTGGACCGAGGCCCCCGAGTCCGTGCAGCAGCTGTGGTCGCAGCGCTACCGCTGGAGCTACGGCACCATGCAGGCCATCTGGAAGCACCGCCGTGCCCTCGTAGAGAAGGGGCCCTCCGGCCGCTTCGGCCGGGTCGGCCTGCCTTTGGTCTCCCTGTTCATGGTGCTCGCCCCGCTGCTCGCGCCGCTGATCGACGTCTTCCTGCTGTACGGGCTGGTCTTCGGCCCCACGCAGAAGACCATCGCCGCCTGGCTGGGCGTCCTCGCGATCCAGGCCGTCTGCGCGGCCTACGCCTTCCGGCTCGACAAGGAACGTATGGTCCACCTCGTCTCCCTGCCGCTCCAGCAGATCCTCTACCGCCAGCTGATGTACGTGGTCCTCCTCCAGTCCTGGATCACCGCGCTCACCGGCGGCCGGCTGCGCTGGCAGAAACTGCGGCGCACCGGGGCCGTCGAGGCTCCCGGAGTCGTCCAGCAGCGGCAGCGCGCCGGGGAGCGGAGGCCCGTCGCATGACCTCGTACACCGCGCCGCAGACGGCGCCGCCGCAGTCGGGGGGCACCTCTCCGGTGGTCGGGGGCGGCCGGGACCGCTACTTCGACCTGCTCCGGGCGCTCGCCCTGTTCCGGGTCGTGCTCTACCACCTGGTGGGCTGGGCCTGGCTGCCGCTCGTCTTCCCGTCCATGGGTGTGATGTTCGCCCTCGCCGGGTCACTGATGGCGCGTTCCCTCGCCCGGCCGGCGCTCCAGGTGATCCGCAGCCGGGTACGGCGACTGCTGCCGCCGCTGTGGGTGCTGGGAGCCGCGGCGGTCACCGCGATGATCGTCGAGGGATGGCGCCCAGGACCCTCCGCGATCTTCTGGCTCCTGCCGTTGAGCGACCCGCCGTTCCTCGCCGCCGGATGGGCCGGTGACCTGGCCGAGCCGCTCTGGTACCTGCGCGCCTATCTGTGGTTCGTGCTCCTGTCGCCGCTGCTGCTGCGCTGCCTGCGCAAGCTGCCGTGGGTCACCCTCGCCGCGCCGCTCGCCCTGTCCTTCGGGCTGGCCGCCGGCTACCTCTCCATGCCGGAACGCATCGACTCGGCGCTCACCGACTTCAGCACCTTCGGTGCCTGCTGGATCCTCGGCATGGCCCGCCAGGAGGGCATCCTGGCCCGTCTGCCGCGCTACATCGTGCCCTCCGTCGCACCGTTCGTGATGCTCGCCGGCATCTGGTGGGCCCGCCGGGAAGGCTTCGGCTCGGGTACCGAACTCGACGGCATCCCGCCGGCCGACGCCCTCTGGTCTCTCGGCGCGGTGATGCTGCTGCTGCACTTCAGTCCGTCGTGGGAGTCGTGGCCGCCGAAGCTGCGGCAATGGGACAGTGTGATCACCCTGCTCAACGCGCGGGCGGTGACCGTCTACCTCTGGCACAACGTGTGCATCCTCGGCGCGGCAACGCTGTGGGACGTCATGTGGGACGTCGACCTGCTCGCGGAGCAGGCCCCCTGGCTGCTGGAGAGCTGGGTGCCGGTGCTGCTGCTCGCCTGGGCGCTGATCGCCGGGTGCGTCCTGGCCTTCGGCTGGGCCGAGGACCTCGCCGCCAGGCGCCGCCCGCGGCTGTGGCCCGACGGAGAGCTCCGCCGCCGCTCACACACCGCCTGACCGACGGGTGAGAGCAAGGTTTCGCGACGGTCACCTCCTGGCACCGCCCTGAAACCCGACGTCCATAACGTCGCTTCCACGATCGGAAACAGGTGGAGGCGCGTGATGGCAGGCCGATGGATCGAAGAGTGGGACCCCGAGGACGAGACCTTCTGGCGGACCAAGGGGGAGCGGGTCGCACGGCGCAACCTCGCCTTCTCCGTGCTCAGTGAGCACGTCGGGTTCTCCATCTGGAGCCTGTGGTCGGTGATGGTCCTCTTCATGGGGCCCGAGTACGGGGTCGACCCCGCCGGCAAGTTCTTCCTGATCGCCACGGCGACCGTCGTCGGCGCCGTGATCCGGGTGCCGTACACATTCGCCGTCGCCAAATTCGGCGGCCGGAACTGGACGATCTTCAGCGCCCTGCTGCTGCTGGCCCCCACCGCCGCGGCGTATCTGGTGATGGAGCCGGGCACCTCGTACACGACGTTCCTCGCCGTCGCCGCCCTCACGGGTGTCGGCGGGGGCAACTTCGCCTCGTCGATGACGAACATCAACGCCTTCTTCCCGCTGCGCAAGAAAGGCTGGGCGCTCGGCCTCAACGCGGGCGGCGGCAACATCGGCGTACCGGTCATCCAGCTCGTCGCCCTGCTGATCATCGGTACGGCGGGCGCGGCCCACCCGCGGCTGGTGCTCGGCATCTACCTGCCCCTGATCGTCATCGCCGCGCTGTGCGCCGCGCTGTGGATGGACAACCTCGCCCCGGTGAAGAACGACACCGGCGCGGCGATCGACGCGGCCAAGGAGGGCCACACCTGGATCATGGCCTTCCTCTACGTCGGCACCTTCGGCTCGTTCATCGGCTACAGCTTCGCCTTCGGCCTCGTGCTGCAGACCCAGTTCGGCCGCACCCCGCTCCAGGCGGCCTCCCTCACTTTCATCGGCCCGCTGCTGGGTTCCCTGATCCGGCCGCTGGGCGGTGCGCTCGCCGACCGCTTCGGCGGAGCGCGCATCACCCTGTGGAACTTCGTGGGCATGGCCGCCGCGACCGCGGTGGTCATCGCCGCATCGGTCCAGGAGTCCCTCGCCGTGTTCCTCGTCGGATTCATCGCCCTGTTCGTGCTCAGCGGCCTCGGCAACGGCTCGACGTACAAGATGATCCCCGGCATCTTCCAGAACAAGGCGCTCGCCCAGGGCATGACCGGGGAGACCGCGGCCGCCTACGGGCGCCGGCTCTCCGGCGCCTCGATGGGACTCATCGGCGCGGTCGGCGCCGTCGGCGGGCTCGCCATCAACCTCGCCTTCCGGCAGTCGTTCCAGACGGCGGGCACCGGAACCGCCGCCTTCGTCTCCTTCCTCGCCTTCTACGCGGTCTGCTCGGTCGTCACCTGGGCGGTATACCTTCGCCGGACCGTCGTGGTGCCGGTCCGTGGCGGGCAGACGGGGACGGACGCCGAAACGGGTGCCGAACCGGTCTACGCCCGCGTCTGAGCGAGCGGAGTACGTAACGACGGTGAAATATGAGCGAACCGGGCCTGTCACGCGCCTTTGACAGGCTCGGTCGTCCGTTCACCGTTCAATGGCACCGGCCATCAGGGCACTCCAGTGGGGACGACCGAGATGCACGACCAAGGCCAACCGCACGGCCCCCTCGCGGGCTTCACCGTCGGCGTGACCGCCGCCAGGCGCGCCGACGAGCTCGGCGCGCTGCTCCAGCGGCGGGGCGCGGCCGTTCTGCACGCCCCCGCATTGCGCATCGTTCCGCTCGCCGACGACACGGAGCTCCTCGCGGCCACCAAGGAACTGATCGACCACACCCCCGACGTGGTGGTCGCCACCACTGCCATCGGCTTCCGCGGCTGGGTGGAGGCGGCCGACGGCTGGGGTCTGGGGGAGCAACTGCTGGGCCGGCTGCGCGGCGCCGAGCTGCTGGCCCGCGGCCCCAAGGTCAAGGGCGCCATCCGTGCGGCGGGCCTCACCGAGGAGTGGTCGCCGGTCTCCGAGTCCATGGCGGAGGTGCTGGACCGGCTGCTCGGCGAGGGAGTGGCGGGCCGCCGTGTCGCGCTCCAGCTGCACGGCGAGCCGCTGCCCGGGTTCGTCGAATCGCTGCGCGCGGCGGGCGCGGACGTCGTCCTCGTACCCGTCTACCGCTGGATGCCGCCGGAGGACCTCGCCCCGCTCGACCGGCTGCTGGACGCGGCCGTCTCCCGCGGCCTGGACGCCGTCACCTTCACCAGCGCCCCTGCCGCCGCGTCGCTCCTGAACCGCGCGGAGTCCCGCGGTCTGCTGACCGATCTCCTGGCCGCCCTGGACCACGACGTCCTCGCGGCCTGCGTCGGGCCGGTCACGGCGGTGCCGCTGCAGGCGGCCGGTGTCCCGACGGTGCAGCCGGAGCGGTTCAGACTCGGCCCGCTGGTGCAGCTGCTCGGTGTCGAGCTGCCCGGCCGCGCCCGTACGTTCCCGGTCGCGGGCCGGCGGGTCGAGATCCGCGGCCATGCCGTGCTCGTCGACGACGAACTGCGCCCGGTGCCACCGGCGGGGATGGCCCTGCTGAGGGCCCTGTCGGAACGGCCCGGCTGGGTCGTCGCCCGCTCCGACCTGCTGCGGGCCCTGCCGGGCGCGGGCCGGGACGAGCACGCCGTGGAGACGGCCATGGCCCGGCTGCGCACGGCGCTGGGCGCTCCCAAGCTCATCCAGACGGTCGTCAAGCGCGGCTACCGGCTGGCCCTGGACCCGGCGTCCGACGCCAAGTACGCCGACGCCTGACCCGCCTGGTCCGGGCGTGCCGTGCGCAGCAGCGACGTGGCACGCCACAGGCACAGCAGGGCCGCCGTGGTGAGCACGGTGCGTACCGTGTTCCAGAGCACCCACGGGTCCTCGAAGTTCTCCCGTACGGCCGCCGGGTCGGCGATGCCGTCCGGGGCGCCCGCGGCGGCGAGTTCGTTGTTGAGCGGCACGTTCGCCGCGGACGTCACGACGAACACCAGGACGTAGAGGACCAGCGCGGCCGTCACCCAGCGGCCTCTTGCCGTACGGCGCTGCTGCCATGCCGAGACGGCCGTGAGGACGAGCGCGCCGAAGAGCGCGGCGAAGAAGGCCGGGTTCTCGATCACCTCGTTGATGTTCTGCATGACCTCGACGTAGGTCCGGTCGTCGCTGCGGCCGAGCGCCGGCATCACCGAGACCGTGAACGCGAACCAGACGCCCGCGATGAGCCCCGTCGTCACGGTCGCCGCCGCGAGGACCGCTCCTGCACCCCTGTTCTTTGTCATGAGAGCCAGTCAACCGGCTTGTCCTCGCGCGGGACATGGGTGAGCGTCGCATTCGCATGTCCGTGCGTCCACGTCTTGATGAGGGCTTCCGGCCGCACCGTCGGGCAGGCACTCTGGTGGGGACACCCGACGGTGATCCCGAGGCGGTGACAGGCGCATGACAGCGGTGGGCGCGGGTCCGTACCCGTCCCAGTGGCGGTTCGACTCCGGGCGCGTCTGCCTGGACCTGGTGGCTACGGCGCGGGAGGCGGACCGCCGGGCCGGCGGGACCGAACCGCTCGCGGACGCCGGGGGACTGGGGCGCTGGCTCGTGGGCGCCGGTCTCGTCCCGGCCGGGACACCGCTGAACGGGGTCGACAGCACCTGGGTGGCGGGTTTCGTCGAACTGCGCGAGTGCATAGACCGTTTGGTCCGCACCGGGCCGGAGGAAGGCCGCGCGGACGACGCCCTCGAGACCCTCAACGCCCGCGCACAGGGCGCGCCACCGGGCATCAGGGCCGTCAAGGACGGGAGAGGCACGCTGGTACGGGCGCTGTGCGCCGCCCCGGAGTGCGCGGCCCTGCTCGCCGTCGTCGCCCGTGACGCGGTGGAGCTCCTCACCGATCCCGTCGCCCGCTCGCGGCTGCGCCAGTGTGAGGGCGACAACTGCCGCCGCGTCTATCTGGACACCTCACGGGGCAGGCGTCGCCGCTGGTGCTCGAGCGAAGTGTGCGGAAACCGCGAGCGGGTGGCGAGACACCGCAGGAAGACCTCCGTCAAAGAATCTTGAAATTTCTTCGGCCGACGTTGAGTGAACCTCCGCCCGGACCCGTAGTGAAGGGGGACAAGAAGCCAGCCGTGACAAACAGGGTCTCGACCGGGAGGTTCAGGTGCGCAAGGATGCCGCCGTGGCCGATGACCGTCCGCAACGGGCCCGCCATCGCAGTGAGAAGCCACGTATCGACACCTCTGTGCCCGACGAGGAGTTGATGCGTGCCCTCTACCGTGAACACGCAGGACCGTTGCTCGCCTATGTACTGCGTCTCGTCGCCGGCGACCGCCAGCGCGCCGAGGACGTCGTACAGGAGACGCTCATCCGTGCCTGGAAGAACGCCGGCCAGCTCAACCGGGCGACCGGCTCTGTCCGACCCTGGCTGGTGACGGTCGCCCGGCGCATCGTCATCGACGGTCACCGCAGCCGGCAGGCCCGGCCGCAGGAGGTCGACCCGTCGCCGCTGGAGGTCATGCCCGCGGAGGACGAGATCGACAAGGCGTTGTGGCTGATGACGCTCTCGGATGCACTCGATGATTTGACGCCCGCCCACAGGGAAGTTCTTGTCGAGACGTATTTCAAGGGGCGTACGGTCAATGAAGCGGCCGAAACGCTCGGCATACCCAGCGGGACCGTGCGGTCCCGTGTGTTCTACGCACTCCGTTCCATGAAGCTCGCTCTTGAGGAGAGGGGGTCTCGGCATGACCATGTACGAGCAGGAGTCCGTGCACGACGCGGTAGGCGCATATGCGCTCGGCGTGCTCGACGAAGCGGACGCCTCCGCCTTCGAGGCGCATCTGGCGGGATGCGACATCTGTGCCGCCCACCTCGAGGAGTTCTCCGGGATGGAGCCGATGCTCGCGATGCTGGCGGAGGCGCCCGCCCCCGCACCGCCGCAGAGCAACGTCTACAGCCTGCCCGGGATGCCGGGCATGTCCGACTTCCCGCCGCCCCGCGCCGTCCCGGTCGTGCCCACCTCCCCGAGCCCCAAGGTCCTCGACGGTCTGCTCAACGAGGTCGCCGTCAAGCGCGCCCACAAGCGCCGGCGCGGCATGTACCTGCTCGCGGCGGCCGCGGCGCTGATCATCGGTGGCCCCGCCGTCGCCGTGGTCGTCACCGCCGACCACACCGGGAGCAACGTGGCGGGCGCCGACCCGCACCCCACCAGCCCGGCCGAGGACGCCTTCTTCAACCACATGGAGGAGAAGGTCCAGGCCACGGACGCGACCACCAAGGTCAGCGCCGTCGTCGGCATGGAGAAGAAGGGCTGGGGCACGCACGCCGTCCTGGAGCTGAAGAACGTCAAGGGCCCCCTGAAGTGCAACCTCATCGCCGTGTCCAAGACCGGCGAGGAGGAGGTCGTCACCTCGTGGGCCGTGCCGAAGTGGGGCTACGGAATCCCCGACAGTCCCAACAAGGACGCCAAGAACCCTCTGTACGTCCACGGCGGCTCCGCGATGGACCCGGGCGACATCGACCACTTCGAGGTCCGCACGTTCGACGGGGCACGGCTGGTGGAGGTCGACGCCTAGCCGGCGGCCGTCCCACCTTCGGCCGGGGAGCTGTGCGGCCTCCGGCCGCATCGGCATGCCACGGCCCTTCGGCGTGTCCACGGCCCTTCCGCGGTTCTTCGGCGTGTCCGCGGCCCTTCCACGGGCCGCCGCCTGCCGTGGGCCTTCGCACCTGGCCCGGCCCACGGCCGGGCCAGGTGCAATAACCTGCCTCCTTGCCGTACGGTTGACGGCTGCCCAGTGCACGTCAGAAGGGGGCCTCGGTGGCCGCGCAGGATGCCGCTGTCGAATCCGTGGTCGGCTCCGCCGCCGACACGGCGAGAGACCGTGAGATCGGTGTCGAACAGGAACATCTCGACCAGGTGTACCGCCGTCTCGAGGAGAAGATCCACGAGGCCGAGTTCCTGATGAACGACGCCGCCAAGCGAGGGCAGGTCGGCACCCCCGGCGCCCTCGCCGAGCGGGACGCCCAGGTCTTCCGGGCCGGGGTCCACCTCAACCGCCTCAACAACGAATTCGAGGACTTCCTCTTCGGCCGGATCGACCTGCTCCACGGCAAGGACGGCAAAAAGGGTCCCGACGGCGCCTTCACCTCCGTCGAGCCCGCGGACGACGCCGTACGCCCCGACAACACGGCCGAGATCGGGGAGACCCTGCACATCGGCCGGATCGGGGTGCTCGACTCCGAATACGCCCCGCTCGTGATCGACTGGCGCGCCCCGGCCGCGGCCCCCTTCTACCGCTCCACCCCGGTCGAGCCCGGCCGTGTGGTGCGCCGCCGGGTCATCCGCTCCAAGGGCCGCAAGGTCCTCGGCGTCGAGGACGACCTGATGCGCCCGGAACTGACCGCCACCCTGAACGGACAGACACTGCCCGTCGTCGGCGACGGTGCACTGATGGCGGCGCTCGGCCAGGCCCGCAGCCACACCATGCGGGACATCGTCGCGTCCATCCAGGCCGAGCAGGACCTGGTCATCCGCGCCCCCGCCGCGTCCGTCACGTACGTGGAGGGCGGCCCCGGCACCGGCAAGACGGCGGTGGCGCTCCACCGGGCCGCGTACCTGCTCTACCAGGACCGGCGCCGCTACGCCGGCGGCATCCTCATCGTCTCCCCGACGCCGCTGCTCGTCTCCTACACCGAGGGCGTGCTGCCGTCGCTGGGCGAGGAGGGCCAGGTCGCGATCCGCGCGGTCGGCTCCCTGGTCGACGGGGCCGAGGCGACGGTGTACGACGAGCCGGCCGTGGCCCGCGTCAAGGGCTCCTCCCGGATGCTGAAGGTGCTGCGCAACGCCGCGCGGGGCGCGCTCGACATGCCGGACGTGACGCCGCGCAACGGTCAGCTGGCCTTCGGCGAAGAGCCGGCGGCGGCGCCGGGCACTCCCTCGCGGCTGCGTGTCGTCGCCTTCGGGCGCCGGCTCGAGCTGGAGGCCGACGAACTCCGCCGCATCCGCCACAACGTGCTCGGCGGAAGCGCTCCCGTCAACCTGCTGCGCCCACGGGCCAGACGGCTGCTCCTCGACGCCCTGTACGCCAAGTCGGGCGCCGCCGGCCGCCACCCCGGCGACCCGGAGCTGGCCGCCGAGCTGCGGTCCTCCTTCGACGAGGACGTGACCGGCGAGGACAGTTTCATCGCGTTCCTGGACGCCTGGTGGCCCGAGTTGACCCCGCGCGCCGTGCTCGCCGCGCTGGGCGACGAGCGCCGCCTCGGCCGCTGGGCCCGCCGGGTGCTCAACCCCGGCGAGGTGCGCAGGCTGGCCCGCTCTCTGCGCCGCGACGCCCTCTCCGTGCACGACGTGGCACTCCTCGACGAACTGAGCACCCTGCTCGGCACGCCCGCCCGTCCCCGTAAGCGGCGCGAGCTCGACCCTCTGGACCAGCTCACCGGGCTGGAGGAGCTGATGCCGCAGCGCGAGGAGACGCAGCGCGAGCGGGCCGAGCGGCTGGCGGCCGAGCGTACCGAGTACGCGCACGTCATCGTCGACGAGGCGCAGGACCTCACGCCCATGCAGTGGCGGATGGTCGGCCGCCGCGGCCGGCACGCCACCTGGACGGTCGTCGGCGACCCCGCCCAGTCGTCCTGGTCCTCGCCGGAAGAGGCGGCCGAGGCCCGTGACGAGGCGCTGGGCAGCCGTCCGCGCCGCCGCTTCGAGCTGACCGTCAACTACCGCAACCCGGCCGAGATCGCGGAGCTGGCCGCCACGGTGCTCCACCTGGCCATGCCGGGCATGCGGTCGCCCTCCGCCGTCCGTTCCACCGGAGTGCGGCCGCGCTTCGCGGTCGTACCGGACGGCGGAGACATCGCCCGATCCGTACGGGCGGAGGCGGAGCGGCTGCTGGAGCAGGTGGAGGGCACGGTCGGCGTCGTCGTCGCCATGAACCGGCGGGAACAGGCAGCACGCTGGCTGGCCGGACTGGGCGAGCGCGTCGTGGCCCTCGGCTCACTGGAGGCGAAGGGCCTGGAGTACGACGCGACGGTCGTCGTCTCCCCGGCGGAGATCGCCGACGAGAGCCCGGCCGGTCTGCGGGTGCTGTACGTGGCGCTCACCCGGGCCACGCAGCAGCTCACGGTGGTCTCCGGGCGCCGTGACCAGCCGGACGCGCAGGGGGTACCGGAGCTGCTGCGGGACTGAGCGGGGTGTCCGGCGGACGCCGTCGCGGCTCTCCCCGCAGGCGGTGCCGAGCCCCCTGCCCGGAGGGCTCCGGCGGGCGGTGCCGAGGCCCCTGCCTGAGGGCTCCGGCGGGCGGTGCCGAGCCCTGTTACGGGCCGGTGCCGAAGTCGGCTCGCGATGCGGGAATCACTTCCCGGGGCGGTGCGTTAGCCTGGGTACGGCACCGGCTCGATCCAAGCCCCCGGGCCCAACCTTCGTCCCTCAGAGGGACCACTTGCCGCGAGGCGAGCATGGCGGGTCGGTGCCACCAATCGCATACGGAAGAGGCCCGCGTCACCTGTCCAGGTGACGCGGGCCTCTTCAGTTTCCAGACGCTTTCTCGTATGGTGGAAAACAGTTTCCGAAAACAATATGACCGCATTACCTGCTACCGGCGGGTAGGTGTCACCATCTTCACAGCGCTGCCGGGCCTCAGGTGCGGTACCGCACAGCAATGAAGCTAGGGAAAGCAGAGGAACCCGGTCATGGCAACGGCGCCCAGCGTCTCGTACTCGATGACGGTCCGACTGGAGGTGCCCGCGAGCGGAACCGCGGTCTCCCAGCTCACCACGGCCGTGGAGTCCTCCGGCGGTTCCGTAACCGGCCTCGACGTGACCGCGTCCGGCCACGAGAAGCTGCGGATCGACGTCACGATCGCCGCCAGCTCCACCGCGCACGCCGACGAGATCGTCGAGGGCCTGCGAGACATCGAGGGTGTCGTCCTCGGCAAGGTCTCCGACCGTACGTTCCTGATGCACCTCGGCGGCAAGATCGAGATGGCGTCCAAGCACCCCATCCGCAACCGTGACGACCTGTCGATGATCTACACCCCGGGTGTGGCGCGGGTCTGCATGGCGATCGCGGAGAACCCCGAGGACGCCCGCCGCCTGACCATCAAGCGCAACTCCGTTGCAGTGGTGACCGACGGCTCCGCCGTGCTCGGCCTCGGCAACATCGGCCCCAAGGCCGCGCTGCCGGTCATGGAGGGCAAGGCGGCCCTCTTCAAGCGCTTCGCCGGCATCGACGCCTGGCCGCTGTGCCTGGACACCCAGGACACCGACGCCATCGTCGAGATCGTCAAGGCGATCGCCCCCGGCTTCGCCGGCATCAACCTCGAGGACATCTCCGCGCCGCGCTGCTTCGAGATCGAGGCACGGCTGCGTGAGGCCCTCGACATCCCCGTCTTCCACGACGACCAGCACGGTACGGCGATCGTCGTCCTTGCCTCCCTGACCAACGCGCTGCGCGTGGTGGGCAAGGGGATCGGCGACGTGCGGGTGGTCATGTCCGGCGCCGGCGCGGCCGGTACCGCCATCCTCAAACTCCTCATCGCGGCGGGAGTCAAGCACGCCGTCGTCGCCGACATCCACGGCGTGGTGCACGCGGGCCGCGCCGACCTGGTGGACGCCACCCCCGACTCGCCGCTGCGGTGGATCGCCGACAACACCAACCCCGAGGGTGTCACCGGCACACTCAAGGAGTCGGTCGTCGGAGCGGACGTCTTCATCGGCGTCTCCGCGCCCAACGTGCTCGGCGCGGACGACGTCGCGGCCATGGCCGACGACGCGATCGTGTTCGCGCTCGCGAACCCCGACCCCGAGGTCGACCCCGCAATCGCCCGGCAGACGGCGGCAGTTGTGGCCACCGGCCGCTCGGACTTCCCCAACCAGATCAACAACGTGCTGGTCTTCCCCGGCGTGTTCCGCGGCCTGCTGGACGCCCAGTCCCGCACCGTCAACACCGAGATGATGCTCGCGGCCGCGGCCGCGCTCGCGGACGTCGTCACCGAGGACGAACTCAACCCGAACTACATCATCCCCTCGGTCTTCAACGACAAGGTCGCCGGAGCCGTCGCGGGAGCCGTCCGGGACGCCGCGAAGGCCGCCGGCCCGACTGTGACAGGCCCCACGTCCCACTGACATACGGCGCGTCGCGGGTCGCGGGGTTGCAAACCCCCCTTTAGGGTGGCGGATCAGGGAGCACGCGGCCCCGGCACGCCCGCCCCGACGAGTCTCGAGGGAGTCGACGGAACGTCACCACGACGAGGCAGTGGTGGCCTTCGTGTGACTCCGGAGGGTGCCGGATTGGCTTTCCCGCCGCTGGTGGGGGCAGGATGCTTCCCCGAGGACCTGCGTCCTGGGGGAAGCCCCGCGGGCGCGGAGGGGTCTGACAGCAGACCCGGGTCCGGGGACTGTCCGAGGGCCCTGGCAGCATCGGCTTCGATCCACGCCTCACAGGCAAGAAGAACACGGGAGTAACAAAATGAACCGCAGTGAGCTGGTGGCCGCGCTGGCCGACCGCGCCGAGGTGACCCGCAAGGACGCCGACGCCGTTCTGGCCGCTCTCGCCGAGACCGTCGGCGAGGTCGTCGCCAAGGGCGACGAGAAGGTCACCATCCCCGGCTTCCTGACCTTCGAGCGCACCCACCGTGCCGCTCGCACCGCTCGGAACCCGCAGACCGGCGACCCGATCCAGATCCCGGCCGGCTACAGCGTGAAGGTCTCCGCGGGCTCGAAGCTCAAGGAAGCCGCAAAGGGCAAGTAACGCCTTCGGCAGCGTGAGGGCGGCCACCCGGGTCCGGGTGGCCGCCCTTCTGCGTGTGCGTGTGCGGGCGCGTGGGCGCCTGCGGCGGGCTGTCCCCCTGCCCGCCCCTTCCCGTGACCGGGGGCTCCGCCCCGGGCCCCGTTCCGCGCTCCGAGCGGCGCCCTCGATCCCTCCCCACGGCTCGGCGGCCGTGGGAGGTGCACCCAGGCGGGGCCGAGAAGGCCGCTGCGCGGCACTTCAGCCCGCCGGCGGGGACACTCCTGCCATGCCGGCGGCTCCGTGCCGCGCCAGGGCGGCGGCTCGAAGCTCAGCCTCGCTGGGGTCCCTCACGGCTTGGCGGCCGTGGGAGGTGCCCCCAGGCGGGGCCGAGAAGGCCGCTGCGCGGCACTTCAGCCCGCCGTCGGAGACGGCTCCTGCCATGCCGGCGGCTCCGTGCCGCGCCAGGGCGGCGGCTCGAGGCTCCGCCGGGGCATTTCCAGCCTCGCGGGGTCCCTCCCACGCCCGCCGGGGCAGGGGGAGTTCGAGGCGCGGGGTCCGGGGTCCGGAGCCCCCGTGGCGGGTCCGGGCGGAGCCCGGTTCCGGGAAGGGGCGGGTAGGGGAACGGCCCCGCGCAGCGGCACGGGCAGGCGGAGACGGCGACGGCCCCCGCGGATGCGCTCCGTGGGGGCCGTCGGCGTCGTAGGGGCCGTCAGACGATCGGGCCCCCGGGGAGTTCCACCTTCGCGCCGAGCTTCTCGAGCTTCTCCATGAAGTTCTCGTAGCCGCGGTTGATCAGGTCGATCCCGTGCACCCGGCTCGTCCCCTGCGCGGCCAGTGCCGCGATCAGGTACGAGAAGCCGCCGCGCAGGTCGGGGATGACCAGGTCCGCGCCCTGGAGCTTGGTCGGGCCGGAGACGACCGCGGAGTGCAGGAAGTTGCGCTGGCCGAAGCGGCAGTGCGAGCCGCCGAGGCATTCGCGGTACAGCTGGATGTGCGCGCCCATCTGGTTCAGCGCGGAAGTGAAGCCGAGCCGGGACTCGTACACCGTCTCGTGGACGATCGACAGCCCTGTCGCCTGCGTGAGGGCGACCACCAGCGGCTGCTGCCAGTCGGTCTGGAAGCCGGGGTGGACGTCCGTCTCGAGCGCGATGGACTTGAGCCGGCCGCCGGGGTGCCAGAAGCGGATGCCCTCGTCGTCGATCTTGAAGGCGCCGCCGACCTTCCGGTACGTGTTGAGGAACGTCATCATCGAGCGCTGCTGGGCGCCGCGCACGTAGATGTCGCCCTCGGTGGCCAGCGCCGCCGATGCCCAGGACGCCGCCTCCAGGCGGTCCGGGAGGGCGCGGTGGGTGTAGCCGCCGAGCTTGTCGACACCGGTGATCCGGATCGTCCGGTCGGTGTCCATGGAGATGATCGCGCCCATCTTCTGCAGTACGCAGATGAGGTCCTCGATCTCCGGTTCCACCGCGGCATTGGTCAGCTCGGTGACGCCCTCGGCGAGCACGGCCGTGAGCAGTACCTGCTCGGTCGAGCCGACCGACGGGTACGGCAGTCGGATCTTCGTGCCGCGCAGCCGCTGCGGGGCCTCCAGGTACTGGCCGTCCGCGCGCTTCTCGATCGTCGCGCCGAACTGGCGCAGCACGTCGAAGTGGAAGTCGATGGGCCGGCCGCCGATGTCGCAGCCGCCGAGGCCGGGGATGAAGGCGTGGCCGAGGCGGTGCAGCAGCGGGCCGCAGAAGAGGATCGGAATGCGCGACGAGCCTGCGTGGGCATCGATGTCGGCGACGTTCGCGCTCTCGACGTACGTCGGGTCGAGAATGAGCTCGCCCGGCTCCTCGCCGGGGCGGACCGTCACCCCGTGCAGTTGCAGAAGCCCGCGTACGACTCTGACGTCACGGATGTCCGGCACGTTGCGCAGCCGGCTCGGTTCGCTGCCGAGCAGGGCCGCGACCATCGCCTTGGGCACGAGGTTCTTCGCGCCGCGGACGCGGATCTCGCCCTCGAGCGGGGTTCCGCCGTGGACAAGCAGTACATCGTCAGTGCCGGTCATGAATCTCGCGTTCCGGAAGTGGTCCCCCAGGCAGAGCCAGGAGGAGGATCGGACGGGGGGCCAGAGGAAAGGGTAAGGGGGCAGGGCCCCTAAGTTGTAAGCCCGCGGACCGTTCTCGGCCGTAATGAATCGGGCACAATACGCTCTGTCCGCCGGGCCTCGCGCACGGTCACCGTCCCACCCTTCGGACACCTGTCGGAGGCTCCGCCCTCTGAGCTGCGCCCATCGCGTGGGCGGCAGCGAGTGGGCCGCTCGGGCTCCGCGAAGGGGAAAGATGCGGGATCATGTCTGGCATGACCGAGGTGTCCTCGCTCACAGGGCGGCTGCTCGTCGCCGCGCCCGCCCTGGCGGACCCGAACTTCGACCGGGCGGTGGTCCTGCTGCTCGATCACGACGACGAGGGTTCCCTCGGCGTGATTCTCAACAGGCCGACCCCGGTGGTCGTGGAGGACATCCTGGAGTCGTGGGCGGCGCTGGCCGGTGAGCCGGGTGTCGTCTTCCAGGGCGGCCCCGTCGCCCTGGACTCCGCGCTGGGTGTCGCCGTGATCCCCGGCGACGAGGGCCCCCTCGGCTGGCGCCGGGTGTACGGCGCGATCGGCCTTGTCGACCTGGAGGCTCCCCCCGAACTGCTCGGCGGCGCCCTCGGCTCCCTGCGGATCTTCGCCGGCTACGCGGGCTGGGGTCCGGGCCAGCTGGAGGACGAGTTGCAGGACGGCGCCTGGTATGTCGTCGAGTCGGAGCCGGGGGACGTGTCCTCGCCGCGGCCGGAGGACCTGTGGCGCTCGGTGCTGCGGCGCCAGCGCAACGAGCTGGCCATGTTCGCCACGTATCCGGACGACCCGAGCATGAACTGACCCGCCCGGGGAAGGGCCGGCAGGGCCTTGCTCCCGTAGAGACCGCGCGATGAGTACCCTTGGAGCCCATGAGCACTCTTGAGCCCGAGCGCGGGACAGGCACGGGGACCCTCGTAGAGCCGACACCACAGGTGTCGCACGGCGACGGCGACCACGAGCGCTTCGCCCATTACGTCCAGAAGGACAAGATCATGGCGAGCGCCCTCGACGGCACTCCCGTGGTGGCACTGTGCGGGAAGGTCTGGGTGCCGGGGCGTGACCCCAAGAAGTACCCGGTCTGCCCCATGTGCAAGGAGATCTACGAGTCCATGGGTGCCGGCGGCGACAAGGACAAGGGCAAGAGCGGCAGCGGCAAGGACAAGAAGTAACTCCTCCGCCCCAGCCTGCACAACGGCCTCCGGGATGCGCTTCGGCGCGCCCGGGGGCCGTTTGCGTCCGGTGCCGTTGCACAGGGTGCTTCTGCCGGTCACAGAGTGGTTGAGACCTCTTGTGACCCTCTTGTACGGCCGTTGAGGCGGGCCTAGCCTCCTGCGTGTTGTGCATGGCGAAACACCCGTTGCGTATGTTGCAACGCTCACTTGGTAGGGGATCACGCATGAAGCTCGTCTCCAGAGTCGCCGCCACCGCCGCGGCCTTCGCACTGGCCGGCCTCACCGCCACCGCCTGTGCCCCGCAGACCTCCGGCAACAGCGCCCAGCAGGACGACAAGAGCGGCACGCTGCGGGTCTGGCTGTTCCAGGAGGTCAACAACAAGCCCAAGGAGCAGGTGGTCGACGCCGCGGTCGCCGCGTTCGAGAAGGCGCACCAGGGCGCCGAGGTCGAGATCGAGTACATACCGGTGGAGACCCGCGCCCAGAGGATCAAGGCGGCGTTCAACGACCCGAAGAGCGCCCCCGACCTCATCGAGTACGGCAACACCGACACCGCCGGCTACGTCAAGGACGGCGGACTCGCCGACGTCACCGCCGAGTTCGGCGCCTGGGACGAGGCCAAGGACACCGACCCCACCGCCAAGCAGTCCGTCACGGTCGACGGCAAGGTCTACGGCGCGCCTCTCTTCGTCGGCGTCCGCGCGCTCTACTACCGCACCGACGTCTTCAAGGACCTCGGCATGGCGGTGCCCAGGACCCAGGGCGAGCTCATCGCCACCGCGAAGAAGATCCACCAGCAGAAGCCGGACCTGTACGGCCTCGCCGTGGGCGGCGCCTACACCTACGGCGCGATGCCGTTCATCTGGGCCCACGGCGGTGAGTTGGCACAGGAGAACGGCGGCTCCTACGAGTCCGCCATCGACAGCGCCGCCGCACAGAAGGGCATCAAGGCGTACACGTCCCTCTTCGGTGACGACAACTGCCCGGCCGCCAAGTGCGCCGCCATGGGCGGCAACGCCGTCATCACCGCATTCGCCGCCGGCAACGCGGCCATGGCGATCGGCGGCGACTTCAGCCACCAGGCCGTCGAGGCCGGCGCGGTCAAGGGCAAGTACGCGGTCGTACCGCTGCCGGGACTGAAGGCCGGTGAGATCGCCCCGGCGTTCGCGGGCGGCAACAACGTCGGCGTGCTCAAGAGCAGCTCGCACCGCACCCTGGCGGTCGACCTGATGAAGCGGCTCGCGGGCAAGGAGTCGCAGGGCAAGCTCTTCGACGCGATGGGCTTCCTGCCCACGTACACCGATGTGCGCGCGGACGCGGCGAAGAAGCAACCGTTCGTCGCGCCCTTCATCAAGACGCTCGGCGCGGGCGCCAAGTTCGTCCCCGCCTCGCCCGCCTGGGGCCGGATCGACGCCTCGCTCGTCCTGCCGACCATGTTCCAGGAGATCGTCAGCGGCAAGAAGGACGTGGCCGCGGCCTCGAGCGACGCCGCCGAGAAGATGGACGCCGCGTTCTCCGACGCGGGCTGAGACCCATGGCCTACAAGACCGCGGCGGAGCCGGCGGTGGTCCCCGCGGGGACCACCGCTCGCCCGCCGGACACGACCGCGCACCCGGTCGGGCCCCGACGGCGCAACGGGACCTGGACACCCTGGCTCTATCTCGCACCCGCCCTCGTGGTGCTCGCCGGACTGCTCGTTTACCCGATCTACCAGCTCGGCCTGATCTCCTTCCTCGAATACACCCAGGCACAGGTCAGCGGCGGTGAACCGACCACCTTCCAGGGCCTCGGCAACTACCGGACGCTCTTCGCCGACAGCCAGTTCCGGCAGGTGCTCCTCGCGACGGTGATCTTCGCGGCCGCGTGCGTGGTCTCCACACTCGCCGTCGGCTGCGCGCTGGCCGTCCTGCTGACCCGCGTACGCGCCCTGCCGCGGCTCGCCCTGATGATGGCGGCGCTCGGCGCCTGGGCGACCCCGGCCATCACCGGCTCCACCGTGTGGGTCTTCCTCTTCGACCCCGACTACGGCCCCGTCAACCGGATGCTGGGACTGGGCGACTTCTCCTGGACGTACGGGCGCCTCAGTGCCTTCGCCCTCGTCATGTTCGAAGTCGTGTGGTGTTCCTTCCCGTTCGTGATGGTCACCGTGTACGCGGGCATCAAGGCCATTCCGGGAGAGGTGCTCGAGGCGGCCTCGCTGGACGGCGCCTCGCAATGGCGCATCTGGCGGTCCGTCATGGCACCGATGCTCCGGCCCATTCTCGTGGTCGTCACCATCCAGTCGGTCATCTGGGACTTCAAGGTCTTCACCCAGATCTATGTGATGACGAACGGCGGAGGCATCGCCGGACAGAATCTCGTGCTCAATGTGTACGCGTATCAGAAGGCCTTCGCGTCCTCCCAGTACAGCCTGGGCTCCGCGATCGGCGTCGTCATGCTGCTGATCCTGCTGGCCGTCACGCTCGTGTATCTGCGGCTGCTGCGCCGTGAGGGAGAAGAGATATGAGCCTGATTCCCGCGCGGTTGAGGGTGCGGCGCCCCGGACGGCTGCTGGCGGAGGCCGCGGCGCTGGCCATCGCGATCGTCGTCGCCTTCCCGCTGTACTGGATGGTCCTCTCCGCCTTCAAACCCGCCGGGGAGATCCAGTCGACGGACGCGAAGCCGTGGACCCTTTCCCCGTCGCTCGACTCGTTCCGCCGGGTCTTCCAACAGGAGGAATTCGGCCGGTATTTCGTCAACAGCCTGATCGTCGCCTGCACGGTCGTCGTCGCCTCCGCGCTGATCGCCTTCCTGGCCGCCACCGCCGTCACCCGGTTCCGTTTCAGGTTCCGTACGACGCTGCTCATCATGTTCCTGGTGGCGCAGATGGTTCCGATCGAGGCGCTGACGATTCCGCTGTTCTTCCTGATGCGGGACTTCGGGCAGCTGAACACCCTCGGCTCGCTGATCCTGCCGCACATCGCCTTTTCCCTGCCGTTCGCGATCTGGATGCTGCGCGGCTTCGTCAAGGCTGTTCCGGAGGCGCTGGAGGAGGCGGCGTACATCGACGGAGCGAGCCGCGCGCGCTTCCTGTGGCAGATCCTCTTTCCGCTGGTCTTCCCCGGGCTGGTGGCGACGAGCGTGTTCTCGTTCATCTCGACCTGGAACGACTTCCTGTTCGCCAAGTCGTTCATCATCAGCGACACCTCGCAGTCGACGCTGCCGATGGCGCTGCTGGTCTTCTTCAAGCCGGACGAGAACGACTGGGGCGGGATCATGGCGGCCTCTACCGTGATGACCGTGCCGGTGCTCGTCTTCTTCGTACTCGTTCAGCGACGTCTGGTCTCCGGCCTGGGCGGCGCGGTGAAGGACTGACGCGATGACTTCCACAAACCTGATCCCGGCGCCGCGCGTCGTGCGCTCCATCCCGTCCGCAGGCGGCTTCGTCCTGGACGAGTCGACCGTCGTGGACGCGGGCCCTGGCACGGAGGCGGCCGCCCGATGGCTGCGCCGTACTGTAGGCGCGGCCACCGGGCTGCCGTTGGCGCCCGGAGCCGGCGATGACGGGGAAACGATCCTGCTGCGCATCGACACCGCGGACGCCGGGCATCTCGGTCCCGAGGGTTACAAGCTGTACGTCGACGTCGCCGGCATCACCATCCACGGCGGTGACGCTGCCGGAGTGTTCTGGGGCGTGCAGACGCTCCGTCAGCTCCTGGGGCCCGAGGCGTACCGCAAGGCGCCCGTGGCGACAGGCAGGCGCTGGGAGGTGCCGTGCACCGTCATCGAGGACGCGCCCCGGTTCTCCTGGCGCGGCCTCATGCTCGACGTATCACGGCACTTCATGCCCAAGGAGGGCGTGCTGCGGTACCTCGACCTGCTCGCCGCCCACAAGCTCAACGTCTTCCACCTCCACCTCACCGACGACCAGGGCTGGCGCATCGAGATCAAGCGCCACCCGAGGCTGACCGAGGTGGGCGCCTGGCGGTCGCGGACCAAGTACGGACACCGGGCCTCACCCCTCTGGGACGAGACGCCCCACGGCGGGTACTACACCCAGGACGACATCCGGGAGATCGTCGCCTACGCCGCCGAACGGCACATCACCGTCGTCCCCGAGATCGACATCCCCGGGCACTCGCAGGCCGCCATCGCCGCGTATCCGGAACTGGGCAACACCGACGTCATCGACACGACCTCACTGACCGTCTGGGACAACTGGGGCGTCAACCCCAACGTACTCGCCCCCACCGACACCTCCCTCCGCTTCTACGAGGGCGTGCTCGAGGAGGTCCTCGGCCTCTTCCCGTCCACCTTCGTGCACATCGGCGGCGACGAATGCCCCAAGGACCAGTGGAAGGCGTCGGCCGCCGCCCAGGCACGCATCAAGGAACAGGGCCTGGCCGACGAGGACGAGCTCCAGTCGTGGTTCGTCCGGCACTTCGACCGCTGGCTCACCGACCGTGGCCGCCGCCTCATCGGCTGGGACGAGATCCTCGAAGGAGGTCTGGCGCCCGGCGCGGCCGTCTCCTCCTGGCGCGGATACCAGGGCGGCATCGCCGCCGCGGAGGCCGGCCACGATGTCGTCATGTGCCCGGAGCAGCAGGTCTACCTGGACCATCGGCAGGCCGCCGGCGACGACGAGCCGATGCCCATCGGCTACGTGCGCACCCTCGAGGACGTCTACCGGTTCGAGCCCGTACCGCCGGCGCTCGCCCCGGAAGCCGTCCGGCACGTACTGGGGACCCAGGCGAACGTCTGGACCGAGGTGATGCAGGACAGCGCCCGCGTCGACTACCAGGTCTTCCCGCGGCTCGCCGCGTTCGCCGAGGTCGCCTGGTCCACGCTGCCCCCGTCCGCGGAGCGCGACTTCGCGGACTTCGAGCGCCGAATGACCGCCCACTACGCATGCCTTGACGCGCTCGGCGTCCACTACCGGCCGCCCGGCGGCCCGTTGCCGTGGCAGCGGCGCCCCGGCGTCGCCGGACGTCCGATCGACGGCGTGCCCCCGAACGTGTGAGCCCGGCCCGAGGCCGCCTCCCGGTGGCCCCGGCCCTGAGACGGTAGGAGGGTGGCACGGCAAGGAGAAAGGCGTACAAGCGCCGCTGAAGAACGGCAATCCGCCCGTGGCGGTACGGGAGTACGAAACCGGACGTTTGCTGCGGGTCCGCACTTGTGGGGCGGATGCACCCTTCGCGGACCCTCCCGTCGGTCCGCCCGGAAGATGTGCCAGAGTTGCCACGTCCGGCCTGTGAGCACGTACGGTACGGCAACACAGGCGGGACAGCCGGGACACCGGGAAGGGGCAGCTTGGTGACCACGCACGCACCGCGAACGGCACAGTCGGTGACGCTGCCGGCCTCGCTCGACGAGGCCGTGGCGGCGCTCAGCGCCATGCCCGCCGCCGTCCCCGTCGCCGGCGGCACCGACCTCATGGCCGCGGTCAACAAGGGCCAGCTCCGCCCCGCGGGCCTCGTCGGCCTCGGCCGCATCAGCGAGATCCGCGGCTGGCGCTACCAGGACGGGCACGCTCTGCTCGGCGCCGGCCTCACCCACGCCCGGATGGGCCGGCCCGACTTCGCCGCCCTCATCCCCGCACTCGCCGCGTCGGCGCGTGCGGCCGGGCCGCCCCAGATCCGCAACGCGGGCACGCTCGGCGGGAACATCGCCAGCTCCGCGCCCACCGGCGACAGCCTGCCGGTGCTGGCAGCGCTCGAGGCCGACCTGGTGATCGCGGGCCCGGGCGGTGCCCGCCGCGAGATCCCCGTGTCCCACCTGCTGGCCGGCCGGGAGATGCTCGGCCCCGCCGAACTGATCGGCTTCGTGCGCGTACCCCTCCTGCACGCCCCCCAGGTCTTCCTGAAGGCGACCGGCCGCACCGGCCCCGGCCGGGCCACGGCCTCCGTGGCCGTCGTCCTCGACCCGGCCCGGCGCGGTGTGCGCTGCGCGGTGGGCGCCATCGCGTCCATGCCGCTGCGGCCGCTCGAGGCCGAGCGGTGGATCGGCTCGCTCATCGACTGGGACGGCGAGCGGGGTCTCGAGGGCGAGGCGCTGACCGCGTTCGGCGAGTACGTCGCCGCTGCGTGCATCCCCGACCCGGCACCGGCGCCCGAGGGCGAGGAGCAACCGGTGCTGTCGCCGGCCGTACTGCATCTGCGGCGCACCGTCGCCGCGCTGGCCCGACGGGCACTGGGGAGGGCGCTGTCGTGAGCAACGAGAACAACCCGCACGGCCTTCCGCCGGAGTTCCAGGAGCTCCCGGAAGGCTTCGAGCCGGATCGTCGCGGCGACCGGTACGACGGTCAGGACCAGCGGGACCCCTACGGTCGGCAGCACGGCCAAGGGGGACCGTACGAGCAGCAGCGCCACAGCGAGCCGTACGCACAGCACGGCGAAGCGGAGTCGTACGGACGGCACGGTGACGCGGAGCCGTACGAGCAGTACGAGCAAGGCGAGTCGTACGGGCAGTACGAGCAGGGGCAGCCGTACGGGCAGCCCGAGCACGGGGAGGACTACGGCCGGCACGAGCCGCCGCAGGGTTCCTACGGTGATGCGTACGGCTCGTACGGGGACCAGGGCGGCGGCTGGCAGCCCACGCCGCAGGGCGGCGAGTACGACGGCGAGGCCACGGGCTTCTTCCAGCTGCCCCCGGAGTTCACCACCTCCGACGCCGCCCCGCTCGAGGCTCCCGGGCACGGCTATGTACCGCCGATGATCAGGCCGCTGACGCCCGTCGCGGGGACGGACCCGACGGCGCCCGGCGGCTGGGCGACGCCGTGGCCGGAGCCTGCCGGGCAGGGGGCGGGCGGCGAGTCCGACGCGAACACGAACGTGAACGTGAACGAGACGGGGCAGTGGGCCTTCCGCGAGTCCCAGGACGTCCACGAGGCGCACAACGTCCATGACACCCAGGGCGCTCAGGGATTCCGGGATGCGCACGATGCGCAGGATGTCCCTCATGCGCATGATGCGCGCGACGCCTATGAGGTGCGTCAGCCGGGGGAGTTCGGGGAGTCCCAGGCGTTCCAGGGGGCCCCGGAGGCCCAAGGGCCGCAGGCGGTGCCGCACTTCCCGCAGTTCCCCCAGTTCTCGGAGTTCGCCGAGGCCCAGGAGGCGGAGCCCGCCGCGGCGTCCGATTCCGACTCCGGCGAGTTCCCACTGCCGCCCGGCGCCGACGCGCCCTGGGCGGGTACGAACCCGTCCGCGACGCTCCCCGGAGGTGCGCCGGCGCCCTGGGCGACGCTGCCGGGCGGAGCCTCCGCGCCCTGGGCGGTGGACGATCCGCAGCAGCCGGAGGACCCGGCCGGGTCCGGGCCGGCGCCGGTGGGCGACGAGCAGGCCGCCGAAGAGGACGCGGCGGCCGCCGAACCGGCCGAACCGGTCGACCCCGCCGAGCCCGCCGCCACGGTGCAGGGACCGGGCGAGACGTCTGCCGGGGCCGAGGCCGAGCCTGAGTCGTCCGGGCACGCGCCCGGGCCCGGGTCTCGGCCGGAGGTCGAATCGCAGTCCGCATCGCGGTCCGGAGCCGAGCCCGAGCCGGCGGCCGGACCCCAGGCCGACGCCGGAGCCGAAACGGGAGCCGACGCCGAGGCTGTGCCCGCCGACGCCGCCCCGGCCGACGCGGACGCACCGCCCGCCGGCACCGAGGAGCACCCGCCCACCTCGTACGTCCTGCGCGTCAACGGCACCGACCGCCCGGTCAGCGACGCCTGGATAGGCGAGTCCCTGCTCTACGTCCTGCGCGAGCGCCTCGGCCTCGCCGGCGCCAAGGACGGGTGCTCCCAGGGTGAATGCGGCGCCTGCAACGTGCAGGTCGACGGCCGGCTCGTCGCCTCCTGCCTGGTCCCCGCGGCGACCGCCGCGGGCTCAGAGGTGCGCACGGTCGAAGGCCTCGCCACCGACGGCGAACCCTCCGACGTCCAGCGGGCGCTTGCGGCCTGCGGCGCCGTCCAGTGCGGCTTCTGCATCCCCGGTATGGCGATGACCGTCCACGACCTCCTCGAGGGCAACCACGCCCCCACAGAACTGGAGACCCGCCAAGCCCTGTGCGGCAACCTCTGCCGCTGCTCCGGCTACCGCGGTGTCCTCGACGCCGTGCGAGAGGTGGTCGCCGAACGCGCCTCGAGCGCCACCGCCGCCGAGGAGGCGGAGGCCGGTGACGAAGCCCGCATCCCGCACCAGGCGGGACCCGGCGCAGGTAGTGTGCAGATTCACCCGCACGACGGAGGCATGGCGTGAGCAACGACGCGGCCACCACTGCGATGCCGCAGCCGGTCGACAGCCCTCAGCCGGAGGCTCCTGCCCACGGCCTGGGCGCGTCGCTCCCCGCCGCCGACACCCGCGCCAAGAGCGAGGGCACGTTCCCCTACGCCTCCGACCTGTGGGCGGAGGGCCTGCTGTGGGCCGCGCTGCTGCGCTCCCCGCACCCGCATGCCCGCATCGTGTCCGTGGACACCTCCGCGGCTCTCGAGATGCCGGGCGTACACGCGGTGATCACCCACCAGGACATCCCCGGGGACGGCGCGTACGGCAGGCGCATCGCCGACCGGCCCGTCTTCGCGTCGGAGGTCGTCCGCCACCACGGCGAGGCGATCGCGGCGGTCGCCGCCGACCACCCCGACACGGCCCGCCTCGCGGCGGCCGCCATCGCGGTGGAGTACGAGGTCCTCGACCCGGTCACCGACCCCGAGAAGGCCTTCGCCGCCGAACCGCTGCACCCCGACGGCAACCTCATCCGCCACATCCCGCTCCGCTACGGCGACCCGGACGCGACGGGCGAGGTGATCGTCGAAGGCCTGTACCGCATCGGTCGCCAGGACCCGGCCCCCATCGGCGCCGAGGCCGGCCTCGCCGTGCCCCGCCCCGACGGCGGCGTCGAGCTCTACGTGGCGTCCACCGACCCGCACACGGACCGCGACCTCGCCGCGGCCTGCTTCGGCCTCGAACCGGAACGCGTCAAGGTCGTCGTCACCGGCGTGCCGGGCGCGACGGGCGACCGCGAGGACCCGGGCTTCCAGCTGCCCCTCGGCCTGCTCGCACTTCGTACCGGCTGCCCGGTCAAACTCGCCGCCACCCGCGAGGAGTCCTTCCTCGGCCACGCCCACCGCCACCCGACGCTGCTGCGCTACCGGCACCACGCGGACGCGGAGGGCCACCTCGTCAAGGTCGAGGCACAACTGCTGCTCGACGCGGGCGCGTACGCCGACGCCTCCTCCGAGTCACTGGCCGCCGCCGTCGCGTTCGCCTGCGGGCCGTACGTCGTCCCGCACGCCCACATCGAGGGCTGGGCGGTACGCACGAACAACCCGCCCTCCGGCCATGTACGGGGCGAGGGTGCGATGCAGGTCTGCGCCGCGTACGAGGCACAGATGGACAAGCTCGCCGCGAAACTGGGCCTGGACCAGACCGAGATCCGCCTGCGCAACGTCCTCGCCACCGGCGACATCCTGCCCACCGGCCAGACCGTCACCTGCCCCGCCCCCGTCGCCGAACTGCTCCAGGCCGTACGCGACTTCCCGCTGCCGCCCCTCCCCAAGGACTCCCCGGAGGACGACTGGCTCCTCCCCGGCGGCCCCGAAGGAGCCGGCGAACCGGGCGCGGTACGCCGTGGCGTCGGCTACGCCCTCGGCATGGTCCACATGCTCGGCGCGGAAGGCACCGACGAGGTTTCGACGGCCACGGTCAAGGTCCACGACGGAGTCGCCACGGTCATCTGCGCGGCCGTCGAGACCGGCTCCGGATTCACGACGCTCGCCCGCCAGATCGTCCAGGAGACCCTGGGCATCGACGACGTCCGCGTCGCCTCCGTGGACACCGACCAGCCACCGGCCGGCCCCGCCGCCCACGGCCGCCACACCTGGGTGTCGGGCGGCGCGGTCGAACGCGCCGCGAAGATGGTCCGCACACAGCTTCTCCAGCCGCTGGCCCACAAGTTCGGCATGTCCACCGAACTGCTCCAGATCACCGACGGCAAGATCACGTCGTACGACGGCGTCCTGTCGACGACGGTCACCGAGGCGATGGACGGCAAGGAACTCTGGGCCACCGCCCAGTGCCGCCCCCACCCCACAGAGCCGCTCGACGAGTCGGGCCAGGGCGACGCCTTCGTCGGCCTGGCGTTCTGCGCGATCCGGGCGGTGGTGGACGTCGACATCGAACTGGGCTCGATCCGCGTGGTCGAGATGGCGGTGGCCCAGGACGTCGGCCGCGTCCTCAACCCCGCCCAGCTGGCCACCCGCATAGAGGCCGGCGTCACCCAGGGCGTCGGCGCGGCCCTCACGGAGAACCTCCGCACGGCCCGCGGCGTGATCCGCCACCCCGACCTCACCGGCTACGCCCTCCCGACAGCCCTGGACGCGCCGGACATTCGCATCGTGAAACTCGTCGAGGAACGCGACGTGGTGGCCCCCTTCGGCGCCAAGCCCGCGAGCGCCGCGCCGGTGGTCACGTCCCCGGCCGCGGTCGCTTCCGCGGTCCGCGCGGCCACGGGCCGCCCGATCAACCGCCTGCCGATCCGACCGCAGGCGGCGGTGGCTGTTCCAAACTCGTGACGTAGTCGGCGGGTTGCTAGTGCAATCCAGGGATGCGCTGTGTCATGCCCACTCGGTAGAGTGATCCCTGCAGACGTGTGTAAACGGGGAGGCATTCGTGGCGGAGGACGACGGGACGGGGCGGCCGGTGTCGCTGGGGGCACTTGGGCTCATCCCCTTCGCGGGTACGGCGATGGCCGCGGCCAAGCTGGTCACCGAACTTGAGTCGATGTCGACCTTCAAGAGGGAGATCGACAAGTTGCTCATCGAACTTGAGAGTTCAGAGGCCGCGCCCGACAAGGTCACCGCGGACCGGCTGGAACCAAGTCACTTCGGAAGCGCCTCGTTCGGTGAAAGCGCGTACCTGTACAGCGTCTACACAAGCGTTCATGACCAGCTCGAGAAGCTGTCCAAGATTCTCGCCCTGCAGGTGGACGGGCTGAGCATCGCCGTGGCCGCTTCCCAGGTCGGCTACGAGAACATCGACTACGACATCAGGCAACGCATGCGGCAACTCGCCGTTGAAGTGGAGCGGCAGCAGCCCAGCGACCAGACGCAGCAGACCGGCGGAAACCAGCAGTCCGGTGGCAATGGTGGAACGCACCAGGGCGACACCGACTTCAGCATCTGAAGCAGGGGGGATTGCGGAAATGGTGGTTCTCCATGGCTGACGGTTCGAAGAACCCGATCTCGGCCCCGAAGCCCAAGCAGACGGACTTCGAGGCGCAGACGCATGATGCCCTCCTGGCGATGATCGAAGGCACCAACGCCGAATCGGCCGCTCAGCTCGCGAAGAAGCTGTCCGCAGCCGCGTCCACGATCACGAAGGTCGGTGAGGGCATGAAGGCCCACATGACCCGGGTCGTGTGGGAGGGCGAGGGCGGCCAGGCCTTCAAGGACTGGGGACACGAGGCCTCCATGGCCACCCTGGAACTCGGGAAGTACAGCGAGGGTGCCGCGCTGGTCCTGGAGCAGGTGGCCACGGCCATCGCCCAGGCGAAGGCGGCTGTGCCGAAGAAGGACGGGTCGCTCGAAACCCGGGAGCAGAACGCCCGTGAGCTGTTGCGGGCTGCCATGAAGGATCCCGGGGCGGGCGCGAATGCGGAGATCCAGGCCCAGAAGCAGCTGTCGGGCGCGGTAGCCGCTCAGGAGCGGCGACGCCTCGAAGCGGCCGACCAGCTAAGGAAGCTGGCCCAGACGTACACGCATTCAGGGCAGCGGATCCAGAGCATGCCGGTGCCGAAGTTCCCGCCGCCGCCGGGGCAGTTCGTTCCCGAACGGCAGATGGTCAGCGGCTCACGCTTTGTGGGTGCGACGGGGGATTCCTACAGTAAGGCATCGTCGGAGGACTCGTACGTTGCGGTGGAACGCCGGACGGTGACCGCTGAGCCGACAACTGCGAACCCCACTGAGCCCAGCACGACTGCGCCGAACCCAGTGGTTCATCCGGATCGTCCCGTGGACATGGAAATCGACGGCGTTGAGACGCTGCCGCCTCCGACGACGTCCAACCCTCCAACGGTACCGACGGGTCCTGCCCAGCCCGTGGCGCGGCCGGATGTGCCCATGGGACCGATCCCTTCCACGTTCGGCGGGGGTAAACCCACGACGACGGTCCCAGGGCCGACTGGTAACCGGCAGGCTCTGACTGGTCGAGGACTGGCCCTACCCACTCAAAGCCCCCTGGGAAGTACGCCCCCAGGACGGGCTGGCGGGGGCAACGGCATCGTGGGAGGACGCCCAGTTCCTCCGACTACCGGACGTGCCACTGGCGGGATCCCCAGAGGCACTGTTGTCGGTGGCGACCCGATGACGGGGCGTGGCACCGGAGGAGTGCCTCATAGCGGTGGAGGCCCTGTGGGTGGACAGGGTCTGCATGGAGGAGGCCGCCGCCTGTCCTCTGAGCCCGGTGGCTTGGTCGGCGGCAGGCCGCAACAGCCTCAAGCAGGGGGGCGCCCGTTCACCCCAGGCGGTACCGGCCTCGTCCGTAACGCGGCTGCGGACAACAGCCGACATGGGCAGGCGGGAGCCGGCGTCCGGGCCCCCAACACGCACACCGATGGGCGACGACGTGACCGTGAGGACACAGAGCGGCCGGACTACCTCACGGAAGATGACGAGACGTGGCAGCAAGGTAATCGTCGTATCGTGCCGCCAGTCATCGACTAATCCATAGGCGAACAGAGGAAGACGATGCACACCAGCAGTCAGCGAGTAGCCCTGCGCGGGCGCGCCGTATCCGTCGCGTTGGGAGTGCTGCTGGTGGGCATCGCCTCAACACCGGCTCACGCGGAATCCGTTCGCGAACGTCAGTGGCACCTTGACGCGATGCATGCCGATGAAATGTGGCGAGTGAGTACGGGTAAGGGCATAACCGTCGCGGTGATCGACACTGGCGTGGATGACCGTCTTCCTGACTTGAAGGGACAAGTCCTTCCAGGACTCAACCTCTCGAAGGAACCAGGTGACGAGAATTCCGACTACGATGGTCACGGTTCGAGCATGGCCGTCATCATTGCCGGAACAGGCAAGAAGTCGGCGGATACAGGTTCCTTCGGCCTTGCGCCTGGAACGAAGATCCTCCCCGTCAGAATGCCTAAGGTCAACCAAGGCACTAAGTTGGCCCAGAACCCGGAGCTGTGGAATAGGTCGCTCAGTCAGGCCATTCGCTATGCAGCAGACGGCGGTGCCAGGGTCATCAATATTTCTCTGGCAGGCAGTGAGACAAGAGACAATGTAGCCCAGTCCGTGAAGTATGCCTTGGACAAGGGATCGTTGATTTTCGCCGGCGTTGGAAACGATGGCGACGAGGGTAATCGGGTCCTCTATCCGGCGGCCACCCCTGGCGTGGTCGGAGTTTCAGCGGTTGACAAGAACGGAACCGCAACGAAGGAGTCCCAGCGCGGCCCTCAGGTCGATCTCGCTGCCCCAGGCGACGACATCATCGCGGCATGCCCTGGACGTACACAGCTCTGCGAGAGCCACGGTACAAGTGACGCCACTGCCCTCGCGTCCGCCTCTGCCGCCCTGATCTGGTCCAAGCATCCGGAGTGGACCAATAACCAAGTCCTGCGCGTGATGATGAACACGGCCGGCAAGGCGAAGAGTGGCAAGGTCCGCACTGACTTCGGTGGCTACGGAGTTGTTCGCCCGCGCATCGCTCTCAAGACCCCCGGCGACCCCGGTCCCGCTGATGAGTACCCGCTCCCAGACTTGGCGGCCGCCGATCCCGAGCCGTCTCCAGAGGCATCCACGACGCCTGCCGGCGGTAGCGAGGAAAGCGGACCTGCGCCGTCGGAGCAGTCGGCCAAGGCGGCGCCCGCCTCCGACGAGGGCGGCAAGACCGGCCTGTGGATTGCTCTTGGTTTGGGCGCGGCGGTGCTTGTCGGTGGTGCCGTCACCGTCATGGTCGCCCGGTCCCGGCGTCAGAGCGTCCTGCCTACTGCAGTGCCCGCGATGGGCGCCGGGCAGCAGGCGTATCACCCCTTTCCACAGCCACCGCAGCCGCCCTGGCAGCAGCCCTCCGGGCCGGCTCAGGTGCCCCCTCCTCCTCCGTCCGAGCCGCCGCAGTCCCGTTCGTAACTGTTGCCGTTCGAATGCCCAAAAGGGCTCGCGGTGATGGGGAGCGCAACCGACCGTTGGTGATCACCGGTGCGGCGGGGCCCCCGTTCGTATTTCGACCGTGGCGCGGCAGCGCCTACCCGGCTGACTTAGCGCCAACTGCCCTGTAAGCCTTTGCGCCTCGGGTAGCCGGTGCTGAATAAGGAGCGACATGTCTTTCGACGAGGAGTGGCGCACCGAGCGATCTCGCGCGGGGATGCGGCTCAACCAGGCAGCGCCTGCTGGAGGCGGTGGCGGTGGAGCGTCCGACTACAAGGTCACCTCAAAGGACTTGAAGGCCATCGGTAACGAGGCGCAGGAGCTCTTTCATGCGTTCGAAACCGATGCCTTCCACGCAGGGGCCCAGACCGGCACGGCTTCCAATCAGCTGAACGAGGACGGTTTCGCTACCGGACGGGGTATGTGGCGGGCGTGGGACAAGTGGCGTTCACAATCAGAGACGCTGCTGAGCGCCTGCGCGCACATACACAATCACCTTGAGGATACTGTTGTCACGCACGTGAACCACGAAGAAGAGCTGAAGACAAATTTCTCCATGTCCAAGATTCTCCAGCACTTCAGTTGAGGGGTTTGCAATGCCGACGTTCAGTCAGGTCCTCCAGGTTCGCCTCAGCAGTTTGAACGAGGCTGTGACGGACTGGGGCGAGACCTTCGATAAATTGAAGAAACTCGAGGAGAAGGCTGACAACGGGCTCCGCGCAAAGGCTGACAAGGCGGACTGGCATGGGGAGAACGCCGGGGTCACACGTCCGTTCGTCACGAAGACTGCCAAGGAGTTCGCGGACGCCGCGAAGGTAGCAGACAGTATCCGTAATGTACTTCGCGATGCCCACACGGAGTTCAAGGCCGCGAAGGAAGCCCTGGAGAAGTTGGTCGAGTCCGCGCCGGCCAAGGGGATCCGTATCGACTCCAATGGTGTCGTCAGCTACCTGATCCATCCGGATCGCCGTAGCAAGGACTACGACGGTCCTGAGCCGCAGCAGAATGACTTCGATGCCATGAGGGCTGCTATCAAGGCTGCCATCGACCGGGCAAACGACGCCGACGAAGTGGCATCCCGAGCATTGCAGACTGTGGTCGGAAAAGACGGGCACGACTTCTCGGGCACCGGGTACGACTCCCTCAAGGACGCCTCCAAGGCGCAGGACGCGCAGGACGCGAAGTCTGCGGCGGACATCGCCAGGAAGGGTGATGAAGCCACGCCGGCAGAAGTCGATCGATTGAACAAGTATTTCAAGGACAACCGGGGCGACCAGTACTTCGCCGAGCGCTTCGCCCTCGAAATCGGCGCGAAGGGCAACCTCGAGTACTGGGCCGACATGAGCGACCCGAGCGAGGGCGCCAGGCTGGGCCTCGAGCACCCCGACAAGCTGAAGGAGTTGCAGAAGAACTGGAGCCTGACGCTTGCCGCTGCCACCCACTCCACCAGCCCTGAGATGGAGCAGTGGAAGGCCGACACGATCAAGGCGGGCAGCGAGCAGATCCAGGTTCGCGGTGCAAGCCCGTACGGCTTCCAGGTCATGAGCAACCTGATGCGCGTGGGGAACTACGACCACAAGTTCCTGAACGACTACGGCAATGCACTAGTGGTGACCGAACGAAAGATGACCCACGACGGTCGCCTCAACCCCCAAGCGACCTGGCAGCAGTTCCCGACGAGCCGTCTCAACTGGATGGGTGGCGACCAGGGCCAGGACCCGATGATCGGGTACATGGAGGCGCTCGGACACAACCCGAAGGCCTCCACTGAATTCTTCAACAGCACTATCGATCTGACACCGGACAACCCCAAAGACGACAAAACGCTCAGCGCCTTCGACTACCTTGCGAAGGACCGTGAGTGGCCCGAAGAGATCAACGGCAAGGGCGATCAGACGAAAGAACCCGGTTACAATGCCCTGGGACACGCACTGGAGTCGGCGACTACAGGGCGTGCCTATGATGCACCGCTCGAAGGTCAGAAGGACATGCGCACGGCTGAGAACGCCGAGGTCATGCAGAAGGTTGTCGAGCGTTACGGCAGCGATGCGAAGCACATGCACGAGCAGCCTGGCATCAGTGACAGTCTAAGTAAGATGGGCGCCGCATACATCGACGAGTTCAACCGCTCACTGGAGCAGGAGAACGAGACGTCGATGGAAGAAATGCCCAACTCTCCCTTCGGTAACAATAGCGCCGACGGAACGTCCAGGTTCGGTGACAAGTTCGACACGGGTCTGCTCTTCAACCGAGGTGACGCGGTCAACTTCATGGGCGTGGTGTCTCAGACCGAAACAGGCCATGCACAATTGTCGGCAGCCCAGTTGCTCTACACCACCAGTGTCATGGACGAAGTGGCTCCGCCTCCCGGTTCCGGGCCGGCCCGAGATCTGGACCTCACCGACGCGAAAACGACGCTCCGAATCGGTGCCGAGACACAGTCGATACTGGACCAATCGCGCATGGGGCAGATCGATCAGGATTACACGAAGGATTCAGAAGAACACAAGAAGGCCGTGGCCAAGACTACCGAGTGGGTGAAGTTCGGCATCGGAGCGGCAGTCGCAGGCGGCGTCGTGGGGCTCACGGGAGGTGCCGGCGGTGTCCTTGTCCCGTTGGCCGCGGAGACAGCAGGTGGTGCGGTGGTGACCTTCCTGGGTATGGAGGCAGGCGACATCGCCGAGAAGTATGAGAAGGACCAACTTCTGAAGCAGAAGTCGGACGACCTCAAGGACGAGGCCCTGAGCACGGGTAAGGAAAACGCGCTCATGCCTGGCCAGGCCTACGCGAGGGCGCCGGGCTGGAATGAATCAGACAGCAACTATCTGGAGGAGGAGTTGACCAAGTACGTCAAGGACAGCCGCCAACACGTCAGGGACAACTCGCTGCCGGACCCGTACGAGAAGCCGTGATATGCGTAACGAACTGAAACTCCTCCTGCCTGCTGTCGTCATCTTCCTGGCTGCCGGTTGCTCGTCCGGATCGGATGGCGAAGGCACCGGCGAACAGGTGGGGAAGCCGCTCGACAGGATCTGCGGTGGCATCTTTGCTCGGGGTGGGACGGTTACTGCTGCGCTCGAGGCGCTCGTGGACGGTACTGCCGTAACTGACGAAGCTTCACAACCGGAAGCGGCCCTGAAAGCGCTTACGGCCCCCGGCGAGGGCAAGGGCGTCGAAGGTGCCCCCTTCTGCCGGGTTCAAGCTGCTGGGAGTGGCGAGTGGTTCTTCAACATCGATGTCCGCCAGGCGTCAGCCGTGCCGAGCGGGGACGACGACATGGGTGGTGATCTCACGTACTTTTCGACCGGCGAGTTGGCTTCCTCGACGGACTCTTTCGCCGCCCTGTACTTCAAGTGCCGCCCGAATGCAGGCGGGCGAGAGATTATTGTCAATGCCGAACTGGAGCAGCTCGACGAAGGTGCTGGCACAGGCAAGGGCATCAGAGTGGACCAGATGACCGTGCTTAACGCTGCGGCGCAGAAGATCGCAGAGAACGTGCGCTGTGGGGAGACGAAGCTAGTCGAAGGCGTTCCTCGTATGGCTGGTTGATCGCAGGCGAGCCTCGCGCTTTCGCGTAGCAGCAGGCCGCCGACCTCGGTTACATCAAGGGCAACTCAAGGAAGACCAGCAGGGGCAGGACCCTGAGACCGGTGGCCAGGGGCTCGCGTGAAGAACCGTAGGAGCGTGCTCGGGGCGCTGACTGCCGCCTCGGTCATCTGCATGGGCGCGGCGGCCTGCAGTGGTGACGGCGCGAGCGACGGGCCGGCCGAAGCGGGCGGTACGAGCGAGACGGCTGCCGCGGCAGAACTCTGCGGCGGCGCCATGTCGCCCGCCGCTCAGAAGGCGCTGGCCTGCCTGACGGGCAGCACGGATCTTGGTTCGACGGATGACGACGACGCCCGGAGTGGCGCGGAGGCGCTTGTCGCCGGTGGGAAACCCTTGAGCACGCCGTCTGGGTCGGCCGTCGAAGCGGATCTCTGTGCGGTCTCGTCGGAGGAGAACTGGGGCAACGGCCCCGCTGATGTGCGCATCATGAGGGTATTGGTTTGGCCAAGTTTCGGAAGCCGTACCGCGCTCAGCCGAGAACGGGCAGGGCCGTCAGCTCCTCACCCGCCGTGACGAACAGCCGGTTGCCGCTTCCCAGGATCATGTGGTTGCCCACGTCCCTGGGGAGGTCGTGTGTCCAGGCTTGCTCGCCCGTGTCGAGAGCCATGGCCCACAGCTGAAGTTCATCGCCGTCTTCGGGGCGCGAGTTGATGGCGCACACCGTGTTGCCCTGCAGGGCCACGGGGCTGTACATGAAGTACGCCTTCGGGGACCTCCACGCCTCGGCCCCGTCGGAGATCCGGTAGCCGAGGACGTAGTGGCCCTGGGTGGCGTAGACGATCTGGCCGTCGACCAGCGGAGGACCCGCGGGACTCATCCTGCCGTCGACCACCTCGCTCTTGGCCCACAGCTCCGAGCCGTCGGCGAGGCTGCGGGCAGTGAGCGTGGCCCCGTTGAAGAGGACCACGTCGCCCTTGACCACCGGCCGGATCGGCGCGAGGTCGATGGACGCCTGATCGGCGAAGTCCCACACCGGACGGCCGCTGCCGGCATCGACGGCGACGACATGGCCCATGCCCGAGGCCACGATCAGGCGGCCCTGTGCCGCCACACCCGACGGCCGGCGCTTCTTGGTGAGGTCGGCCTTGGGCCGCACCGTCCACTGGATCTCGCCGTTCGCTGGGCTGATGCTGCGCAGCCGGCCGTCCTTGGTGCTGACGTACACGGCGGAGTCGTCCGTGGCGATGACCTTGTGAGCGGCTGCCGGCGCCGTCCACCTCGTCTCGCCGGTGGAGGCTACATATGTCACCAGCCGGCCCTTTGCGTCGACGGCCGCAACGAGAGCGTCCGACAGGGAGACGAGCCCCGCCTCCTGGTCGATGTCCTGCGCCGTCCAGCGGCGCTTTCCGTCCACGACACCGTGCGCGGCCACGCCTCCGCGTCATGCCCACTCGGTAGAGTGATCCCTGCAGACGTGTGTAAACGGGGAGGCATTCGTGGCGGAGGACGACGGGACGGGGCGGCCGGTGTACGGCCCGCCGCTGCCGACAGACGGAATGTCCAGTGACGAGCGACAGTTGCGCATGGTCAACCCTGGGCTGGCCGCGATGCTCTACGACCCCGAGTCGATGACGTCGTTCAAGAAGCGCGTCGACGACCTGATCATCAAACTGAACGGTTCCCCTGGGGGCCCGACAAGGTCGCACAGGAGGCGCTGAAGCGGGGCCAGTTCGGCGGCGGAGGGGCGTACTGGGCCGAGGCCAACAACCTCGCGAGTGCGTACGGCAACGTCATCACCCAGCTGAAGCAACTGTCGCAGCTCCTGAAGGACTGTATGGAAGGCATGGGCATCGCGGTCGTGGCCTCCAAGGACGGCTACCAGACCATGGACGACGACGTACGTCGCCGAATGCTGGCCATCCATGAGCGGACGCAGCAGCATTACGACCCGAAGCGCGACCCGGTTGCCCAGGAGAAGGCCAAGGAAGAGCAGCCGGGGCAGACGGACTCCGGGGCGAACGGACAGCCGCCGGCAGGTGGCGACTCGGCCGGTGTCGGCGGGCTCCAGTAGCGGCACGACGGAAGACGTTCGGGACGAAGAGGATCAAACGGGGACGAGTGAGGCGGAGAAGTGGCTGAGATTGCCGGTGGCGGCGGCGGGGGACGGACCAGCTTCGAGGGCCTGACCCACGAGCAGATGTTGGCGTGGCTCGACCAGGCCGACAAGGATTCGGTGAAGGCGGCGGCCGACCGGCTGTCGGAGGCTGCCTTCGACATTCGTGAGATCGCGCAGCAGTTGAAGTTCCGTCCGGAACGGGTGGAGTGGGAGGGCGAGGGTTTCCAGGCCTTCGTCGACTGGGGAGCCAGCCTGTCGAGCGCCACCTTCCGCCTCGCCGACTACAGTGACGAGGCGTCCAAGGCGATGGCGCAAGCAGCGGTCGTGATCGCTGAGGTCAAGAGCGCGATTCCCCGGGACATCGCCGGCTCGAAGGCCAATCTGGAAGCGGCTCTGGAGTACCGGAACGACCCCGACTCGGCCGACATCGCAAGCAAGGCGCGCGCCGACCTGGACAAGAAGCGCCATGAGGCGATCGCGCAGATGAACAAGCTGGCCGAGGCGTACGACCAGTCCAAGACGCGGATGGAAGCGCAGAAACTGCCGACTTTCCAGCCGCCGCCGGACCGCTTCGTGCCGGAGGGAGGCGTGCGCGGCGGTAGCGACGACCTCTCCCGCTCCAGTGCTGCAGGCTCCGTCCGGCAGTCCGACGTCGCTCCGTATGCGCAGCCTGTGAACCGCGACTCTGCACGGGCCGAAACGGTTGAGCGGACAGAAGTTGTCAGTCCGCCGGCACCCCGGCAGGAGCGCCCTGTCGCCATGGAGATCGACAGTGTCGAGACTCTGCCCCCGGTTACCCCCAACGTGCCTCCAGTCACTCCCGCGCCGGGGCCGGTGCGGCCCGAGACCGGAGGACTTCCTCCGGTCGGCCCGTTGGCGCCTGTGACCAATGCTGGAAAGCCGGTGTCTCCCGTGACGCCTACGGGTAAGCCAGGACCCGGTGGGCGTTCCCCCGTTCTGCCCGGACAGGGCGGCGGGCCAGGACCTGCGAGTCAGGCATCTCGGCTGCCTCGCGACAGCGGGATCACGGGCGGGCGACAGGTGCCATCAACTACAGGGAAGCCGACCGTCGGTATCCCGCGGAGTACGGTCGTCGGCAACGAGAGTGTCCATGGGCGACAGCCAATGGCTCCTGGTGGCGGGATGACAGGCGGCATGAATTCCGGGCAGGGTGCGACCGGCCGTCGTCTTGCCGGCGAGACCGGCGGTGTCATCGGCGGCCGGCCGCAGCAGCCAGGTGCTGCCGGCGCCCGCCCCTTCACACCAGGCGGCTCTGGTCTGGTGCGGGGGGCAACCGGCGGATCCGCGGGGCAGAGCTCCGGCCAGCCGTTCATGCGCGGCGCTGCTCCCTCGAGCCAGGGTGCCGGCGAGAGGCGTCCCGAGCCGAATGGTGAACGCCCTGATTACCTCGTCGAGGACGAGGAGACATGGCGGGCGAGCCGGCGTGTGGCGCCGCCTGTCATCGATTGATCGTCGAGCACAAGATTGAGGAAGTAGATGACGACCAGCAGTAGCCATCCCCTGCGTGGGCGCGTTGTCGGAGTGGCCACTTTGGGGCTGTTGCTGCTGGGTGTCGCCAGCACGCCTGCTCATGCAGAGACCATCCGGTCCAAGCAGTGGCACCTGGATGCCATGGGGGCGGAGGAGATCTGGCAGATCAGTACGGGAAAGGGCGTTGAAGTCGCCGTCATTGACACCGGTGTGGACGCCACAAACGGCGACCTCCGAGGGCAGGTGCTCCAAGGCAAGGACTTGGCCCCGAGGAGAAGGGCGATGAGCGGACCGACTACAACGGTCACGGCACGGGCATGGCGGGCATCATCGCAGGTACCGGCAAGAGCGGTAGCGGTGACGGTGCTTTCGGCCTCGCTCCGGACGCCACGATTGTCCCGATCCGGATCCCCGACGTGGGCTTTGACAACAATCGGCCGGAAGTGATCGCTCAGTCCAATAAGGCCACGGCCGCAGCGATCAAATACGCAGCTGATCAGGACATCAAGATCATCAGTATGTCCATCGGTTGGACCAAAGGTTCCTCAGAGCTGGACGACGCGGTGAAGTATGCGCTTGATCGCGGTTCGCTGCTTTTCGCCTCCGTCGGCAACAGCGGTGATGTGGACAACGATCCTGAGTATCCGGGAGCCACACCTGGGGTCGTTGGTGTCAGCGCCATCGGAAAGGATCTCAAGAAGACCAAGGAATCGCAGTACGGCGTGCAGGTCGACTTGGCCGCCCCCGGCGATGACATCGTGCACGCTTGCGGCGGGAAGACCGGCCTCTGCACAGGTCACGGCACCAGTGCCGCCACCGCTCTCGCCTCCGCCACCGCCGCCCTCATCTGGTCCAAGCATCCCGAATGGACCAACAACCAGGTCCTCCGGGTCATGCTCAACACAGTGAGCTCCCCGACCAGTGGCAACAAGCGCAACGACTACGTCGGTTATGGCGCAGTGCGGCCCCTGCGGGCCCTCAAGACGCCGGGCGACCCGGGGCCGGCCGACGAGTATCCGCTTCCGGACCTGGCCGCTGCCGCCTCGCCGACGCCCTCGGCGGGAGCGGCCGAGCCCGCGCCCGGCAAGGATGCGGAGACGGGTCGGCCCGCGGACACCGCGTCCGACGCCCAGGACGACAGCAATGCCCCGCTCTGGATCGCTCTGGGAGTGGGCGCGGCGGCGATTGTCGGTGCGGCAGTGGCGCTGGTGGCGCGTTCCCGGCGTAGCTGACGGCCACGGTCGGTGCACGAGCACCACCGGCCGTCCGTGAGCCGGTTCACCGCGGGCGGCCGACGCTGAACCTCCAGCTGTCCGCGGCTGACCGAAGCTACCGGAGCTGTGGTCAGAAGACCGGCAGCGCGGTCAGCGAGTGCGAGTCGTGGAAGAAGACGCGGTTGCCACCGACCGCGATGCCCCAACGGTTGCCCTCGCCCGCCCTGTACATCATGCGTAGCCGGCCGGACTCAAGCTCCAGGCCACTGACCTGCGGTGACAACGCGTTCGTGTCGACGATCCAGACTCCCGCGCCCTGGCTCCGCATGGGGCCGTTGCCACCGCCCCTCCGCCACAGGGTCCTGCCCGTCTCGGGGTCGAGGCGATGAGGCCAGTCGCCACGCGCGGCGAACAGCATTCCTGCGTACACGGTGGGACTGCGCCAAGGCTCGGGCTCACCCAAGTAGTTTTCGTCCAAGGGGAGCGACCAGAGCTCCTTGCCGTCATCGATCCGCAGGGCTGCAAGCGTCCTTCCGCCGAGGTAGACGACGCCGTCCTGGTGCGCCGGGAACAACGCCTGCTCGGCCTGGCGCCTGCGCTCCCAGACCTTGCGGCCGTCCACGGTGTCGAACGTGATGACGTCGCCCCCTGCCGCGGAGACCACGACACGGCCTTCCACTGCCATGCCCACCGGCCGTAGTTCGGTGCGCAGGTTCACGCCGGCCCCGACCGTCCAGCGGATCTTCGCGTCGGAGCGGCCGACGGATCGCAGCCGGCCGTTTCTCGTGACGACATACACGGATTCGTCGTCCGCAGCCAGCAGCGATGCCGCTTCGGCGGGGGCCGTCCACTTGGCTTCGCCGGTGGAGGGCACATGGGTACGAAGGGTGCCCTCCGCGTCGACCACGACTACGAGGCGGTCGGACAGCGACAGATAGCGGCGGGACGGGACGGCTTTCGCGACCCGCCAGCGCTGCTTTCCCGTCACGACGTCGAATGCCGCCACGCCGCCCGCCTTGGCGCCGATGACGACGACATCGCCCACCGCGAGGATCGGGGAGGTGTCGGCCGCGACCACCGGAAGAGGCCCCCACAGCGGTGTCGGAGCTTCTCCCACGATGTACTCACCGGCGTTTGCGTCCAGGGGCTTCGCGGCCTTGGCCGGCACCGCCGGCGGGATGTCGAACGGGTCCGTCAGCCCCTTACCTCCGGTGCCTGCTCCGGAGTCGTCGCCCAGCGACAACCACGCTGCAGCACCGGATCCTGCCGCGAGGGTGCCGCCCGCCGTGAGAAGTGTCAGCAAGCGCCGGCGGGATAGCGGCTGACGCCCGCCCGCCGTTGTGATCAGGTTCCGGTTTTCCGTCTCGCGCGCTTTGATGTCGGCGGCCAGCGGACCGGTCCGCCACACACGGTGCGCGCCCTTGGGCGGTGCGAACGCTGCCGCGATCTGGCCGGGAGCGGGCCGCTGGATCGCGTTCTTCGCCAGACAGGGACCGATGAGTGCCTGGAGCTCAGCGGAGACGTGACTCAAATCCGGTTGGCCGTGCACGACTTCGTACTGCACGGCTGCCACATGTCCCCCGTCGAAGGCCCGACGGCCGCTCGCCGCGAATACCAGGACGGCGCCCAGCGAAAAGACATCGGCAGGTGGACCGACGCGGTGGCCGAGGACCTGCTCCGGGGCCCCATAACCCGGCGTGACCGGGGTCAGGCCGGTGGTGGTGAGGGTCAGGCCGTGTTCCGGGCGGGCAATGCCGAAATCGATGACGCGTGGTCCCGATGACGTCAGGACGATGTTCGCGGGTTTCAGGTCACGGTGGATCAGTCCGGCGGCGTGGATGCCGTGGAGCGTACGGGAGAGAGCGCGCGCGAGGGCCCGTACCGTCGAATCGTCCATCGGACCGTAGGCCCTGATGGCCTCGTCCAGCGTCGGCCCGACAAGGAACTCGCTCGCGATCCAGGGGCGCCCACCCTCGGTCTGCGCGGCCAGGACCCGCGCCACGCCCTTGCTGGTGACCGCCTGAGCCATCTCCGCCTCGCGTACGAAACGCTGCGCTAGGTGCTGGTCTCCGACCAGTTCCGGGCGCAGCACCTTCACGGCGGCGAGGCGGCCGCTGCTGTCCTGACCGTAGTAGACCTTGCCCATCCCCCCTTCGCCGAGCACCCCGCGGAGGCGATATGGGCCGAGTCGGAGCGGGTCACCGGTATTGAGCGGCTTCATGGAGGTGCTTCCAGAGGTGGTCGGTGGGTGGCTCGTACGGGACGGGAAACGCAGGCTCACTCCAGTCGGTACCCCGCGATGAGCGGGCCGCCGAGAGAGAAGATCATCCCGGTGGGCTCATGAGCGATGAAGCGAGTCCCGGACGTCTTGTACATGCCGGACGTCGTATGTGAGGAGAGATCGATCTGCCGGAGCCCCGAAGGGCCCTTGCTGTACACGAACTTGTCGCCGACAACCGGTGGATCGGTACGGTCTGCCCGCTCGCCCTCCCCGTCCTTCTCCGCCCAGCGCACCTTCCCGTCCGCCGCGCCGACGGCGACGAGTCCCAGGCCTTCTTGAACTGCGTACACGACCCCGTTCTTGACGGTCGGCGGTCCTGAGGAGACGCCCGGCTGGCTGCCGGCAAGGTTCCACGCTTCCTCGCCGTCGGCCAGGCGAAGCGCGCGCAGTGGGCCGAAGCCCAGGTAGACGTGCCGGTTGTCGACGGTGAGCAGGTTTCGAACCCTGTCCGGTTCGACCTCGGTCGCGGGGGTGGACCACAGAGGTTGTCCCGTCCGAGAGTCGTGCACCGCGAGTATCACCTTTCCGGCGGGCGTCTCCTGGAGCAGAACCAGCCGACCGCCGACAACCCGGCCCGCGAGGAAGTGCGGGCTGTTGGTGTCCGGCTTGTGAGGCGGGAGTCGGCGTCGCCACCTCTCGGCGCCCGACCGCATGTCGACAGCCACCAGATACCAGGACTGGCCGCTCTGGAAACCGAGGCGATGGAAGCCGCCCGTGCCGCCGACGAGGTACAGCATGTTGTCGGCGCAGCAGACCAACTGTGCTGTCATGTGGAGGCCGTTGAAGTTCTCGAAAGTGCGCCGTAGCGCGGCCGTCCTGCCGGTCGCCGCATCGACGGAGTCGATCACAAGAGGCTTGAACGAGCCCTCGACGCCGAAGAGATCCCGATCCTGGATGCGGTAGACCTTGTTGCCGTCAGTGGTGACGCGCCATGTCTCCTCGAGATTGAGGGTCGTCCAGGCGCTGTTCCCCGTCCTGGGGTCGAAGGCGGCCAGCCCTCCACCGATCACCAGCATGACCCGGTCGCCGAGAGTGACGGGCATCGGCTCCGCGGCCGGATAGACCTCCAGGTCCAGATCCTCCACCGGGGCGACCTGGACCTGCCAGACATGCTGACGCAGTGGTCCTGAAGCGGTGGGCGAGGGGGCCGCGCCACTGTTGTCCGGTCCCGGTGTGGCGCCAGGATCCTTCGAGCCGAGCCAGCCCCATGCACCCGCCCCGCGACGGCGAGACCGAGTACCGATCCACCGCCTACCGCCAGGAGCCTGCGACGCGCGACGGCCTTGTGATGGGCGCCGGCATCACCCGGAGTGGCCGCCGGTGCTGGAAGCCGCTGGGGGTGGTGGGTCCAGACGTCCGTGGCGCGTCGGGCGATGTCCGTGAGGAGAGGGTGGGGGAGGTGGTCGGCGAACTGACCCCGGCCGTCGTGGAGTCGGGCGGCCAGCTCTCCGGTGGTGGGGCGTTGGTCGGGGTTCTTGTCCAGGCAGCGGCCGATGATGGGGGCGAGGGTCGGTGGGAGGCCGGTGAGGTCGGGTTCGGTGTAGCGGATGCGGTAGAGGAGGTCGGCTGCTTGTCCGGTGCCGAAGGGCGGCCGGCCGGTGGCGGCGTAGGTGAGGAGGCCGGCGAGGGCGAAGGTGTCGCCGGCGGGGGTATGTTCCTGTCCGGTGGCTTGTTCGGGGGACATGTAGGCGGGTGTGCCTGCGGCGGCGCCGGTGCGGGTGAGGTGGTCGTCCCCTGCGGCGCGGGCGATGCCGAAGTCGATGATCTTGGGTCCGTAGGCGGTGATCATGACGTTGGAGGGTTTGAGGTCGCGGTGGACGACGTCCGATGCGTGGAGTTGGGTGAGGGCTCCGGCGAGGGCGGCTCCGATGGCCCGGACGGAGGTTTCGGGGAGGGGCCCGCAGAGGTCGACGGCGTCGTCGAGGGGTGGGCCGAGGACGTATTCGGTGGCGAGCCACGGTGTTTCGGCGTGGGGGTCGGCGTCGTGGACGGTGGCGCCGTGGTGCCCACCGATGATGCAGGCGGCATCGGTCTCGAGGTGGAAGCGGCTGCGGGCGGCCGGGTCCGAGGCGATGGCGGCGTGCATGGTTTTCAGCGCCAGGACGCGTCCGCCAGGCGTACGGGCGAGATAGACGGTGCCCATGCCGCCGTGACCGAGCCGGGCGAGCAGGCGGTGGCCGGCGATCTCGACCGGATCGTCGTGCGTCAAAGAGGAAAGCATCGCCGTCAGACCCCGGACATCCGACGGGCGGCACCTTGCGAAGTCCGGCCGAGACGGGCCGGCGCGCAGTTTCGCCCGTGCATTGGCGCACGTTCCATCTGTGAATCCCCCCGAGGCATGGCTACGCAAGTGGAGCCTACCGGCGCACGCCGCAGCATCCTGCTCCAGGGCGTGTCCCTACCCGACACAGGCCAAGCGGCACTTGGATGTAGAGATGCTGGGCGGGCCATTTGGTCTGTCCGGATTCCGTCGTAGGGTGGTTCGGTCCGACTGCCCATTGGCGCGCCACCCATCGTTTGCACAGGTTCCGGGGGATTCATGTCGTTCGACACCGAGTGGTCTTCGGTCCGTTCCGAGTCGACTTCGAATGTCGGCATGCGTTTGAACCAACTGCCTGCAGAGGGGGGTGGCGGCAGCAGTACCGCCGATCTGCAGGCCAATCAGGACAAGCTGGGCGTTATTGGCAATGCCGCATTCCTCCTGCACGGCCGATTGAACACGGTCGGGAAGAAAGCGAATGCGAGCACGTCGGAAGCGGCGACGATGATGACCGCCAACGGTTTCCGGACCGGTGCCGCGATGGCGACGGTGCACGAGACATGGGGCTCTCAGCTGCAGACGCTGCTCGATGCGTGCGCGAACATCTCGAACCATCTCGATTACAGCGCCGCATCGCACGCGCAGGACGAGAAGGACATCGCGGCGTCCCTGAGCGTGTCGAAGATCAACGAGTACCTGAAGTAGGCGGGGAGCCATGCTGACGTTCGACAACGTGTACCACGCTCCACTCGACAAGCTGAAGGCGTCGGTGGACGACTGGTCGAAAGTGACGACCGACCTCGAGACGCTCGCCACCGACGCGCGTTCCACGATGGCGGCCAAGGCGAAGGACGACTACTGGCGCGGCGTGAACGCCGAGGTCACCAAGCCGTTCGTCGACAAGACGGCCAAGGAGTTCGACGACGCGGCGAAGGCGGCCAAGGGGATCAAGCAGATCCTGTCGGACGGGTACGAGGCGTTCAAGAAGGCCAAGGACGACCTCAAGAAGCTCGTCGACACCGAGGCGCCGGCCCAGCATCTGCTCATCACGGCGCGTGGCAAGGTCGAGGCCAAGCATCCGCTGGAGAGCGACTGGACTGCTCAGCACGACGCCGATTACGGACCGGCGCTGCAAGCGCAGAGGGCCAAGATCGAGGCCATGCAGAAGCGTGTGGACGCGATCGTCGAGACGTGCGACGACGCGGACATCGCCGTGTCCAACGCCCTCAAGGCGAACATCACCGGCGACAAGCACAACTTCAGCGCCCCGAAGTACAGCAGCATCGACGCAGAAGAGGCCCAGCGGGCGGTCGACCTCGCGAAGAAGGGCCGTGAACTGTCGCACAAGGAGCTCGAGCAGCTCAACGAGCTTCTGAAGGACAACCACGACTCGAAGGTGTTCTCGCGGACCTTCTACGACGGCCTGGGGCCGAAGGGCTCACTCGAGTTCTTCGGTCAGTTGTCGACCGACACGTACGACTTGTCGAAGCAGGACAAGGAGCGATTGAAGGACGTCCAGGAGCTTCAGAAGAATCTGGGTCTCAACCTTGCCACAGCAACTGACCCGACTGGCAAGGACGACAAGTGGACCCAGAAGTGGGGCGACGAGATGCGCAAGTTGGGCACCGAGCGCATCCCGTTGTCGAAGCACGACTACGGCGGTCCTTTCGGGTACCAGCTGCTCGGCGGCATCATGCGGTACGGCAACTACGACCCGAAGTTCTTGAATCCGATCGCGGAGCATGTGGTCCAGTTGCATGCCAAGGACCCGTACATGTTCGCCGACTCGAAGAGCATGGCCGGTTACGACAAGTATCCCTTGAACCCGTCGGGCAAGAACGGATCCGGCTACGACCCGGTCGTCAGCATGCTGGAAGCGCTCGGGCACAGCCCGGAGGCGTCGAAGGAGTTCTTCTCGTCCGCACCGAAGGCGTACAACGAAGACGGCACCTATAAGGGTGGCGTTCCGAAGGGCGCGGACGGCAAGGAGATCACGAGCTACTTCGACTACTTCACAAACAAGGACTACAAGTCGTTCCCGGACATAGTCGGGCATGGTCTGGATGAAGCCAAAGAGTCGTTGAACTTCATGCCCGACGCTTTCGGGCACGCCCTGGAGTCGGCGACGCTCGGTCACGCCTACGACGATCCGAACCCCAACCTTGTACGCGACGGGGCGTCCGCCGACCTCATGGAGAAGGTCGTCGAAAAGTACGGGGGAGACCCGGAGTTCCTCAAGAAGAACCACTCGGCGCTGGCCGACAGCCTGGGTCATATGGGTGCGGGATACGTTGACGACATCAACTGGGCCTTGAACGAGAACGAATCGGACAGTCTCTACGCGCCGGACAAGAACACGGAGGCGCACGGGGTCTTCGGTCGTGACGGGGCACGCCAGTTCCTCAGCGCACTCGGTCAGTATCCGGATGCCTATGCCTCCGTCTCTACAGCCGAGCGTGTCTACACGAGCAGCATGCTCGAGGCGCAGGTCGGTCCGGGGGGCCAGATCAATGAGGCGCACGCACGAGAGGTGGCGCGTACGGGTTCGGAGGTCCAAGGCATGTTGGACCAGTCACGCGCCGATCAGGTCGAGGCCGAAGGGCTCAAGAAGGACGAGGAGTACAACAAGGCCCTTGAGAAGCGCTCCGCGTGGATCAAGTTCGGCGCCGTGGCTGCGGTCGGCGCAGGAGTTGCCTTCCTGCCGGCGACGGCGGCCGGTGCCGGCATGGCGGCCATCCTGGTGCCCCTTGCCGTTGACACCGCGAGCGGAGCCGTTGGGGAACAAATCGGCCAAGTGGTCGGTGACTGGACAGAGACCAAGCAGCAGGACAGCAAGGACGACATCCAGCTTCAACGGCGGGAGATCTTCAGAGCTGGAGAACTCACAGCTGAATCGCCGATGAAGCACTTCATGCAAGAGCACAACGTCGACCCCAATGGCGATTTCGGTCAGGACATGGAGGAAGCTGTGATCTCCGGCTACGGCAAGGGTATCGACCGCGAGAATCAGCAGGGCCATCGTCCCGAAACAGATGACTGAGTGAAGTGACTGGAGAAACGAAGGTGCGAAGGAGCGCGGCAGCGGCGATTGCCGTGGGTGTCCTCCTGGCCGCGGTGGCCTGTACGGAGGGTGGCGACCCCGAGGGGGGTAAGCATTCCGAGGGAAAATTGGTGGGAGCGGCCCAGCTGTGCGACGGTGCCTTTCGAAGCCCATCGGTTTCCAGGGCGTTGGAGATGGTGACGGGCGCCAGCGAGTTCGATCCTGAAGGGACCGGAGAAGGCCTTGAAGGTGCCGCTGAAACACTGAAGGCTGAATTCGGCCAGACGGACGTTTCCACGGGAACCGAGGTCGAGCTCTGTTCCGTCTATACGTCTGACTCCTCCGACCTGGACGATGTCAGTGTCGAATTCGCGCTGGACGGCGGTGAATTTCTCGACAGTTCGGAGCATGCGGACGAGCTGACGCCGTACAAGGTGGGGCGAAAGGCGCTGGCAGGCTCCAAGCGGGCTTCTCTCTATTTCGAATGCGTCAGCCCGCTCCTTGGCGGCCAAGCGGAGAAGGCAGTCATTCTGCGTGGCGAGATCTCGAACAGGGACGAGCCGACCGGCGACGTGCAGCAGTTGCGCGAGGCGAATCTGACTCTGCTCAATGCCGCGGCGTTTGCACTGGCTGGGGAGCTGCGATGCGAGAAGCAGGGGGGCTTGTCCGAAACCGCGACGCTTGACCGCGCTTGACCGCGCGGAGGTGGTGCAGAGGGGCGGCGTCATCGGCAACATGTGCACGCGCGCGATGCGTCCGGCAAGCCCTTCGACGGAGCCAGCCAGCGCACGAGGCTCGGTCGCGGTCTGCTGGATTTTGATGCGCGTCGGCAGGGTGTTCCTCTGGACGCCCTCGGCTCAGTGGAGCCGGTGGCGGCAGAAAGGGACGGGTCAGTCGCAGTTCAGCTCGCGCTGCGCGAACGCCACGAATTGCTTCAGCAGCGCGGGGAGGGCTTTGCGAGGCTCAGGATTTCCGGGCTCGTCGTACGTATGCAGGGTAAGTTCGATGTATTGCCCTGGCGTGGAAGCAGCATTTGAAGGCACGCAGGTGAAGTAGGAGACAGCCCCGTTGTGCCAGACGATGCCCCTGCTTCCTACGTTGATTGGCGTCGGGCTCGCCTTCTCGTAGGTAGTCCAGTCAATCTCGTCTTCGAACTCGCGCAGCGCGGCATTCGCACTAAACTGTGGGATTCCATCGATGTCGAGCGAGCAGTTGGCGGTGTCCGGGCCTTCCGCCAGCGCAAACGGTCTGGAGCGGATGTCGGCTTCCTCGCCGACCGCCAGGAAGGGGAGCAGGTCCTTGCTGGAAAATAGATCCCAGCAGAGCCTTTCGGGTAGTTCCGGTACGGCCTTGGCCTCGTCTTGAGAACAGCCGGTCAGGGCTGACTGCAAGAGCATAAGGGTCAGGGCCGCCGTGACGACGCTTCGTAGTTGACGCATGGGTACTACCCCTTGGGCTGCGAACTGGCCACCAAGCCACGGCCAACGGAATGGGCAGCGCCCATTTGTGTCGAAGCGGAGCCCTTGTACTCCAATATTTGCTCGGGCGGGATGTCCGTTCCCTTTGCTGCCGCTTCGACTGCTGCTGATGCGGCAGCTTTGGCTGCCCCTTCTGATTGTGTGTAGCCAGCGGCAGACTCTCGTCGCGCTTGGTCTGACGGGCTACTTGAAGTACTTGTCGAGCGTGGCGATCGCGGTCAACCTGCCCGCGATGTCGGCATCGTTGCCGGCGTGGTCCACCCGTGTGTGGTCCAGGTGGTTGGAGATCTGGCCGCATGCGTCCAGCAGAGCCCGCAGCTGCGCGTTCCACCGGTCGTGGACCTTCAGTAGTTGCGGTCCGCTGACGAAATTGCCGTTCGTCAGCGCGTTCGCGGCCTCGAACGTCGATGGCCTGGCGTGGTCACCGTCCCGTGACAGCCTGCCGTGGAGGAGGTAGGCCTCATGGCCGACCGCTCCGAGGTCGTCCTGGTTGACGCTCAGGTCGGCAGTTCTTCCGGAGTGGGGGCCTCCGCCCCGTCGGAATGATTGAGCCGCATTTCCACTGCCTGGGAAGCGCTGGCCCTCGCGGCGGCCCACTCCTCGTTGAACCTCACGCTTCCTCCTACCCCGTTGGACCGACCGCGTCCTGGTCGGTCCGACCGGCGGTTTGTGGCGGAGCACGACCCTAGCGGAGATCTGTCCGCACCCGTACGCAGATGCAACAGAGGGTATTGGTTTGGCCAAGTTCGGAAGCCGTACCGCGCTCAGCCGAGAACGGGCAGGGCCGTCAGCTCCTCACCCGCCGTGACGAACAGCCGGTTGCCGCTTCCCAGGATCATGTGGTTGCCCACGTCCCTGGGGAGGTCGTGTGTCCAGGCTTGCTCGCCCGTGTCGAGAGCCATGGCCCACAGCTGAAGTTCATCGCCGTCTTCGGGGCGCGAGTTGATGGCGCACACCGTGTTGCCCTGCAGGGCCACGGGGCTGTACATGAAGTACGCCTTCGGGGACCTCCACGCCTCGGCCCCGTCGGAGATCCGGTAGCCGAGGACGTAGTGGCCCTGGGTGGCGTAGACGATCTGGCCGTCGACCAGCGGAGGACCCGCGGGACTCATCCTGCCGTCGACCACCTCGCTCTTGGCCCACAGCTCCGAGCCGTCGGCGAGGCTGCGGGCAGTGAGCGTGGCCCCGTTGAAGAGGACCACATCGCCCTTGACCACCGGCCGGATCGGCGCGAGGTCGATGGACGCCTGATCGGCGAAGTCCCACACCGGACGGCCGCTGCCGGCATCGACGGCGACGACATGGCCCATGCCCGAGGCCACGATCAGGCGGCCCTGTGCCGCCACACCCGACGGCCGGCGCTTCTTGGTGAGGTCGGCCTTGGGCCGCACCGTCCACTGGATCTCGCCGTTCGCTCGGCTGATGCTGCGCAGCCGGCCGTCCTTGGTGCTGACGTACACGGCGGAGTCGTCCGTGGCGATGACCTTGTGAGCGGCTGCCGGCGCCGTCCACCTCGTCTCGCCGGTGGAGGCTACATACGTCACCAGCCGGCCCTTTGTGTCGACGGCCGCAACGAGAGCGTCCGACAGGGAGACGAGCCCCGCCTCCTGGTCGATGTCCTGCGCCGTCCAGCGGCGCTTTCCGTCCACGACACCGTGCGCGGCCAAGCCTCCGCCCAGGGCGCCCGCGATGACGACATCACGCACCGTCAGTACCGTTGCCTGCCTCGCGAGCGCCCGTATCGGGCCCCAGAGCGGGACCGGCTTCCCCTCGGCCGGCGCGGCAGGACGCGCTCGGGGTGTCTCGGCGGCGGGCGGGAGCGCGAAGGGATCCGGCTCCTTGCCGCCCAGGAGCCACCAGGCCAAGGAGCCGCCGCCGCCGGCGGCGAGGGCGGTGCCGCCCACCGCGAGAGAGGTGATCATTCGGCGCCGCGAGACGCCCTTCGGTGCCTGGCCCCCCGGGGTCAGCGTGGTCATCTGGTGGGCCGTGTGCGCCCGCTGCCTGATCTCGTCGGCCAACGGGCCGTGGCGCCAGATGCGTTGTGCACCTCGCGACGGTGCGGCGGCTGACACGATCTGGGCCGGAGTGGGCCGGTGGGCGGGGTCCTTGCCGAGGCACTGGCCGATCAGAGGCGCGAGCTGTGCCGGTACGAGGTCGAGATGCGCGACACCGTGCACGACTTCGTACTGCACGGCCGCCACATGCGTGCCGCTGAATGCCTGCGATCCCGTCGACGCGTACACCAGGACGGAGCCGAGCGAGAACACGTCCGCCGCAGGGCCGACGCGGTGTCCCATGACCTGCTCGGGTGCGCCGTAGCCGGGAGTGGCCGGCACCTGGCCGGTGGTCGTCAGCGTGAGGCCGTGCTCGGGGCGGGCGATACCGAAGTCGATGACGCGGGGGCCGGTCGACGTGAGGACGATGTTGGCGGGCTTGAGGTCGCGGTGGATCAGGCCTGCGGCGTGGATGTCCGCGAGAGTCCTGGCGAGGCCCGCGGCCAGCACGCGCACCGCCTGTTCGTCGAGCGGGCCATGGGCGCGGACGGCCTGGTCGAGCGTCGGCCCGGTCAGGAACTCGGTCGCTATCCAGGGCCGTCCGCCCTCCGTCTGCGCACCCAGCACACGTGCCACGCCCCGGCTGGTGACGGCCTGCGCCATCCTGGCTTCGCGGACGAAGCGCTTGGCGAGGCCTTGGTCGTAGGCGAGTTCCGGCCGCAGGACCTTCACGGCGGCGGTCGAGCCGGTGGCGTCCTGGCCGAAGTAGACCTTGCCCATGCCGCCTTCGCCCAGTACGCGGAGCAGACGGTACGGGCCGAGTCGGAGCGGGTCACCGGTGCCGAGGGGTTTCATCGAGGAGCAGCTCTTTCCGGACGTTCGGTCATCAGCGGAGCTCGTAGCCGGCGAAGAAGTCCTTGCCCATGCCGATGATCCTTTCAGGGATGCCGTCATAGGCGAAGAAGCGGTCACCGGGAGCCTTGAAGCTCTTGACCGGCGCGCCCGTCATCTCGTCCACGGCTCGCATCAGGCCGGTCTTGCTGCTGTGGCTGTAGACGTACGCGTATCCCGGGACGGGAGGGTGCGTGATGTCGGAGTCCGCGCCGGCGCCGCCCTTCTCGCGCCACTGAAGCTCTCCGGTGACGAAGTCCAGGGCCACGAGCCCTTGGCCTTCCTCCACCGCGTACACCCACTCCCCGACCGCCGGCGGCCCCGTGCGGCGCTGGGCGCGGCCGACGCCGAACGCCCACTTCTGCTTGCCGTCCTCCAGCGCCAGCGCTCTCAGCTGTCCGGTCGGGGGATAGACGTGGGCGAGGTCGACCTCCAGCAGCCCCTGTATGTCGTCAGGATCGGAGACGTCGAGCGGCTGTTCCCATCGGAGCTTGCCCGTCCGCGCGTCCCGAACCGAGAGTTCGACCTTGCCTGCCGGTGTCTCCTGGCTCAGGACCAGGTGGTCCTCGCTCACGCGGGCGGCGAGGAAGTGGAGCCGACGTGATGCGGCGGGCATGGACGGCAGCGGCTGTTTCCACAGGGTCTTGCCCGTATGGACGTCGACGGCGAGCAGGAACCACTGCTGCCCCTCGCCGTATCCGATTCCCTGGCCGGAGTTGGTCCCCCGCCCCGCGACGAGGTAGACGACGTCGGCCTCGGCGCAGAGCAGCTGAGTCGCGGCAAGTCCCCCGTTGAAGTCCTGCAACTCGACGGCATCCGGGGTCAGGGAGGGACCGCCGCTCTTGATTGTCCGGATGACGAGGGGGCCGTTGCCGTCGGCGCCGGGCTCGCTGCCGTACACCCTGTCCTCGTCGGAGGCGCACCTGTGCACCGGGGCCTTCAGCAGCGAGGCGATCTCGGTGCCGCCCGACGAGACGTTGATGGTGCGCATCCCGTTGTCGTCCGCGATGACAAGGGAGGCTCCGAAACGGAGGGGAGCGGGAGGCCGCAGCGCTGCCTCGGACGTGGACAGTGGCAATCGCCACAGCCAGTCCCCCTTGGGGGCGGGTGGAGTTGTCGGTGAAGGCTTGGCGTCGGGCTTGCCGTTCCTGTCACCACTTCCGCTGTTGAACCAGGTCCAGGTTCCGGCGCCGAGTGCGGCTGCGGTGACGGCTGTTCCGCCCGCCAGTCGGAGGAGCCTGCGGCGGGTGAGAGGGGTGGGGGATGCGGTGCCTTGGTCTTGGTGTGCGGGTTCTTGGGGGGTGGGGAGTCGGTGAGGGTGGTGGTGCCAGACGTGGGTGGCGCGTCGGGCGATGTCGGTCAGGAGGGTGGGGGGTAGGTGGTCGGCGAATTGCCCCTGCCCGTCGTGGAGTTGAGTGGTGAGTTCTTGTGTGGTGGGGCGTTGGGCGGGGTCTTTGGCGAGGCAGCGGCCGATGATGGGGGCGAGGGTCGGTGGGAGGCCGGTGAGGTCGGGTTCGGTGTAGCGGATGCGGTAGAGGAGGTCGGCTGCTTGTCCGGTGCCGAAGGGTGGCCGGCCGGTGGCGGCGTAGGTGAGGAGGCCGGCGAGGGCGAAGGTGTCACCGGCGTGTGTGTGTTCCTGTCCGGTGGCTTGTTCTGGGGACATGTAGGCGGGTGTGCCTGCGGCGGCGCCGGTGCGGGTGAGGTGGTCGTCCCCTGCGGCGCGGGCGATGCCGAAGTCGATGATCTTGGGTCCGTAGGCGGTGATCATGACGTTGGAGGGTTTGAGGTCGCGGTGGACGACGTCCGATGCGTGGAGTTGGGTGAGGGCTCCGGCGAGGGCGGCTCCGATGGCCCGGACGGAGGTTTCGGGGAGGGGCCCGCAGAGGTCGACGGCGTCGTCGAGGGGTGGGCCGAGGACGTATTCGGTGGCGAGCCACGGTGTTTCGGCGGTCGGGTCGGCGTCGTGGACGGTGGCGCCGTGGTGGCCACCGATGATGCGGGCGGCGTCGGTCTCGAGGTGGAAGCGGCTGCGGGCTGCCGGGTCCGTGGCGATGGCGGCGTGCATGGTTTTCAGCGCCAGGACGCGTCCGCCGGAGGTACGGGCGAGATAGACGGTGCCCATGCCGCCATGACCCAGCCGAGCCAGCAGGGTGAACGAGCCGATCGTGACGGGGTCGGTGTGGGACAGGGGAGCGAGCATCGGCGTCAGATCCTGGAAGCGGTCCGGGGGGCACGGACTTCGGCGGCCAGCACTTCCGACGACTGACGGGCGATGGCCGCCACCACCCGCCCGGGCAGCCAGCCGGGTGCCAGGAGAGCGCCGGCGGAGTCCAGGACCGTGGCCGCGGGCGCGGCGGACGACGGGGGCAGCGCATGCAGGAGTTCGGGCGCGGTCGGACGGGCGGCCGCGTCGCGGGTCAGGCAGCGCGCGATCAACGGCCGCAGGAAGTCCGGGAGTTCGTCGCTGTCGGGGACGGTGTGGCCGGTGGCCGCATAGGCCAGGACCGCACCCAGGCCGTGGATGTCGCCCGGCGGGCGGGGGCGCCCGCCCGCCGCAGCCTCGGGGGCGAGGCTGCCGGGCTCGAGGCCGAGCAGGCCGGTGCGGCGTTCGCCGTCCGGTGCCGCCGCGCGTGCCGCGCCGAAGCAGGTCAGGCGAGGCCCGTCCCAGGCCAGCAGTACGGAGGTGGGGGAGACGCCCGCGTGGGTCATGCCGGCCGCGTGCGCGCCCGCGAGGGTCTCGGCAAGCGCCGCGCCCAGGGCGCGGACGGTGCGTTCGGGCAGCGGACCACCGTGTACGGCCAAGGCGACGGGCAACGGCAGCAGCGGGAGATAAGGGCAGGCGTACCAGGGGGCCTCGGGCGTCGGCGAGAGCTCGGTGACCGGGAGGGTCCACGGGCCCTGGAGGCGGCGGGCCGCGTCCGCCTCGACGAGGAAGCGGCCGGCATCGGCGCCTTCGTGCGGCGCGCTGATCAGGACCGTGCGCTCTCCGTCCGCGCTGCGCGCGATGAAGCGCTGCTCTGCGACGGCGGGGAAGCCGGGTCCGGTCGGATCGAGGCGGGTGAGGAGGCGGTACGGGCCGAACCGGTGCGGCCCGCTCTGCCGTGGCCGTTCCGTCTGTGCGCGTTCCATCTGCGAATCCCCTAGACATGACAACGGCACAGGAGCCTATCGGCGGTCCCGCGACCCCGGTGGGCGGCCCCTGGTGTTCCGTATGCCCTCTTTAGGGGCTGATTCGTATAGTTGTTGCGGTATGCCGTCGGCGAGGCGACGCGAGCCCGAGGGGCCGGCGGCACGAGCAATCTCATGTATGGGACAGGCTCACTCTTATGTCCCGTGAGCACCTGGTCGAGCTCGAGGGCATCCTCGTGGAGCGCGCGAGAAGGGCAGGGGGGTCACGCTGCATCAGGACGTCGACCAGGCCGCCGCCGGGGCGGCCGGCCGGGCGCTGTGGGGGCGACGTCATCGGGATGCTGTTCCTCGTGCCCCTGCTCGGCGCCGCCGTGGGCGCGGGGGCGGGAGCGCTCAGCGACACCGGGGGTCAATGACGACTTCATGCGGAAGGTGAGCGCCGATCTCCGGCCGGGCACCGCCGCGGTGTTCGCATTGGTCAAGCAGGCGTCCGCGGACAAGGTCGTCCTCGAGATCGCGCAGTACGGCGCCGGCCGGTGCAGACCTCGCTCAGCCCTGAGGAAGAGGAACACCTCAGGACAGACGGCTGCCCCCTCGCGGGGAGGGGGCAGTCGTCGCCGTGTCGTACGTCCACCGAGGCCGCCGTGCACCGAGGCCGTGACCGGATTCGAACCGGTGTAACTCGAGTTGCAGTCGAGCCCCTGGGCCACTCGGGCACACGGCCGTGTCTTCCAACTCCTCGACCGTACGGGGCCGGTGAGGCGGGCCTCAAGGGGGCGGTCCGTGCCGCAACACGACTGCCATGCGCCGTTCATGGTCCTACGACGAAAGGACCGGACGGGCCCCGCCGAACGACAGGGCCCAAGGGCACTCTTGCCCCTTACTCTTGTGCCCATGACCGTCCCCCTCGAGCCGAGTGACGCCGATGTCGCTCCACGACCCGCCGCAGCCGCCGAAGCCTGTGCCGACGACCACCGTGACCACGGGCGCGACGGCGACCACCGTGGCGACGGACACGGCGGACGGCACGACGACCCGCAGGCCGCCGAGGAAGTCGCCGCGCAGGTCGCGGAGCAGGTCACCGCGCTGGGCACCGAGCAGGACGGCAAGCGCCACGGCGCGCCCGCCGGCCGGCCGGACCGCACGGACCACGGCAGGCAGAGCGGTGTTCTCGGTCGTGAGCACCGGGCGCTCAGCATCGGCATCGTCGCCGTCGTCTTCCTGATCGCCTTCGAGGCCACCGCCGTCGGTACGGCCATGCCGGTCGCCGCCCGCGAGCTGCACGGCATCCCGCTGTACGCCTTCGCCTTCTCCGCGTACTTCACCACCAGCCTGTTCGGCATGGTCGTCAGCGGGCAGTGGGCGGACCGCAGGGGCCCGCTCGGTGCGCTCGCGGGCGGGATGAGCGCCTTCGCCGCGGGGCTGGTGCTGTCGGGCACCGCGGGCGTCATGTGGGTCTTCGTGCTGGGACGCGCCGTGCAGGGCCTGGGCGGCGGACTGGTCATCGTCGCGCTGTACGTCGTGGTCAGCCGCGCCTATCCACGGCGGCTCCAGCCCGCGATCATGGCGGCGTTCGCCGCGAGCTGGGTGATCCCGTCCGTCGTCGGGCCGCTCGCCGCCGGCACGGTCACCGAGCAGCTCGGCTGGCGCTGGGTGTTCATCGGCATCCCCGCCCTCGTCGTCGTGCCGCTCGCGCTGGCGCTGCCCGCGATCCGGCGCACGGCCGCCGGGCCCGCGGACGTCTCCGCGCCCGTGCCGCCCTTCGACCGGCGGCGGATCCGGCTGGCCCTCGGCATCTCGATCGGCGCCGGCTTCCTCCAGTACGCCGGCCAGGACCTGCGCTGGCTCTCCCTGCTGCCCGCGGCCCTCGGCGCGGCCCTGCTCGTACCGTCGGCGCTCGGCCTGCTGCCCGCCGGGACCTACCGGGCGGCGCGCGGCCTGCCGTCCGTGGTCCTCCTGCGGGGCGTCGCGGCCGGGTCGTTCATCGCGGCCGAGTCCTTCGTCCCGCTGATGCTGGTCACCCAACGTGGGCTGTCCCCGACGATGGCCGGCCTGTCGCTGGCGGTCGGCGGCGCGACGTGGGCGCTGGGCTCGTACGTGCAGTCACGGCCGCGGACCGAGCCGTACCGGGAACGTCTGGTGGTGTTCGGCATGCTGCTGGTCGCCGCGGCCATCGCGACCGCGCCGAGCGTGCTCATCGAAGCGGTCCCGGTGTGGACCGTCGGGGTCGCCTGGGGCTTCGGGTGCTTCGGTATGGGACTGGTGATCGGCTCGACCAGTGTGCTGCTGCTGAAGCTGTCCGCACCCGAGGAGGCCGGCGCCAACTCGGCCGCGCTCCAGATCTCGGACGCCCTGTCGAACGTGCTGCTCCTCGCTGCGGGTGGCGCGGCGTTCGCCGCCCTCGGCGGCGGCGCGGCGGGTGCGGCACACGCCGTGTCCGACGGCGTCTCGGGCGCCCACCCGGCGGCTTTCGCGGCGGTGTTCCTGCCGATGGCAGGAGTGGCACTGGCAGGGGCGTGGGTGGCGACCCGGCTGCGGGTGGAGAGCAGCTGATACCGCTTGGTACCGCTTGGTACCATCGGGCCATGGCCGGTCTGAATCTGAGGTTCACCGAGGAAGAGTTGAACGCCCTGCGCGAGCGCGCCGAGGCGGAAGGGCGAAGCATGCAGTCCTTCGCGCACGACGCCGTGATCACCGCGATCAACGAGCACTCGCGTCTTTTCAACGAAGCGGCGGACCACGTCCTGAAGGCGAGTGAGGAGCTCAACCGGAGGCTCGCCTGATGAACTACCTCACGCTTCCCGAGCTGCTCAAGCTTGCCGACCGCCTCGGGGCCGAGGAGGTGCGCGATTACGGGCTGCTGGACTCGGCCCTTGCCCGGCCGCAGTCGAGCGTATTCGGCCAGGACGCTTATCCGGACATCTGGCAGAAGGCTGCCGCGCTCATGGAGTCGCTGGCCCGCAACCACGCCCTGGTCGACGGCAACAAGCGCATCGCCTGGTATGCGACATGGGTCTTCCTCCACATGAACGGGCATCCGCTGAGCCCGGGGTTCGACGTGGACGAGGCCGAGCAGTTCGTACTGAACGTGTGCCAGGGATTGCTGGACGTGCCCAAGATCGCCGAGCAGTTGCCGCGGTTCGCGAAGTGACTCGGATGTGAGGCACCTCCCAGTCTCCGCGACGGCCCCCGTCCTGCCCTGACGGCGACCGGGCCACCGGTAGGGTGGCCCGGTTGTCGTACGTAACGACGCCGACGCCGAAGCCCGCGCCCCGCATCGAGAGCCCGAACCGGAGACCGTGACTACTACCGCCTCCCACCACCTCTCACCCGCCTTCCCCGGCCGTGCCCCCTGGGGCACGGCGAACAAGCTGCGTGCCTGGCAGCAGGGCGCCATGGAGAAGTACCTCCAGGAGCAGCCGCGTGACTTCCTCGCCGTCGCCACGCCAGGCGCCGGCAAAACGACGTTCGCGCTCACCCTCGCGTCCTGGCTGCTGCACCACCATGTCGTACAGCAGGTCACCGTCGTCGCGCCGACCGAGCACCTGAAGAAGCAGTGGGCGGCCGCAGCGGCACGGATAGGGATCAAGCTGGACCCGGAGTACAGCGCGGGACCGCTGAGCAAGGAGTACCACGGGGTCGCCGTCACCTACGCCGGTGTCGGGGTGCGCCCCATGCTGCACCGCAACCGCTGCGAGCAGCGCAAGACGCTCGTCATCCTCGACGAGATCCACCACGCCGGTGACTCCAAGTCATGGGGCGAGGCATGTCTCGAGGCGTTCGAGCCGGCGACCCGCCGCCTCGCCCTCACCGGCACGCCGTTCCGCTCGGACACCAATCCGATCCCGTTCGTCACGTACGAGGAGGGCAACGACGGCATCCGCCGTTCCGCCGCCGACTACACCTACGGCTACGGGAACGCCCTCGGCGACGGCGTCGTCCGGCCCGTCATCTTCCTCTCCTACAGCGGCAACATGCGCTGGCGCACCAAGGCCGGTGACGAGGTCGCCGCGCGGCTCGGCGAGCCGATGACCAAGGACGCCGTCTCGCAGGCCTGGCGCACCGCGCTCGACCCCCGCGGCGACTGGATGCCGAACGTCCTGCGCGCCGCCGACCGGCGGCTGACCGAGGTGAGGAAGGGCATCCCGGACGCGGGCGGCCTCGTCATCGCCTCCGACCAGGACTCGGCCCGCTCGTACGCCAAATTGATCCGCGAGATCACGGGCACCAAGGCCACCGTCGTGCTCTCCGACGAGGCGGCGGCGTCCAAGCGGATCGAGGAGTTCAGCGAGGACGGGTCCCGCTGGATGGTCGCCGTCCGCATGGTGTCGGAAGGCGTCGACGTCCCGCGACTCGCGGTCGGCGTGTACGCGACGACGATCTCGACGCCGCTGTTCTTCGCGCAGGCCGTGGGCCGTTTCGTACGGTCCCGCCGGCGCGGCGAGACGGCGTCCGTCTTTCTCCCCACCATCCCGAACCTGCTCGGCTTCGCCTCCGAGATGGAGGTCGAGCGCGACCATGCCCTCGACAAGCCGAAGAAGGACGGCGACGAGGACCCGTACGCCGAGTCCGAGAAGGAGATGGCGGAGGCCGAGAAGCAGCAGGACGAGGACACCGGCGAGCAGGACATGCTCCCCTTCGAGGCGCTGGAGTCCGACGCCGTCTTCGACCGTGTGCTGTACGACGGGGCCGAGTTCGGCATGCAGGCGCACCCCGGCAGCGAGGAGGAGCAGGACTACCTGGGCATCCCCGGGCTCCTCGAACCGGACCAGGTGCAGTTGCTTCTCCAGAAGCGGCAGGCACGGCAGATCGCGCACAGCCGCAAGAAGCCCGACGAGGAGGCCGACCTCCTCGAACTGCCGGCCGAGCGCCGCCCCGTGGTCTCCCACAAAGAACTGCTGGAACTGCGCAAGCAGCTGAACACGATGGTCGGCGCGTACGTACACCAGAGCGGCAAGCCGCACGGGGTGATCCACACCGAGCTGCGCAGGGTGTGCGGCGGTCCGCCGAGCGCGGAGGCGACGGCGGGTCAGATCCGGGAGCGGATCAAGAAGGTCCAGGAGTGGGCCACGCGGATGCGCTGACGCGGCGCCGCACGCCACCGGACGCCGCTCGTCCGGTGGCGTCGACGCCGCGGCGCACCGGACGTCGGTCCGCCCGCACCGTTCCGCAGCCGACGACGGTCGTCCCGACGCCCGCCCACATGGCCCGTACGGGGATCAATAACCCGTCGTCGAAGGAAGATCGCCCGGATTCTGGACGAGGGCTTCCGCTGAGCGGTGCCGGTCGCTACTGTCCCCGCAATGCAAACGCCCCGTGGCAGCGCCGCCGCGGAGCGCAGTCGGTGTGCCATGGCCTGCCGGCGGCCTCTGGGTGCGTCGCCGATGGGACCGGTGCCGCGACATCCCTTGTGAGGATCGCCGTCACTCACTCCGAAGGAGAGGGCGTCGTGACCGCGGAGACCTCCCAGACGCTCGACAGGGGACTACGTGTCCTCAAGCTGCTCGCCGATACCGACCACGGTCTGACCGTCACCGAGTTGTCCACCAAACTCGGCGTCAACCGCACCGTCGTCTACCGGCTGCTCGCCACCCTCGAGCAGCACGCCCTCGTCCGACGTGACCTCGGCGGCCGCGCCAGGGTCGGCCTGGGCGTGCTGCGCCTCGGCCGCCAGGTCCATCCGCTGGTGCGGGAGGCCGCGATGCCGGCCCTGCGCTCGCTCGCGGAGGACATAGGCGCGACGGCCCATCTGACCCTCGTCGACGGGGCGGAGGCCCTCGCGGTCGCCGTCGTCGAGCCGACGTGGACGGACTACCACGTGGCCTACCGGGCCGGCTTCCGCCACCCGTTGGACCGCGGCGCGGCCGGCAAGGCGATCCTCGCCGCCCGCCAGAGCAAGAGCACCGAGCCCGGCTACACGCTCACCCACGGGGAACTGGAGGCGGGCGCGAGCGGCGCCGCCGCGGCCCTGGTGGGGGTGACGGGCATAGAGGGCAGCGTCGGTGTGGTGATGCTGGCCGACTCCGTACCGGAGCGGGTGGGGCCCCGCGTGGTGGACGCGGCACGCGAGGTCGCGGACGCGCTCCGGTAGCGCCCGCGGCCCGCGGACGGCGGGCCACGGCACCGGACCCGCCGCCCGCCGACCGCGGCGGGTCCGCGCCGGATAGATTGACGCCGTGCTCTCCAGTCTCACGCGCCCCCGCGCCCTCGCCCTCTGCGCCCTGCCCGTCGTCGCGCTGTTCGCCGTCGCCGGACTGGCGCCGCTGCCGTTCGTCGTCGCCCAGCCAGGGATGACCGCGGACGTGCTCGGGAAGCACCAGGGGACTCCCGTGATCACCATCTCCGGTGCGCCGACCCGCAGGACCGAGGGGTCGCTGCGGATGACGACGATCGTCGCGACGGGTCCGGCCACCGACGTCGACCTCGGTGACGTGGCCGACGGCTGGTTCCGCACCGACCGTGCCGTGCTGCCGCGCGACGCCGTCTACCCGGCGGGCAAGTCGGACAAGGAGATCGAGCGGCGCAACGTCGCGGACATGGAGAAGTCGCAGGACGTCGCCGCCCGGGCCGCTCTCTCCTACCTCGGTGAGGATCCCGCCAAGGTGAAGGTGTCGCTGCACCTCGCCGACGTGGGAGGGCCGAGCGCCGGGCTGCTGTTCTCCCTCGGCATCATCGACAAGCTCGCGGGCGACGGCGCGGGCGGCGACCTCACCGGCGGCCGCAGCATCGCGGGTACGGGGACGATCAGCGCCGACGGCAAGGTCGGCCCGGTCGGCGGGGTGTCGCTGAAGACCCAGGCGGCGCGGCGTGACGGGGCGACCGTCTTCCTGGTGCCCGAGGACGAGTGCTCCGACGCGCAGGCCGAACTGCCCGAGGGAATGCGCCTGATCCCCGTCACGACGCTCAAGGGCGCGGTGGAGTCGTTGCGTTCGCTGGAGAAGGGCGGGAAGGTCCCGAGCTGCTGAGGTCCGGACCGTCCGCCTTCGGCCCCTGGCCCCCCTCCTCGACGCCGCCGTCCGCCTGCGCCGCGTCCATCTCGCGCCAGCGCGGGAACACCGCCGGGGCCAGGGTCGTCAGGAAGTACAGCCCGCCGAGGGTGAACAACGCCGTTGCCAGGCCCGCCTGTTCGATGAGGTAGCCGGCCGCCAGGCCGCCGAGGGGTGTGGTCATCAGCACCCCGGCGGTACCGGCGCTCGCGACCCGGCTGCGCAGCCGGTCGGGCACGCGCTCGTACATCACGGTGGTCAGGATCGGGTTGAGCATCCCGGCCGCCAGCCCGCTCGCGGCCATGGTCACGGCCAGCGGCACCGTGCCGTCCACCAGCGCGGCCACGACGAACCGCGGCAGCCCGCAGATCAGGAACGCACAGGTGAAGAGCGTCCGCCGGCGGAAGCGGTGCCCGACCGCCGCGTACAGCAGTGCGCCGAGCAGTGCGCAGCCGCCGAAGACCGCGACCAGGAGGCCCAGGTCACGGGCGCCGTCCAGGTTCTCCTTGGCGTGCACGGGCAGCAGAACCGAACTCCAGCCCTGGTCCAGGCCGTTGGTGACCATCACCATCAGTACGACGCCCAGCAGCAGCCGGGCGCGCAGCAGGAACACGTAGCCCTCGCGCAGCTCCGCCCGGTACGCCGTGAAGGACACCCGGGGCGTGTCCCGCCGTGGCTCGGCGGCGGCGACCCGTCGCAGCCCCAGGCGGATCAGTAGCGCGGAAGCGCAGAAAGTGGCCGCGTCGATCAGCAGGACGGCCTCCGCGCCGGTCAGGGCGATGAGCACGCCGGCGAGCGCCGCACCGGACATCCGGGCGCCGCGCGAGACGGCGTCGAAGAGGCTCGCGGCCCGTGTCAGGCTGGTCCCCGCGGCCCGGGCCAGGTCCGGCACGAGCACATGGCGGGCGGTCTCGCCGGGGGCGTGGAAGAGGCCGGTGACGGCCATCAGCGCGCACAGCATCCAGAACCGGAGCGCTCCCGCGTGGTGCAGCAGGGGGATCGCGGCGAGGGTGAGGGCGCAGACGAGGTCGGTGACGATGCTGACGCGGCGCCGGCCGACGCGGTCGATGATCGGGCCGCCGGCGATCGCGGAGACGACCACCGGCAGGGTCGCGCAGAAGGCGACCAGGCCGGCCTTGCCGGGGCTGCCCGTGGTCTGGAGGGCGAACCACGGTACGCCGATGAGGGTGAGCGAATTGCCGGTGATGGAGACGGCGTTGGCGGCCAGCACGGCGGTCAGCGGTCCGCGGCCACCGGTACGGGCGGCCGCTTCCGTTCCCCCCTGCCCGCTCATGCGGGGCGGGTCGTGGTCCGGACGGGTCCGCACGGCTGGTCGAGCAGCCGCAGGCCCAGCTCGACGAGTGTCCGGCCCAGTTGGACGCGCAGCCGCTCGCGCCGCACATGGCCGGCGGCCTCCGCGCGCAGTTCCCCGGCGCGCAGTTCGTGCAGCGTCAGATGTATGTCGGTGTGCATGGCCCTGTGTCCCCTCAGCCGGTGGAGCGCGGGAAGGCGTGCGTGTGCAGCCGGACCTGGGCGGCGCCTTCGGTACCGGGCGCGGGCTCGAGGTCGCGGTAGCTCTCGATCAGTTCGTGGATCTTCTCGTTGAGTTCATGGGCCTGCGCCGCGGTCAGGCGCAGCGTGAAGTCGCTGAGGTCGGCGCTGCGCCGCCACTCCTCCGGCCAGTCCCGCTGGCTGCCGAGCCAGGTGGCGACCTCCTGGGTGTGCATGGTCGCGTGCTCGTGGAGGTACAGGTCGGCCGCTCCGCGCACCGCCGGGTCGGGGTCGCTGTAGAGGGATTCGTCGAAGAGCATGCCGTCCATGGATGCCTTCCACCACCGCTCCCGGCCCTTGCCGCGCTCGGGTCGTCCTCGACGAAGCCGTGCGCCGCGAGCTGGCGCAGGTGGTAGCTGGTGGCGCCGCTGGATTCGCCGAGCTTCTCCGCCAGCCGGGAGGCGGTCGCGGGACCGTCCTGCCGAAGCACGGTCAGCAGGCGCATCCGCAGCGGGTGGGCGATGCCGCGCAGTGATCGCGGGTCCAGTCGGTGGATCTTGCGTGCGCCGGGTCCGGCCTCGGCCGCACTTCCTTCCTCGTACTCGCTCATGCATGCAAAGGTAGCGTTGCAAAGAAATCCTTGCAACGCATTTTATGCAACCATTTCTTTGTAAGTGGCCTCAGGAGTCCCGGGAGTCCTCCGCCGCCTGCTCCACCAGCGGGATGATCCGCAGCGGCACCGGGTTCTCCATCACGATCGCCGTCGACGCGCGCACGATGCCCTCGAAGCCGACGACCCGGTCGATCACCCGCTGGAGATCCGCGTTGGAGCGGGCGACCAGCCGGCAGAGCATGTCCCCGTGGCCGGTGGTGGTGTGCAGTTCGAGCACCTCCGGAACGGTCGTGAGGTGTGCCCGTACGTCCGCGCCCTGCCCCTGCTTGATCTCCAGCGTCGCGAACGCGGTCACCGGATAGCCGAGCGCCGCCGGGTCGACGTCCGGTCCGAAGCCGCGGACCACCCCCTGGGACTGGAGCCGGTCCATCCGTGCCTGGACCGTCCCCCGAGCCACCCCGAGCCGCCGTGACGCCTCCAGCACGCCGATCCTGGGTTCCCGCGCCAGCAGCACGATGAGCCGCCCGTCCAGATGATCGATCGCCATGGCGCCCTCCCGATGGTCATCCTGTACACAACGTCCGGGGAATCCGGATCTCGGCTGGGCAGATTGCCCAGTCGATACACGAACTATTGCGCACCTTGTGGATCGGCGGCAGCCTTCTTCCATGACTGAGACCATCGATCACACCCCCGACACCGCGCGGCAGGCCGACCCCTTCCCGGTGAAGGGAATGGACGCGGTCGTCTTCGCCGTCGGCAACGCCAAGCAGGCCGCGCACTACTACTCCACGGCCTTCGGCATGAAGCTCGTCGCCTACTCCGGACCGGAGAACGGCAGCCGCGAGACCGCGAGTTACGTCCTCACCAACGGCGCCGCCCGCTTCGTCCTCACCTCCGTGATCAAGGCGTCCACGGACTGGGGCCGCTTCCTTGCCGAGCACGTCGCCGCCCACGGCGACGGCGTCGTCGACCTGGCCATCGAGGTGCCGGACGCCCGCAAGGCGTACGCGTACGCCGTCGAGCACGGCGCCACCGGCATCACCGAGCCGTACGAGGTCAAGGACGAGCACGGCACCGTCGTGATGGCCGCCATCGCCACCTACGGCAAGACCCGCCACACCCTCGTCGAGCGCGGCGGCTACGACGGCCCGTACCTGCCCGGCTTCGTCGCCGCCGCCCCGATCGTCGAGCCGCCGGCCAAGCGCACCTTCCAGGCCATCGACCACTGCGTGGGCAACGTCGAGCTCGGCCGGATGAACGAGTGGGTCGGCTTCTACAACAAGGTCATGGGCTTCACCAACATGAAGGAGTTCGTGGGCGACGACATCGCCACCGAGTACTCCGCGCTCATGTCGAAGGTCGTCGCCGACGGCACCCTCAAGGTGAAGTTCCCGATCAACGAGCCGGCGATCGCGAAGAAGAAGTCGCAGATCGACGAGTACCTCGAGTTCTACGGCGGCGCCGGCGTCCAGCACATCGCGCTCGCCACCAACGACATCGTCGCCACCGTCCGCTCCATGCGCGCCGCGGGTGTCCAGTTCCTCGACACCCCCGACTCGTACTACGACACCCTCGGCGAGTGGGCCGGCGAGACCCGGGTGCCCGTGGAGACGCTGCGCGAGCTGAAGATCCTCGTCGACCGTGACGAGGACGGCTACCTGCTGCAGATCTTCACCAAGCCGGTCCAGGACCGCCCCACGGTCTTCTTCGAGATGATCGAGCGACACGGTTCGATGGGCTTCGGCAAGGGCAACTTCAAGGCGCTCTTCGAGGCGATCGAGCGCGAGCAGGAGAAGCGCGGCAACCTGTAGGGATTGCCGCTGCCCACCACTGCGGCCCCACGGTCCTGACCCGTGGGGCCGCACAGTCGTTCTCCGGGCCGGTTGTTCCGGCGGTCAGGCCCGCGGTTCAGCCGTTCCCGGGCGCCACCGTCGTGGGCGCCGGGGCCGGGGCCGTGGAGCGCAGCACGGGCCGCAGCTGCGGAGCGGGCCGGGCGGCGGGCGGCGCCGCCGCCGGCGCCGGTGAGAGGGCGGTACTCCTGGACGCCTCCGGAACCGAAGCGTCCGAAGCATCCGAAGCGTACGAGGGGGACGCGGGGACGCGGGGGACGCGGGGAGCGGAGCGGACGAAGAGGCCGCCGGCTCCGGAGAGGCCACGGCGGACGACGAAGGCGACGACGGCGACGGCGACGGCGAAGGCGCGGGGGTGCCGGACGACGCGCCTGCCGGCGGATCCAGCGGCCAGTACCCGTCGCCCTCCACGTCCGCGGGCCCGCCCGGCGCGGGCTCGCCGAGCGCGTCCTGCGCCTCACGCGCCTTCGGCGCGAGGAGCGGCGAGAAGTGCGGATTCGTCCTCAGCGCCTCGTCGATGTGGCGCCGTGCGGAGCCGAAGTCGCCGAGAGCGCGCTCGATCTCGCCGAGGTGGTAGGAGAACAGCGCGCTCCGCAGTCCCTGGCCGGTGGCCAGCTTCGCGAACGGCAGCGCGTCCTTGGGCCGGCCCGCCCGGTACAGCGCCCACCCCATCGTGTCGGCCACGTGCACATTGCGGTGGCCGCGCCGCCACTCGCCCTGGAGCCGGCGCACCGCGGCGGCCGGGTCCCCGTGGTCGGCCTCGTGACGCGCCAGCACCAGGTCCCCGTCGACGCCGTGCTCGCCGGCACGGGTGACCTGCTTGCGCAGGAGTTCGTAGAGCGTCGCGGCGTCCCCGTTCAGCCCCATCGACTCGTACAACTCCCCGGCCTCCAAGGCGTACTCGGGAAGCGGCAGCTTCAGCAGCGCCGACCGGTAGTCGTCCAAGGCCTCGTCCGTGCGTCCCAGCGCCGCCAGGGCACGCGCACGGCCCGCCAGCGAACGGTGGCTCTCGGGAGCGGTCTTCAGCGCGTCGGTGTAGTGCTCCACGGCCTCGTCGGCCTCGCCCCGCTCCCAGGCCAGCTCGCCCTCGCGGTGCAGGGCGGCGGCCTTCTCCACGGCGGTCCGTGAGTTCGCGGTGGCGCCGTACGCCAGTGCCGCGGCGTCCTCACGCCAGCCCTTGTTCCAGTAGACCCGCGCCTCCCGCCCCTGCACCTGCGGGCCGGTCTGCAGCTCCAGGAGCTTGTCCATGGCCTTGCCGGCCGCCGCGTACCTGCCGAGCCCGTCGTAGGCGTCGATCAGCGCCGGATACACCGCCCAGCGTTCCGGCTTCTGCTTCCGGGCGCTCTCCGCGTAACCGCGCGCCCCGGCGAAGTCGTGCCGGGCGTTCGCCAGCTCGGCCATGCCCACCAGCGCGTCGACGTTGCCCTTGGCGGCCGGTACGGCCTTCAGCGACCGCTTCAGCGCCCGCTCGGCCTTCGGGTAGTACGCCGTGTCCCCGAGCCGCGTGCCCCGCTCCACGTACGCGGAACCCAGCACCGCCCAGGACTCCTCGTCACCCGGATGGTCGCGGACGAAGCGCTCACGGTCGCGGATCAGCGCGTCCAGGTCGGAGAGCGAGGCCGGTGCGCCCGACCCTGCCGCGGTCATCGCCCTGGCCACCGGCCCTGGCGCGGGCGGCGGCGCGTCCTTCCCCCAACCGGGCGCGAGCACGATCACCCCGGTGACCAGTGTCGCGCCGACCAGCGTGCTGACAGCGGCGTTCTTCAGGGTTTCGCTCTTCATGGCGCTCACTGTGCGGCAGCAGACAGCCAATACGAAGAACACACTCTGACCCGCGGAGCGGAACGCAGACGGGTTCACACCGATGGCCCCCGGTGCGAGGCTTGGGATCATGGACGATCTCCTCGAGCGGCTGCGCGCCGGTCTTCCCGCGGAAGCCCTCATCACCGATCCCGACGTCACCGCGTCGTACGGCAACGACATGGCGAGCTTCTGCGCGGCGGGCACCCCCGCCGTCGTGGTCCTGCCGCGCTCCGTGGAACAGGTCCAACACGTCATGCGCACCGCCACGGAACTGCGCGTGCCGGTCGTGCCGCAGGGCGCCCGCACGGGCCTGTCGGGCGCGGCCAACGCCTGTGACGGCTGCATCGTGCTGTCGCTGACGAAGATGGACCGGATCCTCGAGATCAGCCCGGTCGACCGGATCGCCGTCGTCGAACCGGGTGTCGTCAACGCCGTGCTGTCACGAGCCGTCGGCGAGCACGGGCTGTACTACCCGCCGGACCCGTCCAGCTGGGAGATGTGCACCATCGGCGGCAACATCGGCACCGCGTCCGGCGGCCTGTGCTGCGTCAAGTACGGGGTGACGGCCGAGTACGTCCTCGGCCTGACCGTGGTCCTCGCCGACGGGCGGCTGCTGAAGACCGGCCGGCGCACCGCCAAGGGCGTCGCCGGATACGACCTCACCCGCCTGTTCGTCGGCTCCGAGGGCAGCCTCGGCATCGTCGTCGAAGCGGTCCTTGCGCTACGGCCCCGGCCGCCCGCGCAGCTCGTCCTGGCCGCAGAGTTCCCCTCCGCGGCCACCGCCTGCGACGCCGTCTGCGCGATCATGGAGCGCGGCCACACGCCCTCGCTCCTCGAGATCATGGACCGCACCACCGTCCGGGCGGTCAACAAACTGGCCGACATGGGCCTCCCGGAGACGACGGAGGCCCTCCTTCTCGCCGCCTTCGACACCCCGGACCCCGCGGCCGACCTGGCCGCCGTCGGTGCGCTGTGCGAGGCCGCGGGCGCGAGCGAGGTGGTGCCCGCGGACACCGTCGCCGAGTCCGAACTGCTGCTCCATGCCCGCCGGATGTCGCTGACCGCGCTGGAGACGGTCAAGTCGGCCACGATGATCGACGACGTCTGCGTGCCGCGCTCCAAGCTCGGGGCGATGATCGAGGGCACGGCCGCCGTCGCGGAGAAGTACGGCCTCACCATCGGCGTCTGCGCGCACGCCGGTGACGGCAACACCCACCCCGTCGTCTGCTTCGACCACCTCGACCCCGACGAGTCGCGGCGGGCCCGGGAGTCCTTCGACGAGATCATGGCGCTCGGTCTGGAGCTGGGCGGCACCATCACCGGCGAACACGGCGTCGGCGTGCTCAAGAAGGAATGGCTGGCGCGGGAACTCGGCCCGGTCAGCCTCAAGTTGCAGCGCGGCATCAAGCAGACCTTCGACCCGCTCGGCATCCTCAACCCGGGCAAGCTCTTCTGAACCGCGCCGCTCAGACATCGCCGTCCTGCGGGTCGCCGGCGGAGCCGTGCGCCCGCAGTTCGTCGGTCCTGGTCGGGGCGAGGAGCGCGGCCAGGGCCTCGTCGATGCCGAGCGCCGCCGTCTCGGTGCCGGGCGGCACGACCCGCAGCGTCCGCTCCAGCCAGGCCGACACCGCCGGGGACGACGCCTCCAGCAGTGCTTCTCCGTCGGGTGAACTCAACGCCATGAGGATGACGCTGCGGCCGTCCCTCTTCGACGGCCAGACCCGCACGTCACCGGTTCCGCACGGCCGGAACACCCCTTCCACGAGCAGTTCACGGGCGAACGTCCAGCTGACGGGGTGGCTGGAGCCGACGTGGAAGACGATGTGCACGGCATACGGGTCGTCCGCGCGGTAGGACAGCCGGGCGGGGACGGGGATGCTCCGCTCGGGCGACAGCACCAGGTTCAACTCGAGTTCGCGTTCCACCACCGTGTGCATGATCACTTCCTTCCTGTACGCCTTCTGGGGCGGCCCGGTGAGCGGGGCCTCACGGGAAGAGAGCGGCTACCCCCGCCGGCATGACGCGACTTCCGCACATAACTTTCCGTGACTCACTCGTGACCTGAAAGTGGTCGTTACGGCAGGACCGGCCCAGGGGTGCGCAAGGGTCTGATAGATGTGGTCCCTCGAATTGAGGCATCGAAGAGATACGGGACCACGGTGATGAGCGCCCCAACCCCGGCAACCGGCGACGGCAGCCCCACACCCGGCTACTACCCGGACCCGTCCATTCCCGGATATGTCCGGTACTGGAACGGCGCGGCATGGGTGCCCGGCACGAGCAGGCCCGCCCCGAAGGCGGGCGAGGCGATGCCCGGCGCGCCCGCGTCGGCCGCCCCTTCCGGACCCGCCGCGCCCTCCGTGGAAGAGACCGGCCCGGTCTTCCTCGACGAGGAGCCGTCGGACGAGCCGGCCCGCCCGGAGCCCGCCACCGCCTGGCAGGCCGACACCTCGCGCCAGGCCGGCTTCGGCGGCGACCTCGACAATCGCGTCTCATGGGGCGGCGACCCCCGCACGCCCGACCGGCCCGCGGCTGGTGACGCGCCGTCCGATCCGCGCCGACCGGCCGCGGCCGGCCTGACGTCCGAGCCGTCCGCCGACCCGACCGGCGGCCGGCTGCCCGGCATGCGTTCCGCGGCGCCCCAGGGGGGCCCGGCCGCCGACGAGATCCCCGGCGGTGTCCGCCCTCTCGGCCCGTCCGCCACGGGCGAGCCGCCGGCGGACGGCACGGTCGCGATCCGCGCGCTGCGCCCCGGCGGCGCGGCGGGCTCCGCCGACCCGGCCCGGCCGGCGGCGGAGGAGACACCGGACCGCCGCACCCCGGGTCCGCAGCAGCCCGCGGAGAACACCGTCACCATCCGGGCCCAGCGGCCGGGGCAGGCCGACGGCACGATGACGATGCGGGCGGTCGGCAGGCCCGCGGAGGCGCACCCGGCCCGGCAGGACCCGACCCGCCAGGACCCGACCCGGCAGGACCCGACCCGCTCCGCCCCGCAGGCCTCCTCACAGCCGCAGCCGCAGCCGCAGCCTCAAGCACCGGCGCAGGCCCAGCCGCAGGTGCCCGCGCAGTCCCGGCCGCCGGTCACCAGCAGCGCCGGCGGCGGCGCCGCCTCCTGGCCGCAGCAGGTACACCAGCTGGCGCAGACGTCGGCCTCCGCCGAGGGCGAGCCCGTCCTTCCGTGGAAGCCCCCCGTCAACGACCCGTTCCTCGCCGCCGCACAGGCCCAGGCCGCCGCCCGGCCCGCCGGACTCGGCAAGCGCCTGGCCGCCCGCCTGATCGACACGGTGCTGCTCGGCGCGCTGGTCGGCGCCGTGGCCGTCCCCGTCGCCGCGCAGGCACGCGCCCACATCGACGAGAAGATCGAAGCGGCGAAGCTGTCCGGGAAGACGGTGACCGTCTGGCTGCTCGACGGCACCACGGCGGGCCACCTCGGCATCGTCCTCGGCGCCCTGCTCGTCCTGGGCGTGCTGTACGAGTCGCTGCCGACCGCCAAGTGGGGCCGCACGCCGGGCAAGAAGCTCTGCGGCCTCCAGGTCCTGGACATCGAGACCCATGAGCCGCCGACGTTCGGCGCCGCGCTGCGCCGCTGGCTCCTCTACAGCGTGCTCGGCGTCCTCGTCGTCGGCGTCCTCAATGTGCTGTGGTGCCTGTTCGACCGCCCGTGGCGGCAGTGCTGGCACGACAAGACGGCGCACACGTTCGTGACCGGCTGACCCGTCCGGCCGTACGGCTCCCAGGAGGTCCCCCGAACGCCTGTGAGCCGTTGCGGGCCTCGTGGGTCCGGGGTGCACTGCCCCCATGAGCAACGACCAGCCGCCGCCCGGACAGTCGCCCGACGACGATCCGTTCCGCAAGAAGCCGCAGGAGCCGCAGGGGCCCCAGGAACCGGGCGGGCCGACCCCGCCCGGGGGCGCTCCCGGCTCCGGCGGCAGTTCGCCCTATGACTCTCCCCCCGGAGGGGCGGGCGGGACGGGCGGTCCGTACGGCGGTGAGCGGCCGCCTCCGTACGACGCGGGAGCCTATGGTGGCCCGTACGGAGGCGCGGACCCCCTTGCGGGCATGCCCCCGCTGGCGAATTTCGGCAAACGGGTGCTGGCCCGGCTCATCGACATGATCATTGTTTTCGTGCCGCTGTTCCTCATCTCGCTGGCCTTCGGCGGCGTCGAGGTGGCCACCGGCGGCGAGGACTGGGACGAGGTCACCGACCGGGTGAACTCGGGGAGCAGTGGCTGTGGTCGCTGATCTCCCTTGTGGCGTACGTCGGTTACGACACCCTCATGACGGCGAAGTACAACGGGCAGACCGTCGGCAAGAAGATCATGAAGCTGCGGGTCGCGATGCTCAACGACGGCCGCGTGCCGGACGTCGGCTCCTCACTTCTGCGCGCTCTCGTGCTGTGGGTGCCCGCGCTGGTGTGCTGCTACTGCATCTGGTGGCTCGTCATCATCATCACGGTGCTCGCCGACAAGCCCTACCGGCAGGGTCTGCACGACAAGGCGGGCAAGACGGTCGTGGTGTCAGCGGCGCAGTGAGTGCTGGCCGACCCTGGCCTCCGCCCCGGCGTGCGCGCGGGCCGCGGACGTGCGGGCCGTGAGTGCGTCGGAGGCGGTGGCGGTGGGCGGCGCGGCGGCCGCCCGCGGCCGGGTGGCCCGGTGGCGCAGAGACGGCGTGAGCGCGACCAGAAGTCCCAGTGCCAGCGAGGCGATACCGATCGCGGCGACCGCGACGCCGTCGGTGGCGCGGGTCAGCAGCAGGAGGGCGACGGTCGAGAAGACGACGGTGGCCGAACCGTAGGCGAGCTGTGCGGCAGTCGGACGCGGCATGACGGTATCCGTCCTATGGACAGGGGCAGGGCCGGAGCCTTGAGGACAGTTCGCACTGACAGCAGACTCTACGACGGTGGATGCCCCTGTGGAACCGGCAGTAAGCGTGACCTAACCCACGGTGCCGGTGCATGGGGGGCGCACGGGGTCATTCGACCCGCCAAGTGGCGGAAAATGTGTGCCTCTTGTCCTGATTTCCCATCGTCCGGATAGCGGGGCGCTGCACCCGCATAGTGTAGTTGGCCTGTCCAAGTCAAGGACTGTCTTTTCTTCCTCAACTCCGGTCGAATGTCGTCACTTGAGACGCGTATACCGCGCACGCGGACGACCCCACAACCCTGTCCGCAGCAGCGACGGAACGCGGGGGAGGACACCATCAAGTGACCAGCAAGCGAAGGACGTTCAGAGCGTCCGCGGTGCTCGTGGCCCTTGCCGCGACGACCGCGACCGCTTCGGCGTTCACCAGTGCGCAGGCCGACGGCCAGAAGTCGGCGGACCCTGCGGGCATCGAGCGGCACGACCCGGCACCGCACAAGGGCCATGTCGAGCACGACCTCGAGGGCCCCTTCAGCAAGCAGCAGGAGGAGCAGCGCCAGGCGGCCCTTGAGCAGGTCATATCCGGCGACGCCACCGTGCAGCAGCGCGGCGGCTCCAAGGTCGTCAAGCTCGACGACAAGAAGTACGTCGAGCTCGCCCGGGAGAAGACCGAGAAGATCTTCACCATCCTCGTGGAGTTCGGCGACAAGGTCGACGACACGACGATGTTCGACCCGGACGGCGCCGACGGCCCCAAGCCGCCGGTGAAGAAGTACGGCGGCACGCCCGGTCCGCTGCACAACCAGATCGCGAAGCCGGACCGGTCGAAGGACAACTCGACCGCCTGGCAGGCCGATTACAACCAGGAGCACTTCCAGGACCTGTACTTCGGTACCGGCAAGGACGAGAACGGGCAGCCGAAGCAGTCGCTGAAGACCTACTACGAGAAGACCTCGTCCGGCCGTTACTCGGTCGACGGCGCCGTCTCCGACTGGGTCAAGGTCGACTACAACGAGGCCCGCTACGGCTCCAACTACTGCGGCCAGAGCAACTGCGCCAACGTCTGGGACACGGTCAAGGACGGCGTGACCGCCTGGGCCACCGACCAGAAGGCCAAGGGCAAGACCGACGCGGAGATCAAGGCGCAGCTGGCCGAGTACGACCAGTGGGACCGCTACGACTTCGACGCCGACGGCAACTTCAACGAGGCCGACGGCTACATCGACCACTTCCAGATCGTCCACGCGGGCGAGGACGAGTCGGCCGGCGGCGGCGCAGAGGGCACCAACGCCCTGTGGGCCCACCGCTGGTACGCCTACGGCACCGACGCCGGCAAGACCGGCCCGGAGAACAACAAGTCCGGCGGTACCCAGATCGGCAACACCGGCATCTGGGTCGGCGACTACACCATGCAGCCCGAGAACGGCGGCCTCGGAGTCTTCGCCCACGAGTACGGTCACGACCTCGGTCTGCCGGACCACTACGACACCTCCGGCGGCGGCGAGAACTCGACCGGCTACTGGACCCTGATGTCGGCCGGCTCCTGGCTCGGCACCGGCAAGGACTCCATCGGCGACCTCCCCGGCGACATGACCGCCTGGGACAAGCTCCAGCTGGGCTGGCTCAACTACGAGACGGCCAAGGCCGCCACGAAGTCGACCCACACCCTCGGCGTGTCGGCGTACAACACCGACAAGCCGCAGGCGCTCGTCGTCGAGCTGCCGAAGAAGCCCGTCACCACGACTGTCGTGAAGCCCTCCGAGGGCTCCAAGCAGTGGTGGAGCGACATGGGTGACGACCTCAAGAACACGCTGTCCCGCTCGGTGGACCTCACCGGCAAGTCGTCCGCCTCGCTGGAGCTCGACGGCTGGTGGGACATCGAGGCCGACTACGACTACCTCTACGCCGAGGTCTCGACGGACGGTGGCGCCAACTGGACGCCGGTGGACGGTACGGCCGACGGCAAGGCGATCACCCGTGACGCGGGCGACAAGCCGGCGCTGACCGGCCCGTCCGAGGGCCACAAGAAGCTCGTCTACGCGCTGGACGCCTACGCGGGCCAGAAGGTCGACGTCCGCTTCCGCTACCAGACGGACGGCGGCGTGGCGGGCAAGGGCTTCACGGCCGACGCCATCACGATCAAGGCCGACGGCGCGCCCGTCTTCTCGGACAACGCCGAGGGCGAGGTCGACGGCTGGACCGCGAAGGGCTTCAACCGCATCGGTGAGTCCTTCACGCTCGAGTACGAGCAGTACTACATCGCCGAGAACCGCCAGTACGTGTCGTACGACAAGACCCTCGAGGTCGGCCCGTACAACTTCGGCTACAAGGCGCCGCGCGACAACTGGGTCGAGCACTACCCCTACCAGAACGGTCTGATGATCTGGCAGTGGGACACCTCCCAGAAGGACAACAACACCAGCGCCCACCACGGCCAGGGTCTGATCCTTCCGGTGGACGCGCACGCCAAGCCGCTGAAGTGGTCCGACGGCACGGTGCTGCGCAACAAGATCCAGACGTTCGACTCGACGTTCAGCCGGTACCGCACGGACAGCTTCTGGCTGCACAACGCGGACAAGCCGCACTGGATCGCGTCCCAGCGGGGCAACCCGGTCTTCGACGACCGCAAGGGCGTCTACTGGTACCCGGAGAACCCGACGGGCAGCGTCAAGGTAACTGACACCAACACCAAGATCTCGATCGTCAAGGAGCCGCTGAGCGGCCGGACGATCACCATCAATGTTGGTCCGTCGACCAAGTAATCCGTAACACTCCAGGTCAAAGCATGATCGGCCGTCGCCCTCTAGCGGGCGGCGGCCGATCGTGTTTAGGTGCGTCTGACCGAGGTTCTTATTGACAGTGACTCACGGGGGAGTGGTTCCGCATGCCCGGCGGAGGTTTCTGCAAGTTGCCAGGCGGCACCGTCGTCGTCGCGATCAGCCTGCCGAGCCCGGCCGGGGGCGGCGCCACGGTCCGCTTCCTGGTCCACGCGGCGAACCGCGCGAGGGCACTGACGCGGCTGCGGAACCTCGGCTTCAGGGCGGTGTACCTGCGGGGGAACGCGGAGCCGCCGACACCGGACGAGATCACGGCGGTGTTGCACCATCCGGACGGCCTGCTGTGGCGTCCCGACCAGACCGCGGGCGCGGAACTCTGGCACCCGGCCCGAGCCCTTCTTGGCCCGGCCGGCCCGGCGTAGGGAAGCCCTGGACACCGGCGCGGCGGGCCGGGCGCGGCGTCACACCACCGGCTTGCCCGACAGTTCGACGCCCGCCTCGCGCATCTCCTCCACCGCCCGCGCCGTCGAGTCCGCCGACACACCGGCCGTCAGTCCGAGCAGCACATTCGTGCGGAAGCCTTCCCGCGCGGCGTCCAGCGCGGTCGCCCGCACACAGTGGTCGGTCGCGATGCCGACGACGTCCACCTCGCTGACGTCGCGGGCGCGCAGCCACTCCGCCAGTGTCATGCCGTTCTCGTCGGCGCCTTCGAAGCCGCTGTACGCCGCCGCGTACGCGCCCTTGTCGAAGACCGCGGAGATCGCGCCGGAGGCGACGGCCGGTGCGAAGTTCGGGTGGAAACCGACGCCCTCCGTGCCGGCCACGCAGTGCGGCGGCCAGGAGCGGGCGAAGTCCGGGTGGTCGGAGAAGTGGTCGCCCGGTTCGACGTGGTGGTCGCGGGTGGCGACCACATGGCGGTAGCCGGGCTGGGCGTGGCCGATGAGTTCGGTGATGGCGGCCGCGACATCGGCACCTCCCGCCACCGCGAGGCTGCCGCCCTCGCAGAAGTCGTTCTGAACGTCGACGACGATCAAGGCGCGGTGCATGGCGGGTGTCCTTCGGTGGGATGGGCGGGCGGCGGAGGGCGGATGGAAGGGGGCGGCGGGCCGCCCACGACCGCCGGCACACAGAACCGGCGGCGAACAGAACTACCGAGCGTAGACACTCGCCACGCCGTAGGGGAGGGGGCTGCGGTCCGTGGGGCGGGTCGTCGTGCTCCTTGCCCCCTTACGGGTGGTTCATTCCGGTCGGCTCACACGTACTCGGTCGGGATGACCGCCTCGCCGCGCGACAGCTGGATCGCCGACAGCGGCAGACCGGCCCGCGCCGCGGTGTGCCGGGCGCGGGCCGCGTCCAGCGGTTCGCGGGCGACGACGTCGCCGCCCTTGACCAACTCCACCAGCAGCTGCCGCTCGGCGAGCTCCGGGGGCACCTCGCCGACGCCGACGATCTCGGCCTCCGCGATCCCGTCGGCGTCGAGGCGGCGCGCGGCCCACTTGCGGCCGCCGATCGACGTCTTGCCGCCCAGGGACTTCTTGGCGACCGGCTCGAGCGGCGCGGCGGTGTCCGTGGACCTGGCACGGGCGACAAGCTTGTAGACCATCGAGCAGGTGGGGTGGCCGCTGCCGGTGACCAGCTGGGTGCCGACGCCGTAGGCGTCGACCGGCGCGGCGGCCAGCGAGGCGATGGCGTACTCGTCGAGGTCGGAGGTGACCACGATCTTGGTGTCGACGGCCCCGAGCTCGTCCAACTGCTGGCGCACCCGGTGGGCGACGAGCAGCAGGTCGCCGGAGTCGATACGGACGGCGCCGAGCTCGGGACCGGCGATGTCGACGGCCGTGCGGACGGCTTCTGCCACGTCGTAGGTGTCGACGAGCAGCGTCGTACCCCGTCCGAGTGAGTCGACCTGCGCTCGGAACGCGCCGCGCTCGCTGTCGTGCAGCAGGGTGAAGGCGTGCGCGCTGGTGCCCACGGTGGGGATGGCGTAGCGGAAGCCGGCCGCGAGGTCGGACGTGGAGTCGAAGCCGCCGACGTACGCGGCGCGCGCCGCGGCGACCGCCGACAATTCGTGCGTGCGGCGGGCGCCCATCTCGATGAGCCGGCGTCCGGCCGCGGCGGCGGACATCCGTGAGGCGGCGGCCGCGATCGCGGAGTCGTGGTTGAGGATCGAGAGGATCACCGTCTCCAGCAGCACGCACTCGGCGAAGGTGCCCTCGACCCGGATGATCGGCGAACCGGGGAAGTACACCTCGCCCTCGGGGTAGCCCCAGATGTCGCCGCTGAAGCGATAGCGGGCGAGCCACTCGAGCGTGGGCTCGTCGACGATGCGCTGCTCCCGCAGGAAGCCGAGGACTCCCGGGTCGAAGCGGTAGTTCTCCACGGCGTCCAGGACGCGGCCGGTCCCGGCGACCACGCCGTAGCGGCGGCCCTCGGGCAGGCGTCGGGTGAAGACCTCGAAGACGGATCGCCGCTCGGCCGTGCCGGCCTTCAGCGCCGCCTGCAGCATCGTGAACTCGTACTGATCGGTGAAGAGCGCGGTCGACGGCACGTCCACCGGCAGCCCAAGGTCTGCTGTGTTCATGACGGTGATGCTAGCGCACATCTCGTCAATCTGACGAGATGTGCTTCCGGCGGGGCCGAGGGGCGTTTGTGCGATACGGCCTCCCGGGTGGCAGCATGGGTTGGGTGACGATGCCCGTAGAGATCGAACGAACCGAGTCGGCGGAGGAGGCGCACGCCGTCCCCGAGCCCGATGTGCCCTGGGTGACGCTGGTGCACAACGACCCGGTCAATCTGATGAGCTACGTCACCTACGTCTTCCAGGCCTATTTCGGCTACTCGAAGGACAAGGCGCACAAGCTGATGCTCGACGTCCATCACAAGGGGCGCGCCGTCGTCTCCAGCGGTACCCGCGAGGAGATGGAACGTGACGTGCAGGCGATGCACGGATACGGACTGTGGGCCACGCTGACCCAGGACCGCGGCTGATGAGCTCTCACTTCGAGCCGCTCGACGGCGGCGGGGCCGCGGTCGCCCTGGACGAGGTCGAGATCGCGATCCTGCGCTCCCTCGCTGTCCAGCTCCTCGAGCTCATCGGGCCGGGCGACGAGCCGGCGGAGGGGCGGACCCGCTGGCGGCCCTCTTCGCGGAGGGACCGAGCGAGCCCCCGTCCGACCCCGCGCTCGCCCGCCTGTTCCCGGAGGCGTACGCCGATCCGGAGGCGGGGACGCCCGACGAGGAGCTGAGGGCCGCCTCGTCCGAGTTCAGGCGGTTCACCGAGACCGACCTGCGCACCCGCAAGCGGGAGGATGCCCTCGCCGTCGTACGCAGCCTCGACGCCCTCACCCCGGCGGGTGACGGCGGCGCCGTCATGGAACTGGCGGCCGACGACTGCCTCCACTGGCTCGGCGCCCTCAACGACCTGCGGCTGACCATCGGCACCCGTCTCGACGTCGGCGACGAGGACGAGAACGAGGACCTCTACCGCCTCCCGGACTCCGACCCGCGCAAGCCGATGGTCATGGCGTATCTGTGGCTCGGCGCATTGCAGGAGACGCTCGTCGAGACTCTGATGTCCTGAGCCGTCCGTTCGCTCAACGGAGTCTCAAATCCGCATAACGATCCCGTCAATGGATCGTCACCGTTCCTCATGCGGCGCGTTGTTTGTCCGTATTTCCTTGTGGCCTGCGCCACTCTCCAGCCGGTGGATCACTGTTGCCGTCGTGATAGATCTTCACGACCGCCCGGGGGACGCCACCCCTGTCTCCCGAGTGCGCCCCGTCCGGCCGACCGCCGGAGGCACTCCATCCATATCCGGGGGGATCAGGACCTGATCCGCAGCCGCTCGACGCAGCGGGAGCGGATCGGCATGGAGAAAGGCGCATCACCATGACCTCGGTGCAGGTCGACAATCACACCGGCGACGAGGCCGGGGGCAACACCTCGCAAGAAGGCTACGAGCGTGGACTCGGCAGCCGGCAGGTCCAGATGATCGCCATCGGCGGTGCCATCGGCGTGGGCCTGTTCATGGGGGCCGGCGCGAACATCGCCAAGGCCGGACCCAGCATCATCCTGATGTACGCCCTCGCGGGCGTCGTCATCTTCTTCATCATGCGAGCTCTCGGCGAGCTGCTCCTCTACCGGCCCGTCTCCGGCTCCTTCGCCGAGTACGCCCGGGAGTTCCTCGGTCCGTTCTTCGGCTATGTCACCGGCTGGACGTACTGGCTGATGTGGATCGTCACCGGCATGGCCGAGCTCACCGCGGCCGCCATCTACATCCACTTCTGGTTCCCCGAGATCCCGCAATGGGTCAGCGCACTGGTCTTCCTGGTGGTGCTCTTCGGCGTCAACCTGATCTCGGTGAAGATCTTCGGCGAGATCGAGTTCTGGTTCTCGATGATCAAGGTCACCGCGATCATCGGCATGATCGTGATCGGTCTCGGTGTCCTCACCCTCGGCTTCTCCGACGCCGGTGACACCGCCTCCGTCTCCAACCTCTGGTCCTACGACGGAATCTTCCCCAACGGCATCGGCTCCAGCCTGATGACCCTGCAGGGCGTCATGTTCGCCTACCTCGCCGTCGAGCTCGTCGGTGTGACGGCGGGAGAGTCGGAGGACCCGGAGAAGACCCTCCCCAAGGCGATCAACACGCTGCCCTGGCGCATCATCATCTTCTACGTCGGCGCCCTGGTCGTGATCCTCTCCGTGGTCAAGTGGACCGAGTTCTCCGCGGGCGAGAGCCCCTTCGTGCATGCCTTCGAGAAGATCGGCATCCCGCTCGCCGCGGGCATCGTCAACTTCGTGGTGCTCACCGCGGCCCTGTCGTCCTGCAACTCCGGCATGTACTCCACCGGCCGGATGCTGCGCGACCTCGCCTCCAACGGCGAGGCCCCCAAGGCGCTCGGCAAGCTCAACCGCCGCCGCACGCCGGCGCTCGGCATCGCGGTGTCCGTCACCCTCATGGGCATCGGTGTGGTCCTCAACTACATCGTCCCGGAGAAGGCCTTCGGATACGTGGTGTCCGTCGCCACCGCGGCCGGCATCTGGACCTGGATGATGATCCTCGTCAGCCACATCCGCTACCGCTCTGCGGTGGACGCCGGGCGGCTGCGCGCCTCGTCCTTCCCGGCTCCGGGCGGCGCCCTCTTCAGCTGGGTCGCCCTGCTCTTCCTCATCGGCGTGACCGGCATGGTCGCCTTCGACGAGGCGGGCCGGATCTCCCTCTATGTCGCCGCCGTCTGGGCCCTGGGCCTCGCCGTCGGCTGGCAGGTGCTGAGGCGGAACAACCCGCAGATCACCGAGCGGGCGGCGCAGCGGGAGTACGCGGCGAAGTCCGACTGACGACGGCGCTGTCCACCGCTCGTCTCACCTGATGGCCTCCGGATCTCGGATCCGGAGGCCGTCTGCCTATCCTGTGGCCCATGCTGACCATCACCCAGGCCCTCTTCGACCAGATCGTCGCCCACGCCCGCGAGGACCACCCGGACGAGGCCTGCGGCGTCGTCGCCGGACCGGAGGGCTCCGGCCGTCCCGAGCGCTTCATCCCGATGCTGAACGCGGCCCGTTCGCCCACGTTCTACGAGTTCGACTCGGGTGACCTGCTCAAGCTCTACCGCGAGCTGGACGACCGGGACGAGGAGCCCGTGATCATCTATCACTCGCACACCGCGACAGAGGCGTACCCCTCCCGCACCGACGTCAGCTACGCAAACGAGCCCGGCGCCCACTACGTCCTGGTCTCCACGGCGGACACCGACGACGCGGGGCCCTTCCAGTTCCGCTCGTTCCGCATCGTGGACGGTGAGATCACCGAAGAGGACGTGAAGGTCGTGGAGGCTTACTGAGCCTCCGCCGCGGGCGCCCGACGAGCAGGTCCCGCCGCGCCGCGCACACCCGGCGCAGAGCGGGAGGAACCCCCTCCGGGCGCCCCAAGTCCGAATTCTGAGCGCATAACGTCCACCATGCGAGATCACACTCCGAGGGGCGGACCGGGAATCGATACGATGAGCGCATGGTTCCCCCTGACGTGAGCGACAAGACGCCGAGCACTCTGCTGCTCGTGGCGCGGCTGCACGTCGACCTGTGCCGCCTCGCCAGCGCGATGTGTACGGCCGCGCCCTGTCGTTCCCACGGCACAGCCTGACGGAACAGCGCACTCCAGCCACACCCCCTCGCGCGGGGGCCACAGCCGCGCGCCCCTACGCCACCTTCCACAACAGGAGCCCACGTCATGGCCATCGAGGTCCGCATCCCGACCATCCTCCGCACCTACACCGGCGGCGCCAAGGCCGTCGAGGCCAACGGGGACACCCTCGCCGAGCTCTTCGCCGACCTCGAGTCCCGCCACAACGGCATCCAGGAGCGCATCGTCGAGGGCGACCAGCTGCGCCGTTTCGTGAACGTCTACCTGAACGACGAGGACGTCCGCTTCCTCGACGGCATCTCCACCAAGCTCGCCGACGGCGACAGCGTCACGATCCTGCCGGCCGTCGCCGGCGGCATGGTCTGATCGCTGATGCGATACGACTCCCCGCTCGCGGCCGTAGGCAACACGCCGCTGGTCCGGCTCCCGCGGCTGTCGCCCTCCGACGACGTCCGCATCTGGGCCAAGCTCGAGGACCGCAACCCCACCGGCTCGATCAAGGACCGCCCCGCGCTCCACATGGTCGAACAGGCGGAGAAGGACGGCCGCCTCACCCCGGGCTGCACCATCCTCGAACCCACCAGCGGCAACACCGGCATCTCGCTGGCGATGGCGGCCAAGCTCAAGGGCTACAGCATCGTCTGCGTGATGCCCGAGAACACCTCGCAGGAACGGCGTGACCTGCTGAAGATGTGGGGCGCCGAGATCATCCCGTCGCCCGCGGCCGGCGGCTCCAACACCGCCGTACGCGTCGCCAAGGAGCTCGCCGAGCAGAACCCGTCCTGGGTGATGCTCTACCAGTACGGAAACCCGGACAACGCCGGCGCCCACTACGCCACCACCGGCCCGGAGATCCTCACCGACCTGCCGTCGGTCACCCACTTCGTCGCGGGACTCGGGACCACCGGCACCCTCATGGGCGTCGGGCGCTACCTGCGCGAGAACAAGCCCGACGTGAAGATCGTGGCCGCGGAACCGCGGTACGACGACCTCGTGTACGGCCTGCGCAACCTCGACGAGGGCTTCGTCCCCGAGCTGTACGACGCGTCCGTGCTGACCACCCGCTTCTCGGTCGGCTCGGCGGACGCGGTCACCCGCACCCGTGAACTCCTCCAGCAGGAGGGCATCTTCGCGGGCGTCTCCACGGGCGCGGCGCTGCACGCCGCGATCGGCGTCGGGAAGAAGGCCGTCAAGGCCGGAGAGTCCGCCGACATCGTGTTCGTGGTGGCCGACGGCGGCTGGAAGTACCTGTCGACGGGCGTCTACACCGCGGAGACGACGGAAGCGGCGATCGAGACCCTGCAGGGCCAGCTCTGGGCCTGACCCCGGCCGTGGTCGGCCCGCGGCGCGGAGGGCCGGACACCCGAAGACCGTGAGCGGTCACAACTTCATACGAACCAGGCGATGTCACCCCTCGTTCCCGACCCGGGACGGGGGGTGACGTTACCCACAACACGGGGCGGCTGAGGAGCGACCGGCCGTTTCGCGCCTTACGCTCGACGCACCGCACGACCTTCCCCCAGCCCTCCCCGTCCACGGAGGTTCCAGCTCCATGAAGCTCACCGTCGTCGGCTGCTCCGGGTCGTTCCCGTCCGCGGAATCGGCCTGCTCGAGCTACCTCGTAGAGGCCGACGGCTTCCGGCTGCTCCTCGACATGGGCAACGGCGCCCTCGGAGAGTTGCAGCGCCACTGTGGTCTCTACGATCTCGACGCCATCTTCCTCAGCCACCTTCACGCGGACCACTGCATCGACATGTGCGGTTACTTCGTGGCCCGCTACTACCGCCACGACGGCGGCCGCTGCGACCCCATCCCGGTCCACGGCCCCGAGGGCACCGAACAGCGTCTGACCACGGCCTACGCCGACACGCCGTCCGCCTCCTCCATGAGCGAGGTGTTCGACTTCCACACCCTGAAGCCGGGGCACTTCGAGATCGGGCCCTTCTCCGTCTTCACGGAGAGGCTGGCGCATCCCGTCGAGGCGTACGGCATCCGGCTGGAGCACGGCGGTAGGACGCTGACGTACTCGGGAGACACCGGTGTGTGCGACGCGCTCGACGACCTCGCCGCAGGCGCGGACCTCTTCCTGTGCGAGGCGTCCTTCACGCACGGCAAGGAGGACATCCCGGACCTCCACCTCAACGGCAGAGAGGCCGGGGCCTACGCCCGGCGCGCGAACGCCGGCCGGCTGGTCCTGACCCACATCCCGCCGTGGACGGACCCCGGGCAGACGCTGCGCGACGCCCGGGCCGTGTACGACGGCCCGACGGAGGTCGCGCGGCCCGGCGCGGTCTACGAGATCTGACGCCCGGGCGGCCCACCGGCCGCATGAGCACCGGCAAAGGCCCCTGCCCTCCCGACGGAGGACAGGGGCCTTTGCCGTGGTGACGCGAGGCCTACTTCGCCTCGGCCTTCTGCAGTTCGGCGAGCTCCTCGTCGGACTCGCGGCCCGGCGTGGGGAGGTTGAACCTGGTGATCGCGAAGCGGAACACCACGTAGTAGACCGCCGCGAAGCAGAGGCCGACCAGGGCCAGGCCCCACGGGTTGGACGCGATACCCAGGTTGAGCAGGAAGTCGATCGCGCCGGCGGAGAAGCCGAAGCCGTCCTTCATCCCGAGCGCCCAGGTCAGCGCCATGGACACACCGGTCAGCACGGCGTGGATCGCGTACAGCACCGGCGCGATGAACATGAAGGTGAACTCGATCGGCTCGGTCACACCGGTGACGAACGAGGTCAGCGCGAGGGAGAACATCATGCCGCCGACGACCTTGCGGCGCTCGGGGCGCGCACAGTGCACGATCGCGAGGCAGGCCGCCGGAAGGGCGAACATCATGATCGGGAAGAAGCCGGTCATGAACTGTCCGGCGGTCGGGTCGCCGGCGAGGAAGCGGGCGATGTCGCCGCTCTTGCCCTCGTACGAACCGGCCTGGAGCCACGGGAACGAGTTCAGCAGGTGGTGCATGCCGACGGGGATCAGGGCCCGGTTGGCGACACCGAAGATGCCCGCGCCGACCGCGCCGGAACCGACCAGCCACTCACCGAGGTTGTGCAGACCCGCGCCGAGCCAGGGCCAGATCAGACCGAAGACGACACCGATGACCAGACCGGCGAAGGCGGAGAGGATCGGGACCAGGCGCCGGCCGCCGAAGAAGCCCGCCCAGTCGGGCAGCTTGGTGCGGTAGAAGCGCTGGTACAGCAGGGCGACGACGATGCCCATGACCACACCGCCGAGGACACCGGCGTTGACCGGCGCCTCGTTCATGACGATCTTGCCGTCGGCGACGGCGGCGACCTTCGGCAGGTTGCTGTCCGTGAACTGGGCCAGCACGCTCTTGAAGACCAGGTAGCCGGTCACGGCCGCCAGCGCGGTCGAACCGTCGGACTTCTTCGCGAAGCCGATGGCGATACCGACGGCGAACAGCAGCGGCATGTTGTCGAGCAGAGCGCCACCACCGGCCGCCATGTAACCGGCGATCTTGGTGATGAACTCGGGAACGACTCCTTGCCGAGCATGTCCGCCTGGCCGAAGCGCACCAGGAGCGCGGCGGCGGGCAGCACGGCGACGGGCAGCATCAGGCTGCGGCCGATGCGCTGCATGACAGCCATCACGCCTGCGCCCGTCTTCTTCTTGTCCGCCTCTGGGGCGGCGCTGGCCGTGGACATCAACTTCCTCCAGTGGGCAAGGCGCCGCCAGAGGACAGAAAACGGGGGAGGGCGGCGTCTCAAAAGGGGAATGCGGCCTATGGTCTGGACCGCATGGTCTACACCATTGAGTGGTGTAGACCTGTTGTAGCACGGTGAGGGTTAGATAAGGAACCTGCGAATTTTCCGGACCGGATAACGATCCGGTCAATGCGCGCAAAAGGCCTCCGGGACCCGAGGTCCCGAAGGCCTTCCCTGCCTGGTCGACGGCTCTACTTGGTCGCCTCCCGGTCCATCTCCTCCTGGACCTCCTCCGGCTCGCGCCCAGGTGTAGGAATATTGAACAAAGTGATCGCCAGCCGGAAGACGACGTAGTAGATCACCGCGAACCCCGCGCCGATCGGCAGGATCAGCCACGGCTTCGTATCCAGGTGCCAGTTGACGACGTAGTCGATCAGACCGGCCGAGAAGCTGAAGCCCGCATGCACACCCAGCGCCCAGGTGATCGCCATCGACGCCCCCGTCAGCAGCGCGTGCAGCCCGTAGAGCAGCGGCGCCACGAACATGAACGAGAACTCGATCGGCTCCGTCACGCCCGTCACGAACGACGTCAGGCCGACCGAGAACATCAGGCCGCCCACCCGTTTGCGGTGCTCCGGCCGGGCGCAGTGGGTGATCGCCAGAGCGGCCGCCGGAAGACCGAACATCATGATCGGGAAGAAACCCGACATGAACAGACCCGCGTCGGGGTCCCCGGCGAAGAAGCGCGTCAGGTCGCCCTGCACCGCCGTGCCGTCGTCGCCCTCGTACTCGCCCGCCTGGAACCAGAAGAACGTGTTCAGGAACTGGTGCATCCCGATCGGGATCAGAAGCCGGTTCGCGACGCCGAAGATGCCCGCGCCCCACGCCCCGAGGTCGATCAGCCGCTTCGAGAAGGCCGTCAGCGCGTCACCGACCGGGTCCCACAGCAGACCGAACAGCACCCCCAGCACACAGCACACGAACGCCATGATGATCGGGACGAGCCGGCGCCCGTTGAAGAAGCCCAGCCAGTCCACCAACCGGGTGCGGTGGTAGCGCTGCCAGATGACTGCCGTCAGCAGACCGATCAGGATGCCGCCGAGCACCCCCGGGTTCTGCGGAGTGCCGTCCGGCATCGCCTCCGTCACCGTGCCGTCGACCGGGAAAGCCTTCAGGACGTTGTAGTAGACGAGGAAGCCCGCCACCGCCGCGAGCGCGGTCGAACCGTCGGCCTTCTTCGCGAAGCCGATCGCGACCCCGATGCAGAACAGCAGCGGCAGGCCCAGGCTGCCGTCGAGGATGCCGCCCCCACCCTTGATCAGGACCTCCGAGGTCCGGTCCCAGAACGGGCCGTCCAGCGAGGCGTCGAACAGGTTGCCGAGACTGACAAGCAGACCCGCCGCGGGCAGCACGGCGACCGGGAGCTGCAGGCTGCGGCCGATCTTCTGCAGCCCCTGGAAGAGTCCGTTCCACCACTTCTGCCGCGGCGCGGCCGCGCTCTCGGAGCTCATCGGCGTCCTCCCGGAACAGGGCTGGTTTGGCAGCTGTTGCAGACTGGTGTAGACCAGTCGCGATACGGTCCTGGAGCCCGGTCGCGAGACAGGGCACCGGTGATCGTCATCTTTCGATACAAGACGGTTACTCGCCCGTGAAGATGGGCCAACCGTGCGTTACCGTGACAACCCGGACCTACGGTGGGCCGAGGCGGTGGGCCGGACGCTCAACGCTCCGAACGCAGGGAGAAAGACATGGCCAGCAAGGCTGAGAAGATCGTCGCCGGGCTCGGCGGCATCGACAACATCGAGGAGATCGAAGGCTGCATCACCCGCCTCCGTACCGAGGTCGCGGACCCCAGCCTTGTCGACGAAGCCGCCCTCAAGGCCGCCGGCGCCCACGGCGTCGTCAAAATGGGCACCGCCGTCCAGGTCGTCATCGGCACCGACGCCGACCCGATCGCCGCCGACATCGAAGACATGATGTGACCTGAGCGGACACCGACGCACGAGGGGCCTGATCCGGCCGAGCGGAACAGGCCCCTCACCCATCTGCCGATAGGCTCGGCGCCATGTCTCGAATCGACGGCCGCACCCCCGAACAGCTCCGCCCCGTCACCATCGAACGCGGATGGAGCAAGCACGCCGAGGGCTCCGTCCTCATCTCCTTCGGAGACACCAAAGTCTTCTGCACCGCCTCCTTCACCGAAGGCGTCCCCCGCTGGCGCAAGGGCAGCGGCGAAGGCTGGGTCACCTCCGAGTACTCGATGCTCCCCCGCTCCACCAACACCCGCGGCGACCGCGAATCCGTACGCGGCAAGATCGGCGGCCGCACCCACGAGATCAGCCGCCTCATCGGCCGCTCCCTGCGCGCCGTCATCGACTACAAGGCACTCGGCGAGAACACCGTCGTCCTCGACTGCGACGTCCTCCAGGCCGACGGCGGCACCCGCACCGCCGCCATCACCGGCGCCTACGTGGCCCTCGCCGACGCCATCGCCTGGGCCCAGGCCAAAAAGATCGTCAAGCCCGGCCGCAAACCCCTCACCGGCACCGTCGCCGCCGTCAGCGTCGGCATCGTCGACGGCACCCCCCTCCTCGACCTCTGCTACGAGGAGGACGTCCGCGCCGAGACCGACATGAACGTGGTCTGCACCGGCGACGGCCGCTTCGTCGAGGTCCAGGGCACCGCGGAAGCCGAGCCCTTCGACCGCAAGGAGCTCAACGCCCTCCTCGACCTCGCCACCGGAGGCTGCGCCGACCTCGCCGCCCTCCAGGCCGAAGCCCTCGGGCGCAGCGCCCAGTAGCCTCCGGCGTCCGCCGCCGCAAGGGGCCCACGGGCGGAAACCGCCAGGTGAAGAAGCAACCAAGAAGCCCCCACAGGGCGTCGTAGTCGATACGGGCGCACGGGCCGAACCGTGCGCCCGTCCGTATCCGGGAGGACCGTCAGAATGTCTGCGCGCCGCCGCATCGCACTCACCATCGCCGCCGCTGCCCTCATCGTGCCCGCAGCCGCCGGCTGCAGCGCCCTCGACAAGGCACTCGACTGCGTCGAGACGGCCGACGCCATCGCCACCAGCGTCAACAAACTCCAAGAGGCCGTCTCCAGCGCCACCGAGGACCCCACCAAGGCCCGCGAGGCACTCGACGACATAGACCGCGAACTCGACAGCCTCGGCGACAAGACCGACAACGCCGACCTCACCAAAGCCGTCGAGGACCTCGGAACCGGCGTCGACAACGTCCGCAAGTCCATAGAGAACGGCGACGCCACCCCCGACGTCACCCCCGTCACCGACGCGGCCACCGAGATCGGCAAGGTCTGCACCCCCGGGTGACCCCGATAATCGGGACATGACCCGACTGATCCTCGCCACACGCAACGCCGGAAAGATCACCGAACTCAGGGCCATCCTCGCCGACGCGGGCGTCACCCACGAACTCGTCGGCGCGGACACCTACCCGGAGATCCCGGACGTCAAGGAGACCGGCGTCACCTTCGCCGAGAACGCCCTCCTCAAGGCGCACGCCCTCGCCAAGGCCACCGGCCTGCCCGCCGTCGCCGACGACTCCGGCCTCTGCGTCGACGTCCTCGGCGGCGCGCCCGGCATCTTCTCCGCGAGGTGGTCCGGCCGCCACGGCGACGATCAGGCGAACCTCGACCTGCTCCTCGCGCAACTCCTCGACATCGACACCCCCCACCGCGGCGCCCACTTCGCCTGCGCGGCAGCCCTCGCCCTCCCCGACGGCACGGAACGCGTCGTGGAAGGCCGGCTCCAGGGCACCCTCCGCCGCTCCCCGCACGGCACGAACGGCTTCGGCTACGACCCCATCCTCCAGCCGGAGGGCGAGAGCCGTACCTGCGCGGAACTGACCCCGGACGAGAAGAACGCGATCAGCCACCGGGGCAAGGCGTTCCGGGCGCTGGTGCCGGTGGTGAAGGAACTGCTGGGCTGAGCCGACGCACGACAAGGGCGTGGCACCGATTCGGTGCCACGCCCCTCACTGTGGGCCCGGTGGGACTCGAACCCACGACACACCGGACCTAAACCGGCGCCCTCTTGGCCAGCTGGGGTACGGACCCGCGGCTGACACTGTACTGCGCCACCTTCAACGCCGTGCAGGAGTGCCCCGGGAGAAGGTGCCTGTCTGGCTGTGGCACGACGGGCACAAGTACCTGAGGTTCTCGAGCCGGTTGTCCAGACGGTCGCCGTTGATGTGGTCTATCTCCAGTACCAAGGGCCGCCCCCGCCAGACATCCCCGATTCCGCACTCCACGCAGACATGGGGCACACCCAGATCGTCCAGCGACCGCCGAAGCAGCGTCGTTCGGGTGCGGTGCGATCCGGATTCCTGGCGTCGCAGAACGTCGACGGCGGCTCTTCGGTACGGAGAGGGTACGCCTCGGCAGTGAGCCTGGCCGGTGAAGTGCTCGACCGACAACCCGTGGGCTTCGATGCTCCGCCGAACCGACCTCCGCGAGGAGCCGTTGTTCGGTCTTCCCAACAGCCTGAGCACTCCCGCCAGGCTCGTGGACGCCTGTACGGCGGATGCGAGATCCTCGCGGGCGAGAGTTTCTGTGCCGTACCGCCGGCCGCTGGTGAAGTGCGAGGTGTCGATGCCGAACTGGTCGAGCTTCTTGCGTATGTGGCTGTAGGGGCTGTCGTCCGGCGCGTAACCCAGGTACTCCAGCATTTCCCGGATGCTGTGCGAACTTGCCGCGGCTTTCGAGAGCCGCTCTTTCGAGTACGAGCGGCGTTCGCGTGGGGGCAGCGGCTCATCGAGGAAATGGGAGGTGTCGATCGCGTAGGTCTCGAGCCGGTGGCGAAGGTACCGCTGCGCGATGCTGCCCATGGGGGCGCCGACCCGGCGCATGAGGTCGACCAGGCTCGTCGACGCCGCCGCGGTCCTCATCAGGAGGTCGCGGGGATACTTGGTGCTCATCCGGTGGTCGCCCTCTTCCGGCCTCGGTAAGTGTCCGTTACCGCATGGCAGTTGGGGCACAGGAGCCGTAGGTTGTCGGGTCGGTTGTCCCACCAGTCCCCGTTTCGGTGGTCCACTTCGAGGCGCAGGGGTTTGTTGTTCCATCGTGTGCCGATGCCGCACTCGGTGCAGATTTCGGGGCACCCCCTCTGCAAGAGGTTCCGGCGGAGTCGGCTGCCGGGAACTCGCCCTTCGCTTGGGTCACGCAGTGTCAGTACGTCACCGCGGGACCCTTTCGGCGCCCGCTGACGTGGAACGGAGAAGTGAGAGGTGTCGATGCCGAGAGCAGTGATCCGGCGGCTGATGTGCGCGTGGTTGCCTCCCACAGGGTTGATACCCAGGCCCAGCACGACTTCGCGGACGTTGGTCGACCGAGCCACCAGCTCACGCAACCGCTCCTCCGTGTGCCGTGCCCGCCCGGACCGCAGGTGTGAGGTGTCTATCCCGAAGGCCTCCATCCGACGGCGCAGGTAGCGCCTTGTTCCCGGCGTCGGTATCCCTCCGGATCCGCGCACGGCTTCGTCCCAGGTCGTCGAATCTCGAGCCGCTTCAGCGAGCAACTCTCGCGTGTACTTCACCGGCACCGTCCCCTCCGTCCCCGACCGCGTGTTCGCGGTCTCGTACGGAGTAACGAATTGTTTATCGGACGGTTACTGCCGATAAACGGAACAGCCCGCCCTAATTGCCGGGCGGGCCGCCCGTCGTGAAGCGGTCAGAACTTCGGATCGGGGGCCTGGGCCAGGACCATGTCCGCGGCCTCCTCCTTCGTGCTCACCGACGGGGGCGAGCCCGCCAGGGGCATCTGGGCCGTCTCCTTCATGCACGCCACCGCGATCACGCCGACGAGGGCCGCTGCCATGGCGTAGTACGCCGGCATCAGGTTGCTGCCCGTGAGGCTGATCAGTGCCGTGATCACCAGGGGGGTGGTGCCGCCGAAGAGGGAGGCGGAGAGGTTGTAGCCGACGGAGAGGGAGCCGTACCGGACGTGGGTGGGGAACAGCGCCGGCAGGGCCGCGGACATCGTGCCGAGCAGGCAGACCAGGGACAGGCCCAGCATCAGCATGCCCGCGGAGATCGCCAGGATGCTTCCCTGGCCGATCAGCAGGAACGCGGGTGCCGACAGGAAGAGGAAGCCGAGCATGCCCGCCATGAGCAGGGGTTTGCGGCCGTAGCGGTCGTTCAGGCGGCCCACCTGGTTGATGATCGCCATCAGGAAGACCATGACGCCGATCAGGATGAGCAGGCCGTGCGTCTCGCTGTAGCCGAGCTCGTCGGACAGGTACGTCGGCATGTACGACAGCAGCATGTAGTCGGTGATGTTGTACGCGCCGACGAGGGCGATGCAGAGGATCAGCGTCGGCCAGTACGTGCGGAAGATGTCGGCGAGGTCGCCGGTGGCCGTCGTCTCGACGGTGTCGGCCGCCTCCGAGGCGTGCGCGGACTCCGCTTCGAGTTTCTGGAAGGCCGGGGTCTCGTCGAGCTTCAGTCGCAGGTAGACACCGACCAGGCCCAGTGGTGCGGCGACGAGGAAGGGCAGCCGCCAGCCCCAGGCCTCCATGGTGTCGCTGCCGAGCCATGCGGTGAGGAGGGTGACCAGTCCGGCCGCGCCGACGTAGCCGGCGAGTGTGCCGAGTTCGAGGAAGCTGCCGAAGAAGCCGCGTCGTTTGTCGGGGGCGTACTCGGCGATGAAGGTGGACGCGCCGCCGTACTCGCCGCCGGTGGAGAAGCCCTGTACGAGGCGGAAGAGGATCAGGAGGGCGGGTGCCCAGAATCCGATGGTGGCGTACGAGGGGATCAGGCCGATGGCGCCCGTGCCGATCGCCATCATGATCATCGTCGCTGCGAGCACCTTCTTGCGGCCGATCTTGTCGCCCAGAGGGCCGAAGACCATGCCGCCGAGCGGGCGAACGAGGAAGGCGACGGCGAAGGTCGCGAAGGAGGAGAGCAGCTGGACCGTGTCGTTCCCGGAGGGGAAGAAGACATGGCCGATGGTGACGGCGAGGTAGCTGTAGATCCCGAAGTCGAACCACTCCATGGCGTTGCCGAGCGAGGCGGCTTTCACCGCGCGCCTTACCGCCGCTTCATCGGTGACCGTGATGTCGGTCCGCCGCAGTTTGGGGTTCCTCCGCTGTTTGATCGTGCGGAAGAGGACGGGGTGGCGTTTGATCGCTGCGGGATCGGCCGTCGGTTCCTGGCCGCTTTCCGCCATGACCTGTTTCCTTTCCTGGACTCCTCTTGCAAGAGAATCGTCTGCTCTCTCGCGCCGACCGCAAACCGAAGTCCCACGCGAACGGGACTTCGGTCACAAAGTGTGCGAGCGGTCAGGAAGGGTGCGGAAAGGGGAATGGGTCGCGGCTCAGACGCCGAGGTCCTTGATGATTTTCGCGACATGGCCGGTGGCCTTGACGTTGTACAGGGCGCGCTCGACCTTGCCCTCCTCGTCGACGACGACGGTGGAGCGGATCACGCCGGTCACCGTCTTGCCGTAGAGCTTCTTCTCGCCGAATGCGCCGTATGCCTCAAGGACCTTTTTGGAGGGGTCGCCGACGAGCGTGACCTTGAGGTCCTCCTTCTCGCGGAACTTGGCCAGCTTCTCCGGCTTGTCCGGCGACACGCCGATGACGTCGTAGCCGGCTCCGGCCAGCAGCTCGAGGTTGTCGGTGAAGTCGCAGGCCTGCTTGGTGCAGCCTGGGGTGAGCGCGGCGGGGTAGAAGTACACGATCACCTTGCGGCCCTTGTGGTCCGCGAGCGAGACCTCGTTGCCGTCGGCGTCGGGAAGGGTGAAGGCGGGGGCGGTGTCGCCGGGCTGGAGTCGCTCGCTCATGGTTCTCCTCGGTGTGCTTCGGGGCGTACGGCGTCGAGCGTAATGGGGGTGCCGTCGGGTGCGGTGGCGGGTGAGCTGACAGACTGTCGACGAAGGATTACCGGACACGACCACGGAGGCAGCGCGGTGTCGGATGCCAGGACCCCTGCGCAGATCGAGGCGGACATCGTCCGCAGGCGCGAGCGGCTCGCCGAGACGCTCGACGAGATCGGTGTGCGTGTGCACCCGAAGACGGTCATCGGTGACGCTAAGGCCAAGGTCGCCTCGACGGTGGACCGGACGGCGGGGCGTGCTTTCGTCGCGGTGAACCGGTCCGTCTCGGACGTGAAGGCGCAGTTCGTGTCCGACGACGGGTCGCCGAGGCTGGAGCGGCTGGTGCCGGTGGCGCTGGTGGCGGTCGGTCTGGTGGGTCTGCTCGCCATGTCGGCGCGCAGGCGCCGTTTGTGACCCTGTGGCCCGTGGGGGCGTCCGTGGCAGGTAGGTTCGTCGCGTGAGCGCCAAGAGCCATGAGCACAGTCCCCAGCACGATAAGCTGCCCATCCGGATGCTGCACGACCGTGTGCTGGTGAGGACCGACATCCCGGAGGGTGAGCGGCGTTCCACCGGTGGCATCGTCATCCCGGCGACCGCCGCGGTGGGCCGGCGTCTGTCCTGGGCCGAGGTGGTCGCGGTCGGGCAGAGCGTGCGGACGGTGGAGCCCGGGGACCGGGTGCTGTACGACCCGGAGGACCGGGCGGAGGTCGAGGTGCGGGGCGTTGCGTACGCGTTGATGCGGGAGCGGGATCTGCACGCGGTGGCGGCGGACCGTTTCCAGGGTTCGGAGGACTCGACGGGGCTGTATCTGTAGCGGGTGCAGCGGGCTTTCCCGGGGCGCGGCGGCAGGCAGGGCCGGTGGCGGAGGTCACCGGCCCTTTCGTCTGCCCTGGGGGCGCCTTTTGCTACGTTGGAGGGGCCCCGACGAGACGCGCCGTACCGGGTAGGAAAAGACGACGCACCCCGTTGTTGTTCGCGTTGTTCCGCGTCTCGGAGGTGCCGTCATGGCCTGGGTCCTGCTTGTCGTCGCCGGTCTGCTCGAGGTGGGCTGGTCGATCGGTATGAAGTTCACCGAGGGTTTCACCAGACTGTGGCCGAGTGTGTTCACCGGTGCGGGGATCGTCGCGAGCATGCTGCTGCTGTCGTATGCGGCGAAGTCCCTGCCGATCGGTACGGCCTACGGGGTGTGGGTCGGGATCGGTGCGGCCGGTGCGGCCGTGGTCGGCATGCTGGTGCTGGACGAGCCGGTGACCGCCGCCCGGATCTTCTTCGTGTGTCTGCTGCTGGTCGCGGTGGTCGGTCTCAAGGCGACCTCGGGGCACTGAGCCGCTGCGGGCCGGTGAGCCCCCGAGGTTGCCGGGTTCCGCCGGGCCGGCGGGGTCAGTGGGGCGGGGCGGCCGCTCCGGTGGAGCCGATCGCGGGGGTCGCCGGGGCGGGGGCGGCCGGTGCGACGGGGTTGGTGGGGCTGCCGGCGCCGTTCGGTGTGCGGGGGGTCTGCCCGGACGGTGCCGCGGGGCCGGGTGCGGTTCGTTCGCCGGCGCCGGGGCGGCTGCCCGCGTCGCCGTCTCCGTAGGGGCCGCCGTCGCGCCCGTTGCCGGCCTGCTCGCCGGGGTCGCGGGGCCGGTAGGGGTCCTCGGGGTTGCCGGACTCCGGGTTCTCGGGGTCCCGCTGTCCCGGCGGTGGCTCGTTCGAGCCGGGCGCGAGGCGCAGGTCGAAGCCCTGGACGGGGGTGCCTTCGAGGGCGGCGGCCGTGTACTGGCCCCAGATCTGGGCGGGCGCGCCGCCGCCGTTGATGCGTGACATGCCCAGCGCCCCGTACAGCGGTGTCTGGGCGCCGGTCTTCGGGTTCTGGCCCATGACGGCGACGACGGTGGCCAGTTCGGGGGTGTAGCCGGCGAACCAGGCGGCCCGGTCCTCCTCCGCGGTGCCGGTCTTGCCGGCGGCGGGGCGGCCGGCCGACTGGGCGGCGGAGCCGGTGCCGCCGTCGACGACACCGCGCAGGACGGCGGTGGTGGTGTCGGCGGCCTCGCGGCTGACGGCCTGTTCGGTGTCCGGTTCGGGGAGGGGGACTTCGGTGCCGTTCTTGGTGATGTTCTCGACGAGTGTGTAGCGGGTGTGTCTGCCGTGGTTGGCGAGGGTGGCGTACGCGCCTGCCATGTCGAGGACGCTGGCGGTGGCGGGGCCGAGGGCGATGGAGGGGGAGGGCTGAGGTCGGGGGTGGTCCGGGGGATGCCGAGGGCGATGGCGGTGTTCATGACGCGGGAGGGGCCGACGTCGACCGCCATCTGTGCGAAGACGGCGTTGACGGATTCGTCGGCGGCTCTGCGGACGGGGATGGGCCCGTAGGAGACGTCGTCCTCGTTCTCGGGGGCGTAGCGTGCGCCGCTCCAGCCCTGGACGGGGCGTTTGCTGTCGCCGACGTAGACGGTGTTGGGGTTGATGGGGTGGCCGTCCTGGGTGGTGGAGCGGTTCTCGACGGCGGCGGCGATGACGAACGGTTTGAAGGTGGAGCCGACCTGGTAGTCGCGGCGGGTGGCGTTGTTGACGAACTGTTTGGTGTAGTCGATGCCGCCGTACATGGCGACGACTCTGCCGGTGGCCGGTTCGACCGAGACGCCGCCGACGCGGACGTTGCGGTCGGCCTCGCGCTCGCTGTCGAGTTCCGAGTTCACCTGCTCGTCGACGGCGGCGGAGAGTGCGTCCTGCTTGCCGCGCTGGAGTGTGGTGGTGATCCGGTGGCCGCCGGTGGCGAGCGTCTTCTCGTCGAGGATGCCGCGTGCCGCGAGGTACTCCTTGACGGCCTGGACGATGTAGCCGCCCTGTCCGGAGAGTCCGCTGACGGGCTTCGCCCGTTCCGGCATCGGGAAGGTCAGGTTCGCCCGGTCCTCGGCGCTGAGCCACTTCTCCTTCACCATGCCGCCGAGGACGTACTTCCAACGGGACAGCGCGGCCTGCTTGTTCTCGGGGTAGGTGGCGACGTCGTAGGCGTTGGGCGCGTTGAGGAGGGAGGCGAGGTAGGCGCCCTGTGCGATGTCGAGGTCCTGGACGTCCTTGCCGTAGTAGGCGTGGGCGGCGGCCTGGATGCCGTAGGCGTTGCGGCCGAAGTAGCTGGTGTTGAGGTAGCCCTCGAGGATCTCGTTCTTGCTCTGGTTGCGGCCGAGCTTGATCGCGATGAAGAACTCCTTCACCTTGCGGGTGATGGTCTGTTCCTGGCCGAGGTAGTAGTTCTTCACGTATTGCTGGGTGATGGTGGAGCCGGACTGTTTGCCCTTGCCGGTGACGGTGTTCCAGGCGGCGCGCACCATGGCCACCGGGTCGATGGCGGGCGCGCTGTAGAAGTCGCGGTCCTCGGCGGCGAGTACGGCGTGCCGGACGGGGAGGGGGATCTTGTCGAGGGCGACGTTCTCGCGGTTGACATCGCCGTCGCGGGCGATGTGGGTGCCGTCCTCGTAGAGGTAGACGTTGGTCTGGGCGGTGGCCGCGGCGTTGGCGGGCGGGATGTCGACGAGCAGGTAGCCGGTGACGAGGCCGCCGATGACGAGCAGTGAGGTGAAGAGCAGGGCGCCGAGTGTGACGCGCCAGGTGGGGACGGCGCGCCGCCAGCCGGTGCGCTTGGGGCGGGAGGCGCGGCCCTTCTTCTTGCGGACGTTCACCGTGGCGGTCGCCGTGGCCCCGGCGTGTGCCGTGTGCGTGGAGGGGGCCGGTCCGTCGGGTTCCTCGTCGCCGTCGGGGTCCTCGCCCGCGGGGCGGCTTTGTCCGTGGCGGGTTCCTCGTCGTCGCCGCTGTCCTCGTCTGCGCGTGCCTCGTCGTCGGCGCGTGCCTCGTCCGCCTCGGGGGTTTCGTCCTCCCCGGGGGCCTCGTCCGTGTCGTCGGGGCCGTTCTCCGCGCCGGGCCGCTTGTCCGTGTCGGGCGGGTCGGCTGCCGTCGCGTCCCGGGGTGTCCGGCCCTGCTGCTGCGGCTCGTCGCTCATGGCACACATACTGCACTTTTTGGATCGATAACCCCCGTATCCGGGCGCCTCTGGCGTCGTAAATCCCCTCGCGATGGCCAGTCGCCCTGGGCTAGGGTCGTGCGCTTTGGTGCCTGGACGGACGTGTGGAGGGGGAGCGGCTGTGCGGCTTTACGTGGTCGTCGCAGCGGGAGGGTTCCGGCGCTATGCGACGTATCGGGTGGCGACGGCGGCAGGGGTGTTCACCAACACCGTTTTCGGCTTCGTCCTGGCGTACACCTATATCGCCCTGTGGGACGAACGTCCGCAGCTCGGCGGGTACGACCAGTCGGAAGCGCTCACCTATGTGTGGCTGGGACAGGCGCTGCTGATGACCTGCGCCATGATGGGCGGCGGTTTCGAGGACGAGCTGATCGAGCGGATCCGTACCGGCGACATCGCCATCGACCTCTACCGCCCCGCCGACCTTCAACTCTGGTGGCTCGCGGGCGACCTGGGGCGGGCCGCCTTCCATCTGCTCGGACGGGGCATCGTGCCGATGGTGCTCGGCGCCCTGGCGTTCGACCTGGCACTGCCCGGATCGCCGTGGACCTGGGCGGCGTTCCTGCTGTCCGTGGCGCTCGGCGTGGTGGTGAGCTTCGCGGTGCGGTTCCTGGTGTCGCTGTCGGCGTTCTGGCTGATGGACGGCGCCGGGGTGATGCAGATGTGCTGGTTGGCGGGACTCTTCTTCTCGGGGATGCTGCTGCCGCTGAGCCTGTTCCCCGGCCTGCTGGGCGAGGTCGCGCGGGCACTGCCCTGGTCGTCGCTGCTGCAGGTGCCCGCCGACGTGTTCCTCGGCAAGCACACCGGCTGGGACCTGGTCCAGGTGTACGCCTTCCAGGGCGGCTGGGCGCTCGCGCTGCTCGCGGCCGGACGGATGCTGCAGTCCGTGGCGACCCGCAGGGTGGTGGTCCAGGGTGGCTGACGCGCTCAGGGCGTACGGGCTGATCGTGGCCATGTGGGTGCGTTCGACGATGGCCTACCGCGCGTCGTTCGCGATGACGACGCTCGGGAACTTCGCGGCCACCGCGTTCGACTTCGTCGCGATCCTGCTCATGTTCTTGCACGTCGACGCGCTGGGCGGCTACTCGCTGCCCGAGATCGCGTTCCTGTACGGGACCACCAGCACCGCCTTCGGCCTCGCCGACCTGGTGATGGGCTCGATGGACCGGCTCGGGCGGCGGGTGCGCGACGGTACCCTGGACACGCTGCTGGTGCGGCCCGTGCCGGTGCTCGCGCAGGTCGCCGCGGACCGGTTCGCGCTGCGCCGGCTCGGCCGGGTGACGCAGGGCCTGATGGTGCTCGCGTACGCGCTGTGGACCCTCGACGTCGAGTGGACGGCGGCCAAGGCCGCGATGGTGCCGCTGATGCTGCTGTGCGGCGGGGCGATCTTCGCGTCGGTGTTCGTGGCGGGCGGCGCGTTCCAGTTCTTCGCGCAGGACGCGGCCGAGGTGCAGAGCTCCTTCACGTACGGCGGGAACACGCTGCTTCAGTACCCGCCGTCGATCTTCGCGAAGGACCTGGTGCGCGGGGTGACGTTCGTCGTGCCGCTGGCCTTCGTCAACTGGATGCCGTCGCTGTACGTGCTGGGCCGTGAGGACCCGCTCGGCCTGCCCGACTGGTTCGCCCTGCTGCCGCCCGTCGTCGCCGCGGGCTGCCTCGGGCTCGCCGGACTGGCCTGGCGGGTAGGACTCCGTTCGTACCGCAGTACCGGAAGCTGAGGACACAGTGGATTTCATCGAACTCGACGGCGTCGAGAAGGTCTTCGACGTCCGGCGCAAGGTCGGGCGGCTGCGCCGGGAGAAGTACCAGGTGCGGGCGGTGGACGGAATCAGCTTCACGGTCCCGCGCGGCGAGATGGTCGGCTACATCGGCCCGAACGGCGCCGGCAAGTCCACCACGATCAAGATGCTCACCGGCATCCTCACGCCCAGCGGCGGCCGGCTCCGGGTCGCGGGCATCGACCCGTCGCGGGAACGGACACGGCTGGCGCAGCGGATCGGCGTGGTGTTCGGCCAGCGGACGACGCTGTGGTGGGACCTGCCGCTTCGCGACTCGTACCGCCTCATGCACCGCATGTACCGCATCCCCGACGCCACCTTCCGGGAGAACCTGGACCGCTGCGTCGAACTGCTGGACCTGGCAGAGCTGTTGGACGTGCCGGTGCGTCAGCTCTCACTGGGGCAGCGGATGCGGGGCGACATCGCCGCGGCGCTGCTGCACGACCCTGAAGTGCTGTACCTGGACGAGCCGACCATCGGCCTCGACGTGATCTCCAAGGCAAAGGTGCGGGGGTTCCTGCGGGACCTGAACGCGGAACGCGGCACGACGGTCCTGCTCACCACACACGATCTGACCGACATCGAGCAGCTGTGCAAGCGGGTCATGGTCATCGACCACGGGCGGCTCATGTACGACGGGCCCCTGGCCGGGCTGCACGAGGTGGGCGAGAGCGAGCGCACCCTGGTCGTGGACCTGGAGCGGGAACTGCCGCCGATCGAGATCGGGTCGGCGCGGACGCTGAAGGTCGAGGGGCCGCGGCAGTGGCTGGCCTTCCCCGCCTCCGTCTCCGCGGCGCCGCTGGTCGCGGCGCTGGCCGAACGGTACCCGCTGGTGGACCTGTCGGTGCGGGAGCCGGACATCGAAGCGGTGATCGCGAAGATGTACGCGGAACGTTCTGCCGGGCCGCTCGCTTGACTAGGCTGACGGTATGACGAGCGAACTCCCTGAGATGCGTGCCTCCGATGCCGAGAGGGAGCGGGTCGCCGAGCGGCTGCGGGACGCCGTGGCCGAGGGCCGCCTCGACATGGAGGAGTTCGACCAGCGCCTGGACGCCGCCTACCGTGCGCGTACGCACGGTGACCTGGAGCCGCTGGTACGGGACCTCCCGGCGCCGGGCACGACGTCCGGCGCGGCGTCCACCACGACACCGGCACGCGCCTCCTGGGCAGGGCGGGTCGGCGGCCCCGCGACGTCGAGCGGCGCGTTCTCGTTCTGGGGCGGCTTCTCGCGCCGGGGGACATGGACGGTCGGCCGCAGGTTCACGGCGTTCACGCTGATGGGCGGCGGCGAGCTGGACCTGCGGGAGGCCCGGTTCGAGGACCGCGAGACCGTGATCGACTGCGTCGCGATCATGGGCGGCGTCCAGGTCGTCGTCCCGCCCGGCCTGAACGTGGAGGTCAGGGGCATCGGCCTGATGGGCGGCTTCGACGAGCACGGCAGCGTGGAGGCGGACCCCGACCCGGGCGCGCCCCGCGTGATCATCAGAGGACTGGCCCTGATGGGCGGCGTGGGCGTGGAACGCAAGCTCACCAGGGCGGAGAAGCAGCGTCTCAAGGCGGAGCGGGCGGATCGGGAGCGCGAGCGGAAGCTCGGCAAGGGGGGCGACGGGCGGAAGGAACTGGGCGGCGGGCTGTGACGCCGCCGAGGGCGTGGCCGCTGCGCGGGGCCGTTTCCCCATCCCGGCCCTTCCCGTAACCGGGGGATCTGCCCCCGGACCCCCGCGCCTCGATCGCCGGCGGGGCCTTCAGTTGCCGGGCACACAGCGCCCACTGCCCGGCGTTCCGCTACAGCGTTGCCAGATCGACCGCGCGCCCCATCCGGGCAAAGCCCGCGTCGCTCGGATGCAGGTGGTCCCCCGAGTCGTACATCGGCCGCAGTCTCCGCGGCGCGTACGGATCGCGCAGCGCCCGGTCGAAGTCGACGACCGCGTCGAAGATGCCGCCCCTGCGGATCGCCGTGTTGATCTTCAGGCGTTCGGCGTCGGCCGCGGCCGTGCAGCGCGGGTGTCCGCCACAGGGTGCCAGCGTGGAGCCGATCACGCGCCATCCTCGGGCGTGGGCGCGGTCCGCCAGCTCGGTCAGGCCCGCGGTCACGTCGACGGCGGTCGGGGCATGGGGTGCGCGCAGGACGTCGTTGATGCCGATGGCGACGATCACGGTACGGGCGCCGGACCGGGCCAGGACGTCGCGGTCGAAGCGGTCCAGGGTGCTGGGGCCGCGCCCGTACTCGAGGAGCCGGTTGCCGCTGATGCCCTGGTTGAGGACGCCGTAGCGGCCGCCGAGCCGGTCGGCGAGGACGTCGGGCCAGCGGTTGTCGTGGTCGGGGGTCGCCGTGACGCCGTCGGTGATCGAGTCGCCGACGGCGACGATCGCGCCGCGCGCCTGGGCGGTCAGCACGTCGACGGCGGTGATGTGGTGCCAGGAGCGGACCTGCGTCGTGAACGCGTCGCCGCTCTCGTCCTGCGCCAGGTCGCCGTCCGCCAGGTAGGACGTCTGGACGGCGTGCGGGTGGGTGGTGACCGGGCCGCCGGGCGCCGGGGTGTGGACGGAGATCAGCAGGTCGCCGTCGTAGGGGATCCGCAGCACGACGGGGTCGCTGACGATCTGCCCGCCCGGGCCGACAGTCGCCTCCCGCGCCCCGCCGAAGGTGATCCGGCGCAGGGTGCCGGCCACGGCGGCGGCCCCGTCGCCGGCGCGCACCGCGAGGGACGCGCCGGTGATCAGCAGCGGCTGTGTGCCGTAGACGTTGGAGAAGGTGACGCGGGCCGCGGTGCCGCCGATGCTGGTGTGCACGACGTTCCGCACGGAACGGCCCGCGCGGCCGCTGGGCCCGCCGACGGCCGAGGTGGCCGGCGCGGCGGAGACGGGGCTCGCGGACCAGGTGCCGATCCACACCGGCGTCGCGGACGGGGCGTACGGACCTCGGGTCCCTGCTTGACCGTGCCGACACCGAGGTAGATACCGCCACATATGAGGGCGATCGTGGCCATGAGGGCAGCGAGGTTCACATACCCCTGACGCTTGTTCATGGACACATCATCCGGCATGGCACGGGAACTCGATGTGCCGCCCGGGAGTACCTGATGTAGGGACGAGTGGTAGGGACATTGCGTGCGGACGCAGCACGGACGGGTGGAGCGGATGGAACGTACAGAACCGGATGAGCCGGGCGGTCCCGACCGGGCCGTGCGGGGCGGAGCCGTGGGAGGCGGCGCAACGCCCGGAGGTGGTCCGGACGACGGTGCCGCAGGGCCCGGCCGGCCCAAGGCCGGGGTCGCGGCGTCGACGGCGCTGCCCGCCTTCGCGTACACGGAGGCCGACGAGGAGAAGCGGCGCGGTGTGCGGCGGATGAAGACGACCGCGACCGGTCTGCTGCTGGGCGTCGCGCTCGTCTTCGTCCTCGCCACCTGGGCGAAGAACGAGGGCCTCGGCGGCTGGGCCGGTTACGTCGCGGCCGCGGCGGAGGCCGGCATGGTCGGCGCGCTGGCCGACTGGTTCGCCGTCACGGCCCTGTTCCGCCACCCCCTCGGTATCCCGATCCCGCACACCGCGATCATCCCGAACAAGAAGGACCAGCTCGGCGCCTCGCTCGGCTCGTTCGTCGGCGAGAACTTCCTCTCCGCCGACGTCGTGCGCGTACGGCTCCGGGCCGTCGGCATCGGCAGCCGGCTCGGCGCGTGGCTCGCCCAGCCCGCCCACGCCGACCGGGTCACCGCCGAGCTGTCCACCGCCCTGCGCGGCGCGCTGACCGTGCTGCGCGACTCCGACGTGCAGGCGGTCGTCGGCGAGGCGATCACCCGCCGCGCGGAGGCCGTCGAGATCGCGCCCGGCATAGGGAAGACGCTCCAGAAGGTCGTCGCCGACGGCGCGCACCACCGTGCCGTCGACCTGGTCTGCACCCGGGCCCACGACTGGCTGGTCTTCCACTCCGACTCGGTGATGGACGCGGTCGAGGGCGGGGCCCCGGGCTGGACGCCGCGCTTCGTGGACAAGAAGATCGGCGAGCGCGTCTACAAGGAGCTGCTGCGCTTCGTCACCGAGATGCGCGACATGCCCGGCCATCCCGCACGCGGCGCGATCGACCGGTTCCTCGGGGACTTCGCCGCCGACCTCCAGTCGGACACGGACACCCGCGCCCGCGTCGAGCGCATGAAGTCCGAGCTGCTGGCACGCTCCGAGGTCCAGGACGTGATCGCGTCGGTCTGGTCCTCCGTACGCGCGATGATCATCTCGGCGGCCGAGGACGACCGCAGCGAGCTGCGTCTGCGGGCCCGCGCGTCGCTGCTGTCGCTGGGCTCGCGCCTGGCGACGGACAGCCGGCTCCAGGCGAAGGTGGACGGCTGGGTGGAGGATGCCGCGGTGTACGTGGTGACCACGTACCGCGGCGAGATCACGTCGCTCATCTCGGACACCGTCGCCGGCTGGGACGCGGAGCACACCTCCCGGAAGATCGAGGCGCACATCGGCCGCGACCTGCAGTTCATCCGCATCAACGGCACGGTGGTCGGCGCGCTGGCCGGCCTGCTCATCTACACCGTGGCGCATGCGCTGGGCGCGTGACCGGTCCCTGCCCGACGGTCACGCGCCCAACGCCTCTTGGGGAGGTACGGATGAATACGTGCGGGGTGCGGCCGGCGTTCAGCCCGGGCCGCACCTTTTCGGGACCCCGTCCCGTCACCTGCGCCAAAGCCCGTGCGGGACGCCGCCCGGGCTCGTCCCCGCGCCGGGTCAGCCGCTGCGCCGGGTGACCGTCCACGAGGCCAGCGCCACTCCGGCGGCCACCGTGAACACGGCGGGCCATGCGCCGACCCTCTTGGCGAGCGGGTGCGACCCGGCGAACGCGGCGACGTACGCGGCGCTCAGCCCGGCCGCCGCCTTCGGCCCGGCGTCCTGATGCCACTGCCGGGCGGCCACGGCCCCCGCCGCGGCGAGGGCGACGCCGCCGAGGGGCCGCTTCCTGGTCCAGCGGGCGACTCCGTACCCGCCGACGAGTCCGCCTGCCGCCACCGCCGCTGCGGGAACCCTGGCCATTGCTGCCGCCTCTCGCGCTTTCGCCTGTCGTCGTACCGACGTGCGGCCTGTGTCTCCGGGTGTCGTCGGGAAGCCGTGCCGCCGTGCCGTCGTTTGGTTGTTCGGTCGTTCGGTCGTGACGTTCCAGAGCCTGGAACGTCCTCGTCCTAGTGGAAGAGCTGGCCCCGGACCGCACCGTCGGGGAACTCCTCCGTGTGGATGTTGGAGTAGAAGCCCCACGGATTGTCACGGATCTCCTTGACCACCCCGGCGTCCTGGTCGTGCAGCCGGCCGGAGACGGCGAACAGGCCCTCCGGTATCGGCTTGTCGAAGAAGCCCAGCACCACGTCGCCGTTCTTGCCGAAGTCGCCCTTGTGGATGTGGGCGGCGGCGGGCGCCTTGATGTCCGCCCAGGCGAGCGAGAAGTCGACGGTCGTTCCCTTGGGGTGCAGGAACGTCACCGCTTTCCCGTCCCGGTCGTTGACCTTCGTCGCGTCGTTGTTGGCGACCTCTTGGGCACCGTTGGCCAGGGCGCGCAGCTTGCCGCCCTTGATGATGTGGAGCGGGTTGATGTTCTCGTGGAGCTGCCTCAGCTGGCCGCGCACGGCTCCGCCGGGGAACTCCTCGCTGTGCAGGTTCATGTAGAACCCGGAGGGGTGCTCGATCAGGCTCTTGGCGAGCGCGGCGTCGGTGAGGGTCGTGTGGCCCGCCGCCGAGTGCAGCGACTCGGGCATCGCGGTGCCGAACAGTGGCACCTTCACGTCGCCGTTCTGCCCTGCGGCGCCCTCGTGGATGTGGCCCTGGCTCGGTACGAAGCCCTGCCACTGCATCGCGAAGACCACCCGGTCGCCCTTCACCTGCATCAGGGCGACCGCCTTCCCGTCGGTGTCGTTCACGGCTGCCCCGCTCGCGTCGGGCACCTCGTGTGCTCCGGTCATGACGACGGCGAAGGTGACGGCTTTGCCGTGGCTGGGTTTGGTGAACGTGGCAGCGGTGTGCGTGCTGCTTCGCTCCCCTCCGTGGCTGTCGTGCGCGACGGCTGGGACGACACCGGCCACGGCCAGCACGAGGGCGGCGGCCGGCACGGCGAGAGTGCGCTTGTGCATTGCGGATGAACCTCTCATTCTGGGCCGACCGGTCGTGGTCGGTCGGGGTCTTGTACGCGTTGCCCGGGCGGCCCGTTCAATTGAGAAATTCGCTGAATCCGATTGAACAGCAGGTCAGTTGAGGCCGTACCACCCGCCGTACGCACAGCTGTCCACACCCGGAAGCCGAGGGACACGACCATGCGCAGGACCCGGAACCCTGGCCGCACCAAGGCCCTGATCGCAGCCCCGCTGATGGCGTTGGCGCTGCTCACCGCGACCGCGTGCGAGGACTCCGGCGGCTCGGGCTCGTCGTACGGGGCCGCCGGGCAGCCGGCGGACCAGCCGCAGGCCGAGTCCCCGGCGGGAACCCCGGCGGAGGCACCGGAAGGGGAGCAGCCCGCCGCCGACGGGTCCGCGGACGCGGCACCGCCGAAGCAGCAACCCGCCCCCTCCATCTCGATCAGGACCGCGGAGTCGGACCTCGGCACGATCCTCGTCGACGACCAGGGCCGCACGCTGTACGGGTTCACCAAGGACAAGCCGGGCCAGGCCAACTGTGATTCCGACTGCATCGCCGTCTGGCCGGCGTTGATCTCCGCCAAGGACGTGACGGCCGGCGAGGGCACGGACGCTTCGTTGCTGAAGGAGATCAAGCTCGGCGCGGGCGCGGAGCAGGCGGTGTACGGCGATTGGCCGCTGTACTACTACGTCGGCGATGTGACCGCCGGCGATGTGAACGGCCAGGGGCTGGACGGCGAGTGGTTCGTGGTCGCGGCGGACGGCAAGCTCATCAAGTCGGAGGCGTGACGGCCGGGTCCTTTGCCCCGGCCCGTTGCCCTCCACCCGTTGCCCCCGACCCCTTGCCCCTGGCCTACGGCAGCCGGGCCAGGAACTCCCGTACGGCCGTGGCGAAGTCCGCCGGAGCCGTGTCGTGGACGGTGTGACCGGTGGGGAGTGACACGAGCCGGGTGTGCTTGCGGCGGGAGGTCATGGCTGCCGCCTGCTCCGCGCCGAGCACATCGCTGTGCGTGCCGTGGACGAGCAGTGTGGGGCAGTCGCTCGCCAGCCAGTCGTCCCAGTGGTCGCCCCGGACCTGTCCGTGCGAGGTGACCATGTCCTGCGGGTTGAAGGCGAGGCCCCAGCCGTCCGGGTGCTCCCGTATCGCGTCCGCCAGGTAGCGGACGGAGTCCCCGAGCGCCTCGACCAGGGCCGCGCGTGTCGGCGCCCGGCGCGGCCAGGACAGGCAGAACGACAGCTCGTCCGCCACGACCGCGCCTACGTCCTCGATGACGAGCGCGCGCACCAGATGCGGGTGGCGGGCAGCGAGCTGGTACGCGTTGACCCCGCCGAGCGAGTGCCCGAGCACCACGACCCCGTCCAGCCCGAGGTGTTCGAGGAGCGCCGCCGCGTCCCCCAGGTAGCCGTCCCGGTCGTACCCGGGTGTGCGGTCCGACCGGCCGTGGCCGCGCTGGTCCAGGGCGATGACCCGCCAGTCGGGGGCGAGCGCGGCGGCGAGCGCGGTGAACGTACGGCCTTCGCAGAAGTGGCCGTGCAGGGCGAGCAGCGGCCGGCCCGGCCCGCCGAAGTCCAGGTACGACAGCCGGTGCCCGCCGGCGTCGAACGCCCGGCGTTCGGGCTCGCGGGCGTCGATGGTCCGGGGGTCCGGCCCGCCGTGGGCGGTCCGGGGGTCCGGCCCGCCGTGGGCGACCGGTCGGCGGTCCGGCTCACTCGTCCCGGGTGCCGCGCGCTCCGGCTTGTCCACCGACGGCTCCGGGAGGAGACCGGGCAGCCGCGCGGCGACCCGGTCGCGCAGCAACTCGTACTCCTCCCACCGCCGCCGTGTCCGCCCCGCGGGCCGCTGGACGGTCCGACCGGCCGTGACCGTCTGACCCAGGCGGAACTGCTCGCGTGTGAGGTCCACCGCGAAGCCGCCGGGCAGCCGGTTCCACCAGTGGAAGCCCTGCGGTTCACCCGCCAGGTGGACCTCGCCGACCACGAGCTCCCCTCCGAGCAGGTCGTGCACGACGAGGGCCGTTATGTCGCAGTGCCCCCACGCCGGGTTGTCGGCGCTCCACCGTGCGCGCTCCTGGTCGTCGGGGGAGCAGGTGTCGGCCGCCCAGGAGGCGCGAAGCGCGTTCTCGATGCCCGTCAGGGTGTGCGGTGTCATGCGATGCAGGATGCCGCAGGGCACTGACAATGCCCGGGGGAGGTGGTCGGTTGCCGAGCCATCGCTGACACTCAGCGGGACCGGGCGTCCACCTGCACCAACGCATGGGTGCCGCTGGTGCGCCACGCCTCCCCGCTCGCCTCGAGCGCGGCCAGGACGTCGCGGTCCAGGCCGGTGATCACGTCCGACTTCAGGGTGCGCAGCGCCGCGACCGGGCCCGGCCAGTACGCGGTCCGCTCCGGGAAGGGTGTGGTCGGGGGCCACAGTTGGTCACCGACGAGGCGGCGGTAGTTCAGGTCGCCCTTGAGGACGGTCACGGTGGCGGCCGTGAACTGCTCCCGGAGATCGTCGGGCATCGCGCTGTAGGGGAACGGGGCGCAGAAGAACTCGTGCGCGCGGATCGTCAGCCGCCCGGCGGCCGTCGCGGCCCACAGGCGTCGGCCGATCTCCGCGGCGTAACCGGCCGCGGGCGCATGGGCGAGCCGGCGCAGGCTGTCGATGACGTCCGACATGGTCGCGTCGGAGATGTAGTACGGGTGCGGCTTCACATGAAGGACCACTTCCGCGGCGCGCTCCGAGTGGAGCAGGTGGTCGATGAGGACGAGGTCGGGGATGAGCTCCCGGCCCGCGTTGTCCGCGACGAGGTGGACCGTCGCCGCGCCACCGGTCGGCAGGAGGGCCCACAGCCCCGCACTCTCGTCGGCGACCAGCCCCGAGTCCCGGCCGGCGGCCGTCGACTCGTGGGCGCCGCCGGAGTCGATACGGAAGCCGAGATCGGCGCGGTTGCCCCACAGGGACCCCAGGAGCAGCGCCGACGCCTGGACGTCCGCGGGCCGCCCGGACAGTTCGTCGAGGGCGGCGAGCTCCTCGTCCACCAGCTTGCCGGCCAGTTCGGCGGCCTTGAAAGGGCCGAAGGGATCGATGCCCTGCCAGGGGCCGGGAGTGAAGTGGCCGAGGGCGCCGAGGAGTTTGCGGTAGAAGTAGCTCTCGGCCCACAGGAACGGCACGTCGAACCAGGACCGGCCGAAGTACCCCTGCCCCCACGCGGCCCACCGCTCACGGTCGTGCGCGTCGGCGCCGAGCGGCTCGATCACGCCTTCGGTGGCCTCGGCGAGCAGAGCGTCGAGGGCGGCGTGCTGCGCCGGCCCGAGGGGGAACGCGTCGCGCACCTGCTGGATGAGCACGGGGTGGCGTTCGGCCAGAACGGCCCAGGGGAACGAGCCGGGTTCGCTGCTCACGATCACCGGGCTGAGGGGCGACGTGGAGGTGTCACGTGCGCCGGGAGGGCTGAGGGGCGACGTAGGGGTGTCACGTGCGTCGGGTGTGTCGGGCACCTCGGGGGTGGTGGGTGTGCCGGCTGCGTCGTTCTCGTTCGCGGGCATCAGGTCTCACGTACTCCTCGGTCGTCTCGGCACGGCCGGGACCGGTGCGGGCGGACCGCCGTGGGCACGTCCGGACGGCAGGCCCGTGTCGCCCCGCGCGGCCGGCACCTCGCCGTACCGCGTCCCGGTATTGCGTCCGGTATTGCGTCCCGGCACGGGCCGACCGTACCGGCCGGGTGCACGGACACCACGCTCAGCGCACGGCCCCGCGGCCGGAGTGTCAGCCACGGCCGGCAGTCCTGGCGCGTGCGGATCGACGGATCGGCGTCCGTCCTTCGTCGGGCTCCTGCGTCCGTCAGCCCTGCAGACGGGGGACGGCACGCGCCGTGCCAGACTTCCCTGATGGAGATCAGGGCGGCACAGAAGGACGACTTCGAAGGCTACTTGGGCCTGGCGGCACAGGTGGAGGACTGGTTCGGCCCGATGGTCGACGACCCCGGCTTCCAACAGGCGGTGACCGAGCACATCGGCCGGTCGACCGCGCTCGTCGCCACCACCGGCGGTCCCGACCTGCTCGGCGGTCTCCTGTTCGGCCCGAGCCACCCGACGCATCACGTCCACTGGCTCGTGGTCTCGTCACAGGCTCGGGGCCGAGGTGTCGGCAAGGCGCTGCTGGCGGATGCCATGAACCGGTTCGTACGGAGCGGCCCGGCCACGGTCGAGGTGGTCACCTTCGGCCCCGACCACCCCGGGGCCGTCACCAGCGGCGCCCGCGTCTTCTACGAACGCCTGGGATTCATCCCGGCCGAGGCCACGGAACCGGGTCCGGAGGGCGGCTCACGGCAGATCTACCGTATGACGGTCGCCTGACCTGCCGGCGCCGGCCTGTGCTTGTCGTCCTTGCTCCGGCGAAGGACCGCTTCTGGGAACAGACCGGCGTAACCGCTGTCATCCTCAGCTACGTGTCACGGCGTCGTCGCTTCCGGGTCGAGGATTGTCTCCTCAGAGCCAGAGGGCGTCGCAGGAAGGGAGTCAGCCATGGACGCACCGGACGCGCAGAACACGGCCGCGCGGCTGCGGGCGATCAGCGACGAGCTGTCGGACCGCTTCTACGAGCGGGCCGACGTGGTCCGCACGCTGGTGGTGACGCTGCTGGCCGGGCAGCACTCGTTGGTGCTCGGCCCGCCCGGGACGGCGAAGTCCGAGATGGCGCGGGAGCTCACGAGCAGGATCGACGGGGCGGCCTACTGGGAGATCCTCCTGTCGAAGTTCACCGCGCCGACGAGGATGTTCGGCCCCGTCGACGTCGCCGCGCTGGCCCGGGGCGAGTACCGCCAGGTCTACGACGGCCGCGCCACGACCGCGCACGTCGCGTTCATCGACGAGATCTTCAAGTGCTCCACGGCGGCGCTGAACGAGACGCTGGGCTACCTCAACGAGCGGATCTACCACCCCGAGAGCGGCGGCGAGCCGATCCGCTGCCCCTTGATCGGGGCCATCACAGCGAGCAACGAACTGCCCGGCGGAGAGGACACGGCCGCGATCTACGACCGGCTGCTGGTGCGGATCGAGGTCGGCTACCTGGCAGACCCCTCGAACTTCGCCGCACTGGTCCGCTCCGCCGTCAGCCGCCCGGCCGCGCCCACACGGACCACGGTCGAGCTGGCCGCGCTCCAGCACGCCGTGACCGAAGCCGTCCCGGCCGTGGACGTTCCGGACCTGATCGTGGACGCGGTGTGCACGCTGCGGGCCGCCCTGCGCCGCAAGGAGCTCGTCGCCTCCGACCGCCGCTGGCGGCAGGCGGTGCGCCTGCTCCAGGCGTCCGCGTACCTCGACGGCCGATCGGCGGTCGCCGAGACCAACCTGTCGGTGCTGACCCATGCGCTGTGGGACTCTCCCGCCGAACGCCCGACCGTCGAACGCGAGGTGCTGCAACTGGTCAACCCCGACGCCAAGGAGGCGCTCGACCTGGCCGACACCATCGAGGAACTGGAGGCCCAGCTCGACGCCATGGCCGGGCAGTCCCGCGAGGCGCTGAGCGAGTGGGTCATCAAGAAGGCCCACAACAAGCTCGCCATGGCGGGGAAGCGGCTGGAGAAGCTGCGTGAGGAGGCAGCGGGCGCCGGCCGCTCCACCGCCGCGATCGACCGGGTCACCGGCCGCCAGCGCGCCCTGCGCGCCCGCGTTCTCACCGAGGCCCTCGGCGTGGACGCGAGCATGGTGCAGGCCCAGCTCTGAACACCGGGAACAGGACCATGGAAGAGCCGGCGGGCCGGATGGGCGAGACACGGAGCGGGTCGGGAGAGGTACCGGGCAGGTCGGGCGAATCGCCGGGCAGGCAGGGCGAATCGCCGGGCGAGCCGGCGAGCGAGCTGGGTCGGACAGCGAGCATGCCGGGCGAGGCACGGGTCGAGCTGGGCAAGCTGGGCGAGCTGACGAGCCTGGCCGGGAAGTGGCTGGGCCTGTCCGCCGCCGCTCCCGAGCGGCACACGGCGGCGGTGGTCGCGGACCGGTTCGACCGGATCGCCTGGCGCGACACCTACGAGCAGTCGGCCGGACTGCGCGAGCTGGCCGAAGAGCTCGACTCACGTGACGACCACACCACCGACCTCCTGACCGACGCGTTCCTGGCCGCCTACAAGGTTGCCCCGCGGCTGCGCGAGCCCGCGGAGATGGACCCGTCCAGGCTGGTCAACCACCAGGTCGTCACCTCGCTCATGGAGTCACCCGAGCTCGCCGAGCTGCGCCGGGAGACGGTCGGCGACCCCTACGCCGCCGCCATGGCCGTACTCGCCCAGGCCGCCGCGCTGCGCCGGATGCTGGAACACTCACGGGACGCCCAGGAACTGGCCGAGCAGTCGAAGCAGGCCCAGCAGGACTACGAAAGCGCGGCGACCGCCGTGGGTGAGGCGCTCCAGCAGGCCGCCGACGAGGCCGACGAGGACGGCACCGTGCCGGCCCCGGTCGCTGTCGCCGTACAACAGGCGATCGACGCTGCCCAGGCCGCAGAGACCGCGGCACGGCGGGCCGCCCAAGCCACCGCGCAGGCCGTCGCCGCGGCGAAGCCCGGTATCAGTGCGGCAGCGCGGACCGCGGTGGCGAAGGCTGCCGAGGCCGTGCGGCAGGAGGCCGCGCTGATGCGGGCATGGGGCGTGGGCCCCGGCGAACTGGAGCGCATGCCGTTCGACCAGCGCGCCCGACTCGCCGAGCGGCTGCGCACGGGCCGTCTCGCCCAGTGGGCCGAACTGATCGGCCGCTTCCGGCAGATGGCCGTCGGCGAACGCGCCCGCAAGGTGGAGAACACCGCCGGTGAACTGGTCGGCGTCACACTTGGCAACGACCTCTCCCGCGTCATCCCCTCCGAGCTGGCCAACCTCGGCCTGCCTGAGCTGCGTGCGGTGTTCGCCGCGCGCTACGCCGCCGGGGAACTGATGCTCTACGACTGCCAGGGAGAGCAGAGCACCGGCCGGGGCGCGATTGTCGCGTGCGTGGACACCTCGCACTCCATGTACGTGGAGGGCCCCGGCGGAGTCACCCGCGAGGCGTGGGCCAAGGCGTGCGCCCTCGCTTTGCTGGACCAGGCCCGCCATGCGGGGCGCGACTTCGTAGGCATCCTGTTCTCCTCCGCCGACAAGATCCAGGTCTTCCGCTTCCCTGCCGACCGGCCCGCCGACGTCTACGGGGTCCTCGACTTCGCGGAGACCTTCCTCGGCGGCGGCACCAGCTACCAGACGCCGCTGTCAGCGGCGAGTGACCTGCTGGGTGAGGAGTTCGACGACGCGGCCCGCACGCGCGGCGACATCGTGATGATCACCGACGACGAATGCGGCGTCACCGAGGAATGGATGCGCGGCTGGAACGACGCCAAGCACCTCTTGGGCTTCCGGGTCTTCGGCCTGGCCATCGGCGCCCCGGGCGCCGCCGAAGCCGGTTCTGTCCTGGAGGCGCTGTGCGACAACCTCCGCGCCATCGAGGACTTGACAGACGTCCACTCGGCGGCGGATCTGTTCCGGGTGATCTGAACCGGCCTCGTCGACCTCTCTCTAGGGCACAGGAGAACGAGCCGATGGCTGCGACAGGCGCGCGATCTCCGTCATCAGCGCAGCAGGCGTACGCCAAGACGTTCCCCCAAAGCTGGTGTGGCACATGCGGTGGCAGTTGGCGCACAGAAGTGCCAAGTCACCGATGCGCGTCTCGCGGGGGCCCGAAATATGCAGAGGGAGAGTGTGATGAATTTCGATGTAGCCCTCGCCGAGTCGACCGTACTGTAGACCGAAATTGAAACGGCACACCTCGCACTCAAGCGGGCGTCCCCGCCGCAGCACGTCATCGATTTTCCGCCGCCGCAACTTGGTGCTCCTCTCGCGCGAGAGCGCCCAGCGGGCGAGCAGCCTGCCTTCGAGGGCCGTCAATCCGTCGTCGGCCACCTCGTCGGGCTGGGGTGCAATGAGTGCCAGCTCACCAGAGCTGATCCCCTCCTCCACAGCACGGGCGGCGATGAGCATCTCCTCTTCGTGCTCGATGAACGCCCGGACAACTGCGTGATCCATGGATCCGCCCTTGGTCGCCTTGCCTCGGTAGGCGGGGTGGTTTGTCGCCAGATCGGTTGTCTTGCGGCTCACGCTGCCGACCGACCGGTAAGAGGGCAGTTCCGCGGCCACGCCCTCGTGGAGCGGCAGCGATCGGAGCAGCTCAGAAAGCTCCAGCACAGCCGCGTCTCCCGTGCGGAGCTCGCGCCAGCCGTTCTTCACGACCAGCGCGCAGGCCAGCATCAGCTCATCCCAGGTCCAAGCAGGGCTACGCATAGGCAATATCGTATAAGCGTTCGCCTGCGCTTAGGTGTGTTGTCCCGGGAGCGCTGCACAGATATGAGGTCTCGATCGTCGTGGGGTCTGTCACCCCGCATGCGCCATCCTTGACGGCGTGACCCGTCCAACCGTCGTTCCCTCCTCCACCGGCGTCTCGGCCCGCATGAGCCGGCAGGCGAGGAAGGACACCGACCCCGAGATGGCCGTGCGGCGCCTGTTGTACGCCGCCGGCCTGCGGTATCGCCTGCAACGACGTGTGCCCGGGCTGGCTAGAAGGACCATCGACATCGCCTTTCCCGGGCTCCGTGTCGCGGTGTTCATGGACGGCTGCTTCTGGCACGGCTGCCCGCAGCACGCGACGAGCCCGAAGGCGAACGCCTCGTGGTGGCGGGAGAAGCTGGACAAGAACATCGCCCGTGACATCGAGACCACCAAGCACCTCGAGGACGCGGGCTGGGTCGTCCTGCGCTTCTGGGAGCACGAGACGCCCGCCCAGGTGGCGGATCGGATCGCCGAGGAGATCGACCGTGCACGGGGTGGGCGCCGGCCGCATCCCCGGACGCTGGGCCGCTGATCCGACGGCCGTGGCACCACAGGAGCCCGGGTGGGCGTCTTCGGTCGGGAGCAACCGGATGCCTGGCGCCCGCGAGGAGCCACCGGTCGTTGCGGAGCATGAAGGGCCCTACCGGACAGCGAGTTGAGCCGACAAGCCGTCGACGTAGGCACCGGACGCATGCATGTAGTTGCCGTCACGGCGGGTTCCGGGTCCGCGCAGCCGTTCCGGCTCTCGTCCCCGTACCGGTGGGACGACGCCAGTGACGCCGACACCGTCATCGTGCTCGTGGTCGCCGCCGAGAAGGCGCCTCACCCGCGTGCGCTGCGGTGGTTGAAGGACGCGGAGGCCGCGGGCAAGCGGATCACATCCACCTGCACGTGGGCCTTCGTGCTTGCCCGGGCCGGTTTGCGTAACCCCTGAGCCCCGGCCGCCCCTTGGGCCCGCCGGCCGCATCGGCCCCACCGCACGGTGCGGACGGCGAGCCGGCGCGCGGTGCTGAACGCGGGCGGTCCGCCCGCTCCGCAGCCGTCCGCATTCATCTGCAGGAACGAGTGCCTTCAACCGAGCAGCTGCGGGAGTTGTGCCCCGGGACATCTGGCGGTAATTGACTGTCCTCGCCGTACAGTTCCGACGATTGAAGGACGATCATGCAGCGAAAGTCCCTCTCCATCCTGGCAGCGGCTGCGGCAGTTGTGGGCGCGGCCGTGGTCGTTCCAACCGCGGAGGCCTCGCCGCCGCGGGCCTCCGGCTCCGCCGGGGCAGCCGCCGCGGCACCGGCGTCCTTCGCGGCGCCGACGGTGGTCTCCGGCGCCCGTTCCGCGACGCCGTCACTGCTTCTCGGCGCCGCGTCCGGGACCACGACCGTGAGACGAGGCGTGACGCTGACCTCCATGTCTCTGGGGAAGCGGGACGCCGGCGACCACTGGACCGTGCACGTGTATCTGCCGGCGACCGTCGACGGACCGCTCAAGAGCGCGGGTACGGCGCTGGGTTCGAGGGTGATCGCCGACCGCGTCGCCGACGCGGTACGGGAGAAGGGCTTCGCTCCGCGAGTGGAGCGGGTCGTGATCCCCGCCTACGCCGACCGGCCCGCCGGGACGCTGGGATGGACCGTGCGGGTCGGACGGTACGCGGCCGAGGCGGACGCGGCGGCCGTGCTGAGCCGGGTCAGGGCGGCCGGGTTCGCGGGCGGCACCCGTTACACCGCGCAGGACGGCAACGACATCGGCGCACCGCAGAAGGTGCACGTACTGCGCGTGGACTTCCGCACGTTCGACGGAACCGTGGGCACCGACTTCGGACCGGCGCTGAACGGTACGGAGAAGCTGACCGACCTCATGGCCGCGACCGGCGCGATAGCCGGCGTCAACGGCCAGTGGTTCTACAACAACGCCCCCGGCGGTCTGTACGTCAAGGACGGCAAGCTGCTCGGCTCGGCGACCCAGGGCCGGGGCGGTGTGAAGATCACCCGTGGTGGCCGGTCGGTCGACGTGGACACCTTCACGGCGCATGTGACGCTGCGGACCGGTGGTGAGACGGTCGAGATCGACGGCGTCAACCGGGTGCCCGGCGACATCTGGAACTGCGGTGGTGTGGGCGGTGACCTGCCCACCGAGCGGCCGCAGCACGACGTGCGGTGCACCGACAGCAGCGAACTCGTGCGCTTCACCCCGGAGTTCGGCAGGACCCCGACCGGCGCCGGGGCCGAGGTGGTCCTCGACGGGACGGGCCGGGTGACCGCGGTGAACACCTCGCGCGGTGCGGCGGTGCCCGCGGGCGGGTCCACCGTACAGGCCATCGGGGACCGCGCCGGCTGGCTGCTCGAGCACGCCACCGTCGGCACGAGGCTGACGGTCACAGAACGGGTGGAGGACGGCCGGGGCCGCCGGGTCGCGCTCACCCCGGACACGACCATCCTCCAGGTCGGCCCGACCTTGGTGCGGGACGGGAGGGTCTCGGTCAACGCCGCGGCGGACGGGCTGATCCGCGAGGGCACGGACCAGACCTTCACCTACAACTGGACCGTGCGCAGCAACCCGCGGTCGATGATCGGTGTCGACGGGCAGGGCCGGATGATGCTCGTGGTCGTCGACGGCCGGCAGGCCGGATACAGCGAGGGGCTCGGCATCGCGCGGACCGCTGAGCTCATGAAGGCCCTCGGCGCGCGTGAGGCGATGAACCTCGACGGCGGGGGATCCAGCGTCATGGCGACCGCGGGCTCGGGAATCGTCAACCGGCCGTCTGACGCCGCCGGTCAGCGTTCGCTCGGCAACGTGCTGCTCGTACGCCCCTGACCCACCGGCCCCCTGACCCACCGACCCCCCGGACCCACCGACTGCCCGGCCCCCTGACCCACCGACCCCCCGGACCCGACGGGACGACGGGACGACGGGACCGGCCCCGGATCCGTAACCGGCCCCGCACCGGCCCCGTCACCGCACCGCGAGCGGGCCGTGCGCACCGACCACCCCGGTCGGTGCGCACGGCCCGCTCGTTTCGCCGCTCGCGGCTGCGCGCACGCGAGGACGCGACGCCGACGAGGCCGCGTGCCCTCGCGTCCGGCGAACCGCGGGCTACAGCTCCGGCACCCCGTGGCACTCCCCGTACGTCCGTCCCGACCCGCACCAGCAGGCCGCTCCCTTCGGCGGCGGCCAGGTCACCGCGCGGCCGCGGGCGGCCAGCGTGGTCGCGTACTGGGGGAGGAGGTCCGCGTTCGCGGGGGAGGACTGCTCGGAGGCGGCGAAGGCCTCGTACGAGGGGACCGTCGCCGTCACGATGCCCAGGTTCCGCGTGCCCGTCGCGGACAGGTCACGCAGGGAGGCCTCGATGTCCGTGAGGTGGGCCCGATGCGTCGGGTACTCGGACTCGAGCTGCGGATACGCCTCGAGGAGTTCGTCGAGCTCCGCCTCCGGCCAGTGGAGGACCGCGACCGGGAAGGGGCGGGACAGGGCCGAACGGTAGGAGCCCAGTTCGGAGCGGAGGCGGGCGATCTCGGCCTTCAGTTCGGCCGGGTTGTCGGAGCCGAGCGCCCACAGGCGCTTCGGGTCGTGGAGTTCGTCGAGGGAGACGTCGGGGGTGTGGCCCGAGTGGACCCGGTCGGCCAGGGAGTCCCACTCGTCGTGGGGGCGGCCCAGCAGGCGGCGGACGCGGTGGCGGCCGGAGAGGAGGGAGCGCGTCGCGTAAGGGACGTCGTCCTCGCCCTCGGTGAGGAGGATGGACAGCGCTGTCGAGAAGCACTCGTGGGAGGCCTCGAGCTCGTCGTGGTTCTCCAGCGTCTCGGCGACGATCTCCCACGGCGCGGCCTCCGTCGGCGCGGCGGAGCGGATGCCGTTGATCAGTGCGCGGGCCTCGGCCTCGTGACCGTACTCCCAGAGGTTGGCGGCCTGGAGGGCCTTGACGAGCAGCGGGTGCTCGGGGTGCTCGGACGCCAGGAGGCGGTCGTAGAGGGTGGAGGCACGGCCGCGTTCGCCGCCGAGTTCCAGGTGGGCTGCGGCCTGGAGGAGCAGCGGTTCCGCGTCCTCCGGATACTGCTCGGCGGTACGCAGCAGGCGCTCGGCTTCGGCAATGTGGTCAGCAGGCGTGTCGGGGCGCATGCAGCACACCGTACTGCTGTACGGGCCACGGCAGGGGGCCGACCCGATTCCATCCCGGAGGTACGGCCGCGACCGGACCCGGCGCCGGCCGTGCCCCGTGCCGAGCGGGCCGGAACGCTGGTGAGTTGAAGGCGTCGGCCCTACCCTGCGCCCGTGCGGAGGCGGTGGGAGCGGCGGCGGTCATGGCCCCGGGGCGCGTGTACGGGGACCCGGCAGCGGTCGCCGGTACGGGGGCGGCGGCAGGGGCGCCTGCGGCTCGCCCGTCTGCTGTGGGCCGCCGCGGAGGCGGCCGTCACCTGCGGCGTCGTCGTACTGCTCCTCGTGGTCCACCAGTTGTGGTGGAGCAACCGGCAGGCCGGACAGGGCGCGCAGCGGCAGGTCCAGGCACTGGAGCGACGCTGGGAGAGCGAGGCGCCGGATCCCCTGCCGGTGCCGGTGCCGGAAGAGACGGAGCAAGAACCCGGCGCCGCGGACGGCACCGGCACGGAGCCGGAGCCCGAGCCGGCCCGCCCCCGCCGGGACCAGGCGTACGCCGTGCTGCGCATACCCAGCCTCGGCGTCGTCGCGCCCGTCGCCGAAGGCGTCGCCAAGCGGGGCGTCCTCGACAAGGGGTACGTCGGGCACTACCCGCGGACCGCCCAGCCCGGCCGGGCCGGGAACTTCGCCGTCGCCGGGCACCGCAACACCCACGGCGAGCCCTTCCGCCGCATCGACCGGCTCCGCCCCGGCGACACGGTGGAGATCGAGACGCGCGAGGCGGTCTACGTGTACGCGGTGGACAAGGTGCTCACGAAGACCCTGCCCGGCGACACCGGGGTGATCGAGCCCGTTCCGCGGAGCGTGGTGCGCCCCGCCGCCGGGTACGGCGCGGCGGGGCACTACCTGACGATGACGACGTGCACGCCCGAGTTCAGCTCGAGGTACCGGCTGGTGGTGTGGGGGCGGCTGGCCGTGATGCGGCCGCGGTGACCACCGGTCCGGGTGGGCGGTAACGGCCACGGGCGCGTGGCGTACCGACACCCGGAGGCGGGGCGGCTACGAGAGGCCGAGCTCCGCGCAGGCGTCCGCGAACTGGGGTTCACAGATCTGCTCCACCGTGTAGAGGCCGTCGGCGACGACGGTCTCCTTGATGTTCTCCTTGGTCAGCGCGATGACCGGGATGCGCACGGTGGGGACGGACTTCTCCGTCGGGGTGTCGATGTCGGTGTGCGCGGCGGCTCCGAGGGACATGTTCCTGGCAAGCAGGATGGCCATCTCGGCGGCGGCGGCGGCCTCCGGTGCGTACTGCTTGTAGACCGTCATGTACTGATCACCGGCGACGATGCGCTGCACCGCCGCGAGTTCCGCGTCCTGCCCGGTGACCGGCGGGAGGTCGGACAGGCCGGCGGCCTTGAGCGCGGAGATGATGCCGCCCGCCATGCCGTCGTTGGCGGAGTAGACACCGACGATGGCGTCCTTGCCGAGGGTGGCGATCGCCGCGTCCATGTTGGCCTTGGCGTTCTCCGGCTTCCAGTCCTTGGTGTCGTACTCCAGGCCGACCTCCACCTTGCCGTCGAGCTCGGTGTGGGCGCCCTTCTTGAACATGGCGGCGTTCGGGTCCGTGAGGGCGCCGTTCATCATCACGACCTTCCCCGACCCGGCGTCGTCGCCGAGGGCCTGGAGCAGGGCCTTGCCCTGGATGTGGCCGACCTGTTCGTTGTCGAAGGAGACGTAGCCGTCGATCGGTCCCTCGGCGAGGCGGTCGAAGGCGACGACCGGGATTCCGGCTTCGTCGGCCTTCTCGATCGCGCCGGCGATCGCCTTGGAGTCCACCGCGTCGACGATCAGCACGTCGACCTCTTCCTCGACCATCGATTCGAGCTGCTGCGTCTGCAGATCGGCGTCGTGCTTGGCGTTGGCGTAGAGGACCTTGCCCTTGCTGTTGGTGAGCCGGGCTATGCGTTCCTCGATGACCGGCTTGTCGAACTGCTCGTAGCGAGCGGCCTGGTTCTCCGGAAGCAGCAGACCAACAACGATGTCATCGCTCAGCCTCACACCCGGCTCCTCGGTGGTCCCACAGCCGGAGAGCGGCACGACCATCGCGGCGGTGGCGGCTGCGACGGCGGCACGACGCAGAAGTGCGTTCATTGGTTGAATCCAACCTCCCTGACAGGCCGCATCATTTGCAGCCAAGGTGGCCGAAAGCCAACTCTGTGGGTCGAGAAGCGTCAAGACCTGCACGATTAACGTGACCGCAACGTGATTCTCAGTAATCAACCGTTCAAATAGCTGAGACCGACGCCCGCGGCGGGGCGTCCTCCGGGTGGGCGTCCCCGAAGACGCCCACAGGTGCTGTGAAACGGGAACTCCGGGAAGGAGTTGTTCGTCTTCCCGTGTGCGCGAGGCCGGTCGCGAATACGCTCCGGCCGTCACTGACAGAGGGAGGGGCGCATGGCCGGTCGTACGGCTCGGCTGCTGCGGCCCGCCGCGCTGCTGCTCCTGCTGCTGGTCGAGATCGTCCTCGTCGACGGCGGCAGCATCTCCGCCGCGCTCGCGCTCGCCGCGACCGCCACCGCCGCCGTCGGATCCGCCCTTCTTGTCTGTGCCGTCATCAGCGCGCGCTGCGCGCCCGTCGTGCCACGCACCCGAGTCCGGACCGCCCTGCGCGACCGCGAGCAACGAACCGCGTTCCTGCCGCAGCGGGATCCCGATGCCCGGGGGCGCAGGCGTCCCCGAGCGCCCGGTCGTCCCCTCCTGACGGCCCTGTAGGCATCACCACGCCACCACGCAGTCCCCGCGCGGGCCGTCATGCCGTCATGTCCTCGTTCCCGGCACGACGAGACCCCCGGAGGGCTCACCCATGTCCGTCTTCGCCACCCTGGTCGAGCAGCTCGCGAAGCTGCTCGAGCCGCTGTTCGCCGCGTCCGCCACCGCCGCCGCGATCATCGTCTGCACCGCGCTCGTACGCCTCGCCGTCCACCCTCTCTCCCGCGCGGCCGCCCGCGGCCAGAAGGCCCGCACCCGCCTCGCGCCGCAGCTCGCCGAACTGCGCACCAAGCACGGTAAGAACCCGGAGCGGCTTCAGAAGGCCACGATGGAGCTGTACGCGCGGGAGAAGGTGTCGCCGCTCTCCGGCTGCCTGCCGAGCCTGCTCCAGCTGCCGGCGTTCTTCCTGATGTACCACCTGTTCTCGAACACCGAGATCGGCGGGGAACCGAACGGTCTCCTCGGCCACGCGCTGTTCGACGCGCCACTCGGCGGCCGCTGGACGGACGCTCTCGCGGACGGCGGGGTGTTCGGCGGGGCCGGTCTCGTCTACGGCGCTCTCTTCCTGATCGTCGCGGTCGTCGCGACCTTCACCTACCGGCGTACCAAGCGGCAGATGGCCGCCGCGCCCATGACAGGCGAGCAGATGCCGGGCATGGGGGCGATGACAAGGATCATGCCGGTGCTGTCGTTCGCCACGCTCGCGACCGTCGCCGTCGTGCCGCTGGCCGCCGCGCTCTACGTCGTCACCTCCACCACCTGGACGGCGGTCGAGCGGGTGTTCCTCTACCGGGACACGCCCGTGCCGATGGCGCAGCTCTGAACGCTCGGCGCGGGCGGCCGCCGGCGAGTCAGTGCCCTCGCGGCGCGTACATGATGACGGCCATCCCGGCCAGGCAGATCAGCGCGCCGGCGACGTCGTAACGGTCGGGCCGGTAGCCGTCCGCGACCATGCCCCAGGCGAGGGAACCGGCGACGAAGACGCCGCCGTACGCGGCGAGGATGCGGCCGAAGTTCGCGTCGCTCTGGAACGTGGCGACCACGCCGTAGAGGCCGAGCGCGACCACGCCGCCGCCGATCCAGAGCAGGCCCCGGTGCTCGCGCAGGCCCTGCCAGACGAGCCAGGCCCCGCCGATCTCGAGGAAGGCCGCGGCGAGGAAGAGGGCGACCGAGCGTGCGACGGACATGGCACCGACCCTAGCCGGGCGGGCCGGTGACCCTGGCCGGGGGCGGGACAGGGCCTCGTCCGGCGGGCAGGCGGCGGGCAGGTGACTCCGCCGGGGCAGGGCGGAGACCCGGCGGTGCGCGCGGGGCTTCACCGGTCCGGACCCGCCGGCTCCTCCAGGACGCGGCCGCTACCCGTCGGTAAGGGTCCAGTGTGTGAACAGGGTCTTGCAGGGTGGTCGGATGTCTTGGAGGATCAGCCAATCCTCCGATCCTCCGATGGCCGCACCTATCGGGCCGGGTCCGTACTCGACCAGGGGAGACAGACCATGAAGTTGCTGCGTGTCGGCACGGCAGGCGCCGAGCGTCCCGCGCTGCTCGACCAGGACGGGACGCTGCGCGACCTGTCCGGTCTCGTCACGGACATCGACGGGGCGCTGCTGGCCGACGCCGCCGCCCTCGACCGGATCAGGACCGCGGCCCAGACCGGTGACCTGCCCGTACTCGACGCGGCCGGGCTCCGCGTCGGCCCGCCGGTGGGCCGGATCGGAAAGGTCGTGTGCATCGGGCTGAACTACCACGATCACGCCGCGGAGACCGGGGCCGAGCCTCCGGCGGAGCCGGTCGTCTTCTTCAAGGCCGCCGACACCGTCGTCGGACCGGACGACACCGTGCTCGTCCCGCGTGGCAGCCGCAAGACCGACTGGGAGGTCGAGCTCGCGGTGGTCATCGGACGTACGGCCCGCTACATCGAGCCGGACGAGGACCCGCTGTCGTACGTAGCCGGCTACGCCGTCGCCCATGACGTGTCGGAACGCGAGTTCCAGATCGAACGCGGCGGAACCTGGGACAAGGGCAAGAACTGCGAGACGTTCAACCCGCTGGGGCCCTGGCTCGTGACCGCGGACGAGGTGCCGGACCCGCAGGCCCTGGGGCTTCGGCTGTGGGTCAACGGCGAGCTCAAGCAGGACGGCACCACCGCCGACCAGATCTTCCCGGTCGCCGACGTCGTCCGGTACGTCAGCCGGTTCATGGCCCTGTACCCGGGCGACGTCATCAACACCGGCACGCCGGCGGGGGTCGCGCTCGGACAGCCCGAGCCGAAGCCGTTCCTGCGCGCCGGTGACGTGGTCGAGCTCGAGATCGACGGCCTCGGCCGCCAGCGCCAGGAGCTCAAGGACGCCTGAGCCCGCACGCTCAAGGACGCCTGAGTCCATACGCTCGAGGCGATGGACGTGCGGTGCGGCGGACGCGGCAGCAGACCGCGCCCGCCGCACCGCGCGCACCCGAAGGCGGTGTCACCTGGCGATGAAGCGCTCCAGCGCCTCGACCACCATCGCGTGGTCCTCCGCCTGCGGAAGACCCGAGACCGTCACGGAGCCGACGACACCGGTTCCGACGACCGTGATCGGGAACGAGCCGCCGTGCGCCGCGTACAGGTCCGGATCCAGCCGCGACGACTCCTCGAACGTGGTGCCCTTGGCGCGGTGGCGTGCTCCGACCAGGTACGAGCTCTCGCCGTACCGCTCCACCACCCGCCGCTTGCGGTCGATCCACGCGTCGTTGTCGGCGCTGGAGCCCGGCAGCGCGGCGTGGAACAGCTGCTGCGCGCCGCGGCGGATGTCGATGGCCACCGGAGCCTCGCGCAGGTGCCCCATCTCGACCAGCATGCTGCCGAGCGCCCACGCGTCCGAGTGGGTGAACCGGCGCAGCGTGAGCCGCCGTTCCTGTTGGACGATCTCGTCGACGGTGAGGTGGGGGACCGGCTTCATCGTGTCCGTGTTCATGCGGTGACCTCCACGGTGACGGTGATCCCTTCACGGGCGGAACGGCGGGCGGCCTCCAGTACCTCCAAGGCGGCCGCGGCCTCCTCCGCGGTGACCGGCGGAGCGGCCTTGTCGCGCACCGCGGCGGCGACCGCCGCGTAGTACGCGGGGTAGTCGCCCGGCACGGTCTCCACGGGAGCGCCCCCGCCCGTCAGCGGCGACTCTCCCGCACCGACCCGGCCCCACATCGACTCCGGCTCCACGCCCCACGGCTCGCCGTCGTCCGGGCGGCGGCCGGCGCGCAGAGCGTCCTCCTGCGGGTCCAAGCCGTACTTCACGTACCCGCCTGCGGAGCCCAGAACCCGGAATCGGGGGCCGAGCTGCGCGGTCGTGGCGCTGGCGTACAGATGCGAGTGGACGCCGTTAGCGTGCGTGATCGCGATGAACGTGTCGTCGTCGGCCTGCGCGCCGGGGCGGCGTACGTCGGACTCCGCGTACACCCGTACCGCCGGGCCGAAGAGGGTCAGCGCCTGGTCGACGACATGGCTGCCCAGGTCGTAGAGGAGGCCGCCGATCTCCTGCGGGTCGCCCGACTCGCGCCAGCCGCCCTTGAGCTGCGGGCGCCAGCGCTCGAAACGGGACTCGAAGCGCTGCACCTCGCCGAGCTCGCCGGCCTCGATGAGCTTCCGCAGGGTCAGGAAGTCGTTGTCCCAGCGGCGGTTCTGGAAAACGGAGAGCACGAGACCGCGATCGGCGGCCAGGGCGGCGAGCGCCCGTGCCTCGGCGGCCGTGCCGGCGATGGGCTTGTCGACGACGACCGCGGTACCCGCCTCGAGGGCGGCGCGGGCGAGCGGGACATGCGTCTTGTTCGGTGTGGCGACGACCATCAGGTCGAGCTCGTCGGCACGGGCCCACAGGCGGTCCGGCGATGCCTCGACGCGGACCCCGGGGAACGCGGCACGCGCCTGCTCCTGCCGCTCCGGGCTGGAGGTGACGACCGTGTCGAGGACGAGTCCCTCGGTGGCGGCGATCAGCGGGGCGTGGAAGACGGAACCCGCCAGGCCGTAGCCGATGAGTGCGACGCGGAGGGGAGAGCCGGTACCAGTCATGCCCTCCACTTAAGCAACGGTGTTGCCAAACTGCAAGCGGGGCGGACAATGGAAGGGTGAACAGGAGCATGGCGGGAGTGGGAGCCAATCTGCCGGCGCTGCGCAGCCACAATGCGGCGCTCGTCCTCGACCTGCTGCGAACAGCGGGCGAGGGCGGCATCAGCAGGCTCGAACTGGCCGAGGGTACGGGGCTCACGCCCCAGGCCGTCAGCAAGATTGTCGCCCGATTGCGTGAGGAGGGCACAGTCGGGGAGGCGGGGCAGCGTGCGTCGACCGGCGGCAAACCGCGGACGGTACTGCGCCTCGTGCCCTCCGCGGGGTACGCGCTGGGCGTCCATCTCGACCGTGACGAACTGTCGGCGGTCCTGGTCGACCTGGCCGGAACCCGGGTCGCCGGCCGGAAGGTGCCGCTTGACCTCGGCGCCGGCACCGAGGCGGTCGTCACCAGAGCGGTGGCCGAGGTCGGCGTCCTGCTGGCGGACGCGGACCCGGCCGGACCCGCCGGTCCCGTCCTCGGTGCCGCCGGTCTGCGGGTGCTCGGCGTCGGCGTCGCCATGCCGGGGCCGCTCGACCACTTCAACGGTGTGACCCAGCGTGTCACCGGGTTCCCGCAATGGGAGGGCTTTCCGCTGCGTGACGTGCTCGCCGGACGCCTCGGGCTGCCCGTCGTCCTCGACAAGGACACCAACGCAGCCGCCCTCGGCATCGCGCTACGCGGCCCCGGCGACTCCTTCGCCTACCTCCACCTCGGCACCGGGCTCGGCGCCGGCCTGGTCCTCGGCGGCGTGCTCTACCGGGGCGCACGCACCGACGCGGGCGAGTTCGGCCACCAGGTGATCCAGCTCGACGGGCCGCTGTGCACCTGCGGCAGACGCGGCTGCATCGAGGTGCTCTGCCTGGAAGCGGTCGCCCGTGGCGACCTCGCGGGCGCCGCCCGCGTCCTCGGCGTCGGCGCCACCAACCTCGTGGAACTCCTCGACATCGAACGTGTCCTCCTGGGCGGCCGTGTCGTCGACGCCGCGGCGGACGAGTTCGTACAGGGAGTGCGCGCCGTACTCGCACCGCGCGCCGATGTCCCCGTGACGGCCGCCGCAAGGGACGGCGAGCAGACCGTCGCCGACGGCGCCGCCCAACTCGTGCTCGCCCCGCTCTTCGGCCGGTCGGAAGCGGTCGCCCCTGCCGCCGAGTCCCAGGAGGGGCCGCAGGTCAATCATCCGGGGCCGTGAATACGCTGGCAGGAGGGGCGTTCAGCCGCTGATCGGCCGTACCGGGCCCGCCGTGCCCGCGCCGGCGGGCACACATGGCACGGTCCCGGGCCACGCCCGGGCGATCCCGGCAGTACGCGAGCAAGCAAAGGCCTGCCTCTCATGCGAACGCGCAATGCCCTCGTCCTCGGAGCCGCCGCGGCGCTGATCACGTCCGCCGTGGTCAGCGGCTCCGCCGCCATCGCCTCCCGCGGGCCACAGCGACCCGTCCCCGCCCCGCTCGCCGCGTCCAACGCGCCGGCCGAGGACCGGTCCGGCGACCGGCCCGCCGACCACGCGCGCACCTGCGGCAAGGCGTCCGACCCGGTGTTCCCGATCAGGACCCGGATCCACGGCGGCCCCGCGACCGTCCGGGTGGGGTCGGGCTTCCACTCCTGGTCGGTGGACCTCACGAACAGCACCCGGGAGACCTGTCACCGGATCCATCCGGTGCTCGTCCTCACCGCCCAGGACCGGGGACTGACCGAGGACCGCGTCACCCTCGAGTTCTACGACGAGGACGCGGACCGCTGGCGTCCGGTCGTGCTCGAGGAGACCAGCGAGGACGAGATCGTGGGCGTCTTCGACGGCTTCCAGGGCTTCGTCGTACCGGCCGGCGGGACGGTCACCGTGCGGACAAGGCTTTCGCTCGACGCCGGCACGCCCTCGAACACGGTCACCGTCAACGCGGCCGTCGTGCAGCGCAAGGGCGACGACGGCGACTGGGTGGGGGCGTCGGGGGACGAGCGCTTCACCGTCGTCGCGGGGGAGGGGGGCCGGTCCGCCGAGCCCCGCCCCGCCCGGCCCACCGCGGACCCGTCCCCCAGCGGGTCGCCGACCCCGGCGGCCACGCCGGCCGGGGTGTCACCGAGCCGCTCCGGACAGCTCGCCACCACCGGCTCCGGGCCGCTCACCCGTATCGGCGTCGGGGTCGGCGGCGCGATCCTGCTGGGCGCCGGGGTCCTCGCGCTCCTCACCCGCCGCCGGCGGCGCCCCCGGCCGCGCCCGCGCTGAGCCACACGGCCGCTCGTACCGCGCCGGTGCCGAGGGACGGGCCGCTGACCGTACGGGTCAAGATCCCGGACATCCTGATTAGGCTGTGCGGAGTCGCCACAGCGCAGTCGCGGCGCCCCAGCACGCACACATGCACCGGCAGGAGTCCGTCTGATGGCAGAGCGCAAGCCGATCGAATCCTGGCTCACCGACATGGACGGTGTCCTCATCCACGAGGGCGTCCCGATTCCCGGCGCAGACGCCTTCATCAAGAAGCTGCGGGAGACCGGGAAGCCGTTCCTGGTGCTCACCAACAACTCCATCTACACGGCGCGCGACCTGCACGCCCGGCTGGCCCGCATGGGTCTCGACGTGCCGGTGGAGAACATCTGGACGTCGGCCCTGGCCACCGCGCAGTTCCTCGACGACCAGCGGCCGGGCGGCACCGCCTACGTCATCGGCGAGGCCGGACTGACCACGGCGCTCCACGACATCGGCTACATCCTCACCGACCACGACCCCGACTACGTGGTGCTCGGCGAGACCCGCACCTACAGCTTCGAGTCGCTGACCAAGGCGATCCGGCTGATCAACGGCGGAGCCCGGTTCATCTGCACCAACCCCGACAACACCGGCCCCTCCGCGGAGGGGCCGCTCCCCGCGACGGGCTCCGTCGCCGCGCTGATCACCAAGGCGACCGGCAAGGACCCGTACTTCGCGGGGAAGCCCAATCCGCTGATGATGCGGACCGGGCTGAACGCCATCGGCGCACACTCCGAGACCAGCGCCATGATCGGCGACCGGATGGACACCGACGTGCTCGCGGGACTCGAGGCCGGCATGGAGACCTTCCTGGTGCTCACCGGCTCCACGACCCCTGCCCTGGTCGACCGCTACCCGTTCCGGCCGTCCAAGGTGGTCGACTCGATCGCGGACCTCGTCGACCGCATCTGAGCAGGTCAGCCACGCCGGCGAGATCGGCGGCCGGCCCTGCGGATGCGGAAACGACCCAGACGCGTGACTCTGGCGGTATCAGGAGGTTCACGATGCGTACTGGTTCCATAGCTTTCCGTGTGGCAGGGGTGGCCGCCGTGCTGGTCATGGCGCCCGCGACCGCCGCTTTCGCCGGCAACTCCGTGAAGGCAACGGTGAACCCCGCCACCACCCGCCCCGGCGGCGAGGTCGAGATCCGCGTCGTGGGCTGCCGGGACAGATCCGGCGCCGCCCGGTCCCACGCCTTCGCCGCGGACGCCGAACTGTCGGCGAAGGGCGGGCACGGCTGGCTCACCGGCAGGGCGAAGGTCAGAGCCGACGCCGAGCCCGGTACCTACGCCCTCCGGGTCACCTGCGACCTTCGCGACCACCGGGACGCGGGCAGCGTCCAGGTCGAGCGCCACCCGCACCGGCCGTCCCACCCCGCGAAGCCGTCCCACCCCGCGAAGCCGTCCCACCCCGCGAAGCCGTCGCACCCGTCCAAGCCGGGGCCGTCGCACACCCCGGGCACGAAGAACCACCGGGCCGCCCGTCCCCGAGCGCGTCACGGCCCCACGAATCACCCGTCGCCCCCGTACGGGCGGGCGGAGGCGGCGCCGCCGTGCTCGCTGCCCCGGTCTCGACCGTCGACACGGACGACGCCGGGCCCAGCACCCCGCAGACCGTCATCGGCCTCGCCCTCGCGGGTGTGGCCGCCGTCGCAGTGGCCCTGCGCAGCGCCCGCCGCCGTCGGCGGACGGACGCCGACTAGTCATGTCCGGCGCCGACCGTCCCGCGCCCCCGTCCGGTCCCGCCGCGGCCCCCGGCAACGGCCGGCTCGTCATCGGAGTGGCCTGGGCGGTGCTGGTCCTCGCACTGTGGCTGTGGGGGAGCGAGGCCCCGGGCGCGCACCTCGGCAGCTCCGCGCCGACCACCGGCGACATCGCCGCGGTGGGCCGCCCTCCCGGCATCCCGATGCCCGCCCCGCACCGGCCGATCGACGCCGCGGAGCCGCGCCGGGTGTCCGTCCCCGCCGTCGGCATCGCCGCGCCCGTCGTGTCTCGCGGCCTCGACCCCGCCGGAGCGGTCGACCCGCCCCCGCTGGACTCGCCGCAGACCGTGGGCTGGTACGGCGACGGCACCGAGCCCGGGGAGCCCGGCGCCGCGCTGCTCGTCGGGCACGTCGACACGGAGACGAAGCCCGCCGTGTTCTACGGACTGAGCGCCGCCCGGCCTGGCCAGAAGATCGAGGTGACCCGGGCCGACGGTTCCGTGGCGCAGTTCACCATCGACGACGTCAAGGTCTTCTCCCGCGACCGGTTCGACCCGCAGAAGGTCTACGGCCCGCGTCAGGAGGGCCGTGCCGAACTGCGCCTCATCACCTGCGGGGGCACCTTCGACCGTGCGGCCGGTACCTACACGGCGAACGTCGTCGTGTACGCCTATCTGACGGGTGTGTCCGCGGCCTGACGGACTGCTCGGGCCCGCGGCGGGTCGGCTGTGCCGGGAGCTCGTCACGGTATGCCGACGAGAGCGGCCGGCCCTCCGGGGCGGCGCACGGTGTGTGCCAGGATGGATCGACCGGTCCTGTCCGGGGGACCCACAGGGCCGGACCGTACGCACTGTGCACCAAGGGGGAGTGGATGTACCGCAGTTTGGTCGGCCTGGGTGCCCGGACGGGCGCGTGCCTGGCCGCCGCGGGAGCGGTGCTGCTGACGGCGGGCTGTTCCTCCGACGGCGACGGCGGCAAGGACGACCGGCCGGTCGTCAGCCAGCAGCCCAAGGGCCAGGACCCGTACTGGGTGAACCCGGACGGCAAGGCGGCCCGGCAGGTCGCCGCCTACCGCGACAACGGCGAGAAGGAGAACGCCGCACTGATCACGAAGATCGCGGAGCAGCCGGCAGGCGAATGGATCGGCCCGGACGACCCGGAGGCGGAGGCGGAGGGCATCACCGGGGCGGCGGCGAAGGCCGACCGGGACGCGGTGCTCGTCCTCTACAACATCCCTCACCGAGACTGCGGCCAGTTCTCCAAAGGCGGCGCCGCCGACGGGAACGCCTACCGGGCATGGGTCGACAGCGTCGCCAAGGGCATCGGCGACCGGCGTGCCACGGTGATCCTCGAACCGGACGCGGTACTGCACCTGGTGGACAGCTGCACTCCGCAGGAGTTCCACGAGGAGCGGTACGACCTGCTCAGGGGAGCGGTGGAAAGGCTGAAGCAGCAGCCGGGGACGAAGGTGTACCTGGACGCCGGCAACGCGGGCTGGTCCAACCCGGACGCGCTGTACGACCCGCTGAAGCGCGCCGGTGTGGAGCAGGCCGACGGCTTCGCGGTGAACGTCTCCAACTTCTATCCGACCGACGCCAGCAAGCAGTTCGGCAAGAAGCTCTCGGAGAAGTTCGGCGGCAAGCACTTCGTCATCGACACCAGCCGCAACGGCAACGGCCCCTACACGGAGGGCGATCCGGCGGAGAACTGGTGCAACCCGCCCGGCCGCGCGCTGGGTGAGCCGCCGACGACCAGGACCGGTGACCCGCTCGTCGACGCCTATCTGTGGGTCAAGCGGCCCGGCGAGTCCGACGGTGACTGCAAGGGCGGCCCCAAGGCCGGCGACTGGTGGCCCGAGTACGCGCTCGAACTGGCCAGGAACACCAAGTAGAGCTACGGGAAGGGCCCGGCAGCCGGGGACGCGCTGCCGGGCCCTTCCGCGTTCGGAGGCCCGTTACGGGACCTTCACCCACACCGCCTCGGACGGTGTGCCGGCCTCGTCCGTCACGAAGAACATGTAGTGACCGGACGGCACCAGTGCCCTGTTCGCGGGCACGGTGACCTCCACGCCGTCCGCGGTCTTCTTCATCTCCAGCGCGATCGAGCGCTGGTCGACGTCGGTGACGTGCGTGACCGCGCTGGGCCGCATCAGTTTCGCCGTCTTCAGCGCCTTCTCGCTCTTGACCTCGAAGGTGCCCTTCTCGCCGCGTTCGATCGTCTTCGGACCGCCGGTCACCTCCGGCCTGCTGTCCCGGTAGAGGTAGGGCGGGGTGTAGATCTCGACGCGCTGCTCGAAGACGCCCGGCCGGGTGTTGGCCTTGTCGGAGAAGAGCGAGTCCGAGCCGAAGATCATGACCCGTCCGTCGGGCAGCAGCACAGAGCCGGAGTGGTAGTTGCGGCCCACCGCCGGGTCGGCGACTCGCTGGTAGGTCCCGGTCTTCGGGTCGTACGTGCGGGCCTCGAGCACATCGGAGCCACCGCGCCCCCGGTAGTCCTCCGAGCCGCCGGTGACGAGCACGGAGTCGTCGGGCAGCAGCGAGGCGCTCGGGTAGCGGGTGCCCTTGTCCAGCGAGGGGCCGTCCTTGAAGCGGGGGTTGTCGGCCTTGAGGTCGACCAGCCGGGACTTCTCGCTCGACTTCTCCGACTCGCCGACCCCGCCGCCGCCTATGACCATGAACTTCTGGTCCTGGGCGGGCGGCAGCATGACAGTCGCCGAGGTCTCCATCCGGTCGGGGTCCGACAGGCCGGGAATCTTGGTGAACTTGTTGGTGTCCAGGTCCCAGACGCCCGGGTCGCGGCCGACGTCGGCCGGCCCGTAACCGGCGTTGGAGCCGGAGTAGAACAGCTTTCCGTTGTCCATCAGGAAGATCGCCGGGTAGGTGGGGAACTTCCTGATGACCCCGGTGTACTCCCAGGTCTTCGTCTTCGGGTCGTAGATCTCGTCCTTGCCGGGAACGATCTGCCCGATCTCGTCGAGGCCGGAGAGCGAGAGGACCTTGCCGTCCTCGAGGGTGGTCAGCGTGGGGTACCAGCGGGCCTCGTTCATGGGGTCGACGGGGACGTACTTCTCCGCGACCGGGTCGAACTCGAAGGCCTCCTTGATGCCCTGGAAGTCCTTCTTGTCGAGAGCGAGTTTCTGGGCGATGCCGTAGACGTTGCGCGCGTCGGATCCCCCGAGCCCCTGCACCCGGTAGTTGTCCTCGGTGCCGGTCTCGTACTGCTTGCCCGACTGCTCGGCCTCGACGTAGATACGGCCGAGGCCCGCCTCGGTGCGCAGGAAACGGCCGGTCTTCGGGTCGAAGACCTTCTTCGCCTTCTCCACCAGGACGGGGTCCTTGGAGACGAACGTCTTCCCGTTCTTCTTCCCGGTGAACTTGGTGCCCGCGGGCAGCGTCTTGGGCGCGTCCGGGTCCTCGTTGTGGACGATCATCAGGCCGCCGGCCTTGGTGACGTCGCCCTTGAGCTTCTCGTACCGCTTGGTGCCGCCCGCGACCAGCAGCTTGCCGTCGGGCAGCTGGGTGTGCCCGGCGCAGAACATGTCCTTGGGGGTGGGGATCTTCTTGAAGGTGTTCGTCTCCGGGTCCCACAGCACCGACTCGAACTTCTTGGCGTCGAAGTTCTTCTGGTTGTTGCCGGAACCGGCGATCAGCAGCACCTTGCCGGTGTGCAGCAGCGCGGCGTGGATGCTGTTGATCCTGAACTCGGAAGGGACGTCGAGGAAGTCCCAGTGTCCGTTCGCCGCCTTGTACTCCGGCTTGTTGATCTCGTAGTCGTGGTACTGCTCCGAGCCGAAGCGCCAGATGGCGGGTCCGTTGAACCCGGCGACCACCACGATCACCGCCGCGCCGATGGCTATTCGGCGGGCGCGGTTCTTGCGGTGGTTCGGCCGCGCGGGCATCGTGCTCATTTCTTACGTCCCCCAAGGGCGATCTGCATGGTCTGGTCCGTGGTCGCTCCGGGACCTGGGCGGGGGTCCGCGAAACGGGGCCGTTGCTGCGGCACATGAGGGCCGCCGGAGCCCGGCCCGGCCGGCGGCCGGTCTCCCGCGTGCCGTCTCCTGCGCTTCTTCTTCTCCGTGGCGATGCCGTGCCGCCAGGCGAAGATCGGCGCGGCCGTGATCAGCAGCGCCAACGACGCCCAGGTGATCATCGCCGGATGGTTGTGCCCGAGCCAGAACGAAGAGGCGAGCGAGCCTCCGAAGACGGCGATGAAGAACAGGTGGATGCGGAACGTGCCGAACAGGGTGTCGGGGCTCGACGAGTCGCCCTTGGGGGTCACCACGAACGAGCTCTTGCGCCGCAGTACGGCGTCCATCAGCGAACGGGCGTAGATGGGCGCGGAGAGCGCCGACATCACCATGCCGGCGAGGCCGCCGGAGCCCTCCGGCTCGTGCGGCGACACGTTGTGCCGGCGGTTCCAGATGTACAGGCCGATCTGGAGGGCGGAGGCGTTGCCGTAGAGCATCATCCAGATGGCCGGGTCGATCTGCACACCGGAGGCGCCCATGCCCAGGAACAGCGCGCAGCTCAGGGCCGCGAGGATCCAGTTGAGGGCGGACATCGGATAGAAGATGATCATCATCGTGTAGTTGAAGAGCTTGCCGGGCGGCAGGGTGCCGAAGCCCTTCCAGTACTGCTTGAGGATCGTCTCGTACGTGCCGCGGGACCAGCGCAGCTGCTGGGTGAAGAAGTCGGTCCACGCCGTGGGGCCCTCGCCGACGGCCAGTACGTCGGGCGTGTAGACCGAGCGCCACTTGTTGCCGGTGGCCGGGTTGGTGGCGCGGTGCATCTCGAAGCCGGTGGCCATGTCCTCGGTGATCGAGTCGTACAGCCCGCCGATCTGTTTGATGGCCCTGATGCGCACGGCGTTGGAGGTGCCGACGAACATCGGGGCGCCGTAGCGGTTGCCCGCCCGCTGGATCAGGGCGTGGAAGAGGAACTGCTGCGACTCGGCGGCCTTGGTGACGAAGGTGTCGTAGTTGCCGTAGACCTGCGGGCCGATGACGAAGCCGACGTCCGGGTCGCGGAAGTAGCCGAGCATCCGCTCCAGGTAGTTGGGCAGCGGGACATGGTCGGTGTCGACGGAGGCGAAGAAGTCGTAGTTGCCGCCGTGCGCATCGAGCCACGCGTTGTAGTTGCCGTGCTTGGTCTTCGCCCGGTGCGCGCCCTTCTCCTGGTTCCACCTGGCGACGCCCTTACGGGAGAAGTGGTGGACGCCGAGACGGGCGCAGACCTCCTTGACGGCCGGGTCGTCGCCCTCGTCGAGCAGCCAGACGTGCATCAGACCCCGGTGCCGGATCTTCACCGCCGCCTCGAGGGTCTTCGTCACCATCTCCAGGGGCTCCTTGCCCGGCACGAAGGAGGTGAGGAAGGCGACGCGGGTGCCGGACTCGGGCACCACCGGCACCGGGTCGCGTGCCACCAGCGTCGCGTGGGCGTTGGACAGGACGTTCATCGTCCGGAACAGCTCGATCAGGCCGATCGAGACGAGCATGACGATGTCGAGGACGAGCAGCAGGTCGTTCTCGAGGTTCGGGTCGCGGTCGGTCCAGTGCTGGGGCTGCATCAGCCAGGCGAACAGGCCCAGCGACAGCAGCGGCGCGGCACCGAGCAGCAGTGCGGCACGTATCCGGTGGGGCTCCTGCGAGAGCAGCGAGCGGTACCGGACCGTGTACGGCCGGTTGGGGTCGGGCTGCGTGAGGGGGCCCGCCAGCCGGCTGTAGTGCTCGTAGTCGTAACGCGGCAGCGCCTTCCTCGGGCGCAGCCGCGCGGTGGCGGCACGCAGGTGCGCGGGCACCCGCAGCTGTGTGGTCCGCGAAGAGTCTTCCGGCTGCCCGGTGCCGTCCGGCGTCGACTGCATTGATCATCCCCCCGCACGCGGGGTCTACGCGTGCTGTGGTCGGTCGTGTCACCTGGGGCCGCAGGATCCCCTGTACCTGCTGTCCCGGGCATGTCAGTGGTGGCTGGCCACCGTTCCTACAGACATGAAACGGTCACCCTTCGGTTGCATGATGCCCGTCGCGTGTTCCGGCCGTGAAGGGGCCCCCACCCCTTGCTCCGCGCACCGGAAGCGGCCCCCGAAACCGCACCCAACTGCCCAAACCGGGCGCTTAATTGGAGTGACCGGCTCCACCATAGGTTCTCGGAGCCCAGTCATGATCGCAAGGGCGAAACGGGCCGTTAACCGATCGTATGCGCGATTTGGAACCCTCTCGGGTCGGAGGTTTCCGACCGGTAGGCATTGGCCGGAAATGATCGTACGCACGGCCAAGGGGGCGCCGACGGTACGACCGAGGCCCCCTCGCCTGTGGCGAGGGGGCCTCGGTTCCGCGTGCGCCGCCAGGGACTCGAACCCCGGACCCGCTGATTAAGAGTCAGCTGCTCTAACCAACTGAGCTAGCGGCGCCTGCTGACCTGGAGAACTCTACCGGAACTCCGACGGTGCTCCGCGCAACCACACTGGTCGCCGCGAGGACGCGCCACAGCCTGTCGAATCATCATTTTTAACCTTTGATCCGTCAAAATGCGTTATGTCCATACCGCTGGGACACTGGCGCCCGTGAAACATCGTCAGAAGATCTTGCTGAGTGCGGAGGGGACAGACATGGCTGCCGTACCGGTCTTCGAGGAGTTCGAGCCCGCCGCGGACTGCGGCTGCGCGGGGTGCGCGCACCGGCGCCGCACGCTCGCGGCCGGGGAACACCCCTCGGCGCAGGGCTGCCGCAGGGCGCTGGTCGTGGTCACCGCCGCCGGGGTCGTCCTGGGAGCCACGGGAACGGGGGCGGTGGCGAAGAACGCCTCCCCCGCCGCCGCGCGATCCGGGGAACGGCCCGGAGAGCGGACCGCCGAACCGGGGCCGGCCACCGAACAGGGCGGCACCGCGCCGCTGCACGGCCCCGGCGGCCGGCCCGCCGCAGCGAAGGCGCCGCTGCGCGCCAGCACCCGCGCGGAGATCATCAACCGCGCCAAGAAATGGGTCGACGCCAAGGTGCCGTACAGCATGTCGAAGTACTGGTCCGACGGGTACCGCCAGGACTGCTCCGGCTATGTGTCGATGGCCTGGAACCTGGCGAAGAACGAGTGGACCGGCAGCCTCGCCCAGTTCGGCGACCGGATCCTGCGCGACGATCTCCAGGCCGGGGACATCCTGCTCTTCCACAATCCGGCCGACCCGACGGGCGGCTCGCACGTCACGATCTTCGGCGGCTGGACCGACTACACGCACACCCACTACACGGCGTACGAGCAGACCAAGCCGCACACCCGCAAACAGGCCACGCCGATGGCCTACTGGAACAACTCGGCCTCCTACGTCGCCTACCGCTACAAGGGCCTCGGTACCGGCGCCGGCGCGGCCGGGGGACAACGGGAGGCCGTTGCCTTCCCGGGCGTCACCCGCTTCGGGACGGGCACGAACAACGCGTCCGTCACGCGCCTCGGCGAGATGCTCGTGGCGCGCGGCGGCAAGCGGTTCTACCGGGAGGGGCCCGATCCGCGCTGGACGGAGGCCGACCGGCGGGCGACCCGGGCCTTCCAGCGTGCCCAGGGCTGGCGCGGCAAGGAGGCGGACGGCCTGCCGGGACCGCACACCTGGCGGCTGCTGGTGAACAAGCAGGGAAGGAACATCCCCGCCGCGAAGCCGGCGGCCAACGGCCCGAACGCCGGTAGGCCGGCCTTTCCCGGCCGCGCCCACTTCCGGCCCGGCCGCTCCAACGCGTACGTCACCCAACTGGGCAAGCGCCTGGTCGAGCGTGGTTACGGCAAGCACTACACGTCCGGACCGAGTCCGCGCTGGCGGGAGGCGGACCGCCGCAACGTCCAGGCGTTCCAGCGCGCCCAGGGCTGGCGCGGCGCGGCGGCGGACGGCTATCCGGGGCCGGAGACCTGGAGGCGTCTCTTCTCCTAGGACCCCGGTCCCGGGGCACCGGGCACGAGCACACCCGACGACACAACAGAGCGACCAGCTAAGGCGGCAGGCATGAACACCACGACGTCGGAGCCGGAGGGCACCGTGCCGTCCGAGAGCCCGCGGCGCAACTTCGTCATCGCGAGCGAGACGACGACCGAGATCCCCGTCCACCTGCTGTTCAGGGAGGACACGGCCCCGCTGCGGCCCACCGTCGTGGCGCGGCGGCAGGGCACGGGCGAGCAGCCGAGGGTCGGGCACGAACCGCCCGCCGCGCACGAGTCCCAGCAGGGGCACGGCACCGGGCCCGGCGTCCTCGACCCGCAGCAGCAGGACCCGCGGACGCAGGACCTGAAGAAGCCGGACCTGCGGAAGGCCGATACGGACAAGCCCGACCTGACGAAGCGCCGGCCACACGAGCGCCCGGACGAGCCCGATCCGCGGCAGCCGCGCCAGGACGGGTCCGGAGCGCAGAAGTCCGGACAGCAGAAGTCTGGACCGCAGCAGCCGGGACCGCGGAAGTCCTCCGCCGCGGCCCGGCCCGTGCCGCCCGTCGATCCGCAGCTCGCCGAGCGCCCCGGACCCGTACTGCCTGGCTGGACGGGGCTCGTCGCGGGCGGCTGCTCGCTCGCCGGGATCGGTGCGGTGATCTGGGGGACCGGGGCGGTGCCGGACGCGCTCGCGGCCGTGTTCGGGCTGACCCCGCCGCCGTACGGGGGCATCGGGATCTGGCTGTGGTGCCTGCTCACACTCGGGGTGATCCTGGCGCTCTTCGCGCTCGGCGGGCTCGGGCGGGGCCAGGTCGGCCGGGCGTGGGTGCTCACGCTCTGCGGCGACTACCGCGGCAGTGTGCGGCGTACCGGACTGGTGTGGGTCAGCCCGCTGGTGCTGCGCCGGCGGATCGACGTACGGCTGCGGCACTGGCGCAGCGAGCCGATGGCCGTCGTCGACGCCGAGGGAGCGCCGCTGCGTGCGGTGGTGCTGGTGGTGTGGCGGGTCAAGGACACGGCGCGCGCCGCACTCGGCGTGGCCGACCACGAGGCGTATCTGCGGGAGCAGGTGGAGGCGGCCACCGCGCGGGTCTTCTCGCAGCTGCCCGCCGACGCCTTCCTCCCGGCGGTGCCGACGCTGCGCAACGCGGAGGCGGTCGGGGACAGGCTGACGAAGATGCTGGCGGCGCAGTGCGCGGCGGTCGGGGTCGAGGTCTTCGCGGCGCAGCCGGTGGCCGTCGACTACGCGCCGGAGGTGGCGGCCGCGATGCAGCGCCGCCGGGTCGCGGCGATCGACGCCAAGCACCGGAACACCGTGCTGACTTCGGTGGTGGACGCGGTCGAGGAGACGGTGGGCAGGCTGACCGCGCGTGGCCTGGTCGATCTGGACGACTACGAGCGCAAGGCACTGGTGAAGGATCTGACCGTTGCCTTCTACACGGGTCGGGCGGGCGCCGTCGAGGCCCCGTGATTGGTCTGGACATCTCCAACGGGCGTCAATACATTGGAACTTGGTCTAGACCGGAACAAGCAATACCGCACGCGTGCAGCAAGTGCCTCGGAACTCCCCACGTTCTACCAGGAGCCAAGCATGCGAATGAAGATAGGCGCGGCCGCGGTCGGCCTCGTCGTGACGGGTGCGACCCTGCTCGCCACAGGCAGCGCGAGCAGCCACGGCTACACCGACTCACCGATCAGCCGGCAGAAGCTCTGCGCCAACAAGACGGTGAGCAACTGCGGCCAGATCCAGTGGGAGCCGCAGAGCGTCGAGGGCCCGAAGGGCTTCCCGGCCGCGGGTCCGGCCGACGGCAGGATCTGTGCGGGCGGCAACGGTCAGTTCGCCGAACTGGACGACCCGCGCGGCGGAACCTGGCCCACCACCAAGGTCAGCTCGGGCCAGAACTACACCTTCCGCTGGCAGTTCACCGCCAGGCACCGCACCACCGACTTCAAGTACTACATCACCAAGGCCGGCTGGAACCCGAGTCAGCCGCTGACCAGGGCCGCACTGGAGTCGCAGCCCTTCCTGACCATCCCTTACGGCGGTCAGCAGCCGCCGGCCACCCTGTCCCACTCCGGCAACCTTCCCCAGCGGTCGGGCCGCCATCTGATCCTGGCGGTGTGGACGGTGCACGACACGGCGAACGCCTTCTACGCCTGCTCCGACGTGCAGTTCTGACGGCAGGCCGGTCACACCGCGGCGACCCCTTCCGCCGGGGGTCGCCGTGGTCGTGTGCCCGTTGTGCCCCGTGATGTTCATGGAAAGCGGGTGCACCTGGCAGGATCATCGGATGACCGTGAATCGATCCCTCCTTCGCCGTCCGGAGGGCCGCCCGCAGCCATGCTGATCGATCTGGAGAAAACCGAACAGCTCCCCGGCGGACTGTGCCTCGCTCACGCGCGCACCCCCATCGGACCGGTCGTCGCCCGCTGGTGCGGTGACCCCGACGCACTGCCCGGCCGGTACGACGCCGAGTGGACGGTCGACGAGGACGTGGCCTGGCTGGCCAACACGCATCCCGCCCCGAGCAGTCCTACCGGATCGGCCCGCGGTCGGACGGTCTGCTGCTGCGCGGTCGGCTCGACGATGTCGCCCGTGCCGCCGCCGTCCTGGACCTGGCGGGGACCTTGATCCTGCTGGACCTGGCCGGCCCGCTGCCGGACGGGGCCCTCGGAACATGGATCGACATCCACGCGGAGCGGGAGAAGGTGGCCCTCTACCCGTACGAACTGTGAGGAGCGCCATATCGGCGCACGGGTCGGTGCCCTGCGGCAGGTGTACCTCACGCGGAAAAGCCCTGTGGGGCATCCCGAATCACCGGAATGCCCCACAGGGTCTGGTTGTGCGCCGCCAGGGACTCGAACCCCGGACCCGCTGATTAAGAGTCAGCTGCTCTAACCAACTGAGCTAGCGGCGCCTCTTCTGTCCGCCGCTCCGCGGCTGACTCATTAATAGTACCTGGCCGGAAGGGGTGCTCCGGACCAGGTACGAGGTGGGCGCCGCGGACGGCTCTAGATCGCGAGCGATAGCACCACCGGGGCCGCCCGGCGGTTCAGGGTGTCGGCGGCCGAGCGCAGCCGGTGCGCGTGCTCGACCGGGAGGGACAGCGCCAGGCAGCCCACGGAGGAGCCGGCCGTCAGCGGAACGGCGGCGCACACGGTGCCCACCGCGTACTCCTGGAGGTCCAGGACGGGGACTGTCGGCGGCTGGCTGTCCAGCTTGGAGAAGAGCAGCCGCTCGCTGGTGATCGTGCGCGAGGTCAGACGGGCGATCTTGTGCCGGGAGAGATGGTCGCGGCGGCCGTTCACGTCGAGCTGGGTCAGCAGACACTTGCCGACCGCGCTGGCGTGGGCGGCGGAGCGGAAGTCCACCCACTCGTTCACCTTCGGTGTGCCAGGGCCGTCGGCGAACTGGGTGATCTTGACCTCGCCGTCGATGTAACGGCTGATGTAGACGGCGGCGCCGACCGAGTCGCGCAGCTCGGTCAGGGTGTCCTGGAGCTTGGCCGCCAGCGCCTCCTTGCGGGTGGCGCCGGAGCCCAGCAGGACCAGTGATTCGCCGATCACGTAGGCGCCGTCGGCGACCTGCTCCACATATGCCTCGCGGCGGAGCATGGCCAGCAGCGGGGCGAGGTGGCCGGTCGGCAGGCCGGTCTCCCGTGCGATCTGGACGTCGGTGACTCCGCCACTGTGCTTGGAGATCGTCTCCAGGACGCGCAAGACGTATTGCACCGAGTGGAACGGCGCGGTCGGCTCCGGCTTCAGCGCCACGGTTTCCCCCTAGCAGGTTGTTACCGCAAGCTTCCCTACCACGATAGCGGCCAAGACCCGTTTGATGGGCGCCTGTTGGCGTAAATGATGAGGCGCCCCGCGTCACACGCTGGGGCGCATCACCATGGCATATGCCAGAGGCCGGACCGGCCGACGGAGTAACAGGTCAGAGCACCGCACCGAGGAATTCGCGAGTACGTTCGTGCTCCGGATCCGAGAAGATTTTTTCCGGCGGCCCGGACTCGATCACCTTCCCGGCGTCGAACATGAGCACGTCGTCCGAGATGTCACGGGCGAAATTCATCTCATGGGTCACACAGAGCATGGTGATGTCCGTGGTGCGCGCGATGTCGCGCAGCAGGTCCAGCACCCCGGCGACCAGCTCGGGGTCGAGCGCCGAGGTCACCTCGTCGAGCAGCAGCACCTGCGGCCGCATGGCCAGCGCCCGGGCGATCGCCACCCGCTGCTGCTGGCCGCCGGAGAGCTGCGTCGGCTTCGCGTCGCAGCGGTCGGCCAGCCCCACCAGGTCGAGGAGCTCCTTGGCGCGCACCTCGGCCTCGTCCTTGGAGAGGCCCAGCACCCGCACCGGGGCCTCCGTCAGGTTCCGCAGCACGGTCATGTTGGGGAACAGGTTGAACTGCTGGAAGACCATGCCGATCTTCTTCCGCGCCTCGCGGCGCTCCTTCTCGGGGGCCGGGAAGAGCCGGTTGCCGTGCACCTGGATCGTGCCCTCGTCGGGCCTCTCCAAGGTCATCAGCAGCCGCAGGATCGTGGTCTTGCCCGAGCCGGACGGGCCGATCAGCGTGACGTGCTTGCCCGGGCGGACCGAGAAGCAGAGATCGTCGAGGACCGTGTTGTCGCCGAATCTCTTGGTGACGTTGTCGAACCGGATCAGGGTGTCGGGCGTGGTGCCGGTGAGGTCAGCGGACAAGGCGGCGCTCCAGGGCTCGTACGAGAAGAGAAGCCGGATAGGCGATGAGGACGAAGGCGATGCCGATCAGGGTCAGCGGCTCGGTGTACTGGAACGTCGACGCGCTCTCCAGCCGCGACTGCTGGAGCAGCTCCAGCACGCCGATCGCCGCGAGCAGCGGAGTGTCCTTGAGCATCGCGATGACGTAGTTGCCGAGCGCAGGCGTGATCCGGCGTACGGCCTGCGGCAGGATGACCGCGATCCAGGTGCGGTGGGCGGGCAGGCTCAGTGCCGTGGCCGCCTCCCACTGCCCGGGCGGCACCGCTTCGATGCCGGCGCGGTAGACCTGCGCGGTGTATGTCGAGTAGTGCAGCCCGATCGCGATCGTGCCCGTGGTCAGGGCGGAGAACTGCACGCCCCATTCCGGCAGCACGAAGTAGAGGAAGAACAGCTGTACCAGCAGCGGGGTGGTGCGGATGAACTCGGTGACGAGGTTCACCGGCCACCGGATGAAACGGGTCGGCGCCCTGAACGCGATCGCCCAGACGAGGCCGAGGGTGAACGAGATCAACGAGCCGAGCACCAGCACCTGCAGCGTGATCAGCACGCCGTCCCAGAAGCGCGGCATGAAGTCCGCGATCGCGGACCAGTCCCAGGTCACTTCGAAGCACCCCCCGCCACCGCCGTGCCGGCGAGCTTGTCCTCGGCGCGCTCACGGCCCGGGTCCTTGGCGAACAGGCCGCCGAGCAGACCGGGCGGCGATTCGATGCCGAGGTTCCGTTTGGTCCTGCGCTCCAGCGCCTTCATCGAACGCGTAAGGACGAAGGCGAGCACGAAGTAGATGACCAGGCTGATGGTGTAGATCTGGGCACTCTCCTGAGTGGCCAGCCGCACCAGGTAGGCGGCGAAGGAGACGTCACCCACACCCAGCAGCGACACCAGGGCCGTGCCCTTGAGCAGTTCGATCAGCAGGTTGCAGAACGACGGCATCATCTCCGGCACCGCCTGCGGCAGCAGGATCAGCCGCAGCCGCTGCCACGGCGTGAAGCTCAGCGCGATGCCCGCCTCGCGCTGCGCGACGGCCACCGAGTTGAGCGCGCCCCGCACGATCTCGGCGCCGTACGCGCCGTACGACAGGCCGAGCGCCAGCACCGCGGCCCACATGGGGACGAGCTGCCGACCCATGAGCGGGGGCACCACGAAGAACAGCCAGAACATCAGCACCAGCGCGGAGGTGCCCCGGAAGATCTCGGTGTAGAAGCCCGCCAGGAAGCGGACGGTCCGCGAGCGGTGGGTGCGCGCCGTGCCGACGGTGAAGGCGACGACGGCCGCCAGGGCCGCGCTGTAGACCAGCAGTTGAACGGTGATCCAGATACCGGGCAGCACCCAGTTCTGCCAGAGTCCGGCTGTCATCGGCACAGCTCCTCGGCAGTGAGCGTGGTCATCTCGTTCTTCGTGAATCCGAACGGCTTCAGGATGCGGAAGAGCTCGCCGCTCTTCTTCATCTTGTGGATCTCCACGTTGAAGGCGTCACGCAGCTCGGTGTCGGTCGGCCGGAACGCGAACCCGCCGCCGTCGATCTGCTTCTCGCCGTCGACCACGGCCGCGAACGGCTCGGTCGCCTCCGCCTTCGTGCTCTTCCTCACCACCTCGCGGGCGGTCAGCGCGGTGCCCGCGAAGACGTCCACGCGTCCGGACTCGACGGCGTTCAGCCCGGCCACCTGGTCCTGGAGGATGACGATGTCCTTCTCCGGAATGCCCGCGGCGACCGCGTAGGCGATCTCGGCGTAGCCCGTTCCGGTGGAGAATCTCGCCTTCGCCTTCACCACGTCCTCGTAGGTGCGCAGGTTCTTCGGGTTGCCCTTGCGCACGATGAAAGAGTCGAGCATCTGGTACTCGGGGTCGGCGAAGATGACCTGCTCGCACCGCTCCTTGTTGATGTACATCCCCGCGGAGACCACATCGAACTGCTGTGAGTTCAACCCGGGTATGAGGGAGGCGAAGTCGGTCGCGACCGGCTGGACACTGTCTATCCCGAGCCGCTGGAAGATGACCCGGGCCAGCTCAGGGGCCTCGCCCGTGAACTCGCCCTGTTCATCGACATAGCCGTACGGCACCTCGCCCGCGATGCCGAGGCGCACGGTGCCCTGGGACTTCAGCCGGGCCAGCGCGTCGCCGGACGGCACGCGACTGCACCCCGCCGCACCGGCGACGGTCAGCGCGCCGGCGGCCGCCGTGCCGAGCAACAGGGCGCGTCTGCTCATCGATCCTGGTTGTCTTGTACGAGCCATGGGCGCGCGGCTACCCGGGCGCTCGCGGGGTATGCGTATGAGATGGCCGACCGATACCTGACCGTTGCCTTGAGCAAGCGAGGCGTGGAGTGCACCGCCCGTCTGCTCTTCGACAAAGCCCCGCTGACCTGCGCGGCGGTGTGGGAGGCGCTGCCGCTCGCCGGAGATGTCTACCACGCGAAATACGCGCGGAATGAGATCTATGCGCTGCTGCCTGCCTTCGCCGCGCAGGAGCCGCCGCTGGAGAACCCGACGGTTACCCCCATCCCGGGCGATCTGTGCTATTTCACCTTCACGGATGTGCAGTTGGGCACGGACTCCTACGGCTACGGGTCCGCCGCCGCGCACCGCGGGCGGGCGACGGTCGTGGACCTCGCGCTGTTCTACGAACGCAACAACCTGCTGCTGAACGGGGACACCGGATGGGTGCCGGGCATCGTGTGGGGCGAGGTCGTGGAAGGGCTCGACGTGATGGCCGACGCGTGCCAGGACCTGTGGCGCACGGGGGCGGCCGGGGAGACGCTGTCCTTCCGGCGGGCGTAGAGGTCACCGGCCCGGTACGCCCGACTCGTACAGCGAGTGTGCCGCGCGCAGCACGACCGCGTCCGCGTGCCGCGGACCGACCAGTTGGACGCCGATCGGCAGGCCCGCCTCGTCCGTGCCGCACGGTACCGACGCCGCGGGCTGCTGCGTGAGGTTGAAGGGGTACGTGAACGGCGTCCACCCCGTCCAGCGGTGGTGCGGTGAGCCCGCGGGGACCTCCACGCCCGCCTCGAACGCCGTGATCGGCAGCGTCGGCGTGACCAGCAGGTCGTACGACGTGTGGAAGCGGCCCATCCGCCGGCCCAGTGCCATCCGCGTGTCGACCGCCGCCAGATAGTCGAGCGCGCTGTACTCCTCCCCGGCCGCGACGATCTCCCGGAGGCCGGGGTCGAGCAGGTCGCGCTGCTTCGTGCCGAGGTGCTGCACCAGACGGGCCGCGCCGCTGAACCACAGCGTATGGAAGGCCTCGACGGGGTCGGTGAAGTCGGGGTCGGTCTCCTCGACGTACGCCCCGGCCTCCGCCAGCGCGCCCACGGCCCGCCGTACGGCCGAGGCGACGGCGGGCCGTACCGCGACCTGGCCGCCGAGCGACGGTGAGTACGCGATCCGCAGGCCCTTGACGCCCTCGGCGAGGCCCGCCGCCACCGAGGAGGAGGGGCCCAGATGGGACCAGTCACGCCAGTCCTCGCCGGTGATCACGTCGAGCATCAGCGCCGCGTCCGCCGCGTCCCGTGTCAGCGGCCCGACGTGGGCCAGCGTCCCGAAGGGGCTCGACGGATACATCGGCACCCGCCCGTACGTCGGTTTGAGCCCGAAGACACCACAGAAGGAGGCCGGGATACGTACCGAGCCGCCACCGTCCGTCCCGAGCGACAGCGCGCCCGCGCCGAGCGCGACGGCCGCGGCGCTCCCGCCGCTGGAGCCGCCCGCGGTGCGCGACGGGTCCCAGGGGTTGCCGGTCACCCCGTGCCGGGGTGAGTCGGTGACGCCCTTCCAGCCGAACTCGGGGGTCGTCGTCTTGCCGAGGAACACCGCGTTGTGGGCCCGCAGCCGGGCGACCGACGGCGCGTCCTCGTCCCAGGGGCCGTCGCTGCCGATGGTCCACGAGCCGCGCAGTGTCGGGCCGCCGCGCTGGAGCAGGATGTCCTTCACCGTGACGGGCACCCCGTCCAGCAGCCCTTCCGGCTCGCCGTGGTGCCATCGCCGCGCCGACGCCTCCGCCTGAGCCATGGCCTCCTCGGCGTCGACCCGGACGAAGGCGTTGACCTGCGGTTCCGTCTCCTCGATCCGTTCCAGTGCCGCGCGGGTCGCCTCGACGGGGGAGAAGTCGCCCTTTCGGTAGCCGGCCAGCAGTCGACGTGCGGTGAGGTCAGTCAGGCGAGTCGTCATGCATGGGGACGTACCCACGTTTCTTGTCCACCACGTTCGGAAGGGGCTTTCCGGCGGACCACAACTCGTACATGTCGACGAACTGTTCCCCGAGCCGGTCGCGCCAGCCGACCGTGTCCCCGCTCATGTGCGGGGAGACGATCAGGCCGGGCGTGTCCCACAGCGGACTGTCGGGCAGGAGCGGCTCCTGCTCGAAGACGTCGAGGGCGGCTCCCGCGATCCACCGCTTGTCGAGCGCGGCGACCAGGTCGCTCTCGACCACGAGCGGCCCGCGACCCACGTTCACGAAGCGCGCGGAGGGCTGCATCAGGTCGAAGCGCCGGGCGTCGAACATGCCCCGGGTGTCGTCGGTGAGCGGCGCCGCGCACACCACCCAGTCCGCGCGGGCCAGCAGCGGATCGAGGTCGCGGACGCCGTGGATGCCGTCGCGCGGCGTCCGCCCGACGACGGCGGTGCGGATCCCGACCGCCCTGAGCGTGCGGGAGATCGCCCGGCCGATGGGTCCCGCTCCCACCACCGCGGCCCGCGTCCCGGCCACCGACAGGCCCTCGCGGTGGCGCCAGCGCCGCTGCCGCTGGAGGTCGAGGGTGCCGGGCAGGTCCTTGGCCATGGCCAGGACCAGGGCGGCCACGTATTCGGCGATGGGCGCCTCGAAGATCCCGCGGGCGTTGGTCACCACTGTGTCGGATTCGGCCAGTTCCGGGCAGAGCAGCCGGTCCACGCCGGCGCTCGGGGTGTGCACCCAGCGCGGCCGCGGGCCGTCGCCCGGCCAGGCCCGGCGTACCGCGTCGGAGGTGAAGTCCCACACCAACAAGGCGTCCGCGGAGGGGAGTTGGTCAGCGAGAGTGTCCTCGTCCGCGTAGGCCACACGGACCTTGCCGGTCAGCCGGCCGAGCCGCGGCAGGGGATCGGCGGCCAGGACGAGAAGTTGTGGTTCGGACATCGGGCGGAGACCGCTTCCTCACGTCTGACATGTACGGATTGACCACGCTCGCACCCGAACCTACCGTCGTCAACAAGACACCGAGGGGGCCTGCGATGGATGTCTCCTTTCTGGGTGGACCGCAGCCGCAGCACGGCGTCGGTGTGGTCGCCCCGTTCGACTTCGCGCTCGACCGTGAGCTGTGGCGCTGGGTCCCCGACGACGTCTCGCTGCGTCTGACACGGACCCCTTTCGTGCCCGTGGGGGTCTCCCTCGACCTGGCCCGAATGGTGAGTGAGCACGAGACGCTGCGTGAGGCCGTACGTGCCCTCGGCGCGTCCGAGCCCGAGGTCGTCGCGTACGCCTGCGCCTCGGGCAGTTTTGTGGGGGGCCTCGCCGGGGAACGCGCCATGTGCGAGGTGATGAACTCGGCGGGCGAGGTGCCTTCCCTCACCACCTCCGGGGCGCTGCTGCAAGCGCTGGAGGAGCTCGGCGCCCGCCGGATCGCCCTCGTCACGCCCTATACGGAGTCGGTCACCCGCTCACTGGAGGCATATCTGGGAGAAGCTGGAGTGACGGTGACGGGCTGCGCCTTTCTGGGCCTGACCCGCCACATCTGGAAGGTGCCGTACCGGGCGGTGGTCGACATGGCGAGAACGGCGGTGGTCGGTGCGGCCGACGCGTTGTTCATCAGCTGCACCAACCTGGCGACGTACGACACGATTCCGCAGTTGGAGGCCGAACTGAGGATGCCGGTGCTGTCCGCCAACCAGGTGACGATGTGGGCCGCGCTGCGCGCCATCGGCTCCCGGGCCGTCGGCCCTTACCAGGCACTACTCATGGAGCCCGAGGCACTCGCAGGGACGCTGCCGGACGCGCAGCCGGAGCCCGAAGAACAGGAAGGCTGGACATGACGACGGTCGGACTTCTCTACCCGGGACACTTCGCGGAGGACGACTACCCACGGCTCGAGGTCCTGCTGGACAGCGACATCAGGCTGCCCATCATCCACACCGACATCGGCGAGGACGCGCACCGCGTCGACGCGCTGCTGAAGATGGGCGCGCCGGAGCGGCTCGCCGCCGGTATGGAGGCGCTGCGGCTGGAGGGGGCCGAGTCGGTGGTGTGGGCATGCACCAGCGGAAGCTTCGTCCTCGGGTGGGAGGGCGCCCACGAGCAGGTGCGTGAGCTCGCCAAGGCGGCCGGGCTGCCCGCGTCCAGCACCTCGTTCGGCTTCGTGCACGCCGTGCGGCACCTGGGCACGCCGCGGGTCGCGATCGCGGCCACCTATCCGGCGGACGTCACCGAGTACTTCGCGGCCTTTCTCGAGAAGTCCGGCGCGGTGGTCGTCTCCGGCCGGGACGCCGGCATCCTGACGGCCGAGGAGGTCGGCACCTGGGACCGGGAGCAGGTCCTCGACCTCGCCCGTTCGGCCGACCACCCCAACGCGGACGTGGTGCTGATGCCGGACACGGCCCTGCACACCGTCGCCCATCTGGCCGACCTGGAGGAAGCGCTGGGCAAGCCGGTGCTGACCGCGAACCAGGTGACCGTGTGGGAGGGACTGCGGCTGGCGGACCGGCGTGCCTGGGGAGACAAGCTGGGCCTGCTGTTCGCCCGCCCCGACTGAGCCCCGCCCCTTGCCGTGACGGCCGGCGTTCCCCGAGGGGACGCCGGCCGGCCGCTGTACCGGGCCGCCCACCGGTCACGCGGACCGACCTCGGGGTGTGCGGGGAATAACCGGAGACGCCCTCCTGTTGGCTGTCGAGGCTACGTACGACAGACGCAGGAGGGCCCAGCGGTGAACGCAGATGCAGTGGACGAGATCCGAGGTACGGCGACCGGGACCGCCCCCGTACCCCTGTCCGTGCTCGACCTCGTCACCGTCGGCAGCGGGCGCACCGCCACCGACGCGCTGCGTACCAGCGTGGACCTGGCACGGCTCGCGGAGAGCCGCGGCTACCACCGGCACTGGGTCGCGGAGCACCACTCCATGCCCGGCGTCGCGTCCTCGTCCCCGGCCGTGATCCTCGCCCATCTCGCCGCCCACACCGAGCGCATCCGGCTCGGCTCCGGCGGTGTGATGCTGCCCAACCACGCCCCCTTGGTGATCGCGGAGCAGTTCGGCACCCTTGAGGCGCTCGCCCCGGGCCGGATTGACCTCGGTCTCGGCCGGGCTCCCGGCACCGACGGCGCGACGGCAGCTGCCCTGCGCCGCACCGACCGGCTGAACGAAGGGGCGGACGACTTCCCGCAGCAGCTCGCCGAGCTGACCCGCTTCCTGGACGACGACTTCCCCGACGGGCACCCGTACGCCCGCATCCACGCCGTCCCCGGCCCCGTACAGGCCACCTCGCCCGGCGGTGTCCAGTCGCCGGCCCGCCCGCCGCTGTGGCTGCTCGGTTCCTCCGGGTTCAGCGCACGGCTCGCAGGCGTGCTCGGGCTCCCGTTCGCCTTCGCGCACCACTTCTCGGCACAGAACACCGTCCCCGCGCTGGACCTCTACCGCGAGTCCTTCCGGCCCTCCGCGGTGCTCGACGCCCCGTACGCCCTGATCGGCGTCTCCGCGCTCGCCGCCGACGACGAGAAGGAGGCCCGCCGGCAGGTCCTCACCGGCGCGCTGTCCATGGTGCGGCTGCGCACCGGCCGGCCGGGGCTGATCCCGACGCCGCAGGAGGCGGAGGCGTACGACTTCGGCCCGATGGAGCGCGAGGTCGCCGAGAGCTGGCTGCGCAACGTGGTGCACGGCACGCCGGACGCCGTCCGTGCCGGACTCGACGATCTCCAGAAGCGCACCGGCGCCGACGAGTTGATGATCACGGCCAACGCGCACGGCGGCGATGCCCGGCTGCGCAGCTACGAACTCATCGCCGACGCGTACGGACTTCCGGCCGCGCCGGTTCCTTCCTGAGCCGTACGGCAGTGGCTCATTAACGAGGCCTTAAGCCGCTCGTCACCGATGGTGGCGAGCGGTTTTTCGCAAGTGCGCAGGCTTTTGACGCGTGCTTTCTGGCTCAAATTGGTCTAGTCCTCATTTGGTGCAGACCATTGACGGGGGCTCCGGGCGGCGGCTATCACTGCTCCAACTCCTGTACCACGCACCCCCCTCGGAGGCCGCACGTGCACGTCCGTAGACCCTTGCTCGCAGCGCTCACCAGCGCGGCGCTCGCCGCCGGAGCGCTGGCGGCCGTCGTCGGCCCCGGTTCCGCGCAGGCCGCCGACACGGCCCCGGCGGCCGCTTCGACCGGTGGCGTCAAGATCGCCTACTACGACCAGTGGAGCGTGTACGGCAACGCCTTCTACCCCAAGCACCTCGACACCCGGGGCATCGCGGAGAAGCTCGACGTCGTCAACTACTCGTTCGGCAACATCCACCCCACCGAACTGACCTGCTTCGAGGCCAACAAGGCCGCCGGCGACGACGCCGACCCCAACGCCGGTGACGGCGCGGGCGATTCGTACGCCGACTACCAGCGCTCCTTCTCGGCGGCCGACAGCGTGGACGGCGTGGCCGACACCTGGAACCAGCCGATCGTGGGTGTCTTCAACCAGTTCAAGGAGCTGAAGGCCAAGCACCCGCACTTGAAGATCAACATTTCGCTGGGCGGCTGGACCTACTCCAAGTACTTCCACGACGCGGCCAGGACGGACGCGAGCCGCAAGAAGTTCGTCGCCTCGTGCGTCAAGCAGTACATCGCCGGAGACCTGCCCGTCGAGGGCGGCTACGGCGGCCCGGGCACCGCTGCCGGCATCTTCGACGGCATCGACATCGACTGGGAGTACCCGGGCTCGCCCGACGGTCACCTCGGCAACCACTACGGCCCCGAGGACAAGCAGAACTTCACGCTGCTGCTGGCCGAGTTCCGCAAGCAGCTCGACGCGTACGGAGCCGCCCACGGCGGCAAGAAGTACCTGCTCACTGCCGCCCTGCCGGCCGGCCAGGACAAGATCAGGCACATCGAGACCGACAAGATCGGCGCGTACCTCGACTACGCGAACATCATGACGTACGACATGCACGGCGCCTGGGACGGCGACGGCCCCGCGTACCACCAGTCGCCGCTGTACTCCCCGGCGTCCGACCCGACCGACCCCGTCAAGCCTGGCACGCAGAAGTACTCGATCGACAACGCCATCGACGCGTGGATCGACGGCAACAGCGCCTACGGCATCGCCGGCGGATTCCCGGCCGGCAAGCTCACCCTCGGGTACGAGTTCTACTACCGCGGCTGGAAGGGCGTCCCCGCGGGCACCCGCAACGGCCTCGGCGGCAGTGCCACCGGTGCGTCGGCCGCCCGCCCCGTCAGCCGGCAGGCGGGCATCGCGCACTACAAGGAACTCGGCGGCATCGTCGACAACCCGGCGACCACCTTCTGGGACGACGAGGCGAAGGCCGCGTACTTCTACAAGGACGGCGAGTTCTTCACCGGCCTGGACCAGCGGGCCGTCCAGGCGCGGGCGGACTACGCGCACCAGCGTGGACTGGCGGGAGCGATGATGTACTCGCTGCTCGGCCTGGACACCCAGGCGACCCTGTTCCACCAGATCGTGACCGCGGTCGGCTCGTCCCCGACGGACCCTGAGCCGACCCCGACGCCGACGGAGCCGACCCCGACGCCGACGGAGCCGACCCCGACCCCGACGGAGCCGACCCCCACCCCGACGCCGACGGACCCGCAGCCCGGTTGCACCGCCGCGGCCTGGACCGCCACCGCCGTCTACAACAACGGCAGCGAGGCCTCGCACAAGGGCCGTCTCTGGAAGGCCAAGTGGTGGACGCAGGGCGAGGAGCCCGGCACCACGGGCGAGTGGGGAGTCTGGCACGACCTCGGCGCCTGCTGACCCGGGCCGCCGCCCCACCACACATCTGATCCCCCACGGCCCCGGCGGCCGTGGGGGATCCCCGTCCGTGGACCATGGCGCCCGGCCACCGCGGGCGGCGGGGCGGCTTCTCCTCAGCCGGGCGCCGTCGCGGGCTGATGGCAGGGTCCCGCGCCCAGCATCTCCGCGATGCGGTCCGGGCCGACCGCGCGTGAGTAGAGCCAGCCCTGGCCCGTGTCGCAGCCGATCCGGCGCAGCCGGGAGGCCTGGCCCGAGGTCTCCACACACTCCGCGGTGACGGTCAGGCCCAGCCGGTGGGCCAGTTCCACCAAGGCCTGGACGATCGTCTCGTCGGCCGGGTTGGCGTGTGCCTCGTCCTGGAAGCCGCGGACAAACGTTCCGTCGAGCTTCAGTACGGAAACGGGCAGCCGACTCAGATACGCGAGGTTGGAGTAGCCGGTACCGAAGTCGTCGATGGCGATGTGCACGCCCATGTCGCTCAGCGCCTGGAGCGCCTGGAGCGGTCGGCCCGCCGAGCCCATCACCGCGGACTCGGTGAGCTCCAACTGCAGCAGATGCGCGGGCAGGCCCGTCTCCGCGAGGATCTCGGCGACGTCGGCGACCAGGTCGGAGTCCCAGACCTGCCGGACGGCGACGTTGACGCTGACGAACAGCGGCGGGACGTCCGGGTGGTCGAGCTGCCACTGCCTGGCCTGCCGGCACGCCGTGCGCAGCACCCACTGCCCCAGCTGCACGATCGAGCCGTCCTCCTCGGCGATCGCGACGAACCGATTCGGCGTGAGCGTGCCGAACTGCGGGTGGTTCCAGCGCACCAGCGCCTCCACACCCCGGGTCACCCCGTCGGCCATGCCCACCAGCGGCTGGTACTCGAGGGTGAACTCCCCGCGTTCCACGGCCGGACGCAGCATCGACGAGAGCGCCTGCCGGGTCATCCGGTGCGCGTTGCGTTCCGGGTCGAAGAGCGTCCAGCGGGACTTGCCGTCCTCCTTCGCCCAGTACAGCGTCGTGTCCGCGGCCTGCATCAGGCCTGTCGCGCTCGTCCCCGACACCGCCCGCTCCACCACACCGATCGACGCGGACACCGACAGCCGCTGGCCCGCCAGGTCGAACGGTTCCTGGAGCGCGGCCAGTACGGACCTGGCGAGGTCGGCGACCTGCTCCGTGCCGGTGGAGTCCTCGACGAGGATCGCGAACTCGTCGCCGCCGAGCCGGGCGACCAGATGGCCGCCGCCGCGCGCGGAGCCGCCCGCGTCCGCGCACTCGGCCAGCCGGGTGGCGACGGCGGCGAGCAGCCGGTCGCCGACGCGGTGCCCGAGGGTGTCGTTGACGGCCTTGAAGCCGTCGAGGTCGAGGTAGCACAGGCCGATCCGGCCGCTGGATCCCTGGTCGTAGGGGGAGGACTCCAGCGCGGCGGTCAGCCGCTCGAAGAACAGCGCCCGGTTGGGCAGCCGCGTCACCGGGTCGTGCATCTGGAGGTGCCGCAGTCTGGCCCGCAGTTCGCGCCGGTCGCTGATGTCCGCGACGGACAGCAGCACGGTGCCGTTGTCGGGGACGGGCGTGACGGTCACCTCTGCCCACAGCGCCCGCCCGTCCGGGTGCTTGAGGCGGCGGGTGCAGCGGAACCGCGAGCGGCGGCCGCGCAGCACCTCGCGGTACGCGTGCCAGGTGCGGGCGTCGGAGGCGAGGTCGATGAGGTCGGCCGCGTACAGGTCGCGCAGGTCCACGGGCCGGGTGCCCAGCAGCGCTGCGAGCGCCTCGTTGGCGCTGATCACCAGGCCCTGGTGGTCGACGACGGCCATGGCCAGTTGTGCCGCGTTGAAGGCGGCCCGGTAGTCACGCAGTTCGGACGACGTCCGGCCGAAGTTGTGACGCTCCGTGACCGAGGGTCGGATGCTTCCGGGGACTGCGACGCCCGCGGGCCCTTGTCCTTCGGAGGTTCCGCTCACCGCTCACTCCCGCAGTGCAGTTGTGTCGTACAGGGTCGTACAAATGTGGTCGGGGGACGGCCCGCCAAGGCAGTCGGCGAAGAAATCCAGCAAGAACTCGGGGAAAGTGTGCCGATCATAGAGGCAGCGGACGCAGCCCTTCCAGCGTGACCATCATGCGACAGGGCCTCCAGAGGGAACGGCCGATCGTTTCTGCGCGGGTCCGGACCGGGCTCTGGCGACCCCTGACCGAATGTGACTTTCCGTGAGCCATCGGAGTGTCGCCGCATCTCGGAGCGGCATCGACCCGGTGTCAGGTCGGTCACCCGAGTGGGGCACCGGAACAGGGCGAACCATCGGAAAACATCACAAAGTGGGTGACGCAACCTGCATTCCGCAGCCGGAGGTCCACGTGGAGGGTCAGCAGTCGCCCGAGGGAACACCCGGGAGAGTGGAAAGGGTGCGGCTGCGGAGTGCCGCTGCCGCGCTCACTTCCCTCATGGCGTTCGCGGCCACCTCCCTCGTGGCCGGCCCGGCCGTCGCCGACACCGTGGGCGGCCCCTGCGCACTGCCCCGGACCGCGGCCCACCACTCGCTGGGCCTCGACACCTGGAACGCCGCGTACACCAGGCCGGCCACCGGCCTCGACGCGGTGATGATCTTCCTGTCGTTCCCGGACTCCGAGCCGATGAACGCCCCCCACGAGCTCGCCGCCGACCACTTCCCCGCCACCAGCGACTTCTTCCGGCGCGCCTCGTACGGGAAGTTCTCGCTGCGCGCCGATCCGCTGACCGAGTGGCTGCCGATGCCCAGGCCCTCCGTCGCCTACGGGATACAGCGCGACTGGGAACCCGAGAAGCGCGCCGCCTATCTGCGGGACGCGATCGGCGTGGCCGACCGTGAGGTCGACTTCTCCGAGTACGACATCGTCTACCTGGTCGCCGACCCCGACGCGCCCGGCGTCGACTCCGACGCGACCAAGGTCGTCAACTTCGACCGGCCGCTGAGCGCCGACGGTACCGACATCCGGCGCGTGGTCACCGTCTTCGAACGCCACCCGCCGGACCGCAACGTGCTCGCCCACGAGACCGGCCATGTCTTCGACCTGCCTGACCTCTACCACCGGCCCGTCGACGGCAACGGCGACTGGGACACCCACGTCGGGGACTGGGACGTCATGGGCAGCCAGTTCGGACTCGCCCCCGACCTGTTCGGCTGGCACAAGTGGAAGCTCGGCTGGCTGAGCCGGCAGGAGGTGCGGTGCGTCTCCGCGGAGCGCGGCGGCGGCATGGTGACCCTCGAACCCGTGGCGGCCGCACCCGTGGGCGGCGGGAGTATCGGCACGCGGCTGGCGGTCGTCCGCACCGGACCCGACAGCGCGCTCGCGATCGAGGCCCGCGGCGCCACCGGCAACGACACCTACACCTGCACGGAGGGTGTCCTCCTCTACCGGGTGCGGGCCGAGACGGCGTCCGGCGCCGGGCCCGTCGAGGTCGTCGACACCCATCCGGACACGGAGGCGTGCTGGGAGGAGTCGGTCTATCCGCCGCTCGCGGACGCGCCCCTGGGGGTCGGTGAGACCTTCACCATGCCGGGGCCGCCGGGCGGACGGGCACGGGTGGAGGTCGCGGAAAGGACCCAGACAGGGGCGTGGACGGTGAAGATCACCACTGCCTAGCGCCGGCCTGTTCGGGACACGAAAAAGGTCCCCCGCTCTCGCGAGGGACCCTTTTCCGTCTGTGCGCCGCCAGGGACTCGAACCCCGGACCCGCTGATTAAGAGTCAGCTGCTCTAACCAACTGAGCTAGCGGCGCCTGCTGACGTCGTAGACCTTAGCATCCTGATCGGCGGGAGGAAAAATCGATACCCGCACCCCCGCGGAGACCTTCGCGCGGACCGCCCGGACGCACGCCCACAGCAGAACCTCCGGGCCCGGGAGCCAGGGCCGGCGGGTGTCCGGGGCGACCACCCAGCGCGGCTCGGAGGCGGTCTTCGCGGGGATCAGCGGCGGGACGGTGACGGCATCGCCGGTGCCGTGGCACAACAGCGGCGGGACGGAGTCGCCCCACTCCTCCCAGTCGAGCAGCGACGGCAGCCGCTGGGCCGTGCCGGGCGCGGCGAACAACATCATCCGGCCCCGGTGCACAGCGACGGGCCCGGACCCGGGGCCCTCGGCCCACAGCCGGTCCAGCATCCGCCGTCCGAAGATCGAGGGCACGGTCACCACGTCGAACACCGTGCCGCAGGGCAGTACGGCCGGAGCGGTCGGCCGCGCCTCCCACTGGGCCAGCGCTGACCGCGGATACGTCTCCGCCGAGGCGAGCCAGCCGGCACCGGGCGGCGTCACGCGGGCCGCGGCACGGTCCTCCTCGTCGACAGCCACGTGCGTCAGCAGGGATGGGTCTCGAAGCCATGCGGTCATGCTTCATGCTTACCGGGCGTGACACTGCAATTTCATCGGGTTGGCAGAAACAAGGACAGGACGGTGCGGAGGGGAGTATCTTGCGCCGTCGGCATATGCGAGGTGATGTTGACGGGCGCCTCGCCCCCACTCCCCGTAGCGGCGGCTTCGCGCCAAGGCCCTGCCCAGTGGGCTACGTGACAGCGCCGCGCAGGAGCTCGTCGCCGAAGTCGATCATCTTGCGGGCATAGTCCTCGGTCCAGCCCGCGCGCTCCGCGATGTCCGCGGGCGTCAGCCGGTCGAAGCGGCGGGGATCCGCCAGCTGGGCCGCCGCGACGGCCTGGAACTCCACCGCCCGGTCCGTCGCCGCCCGGAAGGCGAGCGCCAGCTCCGTCGCACGGGCCAGCAATTCGCGAGGGTCCTCCATGGATTCCAGGTCGAAGAAGTGCTCAGGGTCGGCGGCAGCCTCCGACGGCTCGAAGAGCAGCGGGCCCGGCCGCATCCTGCGCTCGGTCGTCCGCTCCGGTTCCGCCATGTCCGTACTCCTCCTCGTCGCGGCCCGCGCCCCGGACCGCCATCCATTGTCCCGCGCCGCGCAAGACCGCCTCAGGCCGATCAGGGACGCCAATGCACCCGGTGTTCGGCCAGATGCGCGAACACCGCGTGATTCGCCTCCCAGCCGTCCGGGAACTTCACGGTCACGCCCAGCTGGACCGGCTCCGTGGACGGGTGCTCGTCGAGCAGCTCCCCCACACCGGCGCGGCACACCACGATGCAGGCGTGCCGATGCCGGGAGGCGAGGACGCACAGCCGGCCGGTCTCCAGGTGGAAGGCCGTCGCGTCGGGCCGGCCGGACAGGGGGTGGAGGACGACGGTCACGTCGTACTCACGGCCTTGGAGGCGGTTCGCGGTGTCGACCGTGACGCCGGTGACACCCAGGTCCGCCAGCGCGGCACGTACCGCAGCGGCCTGGTCGCGGTGGGCCGTGCCGACGGCGATCCGGTCCGCGGTGAGCGGCACCGGCTCCTCGGACCGCTCGGAGACCGTGGCGCCGCCGCGGTCCAGCAGCCGGCGGACCACCAGCGCCACGGCCCGGACGGCTTCCGGATCGGTGCGCGGCGTGTGACGCGCGGGAAGCTCCAGCAGCCCCCAGCCGGAGGCGGCCGCCTCGTCGAGGACCCGGTCGGGGCCGGACCCCTCGGACGGCACACCGAAGGAGAGCCGCCGGTCCCCGTCGTCGGTGCCGCTGCGGAACGGTGTGTACGGGTAGAACGCGTCGGACACCAGCGGCGCCGCGGAGGCCGGCAGCCGCCAGGAGACCGGCAGCCGGTGCTGCGGCAGCTCCGGGTTGTGCGCGAGGAGCGTCGAGACGGCGCTCGCGGACGGATCGTAGGAGAGCCCTGCCCACTGCTCGGCACCGACGACGGAGAACGGGTCCAGCTGGCCCGGGTCGCCGACGAAGAGCGCACGGTCGAAGAGCCCGGCGACGGCGAGCAGCGCGTCGGAGCGCATCTGGTACGCCTCGTCGACGATGGCGTGCCCCCAGGGCTCGACGCCCTGCACATGCGCCCACTTGGCCGCCGTGGAGATGACGACGTCCAGCCCGGCCAGGTCGCCGGCCTTCGCCGACGTGCGGACGTTGTCCAGCTCGTCGAGGGCCTTGTCGTACGGGTCGGAGTCGTTCGAATGGAGGCGGCCGACGGGGAGCCCCGGCTCCTTCTCCGCGAGCCGCAGCACCAGGTCGTCCACCTGCGCGTTGGTCTGCGCGACGACCATCAAGGGCCGGCCCGCGGCCGCCAGCTCGAGTGCCGCCCGCACCACCAGGGTGGACTTGCCGGCACCGGGCGGGGAGTCGACGACGACGCCCCTGGCGGAGCCGTGCAGGGTGTCGGCGAGGATGCCGGCGGTGGCACGCGCGGCCTCCGCGGCGGGATCGAACGGCGCCGTGGGAACCGGTGCCGCGGAATCCGGCGCCGTGGCCGAAGGGAACGGCGCGGCGGGAGGGGGTGTCACAGGAGGTCCTCCGGGGTGACGAGGTCCGGGATCTCGGCCGTGTCGGTGCGCGGCGGCCCGCCGTGCGTCCACGGCGTCTCCTCCGGATCCGGCAGCTTCGGCCCGCCCCGCTGGTCGTGCTCGAACAAGGTCCAGGCGATACGGTCACCCTTGGCCGGCACCGACCCCTCCGCGGGGTCCTTGGCTCGGCCCATCCGGTCCATGACGCGCAGCACCAGCGTGCCCTCGCCCTCGGACCGCACGAACTCGGCCGTCTGGGGCCTTCCGTCCAGCGAGCGGAACACCTTCACACGCTCGCCGAGGTGGGGACGGTCGTCCGTGCGGACGGTCACCAGCGGGCGGGGGCTCGGCCGCTTCGACTCGGACCAGGCCATCTCCACGTCGATCACCTCCGACAGGAACGCCTCCCCCGCCAGCCGGCGGCCCGCCAGCACCAGCGGATCGTCCAGTGCCTCCTGGGCCTCCAGCTGCGCCTGCGCCGTCTCCCGCGCGGCCAGCTTCTGCGCGGCGGTCACCGCGTCGTCGCGCCGCGGCTGGGGCGGCTCACCGGCCCGGACCCGGTCCCGGTGGGCGGTGAACGACCAGCGGTCACGTGTCCAGCGGTCCTCGACGCGGGAGCCCTCCGGCAGCGCGCGCATCAGCTCGACCGTGCGCCACACGGCGGACCAGGTGGGCCGCATCTGGTCCGCGACCAGGCGCCGGATCTCCTGCTCCGCACGGTGCAGCTCGCCCAGCCGTTCGTCGGCGCTCCCGCCGTCCTCGGCCGTCGCCAGCAGCTGCCGGGCCCGGTCGTAGCGCTCCATCGCGGGCGCCAGCCGCCGGTTGTCGAAGACCGGGTCGGTCGCCGGCCCCGCCGGCGGGCAGAGCAGCATGCCCTCCCGGTCGCGGCCCAGCTCGGCCCGCAGCGCGGCCTCGGCGCCGGACCCCCCGGCCGGCCCGTCGTCCGTCTCGATCCAGGCGAGCAGGGCGCCCAGGTGCTGGTCCTCCAGCGAGGACTGGCCGGTCGCCCAGTGACGGTTCAGCAGATCCGTCGCGGCGAGCAGCAGGGAGGAGCCCGGGACCCGGGCCCGCTCCCCGTAGTGGGTGAGCCAGCGGCCCAGCAACGGCACACGGGGCGGCGCCGGGTAGGGCGTGTCCGGGTCCTGGTCGGCCGTACGACGGAACCGCATGGAGCGCCCCAGCAGCCGCACGAACTCCACGCCCGCACGGCTCGGCACGATCAACTGCGGTGCGTCCGCGCACAGTTCGACCTCGACGGTGACCCTCTTGCCGGTCTCCGCGTCGGTCTCCTTGCGCTCGACGTGCTCCACCTCGTCGCCGAAGCCGTCCAGATACGGCAGGACCACGTCCGCCAGCTCCGCGAGGAAAGCCGAACGCAGGTCGCGGTCGCGCGGCTGGGCCACGACCAGCAACCGCGGCTCCTCGGGGTCCGTCCCCACCAGCGCGCCGAGCGGTGCCCCGGCCTCACCGGCGGTCGTCAGCGGCACGAACACCAACGGGCGCTCGGACACCCGCCGGTGGCGGACCGTCGCCAGCGGCTGGGCCCGGCCCCGCTCGACCGCCTCAAGCCGGGCGAGGGTGGCGATCAGTGACATGCGCCGGCCTCCTGCCCCGTTGCCGCGCCCTGCTGCGCCAGGTCCGCCTCGGCCAACGCCTCGGCCCGCAGCGCGGCCGCCCGCCGGAGCGCCGCCACCGCCGGGTCGGCCGGGTCCCCGGCCTCGCCGCGGGCCGCCGCCAGCACCTCGCCGATCGTCGTCAGCCCACCCAGTTCGCCGCGGACCGACCGGCCCAGCGTCTCCACCGCGCCGGCCTGCCTGGCCCGGTCACGGCAGTGGAAGGCCAACTCGCAGGCGGCGAGGCACTCGGGCGCGTACGCGTGCGGGACGGACTCGACCGCCGCCGTCAGCTCGTCCGCCGAACAGCCCTCGAGGTCGAACGTGACGCCCTCGGGCAGTCCGGCCGCGATGTCCTCGACACGGATGAGCCTGGCCAGCTGACGGCGGGTCACCGACAGCTGCTTGCGCACGTCCACGGCGGACGCGGTCGGCAGGTTGGAGAAGTCCTTGGGGCAGACCAGCAGGATGCTGTGGGCGACCCGCGCGCCGTCCGTGACGGCGGCCACCCTCTCCAGCGCCAGGACGTACACCGCCGCCTGGCGGGCGGCCGCCCCCACCTTCGACGCGTCCGCCGAGGCGTCGACCATCGGGAACGACTTGATCTCCACGACCGTCCACCGGCCGTCGGGATGCACGACCACCGCGTCCGGCTCCAGATACGCGGGCGAGCCCGCCACGTCCAGCGCGAGCAGCGGGTGGTCGAGCAGCGTCCACGTCCCTGCGGCCGTCGCCTCGCGCAGCGCCAGCGCCGTACGCGCGGCACGCCCCTCGGGGCCGGCCGCCGACAGATCCGGCACCAGCGCACCCGCCGGGTCGTCGAGGCCCAGCAGGCGCAGCAGCTCCTTGCCGCCGTCGGCCTTCACCTTCGCCTCGAAGGCGTTCCCGCGCATGAAGGCGAACTGCGACTGCCCGAACGTCCCCGGAGCACCCAGCGCGGAGGCGAGCGCCGCCTTGTCCACCCCGGCGCCGTCCAGCAGCGCCCGGCGCCGGCACCCCGGGTTGGCGGCGAGTGCCGCGAGGGCGCGGGCGTCCAGCGGGTGGGGCTGCGCGGCAGGTCCCCGCAGCTCAGCGAGCCGTTGCCGGAGTGCTGTCGTCGGCGCCTGCGGAGGGGGTCCGCTGCCCAGGGATTCGCTCACCCGCGGAAGTCTCGCATCCGCCACCGACAACGGGGGAGACGGTGACCGCCGCGCCGGGGCGCGATGCGCCGGTGAACCGGTCGCGCGTGCGGTCGGCCAGACGCATGGCGGGCCTGGTCAGCAGCGCCCCCGCGCACATGACGGCGGCGCCGGCGACCGCGTCGAGGAAGTAGTGGTTGGCCGTGCCCATCACCACGACCGTGGTGAGCAGCGGATAGGCGACGGCCAGTGTCCGCACGAGCGGAGAACGGCCGTGCCGCCACAGCATCACACCGACCCACAGCGCCCAGCCGACGTGCAGGCTCGGCATCGCCGCGTACTGGTTGGTCATGCCCCCGAGCCCCCGCGGCGCGCTCGCCTCCGCGCCCCACCAGCCGTACGAGCTGTACTGCGCCATCGTGTCCACGAACCCGTGGCCGGCGTCCAGCAGCCGTGGAGGGCAGGTCGGCATCAGCGTGAAACCGGCCAGCCCGAGGAGCGTCGAGAGCATCAGCCAGGTGCGGGCCGCGCGGTAGTGGAGCGGGCGGCGGCGGAAGAGCCACACGAGGACGGCGGGGGTGGCCAGGTAGTGGAGCGAGGCGTACGCGAAATCGGCGGGTATGCCGAGCGCGGGCATCTCCGTGAAGAGACGGTTCAGCGGATGCTCGGCGTTGAGCAGGAGTGCCTTCTCGGCCCGGAGTATCGCAAGTCCGTTGTCGACTGCCGTGGAGACATCGCCGCGGGCGAGGAGGCGGCCTGCCGAGTACGCGGCGTAGACGACGGCGATCAGCAGCAGCTCGGTCCACCAGCGAGGCCGGTGGCGAGGCGCGGTCTGCGGCATCCGGTCGGTCTCCGTCTCCGGTCGGGATCACTCGTCCGGGGAGGGGGACGCCGAGATCGTCGCGGAGGTTGCCTGAAGTTCAGGTGCGGGATGATGGAGCGACATTCGATCGTGAACTTCAGGAGAGCTCCCCATGGCACCGCGGATCCTGCTCGCCCGGCACGGCCAGACCGAATGGTCGCTGCTCGGAAGGCACACCGGCAGGACGGACATCCCCCTGCTCGAGGAGGGCCGGCGCGGCGCCAAGCTGCTGGGCGAGCGGCTCCACCGGGCGCCGTGGTCGGGACTGGAAGAGGTCGAGATCCGCACCAGCCCGCTGATCAGAGCGAGCGAGACGTGCGCGCTGGCGGGCTTCGGGGAGCGGGCGCAGACCTGGGACCCGCTGATGGAGTGGGACTACGGCGCGTACGAGGGCCTGACGCCGGCCGAGATCCAGGACCTCCAGCCCGGCTGGCTCCTGTGGAGCGACGGCGCGCCCGACGGCGAGACCCTCGCGGACGTGTCCGCCCGCGCGGACGAGGTCGTCGAATGGGCCCGCTCCGCCGACCGCGACGTGCTGGTCTTCGCCCACGGCCACATCCTGCGCTCCATCGGGGCGCGGTGGCTGGGCGAGCACATCTCCTTCGGGGCGCGCATCCGGCTGGACCCGACGAGCCTGTCGGTGCTGGGGTGGGCGTACGGGGAGCCGGCGATCGAGCGGTGGAACGACACGGGGCACCAGGAGGGGTGACGGCGGGGGCCGCTGCGTGGGCCTGTTCCCCTACCCGCCCCTTTCGCTGTAGCGATGTGCGGCTCCGCCGCGTGGCGGGACAAGCCCCGGGCCCCGTACCGCGCTTCGCGCGGTGCCGGCTCCGGGCGGAGCCCGGTTTCGGGAAGGGGCCGGTAGGGGAACGGCCCGCGCAGCGGCCGTGTGCGGGGTGGCGTCAGGCGTGGCGCGTCGCCGTCTCGCGGTGGTGGAGGAAGGTGGAGACCGACGGCGTGCGGCGGTGCGGCAGGAGGACCTCCGCCGTGTCCGCCAGCATCGCGTGGATGCGGGACGACCGGACCTCGCCCAGCAGCTCGAGCACCTGCTCGCCCGCCGCGGCCGCCTCCTCCGGCTCGCCCGCCCGGGCCAGGTCCGCGGCCAGTTCGGCGCGGTACAGCGCGAGGTTGCGGGTGAAGCGGCGGTCCTGGAGGGTCGCCGCGCGACGGGCGTGGCGGGCCGCGCGCGCCCATTCGCCGAGGGCCGACCAGCACTGGGCCTGGAGCGCCTCCAGTTCGGGCTCGGCGAAGAAGGACATCCACTCGGGGTCGGCGTCCGAGGCGCCGCGCCCGAAGTGCGCGTGTGCCCTGGCCAGCGACTGCTCGCAGCCGGCCCGGTCGCCGAGACCCGCCCAGCCGCCCGCCTCCCGCAGCGCGAGCAGCGCCATCAGCCGGGGGAGGTGACGAGCCGGGCTGCCTGCTGGCCGGCCTGTGCGGTGCGTACGGCCTCCCGGTGCCGGCCCGCGTCCCTGGCGAGGAACGACGTGTTGCAGAAGGCGTGCGCCTCGAGCGCCGGGTCGCCCGCCACGCGCGCGGTCGCCAGGGCCTCCGCGTAGTGCGAGCGCGCGTCCTCGAGACGGCCGGAGTCGTGGGCGAGCCAGCCCACCGAGATGGCGAGTTCGCCGGCGCCGGTGTGCAGCCGCTGGGCCGTCGACCGGCGGGCCGGCGTGCCGGCGTCGAGCAGTGCGTACGCGGCCCGCAGCGGCTGCGCGGCACGGCGGTACAGACCGTCGGCGCCGTGCCGGTCGTCGAGCAGCCGGATGCGGCGTACGGCCTCCTCGACGGCGCTGACCTCTGCTTCGCCGACCCTCCGCGGATCGGGCAAGGATCCGGGGCCGAGTCCCAGGGACGCGGCCGCCACCGTGGCGGAGCCGCTCGTCATGAATGCGCGACGCAGCACGTCGCTCTCCTCGTCGCTGTCGCTTGCGCTGCTGCCGAGGGGAAGCCGGCAGCAGGGGTGGTGGTGCGGAAGGGCCGGGTCCGCGGCCCGGTCCGGCGGCGGTGACGCGGGCGCGGCCCGGTTTCCCGCGCCGCGCCCGCGCACCTGTTCCCGGGCGGTGAAGCCCAGGTCCGTCAGCGCCAGGCCGGGGAACATGTGCAGGAACACCCGCTCGTACGCGTAGTTCGGGCAGCGGATCTCCCCGGACTCGACCCGGCCGATGTAGCGCGCGTCGCAGGAGACCTGCTCGCCGATCTCGCGGGCCGCCCGTCGTACGGCCGTCGCGAACTCGCCCGGCGAGCGGTGTCCGCGCAGCCTGCGGAAAGCCAGGTTGGGTACAGGGGCAGGAACCGCCCGTGATGCCTTTGACGATGACGCCATGGCCGAGGCCTCTCTTGGTGCGGCCGTGTTCCGGCGGGGCAAGAACGTACCTGGTGTGACAAGGCATTCACACAGGGTTTGACAACAAAAGGGACATCTCGCCGGTGTTCTGCCATGAACTGCCATCCTTTGCGGCGGCGTGCCGCCGTAGCCCTTGACGCGTACGGGCGTTGAACCGTACGGAGACGCGTTGCGTGTCTCCACTCGAGCGAGGAGGGGATCCCCTTGTTGGAGGTCGGCATGGAGACCAGCGCGACGCCCTCGACCACGGCCGGACACAGACCCACCCCGGACGGCAGTGCACCACCCCTTTGCGACGTGGCCGTGCCCGGCGGACCGGCAGCGCCGTGCGACCTGGTGACCGTTCCCGCCCGGCAGGGCCTCGAGGCGGTGGACATCCTTCGCCGCGCCGCCGCACCCGCGGTCGGGCCGGTGCTCCACGACGGGGCCTGCGACACCCTCGGCTTCCTCGTTCCGCCGGGTACGGCCGACGCCTGGGACATGCCGGGCAGCGCATGCACGCAGACCTCCGGCCGGGGCCTGCGCAGCCCCGCGGAATCACAGGTCACCGGGTCCGGCTGGCTGCTGCCGCCCGGCGACGACGCGGACACGGTCACGGACCCGGTGGTCCTGCGCGAGGCCCTGGGGGAGGCGGCCCGTCTGATCGAGGCGGCGGACAACTGCCGCTGAGGCCCACCCGGCTCCCGGCGGCGAAGGCCCGGACGCGGGGGGTCCGCGGCCGGGCGATAATGGACGCGTGGCGAAAAGCAAGCGGCGTGAGGGCGGTGGACCGGAGTCGGTCGTCGCTGCCGTGGACGGCGGACTCGCGGAGCTGATACCCGACCGGGAACGCCCGCGCGGCTGGACGCTGCTCATCGACGGTGCGCCGCAGTCGCACGTGGATCTCGACGACCCGGCGTATCTGTCCTTCGAGTACCAGCGCCGGCTGGGCCACGCCGTGGACCTCGCCGCACCTCCCGGGCGTCCCCTTCAGGTCGTGCACCTCGGCGGCGGGGCGTTCACCCTCGCCCGGTACGTCGCCGCCACGCGCCCCCGCTCCACCCAGCAGATCGTCGAACTGGACGCGGCCCTCGTCCAACTCGTACGCGCGCACCTCCCTTTGGATCCCGGCGCGCGGATACGGGTCAGGTCGACCGACGCGCGGGCAGGTCTGGCGAAGGTGCCCGACGGCTGGGCGGACGTGGTCATCGCGGACGTGTTCAGCGGGGCGCGCACCCCAGCGCATCTGACGAGCACGGAGTTCCTCGCAGAGGTGCGCAGGGTGACGAGGCCCGGCGGAGCCTACGTCGCCAACATCGCGGACGGGCCGCCGCTCGCGCATCTGCGGGCCCAGATCGCCACCGCCTCGGCCGTCTTCCCCGAGCTCGCGCTCGCCGCGGACCCGACGGTGCTGCGCGGGCGTCGCTTCGGCAACGCGGTGCTGCTCGCGTCGGACAGGGAACTGCCGGTCGCCGAGTTCACCCGCCGCGTGGCGAGCGACCCGTTCGCCGGGCGGGTCGAACACGGGCGCGCACTGGCCGACTTCACCGGCGGGGCGGCGCCTGTGACGGACGCGAGCGCCAAGCCGTCGCCGGTGCCGCCGCCCGCCGTGTTCCGCTGACTTCCCGAGGTGACGGGGACTCTCAGCGCTCGTCGAACTGCACCATCGGAGGATGGCCGTTCCAGGTGCAGAACACCGACACCTCGTGACCGTCCTGCGTGAACGTGACGCGGATCCACGTCGGCTGCGTCCACACCTGCATCTGCCAGCCCGCCGCCGGGGTCGCAGAGACGAGCTCGGCCGCGCTGTCGCCGATGTCGAAGACGACCCGGCCGCCCTTGACGTTGTAACCCTTCACATTTCCGGCAGCCGAAGGGGGTGGCGGTGAAGGAGAGTTCGGCGGGGGGTCCTTCTTCGTGGGCGAGGCGGGAGGAGGCGTCGTCGGCGTGCGCTTGCTCGGCGAGGGGGACGGGCTCGGCGGGCGCGCCGTCGACGACGCCTGCGGCTTCGCGGCCTGCGCCGTCGGGTTCTGCGCGGTGATGGGCAGAGCGCGGGGCCGGTCGTACGCGGTTCCGGCCATGACGGTGTGGACGCCCCACCACGACAGCGTCACCGCCGCGCCGGTGGACAGCGACCACGCCATGGCATGTACGAGTCCTCGATGCATCCGGGCCATAGTGCACCACCCCTCCCCGGCTTGTCCCGGACGGGACCGGCGTACTCCGGATGGCGTACGGTGCCGCCCATGGCAAGTGTGCTCGTGGTCGAGGACGACCAGTTCGTGCGCTCCGCCCTCATCAGGCACTTGACCGAGGCCTCCCACACGGTACGGAGCGTCGGCACGGCCCTCGAGGCGCTGCGCGAGGTGGCCCATTTCCGGTTCGACGTCGTCATTCTCGACCTCGGACTGCCCGATCTGGACGGCGCGGAGGCGCTGAAGATGCTCCGCGGCATCACCGACGTTCCCGTGATCATCGCGACCGCGCGGGACGACGAGGCCGAGATCGTACGGCTGCTCAACGACGGTGCCGACGACTATCTGACCAAGCCGTTCTCCGTGGAGCACCTGTCGGCCAGGATGGCGGCCGTACTGCGCCGTTCGCGGGCGGCGGGCGAGGCGCCGCCCTCGCGGGTGATCCAGGTCGGCGGACTGTCCATCGACCCGCTGCGCCGCCAGGCCGAACTGGACGGCGACCGCCTCGACCTCACCCGCAGGGAGTTCGACCTGCTGGCCTTCCTCGCCGGCCGGCCCGGGGTCGTCGTCCCCCGCAAGGAGTTGCTGGCCGAGGTCTGGCAGCAGAGCTACGGCGACGACCAGACCATCGACGTCCATCTGAGCTGGCTGCGCCGCAAACTGGGCGAGACGGCGGCCCGGCCGCGCTATCTGCACACGCTGCGCGGGGTCGGAGTGAAGCTCGAGCCACCGAACGGACCCCGGCCATGAGATGGGCGCTCGTCAAGGTCTCCCTGGCCGTCACCGTGATGGTGGTGCTGGCCTTCGCACTGCCCCTCGGCATCGTCATCAAGGAGATGGCCCGTGACCGCGCCTTCTCCAACGCCGAGCGTCAGGCGGCGACGATCGGCCCCACCTTGACGGTCACCGTGGAACGCCGCCCGCTGGAGCGGGCCGTGGAGTCGACCCCGGCCGGTGCGGTCGGCCGGATGGCCGTGCACATCCCCGCGTCCGGCGAACCGGGCAGTCTGCCGCTGGAGATAGGCAAGCGCCGGGCGGCGAAGAAGGACCTGGCGACCGTCGAACGGATCGGCCGTGCCTCGATCACCGAGGTGACCGGCGGCTCCGCGCTGCTGCAACCGACGGCGATCGGCACCGGTCAGATCGCCGTCGTCGAGATCTTCGTGCCCGAGGGCGAGGTCTCCAACGGTGTGGACACCGCCTGGCTCGTCCTCGCCGGCGTCGGCATCGCGTTGATCGTCGGCTCCGTCGCGGTCGCCGACCGGCTCGGCGTACGGATGGTGCAGCCGGCGCAGCGGCTCGCGGGCGCCGCGCACGACCTGGGGGAGGGGCGGCTCGGGGCCAGGGTCCCGGAGGAGGGACCGCCCGAACTGCGCTCCGCTGCCGTCGCGTTCAACTCCATGGCCGACCAGGTCGTCCAGCTCCTGGCCAACGAGCGCGAGCTGGCCGCCGATCTCTCGCACCGGCTGCGGACCCCGCTGACCGTGCTCCGGCTGAACGCCGCGTCGCTGGGTGAGAGCACCGCCGCGGAGCAGACCCGGGCGGCCGTCGCGCAGCTGGAACGCGAGGTCGACACCATCATCCGCACCGCCCGCGAGGCCAAGCCGCAGACGGCGGCGGCCGGCCCCGGAGCGGGCTGCGACGTCTCGGAGGTGGTCCGCGAACGGATGGGATTCTGGTCGGCGCTCGCGGAGGACGAGAGCCGCAAGGTCCGGCTCGCCGGAGTGGACCGGCCCGTACGCATCCCGGTCGCCCGCCCCGAACTCGCTGCCGCACTCGACGCGCTGCTCGGCAACGTCTTCCGCCACACGCCCGAGGGCACGGCCTTCTCCGTCGACGTGCACAACAGCGACGACGCGGTCATCGTGCTGGTCTCCGACGCCGGTCCGGGCATCACCGACCCGGCGGCCGCCATGGCCCGGGGCAACAGCGGGGCCAGGGACGGCTCGACGGGTCTGGGACTGGACATCGTGCGCAGGGTCGCGGAGTCCACGGGCGGCGACGTACGGATCGGCAGGTCCGTCCTCGGCGGCACAGAGGTCCGGATCTGGATCGGTCTCGACCCCCGCGAATCCGCCCGCGGCCAGCGCCGCAGCCGGCACCGGGGGCGGGTCCAGCGCCGTCGCAGGACCGCCTTGCGATAGTGCACGGCCGCTTCCTCGCGGCACAGCATTAATCGCTTCCGATGCCTCCCTTAAGCGCGCCCTAAGAAGACCGACCGCCGTCACTGATCGCCCATTTGTCCGATTCGGGGCCGCTAGCGTGCAGCGCACCACCCCCCGACTTCGTACGCAGAGGCAGGCACCCGATGGGCAGCAGTACGCACCGGCGCAGGGCGAACGTCAGGACCAAGGCGGTCGGCGCGGTCGTCGTGACCGCTGTGATCGGCGGCACGGCGGTCGTCCTCACCGGCACCGCCCAGGCCGCGGCGGTCGGCGCCGCCTACACCAGGACCAGTACCTGGGACGGCGGTTACACCGGCCAGTACGTCATCACCAACGAGACCGGCGAGGCCAGGACGGACTGGACCCTCGAGTTCGAGCTGCCCGCCGGGACCAGGATCAGCTCCCTGTGGAACGGCGAGCACACCGTGGACGGGCAGCAGGTCACGGTGAAGCCCGCGAGCTGGAACAAGAGCCTCGCACCGGGTGCTTCCGTCACCGTCGGCTTCGTCACCTCCGCGAGCGGAAAGGCCGCCGACCCGACGGCCTGTCTCATCGACGAGATCAAGTGCTCGGTGGACGGCGGGGCCACGCCGCAGCCGAGCGGCCGGCCCACGGAGCAGCCCACGCCCACGCCCACGCCGACCGCCACCCCGACCCAGAAGCCGACGCCCACCCCCACCGCCACGGCCACCCCGACGCCCACGCCGACCGGGGCCCCGAAGCCGGGCGACGCAGCCCGCTATGCGCCGTACATCGACACCTCGCTGTACCCGGCCTACGACATGCTCGACACGGCGGCGAAGACGGGCGTCAAGGAGTTCAACCTCGCCTTCATCACCTCCGGCGGCAGCTGCGCCCCGCTGTGGGGCGGTGTCACCGACCTCGCGAACGACAAGGTCGCGGCCCAGATCGGCGACCTGCGGGCCAAGGGCGGCGACGTCCGGGTCTCCTTCGGCGGCGCGGCCGGCCACGAACTGGCGCTGAACTGCTCCTCCGCCGACGACCTGGCGAAGGCCTACGGCAAGGTCATCGACACCTACAAGCTCACCAAGGTCGACTTCGACATCGAGGGCGCGGCGCTGCCCGACACCGCCGCCAACTCACGGCGCTCGCAGGCCATCGCGCAGCTCCAGAAGTCGCACCCCGGCCTGAACGTCTCCTTCACCCTGCCCGTCATGCCGGAGGGCCTCACCCAGCCCGGCGTGGACCTGGTCGCCGACGCCGGGAAGAACGGCGTCCGCGTCGACGCGGTCAACATCATGGCGATGGACTACGGCCCGGCGTACAGCGGTGACATGGGCGAGTACGCGATCCAGGCGGCCACCGCCACCCAGGCGCAGATCAAGGGCGTGCTCGGGCTCTCGGACGCGGCCGCGTGGCAGGCCGTCGCGGTCACTCCGATGATCGGCGTGAACGACGTGGTGACGGAGATCTTCAAGGTCGACGACGCCGCGCAACTGGTGAAGTTCGCCGAGTCGAAGAACCTGGGCTGGCTGTCGATGTGGTCCTCGACCCGCGACAAGCAGTGCGCGGGCGGGGAGAAGCCGGCGGCGGACGCTACGTGCAGCTCGATCCTGCAGGAGCCGCTGGCGTTCACGAAGGCCTTCTCCGCGTACAAGTAGCCAACCCGTCCCCCCACGGCGACGCCCCGGGCCGGCCCCACCCGCCCGGGGCCCCGCCACGCCCTTCCACCCGACCGGGCATCGCCCGCTGCCGTCACCGCGCTCCGCTCGGCGGCTGGGCCCAGCAGGCCCCTTGGCCTCGAACTCCCCTACGGTCTGGCGGCCGCGGGCGGTGCGCCCAGCGGCTGGATTGCCGCCGCCCGCGGCGCGGCCGGGAGCCGCCGCCCCGGGCGAGGCCGGCGGCGCGGGGCAGGGCTGGAGATGCCGCTGAGCGGCATCTCCAGCCCGTCCGGCGTTCGAGGACACCGCGCGGAGCGCGGTACGGGTCCGGGCGGAGCCGGTTCCGGGAAGGGGCGGGGAGGGGAGCAAGCCCGCGCAGCGGCCCACCCGCCCGCGGCCACGGCGCCGTCAGCCCTTGACGGCGCCCTGCATGATGCCCCCCACGATCTGCCTGCCGAAGACGACGAACGCGATCAGCAACGGCAGCGTCCCCAGCAGCGCCCCCGCCATGATCACCGACTGGTCGGGGATGTAGCCCTGGCCGAGGCCCGCCAGAGCCACCTGCACCGTCGGGTTGCCGCTCTGCGTCAGCGCGAGGATCGGCCAGAAGAAGTCGTTCCAGGCCATCACGAACGTCAGCATCCCGAGGACGGCCATCGCCGGCCGCGCCGCCGGGAAGACGATGTGCCACACCACACGGAGGCTGCTCGCGCCGTCGACCCTGGCGGCCTCGATCAGCTCGGTGGGCAGTGCCTCCATCAGGTACTGGCGCATGAAGAACACCCCGAAGGCGCTGACCAGCGTGGGCAGGATGACGGACCGGAGCTGGTCGGTCCAGGACAGTTCGGCGATCAGCATGTACAGCGGTACGACGCTGAGCTGCGGCGGCACCATCATCGTGCCGATGACGAGCAGCAGCAGCGCGTTCTTCATCCTGAACCGCAGCTTGGCGAAGGCGAATCCGGCGAACGTGGCGAAGACCACCGTGCCCGTGGCGACCGACCCGGCGACGATCGTCGTGTTGAGCAGGGCGGTGCCCATGTTCGCGTCGGTCCAGGCGATCTCCAGATTGCGGAAGAGCCGGCTGCCGAACCAGAACGGCGGCGGAGTCTGTGCGAGCCGGGTGTTGGTGCGGGAAGCGGCGACCGCCGTCCACACCAGTGGGAAGAGGGAGCCGGCGGTGAACACGATCAGCGCGGCGTAGGCGAATCTCCCGCCGTGCAGCTGCCGCCCCGCCCGCCCTTTGCGCCCTGTCATCGTCGTCTCCGCTCCGCTCTACGCGCTCTTGCCCAGGCGGCGCGCGACCAGCCAGTTCACCGCGCCGACGACCAGCAGGATCAGGAACATCGCCCAGGCGATCGCGGAGGCCCGGCCCAGGTGCAGGTTCACCCACCCCTGCTCGTACAGATAGAGACCCAGCGTCTGGAACTGGTGGTCCGCGCCGCCCGTCGCGCCCGCCCCGCCGCTGAACAGCAACGGCTCGCCGAACAGCTGGGTCGCGCCGATCGTGGAGACCACGCAGGTGAACAGGATCGTGTGGCGCAAGGACGGCACCGTGACATGGATGAACTGCTGCCACGGCGAGGCCCCGTCGAGCGCGGCCGACTCGTACAGGTCCTTCGGGACGGCCTGCATCGCGGCGAGGTAGATCAGCGCGTTGTATCCCGTCCAGCGCCAGATCACGATCGTCGAGACCGCCAGTTGCGAGGTCCACTGCCCGTTCTGCCAGTCGATGTCACCGATGCCGACCAGCCCGAGCGCCCAGTTGACCATCCCGTAGTCGCGGCCGAAGAGCAGCACGAAGACGAGCGTCGCGGCGGCGACGGACGTCGCGTACGGGGTGAGGGCGGCGACCCTGAAGAACATCGAGCCGCGCAGCCGGTAGTTGAGCAGATGCGCGATGCCGAGCGCCATGAGCAACTGCGGCACGGTCGACATCAGTCCGATGGTGACGGTGTTCCTGAGCGCGTTCCAGAAGAACTCGTCCTCGAGGAGGCGCGAGAAGTTGCGCAGCCCGACCCACTCCATGTCGGTGGGCGCGGTGAGCTCCACCCGGTGCAGTGAGGCCCAGCCGGTGTAGAGCAGCGGGAAGAGGCCGAAGGCGAGGAAGAAGACGAAGAACGGCGCGACGAAGGCGTACGGGCTCCATGTGATGTCGCGCCGGTAGCGGCGTGAGCGCCGCGCACGCCGACGCTGATCGGCGGCGTCCGTGCCGTCGGGGGCCGCGCCGTCAACGGCTGACCCCGGCTTCCCAGGATGTTCGAGGTGCGCGGCCGGCCTGCCGGGTACGGGTTGCGCCACGTCACTCGTCCAGAGCGTTGTCGATCGCCTTGACCGCCGCGTCCCAGCCCTCTTCCGGGCTGCGGCCCTTCTGGTCCACCTGGAGCATGCCGATGTCGGCCAGGTTCTGCGCGATGATCAGGTCCTTGGGCCCCACGATCTGCACCGGGACGTCCTGTGCCGCCCTGGAGAAGATCTTCCCGATGGGCGCGCCCCCGAAGTAGGGGTGAGCGGCGTCGGCGACGGCGGGCAGCGAGTAGGCGGCCTCGGCGCTGGGGAAGCTGCCGCGTTCGGTGAACAGCTTCGCCTGCTGCTCGGGAGCGGTCAGCCAGGCGGCGAGCTTCGCCGCCTCGGCGGTGTTGTCGCCCGACCTCGGTACGACCAGGAACGAGCCGCCCCAGTTGCTGGGCCGTGGCGCGGCGGCCACGTCCCATCTGCCCTTCCCGGCGGCGCCCGCCTTGTCCTGGATGTAGCCGAGCATCCAGGCGGGGCAGGAGACGGTGGCGAAGGCGCCGTTGGACATGGCCTGGTCCCAGGACGGCGTGAACTGCTGGAGCCTGCCGGTCAGTTTCTCCGTGGCGAACTCGGCGGCGAGGCTCCAGGCCTGCTTCACGGCCGGGCTGGTCTTGTAGACGATCTCGCCGTTCTCGTCGTAGAAGCGTTTCTCGTTGCTGCCGGTGACGGCCGCCAGCACACCGGAGGCGGAGTCGACGAAGGACGTCCCCTCGGGTGCCCGGGCCTTGTACTTCCTGCCCGTCTCCAGGTACTTGTTCCAGTCCCCGGCCCACAGCCGGCCGACCTCCTCGCGGTCGGTCGGCAGCCCGGCCTTCTCGAAGAGGTCCTTGCGGTAGCAGATGCCCTGGGGGCCGATGTCGGTGCCGAGACCGACCGTCTTCCCGTCCTTGGTGGTGGCCTGCGCCCACTTCCAGTCGAGGAACGAATCCTTGCTGACGCCGTCGGTCCTGCCCAGGTCGACGAGCCGGTCCGCCTGGGTGGCGGTGACCTCCGCGATGTTGTTGACCTCGACGGCCTGGATGTCGGCGAGACCGCTGCCGGTGCTGAGGTGCGTGAGCAACTGCGGGTAGTAGTTCTCGTTCCGCTGGATCGAGGTCTGCTTGATCCTGATGTCCGGGTGGAGCTTCATGTACTCCTCGTACAGCCCCGCCTCCTTGAGCCCGAAGGCGCCGAAGACGCCCACGGTGATGGTGGTCCTCCCCTTGCCGCCACCGCTGTCGTAGGCGCTGCCGCCCGGCTCTTCGCTGTCCTTGGCGCAGCCCGCGAGCAGCCCGGCGCCCAGCGCGACGACGACCGCGAGGATTGCGGTCCTCCGCATGACGATCTCCTTCGGGGAGTGCCGCCACCCCCGGGTCCTGACGTGCCGCCCGCGGCCGTACTTGTGTGGGACCCGTACTTTTAGCACGCCGGCCGCGACCGTGGCACGGGCGGTGGCCTGCGGCTTTGCCGCACGGGCACCGCCAGAGCACTGGGAGCGCTCCCATGGCGGGTCGGCCGTGTTCGTCGTCCAAGAGGGGAGGTCGGAAGGCGCCGCGGCACGTTATGTTCTCCGCCTGGGCAGCCTGGGGAGGCGGACACGATGTCTCGGACCATCCGTACGGGGAGCGGGGGGCGGGCCACCGGTCTGCCCACCCTCGAGGAGGTCGCAGCGCGGGCGGGGGTGGGACGCGGGACGGTCTCCCGGGTGATCAACGGCTCGCCGCGCGTGAGCGAGGAGACCCGCGCGCTGGTCGAGGCGGCCGTCGCGGAACTGGGTTACGTCCCCAACCGGGCGGCCCGGGCGCTCGCGGGCAACCGTACGGACGCCATCGCGCTCGTCGTCCCGGAGCCGGAGGACCGTTTCTTCGCGGAGCCGTACTTCTCCGAGATGGTGCGCGGCGTCGGAGCCGCCCTCGCCGACACCGAGATGCAGCTGCTGCTGACGCTCGCGGGCAACGACCGCGAGCGCAAGACGCTCGCCCAGTACCTCGCCGCGCACCGGGTCGACGGCGTGCTGCTGGTCTCGATGCACGCGGGCGACCCGCTGCCGGACCTGCTGGAGCAGCTTTCCATCCCGGTGGTGATCAGCGGCCGCCGCGCGGCGGACGAGACGCTGGCGGCGGTCGACTCCGACAACTTCGAGGGCGCGCGGGCGGCCGTCGCCCACCTGACCGCCCGAGGCCGGCGTACCGTCGCGACGATCACCGGCCCGCTGGACGTGTACGGTGCCCAGCGCCGCCTGGACGGCTACCGCTCCGGCGTCGCCGGCGCGGGTCTGGACGCCGACCCACGGCTGACGGCCGTGGCCGACTTCACCGAGCAGGGCGGCCGCCTCGCGATGCGCAAACTGCTCGAGGACCGCCCCGACCTCGACGCGGTCTTCGCCGCCTCCGACGTGATGGCTTCGGGCGCCCGGCACGTGCTGCGCGAGTCGGGCCGCCGCATCCCGGACGACGTGGCCCTCGTCGGCTTCGACGACTCGGCGGTGGCCCGGCACATGGACCCGGCGCTCACCAGCGTGCGCCAGCCGACGGAGGAGATGGGACGCACGATGGCCCGGGTCCTGCTGGAGGAGATCGCCGGGCCGTCACCGGAGCGGCCCCAGATCGTGCTGCCCACGGAACTGGTGGTGCGGGACTCGTCGTAACGGGTGGACCGGTCCGTGTCGGCCCCGTCCTCCTCGGCCGACGACCTCTCCGGCGGGCGACCCCTTAGGCCGGCGGCCGACGTCGTCATCCCCGCCGGCGGAGGTATGCCTCCAGCTCGGCGGCCCCGGTCAGCATCGCGCGCCCGCGGGCGGCCAGCCGGCCGTGCCAGTCGCGCAGCGCGGCCTCCAGCGGCTCGAGCCCGCCGGCCGCCCGCACCTGGGCGATCAGCGGGGCGATCTGCTCCAGAAGGTAGCCGCCCCGCCTGAGCTGGTGGGTCAACCGGGCGTCCCGCACGTCGGCCTCGTCGTAGACGCGGTACCCGGTCAGCGGGTCGCGGCGCGGGTTCACCAGTCCGGCGCGCTCCCATTTGCGCAGCGTCGCGGGCCGGATGCCGAGCTTCCCCGCCAGCGGTCCGATGAACGTGCCGCCGGTCCCGGGCGGCGCGGTCGGTCCTGACGCCGCGGTCGAACCGGCACCGTGTCCGGGAGTCCCACCGGTCCCGGGCCCCCTGCCCGTCCCGGGCTGCCCACCGGTCCCGAACGCCGAGGCGGGCTCGGTGGCCGTGCCGCGCCCGGGCCCCTCATTCCGTTCGGACGCCGGCGCGGGCTCCAGGTCGCGGAGGGCGCTCTCCACTGCCTGGAGGGTCCGGCGGTCGTCGAGGAGCTGGGCGTGACTCTCGTCGATGAGGCGGAACGCCTCCTCGACCGCGCTCTCGTTCACCGCCCGCATGATCGCCGTCGCCGTCCGGTGGCCGTGGCCCGGCGCCAGGGCGAGGAATGCGCGGAGGGCATCGGCGTGCAGCGACGTATAGGTCCGGTAGCCGTGGGGCGTGCGACCGGCGGCCGGGAGGATGCCGGCCTCCTCGTAGTTCCTGACCGCCTGTGTCGACAGACCGTGCACGCGTGCCAGGTCGACCGGCCTGAGCCGCTCGCTGTTTTGAAGGTTTCGCCCCATGTCCCTGCCGGTATCGCGTGAAAGTCTCAATCGAGGGTTCAACGATAGCGTTGAAGGCATGGCTACCGACATCCAGGACACCGCCCATGCCGTCGAGGCCGCCGCCGTCATGAGGCTGCTTCCGGCCCGGCCCCGGCTGCTCGCCCTGGGCGAGCCCACCCACGGCGAGGACTCCCTGCTCGACCTGCGCAACGAGCTCTTCCGGCAGCTCGTCGAGCAGGAGGACTACCGCACGATCGCGATCGAGAGCGACTGCGTGACGGGCCTGCTCGTGGACGACTACGTCACCTCCGGCACCGGCACCCTCGACGAGGTCATGGAGCGCGGATTCAGCCACGGTTGGGGTGACTCCGCGGCCAATCGCGAGCTCGTCCGCTGGATGCGCGCCTACAACGCCCGCGTCGACGACGAAGGCCGTCCCGCGTCCGAGCGGCTCCGCTTCGCCGGCTTCGACGGCCCGCTGGAGATCACCCATGCAGCGAGCCCTCGGCAGGTTCTCACCGCACTCCACGCCTACCTCGCGGCCCAGGTGGACGCGGACCTGCTCCCCTGCACCGCGGAAACGCTCGACCGCCTGCTCGGCGCCGACGACCGGTGGACCGATCCGGCCGCGATGACGGACCCCTCCCGGTCCGTGGGGCGGTCGGCCGAGGCCGGGGAGCTGCGGCTGATCGCCGACGACCTGGTGGCCCTGCTCGACGCGCAGACGCCGCACCTGGTCACAGCGACTTCGGGGGACGACCGGTACCGGGCGCACCTGCACGGGCGCACCGCGACCGGCCTGCTGCGCTACCACCACTGGATGGCCGACACCTCACCGGGCCGCCTGCCCCGGCTGGTGGGCGTGCGGGACCAGATGATGGCCCACAACCTCCTCGCCGTCGCCGCTCGCGGTCCGGCATTCGTCCACGCTCACAACTCCCATCTCCAGCGTCGGACCAGCACGATGCGGATGGGCGGGACGCCGCTGGAGTGGTGGAGCGCCGGTGCGCTGGTGAGCGCCCGGCTCGGCGAGGCGTACGCCTTCGTGGCCACGGCCCTCGGCACCATCCGGCACCGGGGAGTGGACACTCCGCCGCCGGACACCGTCGAAGGACTGCTGTACGCGCTCCCGGAGGACTGCTCCGTCATCGACGCCCCGCGGCTGGCCACCGCCCTCGCCGATGTGCGGCCCGTGCACCGCGTGTCGCCCTGGTTCGGCTACGCCCCGCTCGACCCGGCGCACCTGGCGGACAGCGACGGCATCGTGTTCGTCAAGGACGTCCCGCAGAGCTGGTGCACCCCGTGAGCCGCCGTCGGCCGCGCTCAGCGGCCTTGGGCACCCGTACGGGCCGCCCGGTCAGCCGACGAAGGACTCGGGGCCGAAACGGCCCCAGGCCACGAAGACGGTCAGGGCGAGATAGACCAGGTCCACGACCATCAGCTTGGTCTCGTGACGCCGGAGGCGTGTGACCGCCGCCCCCACCATGATCAGCGCCAGGCCGAGGGCGGCGAACGGGACCAGGACCGGCGCGATGTCGAGCACGGCGGGCAGGATCAGACCCACCGCACCGAGGACCTCGAGGGCTCCGATGGCCTTGATGCTCCCGGCGCTGAAGTCTTCGGTCCATTGCGCGCTGGGCCCGAAGGCGGCGATCCTCTCCTTCGACATGATCATCTTGCCGGCGCCGCCGAACAGGTAGGCGGCGGCGAGCAGTCCGGTGACGATCCACAGAGCGAGGTTCATGAGGTTTCTCCTTGCGGGCTTTGCGGGACTGCGGGTACGACTGCCTGGCGTGAAGGCGCTCGCCCCCTTAAGACAGCGCGGCCCGGCAACTTGTGACAGCGGCCGATGTGTCGTGCGTCTCGTCCCAGGCGATCTGTCGTCGATCCATGCGATCCACTCGGGGTCCGACCCCTACAGGCTCGGCCGTCTCGGAACGTCCGGAGTGGCGCGCCTGCCGGGGATATGAGCCGCGCTGCCTCCGAGCTGTCGCCCGGTTTCCGCGACGGCACCGAGCACCGGCTCCGACCGGTCGCCGGTAAAACGGGTGCGCCGGCGGATCAGCTCCCGGCACACTGCCCGGATGAGCTCGGACGCCCTGAAGACAGCGCGGGGGCGAGCGCTCCGGCATGTGGCGGAGCTCTCGTCCGGCCGGCCCCTGGACCCGGCGCTGCGGGTGACGCTGAACTTCCACCCGGACCGTACGGCGCAGGGCAGGCCCATCCTGGAAGCGCTGTCGGAGTCCGGCGTCTACCTCTCCCAGTTCGTCACCGGGACGAGCAACGGGGGTCTGACCGCCTTTCCCGGCGGTGACCGGTGGGAGTGGGAGAGCCGGATCTTCGGTGGTGCGTACGACGAGGCGGCTGCTCGGGAGCGGCCCGTCTACGGGGCGCTGAACTTCCGCCGTAAGCCGGTCGGCGCGGCGCCGCGGTTCGGCTCCGCCCACTTCCGCCTTGCCGCGCACACACCGGCGCGGACCACGTTCTGCTACCCGGACAGTTGTCTCGAACCGTCGGACGTCGGCGTCGCGGACCGCATGGGACTCATCGAGCTCGCCCTCGCCGACCGTAAGGACGCTCTGGACGACTACATCGAGGCGCACGTGCACGGGCCGGTCCGGCTGGACCGCGATGTGGAGGCGCTGGTCCTCGACCCCTGCTACCGGGGGACAGGCGTCGAGGAGGCCGCCCGGCGTCTTCCGTGCTCGCTGGAGTGGCATCCCGGCTTCCGTCTCACTGTCGGGGAACTCCGCCGTTACCCGGACTACCGTGGCCAGGAGTACGTCGACCTGGGCGCCCGGATCGCGGTGGGCGGCCGGCTCGATCCGCGCATCGTCGGAGACGCCGTTCGCACCGGCCGTCACGACCCGCAGGCGGTCAAGAAGGTCTGGCACTGCCTCGCCCGCTTCGGGGCGCTCCCGCGGGCTGCCGGTGGAGCCGCGCCGTCGTCGCCGAACGAGGAAGTCGTGTTGGACGGCCTGCGCTGAGCACCCGCCCACCGGATACGACAAGGGCCCCGGTCCGAAGACCGGGGCCCTTGATCGATCAGGGTGAGTAACGGGACTCGAACCCGCGACATCCTGGACCACAACCAGGTGCTCTACCAGCTGAGCTATACCCACCACGACCGGTCTTTCTCCCGACCGGCCGAGAAAAAGTGTACAGGGTCCGAGCGGGTGCTCGCGCCAGGGTTTCGCGCCGGTGGGGCGCCCGTCGTTCCGGTGGCGACCGCCCGTCGTTATTGCGCGGGCAGCACGTGTTTGGCCGCGATGGTCTTCGCCGTCTCCGAGTCCGGGCCGGGCTGCGGGACGAAGACCGCCTCGCGGTAGTAGCGGAGCTCGGCGATGGACTCGCGGATGTCGGCCAGTGCCCGGTGGTTGCCGCTCTTCTCCGGGCTGTTGAAGTACGCCCGCGGGTACCAGCGGCGGGCCAGCTCCTTGATCGAGGAGACGTCGACGATCCGGTAGTGGAGGAAGGCCTCCAGCGTCGGCATGTCGCGCAGCAGGAATCCGCGGTCGGTGCCGACCGAGTTGCCGCACAGCGGGGCCTTGCCGGGCTCCTTGACGTGCTCGCGGATGTAGGAGAGGACCTGCTCCTCCGCGTCCGCGAGGGTCTTTCCGTCCGCCAGGACGTCGAGGAGACCCGAGGCGGTGTGCATCCGGCGCACCACTTCCGGCATCGTCTCGAGCGCCGCGTCCGGCGGGCGGATCACGATGTCCACCCCTTCGCCGAGTACGTTCAGTTCCGAGTCGGTGACCAGTGCGGCCACCTCGATGAGTGCGTCGTCCGTCAGCGAGAGCCCGGTCATCTCGCAGTCGATCCACACCATGCGATCGTTCATGCGCCCTACCTTACGGGGGCGGATGCGCTGCGTTACCGGCCTGGGGAAAGCCGGCTGCCCCGCGGGGGCCGCCGTCTGACCCGGTGCCACGACGGCGTCCGGCCCGGTCGGGACGGCACCCTGTGGGGCGCCGTCCCGACCGGGCCGGGGTCGCACTGTCCGCGGACGCCGCTCTACGGCACGCTCCGCTGGCCCGGCAGGCTCGGCCGGCCGTGACCCGCCGCGTACGCCTCGGGCACCGGTTTGCCCAGCTCGGCGGCGGACGCCATGGCGGAGGGCCCACCGGGTCCCGCCTGGGGGCGTCTGGCGCCCGGTCCCGCCTGTGCCGGGACGACGGACTCCAGGATCGACGTCCGGTCAGGGTCGCTCTGCGGACGACGGGCCCGGTACGCGGCCCGGTAGGCCGCCGGGGAGGACCCCAGCTGCCGCCGGAAGTGGCCGCGCAGCGCCACCGGGGACCGGAAGCCGCAGCGGCCGGCCACCTCGTCGACCGAGTAGTCGGAGGTCTCGAGCAGCCGCTGGGCCTGCAGCACCCGCTGGGTGATCAGCCACTGGAGCGGGGCGGACCCCGTCAGCGAGCGGAACCGGCGGTCGAACGTGCGCCTGCTCATGTAGGCACGCGCGGCCAACGTCTCCACGTCGAACTGCTCGTGGAGATGCTCCAGCGCCCAGGACACGACCTCGGCCAGCGGGTCCGAGCCGATTTCCTCTGGTAAAGACCTGTCGAGATAGCGCTCCTGACCGCCGGTGCGACGGGGTGGGACGACGAGCCTGCGGGCGAGCGCTCCGGCCGCCTCCGTGCCATGGTCGGTGCGCACGATGTGGAGGCAGAGGTCGATTCCGGCCGCCGTTCCCGCGGACGTGAGCACATCGCCGTCGTCGACGAACAGCTCACGCGGATCCACGTGCACGGACGGGTAGCGCTTCGCCAGGGTCGGCGCGTACATCCAATGGGTGGTGGCGGGACGCCCGTCGAGCAGGCCGGCCGCGGCCAGGACGAACGCCCCGGTGCACAGGCCGACGATGCGAGCGCCCTCCTCGTGTGCCCGGCGCAGCGCGTCGAGCGCCTCGGGCGGTGGCGGCGAGGTGATCGAGCGCCAGGCCGGCACCACGACGGTGCCCGCTCTGCTGATCGCCTCGAGGCCGTACGGCGTGGTCAGTTCCAGGCCGCCTGTGGTCCTCAGCGGTCCGTCCTCGCCACCGCACACGAGCAGGCGGTAGCGGGGAACTCCGGCGTCCTGACGGTCAATTCCGAACACCGAGAGCGGGATGGAACTTTCGAATATAGGGCCGCCGCTGAACAGCAGCACGGCGACGACTTCCCGGCGCCGGCGCCCGGACAGCTTCCGTGCCGTCTCCGGCGCGGCGGAGTCCTGACTCATGACGCTAAACCCCCCTCGAAGTACGCGTCTCCCCGTTCGTTTCGGGCCTTTCGCTCCTGCACGTTTCCCCTCGGTTCTGCACGAGTCCCCCGGCCTTCGATACTCATGATCGAATCTACTGCGTCCCGTGGCGCCGGCGTGACAAGTTCGGGATGCCCCGCTATGTCGACATGGCAACTTGGCGCGATGCATTCGATCACGAAGCGTTCCACTCGGGGGCCCGCAGGGAAGTGCGCATCGCAGGCATGGCCCGTCCCCGTAGGGTGCCGGACGGGCCTTCAGTCCTTTCTTCCCTGGTGACAAGGGGGTTGGCAGGCCATTTCGACAAGGATCGGCCTGCGTAGTGAAGTTGGCTGAAAACATACGGGTGCGGGCGTGTAAAACCGTCAGCCGCCCGGTGCGCCTCTCGACCCGTGCCGCGCGCCGCGCCGCGCCCCGGGGACGGTACCGGAGTGTCGGCCTCCGGCCGGTCGCGCGTCCGCGGCTGCGCGGCACCGCGCGGCCGTCCGTTCCGAGTGGCGCAGCAGCACCCGGCACGCCGCCGTCACCGCGGCGAGACCGAGGGCCGCGGCGGCCGCGCCGCCGACGGAGGTGCCGTACACGACGAGTACGACGGGGACCAGCAGGCAGCTGAACGCGCCCCAGCGCACCACGTCGCCGGCCGGGCTCGCGGAGCCCGCCGGGTGGTCCCGCCGGGACGGCGTGGGCGCGGCGCTCGGGACCGGTCCGGACGGCGGAGCGTCGGGGCGACGGCGGGACGGGGGGCCGGGGGAGCGGTGGGGGCCGGACGGTCGTGCTGGCACAGAGGCTCCTGGGGGCGGCGGGGTGACCACTGGCCAACGAGGACCGTCATCGTCCGGTCACCCGGTGGCGCGCAGACGGCTGTAGTGGCCAAGCGGCATTGCGATCCTGGGCGCGCTCGGGCATGCTCCCTGGAACGTCGCGCATGGGGGCAGCAGGCCCTGGGCAGGAGAGGAGTGTCGCCGTACCCTTGGGGTATGGGGTGGGGAAGATGATTCCCGGACACGGCTCCACCGCCCCTCCAGCCGACGCGCTTTCCTCAATCGATCACTCCGAAGAGGACCTCCCTCGCCGAGACACCGATGGCCGGTCACGAAATCCCCGAACCCGCGGACCGCAAGCAGGTAGCCGATCCTCTGTCGGACCTGCGGGCGGCTGAAGAAGCACGCCATTCCTGCGATCCCGCCTTCCGACACGGAGTCGTCGTCGGTTTCGACGGATCGACGTCCAGTGAGCGAGCGCTCGCCTACGCCATCGGTATGGCGAGGCGGACGGGGTCCGGTCTGATCATCGTCCATGTCGCCAACCGGCTGCCCACTACGGTCTGGGCCGGCTGCGAGCCGCCCGTCTTCGTCGACGTGCCCGATCACCGCACCGAGGTGCTGGGCCTGGAGCTGGCCTGCGCGGACTACCTCACCGAGGTCCCGTGGATCCTGGTCGAGCGCGGCGGCGACATCTGTCACGAGCTGGAAGAGGTCGGCCGGGAGTATTCGGCGGACGCGATCGTGGTCGGCTCCACGCACGGCATCGTCGGCCGGCTCTTCGGGTCGGTCGCGGGCCGGCTCGCGAAGCGCGCGCAGCGCCCCGTCGTCGTGATCCCCTGAGTCGTGGTCCCCTGAGTCGTGGTCCCCCTGAACCGGAAGTCCGAAGCCGGGCCCGGACCTCCTCGACCGGATCGCCCGAACGTCCTCCCCGATCACCGGCACCAGGGTCGGACTTCCCTCTCGTCCCGGTGGTCCGTTTCTTCCCCCTCGCCACCGCGCGTCGGGTGAGGCTCCGTCAACTCCCTGACGAGCCAGGCATGTACGGAAATCTACCCATGCGTAACAGGTGGATTGTGCGCTTGTGAAGGGTAGATATCCGGTCGCTGGGATTGCAGCACATGGCGCAGCACAACTGCACAGGACAGGAAGGGAGCCCGCCGTGGACAACGGAGTCTCTGCGGGAACTGGTTCTACTTCGACTCTCGGCAACCTCGCCCTCGGGCTGACGCTGCTGGCCTTCGGTGTGGGCAACACCGGAGTGATCGACAACGTCTCCGCCACCGATGCCGCCGCGCTCGCGACGTGGGTCGGCGGAGTGGCGCTCTTCGTCGTCGGCCTGCTCGAGTTCCGTGCGGGCAACGGCGGTTCGGGAACCGCCTTCGCCGGTCTCGGCGCCTTCTGGTTCACCTGGGGGACCGCCGTGGGAGGCGAGACCTCGGCCGAGGCGGCGGGCCTGTTCATGTTGCTGTGGGCGCTGCTCGCCCTGACGCTGACCGCCGCCGCCTCCGGCAGCGGCGTGCTCGGCCAAGGGGTGTACGGGCTGCTGACCCTCGCACTGCTGCTGGGCGGCACAGCCGCCTTCGCGGGCAACGAGGGCCTGGCCAAGGCCGGCGGCTGGGTCGGCGCGGTCGCGGGCCTGGTGGCCTGGTACGGCGCGACGGCGGCGCTCGCCAAGTGGCCGACGTTCACGGGACGCGCTGCCGGCCGGCGGGTGACGGCCACCGGCTGAGGCCCGCGGGCCTCACGGCAGCTCCACGGGCGGCGCTCCGGGTGGCGCCCGCCCGATGAAGAAGGGAACGCCCCCTGTGTGCACGGTGGCACACAGGGGGCGTTCCTCATGAAGCGGTCCCGAGGCCGCCGCCTACTCGACGGTGACGGACTTGGCGAGGTTACGCGGCTTGTCGATGTCCCGGCCCAGCGCCAGCGCCGTGTGGTAGGCGAGGAGCTGGAGCGGGATGCCCATCAGGATCGGGTCGAGCTCGTCCTCGTTCTTCGGCACCACGATGGTGTGGTCGGCCTTCTCCTGCTCGCGGTGGGCGACGGCGAGGATGCGGCCGCTGCGCGCCTTGATCTCCTCGAGCGCGGCCCGGTTCTTCTCCAGCAGCTCGTCGTCCGGCACGATCGCCACGGTGGGCAGCGCGGGCTCGATCAGCGCGAGGGGCCCGTGCTTGAGTTCGGAGGCCGGGTAGGCCTCGGCGTGGATGTAGGAGATCTCCTTGAGCTTCAGGGAGGCCTCGAGCGCCACCGGGTAGCCGCGCACCCGGCCGATGAACATCATCGACTTGGCGTCCGCGTACTGCTCGGCCAGCTTCTTGATCTCGTCCTCGGACTCGAGGATCTCGCTGATCTGCGCGGGCAGCTTGCGGAGGCCCTCGATGATCCGCTTGCCCTCGGCGACGGACAGGTCGCGGATGCGGCCCAGGTGCAGGGCGAGCAGCGCGAAGGCGACGACCGTGTTGGTGAAGCACTTCGTGGAGACGACGCACACCTCGGGGCCGGCGTGGACGTACGTGCCGCCGTCGGCCTCACGGGCGATGGCGGAGCCGACGACGTTGACGACGCCGAGGACACGGGCGCCCTTGCGCTTGAGCTCCTGGACGGCCGCGAGGACGTCGTAGGTCTCGCCGGACTGGGAGACGGCGATGTACAGGGTGTCGGGGTCCACGACCGGGTTGCGGTAGCGGAATTCGGAGGCCGGCTCGGCGTCGGCGGGGATACGGGCGAGCGACTCGATGAGGCCGGCGCCGATCAGGCCCGCGTGGTAGGAGGTGCCGCAGCCGAGGATCTTCACGCGGCGGATGCCGCGGGCCTCACGAGCGTCCAGGTTCAGGCCGCCCAGGTGCACGGTGTTGAACCGGTCGTCGATCCGGCCGCGCAGCACGCGGTCGACCGCGTCGGGCTGCTCGGAGATCTCCTTGTGCATGTACGTGTCGTGGCCGCCCATGTCGTAGGAGGCGGCCTCCCACTCGACGGTCTCCGGAGTGGCGGTGGTGGACGCGCCCGTGGTCGTGTACGTGCGGAAGTCGTCGGCCTTCAGGGTGGCCATCTCGCCGTCGTCGAGGGTGACGATCTGGCGTGTGTGGGTGACCAGGGCGGCGACGTCGGAGGCGACGAACATCTCCTTCTCGCCGATGCCGAGGACGACGGGGGAGCCGTTGCGGGCCACCACGATGCGGTCGGCGAAGTCGGCGTGCATCACGGCGATGCCGTAGGTGCCCTCGATCACCTTGAGGGCCTCGCGGACCTTCTCCTCCAGGGTGGTGGCCTGGGAACGGGCGATCAGGTGGGTGATGACCTCGGTGTCGGTCTCGGAGGCGAAGACGACACCGTCCGCCTCCAGCTTGACGCGGAGCTCGGAGGCGTTGTCCACGATGCCGTTGTGGACGACGGCGACGTTGTTCTCCGGGTCCAGGTGCGGGTGGGAGTTGATGTCGCTGGGGGCGCCGTGGGTGGCCCAGCGGGTGTGGGCGATGCCGGTGGTGCCGGCGAAGCGCTTGGGGACGCGGGCCTCGAGCTCCCGGACCCGGCCCTTGGCCTTGACCATCTTCAGCCCGGGGGACTTGGGGCTGCTGATGACCACGCCCGCGGAGTCGTAGCCCCGGTACTCCAGCCGCTGCAGACCTTCCAGCAGCAGCGGAGCAACGTCACGCTTGCCGATGTATCCGACAATTCCACACATATGGTTTCTGCCCCTCCATAGATCAGAAGTGTGCCCGGCCCCGGTGGGGCTGCTCAGCCGTAGACCATGCGGCGCAGCTGGCGGAGCGAGAGCTCCGGCGGCGCCACGGCGCGGTGCGGCAGTTCGGCCGCGATCCGCTCGAAGATCTCGATGTTCACCGCGCCGCCGGACTTCAGTTCGCGATGACGGCGGCGGACGAACTCCTCGGTCGTCTCGTCGAAGTACGCCAGTACATCGAGCACCACCCGGGCGGCTTCACCGCGCTGGAGCGCGGTGCTGCGCACCAGGTGGTCGATGAGGTCGTCGTGCGACAGGCGCACAGACGGGCGAGGTTCGAGCACCCGTAGATATTGGAGTGCGGGCGCTGCTCTTCGCAAGAATCCTGCCCGATTCCGGGCAGGAGATAGCTCACATCTGCCTCTGGGGGTTCCGTTCCGCGGTGCCGCGCCCTTCCTCGGGCGGTGAATCGGCGTCCCGTGTCACCCCGATCCGGGCGGGCGTCCGCCCGGATGACGTTCACCGGTGGGGGATTTGCATGCCGACGGGACGAGTAAGTGGTCTACACCTTGACCGCAGTTGAGGCGCGCGGTACGCATGGTGACCGAGCGGTTGCTCTGCGCACGGACGAGAACCCGTCGAAGGGACCCCAGCCTGTGAGTCAGCCCCGACCGATCCCCCGTCTCCTCGGTTCCCTGTTGCTTGTCACGGCCACCCTGCTCTCCGGTGCCGTCGCCTCGGGTCCGGCCGCGGCCTCCGGGGCCGACAGCGCCGCCACCGTCCGGCCGCTCGGCCAGATCGTCCCCGCACCCGTCTCCGCGGAGCCGGGCGGCGCCCCCTACACGCTGACCGCAGGTACGAGGATCCGCACCGACGCCTCACCCGAGGCGCGCGCCGTCGCGGAGCGCCTCGCCGAGGTGCTGCGCCCGTCGACCGGCTACGCCCTGCCGATCACCACCCGGCCCGCGGCCGGATCGATCAGCCTGCGGCTCAGCGCCGGGGAGAGCGCCCTGGGCGACGAGGGCTACCGCCTGAAGTCCTCCCCCGGCGGGCTCACCGTCACCGCGCACAGGCCCGCCGGCCTCTTCCACAGTGTGCAGACACTGCGTCAGCTGCTGCCCGCCGCGATCGAGGCGGACTCTCCCCGCAGCGGCCCGTGGCAGGTCGCGGGCGGCACGATCACCGACGTCCCGCGCTACACGCACCGGGGCGCGATGCTCGACGTCTCGCGGCACTTCCTCACCGTCGAGCAGGTCAAGCGCTACATCGACCACCTCGCCCTCTACAAGATCAACACGCTCCATCTCCATCTCTCCGACGACCAGGGCTGGCGCATCGCGATCGACTCGTGGCCGCGACTGGCCACGTACGGCGGCTCCACGCAGGTCGGCGGCGGCCCCGGCGGTCACTACACCAAGGCCCAGTACAAGGAGATCGTCCGGTACGCCTCCTCCCGCTATCTGGAGGTCGTGCCGGAGATCGACATGCCGGGGCACACCAACGCCGCCCTGGCCTCGTACGCCGAGCTCAACTGCGACGGCGTGGCCCCGCCGCTCTACACGGGCACGGCCGTCGGCTTCAGCTCGCTGTGCGTGCGCAAGGAGCTGACGTACGACTTCGTGGACGACGTGATCCGGGAGGTGGCCGCGCTCACGCCCGGCAGGTACATCCACATCGGCGGCGACGAGGCGCACTCCACCAGCCACGAGGACTACGTGGCGTTCATGAACAGGGTGCAGCCGATCGTCGCCCAATACGGCAAGACCGTCATCGGCTGGCACCAGTTGACCGGCGCGAGCCCGCAGAAGGGCGCTCTCGCCCAGTACTGGGGCCTCGACGGCACGAGCCAGGCCGAGAAGGCAAGGGTCGCGGAGGCCGCGAAGAACGGCACCGGGCTGATCCTCTCGCCCGCCGACCGGGTCTACCTCGACATGAAGTACGACAAGGACACCGAACTGGGCCTGTCCTGGGCCGGTTACGTCGAGGTGCGGAGGTCCTACGACTGGGACCCGGGCACCTACCTGCCGGGCGCGCCCGCGAGTGCCGTCCGGGGCGTCGAGGCGCCCCTGTGGACGGAGACCATCTCCACCGACGCGCACATCGACCGGATGGCGTTCCCGCGGCTGCCCGGTGTCGCGGAGCTGGGCTGGTCACCGGCGTCCACGCACGACTGGGACACCTACAAGGTGCGGCTCGCGGCGCAGGGGCCGCGGCTGTCGGAGCTCGGCATCGACTACCACCGCTCGCCGCAGGTGCCGTGGCCGGCGCAGTGAGCGTCGGGTGAGAAACCGGCGCCCGGCGGTAGGGACCGTATCCCGCCGGGCGCCGGCCGTTCATCGGGCGCCGGGTCGCGCCTGTGCGTTCCGAACGTCTACGAGGCGAACCGCGCGATCGGGTTCGTCAGCGTGCCGACGAACTGGAGCGCGGCCGACGGGTCGGCCAGGTCCACCATCTGCCGGTTGTTGCGCAACTGGAGCCGGTTCAGGCAGGACAGCGCGAACTCGTCCGCGAACATGTCGTACTGCGCGAACTTGTCCGCCAGCTCGGGCACCGACCGCTGGTACGCGCGGACGCACTCGGCGACCGTGCGCCAGAAGTCGTCCTCGGAGAGCACCCCCTCCTCGGCGAGCGTCGCGCCGAGGAAGCGGAAGAAGCAGTCGAAGACGTCCGTGAAGATCGAGAGGATCTTGGTCTCCTCCGGCACCTCCACCCGGATGCGGTCGACGGACGGCGGCAGCACCGCGTCCGGGTCCATCACCGCGATCTCCTCCGCGATGTCCTTGAAGATCGCCCGCCGGACCGCGCCGTTCTCGCCGAGCGCCAGGATGACGTTCTCGCCGTGCGGCATGAAGACCAGGTCGTAGGCGTAGAAGCTGTGCAGCACCGGCAGCAGATAGGCGTCCAGATAGCCGCGCAGCCACTCGGTGGGGGCCAGGCCCGACTCGGCGATCAGCGCGCCCGCGAACGACGCGCCCTCGTGGTCGACGTGCAGCAGGGAGGCCATGGTGGCGAGCCGCTCGCCGTCCTCCAGGGACGCCACCGGGCTCTCGCGCCACAGGGCGGCGAGCATCTTGCGGTAGGGGGAGTACCGGTCGGTCGCGGCCTCGTACTCGAGGTGGCGGTAACCCACGGCCGCACGCTCACGGATGATCGAGAAGCGGGCGGCCTTCAGCACGTCGTCGCCGTCGATCAGCCCGGCCAGCCAGTCGTTGATGGCCGGCGTGGCCTCCATGTACGCGGCGGAGAGGCCGCGCATGAAGCCCATGTTGAGGACGGACAGGGCCGTCTTCACGTAGTGCTTGGCCGGGGCGTCGGTGTTGAAGAACGTCCGGATGGACTGCTGAGCCAGGTAGCGGTCGTCGCCCTCGCCCAGGTACACCAGCCGCTGCTGGGCGATCTCGGCGGCGAAGGTCACGGACAGCTTGTTCCACCACTGCCAGGGATGGGCCGGGATCAGCAGGTGATCCGCGAGATCGAGGCCCTGGTCCGCGAGGGTCTTGGCGAAGCGGTCCACGGCGTCGTCGCCGAGCTCGGCACGGATGAACGTCTCGTAGTCGATGCCCGCGCCGGCGGTGAACGCGGCGCGGTCGCGGCGGGCCGCCAGCCACACCAGCCGGACGGGGTTCGCGGCCTCCGGGGCGTAGGCGTGGTACTCGTCGATGCCGAAGCCGAGGCGGCCGTTGTTGGCGACGAAGCAGGGGTGGCCCTCCGTCATGCCGGTCTCGACCGCCTGGAAGTCCGCCTTGGCCAGCTCGGCGGCCGCGACCTGCGGTTTCGCCGACTTGTACGCCGTGCCGGAGAGGGTGGAGGAGATCTCCTCCAGATACACGGGCAGGATCTCGTCGCTCAGCCCCAGGGAGCCCCGCATCTCGATGACGAACTCCAGCGCGTCCAGCGGCAGCTGCGCGCCGTCGCGGTGGCGGCTGATCGACTCGGCGGCCACCTGCCAGTGGTCGAGGGCGAAGCGGCGGGCGGTGAAGCGGTACTCGGTCGCGCCGTCGTCCGCGACGAGGCGGTAGGCGCCGTCGCCGAGGTGCTCGGGGGTCAGCAGCCGCTCGTGGGTGAACTCCGCGAGGGCCTTGCGGACGAGCATCCGGTTGGCGTGCGCCCAGCGATCGGGCGTGAGGTGGGACACGGGGTTCATCGGGCCACCCCCGTGGCCGCCTCGAACTGCTCGCGGGTGCAGAAGCTCAGCAGAGCCTCCTTCTCGGGCTTCACTATCTTCTCGGCGGCGACGAAGCCGACGGCCTCGTTGAGCCGGTGCACGGCCGAATTGCCGACGTCCGGCTCGACCACGACCCGCTCCGTCGCCGGATCGGCGAACAGCTCACGCATCACGGCGGTGATCACGGCGAGGGTGAAGCCGTGCACGGGCCGGTCGGTCGGCGCGACGAGGAAGTGCATGCCGACGTCGCCGGGCTCCGGGTCGTACAGCCCGACGAGCTCCACGTACCGCGGGTCGTAGCTCTCCATCAGGAACGCGGGCTCGCCGTCGTGGAGGCCTATGAACGCGTGGTGGTGCTCGTGCGCCGCTATGCGCATGTACTCGCGCTCGACGTCCTGGAGTTTCGCGTCCTGCATCATCCAGAACGCTGCCTTCGGGTGGGTGACCCAGCTGTGCAGCAGCTCGGCGTCCGCCAAGGGGTCGAGGGGGCTGACGGTGAGGGAACCGACGGCGGTGGTGGTGCTCATACGGCGAACTCCTGGAACGCGATGGACTTCTCTACGGCGTAGTACTCGCTGCCCAGCAGCTCGCCGATGATGTAGGCGTTTCGGTAGGCGCCCATGCCCAGGTCGGGCGAGGTGATCGAGTGGGTGTGCACGCCCGCGTTCTGGAGGAAGATCTCCCGGCCGGCCGTGTCGATGGAGTAGTTGCGGGCGACGTCGAAGCGGCCGTGGCCGTCGCGCCGGATCCGGTCGGCGACGGGCTCAAGGAAGGCGGGGGTGACGTACCGGTAGCCGGTGGCCAGGATCAGGCCCTCGGTGTGCAGCTCGTAGTCCTTGCCCTGCTCCTCCTGGCGCAGCCCCAGCGTGTAGGTGCCGTCCTCGTACGAAGCTGTCCGCAGTGCGGAGTTGGTCAGCAGCCGGGTGGGGACCGGGCCCTTCAGGTTCTTCTGGTAGAGCAGGTCGAAGATCGCGTCGATCAGCTCCGAGTCGATGCCCTTGAACAGGCCCTTCTGCTGGGACTCGAGTCTGTAGCGGGTCTCCTCCGGCAGCGCGTGGAAGTAGTCGATGTACTCCGGGGAGGTCATCTCCAGCGTCAGCTTGGTGTACTCCAGCGGGAAGAAGCGCGGGGAGCGGGTCACCCAGTTGAGCCGGTAGCCGTGCACGTCGATCTCGGACAGCAGGTCGTAGTAGATCTCCGCCGCGCTCTGGCCGCTGCCGACGAGGGTGATCGACTCCTTCTTCTGCAGCGCCTCCTTGTGTTCCAGGTAGCGCGAGTTGTGCAGCAGGTCCCCGTCGAGACCCTGGCATGCCACGGGGATGTACGGCGGGGTGCCGGTGCCCAGGACGAGACGGCGGGCGGTGAATGCGTCGTCGGCGGTGCGCACCACGTACACCTCGCCCTCTTCGTCGTACGACACGGAGGTGACGGTGGTGTTGAAGCGGATGCTGCTCAGCCGGGCGGCGGCCCACCGGCAGTAGTCGTTGTACTCGGTCCGCAGCGGGTAGAAGTTCTCCCGGATGTAGAAGGAGTACAGCCTGCCCTTGTCCTTGAGGTAGTTCAGGAACGAGTAGGGCGAGGTCGGGTCGGCGAGGGTGACCAGGTCCGACATGAACGGCGTCTGGAGATGGGCGCCTTCCAGGAACATCCCGGAGTGCCATTCGAAGTCCGGCTTGGACTCCAGGAACAGGCCGTTCAGCTCGTCGATCGGCTCGGTCAGGCAGGCGAGGCCGAGGTTGAACGGACCCAGTCCGATACCGATGAAATCAAGAGGCGTGGACAAGGTTCTCTCCAAGGAACTGCTCGGCGTGGCCGGCGATCAGGTCGAGGACGGCGGTGATGTCTTCGGTCGTCGTCTCGGGATTGAGCAAGGTGAACTTCAGGTACTGGCGCCCGTCGACCTTGGTGCCGGCGACCACGGCCTCGCCCGACGCGAACAGCGCCTTGCGGGCGTGGAGGTTGGCCCGGTCGATCAGGGCGGGGTCCGTGACGGACCGCGGGATGTAGCGGTAGACCAGGGTGGACAGCTGCGGCCGCACGACCACGTCGTAGCGCGGGTCGGCGGCGAGCAGCTCCCAGCCGGCGGCGGCGAGGTCGCACACCTCGTCGAAGAGCTGCCCCACACCGTCGGCGCCCATCACCCGCAGCGTCATCCACAGCTTGAGCGCGTCGAAGCGGCGGGTGGTCTGCAGGGACTTGTCGACCTGGTTCGGTATGCGCTCTTCCAGGGTGCGTCGCGGGTTGAGGTAGTCGGCGTGGTAGGTGGCGTGGCGCAGGGTGGCCGCGTCCCGTACCAGTACCGCCGACGAACTCACCGGCTGGAAGAAGGACTTGTGGTAGTCGACGGTGACGGAGTCGGCGTGCTCGATGCCGTCGAGGAGATGGCGGCGGGCGGGTGAGGCCAGCAGTCCGCAGCCGTAGGCGGCGTCGACGTGCATCCAGGTCTCGTACAGCCCCGCGAGCTCGGCGATCTCCGGCAGCGGGTCGATGGAGCCGAAGTCCGTGGTGCCCGCGGTCGCGACGACGGCCATGGGGACGAGGCCCTCGGCGCGGCAGCGCTCCAGCTCCGCGGCGAGCGCCACGGTCTGCATCCGTTTGTCGCGATCCACGGGGATCGGGACGACGGCCTCGGGGCCGAGCCCGAGGAGCGTGGCCGACTTCTGGACGCTGAAGTGGCTGCACGCGGAGCTGAAGATGCGCAGTTTCGCCAGATCGGTGGTCTTGGCCTCCTGGCGGGCGAGCAGCAGGGCCTGGAGGTTGGACTGGGTGCCGCCACTGGTGAACACGCCGTCCGCGGCGGGGCCGAGGCCGATCCGCTGTGCGGTCCAGTCGATCAGGCGGCGCTCGATGAGTGTGCCGCCGGCGCTCTGGTCCCAGGTGTCCAAGGAGGAGTTGACCGCGGAGAGGACCGCCTCGCCCAGCACGGCCGGGATGACGACCGGGCAGTTGAGGTGGGCGAGGTAGCGGGGGGAGTGGAAGTAGACGGCGTCCCGGAGGTACACGTCCTCCAGCTCGTCCAGGGCGGCGGAGGCGTCTCCGAGCGGCCGGTCGAGGTCGATCGCGGAGACGACCGGGGCGAGCTGGTCGGGGGTGACTCCGGTGAACGGCCGTCGGGTCGTGGCGAGTCGGTTCGCCACCCGCTCGACTCCTTCGGTCACGGAGCGCCGGTAGTGCTCCGCCGTCATGTCATTGAGCAGGTGCGAGCGCATGCAATGTCCTCCCGTGGCGGGGACCTGGTCGCGCCTCAGGGGACAGGAAGAGGGGGGCGAGGGCGACGCCTAAGTAAGGTAAGCCTAACCTAACTCAGATCCCAGAAGTCCCTCGCCCCCCTCGGGGCGCAAGCGTTATGCCGTTGATCACACAATGACCGCCCAGCGACGGTCAGTTGAGCCGGCCGCGGTTCACTCGGCCTCTTCGGCCGGCTCCTCGCGGAGCCCGTCCTCGCTCAGGCCGCGCTTCCAGTAGCCGACGAAGGTGACCTTCCGCCGGTCGAACTCACGGTCGTTCACCAGATGGCGTCGCAGCGCCTTGATGCTGCCGGACTCACCCGCGATCCAGGCGTAGCCGACGCCCTCGGGGAACTCGGCGGCGGCGACGGCCTCCACGGCCGACGGCGCTCCCTCGTCCCGGACGAGCCAGGTGATGTCGGCCTCCGCGTCGGTCTTGAGCGGCAGCCGGTCACCGGCGTGCGGCACCTCCAGCCAGACCTTGGCCTTCCGGCCGGCCGGCAGCCACTCCAGGATCGCCGAGGCGGCGGGAAGCGCCGTCTCGTCCGCCCAGATCAGCACCCAGTCGGTGTCCTCGGGAGGCCGGCAGCGCACGCCGGTGTTGTCGGCGACCGCGGGGCCGAGCACCATCACCTTGTGACCGGGCTCGGCTGCCAGCGCCCAGCGGCAGGCCGGGCCGCCGTCATCGTGCATGGCGAAGTCGATGTCCACCTCGCCGTCCTCGACGCGCTGCTCCCGCACCGTGTACGAGCGCATCACGGCCCGTACGTCGTCGGGCAGCGCACGCCACGCGGCGAAGATGGCGGCGCCGTCACCCGCGTCGACGGGGACGACCGGCGCCGGCTGGCCGGGGTGCGGCAGGAACAGCGACAGGGACTGGTCGCGGCCTCCGGCCGCGAAGTCCCGCAGGCCGTCCTCCGCCTGTCCGGTGAAGGTGACTCGGACGAGCGACGGGCCGAGCCGCCTTGTCCGCGCAACCTGCAGGTCGAAGAAACGGAACGGGGCGATCTCGGCCTCGGTCGTCATCGTCAGGAGACCTTCTTCGCGTTCTCGATGGCCTTGGCGAGATCCTCGAGGATCGGCGCGCACTTGGCGTAGGAGTAGATCGGCTCGGTGACACGCGGGACGACCTGACCGGCCTTCACCGCGGGGAGACCGGCCCAGGTGGGCTTGGCCTTCAGGGTGTCGGGCTGCAGGGTGCCGGTGCGGTTGTCGAGCATGATGATGTCGGCCCCGTACTTGGCGGCGTTCTCCCAGCTGAGCTCCTCGAAGAAGCCCTGGGCGTTCGGCTTGGGCTCGACGAACTTCACGCCGAGCTCCTGGAAGTAGAGCGTGTCCGCCGACATCTTCGGGGCGGAGACGTAGAAGAGGTCCTGGCTGCCGGACCCGATGAGGACCTTCAGGTTCGGCTTGGCCTTGGCGGCCTGGCGCAGCCGCTCCGCGGCCTTCTCGAAGCGCGCCTTGGCGTCGGTGACCTTCTTGGCCTTCATGTCGGCGCCCAGGGACTCCGCGAGGTCCGCGCGGCGCTGAAGGGCGCCCGGCATGTTGATCTGGGCGGCCCACAGGGCGACGCTCGGGGCCAGCTTGAGGATCTTGTCCTTGGACTGGTCCGGCACGTACCAGAGGGCGTCCTTCTCCCACATGTCCGTCACCAGCAGCTCCGGCGCGAGCGCCGCGTACTTCTCGACATTGAACTCGCCCCAGACGTTGCCCAGGATCTCGAGCTTGGTGATGTCCATGTCGCCGGCCTGGACGTCGGCCTTGCCGTCGGCGGTCTTGGTCGGGCCGAACACGCCGGTGACCTCGACCCCGTAGTCGAACAGGGCGGCGGCGGTGCCGGTGAAGGCGACGATGTTCTTCGGGGCGGCCTTCGACTCGGACTTCTGGCCGCGGTCGTCGGTGAACGACCAAGGGCCGGACTTGGGGGCGGCCTTGTCGGAGTCGCCCTTCTTGCCCTTCGTCTCCTGGCCGCACGCGGCGAGTGCCACGCCGAGCCCGAGGGCGCCGCCGGCGGAGAGCAGGCCGCGTCGAGTGAGATGGGAAGCTCGGGCGTTGGGCATGGTGGTGTCCGCTTTCGTACGTACCGAATAGGCCACTGGCAGGTTTCGAAGGTAGGTTAGCCTAACCTCAGAAGTTGTCGAGGGTCGGCCGGGCGTCCGGGGCACGAGCGCGACGTGACCTTGAACACGCGGCGGCGCGCGGCCCCGTCAGGGTGCCGCGCGCCGCGATGAGTCCCAGGTCAGCCGGTGAGACCCAACTCCCTTGCGATCAGCATCCGCTGGACCTCGCTCGTGCCCTCGCCGATCTCCAGGATCTTCGAGTCGCGCCACATACGGGCCACCGGATACTCGTTCATGAAGCCGTAGCCGCCGTGGATCTGGGTCGCCTCACGGGCGTTGTCCACCGCGACCGTCGACGAGTACAGCTTGGCGACGGCCGCCTCCTTCTTGAACGGCTCGCCGTGCACCAGCCGCGACGCCGCGTCCCGCCAGCCCACGCGGGCCATATGGGCCTTCATCTCCATGTCCGCGATCTTGAACTGGATTGCCTGGTTCGACCCGATCGGCCTGCCGAACGCATGCCGCTCCCGCGCGTACTTCACGGACTCGTCCACACAGCCCTGCGCGAGGCCGGTCGCCAGCGCCGAGATGGCGATACGGCCCTCGTCGAGGATGCGGAGGAACTGCGCGTAGCCGCGGCCTTCCTCGCCGAGCAGGTTGGCGACCGGGACACGGACGTCGGCGAAGGACAGCTCGCGGGTGTCGGAGGCGTTCCACCCGACCTTGGAGTAGGGGGCGGCCACCGTGAATCCGGGCGTGCCGGAGGGGACGATGATCGCGGAGATCTCCGGGCGCCCGTCCTCCTTACGCCCCGTCACTGCCGTGACGGTGACCAGACCGGTGATGTCGGTGCCCGAGTTGGTGATGAAGCACTTGGAGCCGTTGATGACCCATTCGTCGCCGTCCCGTACGGCGGTGGTCCTCGTGCCGCCGGCGTCGGAGCCGCCGTCCGGCTCCGTCAGGCCGAAGGCGCCCAGCAACTCACCGGAGCACAGCCGCGGCAGCCACTGCCGCTTCTGCTCCTCGGTGCCGAAGAGATGGATCGGCATCGCGCCCAGCGAGACGCCCGCCTCCAGGGTGATGGCCACGGAGGAGTCGACACGGGCCAGCTCCTCCAGGGCGATCCCGAGGGCCAGATAGTCGCCGCCCATGCCGCCGTACTCCTCCGGGAAGGGCAGCCCGAACAGGCCCATACGGCCCATCTCACGGACGATCTCGTACGGGAACTCGTGGCGCTCGTAGAAGTCGCCGATCTTCGGGGCTATCACGTCGTGGGCGAACTGCTCGACCGTGCGGCGGAGTTCCTCGTGCTCGGCTGTCAGCCGGTGGTCCAGGGACATCAGGGGGTCACTCCTTGTGGGAGAGGGCGCGGACGGTACGGGAGGGGCTGGGGCGGCCCAGTTGCTCGGCCATCCACACGCTCGTGGCGGTGAGCCGGCCGAGATCGACCCCGGTTTCGATGCCGAGGCCGTGAAGCATCCACACGAGGTCCTCGGTGGCGAGGTTTCCGGTCGCGCTCTTCGCGTACGGGCAGCCGCCGAGGCCGCCCGCGGACGAGTCGACGACGCTGACGCCGTGCTGGAGCGCCGCGAAGGTGTTGGCGAGAGCCTGGCCGTACGTGTCGTGGAAGTGCACGGCGAGCCGGTCGGCCGGGACCCCGGCGCCGGCCAGCTCGGTGAGCAGGGCCGCCACATGGCCGGGTGTGGCGACACCGATCGTGTCGCCGAGGCTCAGCTCGTCGCAGCCCATGTCGGCGAGCCGGCGGCAGACGCGGACGACCTGTGCGAGAGGCACAGGACCCTCCCACGGGTCGCCGAAGCACATGCTGAGATAGCCGCGCACCCGCAGACCGTGCTCCACGGCCCTGGTCACGACCGGCTCGAACATGGCGAGTGCCTCGTCGACCGTGCGGTTGAGATTGGCCTTGGCGAAGGACTCGGTGGCGCTGGCGAACACGGCGACCTCGCGGGCGCCGAGGCCGAGCGCCCGGTCCAGGCCCCGGTCGTTGGGGACCAGGACCGGCAGCCGCACGCCGGCCAGGGAGCTCACCAGCGGGAACAGCTTCTCCGCGTCGGCCAGTTGGGGCACCCACTTGGGGTGGACGAAGCTCGTCGCCTCGACGGTGGTCAGCCCCGATCCGGCGAGGCGGCGGATGAACTCCGCCTTGACCTCCGTCGGCACCACCGACTTCTCGTTCTGCAGGCCGTCGCGGGGACCGACCTCGTGGATGCGCACACGGTCGGGAAGTCCCTGGCCGTGGACGGCCATCGGCAGTCCTTCCGTACCGGTCATGCGGTGACCTCCCCGTCGGTCGTGCCGGTCTCCGCGGTCTCTCCGGACGCTTCAGGCGTGACCACGGCGAGCACCTGGTCCATGGCGACGGTCGAGCCCGCGGTCACGTCGAGCTCTGTGACGGTCCCGGCGTGCGGAGCGGAGATAACGTGCTCCATCTTCATCGCCTCGACCACGAGCAGGCTCTGCCCGGCCGCCACCACATCGCCCACGGCGACCTTGACGACGGTGACCGTGCCCGGCATCGGCGCCGCGAGGGTGTCCACCCCCGAACGGGCGGCGCCGCTCAGGGACGCCTCGACGGGGTCGTGGTCCATCACGTGCCAGGAGTCGCCGTCCCGGCCGAGCCAGTCGCCCGCCCGGTGGAAGGTGTGCGTGACGCCGTGCATCTCCACGGAGACCGTGTGTGCCTCCACCCGGGGCGTCGCCTGCCGGCGGACGGCGTGGTCGACCGGGTCCGAGCCGGGCACGCGCAACGGGAAGGCCAGCGGAGCCGGTTCGCCGCCCATCCGCCAGCCGGTCGGCACGGAGAACGGGTCGGTCCAGCCGGCACCGTCCGGGCGCGGTGCCAGCGCCGCGGCGCGGACCGCCGCCGCGGCCTCGTACACCTCGTCCGGCACGCCGGCCGGGACCAGGCCCTCCGCCTCCCGCTCCACCAGGCCGGTGTCCATCTCGCCGGAGACGACCGCCGGGTGGGCCAGCAGCCGGCGCAGGAAGCCGGCGTTCGTCGGGACACCCAGCGTCACCGTGTCGGCCAGCGCCGCGCGGAGCTTGCGCAGTGCGGTGGGGCGGTCGGGGCCGTACGCGATGACCTTCGAGAGCATCGGGTCGTACAGGCTGCCGACCTCCGAGCCCTCACTGAGGCCCGAGTCGGTGCGCACCCCCTCGCCCTGCGGCTCCTGGAGCCTCAGGACCGTGCCGCCGGAGGGAAGGAAGCCCCGGGAGGGGTCCTCGGCGCAGATCCGGGCCTCGATCGCGTGGCCCGTGAGGGTGATGTCGTCCTGCGTGAACGTCAGCCGCTCCCCGGCCGCGACCCGCAGTTGCCACTCGACGAGGTCCAGTCCGGTGATCAGCTCGGTGACCGGATGCTCGACCTGGAGACGGGTGTTCATCTCCATGAAGTAGTACTGAGAGGGGTCCGTGCCCGGCACGATGAACTCCACCGTGCCCGCGCCGCGGTAGCCGCAGGAGCGGGCGGCCTGGACGGCCGCCTCGCCCATCGCGGCGCGCGTCGCCTCGTCCAGCAGGACGGACGGCGCCTCCTCGATGATCTTCTGGTGGCGGCGCTGGAGCGAGCACTCGCGCTCTCCGAGGTGGACCACATTGCCGTGGCCGTCGGCCAGCACCTGGATCTCGATGTGCCGCGGCCGGTCGATCCAGCGTTCGACGAGCAGCGTGTCGTCGCCGAAGGAGGCACGTGCCTCACGCCGGGCCGCCGCGATCTCGTCCATCAGTGCGGACTCCACACGGGTGAGGCGCATGCCCTTGCCGCCGCCGCCCGCCGAGGGCTTGAGCAGCACCGGCATGCCGATCTCGCGTGCGGCGGCGGCCAGTTCCTCGTCGCTCAGTCCGCTGCCGGACGATCCGGGCACGACCGGGACACCGGCCGCCCGCACCGTCTCCTTGGCGCGGATCTTGTCCCCCATGAGGGAGATCGCGGACGGCGGCGGCCCGATGAAGACCAGCCCTGCCTCCGCACAGGCCTGGGCGAAGCCCGCGTTCTCCGCGAGGAAGCCGTAGCCCGGGTGCACGGCCTGCGCGCCCGTACGGGTCGCGGCGTCGAGCAGCCTCTCGATGGAGAGGTAGCTGTCGGCGGCCGGCGCCGGGCCGATGCGGACGGCCGTGTCCGCCTCGCGCACATGGCGTGCCCCGGCGTCGGCGTCGCTGAAGACGGCCACGGAGCGCACGCCGAGGGCCCGCAGGGTGCGGATGACCCGTACGGCGATCTCGCCCCTGTTGGCCACCAGAACGGTGTCGAACATCGTCATCGTGGAAGGTCCCTCACATCCGGAAGACGCCGAAGCCGGCGTCTCCCAACGGGGCGTTGGCACAGGCGGTCAGAGCGAGCCCCAGCACCTGCCGGGTCTCCATCGGGTCGATCACGCCGTCGTCCCACAGGCGGGCCGTCGCGTAGTAGGCGTTGCCCTGCTGTTCGTACTGGGCGCGGATCGGGTCCTTGAAGGTCTCTTCCTCCTCGGCGGACCACTCCTCGCCGCGGCCCTCGAGCTGGTCCCGCTTGACGGTGGCCAGCACGGACGCGGCCTGCTCGCCACCCATGACCGAGATCTTGGCGTTGGGCCACATCCACAGGAAGCGGGGGCTGTACGCCCGGCCGCACATCGAGTAGTTGCCCGCGCCGTACGAGCCGCCGACCACCACGGTCAGCTTCGGCACCCGGGTGCAGGCCACGGCGGTGACCATTTTGGCGCCGTGCTTTGCGATGCCGCCCGCCTCGTAGTCCTTGCCGACCATGAAGCCGGAGATGTTCTGCAGGAAGAGGAGCGGGATGCCGCGCTGGTCGCAGAGCTCGATGAAGTGCGCGCCCTTCTGGGCGGACTCGGCGAACAGGATGCCGTTGTTGGCGACGATGCCGACCGGGTGGCCGTGGATCCGGGCGAAGCCGGTGACCAGCGTCTGGCCGAACTCGGCCTTGAACTCCTGGAAGCGGGACGCGTCCACGACGCGGGCGATGATCTCGCGGGCGTCGTAGGGCGTGCGGGAGTCGACCGGCACCGCCCCGTACAGCCCCGCCGGGTCGACCTTCGGCTCCTCCGCGGACTCGACCTGCCAGGGCAGCGGGCCGCGCGCGGGGAGCGTCGCCACGATGTTCCTGACGATCCGCAGCGCGTGCGCGTCGTCCTCGGCGAGGTGGTCGGTCACACCGGAGACGCGGGAGTGGACCTCGCCGCCGCCGAGCTCTTCCGCGGTGACGACCTCACCGGTCGCGGCCTTCACCAGCGGCGGACCGCCCAGGAAGATGGTGCCCTGGTTGCGGACGATCACGGCCTCGTCGCTCATCGCCGGGACGTACGCGCCGCCCGCCGTGCACGAACCCAGCACCGCCGCGATCTGCGGGATCCCCGCGCCGGACATCCGGGCCTGGTTGTAGAAGATCCGCCCGAAGTGGTCACGGTCGGGGAACACCTCGTCCTGCATCGGCAGGAACGCGCCGCCCGAGTCCACCAGATAGACACAGGGGAGGCGGTTCTCCAGCGCCACCTCCTGCGCCCGCAGGTGCTTCTTCACCGTCATCGGGTAGTACGTCCCGCCCTTGACGGTGGCGTCGTTGGCGACGACCACGACCTCACGGCCGCTGACCCTGCCGATCCCGGCGATCACACCGGCGGCCGGGGCCTGCCCCCCGTACATCCCCTCGGCCGCGAGCGGGGCCAGTTCGAGGAACGGCGACCCCGGGTCGAGCAGGGTGTCGACCCGCTCCCGGGGCAGCAGCTTTCCGCGCGCCGTATGGCGGGCGCGCGCCTTCTCTCCTCCGCCGAGGCGGGCCGCCGCGAGACGGGACCGCAGACCGTCGGCGAGCTCCTGGTGTGCCGCCTCATTGGCCTGCCAGGCCTCGGAGGCCGGGTCCGCGGCGCTCGCCAGCACTGGTGCCTGCTGCATTGATCGAGCTCCCTTGCTCGGTTAATGAGCGTTAACGTGTTGCGTCCAGGTTAACGACCGCTAACCGCCCTGTCTAGAATGAATGTTCATGAGCACCAGGACCGCGGCCCCGACCCGTCGCGAGCAGATCCTCAAGGAGGCCGCCCGCCTCTTCGCAGAGCGCGGCTTCCACGGCGTGGGCGTCGATGAGATAGGAGCCGCGGTCGGCATCAGCGGCCCCGGTCTGTACCGCCACTTCGCAGGCAAGGACGCCATGCTGGCGGAGCTGCTGGTCGGCATCAGTGAGCGCCTCCTGGACGGGGGGCGGCTGCGGGTCGAGGAGGCAGGCACCGGGCCGGAGTCGGTGCTCGCGTCCCTCATCGACGGTCACATCGACTTCGCCCTCGACGACCGCCCCCTGATCACCCTGCACGACCGCGAGCTGGATCGCCTCCGGGACAGTGACCGCAAACTGGTGCGCCAGCTCCAGCGCCAGTACGTGGAGCTGTGGGTGACCGTGGTCCGCGAGCTCCACCCAGAGGTCGCGGAGTCCGAGGCGCGGGCGGCGGTGCACGCGGTCTTCGGCCTGCTGAACTCCACCCCGCACCTGGGGGCGAACGGCGGCGGCCCCCTGGGCCGCGCGGCGACGGAGGACCTGCTGCGCCGCCTGGCGCACGGGGCTCTGGCCTCACTCGCGGGCTGACGGGCGCACCGGCGCACGGCAGACGCACCGGGTGCGGGGCGCACGGCGCACGCACGGGCCCGGGGTGTGGGCGCACACCGGCGCACGGGCGGGCCCGCTGAGGTGTGGGGCACGTCCCAGCGGGCAATACGGTCGACACGCTCCGCTCACCCCACGGCACAATGGGTCCATGCCGATACCCAGCCGTGCCGCTCTCGTCGACCACCTCGTCCGCTCACGTATCGCCGGAGACGTCGCCACTCCGCGCGACAACAACCTCTCCCACTACCGCAAGCTCGCCAACGGTGACCGGCACTACTGGCTCGGCCTCGAACTCGGGGACCGCTGGAGCGACGAGCAGGACGTGCTCGCCGTCATGGCGGAGCGGTGCGGCGTCAGCGACGACCCCGGACACCGGCAGGGACAGGACACCATCGACCCCGAGCTGACCGTCGACGCGCTCGAACGCATGGCCGCACGGCTGCGCAAGGCGGCCGACGCTGAGGAGCGGGTGCTGTTCGCGACCGGGCACCCGGGAGGGCTGCTGGACGTGCACCGCGCCACGGCCGCCGCGCTGCGGGCGGCCGGCTGCGAGATCGTGCGGATCCCGGGCGGTCTGATCGCCGACGAGGGCATGGTCTTCCAGTTCGCCGACGTCGCCATGCTCGAGCGGGGCGCGACCCTGTGGCACACCCACTCGCCGGCCCCCATGGCCGCGATCCTGGACGCCATGGCGCACGAGGGCAGGCCGCTGCCCGACCTCGTGGTGGCCGACCACGGCTGGGCCGGCTGCGCGGGCCAGCGCGGGCTGGACTCCATCGGATACGCGGACTGCAACGACCCGGCGCTGTTCATCGGGGAGGCGGAGGGCACGCTCCAGGTGACCGTCCCCCTCGACGACCACGTCACCGACCCGCGTTTCTACGACCCGATGACGGCATACCTGCTCGACGCGGCGGGCCTCACCCACGAGCTGTGACACCGACGGCGGCCCCCTGCGGCCCCCGTCGGCATCACGTCCCGGACCTCGCCGCGGCCCCCACCGCGGCCCCCGCCGCGACCCCCGCCGGGGTCAGCGGCGCCAGAGGCCCCGCACCACGCAGTACGTCCCACCGAGCAGCAGCAGGGAGAGCGAGCCCCGCAGGCCCAGCGCCAGGACGTACCGCCATCCGGTCCCGAGGTCGAGCAGCCGCTCGCGCAGGATCAGGAACAGGACCACCGAGCCGACGATCAGTAGCGCGCCGCCGGTGGTCCACACCGCCCGGGCGCCGGGCGACGCCTTCGCCCAGGCCGCGGTGCCGGCCGCGTCGTGCGCCGGCTCATCGGCGTACGACGGTTCCTCCTCGGCCTGCGGCACCGCACCCACTGATCCCTTCGGGCACCGGCCCGGCGGCCCGTGCAGCGTGGTCCCGGGGGTCGGTCGAACCCCCGGGGATCCGGACGGGCGCTTGTGGCGTCCTAGGATCTGCATCCAGGCTCGCAGCCGCAGGCACGCCATCGCTCAGACCACAGGACGACCTTTGCACTACGACTTGAGGCCGCCGGTGCGTGTGCTCGTCGTCGACGACGAGGAACTGGTACGCACCGCGCTGCAACGGCTCCTCGACGCGGCCGACGCCGTCACCGTCGCCGCCACGTGCGACGGCCCGGACGCCCTCGAAACGGCCCGGCGGCTCGCCCCCGACGTCGTCCTGCTGGACATCGACATGCCCGGAGCCTCCGGCCTCGACGTACTGCGCGCCGTGCGGGCACTGCCCGCCCCGCCCGTGGTGGCCATGCTCACCGCCCTCGACCGCGCCGACCACGTCGAGCGCGCCCTGCGGGACGGCGCGTCCGGGTTCCTGCTCAAGACCACGGAACCGCGCATGTTCGTCGACTCGGTGCGCCTCCTCGCCGCCGGCGGCGTGATCTGCACACCGCCGGGCAGCGCCGCCGTACTGGCCCGGTACACAGCCGGTGCCCCCGCTCCCGCACCTCCCCGGGCGACCGACGACCTCGCCGGCCTCACCCCGCGTGAGCACGAGGTCCTCACCCTGATCGCCGCAGGGCTGTCCAACACCGATATCGCCACCCACCTCGGTATGGGGGTGACCACGGTCAAGACGCATATCGGCGCACTGAAGCGGAAGCTCGCCGTCACCAGCCGGGTCGGCCTCGCCGCGGTCGTCCACCGCGTCACGGGCGGACAGGGACCGGGGTGAGCGCCCGGTACTGGGCCGGTCAAGCCCTCGTCGTCGTTGCTGCGGTCGCGGAGGCGCTGGCCACCCGGGTCTGGCTGGAGGACTGGATGGCCGTCGGCGCGCTCGCCGCGGCCGGTCTGCTCGTCCTGCGCGGGCGCTTCCCTCGTACGGTCTTCGTCCTCATGCTGCCGACGCTCGCCACCGGCGTGCTGTGGCTGCCCGCCATGTGCGCGCTGTACGCCCTGGCCGCGTCCCAGCGCCGTCGCGGCGAAGTGGTCGCCGCCTCGGCCGCCGTCGCCGTCGTGGCGTTCGTGCCCTGGCGGGACCTGGACGGATACGCCTGGTCGCTGCCGGAGACCACCCTCGGCGTCCTGCTCGCCGGACTGCTCGCCGTCGCCCCCGCCGCCCTCGGCCTGCTCGGCCGCGCCCGCGCCGAACTCGCCGCCCGTCTCGCCGAACTGGCGCTCTCCCGCGAACGTGAGCGCCGGTACGCCGCCGAACAGGCCGCGCTGCGGGAACGCGAACGGCTGGCCAGGGACGTCCACGACACGGCGGCCCACCACCTGAGCCTGATCAGCCTGCGCTGCAGCGGGCTCGCCGCGACCGCCGACTCGGCCCCGTACCGGGACGAGGCCGCCGCCCTGGGTGAGCTCAGCCGCCGCGCCGCGGCCGACCTGCGCCGGGCCATCCGCCACGACGGCCCGGGCCTCGCGCAGCTCCCGGAACTCCTCGAGGCGGCACGCGACCTCGTCGAGGCGGTGCACCTGGACGCCGGCGACTGCCCTCCGGCGGTCGAGCACGCCGCGTACCGCATCGTCCAGGAGGGCCTGACCAATATCCGCCGTCACGCTCCCGGCGCCGCCGCCCGCGTGACGGTGCGCCGCAGCGGGCACTCCCTGCTCGTCGCCGTCCACAACGACCCCCCGCCGGGCCCGTGTCCGCCCCCCGACCCCGGCGGCCACGGCCTCTCCGGCCTGCGCACCCGCACGGCGGCCCTCGGTGGCACCCTCACGGCCGGCCCGACCCCGGCAGGCGGCTTCGTCCTGGCCGCGACGCTGCCGGTGCCGACGGCGCCGGGTCCGGGGGCGGAGCTGCCGGTGCACGGAGAGCCTTAGCCAACCGGGGAGCGCCGCTTCACTCGTGCGGCGCAGGTGACGGGGTAGAGGAGTTGCGCTTCGACCTCGGGCAGGCCGTCCACGACCGGCGGACCGAGCTCGGGATCTCCCGGACCGAACTCGCCAAGCGCGCCGAGATGACCCGGCCCCGGGTCTCCGAGCTGGAGCTCGACGGCACCATGCCCACCCTGCCGCTGCTCGCCCGTCTCGCCCGCGCGCTCGACGCTCAGTCTCGAGCTCGACGGTGACACGTCGAAGGTGGTGTTCGCGGCGCACACCCCGGCCGCCTGACCGCCGGCCGGGGAGTACGCCGTGCGCCGTCAGCGCGGGACGCGGACCACGCCCTCCTGGATGACGGAGATCGCCAGCTGCCCGTCCTGGGTGTAGATACGGGCCTGGCCCAGACCCCGGCCGCCGGAGGCGGACGGCGACTGCTGGTCGTAGAGGAGCCATTCGTCCGCGCGGAAGGGCCGGTGGAACCACATCGCATGGTCCAGCGACGCTCCCACGACGTCCCCGACCGCCCAGCCGCCCCGCCCGTGGGCGAGCAGGACCGAGTCGAGCAGAGTCATGTCGGAGACATACGTCGCGAGGCAGACGTGCAGCAGGGAGTCGTCGGCGAGCTTGCCGTTCGCGCGGAACCAGACCTGGGAGCGCGGCTCGCGCGGCCGGCCCGCGGTGGCGTACGGCGGCTCGTCCACGTAACGGAGGTCGACCGCCGCCCGTGCCTCGAGGAGCCTGTCCACCACGCCGCGGTCGACGAAGCGGTCCGCGTAGCGCGGCAGCATCTCGGCGGCCGTCGGCAGCGATTCCGGGTCCGGCGCGTCAGGCATCTCCGCCTGGTGCTCCAGGCCCTCCTCGGGCGTCTGGAACGACGCGGAGAGGTGGAAGATCGGCTGGCCGTGCTGGACCGCGACCACCCGTCGGGTCGTGAACGACCGTCCGTCGCGGATGCGGTCGACCGTGTAGACGATCGGGGCGCCCGGGTCGCCCATGCGCAGGAAGTACGAGTGCAGCGAGTGCGCCGTGCGGTCCGCCGGGGCCGTCCGGCCCGCGGCGACCAGCGCCTGCGCGGCGACCTGACCGCCGAAGACGCGTGGGACCACGGCCGAACGGGAACTTCCCCGGAAGATGTTCTGCTCGATCTGCTCCAGGTCGAGCAGATCGAGCAGTTCGTCGAGCGCTTGGTTCACGTCAGGGAACCTACAGGCCCATCGACTTGGCGATGATGGACTTCATGACCTCACTGGTGCCGCCGTAGATGCGGTTGACGCGGTTGTCGGCGTACAGACGGGCGATCGGGTACTCGTTCATGTAGCCGTAGCCGCCGTGCAGCTGGAGGCAGCGGTCGATCACGCGGTGGGCGACCTCGGTGCAGAACAGCTTCGCGGAAGCGGCCTCCGCGGCGGTCAGCTCGCCTGCGTCCAGCGCTTCCAGCGCGCGGTCGGCGACGGCCTCCGCCGCGTCCACCTCGGCCTGGCAGGCGGCCAGCTCGAACTTGGTGTTCTGGAACGAGGCGACCGGCTTGCCGAAGACCGTACGGTCGGACACGTACTGCTGGGCGAACCGGACGGCGGCCTTGGCCTGGGCGTACGCGCCGAACGCGATGCCCCAGCGCTCGGACGGCAGGTTCTGGCCGAGGTAGTAGAAGCCCTTGTTCTCCTCGCCGAGGAGGTCCTCGACGGGGACCTTCACGTCGACGAAGGCCAGCTCGGCGGTGTCGGAGGTGCGCAGGCCCAGCTTGTCCAGCTTGCGGCCGACGGAGTAGCCCTCGGACTTGGTGTCCACGGCGAACAGGGAGATGCCGAAGCGGCGGTCGTCCTCGCGCGGGGCGGACGTGCGGGCGCAGACGATCACACGGTCGGCGTGCACGCCGCCGGTGATGAAGGTCTTGGCGCCGTTGAGGACGTAGTGCGTGCCGTCCTCGGAGAGCTTGGCGGTGGTCTTCATGCCCGCGACGTCGGAGCCGGTGCCCGGCTCGGTCATCGCCAGCGCCCACATCTCCTCGCCGGTGACGAACTTCGTCAGGTAACGCTTCTTCTGCTCGTCGGTGGCGAGCAGCTTGATGTAGGGGAGGGCGAGCAGCACGTGCACACCGGAGCCGCCGAACTGGACGCCCGCGCGGGAGGTCTCCTCGTAGAGGACGGCCTCGAACTTGTGCGTGTCCAGGCCCGCGCCGCCGAACTCCTCCGGCACGTTGATGCCGAAGACGCCCAGCTCGCCGAGCTTGTAGTAGAAGTCGCGCGGCGCCTGGCCGGCAGCGAACCACTCGTCGTAGACGGGGACGACCTCGGCCTCGATGAAGGCGCGGATGGTGTCCCGGAACGCCTCGTGGTCCTCGTTGAATACGGTCCGGCGCACGGACGCCTCCTCGGTGACGGTGACTGTGTGGGCACGCTGCACGTGGCTAAGCGCTTGCTCAGGCTAAGTTACCGGGGGGTTGTTGAAAGTGTCCATAGTGATGCTGAGCACGTACCGGCATGACGACGCCCCCGTCACGGGGACGGGAGCGTCGTTGATGCCGGGCTGAGGGTGCGGGCCGGCGGCGCCTTCAGCAGGCGATTCCCTGTGAGCGCAGCCAGTCGCACTGCGTCTCGCCCGACGTCTTGCCGCCGTCGTAGGCGCGGGGGTCCTTGTATCCCGGGCCGACCGGCTCGTGCTGCTCGAACACGCCGTCGCCGTCGATGTCCCCGCCGTTCGGGTCGATCGTCTGCCCGGGATTACGGCAGTTCTGGCGGTCGGCAGGGTCCGTGGTGCAGGCCTGGTTCGCCGCGGCCTTTGCCGCCGCCGCGTTCTGGGCCGTGGCCTGGGTCGCGAGTGCCTTCCCCAGCGGGGCGGCCCCGACCTGCAAGGCGACCTTGGGGACGTCGGCCGGCGGTCGGGGTGCGGGGGTCCCGGACCCGCAGGCGGAGAGCGTCGGGAGCAGGCAGGCTGCCAGAAGGGCGGTGCCGGCGAGTGTGCCGGTCCTGCGGCGGGTTATGTGCATGGGCCCACGCTCCGACCAATGAGTGATTTGTCCGTTTGTGCGACGAACGGTACGGCGGTTCCCCCGACCGGTCAACGCCTCGGCTGCCGCTCCCGCTGCCCGCGGCCCTTCAGGTCCAGGACGAGCGCGGGCAGGGCCGCGTGGGAGGAGATCGCCGGTTGACCCTTACAGGGCCGGCGGTGGGCCCGGTCGGGGGTCCTCCGCGTCGTAGGCCGCCAACGCCGCCTGGCGGTGGTCGAGGAGCTCGGCGAGGTCCGCGGCCGACAGCTGCTCATGTGCCAGTCTCACCGTGGCGCGGCCTTCCAGGGCCGCCCAGGCGTGCCGGGCGCGCTTGTTGGCGCGACAGCGGACGTCGCTGCGGAGGAAACCCGCGCCGGCCGCGAAGCCGGCGGAGGCCAGGGCGAGCAGGGCGGCGGGGATGCGGGCGTCCGCCGTGGCCAGGCCGGCGGCTCCGGCGGTGCCGGCGAGAAGGGCGGCCGGGAAGCCGAGAGCGATATGGGCCTTGGTCCAGAACTCGGCCCGGCGGTGGGCCAGTCCCTTCTGGTGCGCCGCCTCGTCCCGTAACCGCTCGACCTCGGCGCGCAGGCGGCGCGCCGGCCCGTCCGGGTCCGCGAGCCTGGTTCCGTCAGCAGGAGTGACCATGCGGAGATTCCAACACACCTGACGGGCAAGGGGATTGGTGCGTGGACACAGCTTTCGGTCCCGTCGGTCGTGGACTTGTCACGGAACCGTGGGCGTCGGACCACCTATCCCTGCCGCAGCGCGAACCACAGCTCCATCCGGACGTCCACGTCGTCCAGGTCGGCGTCCAGCAGCGTCGCGCAGCGGCCGATGCGCTGGCGGACGGTGTTGCGGTGGATGTCCATGGCGGCGGCGGTGCGGTCCCAACTGCCGTGCAGGGAGAGCCAGGTCCGCAGCGTCTCGACGAGCGCGGGGGAGTCGGCGAGCGGGGCCAGCCGCGCGCGGGCCTCGTCGGCGGTGAGCGGGCCGGTCTCGTGCCGGCGCACCAGGGCTTTGCCCGTCGTGAGCGCACGGCGTAGGGCGCGTGCCGCGTGCGTGTCGGCGAGGACGAGGTCCCGCGCCTCAGCGGGGGCGCTGACTCCGAGCGTCCAGCCGGGCTGGGCCACGACGGCCGTGCTCGCGGGCAGCAGCAGCCGTACCGCCGTGCCGTCGGGCGTCTCGACCAGCGAGGTGCCCAGCGCCGCCGCCAGCGCGGCCGCCGCGAACGGGGTGCCGTCGCCGCCCTGGGCGTGGACCACCGTCCAGGGGCCCGGGTCGAGGGAGCGCGCCGCCTCGGCCGGGGCCTCGCCGAGAAGCAGGCGGACCAGAGCCGCGTCGCGTGCCGCGGAGTCCGCCCCCGTCGAGGGGCCGTGAGCAGCGAGAGCAGGACGACGGCCACCCCGGCGATCGTGTGGTTCCCCGGCTCGTGGTGCTCGGACGCGACGCCGAGGGTGAGGCCGTCGGTGCCGCCGAGCGCGTACGCGGCGAGCCGCAGCCCCCCGCCGTCACCGCTCGCCGTCGCCGGTCCGCCCGGGCGCGGTCCCACCACCCCCGCCAGCTCCGCGAGCGCACGGCTCGCCGCCTCGGGGACCGGGCGGCCCGCCGCGGCCGACTCCGTACCGTCCGGAGCGAAGAGCACGGCGCGTCCGCCGAGCCGCGAGGCCAGCGCGCCGAGCACCGCGGGGACAGGGGCCGGCCGGGCAGCCGCCGTCGCCAGCGACTGCTGCGCCTCGGTCACCCGCCGCAGTTCCTGGAGGCGGGCCTGGGCCATGAGCCGCCACAGCGCCCGGGCGACCGCCGTGAAGGGCGTCTGCGGCGGCACCTCGACCAGCGGCAGGCCGTGGCGTGTGCACGCCTCGACGAGCTCCGCGGGGACGGTGTCGTACACAGGAGTCACGCCGAAGCCGAGTGCCGCCGCGCCCGCCTCGACCACGCGTTGCACGTACCGCGACGGGTCGCTGAGCTGCACGCCGGCCGTCATCAGCAGTTCACCGCCGAGGAGGTACGGATAGGGGTCCGCCATCTCGGAGGTGTGCACCCAGTGGAGAGCAGCGTCCTCGGGGCCCGCGAGCAGTCGTAGCCCGAGGTCCCGGCGGGCGAGCAGGGCGGCGAGCGGGACGGCCGGCGCCGGTGGCGTGGATGCGGGCTCCTGAGCGGCCATGGCGGTGGACCCTTCGTACATCCAGCGGCGGAACAGTGGATGAAACGTACACTTCAGCGTCGCTTTCCGGCCACCTACTGTCATGCCATCCAGCGGCAGCGGGTACGGGCGGATGTCCCCGCGATCGGCCCTGGCACTTTCCCCGCACGACACGCCACTGAGGTGAGCAGAGGAGGGCCCCATGGCCGTCGACTACGCAGTCATCGTCCTGTACCTGGCCAGCATGCTGGCGATGGGCTGGTGGGGCATGCGCCGCGCCAGGTCCAAGAGCGATTTCCTGGTCGCGGGCCGCCGCCTCGGCCCCTGGATGTACTCGGGAACCATGGCCGCGATCGTGCTCGGCGGCGCGTCCACCATCGGCGGCGTCGGACTCGGCTACAAATACGGACTCTCGGGCGCCTGGATGGTCTTCACCATCGGCCTCGGCCTGCTCGCCCTGTCCGTCTTCTTCTCCGCGCGGATCGCCCGGCTCAAGGTCTACACCGTCTCCGAGATGCTCGACCTGCGCTACGGCGGCAAGGCCGGCGTGATCTCGGGCGTCGTCATGTGGGCGTACACCCTGATGCTGGCCGTCACCTCGACCATCGCCTACGCCACGATCTTCGACGTCCTCTTCGACCTGCCCCGGACCGCCGCGATCGTCCTCGGCGGCGCGATCGTCGTCGCCTACTCGACCCTCGGCGGCATGTGGTCCATCACGATCACCGACATGGTGCAGTTCGTGGTGAAGACCATCGGCGTCCTGCTCCTGCTCCTGCCCATCGCCGTGGTCAAGGCCGGCGGCTTCGCCGAGATGAAGGCGGCGCTGCCGACCGCGTACTTCGAGCCGCTCGGCATCGGTGGCGAGACGATCTTCACGTACGTCCTGATCTACACCTTCGGCATGCTCATCGGCCAGGACATCTGGCAGCGGGTCTTCACGGCCCGCACCGACAAGGTCGCCAAGTGGGGCGGCACCGTAGCCGGCACGTACTGCCTCGCCTACGCCCTCGCCGGCGCCGTCATCGGTACGGCCGCCAAGGTGATCTACCCGAAGCTGCCCAGCGCCGACGACGCCTTCGCCACCATCGTCAAGGACGAGCTGCCGATTGGCGTCCGGGGCCTGGTTCTGGCCGCCGCGCTCGCCGCCGTCATGTCGACCTCCTCGGGCGCGCTGATCGCCTGTGCCACCGTCGCCAACAACGACATCTGGTCCCGGCTGCGCGGCCTCACCGCCGAGCCGGAGGGCGAGCACGACGAGGTCAAGGGCAACCGTGCCTTCATCCTGATCATGGGCGTCGGCGTCATCCTCATCGCCATCGCCCTCAACGACGTCGTCCAGGCCCTCACCGTCGCCTACAACCTGCTCGTCGGCGGCCTGCTGGTGCCCATCCTCGGCGGCCTGCTGTGGAAGCGTGGCACGGTGCAGGGCGCGCTCGCCGCGGTGACCGTCGGCGGTCTCTCGGTCATCGGTCTGATGGCGGCGTACGGCATCCTGGCCAACCAGCCCGTCTACTACGGCCTGCTCGCCTCCCTCGCCGCGTACGTGGCCGTCAGCCTGGCCACCCGGCCCACCGACCCCGCCGTGCTCGCCAACTGGCGTGAGCGGCTGGCCGGCCGGGGCGGCGACGAGGCCGAACCGGAGGCCCCGGCCGCCGAGGCCGCCCCGGCCCACAGTTAAAGTCGTACAAACGCCCTGAAACGGCTGAATGCGCAACGAAGCGCAAGAAGGAAGGCATGTCACATGAGCAGCAACGAGCAGCCGCGCGGCCCCGTCGACTCGTCCCGCATCCCGCGGTACGCCGGACCCGCCACGTTCGCCAGGCTGCCCCGGCTCGACGAGGTCGGCCGTGCCGACGTCGCCGTGGTCGGCGTCCCCTTCGACTCCGGGGTCTCCTACCGTCCCGGTGCGCGCTTCGGCGGCAACGCCATCCGCGAGGCGTCGAGGCTCCTGCGCCCGTACAACCCGGCCCAGGACGCCTCGCCCTTCGCGCTCGCCCAGGTCGCGGACGCGGGTGACATCGCGGCCAACCCGTTCAACATCAACGAGGCCGTCGACACCATCGAGGCCGCCGCCGACGACCTGCTCGGAACCGGTGCCCGGATGATGACCCTCGGCGGCGACCACACCATCGCGCTGCCGCTGCTGCGTTCCGTCGCCAAGAAGCACGGGCCGGTCGCCCTGCTGCACTTCGACGCGCACCTCGACACCTGGGACACCTACTTCGGCGCCGAGTACACCCACGGCACCCCTTCCGCCGCGCCGTCGAGGAGGGCATCCTCGACACCTCCGCGCTGTCCCACGTCGGCACCCGCGGCCCGCTGTACGGCAAGCAGGACCTCACCGACGACGAGAAGATGGGCTTCGGCATCGTCACCTCCGCCGACGTCTACCGCCGGGGCGCCGACGAGGTCGCCGACCAGCTGCGGCAGCGCATCGGGGACCGTCCGCTGTACATCTCCATCGACATCGACTGCCTGGACCCGGCGCACGCACCGGGCACCGGCACCCCGAGGCCGGCGGCATGACCTCCCGCGAACTCCTCGAGATCCTGCGCGGCCTCGCGTCCTGCAACCTCGTCTCCGCCGACGTCGTCGAGGTGGCGCCGGCCTACGACCACGCCGAGATAACCTCCGTCGCCGCGTCGCACACCGCGTACGAGCTGACCACGATCATGTCCCGGCAGATCGCCGACGCGAGGAAGACGCAGTGACCCACGACCACGACCTGGTGCTGCGCCCCACGGCGGCCCAGACCGAGGCGGCCCTGAACCCGCCGGCCGGCCGCAACGGCGGTGACCTCGTCGTCGAGACCCTCTCCGGGCTCGGCGCGACGACGGTCTTCGGCCTGCCCGGTCAGCACGCACTCGGCATGTTCGACGCGCTGCGCCGCTCCTCCCTGCGGTACGTCGGCCTGCGCGTGGAGAACAACGCGGGCTTCGCCGCCGACGCGTACGGTCGCGTCACCGGCGAAGCGGCACCGCTGCTGTTGTCGACCGGACCCGGCGCGCTGATGTCCCTGGCCGCGCTCCAGGAGGCGGCCGCGGCGTCGGCGCCCGTGCTGGCGATCGGCAGCCAGGTGCCCTCCGCCGGGCTCGGCGGCGGCCGCCACGGCTACCTGCACGAACTGCGCGACCAGCAGGCGTCCTTCCGCGACATCGTCAAGTCCGTGCACGTGGTGCGCACCGCCTCCCAGATCCCGTCGGCGATCGCGGCCGCCTGGGAGTCGGCACTGACCGCCCCGCACGGACCCGTGTGGGTCGAGATCCCGCAGGACGTCCTCCTCGCCGGGACCACCCTCCCGGTCGTCACCGCCATGGACGCCACGCCCGACGACGTCGTGCCCCGGCCCGAACTGACCGCCGTCGCCGCCGACCTGCTCTCGAACGCCGCCCGCCCGGCGATCATCGCCGGCGGCGGAGTCGTACGCTCCGACGCCTCCGGCAAGCTGCTCGCCCTCGCCGAGAAGCTCGACGCGCCGGTCGTCACCACCTTCGGCGGCAAGGGCGCCTTCCCCTGGGAGCACCCGCTCTCCCTCCAGTCCTGGCTGGAGGACCGCCACACCACCGACTTCCTGGAGTCGGCGGACGTGCTGCTCGTCGTCGGATCCGGCCTGGGCGAACTCTCCTCGAACTACCACACGTTCGCGCCGCGCGGCCGGGTGATCCAGATCGAGGCCGACCTCGGCAAGCTGGAGTCCAACCACCCGGCGCTCGGCATCCACGCGGACGCGCGCCTGGCGCTGTCCGCCCTGTTGGAGACGGTGTCGGAACGCGAGGACCCGTCGGCCGCCGTGTCGGTGCGGGACGTACGCGCAGCCGTCCGGGCCCGGATCGACTCCCAGGAACTCGTCCTGGAGCAGCGGATCCTCGCCTCCGTACGTGAGGCGCTGCCCGACGACTCGCCCAACTTCTGGGACATGACGATCCTCGCCTACTGGGCCTGGTCGGCCTTCGACGCCCGCAAGCCCAACACCATGCACTCGGCCCAGGGCGCGGGCGGCCTCGGCTACGGCTTCCCCGCTGCCCTCGGCGCGGCCGCCGCCGACCCGTCCCGGCCCGTTCTCGCCGTCTCCGGCGACGGCGGCGCGATGTACTCCATCGCCGAACTGGCGACCGCCCGTCAGTACGGGCTGCCGGTCACCTGGCTGATCGTCGACGACGGCGGCTACGGCATCCTGCGCGAGTACATGACGGACGCGTTCGGCGAGGCCACCGCGACCGAGCTGGCCCGCCCGGACTTCGTGGCGCTGGCGGAATCCTTCGGCGTCCCCGCCGTCCGCACGAACCCGGAGTCCCTGTCGGAGGACCTGGCGAAGGCCTTCGCCAGGCCGGGCCCGTCGGTCGTCGTCCTCCCGGCGCTGCTGCGCATGTTCGCTCCGACGCACCTGTGACGAACGGGGCCGCGGTCGCGTGACGGCGGCCGGGGCCCGGCCAGGGCTGGAGCTGGCCGGAAGCGACGGCCGAGGTCCGGGGCCGGGCGAGGGTGACGGCCTAGGGCCACAACAGCGCTCCGAAGCCGAGGATGTAGGCCGAGCCGAAGATCAGCGGCACCCACATCTCGACCAGGCTCAGCGGCACGTAGAGCCGCCAGTCCGCGCCCTCGCCGAGCGCCCGCCACTCCGCCTGGGAGAGGGCCATGGCCGGCAGCCGCTCCTCCAGCGACGCGATGACCCGGTACTTGGCGCTGTTCAACTGGCGGTACGACCGCACCGTGATCCACCAGGCGGCGCACTGGGCCAGCACCACGAGCAGCCCCGCCGCCACGGCCCACCGGGGTGCTGCGGACAGGCCGCCCCCTCCGGACACGGCGAACGCGGCGACCAGACCGCTGTTCACGGTCAGGAAGAAGGTGTTCGCCGCATTGCGCCGGGCACTGACCCGGTCCGACATCTCGACGCACAGCTTGTACTGCTCCAGCACCGCCGCGCGGTAGTGCTGGCCCTCGGCGTCGTACGCGGAGGGGGTGATGGCGGCGTTCCACAGGTCGTCTCCGGTACCCGTCACCGGTCCATTGTGGTCCGGCGGCCGTTCTCGGCGAGGCGGAGGAGAAGGAATACGCCAGGCTGCGGATCGCGCGTGGACGGCCTTGCACGGATATGGACCGTCCAGCCTTCCGCCCCCCACATCCGGCAGGGCGGTGCATGTCAGGATGCGTCATGATCCGAGTCATGCTGTGCGGTGCCGCGGACACGCGTCGGGTGCAGGACGAGTTCGTCCGGACCGTCACCGCCTTCGGCGGCGTTTCCTGGCACTTCCTCGACGGCACGGTGAATTACATCAACTCCGCCTCGTCCGACTGGGAGGAGAACTCCCGGGCCACGGTCCAGGAGGCGGACGTCTGCGTGTTCGTCATCGTGGAGGAGATCGGACGCATCACCTGGGAGACCGAGGTGACCGCGGCGCTGCTGGCCGGCAAGCCGTTCCTGGTGCTCTGTCTGCACTCGACCTACCAGCGGTACCTCGTCCTGGACGCCGCGTTCCGCCCTCCCGTCGGCCTCGACTCCCTCCCGGAGGACAACAGGGATCTGGTCAGGACCCTGCGTGAGATCGAGCAGGAGAGGCGGCTGACCGCTGTCCCCTTCGACCACGGGAGGTTCGGAGAGGTCCTGCGGCGGGAACTCTCCAAGCTCTTCGACATCGCCCTGGGACAGATGGAGGAACGCAACCGGAGGAAGTCGATCCGACCGTTGCTGAACGATCCTGCGCGGCTCACCACGACCGATCTGAGGGCGGCCCAGGCCATCGCCGTCGACGAGTGGGAGGACAAGCAGGTCCGCAAGGCGGCGCTGCGCGCCCTGGCCGCCCGTCGGGCACTGGACGCGGAGGCGCTGCACTCCCTGCTGGCCAGCGGTGAGCAAGGCGTGCAGCGGATGGCGGTGGAACTGCTGGCCGACCTGCATCCCGCCCGGCCACCCGACCCGGAGCTGCTGGAGCACGTCGTGGCCGTGGCCAATGCCTCCGACGACGTGGGTATCCCCCGACGCCTCATCCCTGTCCTACTGGCCATGGACCTGCCGAGAGGGATCGAGGCCCTGACCCTGCTCGACGTGGAGGACATGGGCAGCAAGCGCAGGCTGGCCGCGGCTCTGGAGGCACATGAGGACGCCGTCGCCCACGGGAGGCTCCAGGCCGCGGTCGCGGCGCTGCTGGAGAGATGCCTCTCCCAGATGTCCGAATCGGACTGGAAGACCCGCTGCCGCGCCTATCTCGCTCGCCTGGGCTCCGAGCCCGCACCACCCGACCCCGAGGACTGAGCACACCCCCGTCACGGCACTGGAGGCACCATGGGAATCTTCGGACGGCGCAAGCAGCGGCGACCGGCACGGCCGCCCGAGTACATCGGGCGCAAGTTCCACTCCGACGCCGGCGTCGAATCGTCGCTGGCCGACTTCCGCACCGCGCTGGGTCAGCAGATGGGCGCGGAGCCGGTGCTGACCCCGGCGCGGTGGACGGGGCCGGACCCGGCCCCCGAACGGGTCGTCGCCGCCCGCACGGCCCAGGGCACGGCCTACCTCGCACTCTGGGCCGATGGGGCGATGCACTTCGTCGCCCCCGACTACCACCAGACGCCGACCCCGCCGCTGGTGGGACTGTGGAAGATGCGGGACGGCTCCTTGCGCGGCACCGGCAGCGTCCAGGCGGACGAGTTCGGAGTCGGCTGACCTTCCCCGCACACCGGCCGGGGGCCCGGTCCGGACGAGGCCCCCGGCCGGTGTGCGGGGAGGGTCTGTTGCGAAAGTGGATCTTGCTCTTGCGTGATCAGGACTTGTGAGGCGTGGTGATCTGACGAACGGCCAGTGGGCCCGGCTTGAACCGTTGCTGCCGACGGGCATCAAGCCGGGCCGTCCGCAGATGTGGACGCGGCGGCAGCCGAGTGTGGGGGAAGCCTGCGCCCCGTGCCGTGCGGTGTCGTCTGCCGGTAACCGTCCCGGTTCCGCCACCCGCGCCGCCTCGCCGGGCGGTGCCGCCGGGTCAGGCCGGCGTGACGAATCCCGACTCGTAGGCGGCGATAACCGCCTGCGTCCTGTCCCTCGCGCCCAGTTTGGCGAGCACCGCGCTGACGTGGGTCTTGACGGTCTCCGTGCCGACGAACAGCTGCGTCGCGATCTCCGAGTTGGAGAGACCGCGTGCCATAAGTCGCAGGACGGCTGCTTCACGCTCGGTCAGTGCGGCCCGTTCCATCGCCGTGCGCGCCGCCGAGTTGCCGTACTCGGCGGCCAGCGCGCGTACGGCCGCGGGGAACAGCAGCGACTCTCCCTCGGCGACCAGCCGCACCGCGTGCACGATCTCCGCCGGGCGTGCCCGCTTGAGCAGAAAACCGTCGGCACCCGCGCGCAGCGCCTCGTAGACGTACTCGTCGTTCTCGAAGGTCGTGACCACCAGGATCTTCGGGGGGTCGTCGACCGTGCGCAGCACGGCACGGGTCGCCTCGATGCCGTCCATCAGCGGCATGCGCACGTCCATCGCCACCACGTCCGGGCGCAGTTGCCGCACCAGTGGGATCACCGCGGCCCCGTCGGCGGCCTCGCCGGCCACCTCGATGTCCGGCTGGGCCTCCAGCACGGCACGCAGCCCCGCCCGTACGAGAGGTTCGTCGTCGACAAGCAGCACGGTGATCGGCACCCGTTCAGCGTATGCCGTCGAGTGGCAGGCCCACCTTGACCCTCCAACTGCCTTCATATGGACCGGTCGTGGCCTTTCCGCCGAGCAGCGCCGCACGCTCCCGTATTCCGCGCAGCCCACTGCCGCGAGCGGCGGGAGTGACCGGCCCGGTCAGCGAGTTGACCACCTCCAGGTCGAGCCGGCCGTCGGCGACGGCGATCCGCACCCGGGTGGGCACCGGGCCCGCGTGCCGCAGCACGTTCGTCAGTGCCTCCTGGACGATGCGGTACCCCTCCCGGGACACCGGCCCCGGTACGAGCGTCAGCGGACCCGTCACCTCGGCCTGCACCTCCGCGCCCGACGCCCGCGCCGACTCCAGCAGCCGGTCGGCGTCGGCGAGCGTGGGGCGGCTGCCGACCGGCCGGCCCGATTCGCGGAGCACGTCCAGCACCCGCTCGAGGTCGTCCAGCGCCGCCCGGCCCGTCTCCTCGATCGCCGTCAGCGCCCGCTCGGTGAACTCGGCGTCCCCCGCGGCCCGCGCCGCGCCTGCCTGCACCACCGCCACGGTCAGCGCGTGCCCGATCGAGTCGTGCAACTCCCGGGCGATGCGGTTCCGCTCCAGCAGCTGCTCGGTGCGCTCCTCCAGAGCCGTGAGCCGCTCCGCCGCGGAGGCGCCGAGCAGACGCTGGGCGATCGCCGTGATCAGTTCCCCGAGTCCGACGACCGCGGCGAACAGGACCACGACCGGCAGCGGCACCAGCAGCGCGTACCACCAGTGACCCTCGCCGCCCGGCAACGGAAAGGTCGGGTCCGAATCGAGCGTGACACCGCCTGCGAGCAGTGTGAGGTCGGCCGACATGCCGAGCAGATGCACCGTCAGTCTGCCCGTGAGAAGACCGAGACCGAGGCGAATCTCCAGCCACAGAGCCGTCCGCCAGCGGTCCGCCCACGTGGCCGAGGACGTGACGGCGATGCCCGACGAGTCGTCCTTGTATCCGTACGGAGACAGCAACAGCCGCGCCTGCAGCCCTTCGACGAGCCGCATCGCCGGGACGAGTCCGAGCAGACCGAGCGCCAGCACAGGCACGTACAGCCGCGTCGTGTCGATGAACAGCCACACGCCCATGACGACGGTGCCGATGAGCAGGTGCAGCCAGCGGGTGTAGGTGACACGGCGGGCGATCCTGCGGGTCAGCGGGCGCAGAAAGCGGAGCACGTGGAGCATTCCGCCATCGTGCCAGCGGCACCGGCCGTGACGGCTCCCCTCACGAGGGAGACGCTCCCCTCCGGCGGGGGAGGCGGCCGGCCCGGCCCGGCCGCGAGGCTTGTGCCATGACCAGCATCGACGTCACACACCTCACGAAGGAGTACGGCGGCAGGCGCGCCGTGGACGGGCTCACGTTCAGTGTTTGCCCCGGCAAGGTCACCGGCTTCCTCGGCCCGAACGGCGCCGGGAAGTCGACGACCATGCGCCTCGTCCTCGGCCTGGACCGGCCCACGTCGGGCACGGCCACCATCGGGGGCCGCCCGTACGCGGAGATCGACGAGCCGTTGCGCCACGTGGGCGCCCTGCTCGACCCGCAGGCAGCCGTGGGCTCCCGCACCGGCCGGGACCATCTGCGCATCCTCGCCGCGGCGGCACGGATACCGGCGCGGCGCGTGGACGAGGTACTGGAACAGGCGGGCATCGCGAGCGCCGCGGGCCGGCGGATCAGGACGTACTCGCTCGGCATGCGCCAGCGGCTCGGCATAGCGGCGGCCCTGCTCGGCGACCCGGCGGTGCTGCTGCTGGACGAGCCGTCGAACGGGCTGGACCCGGAGGGCATCATCTGGATCCGGAAGCTCGTACGGGAGTTGGCCGGCGAGGGCAGGGCCGTCCTCGTCTCCAGCCATCTGATGAGTGAGACGGCCTCGTTCGCCGACCACCTGGTGGTGCTCGGCAGGGGCCGGCTGCTCGCCGACACCGGTATGCGGGAGTTCATCGACGCGTGGACGACACCACGGGTCAGACTGCGCACCACCGATGCTGCCCGGCTGCGTGCACTCCTCATGGCCAGGGGCCTCCACCCGGCAGAGGGTGAGGACGGTCGGTGGACCGTCGAGGGTGCCAGGGTCGAGGACATCGGGCCGCTCGCCGCCGAGGAAGGCATTCCGATACTCGAACTCGCCGGCGAGGAGCCCTCTTTGGAGCACGCGTACCTCGCTCTCACGGCCGACGAGGCCGAGTACACGACCGCCCGGCCCGCCACTGCCGCCCAGGAGGCCTGACCATGCCGTCCGTCGTCCCCGTACTGCACTCCGAGTGGCTGAAGATCCGGTCCGTGCGCTCCCAGTGCTTCACGCTCGCCGCTGTCTTCGTGGCCACAGTCGGCTTCTCGGTCCTGATGTGCGCGACGGTCGGTGCCGAAGAGATCGCCGAAGGAGGGTTCGACCCCGTCCGCGCTTCCTTCTTCGGCCTCAACTTCGGTCAGATAGCGGCGATCTGCTTCGGCTCGATCGCCGTCGCCGGCGAGTACCGGGCCGGAGCCATCCGCGTATCGCTGGCCGCCGTCCCGCGCCGGCGCGTGTTCTACACGGCCAAGCTCACGGTCGTGGGCCTGCTGGCACTCGCCGTCGGTCTGGCCACCAGCACGACGTGCTTCGTCCTGGGACAGGCGGCCCTGGGCGACCGGGGCGTGAGCATAACCACGCCCGGCGCGTTGCGCGCCGTGGTGGGATGCGGGCTCTACCTGGCGCTGATCACCCTGTTCGCGGCCGGTCTCGCGGCGGCCCTGCGCAGCGCTCCGGCGGTCATGGGCATCCTGATCCCGTTCCTGCTGATGCTGTCGTTCGTGCTCGGGGATGTTTCCCAGGGCGGCAGCTGGGTCGACTTTCTCCCGGACCGCGCGGGCCAGCAGATCCTGCTCCAGCACCCGGACGGTCCACTGAACCCCTGGACGGGCACGGGTGTCCTGGTGCTCTGGGTGGCGGCGGCGCTGTGGGTGGGCGGCCGGCGGCTTACGCGACGCGACGCCTGAGGCCGCTCGCGGCGACCGCATCCCGCCCCGACCCGTACGCAGGACCGCCCGACCGCCCGACCGCCCGACCGCCCGACCGTCAGTACCCGGGCGGTCCGGGCGGTCCGGGGGGCGGCCGGGGTGCTGACGGTCCGCCTTGGTACTGACGGGCCGTCCCTCACTTCATGCCGGAGTGCGGTGGCTGCGTACGCGACCGCCCGCCGTTTACAGCCGCAGCAGAGGAACGCGCCTCACGTGCCACTGTCGGCGGTCGTGTCGGCGAACGAATGGTGCTCGTGTGCGACGACCCAGCGTCCCTTCTCCTTGCGCAGCCCGACCGTCAACCGCAGGCGGCTCTCGGGGTGCTCCGCCAGCTCCTTGGGGGTTCCGCAGCGCAGCAGTGCGTACGCGAAGGCGGCGTCCCCGTCGGCGGTGACGTCGAGCGACACGATCTCGAACGAGGCACCCTGTGCCTGCCACTCGAAGAACGGCGGCCATGTCTCGCGGTAGGCGTCGACGCCCCGGACACCGTCATGCGGGGGCGGCACGTCGAACATCACGATGTCGTCCGCGTGATCCGCCAGCACTGCCGGCAGGTCACCCCGGTGAACGGCTTCGGCCCACCGCTCGATCAGGCTGCGGATCTCTGATACGTCATCGGCCATGTCGGTTCACTCCTTGTGCCCGGTGTTCGGACCTGCACCAGGACAGACTCCAGAACAAGGCCCGATTCATCGGCCCCCGCAAGGCCGGGCGCAGCCCGCGAGCCATGGCGAGCGGGCCGCCGGTCAGCCCTGGGGCCCCCAGCCCTGGGACCGTCAGCCCTGGGCTCTCAGCCCAGGGAAGGGCCTGCTCCCGTCAGCACCTTCCGCAGCCCGGCCATACCCGCCCGCCACGCCGGACCGGCGTCGGTCTCGTCCCAGAGCTCCATCAGCTCCGACGGCTTCTTGAGCGTCCGGTCGAGTGCCTCGACGGCGAGCAGCCGCAGGTCGGCGGGCAGCGCGGGGACGGGCTCGTCCGGACCGTAGGGCGTCGTCACCGCCTCCCCGCCGGGACACTGCGCGGCGACCAGCGCCGCGGCGGCCACCGCTTCGGCCGCCTCGTCGCTGTCCAGGTAATCGTCGGTCCCGACGACGCGCAGCAGCGCCTCGCGCACGATGCCAGGACGTTCGCTCTCGGCCGCGTCGTCCAGCGTGCCGGAGAAGTCCGCCGCTGTGTCGTTGTCGAAGTGCCCGATGTCCCAGGTGCCCATGGTGTCCCCCGTCGTGCCGACGGCCGGTTGTCCGGCCGGTGGTCCTATCCGCCGTCCGGCAGGCCGTCCGCCTGCTGACGTCTCGGCCGTCCGTTCTTGGTGACGCACCGGCATCGTGGCAGGGGCCTCTGACAATCGGCCTTGGCGCACGGCCGGCGCGTAGTGCTCACGCCGGGCACCGGAGTGCGTGCCAGGCGCCGCGTCGGCTCACCAGTCCCGCCATTCGCCTGCGATGTCGTCACCGTCCATCCCGTTGCGGTCGGCCAGCGCGGTGACGTCCACGCCACGCTCGGCAAGGACGGCGTCGATGTACTCGCACAGGTCCTCCCGCTCGATCGTGCAGTACGCGCCGTGCTCGGCGTCGATGGCGTTCAGTGCGAGGACGCCCCGCCGCACCGCCGCGATCACCTCCTCGTCGCCGGCGGCGCTCCCGAGACGGGCCACGTCCGCCTCGTAGGCGCCGAGTGCGGCGTCCGTCGCGGCGAGCAACTGCGGGGTCCAGGGCGAGCCGGTTCCGGCGTACCGCGCTGCTTGCGCCCGCCAAGCGGCTGAAGGCGTGATCGTCATGTTCGGACGGTAGCGCCCGCCACCGACACCGGCCGCCGGTGTCCTCAGCCCGGAAGCTCCACGTCGGGTGGCGTGCCCTGTGTCCACGCCACGCGCAGGGCGGTCGCCGAGATCCGCCAGCCGGCCGGGGTCCTGACGAGCTCGGACACCGTATGACCTGCGGAGACGAAGACCTCCTCGGAGCCGTCCGCCAGGACATGCGTGCTGAGCTGGGCGCCGCGGGCCGTGGCGCGGTCGCCGTCGAGTTCGATGACCGTGTTGCTCCCCAGGTGCACGGTCCTCTCGAAGAGGGCCATCGCCCGCCGGACGGTCGCCAGCAGGTCGTTCCGCCCGCGCACAGCGCCGACGGGCATCTCCGCGGTGACGTCCTCGGTGTGGAAGGCGCGGGCCCAGTCCTCGTCGAGCGGCCCCTCGTCCAGGGACCGCAGATACCGGTCCAGGAGATCCGCGATCTCGGCCCGGTCGGCCAGGGCGCGCATCTCGCGCCGCATCTGTTCGATGTCGATGTCGGTGTCCATGCCGAGGAGCCTGTTACGTCAAGCGCGCTTGAGGTCAAGGCTGTCCGTGTGCGAAGCCTTCGGCGGCGCCGACCAGCTTGGGTCAGCCTGCGGCTACCTGCTCGGTGACCCGGGGCCGACTCGTGGAGCGTCGCTCGAAGGCGGACACCTGCGCGACGACCGAGGCGTAGAACCGATCCACCGCGTCGTCGACGCTACGGATGAACCCGGTTTCGGCGTTCCCACGCGTAGCTCCCATGCTCTTGAACAGGGACAGCCGGAAACCGGCTATCCGGGCACCGTCCTTGGGCAGGAGGTCACCCGGCTCGGGGCGCAATCTTTCCAATGTGCCTCGTGGGCCCTTGCCGTCCTCGACAAGAGTTTCCACGTGGAGGTCGGCCGGTGCGTCGGCCAGTGCGCGGACGAGGCGCTTCACCGAGGTGAGGGGGTAGTTGCCCTCCGGTGCCTGGACGTCGACGGATGTCCGCAGCTTTCCGGTCCTGAGATCGGCGACTATGGCCAGCACCCCGGGTGTGTCCTCGATACGCATCTCCGCAGTCAGGCGCCCGTCATCACAAAGTTGGTCCGCGAGGGCGACCCGCCGCATCTGGGGGTCGGTGCCCCGCTTGGTGCGTTGCACGGGCAAGGCCTTGCGTCCCAGTTCGCCACCGAGCCGCAGACAGACCTGGCGGACGAGTTGCTCCCAGCTTTCCACGACCTCGAGTGCCCTCGGATCCCCTTGGCACAGTGTTTCCGTGTCGATGCCGTTGCGGACCGGAACCCACGCGGGTCCCATGTTCTGGAACCCGTGGCAGCCCGAGTTCTCGTGTTGCAGGTAATGGAGCAGTTCCTGCAACAGCCACGCGTGGGTGGCATTGCCCACGCCTTCGTGACGAATGAGTAGCTGGGCCTGGTGGGCAACCTCGGCCCAAGAAAGGTGCCACAGGGTCACCTTGTGCTTCCGGCGTCCGTCGGTCCGTACATCGACCAACGGGCGGCCTTCCAGCTCTACGTCGTTGGAGAGGGTGATCACGGCTTCGTAGCCACGCCGTGCCGCGATGTCCATGTAGCTCTGGACCTGCTCGGACCTGAGTGCGTTGCCGTTCGTCTTCGTCTCGACCAGAGCCGTCCAGAGTTTGCCCGCCCGCTCCACGCGGATCACGCCATCCGGTCGCTTCGGGCTGTCCCCGTGCGGAAGGGACACTTCCACGAAGGTCTGCATGCGCCCGGCCGGGGCGCCGAACGCCGCTGTGAGCCGCCGCCCGAACTCCGGTACCTCCGCCATGACGGAGAGCAGCACGGACGTCGCTCGCATCTCACGTTCTTTGTCGCTCTTCAGCGACGAGGCGGGGAACAACCGCGCCGGCCTCCACGAGTCGTTCTCGGCAAGCGTCGGTTTGACCGTCTTGGGAAGCGTGATCTTCTTCTTCGCCGTCCTGGGGCCGCGTGCTCGGCGAGATGCGGGCTCAGCCGAGGACGGCAGGACCGGGCCGGGCTGTACGGGAACGACAAGCATCTCCGACGGTGTCGATGGCACCGTCTCGGGGCCCGCCGCCGGTTCCGCTGTCGCCATCGCCCGGTCGGTGCTCTCCTCGTCGCTCTCCTCGTCGACGGTGATGCCGAAGTCTGTAGCCAGCCCTGCCAGACCGGTTTCGTACCCCTGGCCGATCGCCCGGAACTTCCAGTCCGTTCCCCGCCGGTACAACTCACCGAAGATGAAGGCGCTCTCCACACCGGCGTCCGTTATCGAGAAGCCGAGCAGTGCTTCTCCCGCGCGGTCAGCCACGGTCACACGGAGATCGTTCAGTTCCCCGAACGTCGAGCCACCGTACTGACTCGCGGCGACGACGATGCGCTCCACACCTGTGGGCACCGCCGTCAGGTCAAGGCTGATGCGATCCTCGTTGCCGTCATCGGTCGGCTTCTTGCCCAAGAGCTGCACGCTGCCGTCGGCCGCTGTCGGGTTGTTGTAGAAGAAGAAGTCCGTGTCGCTCCGTACTTTCCCGTCGGCGTCCAGGAGGAGCACGGACACATCGGCGTCACCGTCGCCGGTCGCGCTGTTCCAGCGCAGGCTGACGACCACGGCGTCGGCGTCCTCACTCAGGGCCGTCAGGCTGACATTGGATCCCTTGGTCATCTCCTGCATGGAGCCCCCCAGGCCTGCAGCCGCGTCCGGGCACGCCGAAGCGGCCGCCACGTGCGCGTCGCTCTGTGACTTCTTTCGCACTCTCGGTGCGCTTCGGTGAACCGTAGCGCTCATAAGTCACCTGTGTGGAGATGATGTGAACATCCGGTTGAGTTTCCAGCGTGGCGATCGCGGGCCTCTTGCCCGGGTCCTAGGACCCTGGACCGGTCTTTGGTGCCGACGGGTCGCGGAGGGATGAAATCCGCCGGCCGCCGCGTTGGTGCCTTCCGGAAGATCAGGCCCGCGATCGGATCCGAGGATCAGGTCGGACGGGCCCCCAGCGGTATCGACGGGGAGGCATCACGTGGCGGCGGCACCAGCAGCGCAAGGGTGGGCACGGCGGTTGTCCGGTTACGCATGGCGTTACCGGCTCAACGTCGTACTCGCCCTCGGCTCGTCGCTGGGCGGCATGGCCGTCATGGCGCTCGTACCGCTGATCATCAAGGTCGTCATCGACGACGTGATCACGGCGCAGACACGCTCGCTGAACACCTGGACCGGGCTGCTGATCGCCGCCGCCCTGGTCGTGTACGTGATGACCTACATCCGGCGGTACTACGGCGGGCGGCTCGCCCTCGACGTGCAGCACGACCTGCGCACCGACATGTACGGGACGATCACCCGGCTCGACGGACGGCGGCAGGACGAGCTGTCCACCGGGCAGGTCGTCGGACGGGCCACCAGTGACCTTCAGCTGATCCAGGGGCTGCTCTTCATGCTCCCGATGACCATCGGGAACTTCGTGCTGTTCGGCATCTCCCTCGTCGTCATGGCGTGGCTGTCCCTGCCGCTGACCCTGATCGCGCTCGCCGTCGCCCCCGCCCTGTGGGTCATCGCCAAACGCAGCCGCACCCGGCTGCACCCGGCCACCTGGTACGCGCAGAGCCAGGCCGCGGCCGTCGCCGGGGTGGTCGACGGGGCTGTGAGCGGTGTGCGCGTCGTGAAGGGCTTCGGGCAGGAGGAGCAGGAGACGCAGAAGCTGCGCGAGGTGAGCAGGAAGCTCTTCGCGGGGCGGATGCGCACCATCCGGCTGAACTCGAAGTACACGCCCGCGCTGCAGTCCGTCCCGGCCCTCGGGCAGGTCGCGATGCTGGCCCTGGGCGGCTGGCTGGCCACGAAGGGCGATATCACGCTCGGTACCTTCGTCGCCTTCTCCGCCTATCTCGCGCAGCTGGTGGGCCCGGTGCGGATGCTCGCCATGGTGCTGACCGTCGCCCAGCAGGCCAGGGCCGGTGTGGAGCGGGTCTTCGACCTGATCGACACGCAGCCGGGCATCAAGGACGGCACGAAGGAACTGCCGGCCGACGCACCGGCCACCGTCGAGTTCGACGACGTGAGCTTCGAGTACGCGGAGGGCAAGCCGGTCCTCGACGGGTTCTCGCTGGAGATCGCCGCCGGTGAGACGGTGGCGGTCGTCGGCGCCTCCGGCAGCGGCAAGTCCACCGTCTCGCTGCTGCTTCCCCGCTTCTACGACGCCACCCGCGGCGCCGTACTGGTCGGCGGCCATGATGTGCGTGAGCTGACGTTCGACTCGCTGCGGGCGGCCATCGGCCTCGTACCGGAGGACAGCCTCCTCTTCTCGGACAGCGTCCGGGCCAACATCGCGTACGGGTACCCGGAAGCCACCCAGGAGGAGATCGAGAAGGCGGCCCGCGCCGCCCAGGCCGACCGCTTCATCGCCGAGCTCCCCGAGGGTTACGACACCAAGGTCGGCGAGCACGGCCTCACCCTCTCCGGCGGCCAGCGCCAGCGCATCGCGCTCGCCCGCGCCATCCTCACCGATCCCCGGCTGCTGCTCCTCGACGACGCCACCTCGGCCGTCGACGCCCGGGTCGAGCACGAGATCCACGAAGCGCTCAAGCACGTCATGGCCGGCCGTACGACGCTGCTGATCGCCCACCGCCGTTCGACCCTGAACCTCGCCGACCGCATCGCCGTCCTCGACGGCGGCCGGCTCGCCGACATCGGCACGCACCAGGAGCTGGAGCAGCGCTGCGCGCTGTACCGGCGGCTGCTGACCGACCCGGACGAACTGGGCGGCGTCTCGCCCGGCCACATCGTCCGGCAGGCCGCCCCCGAACCCGACGAGGACCGCACCGTACGGGACGAGCTCGACGCCGAGTTCGACGCGGAGCGCGGGATCACGCCGCGGCTGTGGGTGCGGGACGAGAACGCGGAGGAGGCGAAGGAGGAGCCCGGCGCGACGCCCGAGTTGCTGGCTCAGGTCGAGGCGCTGCCCCCGGCCACCGACACCCCCGACATCGACGAGGCGCGGGCCACCCGCCCGGAGCCCGCCGGCGCGACCGCCGGCGAGGGCGGCAGGCTGCGGGCCGTACTGAGTGGGTTCGGCCTGCCGCTGCTGGTCAGCCTCGGTCTGGTCGCCGTCGACGCGGGCATGGGCCTGCTGCTGCCGATCCTGATCCGGCACGGTATCGACGAGGGTGTGGAGCAGGTGGCGCTCGGCGCCGTGTGGGCGGCCTCGCTGCTCGCGCTGGCGACCGTGCTGGTGCAGTGGGCGGCGCAGATCGGCGAGACCCGGATGACGGGCCGCACCGGTGAGCGGGTGCTGTACTCACTTCGTCTGAAGATCTTCGCGCAGCTCCAGCGGCTCGGTCTCGACTATTACGAGCGTGAGCTGACCGGCCGCATCATGACGCGGATGACGACGGACGTGGACGCGTTGTCCACGTTTCTGCAGACGGGCCTGGTCACCGCGTTCGTCTCGGTCGTCACCTTCTTCGGGATCATGGTCGCCCTCGTCGTCATCGACGTGGAACTCGCCCTGGTCGTCTTCGCGACGCTGCCCGTGCTGATCGTCGGCACGTACTTCTTCCGCAAGCAGAGCGTCAAGGCGTACGAGCTCGCCCGTGAACGCATCAGCGTCGTCAACGCCGACCTCCAGGAGTCCGTCTCGGGTCTGCGGATCGTGCAGGCGTTCCGCCGGGAGCGCACCGGCAGGGAGAGCTTCGCGGCCCGCAGTGACAGCTACCGCCAGGCCCGGGTCCGCGGCCAGTGGCTGATCTCGATCTACTTCCCGTTCGTGCAGCTGCTGTCGTCGGTGGCCACCGCCGCCGTTCTGATCGTGGGCGCGGGCCGGATCGAGGCGGGCACGCTGACGACGGGCGCGCTGGTCGCCTATCTGCTCTACATCGATCTGTTCTTCGCGCCCGTGCAGCAGCTCTCGCAGGTCTTCGACGGCTACCAGCAGGCGGCCGTGTCGCTGCGCCGCGTGCAGGAACTGCTGCGTGAGCCGGCGTCGACGCTCACGCCGGCCGAGCCGCACCCGGTGCGGGCACTGCGCGGCGACATCGGCTTCGAGGACGTGTCCTTCGCCTACGGGGACGAGGAGGAGGCGCTCACCGGCGTCGATCTGCGCATCCCGGCCGGGCAGACCGTCGCTTTCGTGGGCGAGACGGGCGCCGGCAAGTCGACGCTGGTCAAGCTCGTGGCCCGGTTCTACGACCCGACGAGCGGCCGGGTCACCGTCGACGGCGTGGACGTGCGTGAGCTGGACCTGACCGCGTACCGGCACCGCCTCGGCGTCGTCCCGCAGGAGGCGTACCTCTTCCCCGGCACCGTCCGGGACGCCATCGCCTACGGCCGCCCCGGCGCGAGCGACGCCGAGGTCGAGGCGGCCGCCCGGGCGGTCGGCGCGCACGACATGATCGCCACACTCGACGGCGGCTACCTCCACGAGGTCTCGGAGCGGGGGCGCAACCTCTCCGCGGGGCAGCGTCAGCTGATCGCCCTGGCCCGCGCCGAACTCGTCGACCCGGACGTGCTGTTGCTCGACGAGGCGACGGCCGCGCTGGACCTGGCGACGGAGGCACTGGTGAACCAGGCGACGGACCGGCTGACCGGCCGGCGTACGACCCTTGTCGTCGCCCACCGGCTCACCACCGCCGCCCGCGCGGACCGCGTGGTCGTGATGGATCATGGCCGGGTCGCGGAGGACGGCACCCATGACGAACTGCTCGCCCTGGACGGCCGCTACGCCGCCCTGTGGCGCACGTTCGTCGGCGAGGGCACGGAGGACATAGGGGAGGACGAGCCCGCGACGGTGTGACGCCGGATTCAGCAGGATCCGGCCTCCTGCCGCGGCGGCAGCAACCGCCGGGCGTCAGGTGGTAACAGGCCGTAGCGACCCGTGACGGGCGCAACCGATCCCCGGCCCCGCGCGTCGTACGCAAGTACGGAGCGGTGGCAGTGGGGAGCAAGCGTGTTCGGTGGGGCGGGGATCAGGGGCAGGGGGCGGCCGGGCCGGGTCATAGGGCGGGTGCTCGCCGTGGTCACGGCGGTCGCGGCGTTCACCGTCGCCGCCCCGGGCGTCCAACAGGCCGACGCGGCGGCGCCCTGCCCGGGCCGACTGGCCAGGACCGTCACCTTCTCGACCGGCGAACTGCGCGTCTACGAACGCGGCAACTATGCCTGCGCCGTCACCCTCGCCAAGCGCCCCGGCGTCCGACGGTCCATGTCGGTCTCCCTCCAGCCCCGGGGCGGGCGTGCGGACACGGACAGCGGGAGGTTCACCCGGCAGGCCGGGCCCGTCACCGTGCACGCCCTCAACCGCTGTGTACGCGCCACCGGTTCGGTCTCAGGGACCTCGCGCTCCACCGGGTGGATTCTGTGCTGATGCGCCGGTAAGGCTCAACCGGGTCTGGCGGGGCCCGTGTTGACACCGCTAGGTTCACCGCGACCACTTGATCTCAAGGGGAGATCTCCAGGGGAGGGTGAATGCGCAAGGCGCTCAGATGGCTGCTGTCGCTCGTGGTGCTCATAGGCACCGTGAGCGCGGCCGGCGTGACGGCGGGTGCGGCCACCGCCGCAGAGCCGGCGACCGGCACGGACATCAAGGACCGGATCCTTTCGGTCCCGGGAATGAGTCTCATCGAGGAGAAGCCGTACCCGGGTTACCGGTTCTTCGTCCTCAACTACACACAGCCGGTCGACCACCGGCACCCGTGGCGCGGCACGTTCAAGCAGCGGATCACCTTGCTGCACAAGGACACCGACCGCCCCACCGTCTTCTTCACCTCCGGCTACAACGTCTCCACCACGCCGCGCCGCAGCGAGCCGACGGCCATCATCGACGGTAACCAGGTCTCCTTGGAGTACCGCTTCTTCACGCCCTCGCGTCCCGCGCCCGCCGACTGGTCCAAGCTGGACATCTGGCAGGCCGCGAGCGACCAGCACCGGGTGTTCAAGGCACTGAAGAAGATCTACGACAGGAACTGGCTCTCCACGGGCGGCTCCAAGGGCGGCATGACCGCCACCTACTACGAGCGCCACTACCCGAACGACATGGACGGTGTCGTCGCCTACGTCGCGCCCAACGACGTCGTGAACAACGAGGACCGGGCGTACGACCGGTTCCTCGAGAACGTCGGTACGAAGGAGTGCCGCGACAAGCTGAACGCGGTCCAGCGCGAGGCCCTGGTGCGCCGGGAGCCGCTCGAGGCGATCTACGAGAAGCACGCGGCGGACGGCGGCTACACGTTCGACACCGTCGGCAGCCTGGACAAGGCGTACGAGGCCGTCGTCCTCGACTTCGTGTGGGCGTTCTGGCAGTACAGCCACGTGTCCGACTGCGAGGCGATCCCGGCCGCGGCGACCGCGTCCGACCAGGAGATCTTCGACACCGTCGACGCCATCTCCGGCTTCTCCTTCTACGCCGACCAGGGGCTCGCCACCTACACGCCGTACTACTACCAGGCGGGTACCGAGCTCGGTTCGCCCGACATCAGGCAGCCGCACCTGAACGGCCTGAGCCGCTACGGCTACCAGCCGCCGCGGAACTTCGTGCCGCGTGACATCTCCATGCGCTTCAAGCCGTGGGTGATGAAGGACGTCGACACCTGGGTCCGGCACAACGCCGACCGGATGATGTTCGTCTACGGCGAGAACGACCCGTGGGGCGCCGAGCCGTTCCGGGTCGGCAAGGGCACCCGCGACAGCCACGTCTACACCGCGCCGGGCGCCAACCACGGTGCGAACGTCGCCGGTCTGGTGGCCGAGGAGCGGGCGGAGGCCACTGCCGCGATCCTGCGCTGGGCGGGCGTCGCCCCGGCCGCGGTCCAGGAGGACCCGGCGAAGGCCAGGCCGCTGGCGAAGGCCGACACGAAGCTCGACAAGCGCGACCTGGAGCGCGAGGCGATGCTGCGCCCGTAACCGGGGAGCGGTAGAAGGGGCCGTCTCCGCAGCCTTCTCCGGCTGCGGGTACGGCCCCTTCACATGCGGTGCGCGGCTACCGGTACGACAGCCCGTGGCCGATCGGGAACAGCACCCGTGACGGGTCGTCGGCCCGCTGCACCGGCACCGGGAGTCGGCCCCGCGGGTCCGCGTGGCCCGCGATCACCCGTACCGCGGCCCGCAGTTCGACATCGGTCCACGAGTAGGCCGCCAGGGCGGCCGCGACCCCGTCGAGCCTGGCGACGTCGTACGGATTGCGGATGGCGAGCGCGACCACCGGCACGCCGGTCGCCACCAGTCGGGCCACGAGGGTGCGCTGGGAGCTGGTCGCGGAGACGTTGTACGTGCCGACGACGACCACGTCCTTGCCCTGTGCCGCGGCGACCGCCTCCGTGATCTTGGCGCTGCTGGGGGCGGTGCCGGTCGACAGGGCGGTGGCCGTGAAACCCAGCTCGCCGAAGGCGTCGGCGAGTACGGTCGTCGGCGGCCCCGTCGTGCCGCTGGGCGACGCCGGATCGGCGCCGACGACCAGGACCTCGCGGTGGCTGCGGCGGCTGAGCGGCAGCAGTCCGTCCGGGTTGGTGAGCAGCGTGGTGGTCCGCTCGGCGATCCGGTCGGCGGCGGCGAGATGCGCCGGGGTGCCCACCGTGCGCCCCACCTCCCGCTGCGGTACGAACGGGTCGCGGAACAGGCCGAGCTTCTCCTTGAGCAGCAAGATCCGCAGGATCGATTCGTCGAGCCGGGCCTCCGTGATCTCGCCGCTCCTTACCGCGTCCAGCACACCGTTCCAGGCGACCGCAAGGTCCGGCGGGTTGAGCAGCTGGTCCACGCCCGCGAGCAGGGCGAGTACCGGCACCCGGTGGTCGCCGTACTTCTCCCGGACGCCCTCCATGTTGAGCGCGTCCGTGACCACCACGCCGTCGTAGCCCAGCTCCTCGCGGAGGATGCCGGTGAGGATGGGCCGGGACAGCGTCGCCGGGTCGTTGCTGGCGTCCAGCGCCGGGAACTGGATGTGCGCCGTCATGATCGAGTCGATGCCGGCGGCGATGGCGGCCCTGAACGGCGGCGCGTCGATCTCCTCCCACTCCTGGCGGGTGTGGGTGATCACCGGGATGCCGGTGTGGCTGTCGACGGTGGTGTCACCGTGTCCGGGGAAGTGCTTGGACGTGGCCGCGATGCCCGCGCTCTGGTAGCCCTTGACCTGCGCGGCGACCATCCGGGCGACCGCGGCCGGATCCGCGCCGAAGGACCGCACGCCGATGACCGGATTGGCCGGGTCGACGTTCACGTCGGCGACGGGGGCGTAGTTCTGGACGACGCCCATCGCGGCGAGCTCGCGGCCCGCGATCTGCGCGGCCTTGCGGGCGGCGGACGTGGAGCCGCCGGCGCCGAGGGCCATCGCCCCCGGCATCAGCGTCGCCGGCTTGCCCACGCGGGCGACGATGCCGTGCTCCTGATCGGTGGAGATCAGCAGCGGTACGGGGTTCCGCTGGGCGAGCGCGGCCCGCTGGATGCCGTTGGACAGCCCGGCGATCTGCTGCGGGTCACGGGTGTTGTGCGCCCACGCGAAGTAGATGATGCCGCCGACGTGGTACTCGGCGACGAGCTCGGCGGCGTTGCGCACGCCCATCTCTTCGAGGTTGAGGTCGATGTCGGCCTGGTCGGGGTCGGTGGCGGAGTGTCCGTAGACCCGCATCACGAAGAGCTGGCCGACCTTCTCCTCGATGCTCATCCTCGAGATGAGCCGCGTGAGCCGGTCCTTGGTGCCGCGGGAAACGGCTGCGGGCGCCGCGAGGGCGGGTAGCGCGGTGGTGGCGACGGCGCCCGCGGCGACGGCGGTCGCGGTGAGAAGAGTGCGTCTCGAGAGGTTCCGGTCGTGCACTGGTGCTCCTTCCGGCCTTGCTCAACATGCTCGACATGGGTGTGGCACAAGGGGAGTTGAAGGAAACTGCCAAGGTGACACGGATATCCGGAAACTAACTGCCAGGTCAAGGCCCCGCGCACAACCGTCACCGGACCGGCGGCCGACGGCCCCTGCCGGATCGGCCCGCCCGGGCGGAGGTTGTCAGTGCGCGGAGACCTCCGGCCACAGCTTCTGCAGGGTCCGTACCGTTTCGGTGATGGCGGGCCGGCGCGCCGCCCCCGTGCGCCACAGGGCGTGCAGCCGCCGCGTCGGCACCGGCGCCAGCCGCACCGCCGCCACCTGCGGCGGCAGCGCCCCACGGCCCAGCCGGGGAACCAGTGCGATGCCGAGTCCGGCCGCCACCAGGGCGACCTGGGTGTGGTTCTCCTCCGCCTGATGGGCGATCAACGGCTCGCAGCCGGCCGACCGCAGGGTCCGCAGCAGCCAGTCGTGGCAGACCGTGCCGGGCGGCTGGGTGATCCAGCGCTCGTCCTTGAGGTCCTCCCGCCGCACGGAGTCGGCGGCGGCCAGGGGGTGGCCGGCCGGGACCAGCACGTCGCACATGTCGTCGCCGATGACGGCCTGCTCGACGCCCGGCGGGGTCGGCAGCGGGGCGATGTCCCAGTCGTGCGCCACGGCCAGGTCGATCGCGCCGCGGGCGACGAGATCGACGGACAGATGCGGGTCCACCTCGTGGAGCCGGGCGTCCAGACCGGGATGGCGGCGGGCTAGGTCGGCGAGGACGTACGGCATCAGCCCGCGGGAGGCACTGGCGAAGCAGGCGATCGAGAGCCGCCCGGCCGGCCGGCCGCGCCGCTCCTCGAGGCGCACCTCTGCCTCCTCGACCAGGGACAGCAACTGCTGTGCGGTGGACGCCAGTTGCCGGGCCTCGTCGGTCAGCCGGACGCCCCGGCCCTCGCGCTCGAGGAGCGTCGTGCGGGTCTCCCGCTCCAGTTTGGCGATCTGCTGGGACACCGCGGACGGGGTGTAGCCGAGCGCGGCCGCCGCGGCACCCACCGTGCCGTGGACGGAGACGGCGTGCAGTGCGCGCAGCCGGCCGAGGTCGAGCATGGTCTCTCCCCATTCACGCGTTCATCGACGGCACTCATCAGCAGCGCTTCATCCAACCATGAAGAAATCCGCGCTGGTGCTACATGGTCCCGTGGCGGGATGCTCCATGTCATGCGCCCCGCCCACATCGCCCTCGCCGCACTGGTCGCCGCCGTCTGGGGAGTCAATTTCGTCGTCATCGAGATCGGTCTGGACCACTTCCCGCCGCTGCTCTTCTCTGCCCTGCGGTTCCTGGCCGCGGCGCTGCCCGCGGTCTTCTTCGTCGGCCGGCCGAAGGTCGCCTGGAAGTGGATCGTGGCGGTCGGCCTCATCCTGGGCGTCGCCAAGTTCGGCCTGTTGTTCACGGGCATGGACCTAGGGGCGCCCGCCGGTCTCTCGTCCCTGGTCCTCCAGGTCCAGGCGGTGTTCACGGCCGTGTTCGCCTTCGCCGCGCTCGGCGAACGCCCGGGAGGGGTACGGGTCGCCGGGATGGCCGTGGCCCTGGCGGGCATCGCGGTCGCCGCTGTCGACGAGGGCGCCTCCGGCCCCCTGTCCGGGTTCGTCCTGGTCGTCGCCGCGGCCGCCTGCTGGGGTGTCTCCAACGTCCTGACCCGTAAGGCGGCGCCGCCCGACGCGCTGAACTTCATGGTGTGGGTCAGCACCGTTCCCGTCCTGCCCCTGCTCGGCCTCTCCCTCCTCCTGGAAGGCGCCGACCGCGACCTGGCCGCGCTGCGCTCACTGGACTGGACGGGCGCCGCGGTCGTCCTCTACGTCGCCTGGGTCACCACGATCTTCGGCTTCGGCGCCTGGGGCCTGCTGCTCCGCCGCCATCCGGCGTCCTCGGTGGCCCCGTTCTCCCTCCTCGTCCCCGTCTTCGGGATGTCCTCCGCGTACCTCTTCCTCGGCGAGCCGGTCGGCCCCCTGCGCTGGTGCGCGGCGGCCCTGCTGGTCGGCGGCGTCGCGCTGACGTCCCTGCCGGGCCGCCGACAGGCGCGGCCCGCACCGAAGGCCCAGGAACCACTGACAGCCGCTCACAGCTGACGTTCTAGGGTGATCCTTCCGATCGACCGACGGGGGATCACCCATGTCCACGCCGCCTTACGGTCCGGGGCAGGTCCGGTACGACGCCACGACGCAGCAGCACCTGTACCAGGCCCACACGGGGCGGGGCCAGGAGGCGCCGTGCCCTGCCAGGTGTGCGGCTCGCTGCCCGCCGTCCACGCGGTGATCCGCGGCCACCAGGGCATGTTCCTGGTCATGCGTTCCCGCAAGCGCGAGGGGTTCTTCTGCCGCTCGTGCGGAACGTCGCTGCACCGCCGGATGACCACGGACACACTGTGGCAGGGCTGGTGGGGCGTGATGTCGCTCTTCATCACCCCGGTCACCGTCACGATGAACCTCGGCCCGCGCGCCCGGTTTCTCAAGCTCACCGCTCCGTACGGCGGATGGCGGCCTCCGCTGGACCCGGGAAAGCGGGTGCTCGCACGTCCTCCCGTCCTGCTCGTCCTCGCGCCCATCGTGCTGATGGTGATCGTGCTGGCGACGGGCATCACGACAGCGGCGTTCAACAGCGGCCCCGCGGCGGCCTCGGTCCGGGTCGGTGACTGCGTGCGGAACCACAGCAACTGGCCCGACCAGGACATCCGGCGGGTGGACTGCGGGTCGCACCTGGCGGAGTACCGCACAGCGCGGCTCGCCGACTGCGACGGCGACGAACTGCTGATGCGCCTCGAGTACGCGGCCGACGCGGAGGCCATGTGCCTCAAGCCGCTGGGGAGCGTGTGAGCCCGTGACCGCCGTCGCGATGCCGTACGGATGGCAGGCGCCGACCGAGGTGGAGCACCGGCTCCACGAGGCGAAGACGCGGGGTGACTGGGCGTCGTTCTTCGACGTGCTGTCCGGCGTGTACCTCTACTATCCGGTGGGACGGGCGGACGCAGAGGCGGGCACGGGAACGCAGTACTCCTACCGGAGCCCGGTGACAGGCACCTGGTGCTACGCCTTCTACACCGAGGGCGCCCTGCCTCTGCCCCAGCCCGACCCCGTCTTCAACCGCACGTCGTTCCGGAGCGTCGTACGAACCTGGGGCAACGACCCCTGCTGGCTGGCGGTCAATCCCGGGACGCCCGGCGAGGCGTACTTCCCGGCGAACCCGCAGACCCTCCACCTGTGGCGGCAGCACGCGGAACGGGTCACCCCGCGGAAGGAGGGCCTGCTGCGCACCCTGCGGGTGGGCGGGCCGACCCAGGGCCCGGTGGCCAGAGGTTTGGCGTGCGGTGCTCAACTGGCCGTGCACAGGGGCGATCTGTGGAACGCGCCGGCCTCGCACCTCGAAGGGTTCCGGCAGATGCGCGAGACGGTGGACGAGTCGTGGGGCATCCGCGGCCCCGACGACTGGCGCCGGACCCAGGAGGACCTGCTGCACGGCCGGTACGTGAGCCCCGCCTGGGAGTTCGTCCTCTCCGTACGCCGTGCGATGGCGCGTGAGTACGGAGGCCCGGTCGATCCCGTCCGATGGCGGGAGACGGCGGCGCACGTCATGCGCCGCCGCGCGGAGCCGGAGACGGTCTCCGAGGCGGACATCAGCGGCGTCCAGCAACTGATCGGGCGCATCACCCGCTACGAGGCGCGCTTCCGCGCTGACGGGGTCCTGTCCGAGGGCCGCTGTGTGAGGTCCGTCCTCTCCTGGGACTACGGCCGGGCGGCCAACATGGCGCGCTGGGGCCTGGCCGCCCGGTACTGCGATCCGGCGAACGCCGAGAGCGCCGTGGTCCGTGCCGGTGAGGTGAGCGCGACGGTGTACCGGTCCTGGGAGGACTTCGGAGCGGGCTATGCGCTCGGCCGATGTCTCCACTTCGACGAAGAGGAGTTCGGCACCTGGTACACGGAGGTCGTCGATATCCACAGGACGCTCACCACCGACCCGGAAAGCCCCTGGCTCACCGTTCCCTGGCAGTAGCCGGGTCAGGCGGGAAGCGGGCGCGCATCGCGTCGATGCACAGGTCGCGGGAGGTCGGGCCACCGAAACGGAGCCGGTCGTACGGGGTGAACGCCGGTTCCAGCGCGTCCAGTTCGTCGATCGCGGAGTGCAGCCTCGCCGACCATCCAGGCGTCCCGGCGTCCGGGTCGTGCGGTGCCGCGGTGATCTCGGCGGTCAGCCGCTCCTTGCGCTGTATCGACGCCGGGGTGACGGAGTGCAGGCACACGTACCGGCCGCTCAGATACGCCTCCCACTCCTGGCGCCCGGCCGCCCGGTCGGCCCAGTGCGCGACGAACCAGGCCTCGAGCTGCTCCGGCCCGCCGGCCGTCTCCGCCGGTGCGAAGAGGTCCTTCGGGACCATCTGGGCCCCGTCGGAGCGCAGATAGCCGGGCAGCGGCAGCATGCCGGCCAGCATCATCAGCCGTACGGCGCCGGGGTCGCGGCCGGACGCCAGGCACAGGTCGTCCAGCACGGCGAACTGCGCGGTCACGTAGGCGTCGTCCGCGGGTGACATCGGGTGGTCGCCGTTGACCTCGCGGAAACGGGCCGCGATCTCGCGCTCGTACATGGGAGTCGCTCCTTCGTGAGTCGGTCCCGTGCACGCTAGAGCCGGGACGCTTCGGCACCCGCCGAACCGTCCCGGCCGCACAGAATCAGGCCGCTCTTGGAGCCGTCTGTTCAAAGCCGTCCGCTCAGAGCAGCGAGAGCAGATGCTCCCTGCCCGTGGTGAGCAGGCCCGGCAGCTCCGTGGCGGCCGGATACCACCGCTTCTCGTACTCCCAGCACACCCACCCGTCCGGGTCGGCGAGCGCCAGGCACTCCGCGAGCGGCAGCACGCCCTGCCCCAGTGGCAGCGGCGTCAGATCCTCGCGTGAGGCCACGTCCTTGACCTGCACGTATCCGAGGAAGGGGCTCAGCGCCGCGTGGGTCACCGCCGGCGCCTCGCCGCCCAGCCAGGTGTGCATCACGTCCCACAGGGCCCCGGCGTGCTTGTGGCCGACCAGGCCCAGCACCCGGGTGACGTCGGCGCCCCTGCGGTGCGAGTCGTGCGTCTCCAGCAGGATCCGCACACCGAGGTCGGCGGCGGTCTCCGCGGCGGCAGCCAGTCGGCGGGCGGCGATCGCGTCGGCCTCTGCCGGGTCCTGGTCGCCGCCGCCGGGGAACACCCGGACGAACGGCGCCCCGAGGTCCTTGGCCAGCCGGCCGAGCTCCTCCATCTCCTTGATCACGGGCTTGTCGTCACCCGCCGCGGCGATCCGCGCGTACCCGGCGACGGCGAGGATCTCGACGCCCGCGCGCTCGAACTCCCTGACCGCCTCCGCCCGTTCGGTCGTGCCGATGCCGGGGTGCACCGGTTCCTCCGGATGGGCGCGCAGCTCCACGCCCTGGTATCCGCTGTCGGCGGCGAGCCTGGCCACCTCCGTCAGCGGCCTGCCCGGCACGCCGAGGGTCGAGAAGGCGAACTTCATCGATCCGTTCCTTCCTGCAGTGACAGCCGCCAGTCCTGGCCGACCAGATCCGCTCCGTACGAGCGGTGCGGCTTCTCGGCGACGAGCGTGAACCCGGCCCGCTGGTAGATCCGGCGGGCCGCGGTCAGTACGTCGTTGGTCCACAACACCATGTCCCGGTACCCGGCATCGCGCGCGAAATCCACGGCGGAGCCCACCAGCCGGTCGCCGAGCCCGTGCCCGCGCGCCTCCGGCTCGACCAGCAGCAGCCGCAGCCGGGCCGTGTCAGGGGCGTCGTCCCGTACGCACATCACCGAGCCGACCGGGCGGCCGTCCGTCTCGGCGATCCATACCCGCTCCAGGCGGGGGTCGTGCTCCTGCGCGAAATCGGCGACGATCCGGGCCACCAGGCCCTCGAAGCCGGCGTCCCACCCGTACTCGGCGGCGTAGAGCGCGCCGTGCCGCTGGACGATCCACCCCAGGTCACCGGGGCCGGGATCCCGCAGGACCGGCTCGGCGGCGGAGCCGGGCCTCGCCTGCGACAGCAGCTCCCGTACGGTGCCCAGCGCATCCGCGAGCCGGTCCCGGTCCCGCTCCGGCACGTCGGCGACGAGTGTGCCGACGGCTTGCCGGGACCGTTCGTCGAGCAGCGCGGCGGCCTTCCTGCCGCGGTCGGTGAGCGTGATCCGCTGGCGACGTGGGTCCCGCTCGGAGGGGGCGCGGGCGACGAGCCCGTCGCGCTCGAACTTCGCGAGCAGCCGGCTCAGGTACCCGGCGTCGATCGACAGCTCGCCGCGCAGGTCGGCGGCGTCGGTCCGGGGGCTGTGTGCCAGCTCGTACAGGACACGGGACTCGGTGAGCGTGTACGGCGTGTACAGATGCTTGCCGTAGTCGAGCGCGCCGATGAGGTTGGTGTAGAAGCGGTTGAACGCGCGGATCTCTTGTATCGGCATGATCGGCTCCGGGGTCAGCGTTGACTCAGTCAACGCTATGCCCGCCCGGTCTGCCCTGCAAGGCCCCCGCCGCTCCGCAGTGCGCCGGGATCTGCATCTCGGGGCGCCCGGTGACGATCAGCCACGCCGGAAGGATCGCCACACACAGCAGTGGCAGCAGGCGCGGGTCGTCGACGAGAACGGCGGCCATGAACAGGCTCAGCCAGCCCTGCCGGGTGACGGCGACCAGCACACCGAGGACGGCGGCCCCCGTCGCCAGCGCCATCGGCACCGCGGCGACGAGGGCGTGGGCGAGCATCCCGAGCGCCACGCCCACGAACACCGCGGGAAAGATCCGTCCGCCCTGGAAACCGCACGAGGCGGCGACGACGAGCGCGGCCAGCTTCACCAGGGCGAGCAGCGTCAGGTTCGCCGCGCCGTGTTCCTCCGGGTGAGCGGTGAGTTCCCGCATCTCCTCCAAGCCCTTGAAGAGGGTCAGCTGCCCGCCGAGCGCGCCCAGCGCGCCGAGGACCAGACCGCCGGCGGTCAGCCTCAGGACGGGGTGCTCCAGCCGGTGGAAGAGACGGTGCACATGAGGGAAGACGTACACGGCGGCCATCGCGACGACGGCCGTGGCGGCGGCGACCGCCAAGGCGGACACCGCGTCGATCAGCCGGGGCCCGGGGTAGGGGCCGACCTGGACGGTCAGCATCGGTTCCGCGACCAGCACGGTGGTCAGGGCTCCGGCTCCGGCGGCGACCAGCGGTGCGAAGAGCCGGTCCCACAGGGGCCGCGCATCAGGCCCTGCCTGGATCTCGGAGAGGATGAGGGCGGCCGCGACCGGTGTGCCGAACAGTGCGCCGACGGTCCCGGCGGCCGCGAGCGAGACCCAGACGGCGGCCGGGCTGCGGGGCATGGCCTTCATGCCCAGCGCGCAGGCGAGCGCGACGTTGATCGACGTGATCGGGTTCTCCGGGCCGAGGCTCACCCCGCAGGCCAGGGTCACCACGACGGCGAGCAGCAGACCGGGCAGGATCCGTACCGGCAGCGGTGGGTCGACCAGACCGCGCGTGGCCGGGTCCGGGCCGGTACGGCCCGGGAACTTCCAGACGAGCAGGCCCGTGGCCAGACCGGCCGTGGTGAGCACGGCAAGGGTCCAGCCCGCGGACGTGCCCGGGAAGCCCCACCACCCCGGCACGGTGTTCCACAGCCAGTGCTGGAGCTCTTCGGCGAGCCTGCTCACTCCGATCAGGACGAGGCTGGACGCGATCCCGATGAGCAGCGCCGGCAGGACGAGCGGAAGGAGGGCGCGGGCCTGCGGCCGGGGGACGCCGGCCTCGGGGCCGGGGCCTCCCGGCGATGCGTCGCGCGTCATCTTTCCTCCGCCGTGACGGTGGGCGAGAGGGCCCGGTCCGCGCTCCGGCGCCCTCGGCGTCGCCGGGGGCGCGGTGGTTCAGTGCGCGGACCTGCGGTCGGGATCCGAACCGCGCCCGTGGTCGGAGGTCAGCGCCCAGATGACGAACACGGCGAGCGCGATGGAGACCACCGCCCAGATCGGCTGGTACGGAAGCCACATGAACTGGAGGACGGCGACCAGGGCGGCCAGCGCCACGCCGACGGCCCGTGCCCAGGCGGCGCCCTGGAGGATGCCCCAGCCGGTGACCGCCACCAGAATGCCGAGGATCAGATGGATCCAGCCCCACGTGGTGAGGTTGAACTTGAAGACGTAGTCGCCGACGCGCCTGTACACGTCGTCCTCCGCGATCGCGGCGATCCCGGAGAGGATGCTGATGGAGCCTTCCATCAGCATCAGGACACCGGCGAACATCGTGCCCCCGGTGACCCAGGCGGACCCGCCGCCTCCACCGCGCGAGGCGGTCCGGGTGCTTCGCGTGCTGCTGGACATGCTCGTTCTCCGTCCTCGGGGCAGGAACCTCAGGGTGTGGGTGGTGCCTGCGGGGCGGCGAGCGGTGTGGGCCGTTCAGGTGACGCGGAAGCGGGGCAGGGCGCGCCGCTCGGCGGGACCGCCGACGGCCCCGGACCGGGGCGGCCGGGCGCGCCGACGCGGCCGCGGGACCCGGCCCTCCGGGGCCGTGGCCCTGCCGTCACATCCGCGGCGGCGCCGTCGAGTCCCGGGCCATCAGCTCCGCCGCGATCGAGGCGATGCCCCCGGGCGGCGGCGCCTCGTTGCCCATGGCGAGCCGGCCGGCGCGGGCTCCGGCCTCGAAGAGCGGGAGCCGGACGGTCGTGAGCGCGGGCACCGCGTCCACGGAGAAGGGCAGGTCGTCGAAGCCCGCGACCGAGATGTCGTGGGGGATCCGCAGGCCCTTGTCCCGTAGCGCCGCGCAGGCGCCCAGCGCGACGGTGTCGTTCGCGGCGACGATCGCCGTCAGGTCCGGGTCCCTGCGCAGCAGTTCGAGGGTGGCGTCGTAGCCGGACCTGCGGTCGTACGGGCCGTGCACCGTGAGCCGTTCCTGCTCCGCCGTGTCCCCGCCCAGTCCGGCGGCGGCCATCGCCGCGCGGTGGCCTTCCAGCCGGTGCCGGGTCGTGGTGCGTTCCACGGGTCCGGCGACGTATCCGATACGGCGGTGGCCGAGCGTGAGCAGGTGCTCGGTGAGCCGCCGTCCGCCGCCACGGTTGTCGAAGGCGAGCGAGGCGACGACGGCGTCGCTGCCGGGCAGCGGCGGGCGGCCGCACAGCACGACCGTGGTCCCGGCGTCCGCGAGCCGGCTGAGTTTCGCCGTCATGGCGGCGATGTGGTCCGGGTCCTCCAGGGCGCCGCCGGTGAGGATCACGGCCGCGGCGCGCTGGCGCTGGAGCAGGGTGAGATAGGTCAGTTCACGTTCGGGCGAGCCGCCGGTGTTGCAGACGACGGCGAGCTTCTCGCCGCCTGCCCGGCCCGTTCCCTCCTGCCCGCCGATCTCCGTCTGCGCCGCTCCGGCCATGATCCCGAAGAAGGGGTCGGCGATGTCGTTGACGAGGATGCCGACGAGGTCGGACGTGGCGGCGGCGAGTGAACTCGCCGGGCCGTTCAGGACGTAGTCGAGCTCGTCCACCGCTCGCAGCACGCGCTCCCGCGTCGACGCGGCGACCGGGTAGTTGCCGTTCAGTACGCGGGAGACGGTCGCCGGGGACACCCGGGCGCGGGCCGCCACATCCGCCAGGGTGACTGTCATCGCTTTCCTCCGCGGGAGATGGAGCGGCCCCCTTGTCCAGGCCGCTGTCGGCAGGCTAGCTTCATATCGCGTAGAAAGCGCTTGCTACGCTCATATCGAGGGAACTCGGAAGAACCGAGATGAAAGATGGAGGCACTTCGTGACACGCAGGACAGTGCGGATCGCCATGAACGGCGTCACAGGGCGGATGGGTCACCGCCAGCACCTGGTGCGCTCCATCCTGGCGATCCGTGAGCAGGGCGGTCTCGACCTCGGCGACGGCGAGGTGCTCTGGCCGGAGCCGGTGCTCGTGGGCCGGCGCGAGCACGCGCTGCGCGAGATCGCGGAACGGCACGGCATCACCGAGGTCTCGACCGACCTCGACGCCGTCCTCGCCGACGAGAGCATCGACGTCTACTTCGACGCCCAGGTCACCTCCGCCCGCGTCGGGGCGCTGAAGAAGGCGATCGCGGCCGGTAAGCATCTCTACACCGAGAAGCCGACCGCCACCGACCTCGCCGGCGCGTTGGAACTCGCCCGCCTCGCCCAGGACAAGGGAATCAAGCACGGCGTCGTCCAGGACAAGATCTTCCTGCCGGGCCTGCTGAAGCTGAAGCGCCTCATCGACGGCGGCTTTTTCGGCCAGATCCTGTCCGTGCGCGGCGAGTTCGGCTACTGGGTCTTCGAGGGCGACTGGCAGGAGGCCCAGCGCCCCAGCTGGAACTACCGCAGCGAGGACGGCGGCGGCATCACCGTCGACATGTTCCCGCACTGGGAGTACGTGCTGCACGAGCTGTTCGGCCGCGTCACCTCCGTCAGCGCGCAGGTCGCCACCCACGTCCCGCAGCGCTGGGACGAGCAGGGCAAGCCCTACGCGGCGACCGCCGACGACGCCGCGTACGGCACGTTCCAGCTCGAGGGCGGCGCGATCGCCCAGATCAACTCCTCCTGGACGGTACGGGTCAATCGCGACGAGCTCGTCGAGTTCCAGGTCGACGGTACCCACGGCTCCGCGGTCGCCGGCCTGCGCAACTGCCGGGCCCAGCACCGCTCCGCCACCCCGAAGCCGGTGTGGAACCCGGACCTGCCGGTCACCGAGTCGTTCCGCGACCAGTGGCAGGAGATCCCGGACAACACCGACTTCGACAACGGCTTCAAGGCCCAGTGGGAGCTCTTCCTGCGCCACGTGGTCCTCGACGAGCCCTACCACTGGGACCTGATGGCCGGCGCGCGCGGCGTGCAGCTCGCCGAACTGGGCCTGCGCTCGTCGGCGGAAGGCCGGCGGCTCGAGGTGCCGGAGCTGTCGCTGTGACGATCCGACTCCCGCGGGCCGACGGTTCCTTGACCGCGTACGAGCCGCGTAGCGAGCCCCTGAGCTTCACGGCCTCGACCCGGCTCACCTCCCGTACGGTCTTCTCCGCCGCCCATGTCGTGGCCGACCCGTACGCCGACGTCGGCCCCGACTCTCCCGCCGCCGTCGACTGGGAGGCCACGCTCGCCTTCCGCCGCCACCTGTGGTCGCACGGCCTCGGCGTGGCCGAGGCCATGGACACCGCCCAGCGCGGGATGGGCCTCGACTGGGCGGGCGCGGCCGAGCTGATCCGGCGCTCGGCCGCCGAGGCGAAGGCCGTCGGCGGCACGATCGCGTGCGGCGTCGGCACCGACCAGCTGACCGCGCCGGCGACGCTCACCTCGGTACGGTCCGCCTACGAGGAACAGCTCGCCCTCGTCGAGTCGACCGGCGCGCAGGCGATCCTGATGGCCTCCCGGGCGCTGGCCGCCGCGGCGACCTCCGCCGAGGACTACCTGGACGTCTACGGCCACCTGCTGCGCCAGGCGTCGGAGCCGGTGATCCTGCACTGGCTCGGGCCGATGTTCGACCCGGCGCTGGAGGGCTACTGGGGCTCGCCCGATCTGGACGCGGCCACGGAGATCTTCCTCGAAGTCATCGCGGCCCACCCCGACAAGGTCGACGGCATCAAGGTCTCGCTGCTGGACGCCCGGCGGGAGGTGGAACTGCGCCGTCGCCTGCCGCAGGGAGTGCGCTGCTACACCGGCGACGACTTCAACTACCCCGAACTGATCGCGGGCGAGGAGCCGGCGGCGGGAGGACGCTTCAGCCACGCCCTGCTCGGCATCTTCGACCCGCTGGGCCCGCTGGCGGCAGAGGCCGTACGGGTCCTGGACACGGGCGACAAGGAGGGCTTCCGCAAGCTCCTCGACCCGACCGTGGAACTCTCCCGGCACCTCTTCCAGGCCCCGACGCGCTTCTACAAGACGGGCGTCGTGTTCCTCGCGTGGCTGGCCGGCCACCAGTCCCACTTCACGATGATCGGCGGCCTCCAGTCGGCGCGCTCGCTGCCGCATCTGGCCCGCGCGTACGAACTCGCCGACGGGCTCGGCCTGTTCCCCGACCCGACGCTGGCCGAGACCCGCATGAAGTCCCTGCTCGACGTGTACGGAGTCCCCCGGTGAGCCCTGACCTGAGCCGCTTCAGCATCAACCAGATGACGGTGAAGCAGCTGACCCTGCCGGAACTGGCGGAGGCATGCGTCCGGCTCGGCGTCCCGGCGGTGGGCCTGTGGCGCGAACCGGTCGCCGAGTACGGGGCGGACGCCACGGCCAAGCTCGTACGGGACGCGGGCCTTTCGGTCACCTCCCTGTGCCGGGGCGGCTTCCTCACCGTGACCGACGAGGGCGACCGGGCCCGGGCGCTGGACGACAACCGCGCCGCGATCGACGAGGCGGCGACGCTGGGCACGGACACGCTGGTCATGGTCTCGGGCGGTCTCCCGCCCGGCAGCCGCGACCTCGTCGCGGCCCGAGAACGCATCGCGGACGCGCTGTCCGTGCTTGCCCCCTACGCCGGTGAACGGGGCGTCCGCCTCGCGATCGAGCCGCTCCACCCGATGTTCGCGTCCGACCGCTGCGTGGTCTCGACGCTGGACCAGGCCGTGGACCTGGCGGAACGCTTCCCGGCCGACCAAGTGGGCGTGGTCGTGGACACGTACCACATCTGGTGGGACGACCGGGCCCCGGCGGCGGTCGCCCGCGCGGGAGCCACGGGCCGCATCCACTCCTTCCAACTCGCCGACTGGACCACCCCGCTGCCCGCCGGCGTCCTCAACGGCCGCGGCCAGCTCGGCGACGGCGCGATCGACATGCGCGAGTGGCGCGAGCGGGTGGAATCCGCCGGCTGGACGGGCTTCATCGAGGTGGAGCTGTTCAACGACGGGTTGTGGGCGCGGGACGGGGTGGAGGTTCTGGAGGAGACGGCGGGGAGGTTCGCGTCGGAGGCGTTCTGAGCGCCGGCCGCGGGGGCCGTTCCCGCGGCCAAACGCATCCGGCCGCTGTTTTGAGACCTCTTCTGGCATTGCCGCGTGTCACTCGGTGGCCGTGAAAGCGATGCACTCGTACTCCTCCTCGAACACTACGAGCAGTCGTCGCATGTTGGACGAGAGGAGGGAAAGGTCGCGCCCTAGAGCGCTTATCAGAACCTCCGCCCAGCCGGGTGAAGTGCACTGACACTTCACCCAAGGGAAATTACGGAGGCCCGTACTGACCAGCATTGGGTTCGAAACATCGTGCTTCCTGGCCAGGGATTCGATCCAAGAGCTCAGTTCACCGCGAGAATCAGTAGTGATGGAGTAATGCGGTGGAGTCGCTGTACTTGTGAATTGCGCAAACCTAGCAGCCACCCATTCGGGGACTTCGCCGGGAAGGAGAAATTCTTCCACCACTCCATTCGGCAAACTTTGCAGGATCCGCTCTTTTTCCTTTTTCTCCTTGGCTAGCAAGATCTTCTGCTGCAACGCTTCACTCATGTAAGTGATCGCTATCCCGTGTAGTGCAAGTGGTGCTTACCGCCGACCTGCTGGTACCTCTCGCCCATCATATCTACGTTGTGTCCGCCTCCCTTGGGCTGCACCGCATGGAAATGCGGATACGGTGCGTTCGGTTCACTCGTATGTTCGGCGATCACCCGAGTACCCTGTGGTGTCTCGTATTGCTAGTAGCGGCCGTGGGCACCAGGGTTGGGGTCGTACACGTAGTTGCTCGAGCGGTGGCGTTGTGTGGGGTCGTCTCCCACCTCCCATTGCTCTACGGGCTGCTGGCTGCTGGGTACTCCTGCGCGCTCGCGTGCGGCATTTATTGCACGGGGAAAGCCCGTATGGATCGCACTCGTGGGTGAACTCGTACCGGGCGCCGTCCGGCTCAGTGCGGGCCCGTAGCAGGTCGAAGTCGGTGTATTCGAAGGTCACGGTCGCGCCGAGGGCGCTGGTGCGGCTGAGGCAGTTGCCCTCGCCGTCGTACGTCCAGGTTTCCTGGCTGCCGTCGGCTTCGGCACGGCGGGCGAGCTTTCCCTCGACGGTCCACTCCGGCCGCTCAACAGGCGCGGCCACAGGCGCAGCTCCCGGCTCACCTGCCTGCTCGACCAGTTCTCCCTGGTCGGTCGGACCAGCCACCTCGGCCAACTCCGACAGTCTGGAGAGGCGGTCAGGCCCCGATATGTCATCCCCGTACTTACTTACCACTGGATGCTGCCACGAGGGAACTTTCCGCCCGCAATGAGGTACGTCGCATGCGGTGGCGCAAAGGCGTCTCCACACATGGGCGTTCACCTGGTCCGGTGGCCGCTTCTGGCGACCGTCGCTCCCGTGGCACCGGGCGCGCCGGTGGCGGTCCCCGGGTCGGTGCGGAAAGAAGTCCTCCGACGCTGACATAGACGCGCGCGTCGTCCTCCGTCTGAGACGTGAAGGCACCACCGACCACGCACACGACCAGCGGAGGACCGATGAAGACGAAGAGGCTCGTCATGGCAGGGGTCATGGCGATGGCTCTCGCGGGTGGCGCGGGGACGGCGCTCGCCCTGGGGGGCGGATCGGCGCAGCCCGTCAGGGCCGCGGCCGGCGGCACCGACAGCGTGACGCCCGCCGCGGCCGCGACCGTGAAGGCGGCCGAGACGGGGCCGCGCGTCGTGCGGCCGTACCAGCCCGTGGAGATAGGCCAGGGCGCGAAGATGGGGCTGCTCCCGCAGGGCCGGCAGAACTATGTCGTGGCCTGGGAGGACTTCGAGGGTTCCGTCGAGCGGGCCAAGGCGTACGTCGGGGACAGCATCCGCCCGAACAGCCTCAGCGGCGGCCTGCAGACCGACGGGGACGACGCCCTGTTCTCGGGCGCGTTCCGTACCGACACGGTCCCCGCGCGCATCACCGTCCGCGTCGGCACCGGCCCCGAGCAGGCCGCGGGCATGCTGATGCTGCCGGGTGAGCCGGGCTGGGGCACGTACTACCTCGACGCGGCGGGCGCCGGTGCGCCGGAGGAGACGACCAGGGTGACCGCGTACGGGGCGGACGGCGCGGTGCTCGCCACCCTGTCGTTCGAGCCCTTCCTGGCCGGCCGCTGACGACACTCCCGCCCGTAGGGCGGCCATGTCACGCTGTTGCGCCGGCAACGAGGGAGCGGCACAACAGCGTGGCGTGCGCCGCGCGCGGACGGCGAACACGAGGACTCGCTTGAAGACGAGCGCGGAGGCGGAGTTCCGGGCGTTCGTGGTCAGCCGCTGGCCACGCATGCTCCGTACCGCCCATCTGCTGACCGGACACCACCACGACGCGGAGGACCTGGTGCAGGCTGCGCTGGCCAAGGCGTATGTGAAGTGGGAACGCGTACAAGGTGCCGACGACCCCGACTCGTACGTGTGGCGCATCATGATCAACGCCAATGTGGACCGGCTGCGGCGCACACGGCTACGCGAGTGGCTCACGACCCGCTTCCCGGAGACCGCCGCCCCGGACCGGACCGACGCCGTGACGCAGCGGGGGGCCGTGATGGAGGCGCTCGGTCAACTGCCGCCGAAGCAAAGGGCCGTGGTCGTGCTGCGCTACCTGGAGGACCGCAGTGAGAGCGAGGTGGCCCGACTGCTCGGCACCGGGATCGGTACGGTGCGCAGCCATACGGCACGCGCCCTGAAGAGACTGCGCGAGCATCCGGGCATCGTCCCGGCGCACATGACGGGGGAGCGGCAGCCGTGAACGAGGACGACATGCGACTCGGCGACGCGCTGCGCCGCGAGGCGGACGCCGTGCCCGTGGGCCCGCCGCCGGTGGACGAGGTGCTGCGCCGGGGAAGGGCAGCGCGGCGGCGCCGTACCGCCGCAGGCGCGGGCGCGGTCACCGCGCTCGCCGTCGTGCTCGCGATCGCGCCCCTGAGCGGCCGGTCACCGCACCCGGCCCCGTCCCCGCCGGCGACGGCCCCGCCGGTCACCGCCACGCCCTCGGGCGTCCGGACGGTCCAGCCGTACGAACCGGTGGCCATCGGCCGGGGCATCGGGATGGCACTGCTGCCGGACGGCCGGCAGAACTACGTCGTGGGCCCCGGCGACCTCACAGCCGCGATCGACGATGCCCGCTCCTGCACCGGGGACAACATCCGCGAGGACAGCCTCAGCTCCGGGAAGGACATCGACACCGAACAGGTCCTGTACCGGGGGCGTTCCGCACCGACAGGGTCCCTTCCAGGATCGAGGTCCGCCTCGACTCGGGCGAACGGTTCGCGGCGGCCGTGCTCCGGCTCCGGGGCGACCCGGACTGGGGCACGTACTACGCCTTCGGCGATCCGGCCCGGGCCGCGGAGGGCTGGACGGTCACCGCGTACGCGGCGGACGGCGGCGTGCTGGTGGAGCAGCACTTCGCGAACACGGCTGCTCCCTGAAGGCCACGACACCCGCGCGGGAGGAGCCGGCGTGGCCGGAACCGATCCCGGAACATGGCGGAAATTACTCCGCGCGATCGTGCAACCGTCTTTGCGTCACCGGAGTCGTATGTGTCGTCAGGGTTTCGGGGGTAGCGCATCCGGGGGGACAGCGCTGGGCCCTGGCGGGGGGAGCGTAAGGGGCCCGGTCATGGACCGGGCCCCCTCTTCGTGGCGGGCGGGGCGTGGCGACCAGCGGTGGCAGCCGTGGGACGGCGAGCCGGTCGACCCGCGGGGGCGGAAGCGGGGTTGTCCACAGGCCGCCCGCGCTGTCGGAGCGCGGCGCTAACGTCGGGGCATGTCCAATCCGGTCGCGTTCCAACCCGCGGTGCTCGAAGGCGTGCTCGAGCGGATCACGTACGCCAACGAGGAGAACGGCTACACGGTCGCCCGCGTCGACACCGGCCGTGGCGGCGACCTGCTCACCGTCGTCGGCTCGCTGCTCGGCGCGCAGGTCGGCGAGTCGCTGCGGATGGAGGGCCGTTGGGGCTCTCACCCGCAGTACGGCAAGCAGTTCACCGTGGAGAACTACACCACCGTCCTGCCGGCCACGATCCAGGGCATACGGCGCTATCTCGGCTCCGGCCTGATCAAGGGGATCGGTCCGAAGATCGCCGAGCGGATCGTCGACCACTTCGGCACGGACACCCTCGATGTCATCGAGCAGGAGCCGAAGCGGCTCATCGAGGTGCCGGGCCTCGGACCGAAGCGGACCAAGATGATCGGCGTGGCCTGGGAGGAGCAGAAGGCCATCAAGGAGGTCATGGTCTTCCTCCAAGGGGTCGGCGTCTCGACGTCCATCGCGGTGCGGATCTACAAGAAGTACGAGGACGCCTCCATCTCGGTCGTGCGGAACCAGCCGTACCGCCTGGCCGCCGATGTGTGGGGCATCGGCTTCCTGACCGCCGACAGGATCGCGCAGGCGGTGGGCATACCCCACGACAGCCCCGAGCGGGTCAAGGCAGGCCTGCAGTACGCCCTGTCCCAGTCGACCGACCAGGGGCACTGCTTCCTGCCCGAGGAGCAACTGATCGCCGACGCGGTGAAGTTGCTCCAGGTCGACACCGGACTGGTCATCGAGTGCCTCGCGGAGCTCGCGGCCGACGAGGAGGGCGTCGTGCGGGAGCGGGTGCCCGGACCGGAAGGGGGAGAGACCGTGACGGCCGTTTACCTGGTGCCGTTCCACCGCGCCGAACTGTCCCTCGCCGGGCAGGTGCGGCGGCTGCTGACCGCGCAGGACGACCGGATGCCCGCCTTCAAGGACGTCGCCTGGGACAAGGCGCTGGCCTGGCTCGCGGACCGTACGGGCGCGAAGCTGGCGCCCGAGCAGGAGGCGGCCGTCAGGCTGGCACTGACCGCCAAGGTCGCCGTGCTGACGGGCGGCCCCGGTTGCGGCAAGTCGTTCACGGTCCGCTCCATCGTCGAACTGGCCCGCGCCAAGAAGGCCAAGGTGGTGCTCGCGGCTCCCACCGGCCGCGCGGCGAAGCGGCTCGCCGAGCTCACCGGTGCCGAGGCGTCGACCGTGCACCGGCTGCTGGAGCTCAAGCCCGGCGGGGACGCGGCGTACGACAAGGACCGGCCGCTGGACGCGGACCTCGTCATCGTCGACGAGGCGTCGATGCTCGACCTGCTGCTCGCCAACAAGCTGGTCAAGGCCGTGGCGCCGGGCGCGCACCTGCTGCTGGTGGGGGACGTGGACCAGCTGCCGAGCGTGGGCGCGGGGGAGGTGCTGCGCGATCTGCTGGCGGACGGCGGTCCGGTGCCGAGCGTGCGCCTGACCCGGATCTTCCGGCAGGCTCAGCAGTCGGGTGTCATCACCAACGCCCACAGGATCAACACCGGCCTGCCGCCCATCACTTCGGGCCTCCCGGACTTCTTCCTGTTCGTCGAGGAGGAGACCGAGGACGCGGGAAGAGTGACCGTCGACGTGGCGGCCCGCCGGATCCCGGCGAAGTTCGGGCTCGACCCGCGCCGCGATGTGCAGGTCCTCGCGCCGATGCACCGCGGCCCGGCCGGTGCGGGGACGCTCAACGGGCTGCTTCAGCAGGCGATCACCCCGGCCCGTCCGGACCTCCCGGAGAAGCGGTTCGGCGGCCGGGTCTTCCGTGTCGGCGACAAGGTCACCCAGATCCGTAACAATTATGAGAAAGGGCGCAACGGCGTCTTCAACGGCACGGTCGGCGTCGTCACGGCACTGCACCCGGACGACCAGCGGCTGACCGTGCTGACGGACGAGGACGAGGAGGTGCCGTACGACTTCGACGAGCTGGACGAGCTGGCGCACGCCTACGCGGTGACCATTCACCGCTCCCAGGGCAGCGAATATCCGGCTGTGGTGATCCCGGTCACCACGGGGGCGTGGATGATGCTCCAGCGGAATCTGCTGTACACGGCCGTCACCCGCGCGAAGAGACTGGTGGTCCTGGTCGGGTCCCGTAAGGCGATAGGCCAGGCGGTCCGGACCGTTTCCGCAGGCAGGCGCTGCACCGGCCTCGCGCACCGCCTCGCCGCGTGAGCCGACGGCCGGGCCGGGCATCGCGGGCAGGGTGGTTCCGGTGCCCGCGCGCGTGGGAAACGCCACCCCACCCCCACCCCGGCTTCCGGAAGCAGGGCGAAGGGGGCAAGATGAGCAGGTTGGCGGCACTGAGTGCCGCCGATAGGCCCAATGGTCGACCCCGAGTGCACTCTCCTGAGCCAAATGGGGGATGGTAGAGACAGTCAGGGCACCTCGAAGAAGAGGCACTACGTCGGTGAGGGATGACGTGAGCGACAACTCTGTAGTACTGCGGTACGCGGACGGTGAATACACCTACCCGGTGGTCGAGAGCACCGTCGGTGACAAGGGCTTCGACATCGGGAAGCTCCGAGCCCAGACCGGTCTGGTCACCCTGGACAGCGGATACGGCAACACCGCCGCCTATAAATCCGCGATCACCTACCTCGACGGCGAGCAGGGCATTCTGCGCTACCGCGGTTACCCGATCGAGCAGCTGGCCGAGCGCTCCACCTTCCTCGAGGTGGCGTCCCTGCTGATCAACGGTGAGCTTCCGACCGTCGACGAGCTCGCCACCTTCAAGGGCGAGATCACGCAGCACACGCTGCTGCACGAGGACGTCAAGCGCTTCTTCCAGGGCTTCCCGCGCGACGCCCACCCGATGGCCATGCTGTCGTCCGTGGTCAGCGCGCTGTCGACGTTCTACCAGGACAGCCACAACCCGTTCGACGAGAAGCAGCGCCACCTTTCGACGATCCGGCTGCTCGCGAAGCTGCCGACGATCGCGGCGTACGCCTACAAGAAGTCGATCGGCCACCCCTTCGTCTACCCGCGCAACGACCTCGGTTACGTGGAGAACTTCCTGCGCATGACCTTCTCGGTCCCGGCGCAGGAGTACGAGCTCGACCCCGTCGTCGTCGCGGCGCTCGACAAGCTGCTGATCCTGCACGCGGACCACGAGCAGAACTGCTCCACGTCCACCGTGCGGCTGGTCGGCTCCTCGCAGGCGAACATGTTCGCCTCGATCTCCGCCGGCATCAGCGCCCTGTGGGGCCCGCTGCACGGCGGCGCCAACCAGTCGGTGCTGGAGATGCTCGAGGGCATCCAGGCCAACGGCGGCGATGTCGACTCCTTCATCCGCAAGGTGAAGAACAAGGAGGACGGCGTCCGTCTGATGGGCTTCGGCCACCGGGTCTACAAGAGCTTCGACCCGCGCGCGAAGATCATCAAGGCCGCGGCGCACGATGTCCTCTCGGCGCTCGGCAAGTCCGACGAGCTGCTCGACATCGCGCTGAAGCTCGAGGAGCACGCGCTCTCCGACGACTACTTCGTGTCGCGCAACCTCTACCCCAACGTGGACTTCTACACGGGTCTGATCTATCGCGCCATGGGCTTCCCGACCGAGATGTTCACCGTGCTGTTCGCGCTCGGCCGGCTTCCCGGCTGGATCGCCCAGTGGCACGAGATGATCAAGGAGCCCGGTTCCCGCATCGGCCGTCCGCGCCAGATCTACACCGGCGAGGTCCTGCGCGACTTCGTCCCGGTCGAGGCTCGCTGAGGCACCGTTCTGCCAGGGCGGGGGCCGAAGGCCCACCGCCCGAACAGCGGAAAGCGCCCCGCTGCCGATCCCCCCACGGGTCGGCGGGCGGGGCGCTTCCCATATCCCCGACAGCGGATTCCCCCCACGGGATCCGGCCGGGCGTCTGCCGCGCGCAAAGCTCGCACGCGGTATGCCGGGGTACGTACGGGAGGGCCGCTCAAAGCTCCCCGGTGCACGTGCCCCGGCCAACGCTTGCCTCTGGGACGTCCCCCAAGACATCCCATGAACGTCCCCCAAGACGTTCTCGGCATCGACCACTTAGACTCGCGACGAGCCTGAATGGTTACCCCTAAATATCTGTGATCTAGGTCTCCTTGTGAAGGTCTTGTGACCTGTTTGTAGTCACGAGAAGGAGCGCAGCCGCAGACTGTTGAACACCACAAAAACGGACGAAAAGGCCATGGTAAAGCCCGCGATCATGGGGTTGAGCAGGCCGGATGCCGCCAGCGGCAGTGCCGCCACGTTGTAGCCAAAGGCCCAGTAAAGATTGCCTTTGATCGTGGCCAGAGTCCGCCGTGCGAGACGGATCGCGTCAGCCGCGACCCGCAGGTCGCCCCTCACAAGGGTGAGATCTCCCGCCTCGATGGCCACATCCGTTCCGGTGCCCATCGCCAGGCCCAGATCCGCCGTGGCCAGCGCGGCCGCGTCGTTCACGCCGTCGCCGACCATCGCGACGGTGCGGCCCTGTGCCTGGAGCCGTTGGACCACGGACACCTTCTCCTCGGGCATGACCTCCGCGTACACCTCCTCAACGCCCACCTCGGCCGCCACCTTCGCGGCCACGGCCCTGGTGTCGCCCGTCAGCAGGACGGGGGTGAGGCCGAGGGCCCGCAGTTCCCGTACGGCCTCGGCGCTGGTGTCCTTGACGGCGTCGGCGACGGTGAGGACGCCGAGGGCCTTGCCGTCCCGCGCGGCGAACACGGCCGTACGGCCGCTGTCGTCGGCCGCCGCGCGAAGGAGGTCCCCGGGCAGCTCGACCCCGGCCTCCTCCAGCAGCCGTGCCCGGCCGACCAGCACCTCATGGCCCTCGACGGCACCCCGCACGCCGAGGCCCGGCACGTTCACGAACTCCTCGGCAGCGGGCAGCCGCTTCTTGAGGCGTTCCGCCGCGCCCTCGGCGACAGCGCGCGCGACGGGATGCTCGGAGGCCTGCTCCAGTGCGCCCGCCAGTCGCAGCAGCTCCGTGGCCTCGGCGGTCTCCGCCGGGTGCACGCCCTGAAGCGTCATCCGGCCCGTGGTGACCGTCCCGGTCTTGTCCAGGACGACGGTGTCGACCCTGCGGGTGGACTCCAGCACCTCGGGCCCCTTGATGAGGATGCCCAGTTGCGCGCCCCGTCCGGTGCCGACCATCAGCGCCGTCGGGGTGGCGAGTCCCAGGGCGCACGGACAGGCGATGATCAGCACGGCCACGGCCGCGGTGAAGGCGGCCGTCGTGTCACCGGTCGCCCCCAGCCACCCGCCGAGTGTGGCGGCGGCGATCAGCAGGACGACGGGGACGAAGACCGCCGAGATCCGGTCGGCGAGCCGCTGCACCTCTGCCCTGCCGTTCTGGGCGTCCTCCACGAGCTTCGCCATCCGGGCGAGCCGGGTGTCCGCGCCGACGGAGGTGGCCTCGACGACGAGGCGGCCGGCGGTGTTGAGCGTCGCGCCGGTGACCGGCTCGCCCGGCCACACGTCGACCGGCACCGACTCCCCGCTGAGCATCGAGGCGTCGACGGCGGAGGCGCCCTCCACGACGACGCCGTCGGTGGCGATCTTCTCTCCGGGCCTCACGACGAACCGGTCACCGACGGCGAGCCGGTCGACCGGTACGCGGACCTCCGTGCCGTCCCGCAGGACGGCGACTTCCTTGGCGCCCATGTCCATCAGCGCCCGCAACGCGGCGCCCGCCTGCCGCTTGGAGCGTGCCTCGAGGTAGCGGCCGAGCAGGATGAAGACGGTCACGCCGGCGGCGACCTCGAGATAGATCACCGAAGCGCCGTCCGTACGGCCGACCGTGAGGTCGAAGCCGTGGCGCATGCCGGGCATGCCCGCGGTGCCGAAGAACAGCGCCCACAGCGACCAGCCGAAGGCGGCCAGCGTGCCGGTGGACACCAGGGTGTCCATGGTGGCGGCGCCGTGGCGCAGATTGGTCCATGCGGCCCGGTGGAAGGGAAGGGCACCCCAGACCACCACGGGCGCGGCGAGGGTCAGCGAGAGCCACTGCCAGTTGTCGAACTGAAGCGGGCCGATCATCGACATCAGGACGACCGGCGCGGCGAGCAGCGCGGAGACGACGAGCCGTCGCCGCAGGGCGTCCTGCTCGGTGGCGGGGCCGGTGCCGGTCCCCGGGCCTGCGGGGTGCGCCGGGTCCGGGGCGGGAGCGGGCAGCGGCGGCTCCTCGGCGGTGTAGCCGGTCTTCACCACGGTGGCGATCAGGTCCGCGACCTCGGTGCCCGCCGGGTACGAGACGCGGGCCTTCTCCGTCGCGTAGTTGACCGTGGCGGTGACGCCGTCCATGCGGTTCAGCTTCTTCTCGACGCGAGCCGCGCAGGACGCGCAGGTCATGCCGCCGATGGTGAGCTGTACCTCGGATGTTTCCACGCTCAGGACTCCACGCACTCGGCCGGGCCGTACCCCACCAGTATCCGGCCCGGCCGGAAACCGATGGCGTGCGGCCCGGCCTTGAACGGCGCCGGGGAGGCGGGGGCGCTCAGGCCCTGCCCACCAGCTCATAGCCGGCCTCGTCGACGGCGGCGTGTACGGCGGCCTCGTCCAGCGGGGCCTTGGAGACCACGGTGACCTGCCCGGTGGCGGCGACGGCCGTCACGGAGCTGACGCCGGGGAGCTCGGAGATCTCGCTGCTGACGGCGCCTTCGCAGTGGCCGCAGGTCATGCCGGTCACCTGGTAGACGGTGGTGATGCCGTCGGTCCCCGCGTCCGCGGCGGAGTCGTGGCAGGACCCGGTGGACGAGCAGCAGGAGCCGGTCGCCGCGGTGTCCTCGATCTCGATGCCGGCCTTCGTCTCGGCGGTCATGGCGTTCTCCGTTTCGGTGGTTCGACGTACGCGCGGTTGCGTGCGTAGGGACATGGTGCGCCCGTGGGGGCGGTGGATGTCGCACCCTCCGGCGCCATGACAGCCACTATACCCCTAGGGGGTATCGATCGGTAACGCCGCGCCGCGAGGGCGGCGCGGGTCGCGCGGAAGCGCGTGTCCTTGTCGCACCAGAGCGGCCCCGCACCGTCACCGGTGCGGGGCCGCTCCCGTGCCGAGGCGCCTCTCACTCCCTGCGGCCCCTGTTCCCGGGCCGGTTCGCCACCCAGCGGCGGACCGTGTCCGCGTACCAGTACGGCCTTCCGGCCTCCACGTGGTCGGGCGGCGGCAGCAGGCCGTGCTTGCGGTACGAGCGGACGGTGTCCGGCTGCACCTTGATGTGCGCGGCGATGTCCTTGTAGGACCAGAGCCTTCTGTCCGTCATGTGGGGCACCTCCCTGCGTGCGCAGCAGAGGCGGTCGGTATGCCGTCGGGGGAGCTGCCGCGCGGACGCTGGCGATCACTGAGCCTGTGCCCGTTGAACGATGTGCGGTGGCGGAGAGAGTGCGGCTGTCGACGGTCTGTGACGTAAGGCGCGCGTAATGGAGACAAGCGTGATGAGCGGGCGACAACAGTGACAGATGTGGTGCAGAGCGTCAGACGCCGCAGGAGCGGAGAAAACCGCGTGTGCGTTCGGCGATCGGGAACGGCTTGTCCGGCGGACACGGATACATGTCCTGCTCGACGATGGCGAACAGGTCCACGCCCAGCGACTGCGCGGCGGCCAGTACCGGTTCGAGGGCGGGCACCCCGGCCGGCGGCTCGCACATCACCCCACGGCCCACCGCGGGTCCGAAGGGCACCTCCTCGGCGACGACTTGGGCCAGGACGGCCGGATCCACCTGCTTGAGGTGGAGGTAGCCGATCCGCTCCCCGTAGGTCTCGATGAGCTTGACGCTGTCGCCGCCGCAGTAGGCGTAGTGGCCGGTGTCCAGGCAGAGCGAGACCCGGTCGGGGTCGGTGGCGTCGAGGAGACGCGCGACGTTCTCCTCGGTGTCGATATGGGTGTCCGCGTGCGGATGGACGACGATCCGCAGGCCGTAACGCTCACGCACCTCATGGCCCAGTCGTTCGGTCTGGGCCGCCAGATCGCGCCACTGCTCGGGGGTGAGCGTCCGGTCCTCGAGCACCCGGCCCGTCTTGTCGTCACGCCAGAAGGACGGGATCACCACCAGATGCGAAGCCCCATCGCCTGTGTGAGCGCCGCGATGTCGGACACATGGGCCCATGTCTCGTCCCAGACGGCCGGACCGCGGTGAAGACCGGTGAAGACGGTCCCCGCCGAGACCTTGAGGCCGCGTCGCCGGGTCTCCTCGGCCAGGTGGGCCGGGTCGGTCGGCAGATAGCCGTAAGGGCCGAGCTCGATCCACTCGTAACCCGCGCCGGCCACCTCGTCCAAAAAGCGCTGCCAGGGGACCTGACGGGGATCGTCGGGGAACCACACCCCCCAGGAGTCGGGGGCCGAGCCGACCCGGATGCGGTTCAGGGCGGGGACGGATGAGGTCATGCCGGTCAGCTTTCCGGCCGCCGGAGAAAGGTGTCAAGGCTTGGTCCGAATGTAAGGACAAAATGTTGACAGGGTTCGCGGGAGCGGGCTAGACCTGAGTCACGCCGGCGGTTCGAACCGAAGGGACGCGCATGCCTCAGCCGTATGACGTGATCACGATGGGCCGGATCGGGGTCGACCTCTATCCGCTGCGCGCCGGGGTCCCGTTGGCGCAGGTCGACACGTTCGGCAAGTTCCTCGGCGGTTCGGCGGCGAACGTCGCCGTCGCCTCGGCCAGGCTGGGCCGGCGGACCGCGCTGATCACCCGGACCGGGCAGGACGCCTTCGGTGAGTATCTGCACCAGGCGCTGCGGGAGTTCGGCGTGGACGACCGCTGGGTCACCCCCGTGGACGCGTACCCGACGCCGGTCACCTTCTGCGAGATCTTCCCGCCGGACCACTTCCCCCTCTACTTCTACCGGCAGCCGAAGGCGCCCGATCTGGAGATCCGGACAGGCGAGTTGGACCTGGGGCAGATCCGTGACGCACGAGTCTTCTGGGTGACCGGTACGGGGCTGTGCGCGGAGCCCAGCCGGTCCGCCACACTCGCCGCCCTGGCGCACCGGGCCCGCTCGGGGACGACCGTCTTCGACCTCGACTGGCGGCCCATGTTCTGGTCCGACCCGGACGAGGCGCGGCCCTTCTACGCGCAGGTTCTGGCCCACGCCACCGTCGCCGTCGGCAATCTCGAGGAGTGCGAGGTCGCCACCGGCGAGCACGAGCCGCTCGCCGCCGCGCAGGCGCTCCTAGCCGCCGGCGCCGAACTCGCGGTCGTCAAACAGGGCCCCAAAGGCGTGCTCGCCCTGCACCGCGACGGCACCCTGGCCGAGGTCCCGCCCGTGCCGGTCGACGTCGTCAACGGCCTCGGCGCCGGTGACGCGTTCGGCGGGGCGCTGTGCCACGGGCTGCTCGCCGGTCAGAAGTTGGAGCAGACGATGCGGTACGCCAACGCGGCGGGGGCGATCGTCGCGTCGCGGCTCGCCTGCTCGACGGCGATGCCGTACCCGCGGGAGGTGGAGACCGTCCTCGCGGGCGGCCCGCCACCGCCGGACCCCAGCCCGCCCCCGGCCCCGCCGGGCACCACCCCGCCCCCGCCCGCACCGGGCCGGCCCTCACCCCGTCCGGCCCCGCCGAAGGGGGACCGGGACGAGGCGCGCGGGGAGCCGTCGTGAGCCGCGTCGACATCGCCGAGCTCGTCGGCATCCGCACCCGCCACCCGGAAGCGGTCGCCGAAGCGGCCGTCCGCAGACGGCGGCGGCCCGCGCTCCTCGGCGACAGCGGACGGCTGATGATCATCGCCGCCGATCATCCCGCCCGCGGAGCGCTCGCCGTCGGCGACCGCCCCCTCGCCATGGCCAACCGCCTCGACCTGCTGGAGCGGCTCTGCCTCGCGCTGTCCCGGCCCGGCGTCGACGGCGTCCTCGCCACCGCCGACATACTCGACGACCTGCTGCTCCTGGGCGCCCTCGACGACAAGGTCGTCATGGGCTCCATGAACCGGGGAGGCCTCGCCGGCGCCGCCTTCGAACTCGACGACAGATTCACCGGGCACCGGGCGCGCGACCTCGAACGGCTCGGCTTCGACGCGGGCAAACTACTGCTCCGCATCGACTACGACGACCCGGCCTCCCTCGCCACCCTGGACGCCGCCGCCCGCGCCGTCGACGAGATGGCGGAGCGTCAGCTGCCCGTCTTCATAGAGCCGTTCATCTGCCACCGTACCGACGGGCGGCTCCGCAACGATCTCAGCGCCGAGGCCGTCACCCTGTCCATCGCCATCGCCTCCGGGCTGGCCGGCACCTCCGCGTACAGCTGGCTGAAGGTGCCCGTCACCGACGATCCCGACGACATGCGGACGGTGCTGGAGACCTCCACCCTGCCGGCGGTGCTGCTCGGCGGTGAGATAGGCGACGACCAGGACGGCGCCTACGAGAAATGGCGCGGCGCGCTGCAACTGCCCACGGTGCAGGGACTGGTGGTGGGCCGTTCACTGCTCTATCCGGTCGACGGCGACGTGGCGGACGCGGTCGACACGGCCGTCGGACTGCTCTAGGGGGTACGCACAAGGCATGGACGACAACACCGAGCAGCAAAGTCTCCACGTCCCGGCGGGCAGCGCCGCGAGCGCGCCGTACGCCCTGAGCATCGGACCCGACCGGGCGGGGTGGGCGTACTCCGCCCTTCGGGTGCTCGAGCTTCCGCCGGGCGGGTCGCATCTGCTGACCGCCGGCGACAGCGAGTGGATCGTGCTGCCGCTCACCGGCGGTTGCACCGTGCACACGCAAGGCGGGATCTTTGAACTGCAGGGGCGGGAAAGCGTGTTCGGCGGAGTGAGCGACTTCGCCTACGTGCCGCGTGACGCCCATGCCCAGATCGCCTCCGGCGCGGGAGGCCGCTTCGCCCTGGCAGGAGCGAGGTGCGAGCGCCGACTCCCCGCTCGCTACGGCCCCGCGCCGGAGGTACCCGTCGAGGCCCGCGGCAGCGGCAGCCAGGCGCGCGAGGTCCACAACTTCGCCGCGGCGGACGCCTTCGAATGCGACCGCCTGATCGCCGTCGAAGTGCTCACCCCCGGTGGCAACTGGTCCTCCTACCCGCCGCACAAGCACGACGAGCACCGACCGGGCGAGGAGAGCGAGCTCGAGGAGATCTACTACTTCGAGATCGACCGCGGCGGCCTCGGCTACCAGCGCGTCTCCCCGTCCCGTCCCGGCGGCGCCGACCTCCTCGCAGAGGTCCGCACCGGCGACGCCGTCCTCGTGCCCGACGGCTGGCACGGCCCGTCCATCGCCGAGCCGGGCCACACCATGTACTACCTCAATGTGATGGCGGGCCCCGGCGACGACCGCCAGTGGCTGATCCGCTTCCACCCCGACCGCACGGAGGGATACCGGTGACCACCCGACGGCTGACCACCGCCCAGGCCCTCGTCGCGTTCCTCGCGCGCCAGTACACCGAGCGCGACGGCCGCCGCCACCGGCTCATCGGCGCCACGTGGGGCATCTTCGGCCATGGGAACGTGGCGGGCGTGGGCCAGGCACTGCTCGAAACCCACCAGGAGATGCCCTATCTCCAGGGCCGCAACGAACAGGCCATGGTCCACGCGGCCGTCGGCCACGCCCGCCAGTCGCGCCGGCTCTCCGCGCAGGCCGTCACCACGTCCATCGGCCCCGGCGCCACCAACCTGGTCACCGGCGCGGCACTGGCCACGATCAACCACCTCCCCGTGCTGCTGCTCCCCGGCGACACCTTCGCCACCCGGCCCGCCGACCCGGTCCTCCAGCAGCTCGAAGTGCCCTACGCCGGCGATGTGTCGGTCAACGACTGCCTGCGTCCCGTCTCCCGCTGGTTCGACCGGATCGTCCGCCCGGAGGCGCTGGTGCCCGCCGCGCTCCAGGCCGTGCGGGTCCTGACCGACCCGGCGCAGACCGGCGCGGTCACGCTCGCGCTTCCACAGGACGTGCAGGCGGAGGCGTACGACTGGCCCGAGGAGTTCTTCGCCGAGCGGACGTGGCAGATCCGCCGGCCGCGCCCCGACGCGGAGGCACTGGCACAGGCGGCGGCCGCCGTGCGCTCCGCCCGACGGCCGCTGCTCGTCGCCGGCGGCGGCGTGCACCACTCGGAGGCGGAGGAGGCGCTGCGCGCGTTCGCCGACGCGACCGGCATCCCGGTCGCCTCCACCCAGGCGGGCAAGGGATCGCTGCCGTACGACCACCCGTGCGACGTCGGCGGCATCGGTCACACCGGTACCGCCACCGCCGACGACCTGGCCCGCACCGCGGACCTGGTGATCGGCGTCGGCACGCGCTGGTCCGACTTCACCACGGCCTCCTCGACACTGTTCCGGCATGAGACGGTCCGTTTCGTCAACCTCAACATCACCGCGTTCGACGCCCACAAGATGTCCGGTCTCTCCGTCGTCGCCGACGCGCGCGCCGGCCTCGAGGAACTCACCGCGGCGCTCGGGGACCACCGCGTCGACGACGACCACCGGGCGCGGTACACCTCGGCGAAGGCGGCGTGGGAGGAGCGGGTCACCGCGGCCTTCACCGCGCGGGACCCCGACGCCGCCCCCACGCAGGCACAGGTCCTCGGCGCACTCGACGCCCTGGTGACCGGCGACGACATCCTCGTCAACGCGGCCGGCTCCCTCCCTGGCGACCTGCACAAGCTGTGGCGCAGCCGGTCCGCCGACCAGTACCACGTCGAATACGGCTACTCCTGCATGGGCTACGAGATCCCCGCCGCCATCGGTGTCGCCATGGCGGCCCCCGGCCGGCCGGTGTGGGCGCTCGTCGGCGACGGCACGTACCTCATGAACCCGACCGAGATCGTCACCGCCGTCCAGGAGGGCGTCCCGATCCGGATGGTCGTCCTGCAGAACCACGGATACGCCTCCATCGGCGGACTCTCCGAGTCGGTGGGGGCGGAGCGCTACGGCACGGCCTACCGCCACCGGGCAGCCGACGGGTCCTTCACCGGCCCGCCGCTGCCCGTCGATCTCGCCGCCAACGCCGAGTCCCTCGGGATGCGGGTGATCCGCGCCCGCAGCGTGCGTGACCTGCGTGAAGCTTTGGCCGAGGCCCGTGCGGCCGACGTGCCCACATGTGTCTACGTGGAGACCGGAACGGCAGACACTGTGTCGGGCCCGCCCGGCGCACAGGCGTGGTGGGATGTTCCTGTGGCCGAGACCGCGACCCGCCCGTCGGCGGTGAAGGCCCGTGAGGAGTACGACCGGCAGGCCGCCGCCCGACGCCGCCATCTCTGAAGGAGCTTTTCGTCATGACGAAGACCGTCAACCACTGGATCGGTGGCAAGACCGTCGAAGGTGCGTCGGGGAACTGGGGCCCGGTCACGGACCCGGCGACGGGAGCCGTCACCACCCGGGTCGCTCTCGCCTCCGCCGACGAGGTCGGCGCGGCCGTGGCCGCGGCCCGGGAGGCGTACGCGACGTGGGGCACCTCTTCGCTGGCCCAGCGCACCGCGGTCCTCTTCCGCTACCGCGCCCTGCTCGACGCGCACCGCGACGACATCGCGGCCCTGATCACCGCCGAGCACGGCAAGGTGCACTCCGACGCGCTCGGCGAGGTGGCCCGCGGCCTCGAGATCGTGGAGCTGGCCTGCGGCATCACCACCCAGCTCAAGGGCGAGCTGTCGACCCAGGTCTCCAACCGGGTCGACGTGTCCTCCATCCGCCAGCCCCTCGGTGTCGTCGCCGGCATCACCCCCTTCAACTTCCCGGCGATGGTGCCGATGTGGATGTTCCCGCTGGCCATCGCCTGCGGAAACACCTTCGTCCTCAAGCCGAGCGAGAAGGACCCCTCGGCCGCCAACCTGCTCGCCGAGCTGGCGGGGGAGGCCGGTCTGCCCGACGGCGTGCTGAACGTCGTGCACGGCGACAAGGTGGCCGTCGACGCGCTGCTCGCGCACCCGGACGTGGCCGCGGTGTCGTTCGTCGGCTCCACCCCGATCGCCCGCTACATCCACACCACCGCCTCCGCCAACGGCAAGCGCGTCCAGGCCCTGGGCGGTGCCAAGAACCACATGCTGGTCCTGCCGGACGCCGACCTCGACGCCGCCGCGGACGCCGCGGTGTCGGCGGCGTACGGCTCGGCGGGCGAGCGCTGCATGGCGATCTCCGCGGTCGTCGCCGTCGGCGCGATCGGTGACGAGCTGGTGGACAAGATCCGCGAGCGCGCCGAGAAGATCAAGATCGGTCCGGGCGACGACCCGACCTCCGAGATGGGCCCGCTGATCACGGCCGCCCATCGCGACAAGGTCGCCTCCTACGTCACCGGCGCGGCAGCTCAGGGCGCGGAGGTCGTCCTCGACGGCACCGGCTGCACCGTCGACGGCTTCGAGGACGGCCACTGGATCGGGCTGTCCCTGCTCGACAAGGTCGCCACGGACTCCGACGCCTACCGCGACGAGATCTTCGGCCCGGTGCTGTGCGTGCTGCGGGCGGAGACGTACGAGGACGGCGTGGCGCTGATCAACGCCTCACCGTTCGGCAACGGCACCGCGATCTTCACCCGCGACGGCGGCGCCGCCCGCCGCTTCCAACTGGAGATCGAGGCCGGAATGGTCGGCGTGAACGTGCCGATCCCCGTACCGGTCGGTTACCACTCCTTCGGTGGCTGGAAGGACTCGCTCTTCGGCGACCACCACATCTACGGCAACGACGGCGTGCACTTCTACACGCGCGGCAAGGTCGTCACCACCCGCTGGCCCGACCCGGCGGACGCCCCGGTGGGCGTGGACCTGGGCTTCCCGCGCAACCACTGAGACGCGTGTGACGCGGCCCGTGCGGAACCGCACGGGCCGCGTTTTCAGTACACGTCGTCCAACGCATGGACGACGGCCCGCAGTTCGCGTGCGGCGCGACGGGGGAGGGCGAGCACGGCGCCCTCGAGCATCTCGCGGGCGCGGAGGGGATCACCGCAGCAGAGCCACTCGGTGCACCCGCTCTCGTCGTCCTGCCACAGTCTCCGGTCGGGCCGGCCGACGAAGCCCCGCCACAGCGCGAGGGACTCGGCGACGGCGCCGCTCCACAGGTAGTTGCGGGTCTCCTCGATGCGCACGATCTCGTACAGCGTGCGCCGTGAGACGCCGTGAACGGGCCGCATCCGGTTCTTCCGGCACCGCTCCCGCACCCGCTGCTCGGCACGAACGTGCCCCGGCCGCCTACGCGGCATGACCTCCGAAGGTGTTCACGGGTGCGAGCCTAGTGCGTTATCCGCTGGCCCGACCACAGGGTTTGTGCGCACGCTGTGCGCCATGACCGAAGAACCCCGCTACCGCGTTCGCGCCCGGTACACCGACGACACCGTCACCGTCTACCAGGCGTACCACCCCGCCATCGGCGTGCCCGCCGCCCGCGACGGGCGGTTCCCGGCGGCGTGGAAGCGGGAGCGGATGACGTGGATCAAGCCGTCGTTCCTGTGGATGATGTACCGCTGCGGCTGGGCGACCAAGGCCGATCAGGAGACCGTGCTCGCCGTGGAGATCCGGCGGGACGGCTTCGAATGGGCGCTGCGCAACGCCTGTCTGTCGCACTACCAGGCCGGCGTGCACGAGAGCCAGGCGGCGTGGAAGCGCGAGCTGCGGCGGGCGCCCGCGCGGGTGCAGTGGGACCCGGAGCGGGACCTCGGGCTGAACCCCCTGCCCCATCGGTCGTTGCAGCTCGGACTCGGCGGCGAGGCGGCCGGCCGTTACGCGGACGAGTGGACGGCGGGTATCACCGACGTGACCCCGCTCGCGCGCGAGGCGCATCGGCTCGTGCGCAAGGGGGACCGGGAAGGGGCGGCACGGCTGCTGCCCGAGGAGCGGCCGTATCCGGCGGACACGGGGCTCCTCGGGCATCTGGTGCCCTCTGCGGGTTAGAACAGGGAGTGGAGCAGCTTGTTCGGGGAACCGGTCAGCGGGCTCTGGACCTTGCCCGTCGTCGCGTTGTTCACCAGGGCGTCCCGGACCTGCGCCGGGGTGGCCGTCGGGTGTGCCGAGAGGTAGAGAGCGGCCACGCCCGCGGTGTGCGGGGTCGCCATCGACGTGCCCGAGATGGTGCTGGTGGCGGTGTCGCTGTCCTTCCAGGCCGAGGTGATGTCCACGCCGGGCGCGAACAGGTCGAGGCAGGTTCCGTAGTTGGAGAACGATGCCCTGCGGTCGGAGCTGTCCGTCGCGCCGACCGTGATCGCCTCGGGGACGCGGGCGGGCGAGTAGTTGCACGCGTTCGCCGGGATGCCCAGGATCGGCAGGCCGTTGCCCGCCGCGATCGAGTAGCTGACGCCCGAGGCGATCGACTTCTTCACCGCGTCGTCCAGCGACGCGCTCGCGCTGCCGCCGAGGCTCATGTTGGCCACGGCGGGCTTCTTGGCGTTGGCGGTCACCCAGTCGATGCCGGCGATGACGCCGGCGGTGGTGCCGGAGCCCTGGCAGTCGAGGACGCGTACGGCGATGAGGTTGACGCTCTTGGCGACCCCGTAGTTCTTGCCGCCGACCGTGCCGGCGACGTGGGTGCCGTGTCCCTGACAGTCCTGGCCGTTCTGGCCGCCGCCCACCGTGTCCGTGCCGACGCTCGCGCGCCCGCCGAACTCGCTGTGGGAGGTGCGGATGCCGGTGTCGATGATGTAGGCGTTCACGTTCGACGCCGAGGTGGTGTAGGTGTACGTCTTGGACAGCGGCAGGTTTCGCTGGTCGACCCGGTCGATGCCCCACGTGGCGTTCGACTGGGTGTCGTTCAGCCGGACGGTGGAGTTCTGCTCGACGTAGGCGACCCGTGGATCGGCCGCGAGCGCCTTGGCCTTCGAGGCGGACATCGCGGCGGAGAAGCCCGAGAGGACGTTGCGGTAGGTGTGCTTCGGTGCGACGCCGAGGTCGGCGGCGCGGGTCGTGCCGTCCTTGAGGACGACGATCCAGCTGTTGTCGACGGCAGTTGCAGTGGGAGCGAGACGAAGATCGCCGATGGACGCGCTGTGCGCGGTGGGGGATACGGCGAACTGGAGACCGGTCGCGGCGGCGGCGGCTGATATCAGCACCCCGGCGCGACGGGCAGCGGCTCTCATCTCGTGCACCTGACCTTTCTTTGACCAGTAGTTACGGACAAGTAAGTACGGGCGTGCATGGTGACAGGTGGGGCGGTCGCGCCGACCAGGGGCCGGAAGTGTGACCTACGCCACAGCGGTTCGGGCGGGGGGCGCGAGGCAATGGCGGCAGGTCGTCAACTCGACCTGGAGCAAGGGTTGTTGGCGTCAGTCAACGGGCCTTTCGTGGGCTGTGTGCGTCCGGTGGTCGCAGGGTGAAGATCCAGCCGGGTGGCCCGATCGTGCCGGTTTGCCCGTTCCCGGTATCGCGGCGAGCCGGCGCTTCGCCGCCTCCGCCCGGAGGTGTTCGCAAGACTTTGCATCCGCTCACATGGGGGGCCGGTGTGGGCGCCGGTGGCCGCGCCGGCCGTCACGAGGGTTCCGACGGCAGCGGCCGACCGCTCTGGAGGTGCTCCTCGGGGTGGCGCCGGAGCCGGCGGGCGCTCCCTGGGGGTGGGCGCCGCATTCAGGCTCGGCCGATCTGCTGCGTGTGCCCCCATCTGCAGTAACTGCCCCTTATCTGTGAGCAGTCCGCTATCGGTGCGACGCAGCCGCCCATAGTGATCCATCTCACATTCTGAGACATTGCGGCGCCTGTCGTGCTCCTTGAAGATCGTCCGGGTACGGACCGCTGCCATCACACTTCGATGCTGGGCTGTTCGTATCTGTCGATGTCTAGGGGGAGTTCGACATGTCCACAGCGTTGGATGTTCACGTGCGGGAACTTGCGGAGCAAGGGCACACACTGCTCGGGGGATCGAGACGGACGAGCAGGCTGCCCAGGCCCTGCGCGCCTTCGGTGAGCTGGTCCCGCAGTACGACGGCTCGCTGCGCTACCAGGTCAAGGCGGCGCCGGGCTTCGAGGAGCGGCGCTACTCCAAGAGCGTCAATACGATTCTGGTCCACACGGAGGCGCCCGGCTGGAATCCGCCGCCCACCTGTCTCGCGCTGCACTGCCGGGTCCAGGCGACCTGCGGCAGCGGCCACACCGAACTCGCCGACATGCGCCGCTTCGTGGCCATGCTCGGCGAGGCCGACCGGGCCGCCCTCTACGAGCGCGACATCGAGTGGGTCGGCCACAACACCGGCGGCGTCGGCACCGAAGGCGTACGGCGCCCGGTCGTCGAGCGCGTCAACGGCCGCGAGACTCTCCGCTTCAGCTACAACCTGCTCACCACCGGACAGTACGACCCGCCCGTCGACGCTTCCGTCGACCCCGCGGAACTGCCGCTGGGCAGCTTCGGCATCCACCTCGCCGAGCAGGCAGAGGCGTTCTTCCGCGAGAACAAGATCTCCGTGCTCATTCCCGAGAACTCGGTCCTCGTCTGGGACAACCAGCGCATGGTGCACGCCCGCTCCGCCTACCGTGACGCCCGGCGCCACCTCACCCGCTACTGGGTCGCCGCCCCCAACTGACCGAGGCCACCGCTACCCGTGAAGGAACGGGGCGGGTGCCACCCTGCCCGCCCCGCCACGCTCCCGGTGCGCGGGCGACCGGCTACGACGCCGTCACTCGTGCCGGAACACCCACGCCGTGAAACCCGTGCCGCGAGACACCCGTGCGCGCGGGCCGCGCCGCGCCCAGGACCACCGATCTCTCGTGAGGCTGGACAATGACCAACGCTCAGAACGCCGTTCTCGAGTCCGAGGAGTTCCCCACCGGACTGCCGGAGGAGCTCAAGGGCCTGCCCGAAGGCGTGCCCCGGCACAACCCCGACGACCAGGTCGAAAGTGCCGTCATCCGCCGCTTGGTCGGCAACTGGCACCGCCGGGCCACCGTGAAGCGCGACGAGCCGGACCTGGACGAGCTGTTCGAACTCGACCGGCCGGACTACCCGGAGGGCATCCTGCCCTTCCATGACCACCCCACCTACCGGGCGCTCGACCCCGACAAGCGGTCCGAACTGCTCAGCTGGGCCTGGATCGCGTACAACCGCCACACGATCATGGCCGAGCAGAAGGTGGCCAACCCGGCATTCGCCCTGGTCATGGAGGGCGAGTACCCCATGCTCCAGGACGAGGCGCTCACCATCTCGCTGGCCCAGGCGATGGTCGACGAGCAGTACCACACGCTGATGCACCTCAACGCCAGCGCCGTCACCCGGCGCCGCCGCGGCCGGGCCATGCCCGACAATGAACTGCCCATGTCGCACACCGCACGCGAGCATCTGCGGCTGCGCGACACCGCGACCGAGCGGTGGCGGAAGTCCCTGACCACGCTCGCCTTCGCGACCGTGTCGGAGATCTCCATCAACGCCTACCTCGACCTGCTCGCCGACGACCCGGACATCCAGCCGGTCAACAGCAGCACCGCCAAGCTGCACAACCGTGACGAGTACTGCCACGCCTCCATCTCCGCCGTCCTCGCCGAGCAGGTGCACGACAAGCTCGACGAGCCCGGGCAGCGGTACTTCCGCGACATGCTCTTCGAAGGCCTGGAGGCGTTCGTCGCCACCGACTACACCACCTGGCACCGGATCATGGACCTGGCCGGGGTCGAAGGCGGCCACGAGATGCTGGCCGACTGCCAGGCCGAGACGAGCCGCAAGCGCCTCGTCCGCGACTACACGGGACTGCACACGCTGATCGAGCGGATGGGCGTCCAGGAACTGGTCGAGTTCGACTGGTCCAAGTCCCATGTCGGCCGCTGACGGAAACGAGAACTCCCGGTGAAACACTACGCGAACGAGCGGCTCGCTCAGCTTGCGCAGGACCGCGGCATGCCCGGCGAGTACATACGGGACCTGCGTGTGGTCGGCAGCGTCCTGCCCTTCAAGGTCAACGAGTACGTGGCCGACGAGCTCATCGACTGGTCGGCCGCGCCGGACGACCCGATCTTCCGGCTCACCTTCCCGCACCGCGACATGCTCCCGGCGGACGTCTTCGACCGGATGGCCGCACTGCTCGACGCCGGTGCCCCGCGCGACGAGCTCCGCCGCGCCGCGGCCGCCGCCCAGCTGGAGCTCAACCCGCACCCGGGCGACCAGCTGGAGGCCAACGTCCCCACGCTGGACGGCCGCAGGCTCGACGGACTCCAGCACAAGTACGCGGAGACCGTGCTGGTCTTCCCCTCCCAGGGGCAGACCTGCCACTCGTACTGCGGCTACTGCTTCCGCTGGGCCCAGTTCGTGAGCCGGGCCGAACTGCGGCAGGCGCTGCGCGACCCAGCGGACCTCACCGGGTACCTCGTGGGTCATCCCGAGGTCACCGACGTGCTGTTCACCGGCGGCGATCCGATGATCATGCGGACCGAGGTGCTGCGCCGATGGGCCGAACCGCTGCTAAAGGAGACGCCCTCCGTGCGCACCCTGCGGTTCGGCACCAAGGCGCTGGCCTACTGGCCGGCCCGGTTCACCACCGGCCCGGACGCCGACGACCTGATGCGGCTCTTCGAGAGCGCCGTCGCCGCGGGCCGGCATGTGGCCGTCATGGCCCACTTCTCGCATCCCCGGGAGCTGGAGACCGAGCAGGTACGCACGGCGATCGCCCGGATCCACGCCACCGGCGCCGTGATCCGCGCCCAGGCCCCGCTCGTGGCGCACGTCAACGACGACGCGTCCGCCTGGTCCCGCATGTGGCAGACCCAGGTGGAACTGGGCATCACGCCCTACTACATGTTCGTCGAGCGGGACACCGGAGCGCGCAACTACTTCGGGCTGCCGCTCGTACGTGCCCTGGAGATCTACAACGAGGCCGTCCGGGGCGTCTCCGGGCTGGCCCGCACCGCTCGGGGCCCCGTCATGTCCGCAGGGCCGGGCAAGGTGATGATCCACGGGACCGCGGAGGTCGGCGGGGAGAAGGCCTTCGTTCTCAGCTTCCTGCAGGCCCGCCGCCCCGAATGGGTCGGCCGCCCCTTCTTCGCCGCCTACGACGAGCACGCCCAGTGGTACGACGAACTCAAGCCGCTCTCTGCCTCCGGGGCCTCCTTCCCGCCGTTCCCGGAGCTTGCGGCATGAGGCTCCACGTCCACGAGATCAGGCTGACCGACCACGACGTCTGGCGCAGCGCGCGTGAGGCGATCCCCGTGCAACCGGGCCTGCTGGTCGAGCTGTCGGCGGCCGGTCGCTCCGGCTTCGGCGAGGCCTCGGCCTTCATGACCGACCGCTACAACTCCGGCCTCGACGCCATGCACGCCGACCTGCGCCGGGTCGCCGGCACCCTGCGCGACCTCCCGGCCGACGACCCCGGGCACAGCTGGTCGGTACTGGCCCCGCTGCTCTCCGGCTCGCCCTTCACGCTGGCCGCGCTGGACGTCGCCGCGCACGACCTGGCGGCCCGGCTGGCGGGCGTGCCGCTGTGGCGGCACCTCGGGGCCCGGACACCCGGAGCGCTGCACTCCAGCTACAGCATCGGCCTCGACGAGCCCGCCGTGATGGTGCGCAAGCTGCTGGAACGGCCGGGCTGGCCCGCGTACAAGGTCAAGCTGGCCGGACCGGGCGACCTGCATATCCTCGAGGCACTGCGGGAGCACACCGACGCGCCCTTCTACGTGGACGGGAACTGCGGCTGGAAGCTCCCGGACACGCTCGCCGCCCTCGACGCGATGGCCGCCCTGGGGGTCGAACTCCTCGAGCAGCCGTTCCCGAGGGAGCGGTGGGACGACGCCCGGGCACTCAAAGAGGCCTCCCCGATCCCGGTGTTCGCCGACGAGAGCATCACCGGGCCGGACGACCTCGACGCCTGCGCGACCGCGTTCCACGGCGTCAACCTCAAACTGATGAAGGCCGGCGGCATCACCCCGGCGCTGCGGATGCTGCGCCGGGCACGGGCCGCGGGACTGGGCACGATGCTCGGCTGCATGCCGGAATCCAGCGCCGGCGTCTCCGCGACGGTCCACCTCGGCCCCCATGTCGACCATCTCGACGCCGACTCCATCGCCCTGCTCGCGGTGGACACCGGCACCGGCGTGCTGCTCGACGACCGCGGCCGCATCACCCTGCCGGACACCCCGGGCACCGGATTCGTCCCCGACTTCACCGGTCCCGCGTTCACCGTGCGGCCCACCACTGCCCACCGGTGCGTCTGGGACAACGAGGAGCTCGCGGTCCACCGGGACGGGAAGCCGACGGCATCCGTCCGGGTGCGCCGCCGCCCGCTGCCCGGCGACGAGCCCGGCGACCACGTCCGGCAACTCGCGGAACCGTCCCTGGCGGACGGAACCGGCGGCCCGGCCGGCGACGTGCCCGTCGGCGAACTCGTCGGACTGCTGCGCACCGCCCTGACCCGCGCCGTCGCCGCCGGCGCGGACACCGTGTGGACACGGGTCGCCGGCCCGTGGACCGCAGCCGCGCTCGCCGCCGGATTCACGGCATCGGCCGCCGCGGCCGGCGGTCACGGCACCGACACCCTCCTCATATGGAAGGCGGACACCCATGACCAGCGTGCATGAACGCGTGAGCAAGACCTCCGGCGCGGGCCAGGACGGACGCCTCACGGCCGCCACCGCGACAGCCGTCGCCGTGGCCGCCCTTCGCGAGGCGGGTGTGCCGGACGGCGACGCCCGCGATGTCGCCGCCGCGCTGACGGACACGTCGCTGCGCGGCATCGACACCCACGGTCTGCGGCTGCTCCCGCAGTATCTGACGGAGCTCGAACAGCGCATCGCCGTGGCGCGGCCGGACATCACCGTCGTACGGGACACCGGTGCGGCCGTGATGCTCGACGCCGACGGCGCCCTCGGTGTCGTCGCCGGCCTGGCCGCGGCACGGATCGCCGCGGAGCGGGCCCGCCGCCACGGCGTGGCGGCGGTGGGCGTTCGCAACTCCAACCACTTCGGCGCCGCCTCCGTCTACAGCCGCCACCTCGCGGCCGAGGGCCTGGTCGGCATCGTCACCACCTCGGCCGCCTCCCGGGTCGCCCCCTTCTCCGGCACCCGGCCGCTGTACGGGACCAACCCGCTGAGCTTCGCGGCCGCCTGCGACGGCGACGAGTTCGCCCTCGACATGGCCACCAGTCAGGTCTGCTTCGGCGAGATCAAGGAACGCCGTAAGCACGGGGAACCTCTCGACCCGGGCTGGGCCACCGACGCGGCCGGGCGTCCGGCCACCGATCCCGGTGAGGCGCACGCGCTGTCACCGCTCGGCGGCTACAAAGGACAGGGCCTGGCCATGGTCGCCACTCTCCTCGGCGCCGTGCTCACCGGTTCGCCCGCGGACTGGCACCTGGAACACATAGGCGAGGCCGAACCCGGCCGCAGCCGCGGGATCGGCCACTTCCTCATCTGCCTCGACCCGGCCGCGTTCGCCGGCGCCGAGAGCTTCGCCGCCGGATTCGCCGACCTCGTGGACACCACCCGGCAGGCCGAGCCGGGAGCGGAGGCGACGCTGCCGGTCCAGGTGCCCGGAGATCCGCAGCAGCGCACCGCGCGGGAGCGGGCCGTCCACGGCATACCGCTGGACCCGCACACGGCGCGCGCGTTCGCGGAGCTCGCCGCCCGCCACGGCATAGGGGCCGGCGCGTGATCCTGATCCTGATCAGCCCCCGCAACGCCGGACTTCCCTTCGCCGAATGGCTCGGCGAGGAGGCGGGCCGGCTGCTCGCGGTCACCGCGCACGGGACCGATCCCGGGCCGGGGTTCCGCGACGTCCGAACCGTCCCCGACTACTTCGACGACGCCTCGGTGCACGAGGCGGCGCGCCTGCTGTGCGCGGAGCACGACGTCACCCGGGTGCTCGCCCTCGCCGAGGTCGACGTGGAGCGGGCCGCGCGGCTGCGTGAGGAGCTCGGTCTGCCGGGCCAGCGGCCGGCGAGCGCCCACGCCTACCGGGACAAGGTCCGCATGAAGGAGCTCGCCGCGGCCGGCGGGCTCCGGGTGCCGGCGTTCGCGCCCGTCACCTCCCTGGCCGACGTCGAGGCCTTCATGGCCGTCCACCCCGGGCCCGCCGTGGTCAAGCCGCGCGGCGGCTCCGGCTCCACCGGTGTGAGCGTCGTCGGCACCCCGTGGGACGTCCCCGGCGACGTGGCCGCGGGGATCGCCTCCGGCGGCATGGAGGTGGAGGAGTACGTGGCGGGCCGGTTCTGCCACGTCGACGCCCTGCACGTGGGCGGTGAGCCGGTGGTGTCCGTCCCGTCCGTCTACACCGACGGCGGCTGCCTGTCGCACTGGACCGACTCCGGCAACGGAAGCTGGACCCTGCCGTCCGACGACCCGCTGTACGACCGGCTCGTCGCGGAGACGTGGCGGCTCGTCGGCGCCCTGCCCGCGGCGCCCTCCCTTTTCGTGCACGCCGAGTTCTTCGTGACCGACGCGGACGAGATCGTGCTCTGCGAGGTCGCGGGCAGGGTCGGCGGCACGCCGATCCCCGCCATGCTGGAGGCGGTGCTCGGCCTCGACCCCCGCCGGCTGTGGGCGCGGATCGAATGCGGTCTGCCGGTCGACCTGGACACCGTCCGCGACCACGCCCGCAGGGCACCCCTCGTCGCCAACTTCGGACTGCCACCCAGGAACGGCCGCATCACCCGGGTGCCGCTCGAACCACCGGCGGGCACACGGGACTTCACCGTGCTCGCCGAGGCCGGCGAGGACTGGGGCGGCGCACGGTACCGGGCCCGCAAGTCCGGCGACTTCGTCGCCACCTGGCTGGTGACCGCCCCCACGGCGGGCGAACTGCTGGCCCTGGTCGCCAAGACGGAGGCCGAGGCGGAGGCCGCCTTCGGCTGGGACCTCGTGCCCGGGGAGGCGTCGTGAGCGGGCTGACCGCCGAAGTCCTCGACCCGGCCGGCCGGCCCACCGCGGCCGGCATGCCCGCGCTCGACCGGCCGCCGGTCGTGTGGGAGGACGACCGCTGGTGGCGGTTCACCGAACGCACCGACCTGCACGAGAACCACTACCTCGCCGTCCACGACGCGGGCGTACTCGTCGCCCTGGCGCCCCTGCTTCTCACCCGCGACGGCGGCGGACTGCTGTTCTACGACGCGCCCAAGATGGTCGGCGCCCTGGGCGCCTTCGGCGACACCGAGCGGCTCACGGACGCCGAACGGGCCCGCTGGGACGACCTCGCCGAGGCGCTGCCAGCCGCCCGCCGCGACCAGTATCCGTCCGTCGCCCTGTCCGTCTTCGGCTCCCACCACGGCATCGTGCACGCCGAAGGGCGCACCGCGGCCGAGCGCCGTGAGGTACTCGGCGAGCTGCCCAGGCTGCTCGACGACGCGGCCCGCACCCTGGGCTGCCGCAGCAGCGCCCTGCTCTACCTGGGCGACGAAGAGGCCGGGCCCATCGGCCCGGCCGCGCGGGCGCTCGGACACACCCCGGCCGTGCTCGGCGCCGAGTCCGTGCTGCGGCTCGGCGCGGCGGACTGGGACGGGTACCTGGCCGGACTGGCGAGCCGCAAACGCAGACGGACCCACCGCGAGCTGACCGAGTACGAGGACGCCGGCTTCCGCACCGTCATCCGTACCGGCGCCGACGCCCTGACCGGTCAAGTCGTCGACCTCCAGGTCGCCCTGCGGGCCAAGTACGGGCTGCCCGGCGGCCGTGAACGGGTCCAGCGGGACTTCGACGCCATCCGCGACACCGTCGGCGACAGCGCCCTGGTCCTGAGCGCCGAACGCGACGGCGAGACCCTCGGCTTCGTCCTCTACCTCCGCTCCGGCGACGCCCTGTTCGGCCGGACCGCGGGCTTCGACGAACGGGCCAAGGGCGTCTACTTCGCCCTCACCTACCACGAGACCGTCCGCTGGTCGCTGGCCAACGGAGTGCGCAGCATCTGGTACGGCCTCGCCGCCTACGACGCCAAGAAGCTGCGTGGCTGCGACCTCGAACCGCGCCACGGCTGGTTCCGCTTCACCGGCGAGGGCCACGGCGTGCTCGAGGAGACACTCCGGCTGCAGAGCGCCGGCGAACACCGCCGGCTGCGCGGCCTCGGCACCGACAGCACCACGTCACAAGGAGACTGAGCCGACATGCCACTGACCCCGACCCGCTTCATCTGGATGGACGGCGAACTGGTCCCCTGGGACGACGCCCAGGTGCACGTGCTCACACCGAGCCTGCACTACGGATGGGGTGTCTACGAGGGCATCCGCGCCTACGCGACCGACACCGGCGCCGCCGTCTTCAGGCTGCGGGAGCACATCGCCCGGCTGCGCGCCTCCGCCCGCGTCTACCTGATGGAACTGCCCTGGTCCGACGAGGAACTGATCGAGGCCGTCCGTGAACTCGTGCGCGTCAACGGGCAGGACTCCTGCTACATCAGGCCCATCGCGTACCTCGGATACGGCGAGATGGGCGTGGCCCCGCAGCTCGACGCGGTCCGGATGTCCATCGCCGTCTGGCCGTGGGGCTCCTACCTCGGGGACAAGGCGGAGAACGAGGGCTGCCGGCTGATCGTCAGCAACTGGCAGCGGAACTCGCACCAGACGGTTCCCCCGCTCGCCAAGGCGACAGGCGCCTACGTCAACAGTGCGCTCGCGAAGGTGGGCGCACAGCGGGCCGGCTACGACGACGCGCTGATGCTGACCGCCACCGGCCACATCGCGGAGGCGTCGGCGGCGAACCTGTTCCTGGTGCGCGACGGTGAGCTCGTCACTCCGCCGGTCAGCGACGGCATCCTGCCCGGTATCACGCGGGACACCGCGATCACCTTCGCTCGCGACCTCGGCATGCGGGTCACCGAGCGGAGCGTCCCGCGCAGCGAGGTGTACATCGGCGACGAGGCGTTCCTCACCGGCACCGCGGCGGAGATCGTCCCGGTGGCCTCCGTGGACGAACGCCCGCTCGGCGCGGGCGGCGTCGGGCCGGTGACCAAGCAACTGCGTGAGATGTTCCAGCAGGTCGTCCGGGGCCGCGACGCGACGTACGCGAGCTGGCTGGAGCGGGTGTGAGCGCCGCCGACGGCCGCATGACCGGGCGGGAGAGCGACGCGGCCCGGGCGGCGGTGGCGCTGCTGGAGAGCGCCGCCGCCGGGCTGCCGCGGATACCCGGTGACCGCCCCGAGGACGTGTCGTCGGCCGAGGAGGTGTGCGACCGGCTGATCGATCTGGCAGCTGCCCGCGCATGGCTCGGCACGGCCGGCGCGACCGCCCCGGAGGGCGTGGACGACACCGGTGAGGTCATGCACGACTGCGTCTGCTGGGTGGTGCGGGAGGACGTCGTACGGACCCGCTCCGGCAGTGCTTCGACAGGGGGCGTGCGGGACGGGCTCCCCGTCGGGGCCGCGCACGCCCTCGTCACCCGGCTGGTCACCGCGCTCGCCGACCCCGCCCGCTACGACGAGGTGTGCGCCCGTACCCGCTCGTCGCTCGGACCGCGCCCCGAAGGCCGGGCGGCCGCCGCCTGGGACGTCGCGGACCGGGCGCTGCGCGGTCTGGGCACCACCAGGGACGAGTGGGCCGGGGCCGACCCCGCCCACACGGCCGCCGGCGGCTGGGTACTGGTGGACCGCGTCGGCCGGCTCCAACTGGCCTGCGCCCTCCTCACGGGAGCCCGGACGTGTCCGCCGGAGGACGCGCCCTACCTGGTCAACGCTGCCCGCCGCTACACCTGGAACTGGCTGCGGCAGCCGCCGCCGGAGGCGGCCACGGAGATCCACGTCCGGCGCACCGCAGAGCTGGTGGCCTGGATCCGTCGGGACGGGCCCGTCGCGCAGGGGAGCGGGGCGTGACCGGCACCCGGCGCGGTGGGGGAGCCGTCCGCCTCCTGCTCTCGATTTTGCCGAGAACCCCTGGCGGCCGGAAGCTCGCGGCGGGCGCCGCCGTCGACTCGGTCGGCTCCGGCATGTTCCTCGCCGCCTCGACGCTGTACTTCGTCACCGTGGTGGGCCTGCCCGCCGTCCAGGTCGGCGTGGTGCTGTCCGTGGCGAGCGTCGTCGGACTGCTCAGCCCCGTACCGCTGGGCCGCCTCGCGGACCGGATCGGTCCGATCAAGGTGTACGTGATGCTGCTGGCGGCCAGAGGCGTCGGCTACGCGGGCTTCGCGCTGGTCGGCGACTTCTGGCCGTACGCGGTACTGACCTGCGTGCTGACCGCGCTGGACCGGGGCTGCTCACCGCTCCAGCAGGTGGTGGTGGGCATCATCGAGGGTGGGGAGAACCAGGCCCGCACGATGGCCTCGATCCGCTCGGTGCGCAACATCGGTCTGACGGCCGGCTTCCTGCTGGCCGGCGCCGTACTCGCCGTCCAGCACCGGGCCGCCTTCGTGGCGCTGTTCCTCGGCAACGCGCTCACCTTCTTCGTGATCGCGGTCGTCGTGGAGCGGCTGCGGCGGCAGGCGGCCGTCGAGGACCGGCGGGCCGCGGCCGGGGACAAGGAGCCGTCCGGACCGGTCGCCGTGCCTGAACAGGCGTCTGTCCGCAGTCCGTTCAGGGACCTGCGGTTCATGCTGTTCACCGTCTCCAACGGAGTGCTGTCCCTGCACGACTCCGTCCTCTTCGTACTGCTGCCGCTGTGGCTGACCACCGCCACCACCGCGCCTGCGTCCGCCGTCTCCGTGCTGCTCGCGGTGAACACGGTGCTGACCGTGCTGCTGCAGGTGTACGTCGCGAAGTTCGCGGACACCACGGCCCGCGCCCTGAAGCTCATCTGGGCCGCGCTGGTACCGCTGCTGCTGTCCTGCGGCGTGTTCGCCGGCGCGGAGCACGTCTCGCTGTGGCCCGCCGCGGCGTTCGCCGTGATCGCCGTCGTCCTGCTCACCGTCGGCGAGAACCTGCATTCCGTCGCGGTCTGGAATCTGTCGTACGACATGTCCCCGGCCCCGGCCCGCGCCCGCTATCTGGCCGCGTTCAGCCTCGGTACGACGGGGCAGCACATCGTCGGCCCGGTGCTCATGACCGCCGTGATGCTGCCGCTCGGCAGCGCCGGCTGGGCGCTGCTCGCCGTCGTCTTCGCGCTGGCGGCGATCGGCGTACGGGCCACCGGCGGACCCCGCACCGAGCAGGCCCGGGGCGCGTCCGCCCCTTCCACTCCCGCACCCACCGAGGTGAAAACATGACCGAACACGTGCTCATCGTCGGCGGCGGCCGGGAGATCCCCGGCCTGATCCGCGAGGCCGGCGGGCCGGACGTCGCCACCACCATCCTGTGCCGGATGGACATGATCCCCAAGATCCGCCGCCCCGGGCAGCACGACCGGGTGATCGCCGTGCGCAGCGACGCGCCCGACGAGGAGTGGATCGCGCCGGCGGCCGCCGTCCACGCCCGCACGCCCTTCACCCGCGTCGGCACCTTCGGCGAACGGGACCAGGACCGGGCCGCGGCCGTCGCGAAGGCCCTCCGCCTGCCCTGCCACACCCCCGAGACCATCACCTGGGTGCACGACAAGCACGCCATGCGCCGCAGGCTCACGGAGACCGGCGTCGACGACACGCCCGTCGCCCGCGTGGCGGACCCTGCCCGGTTGCGCGCCTTCATCGCCGAGCACGGCACGCCCTGTGTGGTGAAGCCGGCCCAGGGCGCGGGAAGCTTCGGTGTGTCGGTGGTGCGGAGCCCTGAAGAGGCGGACGCCGCGTTCGCCCGTGCCGCACGCGACTTCGAGGTGATCCCGGACGCCGGCGTGCTCGTGGAACGCTTCCACGAGGGACCGCAGTTCAGCGTCGAGGCGTTCTCCGAGGACGGCGAGCACGAGATCCTCGCGGTCACCCGCAAGTTCTCCGACCCTGTCGGCTTCGTCGAGCTCGGCCATGTGGTGCCCGCCGCACTGACGCCGGAGCAGTGCGGCCTTGTCCACGGCTACGTACGGCGGCTGCTCGACGCCCTCGGTGTCGACCATGGCGTCACCCACACGGAGATCGTGCTGACCGACGCCGGGCCGCGTGTCATCGAGACGCACGTCCGGCCGGCCGGTGACGAGATCCCGTACCTCGTCCACGATGTCACCGGGGTGGACCTGATCGACTGCATCGTGCGCCAGACGCTCGGCGAACCGGTGCTGGCGGACATCCGCAAGACACTCGCTGACCCGGACGTGGACCGGCGGCCGGAGGCCATCTGGTTCGCGGTGCCGCAGGCGCGCGGCGTACTGACCGAGGTCAACGGCCTCGAGAAGGCCGCTGCCCTGCCCGGCGTCGTGGCCGCGGAGGCGCTGCTCGCACCCGGGGACGAGGTGGGGGACCTGGACAGCTCCGAGTCCCGCGCCGCCTTCGTCCGGGCCAGGGGAGCCGACGCCGCCGAAGCGGTGGCACGCGCCCGCGCCGCCGTGGCGGAGCTCGACTTCGTCGTCAGGGTGTCCGGCGCCGCTGCCGGCCCGGACTCCTGGGTGTGACATGACGGCGAACACGGCCGGCCCTGCCGGCTCCGTGGGCTCCGGCTCCTCCGGCTCGGGCTCCGTGGCCTCCGGCTCCCCGGCCGCCGGCGGTACCGCGTCCACCGCTCCGGTGACGGCCGCCCCGGGGCTGGAGCAGCGGGCGAGAGCCGTACTGCCCAGCGCGGCCTACGAGTTCTACGCGGCCGGCGCCGACGAGCACATCAGCGCGTCGGAGGCGACCGACGCCTGGCGCGCCCGGCGGCTGCTGCCCCGGGTCCTGCGGGACGTGTCCAGCGTCGATACCGGTCTGGAGCTGCTCGGCAGCAGCCTGGCCCTGCCGGTGCTGGCCGCTCCGACCGCCTTCCACCGGATGGCGCACGACGAGGGCGAGGTGGCCACGGCGGCGGGCGTGGCCGCCGCCGGTTCGCTGATGGTGCTCTCCTCGCGGGCCACCCGGCACCCGGAGGACGTCGCCGTCGCGGCCGGTCCCTGGTGGTACCAGGTCTACTGGCTGCGGGACCGGGACGTGACCCGCCGTCAGGTCGAACGGGCCACCGCGGCCGGCGCCCGCGCCCTCGTGCTGACCGTCGACGCCCCTTATGTGCCGCCGCGGACGACGGCCCCGCTGCCGCTCCCGCGGGACGACGAGCTGTGCAGGTCTGTGGGGGCGGGCACGCGGCTGCCCGGCTGGGAGCAGGACCCGTCCGTGGGCCCGGGAACGATCAGCGAGCTCCAGCGGATGTCCGGTCTTCCGGTGCTGGTCAAGGGCGTCATGCGGGCGGACGACGCCGAGGTCTGCGTGGCTGCGGGTGCCGCCGGCGTGATCGTCTCCAACCACGGCGGCCGCCAGCTCGACCGGGCGGCCGCGACGGCCGACGTACTGCCTTCGGTGGTGCGGGCCGTCGGCGACCGGGTGCCCGTCCTCGTCGACGGCGGCATCCGCACCGGTACGGACGTCCTGGTCGCCATGGCCCTCGGGGCACGCGCCGTTCTGACGGGCCGTCCGGTGCTCTGGGCCCTCGCGGTGGACGGCGCTGAGGGAGTGAGCGGGCTGCTGGACTCCTACCGCCGCCAGCTCTCCACCGCCATGGCCCTGGCCGGCGCCGCCCGCCTCAGCGAGGTCGGACCGGATCTGCTGCACTCATGAGACGCCGGGATGCGGGGCGGCGCCCGCCCCGCATCCCGGCCGCCTCGTGGCGGCGTCGTGTACCGCGGCCGGTGTACGTAGGCGGCGGCGCGTACTACTTCAGGAGGCGCTCCGGTTCCACCCGGCGGCAGCCGACGGCGGGCGGCCGTGCGCTTAGGGTTTCCACCATGGAGATCCGACTTCCCCGGCCGCGGGGCCGATGGTTCGCGGGCGTCGCCGCCTTCGCCGTGCTCGCCGGCGCCGGTACGTGGACCGCCGTCGCCGACGACGCCGCGCCCGCCGTGCACCGCGAGGACCGGGTGCACGGCATGCCCGGGGCGAAGATCGACACCTCGTACTTCACCAGCGGCGGCGACGAACGGCGGCCCGCCGTCCTGCTCGGGCACGGCTTCGGCGGCAGCAAGGAGGACGTCCGTGCGCAGGCCGAGCAGCTGGCCCGTGACGGGTACGCCGTACTGACGTGGTCGGCCCGCGGCTTCGGCCGCTCCACCGGGCAGATCGGACTCAACGACCCCGACCGCGAGGTCAAGGACGTCTCCCGGCTGATCGACTGGCTGGCGAAGCGGCCCGAGGTGACGCTGGACGCCGACGGCGACCCGCGCGTCGGCATGAGCGGCTCCTCGTACGGCGGCGCGATCTCCCTGCTCGGTGCGGCGTACGACCGCCGGGTCGACGCGATCGCACCCCAGATCACGTACTGGAACCTCGCGGACGCCCTGTTTCCCGACGGCGTCTTCAAGAAGCTGTGGGCCGGCATCTTCTTCTCGACCGGCTCCGCCGCCTCCCTGGACACAGCCCCCGGAAGCGGCCAGGTCCGGCCCGACACCCCCGAGGAGCCGCCCGCGGGCGAGGTCCCGGAAGGCCGGGACCAGGCCGCCGCCCCGTCCGGCGAGGCCGCCGCGCCCGCCCCCGAGAACCCGGCCGGGTGCGGGCCGTTCGAGCCCGCCCTGTGCGCGATGTACGAGCGGGTCGCCGTGGCCGGCAAGCCCGATGCCGAGGCCCGCGAGCTTCTCGAGAGCCGCAGCCCCTCCGCGGTCGGCGACCGCATCAGGACGCCCGCGCTGATCGTGCAGGGCCGGTCCGACTCGCTGTTCCCGCTCTCGCACGCCGACGCCATGGCGAAGACGATCCGCGCCAACGGCGCACCCGTCGCCGTCGACTGGATCGCCGGCGGCCACGACGGCGGCGACCGGGAGACCGGCCGTGTCGAGGGCCGCATCGGCGACTGGTTCGACCGGTACCTGAAGCAGGACAAGAGCGTGGACACCGGTCCCCCCTTCCGCGTCAGCCGCACCGGCGGCGTCGACTCCACCGACGGGCAGGCGCTGCTGCGCGGAGCGACCGGCCCCGCCTACCCCGGCCTGACCGACGGCACCCGGCAGTTCGCGCTCGCCGGACGCGAGCAGCGGTTCTCCAACCCCGCGGGCGGCACCCCGCCGGCCATCTCCGCCGTCCCCGGCCTCAGCGGCGGCGCCGGCGCGCTGTCCTCCCTGGGCATCGGCCTGTCCCTGGACTTCCCCGGCCAGTTCGCGAGTTTCGCGTCGAAGCCCCTCGACACCTCGGTCCGCATCACCGGCTCGCCCACCGTCAGGGTGAAGGTGGCCTCGGACAGCGGCGACGCCGTCCTGTTCGGCAAGGTCTACGACGTCGGACCGGACGGCAGGCAGCAGGTGCTGCCCTCACAGCTCGTCGCCCCCGTACGGGTCGAGGACGCGAAGGCCGGCAAGGAGGTCGAGCTGACCCTGCCGGCCGTCGACCACGAGGTCGACGCCGGGCACCGGCTGCGTCTCGTGCTGTCGGCGACCGACCTCGGCTACGCGTCCCCGGCGGCCCCCGCCACGTACACCGTCTCCCTCGCCGGGCAGCTTTCCGTGCCCACCGCGCCCGCCGTGAAGACGCAAGCGGCCGGCCTGCCGTGGTGGGTGTGGGCGATGCCCGCCGCGGGCGCGGTCGTGGCAGCGGCCCTGCTCCTCACCGCCCGTCGCCGCACCCTCGCCCCGCCGCCCGACGCGGAACGCGCCGATGTGCCGCTGGAGATCACCGGACTCGCCAAGAAGTACTCCCGCTCCGCCGACCGGTACGCGGTGCGGGACCTGTCCTTCCGCGTCGAGAAGGGCCAGGTGCTCGGCCTCCTCGGCCCCAACGGCGCAGGCAAGACCACCACCCTGCGGATGCTCATGGGCCTGATCCGTCCCGACGCGGGCGAGATCAGGGTCTTCGGCCACGCGATCAGGCCGGGCGCGCCCGTCCTCTCCAGGGTCGGCGCGTTCGTCGAGGGTGCCGGATTCCTTCCTCACCTGTCGGGGCGCGACAACCTGGAGCTGTACTGGCAGGCCACCGGCCGTCCCGCGGCCGACGCGCACATCGAGGAGGCCCTGGAGATCGCCGGCCTCGGCGACGCGCTGGCCCGGGCGGTGCGCACCTACTCCCAGGGCATGCGCCAGCGGCTCGCCATCGCCCAGGCCATGCTGGGCATGCCGGACCTGCTCATCCTCGACGAGCCGACCAACGGCCTCGACCCGCCGCAGATCCGCGAGATGCGGGACGTGATGATCCGCTACGCCGAGGGCGGCCGGACCGTCATCGTCTCCAGCCACCTCCTCTCCGAGGTCGAGCAGTCCTGCACCCACCTGGTGGTCATGGACCGCGGCCGGCTCGTACAGGCCGGGCCGGTCGCGGAGATCACCGGCGAGAGCGACACCCTGCTCGTCACCACCGACGGCGAGGTGCCGGAGCAACTCGTCGAGAAGATCGCCGCTCTGCCCGGGATCGGTTCCGCGGTCCGCACCGGCGACGGGCTGCTCGTACGGCTCGACGGAGCGACCGCCACCGAGATGATCACCGAACTGGTGCGCATGGACGTGCCCCTGACGGGCGTGGGCCCGCACCGCCGCCTGGAGGACGCGTTCCTCACCCTGATCGGAGGTTCCGCATGAGCGCGCCCGTGGCAACCGGCACGACGACGCCCGTGATCGTGGGGTCCGCGCCCGGCTACCGTGCCCGCCGCACGCTGCCGCTGCGGGTGGAGGCGATGCGGCAGCTGAAGCGCCGCCGGACGCTGGTGATGGCCGGGGTGCTGGGCGCGCTGCCGCTCGTCCTGATCGCTGCCTTCGCGATCGGCGGCACCCCGGACGGCCGGGACAACGGCCGGATCACGCTGATGGACACCGCCACGGCGTCGGGTGCGAACTTCGCGGCCACCTGCCTGTTCGTCTCGGCCGGCTTCCTTCTCGTGGTGCCGGTGGCGCTGTTCCACGGCGACACCGTCGCGTCGGAGGCCAACTGGTCGTCCCTGCGTTATCTGCTGGCCGCACCGGTACCGCGCACCAGACTGCTGTGGTCCAAGCTGGCCGTGGCGCTGGGCTTCAGCGCGGCGGCGATGCTGCTCCTGCCGCTGGTGGGCCTGGTCTCCGGGACGATCGCCTACGGCTGGGGGCCGCTGGAGCTGCCCACCGGCGGATCGCTGGCGGCCGCCGACACCCTGGCCCGGATCGGCCTGGTCGTGGCGTTCGTGTTCGTCTCCCAACTGGTGACCGCCGGGCTCGCGTTCTGGCTCTCCACGAAGACCGACGCGCCGCTGGGAGCGGTCGGCGGAGCCGTGGGCCTGACGATCGTCGGCAACGTGCTCGACGCGGTCACCGCGCTGGGCGGCTGGCGCGAAGTCCTTCCCGCCCATTGGCAGTTCGCCTGGATCGACGCCCTCCAGCCGCAGTTGGAGTGGAGCGGCATGCTGAAGGGCTCCGCGGTCTCCGTCACGTACGCGCTGGTCCTGTTCGCCCTCGCGTTCCGCAACTTCGCCCGCAAGGACATCGTCTCGTAGGGGCGAGGCGGGGCGTACCGGACAAAGCGCCGGTCCCGTTGCCGCATTGAGACTCTTCCGCAACGCTGCCGACTGCTCCCGTCGGCCCTCTCGGACGTCACATTCACAAGTGCCGACGACACGAGGGGGAGTCCGGATGACATTCCGAACAGCGACGCGTACGAGGCTGGGCAAGGTGGTCGTGGCGGCCGCCCTGGCCGGCGGTGTGCTCCTCACCGCGAGCTGCGGGGGCTCGGACAACATGGCGACCGACTCCTCCGAGGGGTACGCCCCGGCGCCGGACGGAGCGCCCGCGCCGGTCGTACCGGACGGGGGCAAGGGCGGACCGGACCGGGACACGTCGGGTGAGGAGAAGCGGGACATCGCGCCGCCCTCCGACTACCTCTCGACGTTCGCGCTCGACGTGGACACCGCCTCGTACGACTACACGCGCCGCCTCCTCAAGGAGGGCGGGGCGCCCGGCCGGCACCAGGTACGGCCGGAGGAGTTCATCAACAGCTTCCGGCAGGACTATCCCGGCCCAAGGGCGACGGGTTCACCGTGACGGTCGACGGAGCCCGGCCGGGCGACAGCGCCGGCGGCGGTGAGGGCGAGATCAAGCCGCAGACCCAGGACGCCGAGGGGTACGAGGACGGCAACTGGTCCCTGGTCCGTGTGGGACTCGCCACCCGGCCCGCCGGCCGTGAGGCCGACCGGCCCCCCGCCGCGCTCACCTTCGTGATCGACATCTCCGGCTCCATGGCGGAGCCCGGCCGGCTCGACCTCGTGAAGAAGTCGCTCGGCACCCTCACCGACCAACTGCGTGACGACGACTCCATCGCCGTCGTCACCTTCAGCGGCGAGGCGGAGACCCGGCTGCCCATGACCCGACTCGACGGCAACCGCGACCGCGTCCGCTCCGTCGTCGACGAGCTGGAGCCGACCGACTCCACCAACGTCGAGGCGGGCGTCACGACCGGCTACGACGAGGCTGTGGAAGGCCGCCGCAAGGGCGCCACCAACCGTGTGGTGCTGCTCTCCGACGCCCTCGCCAACACCGGCGAGACGGAGGCGGAGGCGATCCTCGAGCGCATCGACGACGCCCGCCGCGAGCACGGCATCACCCTGTTCGGCGTCGGCGTCGGCAGCGACTACGGCGACGACCTGATGGAACGCCTCGCCGACAAGGGTGACGGCCACACCACGTACGTCTCCACCGACGAGGAGGCACGCAAGGTCTTCGTCGACCAGCTGCCCCGCCACGTCGAACTGCGGGCCCGGGACGCCAAGGCGCAGGTCGCGTTCGACCCGCAGACCGTCCAGCAGTTCCGGCTCATCGGCTACGAGAACCGGGAGGTCGCGGACGACGACTTCCGCAACGACCGGGTGGACGGCGGCGAAGTGGGCCCCGGCCACACCGTGACGGCGCTCTACGCGGTACGCCTGCGGGACGGCGCGCGCGGCCACGTCGCCACCGCGACCGTGCGCTGGCTCGACCCGAAGACCCGGGCGCCGCACGAGGAGAGCGGCACCGTGGAGACCGACGCGATCGACGGGGCCCTGTGGGACGCACCGTCGAAGCGGCTCCAGATCACGGCGGTCGCCGCGTACTTCGCCGAGTCGCTGCGCGGAGGCTCGGTGCCGGGCGCGCCGGGCCTCGGCGCGCTGGAGGACCGGACACGGGCGCTCGCGAGGTCCACGGAGGACAGCGCCGTGGAGGAACTGGCCGACGCGATCGAGCGGGCGCAGCGGTCGGGGCGGTACTGAAGACCCTCGACGAGACGAGACGAGACGAGACGAGACGAGAGGCGAGGCCGGGGCGGTCGGGGCCGTCCCCTGGCCGCCCCGCCCTCGCGGGGCACCTGACCGGCCGTCGGGCGGCGCTCCTCGCGGATGGTCGGAGAGCGGTTCGACAGCGGTTCGAGAAGGGGTCGAGACCGGTGGGAAACCGGCCTCGGACCGCCGCACGCCGTCCGAAAAGACGGCGCGCCGCCCTCCGCGTCAGGCCATCATGAACGGCATGGCCACCCTTCTCCTCGCCCTCGCCGTCGTGTCCACCGGTCTGTACGCCGGCTTCTTCGTGATCTTCCAGACGGGCATCATGCCCGCGCTCGCGACCCTGTCCGACGAACAGTTCGTGCCGGCCATGCGCCGCATCAACGAGAAGGTGCCACGGGGCACGTTCATGCTGGCCTTCCTCGGCAGCCTGGGATTCCCCGTAGCGGTGCTCTTCGTCCCTGTCGACGGCCGTACCGCCACCGATCGTTGGCTGGTCGTCGCCGCCCTCGTCTGCGCGTTCATCGGCCACGTCATCACCAGCGCCGGGAACGTCCCGCTCAACAACGCCCTCGCGGCGGCCGAGAACTCACCACGGCACGCCCGTGAGGTCCGGGCCGCGTTCGAGGGCAAGTGGAACGCTTTCCACTTGGTTCGCACGCTGTTCGCCCTCGCCGCGTTCGTGCTCATGGTGTGCGCCGCGACATCCTGAGGCGCCGTGCCCCGGTGACCTGGCGCCCCTGTCACGCGGCGACGTGGTCGGGCCGTGCGAGTCGCCGCGCCCGTCAGAAACTGCCGGGCGCCGCCTCGAGCCGCAGGAACAGGATCGACTCGCCCACCCGACGGTAGTCGGCCACGCTGCCGTCGACCTCGTACCCCATGAACCGGCAGAGCCACCGGGCGGCGAGCGGATGGCGGGGCGCGTAGCGGGCCATGAGCAGGCCGCCCTCCTCCGGTGTGACCGGCCGGGCCGTCACCGGGTAGTAGCGGCGGCCGACCTGGATGGTGGCCTGCGGGGTGTGGAGAAGGTTCCGGTACCACTGGGCCCGCGGTCCGAAGCCCGATGCCACCGTCCACGATCCACCGGTCCGATCGGATTCCACCACCTCGATGACCGTCTTGCGGGTCAGCCCCGACGTACGGCCGGTGTGGATCAACAGCAGCAGACGCCGCCCGAACAGGGGCCCGAGGCCGATCCGGTAGAGGTGGACCGGCAGCCTGGCCACGACGCGTCTGACACCGACAGGGAGTGGGGGACGCTGCGGCGCGGGGCGCTGAGATGTCACGTACCTGCCTCTCTGAGCGGTGTGTAGGGGCGGGGGCCTGGGCGGGCGATCAGGAGCGGGTAGTTCTCCGGGAGCGGCTTCGATTCGGTAACGGGGGCGGACCAGGACGATTCGACTGTGCAACCTTTGCATAGTCTAAGAGTGGTGGCGAGGCCGTCGGGGGCGCCCGCGCCCCTCTTCCGCGCGCCCGGCTGCCGCGTGGCCGTGTCGCCCGACGGAGACCGTTTCCCGCCAGCCGATCAACCGCGGAGTCCGACTTGGCCGAGCAGATCCCGTCGCGCTCCCGACTGCTGTCCGCCCTCCCGTTCGTGGTGATGGGCATAGTCGCCCTGGTCGACGTGACGGCCGGGTCGAGCGTGGGATTTCTCGCCCTCGTCTCGCTCGGTCCCGCCTTCGCCGGACTCGTGGGCGGATGGCGGCGCACGGCACTGATCGGCGTCCTGTCGCTGGGCTTCTGCTTCGGCCTCGGGATCTACGACGGGGTGCTCGGCGAACGCCGCTGGTACTCCGCCATGGCCTCGGTCGCCGGGGTGACCGGAGCGGGTGTGGCGGCCGCGGTGATGCGGCAGCGACGGGAGGCGGAACTCGCCAGCATGCGTTCCATCGCGGAGGTCGCGCAGCGCGTGCTGCTGCGGCCGGTGCCGCGCACGGCGGGCCATCTGCGGGTTGCCGTCTCCTACACCTCGGCGGTCGCGGAAGCCCGTATCGGCGGCGACCTGTACGAGGTGGTCACCTCACCGGGCGGCGTGCGGGTCATCGTCGGCGACGTCCAGGGGAAGGGGCTCGAGGCGGTCGAGACGGCAGCGGTCGTCCTCGGCGCCTTCCGGGAGGCGGCGCACGAGGAAGAGAGCCTGGCAGGCGTCGGCGAGCGGCTCGAGAGGGCCCTCGACCGGGAGCTTCAGGGCGGAGAGAAGTTCGTCACCGCGGTGCTCGCGGAACTGGAGCCGGGCAAGGGCGTGACCCTGCTCAACTACGGGCATCCCGCGCCGATGGTCGTGCGCAGCGACGGAACGGTCTCCTTCGCGGAGCCGCCCCGGCGTGCCCTGCCGCTCGGGCTCGGCCTCCATGGGACCTCCGCCCCGGAGCCGTTCACCGCCGACTTCGCGCCCGGCGACCAGATGTTCCTGTACACCGACGGAGTCACCGAGACCCGCGACCGGGGCGGCCGGTTCTACCCGCTCGGCGAGCGCGGCCATCTGTTGAGAACCCAGGATCCGGAGGCGGCGCTGGCGGAACTCCGCGCGGACCTGGAGCAGTACGCACAGGCACCGCCGCACGACGACGCCGCGATGCTGCTGATCCGCCACCGCCGGGAGTGACGGCGGCGCGGTGGCGCGGTGAGACGTCGGCACGTCGGCGCCCGGTTCCCCGCCGTCCGCTGCTGCGGGCCGAACGACGGGTGGGCGGCGCCCGGCCAGGATGCGTGGCGCGAGGCCGCCGCACGGCACCGGGGCGGCGCGCGGTACAAAGAAGAAATGACCGAACCAGCGCACCCCTCGGACTCCTCGCGGGAGATGGACGACGTCGACGCCGTGACCCGTGCGGTGCTGACCGCGTCCCGGCTGCTCGTCGCCCTCTCGGCCCGCTCGCTCGCCACCGTCGAGGACCGGGTGACGTTGCCGCAGTTCCGCCTGCTGGTCGTGCTGTCGCTGGAGGGGCCGGCCAAGCTGGTCGTACTCGCCGACCGGCTCGGTGTGAACCCGTCGACGGCCATGCGCATGGTGGACCGGCTGATCGCGGCGGGCCTGGCCGACCGGCAGGTCAACCCGGACAACCGGCGAGAGACGGTGCTGCGCCTGACGACGGAGGGCCGGCGCATCGTCGAGGACGTCACGGCCCAGCGCCGTATGGAGATCGCGGCGATCGTCGAACGGCTCGACCCGTCGCAGCGGGCCGCGCTCATCGGTGCCCTGGCCGCCTTCACGGACGCCGGCGGCGAACCGGCGGTGCCCGAGGGCGACGGCGAGCTGTACCCGCTGGGCTGGTCGGACATGGGGCCGCGCCCCGGCCGCTGACGCCGAAGGGCGGAAGGGGAGGACCCGGTCGACATCGCCGGCGTGCGGTGGTCGAGCTGCGTCACCGTGCCAGTGCCGCTCCCGGGCAGAGGCCGGCGAGTGGCCGGGTCCTCCACCACGAGAAGCATTGCACAGTGCAAGGGATTTTACTTCCCCTTGGCAAGGTCGGGTCCGCCGGACTGCGCAGAGACGCTGCGGCGCGTCACTTCGGCGCGACCGCCGCCTCGACCTCCGCGAAGGTCGCGGCGTCGACGAGCCCGGTGTCCTCAAGGACCTCCATGTGGTCCAGCACCGTCTGGTTCGCCTGGCGGGCGTGACGGCGGATCAGGTCGTTCTGCGTGGCGGCCCTGACCTCGGCGATCGTGGCGAAGATCTTGCCGTGCGAGGAACGCAGCAGGTTCGCGAAGAGCCGGTCGAACTCGGCGCCCTGAGCGTTCTCCAGCTGCGTCACGAAGCCCTGCTGCTCCTCGGTGGCCTCGTTGGGCAGCTCCACACCCAGGATCTTGGCGTCCTCGCGTACGAGCTGGTCGAGCTTGCTGTGACCGTCGAGGAGATGCAGCCCGGCCCGCTTCACGGCCTCACTGGAGGCATGGGTCTGGGCCAGCCGTCCTGCGGGGATCTCCCAGAGTCCCGCCTGACGCACCTTCACCAGGAACGTCCGGTCGACCTCGGTCACCTTCTGCGGCCCCTGCGCCTCCGCGGCCGTCGCCCCCGAGAATCCGGCGCCCGCGTGACCGGCGCCGTGCTGGGCGGCCCCACCCGTCGCGGTGGTCCCTGCGGTCGCCTCCCCGCTGCCCGTCTGCAGCGACACGACCACCAGAGCGGCCGCGGCGACGGCGGCGGTGACCATGGCGACGACCCGCACGGAAACCTTGGAGCGTGCTGCACGTCGGTTCGAACGCATTGATGCCTCCCGGCTCGGCATTGAGAAAAATGACAGATGGCATTCGGGAGCTGTTGTGGCGGCTGGCACGGCACGCAGAGATGAGTACGGGCGCGTGAGCCGGGATGTTCAACGCGCGCCGCACGTGAGGGCCGTGGGGGATGTGACGGGGGCTGAGGTTCTGAGTGTGTGGGGGGCGAAGCGGCGTGTGGCGGCGTCGAGGGGGCGCCCGGTGGCGCCCCCGGCCGATCGGTCCGCGTCCTGGGCCGGTCGTCCGCGTCGTGGGGCCGCCTCGCTCCGCGTCAGTCCGCGACATCGACTCCGTAGCCGCGGGCGAGCGCCGCCAGCCCGTGGTCGTAGCCCTGGCCCACGGCCCGGAAGCGCCACAGTGGTCCGCGGCGGTATAGCTCGGCGAGCAGCAGCGTCCGCTCCGTGGTGGCGGCGTCCAGGGCCGCCTGAGCGAGCGGAGCGGCGCTCCCGCCGGGTCCGGTGGTCACCTGCACGGCGCCGACGTCGCCGAACGTCGGTGTGCCGTCGATCGCCGCCGCTACGACGACCCGCCTGACCGCCGGCGGCAGCGCGCCGAGATCGGCGGTGACCGTCTGCTCCGTCGGGCCGTCGGTCAGCAGCCGTACGGCTCCGTCCGGGCTTTCCGGCGCTCCGTAGAAGACGAAGTGCTCGTCGCAGGACACCTGGTCGTCCTCGTCGACGAGGAACGCGACGAGGTCGATCTCGCAGGTCGTCTGCTGCGCCCAGGTGGCACTGACGCTCCACAGGGACCCGGCACGGCGGTCGGGCAGATCGACGACACCGCCCCTCGGCAGCACCTGTGGGCCCTGCCGCCGCTCGCTCCATGCGGGCACCGGGGCGACGACGGGCGCGTCCAGCCACGCTTCCTCGTACGCCGGGATCCGGAGCGTCTCGATCCGCCGCATCCGGCGGTCGGCCTCCGCGCCGGCCAGCAGGACGACATCGGTGACGCCGGAGGACAGGTTGATCGCCGCGGCGCCTCCGAGCTCGACGACACGGACCCGGGCGGACGCCGCCTCGGGGTGTGTCCCGCCGAGCACCAGCACCCGCCGCCCACGCAGCGGCCCGGCCGGGTCGGCCTCCCGCACGGCGGGGACGGGTGCCGGCGCGGTGGGCACGGGGGCCGGCGCGGTGGACACGGGCTCGCGTGGCGCGGGGACGGGAGTGGGCGCGGTGGACAGGGGTTCGTGGGCAGCGGACTCGCGTGCGGCGGGTACGGGCGCGGCGGCCGGCACGGGAACGGTGGTCGAGGGGGCGGCGGTCGGCATGGGAACGGTGGTCGAGGGGGCGGGAGCGCCGGCCTGGGTCGACGCCTCGTGCGCCGTGCCCGGCCGCACGTCTTCGAGCAGCCTCAGGAACTCCTGCTCGTCGATGACGGGCACTCCCTCGGCGACGGCCCGCCGCGCCTTGGCCGAACCGGAGGACCGGTCGTTCGTCACCAGGACGCCGGTGTGCCGGCTGACGGAGCTCATCACATTGAGCCCGGCGGCCACGGCCCTGTGCACCAACTCCGCGCGGGCCGTTGCCGTCGCGCCCGTGACGGCGATCTTCATGCCCTGCACGAGCGGTCCGCCCATGGCCATCCGGCCGGGATTCCGGAAGGCGCAGGGCGTCTTCGGCGGGCTCGGGGTGAACCGCGCGTCCTGCCGGGGCGGGCAGGTGACGAACGGCAGCGGCAGGTCCAGCCGCGCCGCCTCCCGCAGGGACGCGCGCAGCACACCGGCCAGCACCCGCGTGTCGTCGAGGGCGTCGTGCGCCCGTAGTCGGGGCACGCCGTAGTGGGCGGCGAGTGTCCCGAGCCGGAGATCCTGCGTCGGCGGGTCGACCCGCCGGTTCAGCGCCAGCGTGCACAGCCGCCTGGCGACAGGCAGCAACACCCCGGCGCGGGCGAACTCGTGGGCGAGGAAGTCGTAGTCGAACTGCGCGTTGTGCGCGACGAGCACCCGGCCCTCGAGCATCCCCGCGATCCGCTGCGCGACCTCCTCGAACGCCGGCGCTCCGCGCAGCCGCTCGGCCGTGAGCCCATGGACGTGGACCGGGCCCGGGTCGCACCCCGGGTCCAGCAGCGTCGAGAACTCGCCGGTCTGCTGCCCGTCCGGCCCGACGGTCACCACGGCTACCGACAACACCCGGTCCCGCCGTGCCACGAGCCCCGAGGTCTCCACATCGACGAGCGCCCAATCATGGGCGTATGCGGGCAAGTTGGATACATCGAGATCCGCGGCGGCGAGAGTCATGGCGGAAGGATGGTCCGACCTTCACAATTTCTTCAACCTGGATGATGATTTCTCCCGTTATGCGGAGCGTGCGGATGCTCTACTCCGACATCTCCGACCCTGTGCGCGCCCCCTGGTCGATCAGCCAGGCGACGACGTCCCGGGCTCCCTGCGCCTGTTGTTCTTCCTGTGCGCGGGCGACGTCGAGGGGCGCCATGCCGCCATGGCCCACTTGGTCGATGTGCGCCCCACGCGCCAGCAGGTACTGGGCCGTGGCCAGTTGCCCACCGTGGCAGGCGCCCCAGAAGGCGCGTGTGATCTCCTCGGGCGTCGGTGCGTCCGGGCCCGTGACGCAGCACTCGACACGGTCGAGCAGGCCGAGGGTGGCCGCCTCCTCGAGCGTCGTACGCGCCCCGAGCTCGACGAGCCGGTACGCGGCCTCCCACTGCCCGAACCCGCAGGCGTCGGCGAGCGGTGTACCGCCCCCGATGACGGCCCCGTCCGCCTCGATGTCGGCTCCGGCCGCGACGAGGGCGTCCAGCACGGCGACGTCGTTGCACGACGCCGCCCAGTGCAGCGGTGTCTCCGCGTGGGCGCCGCTGAACCGAGCCCCGGGATCGGCGCCGGCGGCGACCAGGGCCGCGACCGTCCGCGGCCCTCCCGGGAAGTGCCCGGGCCAGTCGGCGACGACATGCAGCAGACTCCGCCCACCCGGCCCGCATCCCTCGCGCACCTCGACGATCCGTGCCCGGGCAAGCCCCGGGTGTTCCTCGAGCAGCCGTCCGAGCAGCCCGAGATCACCGTCCCGGACGGCACCGGTGACGGCGAGAGCGAGCGGGTCCTGCGAATCGAGGGTCAGCATGGGAACAGGGTCGCTGACGCGGGGGCGGGGCGGGGGCGACGTGATGCAGGCGGCATCAGGTTCGACGCTTACGTGTCCGATACGTCCGCCGGTCTATGGTGCCTGCCACCAGCGAAAAGGCCCTCCGGGTCGGAGGGCCTGATGGTGGTGCGCGATGTGCGCCCCCGGCAGGACTCGAACCTGCGGCCAAGCGCTTAGAAGGCGCCTGCTCTATCCACTGAGCTACGGGGGCCGGTGATGGCCTCGGTGGCCTGGAGCCCCCTTCGGGGTGGTCCGTGACCTTGCCGGGCACAAGGATAGGGCTCCGATCGCCTTGACCCGGTTGCTTCGCCTGCGTGGCACGATGTGGAGGTTCGGTGAAGCGAACCGATAATCGCAGGCAGGCGCGATTCGTGCATCGCTTTTGACGTCTCGCGTCCCGGGTGTTGTGCACTCGTTATGCCTGCGTCCCACTCGTCCCATGTGTCCCATCTGTCTGATCGGCGCGCAGAGATCGTCATACGCTTCAAAAAGTCACCAAAATTGGGCATTCTTCGCATGTGGTGACCTTGGATGCACGGCCTCAGCTGATCGACGCACTTTCCGCCCTGCGCGACCGTGTCGCCGCCGTGCGTCTTCCACTTCCCCTCGCCGGCGCGCCCCGGGCCCGGCAGACGCGGGCCGAGCTGCTCGCCCAGCTCGACGACTATCTGGTGCCCCGTCTCAAAGATCCCGAAGCGCCCTTGCTCGCCGTCATCGGCGGGTCCACCGGCGCCGGGAAGTCCACGCTCGTCAACTCCCTTGTGGGGCGACGGGTCAGCGAGGCAGGGGTGCTGCGGCCGACGACCCGTACGCCTGTGCTGGTGTGCCACCCCGACGACCACCACTGGTTCGCCGGTATGCGGGTGCTGCCGGAGCTCACCCGGGTCTGGATGCCTCCCCAGGAGGAGGCCGAGGAGGAGCGTCTGCTGTCCGCCAGAGCCGGCGGCCGCAACGGAGGTGGCCGCAACGGCGGCGGGCGGGCCGCGGAGGAGAAGGCGCTGCGGATCGAGACGGCCTCCCTGCTCCCACGAGGCCTGGCGCTGCTCGACGCTCCCGACATCGACTCGCTGGTCGTCGAGAACCGACTGCTGGCCGGGGAGTTGCTCTGTGCGGCCGATGTGTGGGTGATGGTGACGACGGCCTCGCGCTACGCCGACGCTGTCCCATGGCACCTGCTGCGCACGGCGAAGGAGTACAACGCCACGCTGGTGACCGTGCTCGACCGGGTGCCGCACCAGGTGGTCGAGGAGGTGTCGCGCCAGTACGCGGCGCTGCTGACGAAGGCGGGCCTCGGCGACGTGCCCCGGTTCACGATCCCGGAGCTGCCCGAGTCGGCCGGTGGCGCCAACGGGCTGCTGCCCAACACGGCCGTCGCGGGACTGTTCTCCTGGCTCGCCCACCGGGCGCAGGACCCGGCGGCGCGCCAGCAGGCCATCAGCCGTACGGCAGGGGGCGTGATCGATTCGCTCAACATGCGGATGCCGGAGCTGGCGAGCGCGGTCGCGGCACAGTACGCGGCCGCCGTACGGCTGACGAGCGCGGTCGAAGAGGCGTACGAAGCGGAACGCGCCCGGGTGCGCAGGCAGCTCCGGGCAGGCGCCGTACTGGCCGGCGACGCCCGCACCCGCTGGCGCGGCTACCCCCGCGACAGCTCGGCCGCCGAACTGCTGGACTCCCTCGTCGCCAGCCTGTCCGCGCTGCTGCAGTGCGCCGTCGCCGCCGCCGACGAGCAGGTCGAGAACGCCTGGCGGCGGGAGCCCGCGGCGGCCGGGGTCGCCCGCCCCGGCCGGCGTGACCTGGAGGCGGGGGAGCGGATCGGGATGGCCGTGCGGCGCTGGCGCCGGGTCCTGGAGGAGCTCGCCGACGAAGAGGTGCGGGGCATGGAGCGCAACGCCGCGCCCGACCCGGAGACGGTCGCCGCGCTGCTCGCGACCTCGCTCCTGGGCGGCCGGCGGGCGCGCGGCGCGGGTGAGCGGCTCGCCGAGCGGATCGGCGCACAGAGCGCGCTGCGCCTGCGCGACAAGGGCGGCGAGCTGGCGACGACGTACATCGACGACGTACTGAACAGCGAGCGGGAGCGGCGGCTGGCGCCCCTCGACGCGCTCGAGGTGAGCCCCGAGCCCCAGGCCGAGCTGATCGCCGCGCTGTCCCTACTGCAGAAGGAGAGGTGACCGCGGGTGACCGCCATCACCGACGACGAGAACGAGACCGGCGGCCGCTGGGACGACGGCCTGATCGCCCGCCGGGTCGGTCAGCGGAACGAGGACGGCACAGGGGAAGACGACGGCACAGGTCCCAGGGGCGTGAGCCACGGGGACGGTGAAGGGGGAGGAGAGGGCGAAGGGGACCACATCGGCGACGAGCAGCTGCCTGTCGGAGGTACGTACGGCGGCCCTCTGCGCGACCGGCTCAGCGCCCTGCGCGAGCTGCTCGGGCTGTCCCAGACCCGGCTGGACGGGAAGACCCTCGCCGAGGCCGGCCGGGTCCTCGACGAGGCCGCAGCGCGCCAGCGGCTCTCCTCGCGTCACACCGTCGTGGCCATCGCCGGCGCGACGGGAAGCGGTAAGTCCACTCTGTTCAACGCGCTCGCCGGGGTGCGTATCGCGGAGACCGGGCTGCGCAGGCCCACCACGTCCGCGCCTATCGCCTGCACCTGGTCGGAGGGGGCGGCGGGGCTCCTCGACCGGCTCGCCATCCCGGGAAGGCTGCGGCGCAAGCCCCTCGCGGGCGGTGACGGGGACGAGACGCTGCAAGGGCTGGTGCTGGTGGACCTCCCCGACCACGACTCGGCCGTCGTACGGCACCGGGAGCAGGTGGACCGTGTCCTGGCGCTGGTCGACGCGGTGATCTGGGTCGTGGATCCGGAGAAGTACGCCGACGCGGCGCTGCACGAGCGCTATCTGCGGCCACTGGCCGGTCATGCCGAGATCACGTTCGTCGTGCTCAACCAGATCGACCGGCTGCCCGGCGAGGCCGCCGACCAGGTCCTGGACGATCTGCGCCGGCTGCTCGACGAGGACGGCATGGCGGTGGGTGAGCACGGCGAACCTGGCGCGACCGTCCTCGCGCTCTCCGCCCTGACCGGGGAGGGGTGGGCGAACTGCGCGAGATGGTCGGGGCCTTCGTGCAGGAGCGCAGCGCGGCGGCGCGCCGGCTGTCGGCCGATGTCGACGCGGCGGCGGCGAAACTGCGGCCCGTCTACGTGGCCGACGGCCGGACAGGCTTGGACGAGCGGGCCCGTGAGGACTTTTCCGCACGGCTCGCGGAGGCGATCGGCGCGACGGCGGCGGGCGAGGCCGCGGAGCGCGAATGGCGCAGGAACGCGGGACGCGCGTGCGGGACGCCGTGGCTGCGGCTGTGGCGCTGGTACGAGCGCAAGCGCATGCCCGGGGCGGCGGCCGTGGAGCCGGAGGTTCCCGTGGAGGAGGAGCCGACCGCGCGGCAGCGGGTCGAGCAGGCGGTCCGCACGGTCGCCGACGAGGCCGCGCACGGGCTGCCCGCCCCATGGGGCCAGGCGGTACGCGAAGCGGCCGTGCGGGGCGCGCAGGGGCTTCCCGAGGCGCTGGACGCACTGGCGGCGCGGGAGGCGTCGGATTCCAAGGGACGGCCGCTGCGCCCTGCGTGGTGGCCGGCCGCGGTGCTCGCGCAGGCGTCGATGACGCTGCTGCAGATCTTCGGCGGGCTGTGGCTGGTGGGTCAGATCGTGGGCGTACTGGAGCCGGGGCTCGTCCCTCCGGCGCTGGTCATGCTCGCCGGCATCGTGGGCGGGCCGCTGGTCGAGTGGGCGTGCGCGGCCGCGACGAAGGGCCCCGCGCGGCGGTACGGGCAGGATGCGCGGCGCCGCCTCCAGGAGGCAGCGGCCGGCTGCGGGCGCGCGAAGGTACTCGATCCGGTGGCGGCCGAACTGATGCGGTACCGGGAGGTGCGGGAGCAGTACGCGACGGTGTCGGGATCCGCGAAGCCCGCGTCGCCCGGGCCCGGCGCGCTGCACGGGCGGGTACGTTCCCGGATCGGGTGACGGAGTTGTCCACAGCGGGGCGTTCGTCCACAGGCGTCGGCGGGCTCTTTCCGTCCGGTCCAGCATGGAGACCGGTCCACAGCGACCGGGCAAATGCAACCGGACGGGGAGGTGACCGTCATGAACGACACCATGGTGACGGTGGTGGGGAATGTCGCCACGAATGTGGAGTACCGGGAAACGGCCACGGGCGGGATGGCGCGATTCCGTTTCGCCGTTCCTTCGCGGCGCTGGGATCGCCGGGGCGGTAACTGGACGGACGGACCCACAAGCTTCTACACCGTCTTCGCCTGGCGCTCGCTCGCGCAGAATCTGGCCGGTTCTGTTTCGGTGGGGGAACCGCTGCTCGTGCACGGCCGCCTGAAGGTCCGTGAGGAGGAGGCGGACGGCCGGCGGCGGACGTTCGTGGACATCGACGCGCTCGCGGTGGGGCACGACCTGACCCGCGGGACCTCTGCATTCCGGCGGGTGGTGAAGAGCCGCGACCCTGACGAGAGCTCCGCGGCGGCCGTGGGGACGCCGCCGGAGCGGGCGGGCGCGCGGGTCGGGAGAACGGCGCCGCAGGGGGCCGGCGCGGGAGAGGCCGTGGCGCACGGAGTGCCCCTTGCCGCCGCCCCATGACGGAAGTTGAGGCAAACGGCCCGACCGCTCCGGGAGTGCGAGCGGGCGGAAAAGGGTGATCAGGGGGTGAACTCACCGACGGGGGTAACGATTTCGAGTCGGAATGGTTATCTGACGGCATGACCGGGCATCGCGCTGCGCGCCGTCCATAGGATTCCCGGGTACTCACGGGGCACTTGAGTCTGCTGGCGAGACACTCCCCCACGCGTCGCACGCCTTGCACACGTCGCACGCGAAAAGGTCTCGCCCGGAGGGGAATTCTGCTGTGTTTGCTGTGTTCTCTACGTCTGCCGTACGCACCCGGCGCGCCGCTCGCCGCCTGGCCGCCGCGGCGGTGGTGTCCGGCCTGATGGCCGCCGGATCCGTCGCCGGCGCCGGCGCGGCAGCCGCCGACGATGCCGTCCAGCATCAGGGCGGCGCGGTCGCCACGCTCGACGGGCTGCAGACATACGACCAGGCGGTGCTGCACACCAACGGCAAGGACCAGGAGATCCTCGCGGGTCTCTTCGAGATGACGGTCGACGGCGGCGGCCAGCTGCAGACGTACTGCATCGACATCCACAACCCGACCCAGGACCAGGCCAAGTACCTGGAGACCCCCTGGGACCAGACGTCGCTGGGCGCCAACGAGAACGCCGGCAAGATCCGCTGGATCCTGCAGCACTCGTTCCCCCAGGTCAACGATCTGGCGGCACTGGCCAAGAGCGCCGGGCTCGACGGGCAGCTGACGGACAGGACCGCCGCCGCCGGCACCCAGGTCGCCATCTGGCGGTTCTCGGACGGCGCGGACGTCACGGCGGCCGACCCGCAGGCGGAGAAGCTCGCCGACTGGCTCCAGGAGTCCGCGGCGGGCGTCGAGGAGCCCAAGGCCTCGCTGAGCCTCGAGCCGAACGCGGTCTCCGGCAAGCCCGGCGGCCGGCTCGGCCCGGTGACGGTGCGCACCGACGCCGGCCAGGTCGCCGTGGCGCCCCCGGCCGACGCGGCCTCCAGCGGCATCAAGATCACCGACGAGACCGGTAAGCCGCTGACCTCCGCGGTCGACGGCAGCAAGCTGTACTTCGACGTCCCCGAGGACGCCGCGGACGGAACGGCCACGCTGAGCGTCCAGGCGAGCATGTCGGTGCCGGTGGGACGGGCCTTCGCCAGCGCCACCAAGAGCCAGACGCAGATCCTGGCCGGATCCAGCAGGTCCACCGTCTCGGCGCAGGCCGCGGCCACCTGGGCGAAGACGGGGGCCGTCCCCTCCCTGTCGGCGAAGAAGAACTGCGCCAAGGGCGGCGTGGACATCACGGCCGGCAACAAGGGTGATGCCCCGTTCACCTTCTCGCTGGCCGGCTTCGAGCACACGATCAAGGCCGGGGAGTCCCGGACGGTGACGGTGCCGGTGGCCGAGGACCAGGCCTACGACTTCACGATCACCGGGCCCGGCGGGTTCGAGAAGAACTTCAAGGGCGTGCTCGACTGCAAGACCGCCAGCGCCCCTGCCCAGCCCGGCACCGAGACGCCGTCGTCCCGGCCCAGCCCCGCGTCGGCGGGCGGCACCTCCGAGGGACTCGAGGGTGACCTCGCCGCGACGGGCGGCTCCAGCGCCACGCCGATGATCGCGGGCATCGCGATCGTTCTGGTGCTGGCCGGCGGCGGCGCGGTCTTCTTCCTCCGTAGGAAGAAGACCGCCGGCGGAGAGTGACCAGGCAGCCGCGCACTGTGGCGCGGCACTGAGGTGATCGGGGGAGGGGCCCGGCACGGGGACGTGCCGGGCCCCTCCTGCCGGTCCACGCTCCGGCCGCTCGACGTGCCCCTGCTTGTCCGGTTCGCGGCGTCGGCCGTCCGGTTCGCGGGCGAGCGGGCAGGGCCGGGTCGCCGGGCCGCCCGCGGCACACGCAGGCATAAGGACGCGGTTTCCGTCCGGGGGGCGCCGTACGGCAAGATGGGTGTATCTGCCCACCCACTTCCTGCCGGACGGTTTCTCTTGGCTGAGTACATCTACACGATGCGCAAGACGCGCAAGGCGCACGGCGACAAGGTCATCCTCGATGACGTGACGCTGAGCTTCCTGCCCGGTGCGAAGATCGGTGTGGTCGGCCCCAACGGCGCCGGTAAGTCCACGGTGCTGAAGATCATGGCCGGTCTGGAGCAGCCCTCCAACGGCGATGCCTTCCTCTCTCCCGGCTACAGCGTCGGCATCCTCATGCAGGAGCCGAAGCTGGACGAGTCCAAGACGGTCCTGGAGAACGTCCAGGACGGCGCCGCGGAAATCATGGGCAAGCTCAAGCGCTTCAACGAGGTCGCCGAGCTCATGGCGACCGACTACACGGACGCGCTCATGGAGGAGATGGGCAAGCTCCAGGAGGACCTGGACCACGCGAACGCGTGGGACCTGGACGCCCAGCTGGAGCAGGCCATGGACGCCCTGGGCTGCCCGCCCGGCGACTGGCCCGTCGTCAACCTCTCCGGCGGTGAGAAGCGCCGCGTCGCGCTGTGCAAGCTGCTGATCGAGGCCCCCGACCTGCTGCTCCTCGACGAGCCCACCAACCACCTCGACGCCGAGTCGGTGAACTGGCTCGAGCAGCACCTGTCGAAGTACGCGGGCGCCGTCGTCGCCGTCACTCACGACCGGTACTTCCTGAACAACGTCGCCGAGTGGATCCTCGAGCTCGACCGCGGCCGTGCGCTGCCCTACGAGGGCAACTACTCCACCTACCTCGACAAGAAGGCCGCCCGCCTCAAGGTCGAGGGCCGCAAGGACGAGAAGCGCGCCAAGCGGCTGAAGGAAGAGCTCGAGTGGGTCCGGTCCAACGCCAAGGGCCGGCAGAGCAAGTCCAAGGCCCGTCTCGCCCGCTACGAGGAGATGGCCGCCGAGGCGGACAAGATGCGGAAGCTGGACTTCGAGGAGATCCAGATCCCGCCGGGCCCCCGTCTGGGCTCCGTCGTGGTCGAGGTCGAGAACCTCTCGAAGTCCTTCGGTGACAAGGTCCTCGTCGACGACCTGTCCTTCACGCTGCCGCGCAACGGCATCGTCGGCATCATCGGTCCGAACGGCGCCGGCAAGACCACGCTGTTCAAGATGATCCAGGGCCTGGAGCAGCCGGACTCCGGCACGATCAAGATCGGTGACACGGTCAAGGTCTCCTACGTCGACCAGACCCGCGCCAACATCGACCCCAAGAAGACCCTCTGGGCGGTCGTGTCGGACGAGCTGGACTACATCAACGTCGGCCAGGTCGAGATGCCGTCCCGCGCGTACGTGAGCGCCTTCGGCTTCAAGGGCCCGGACCAGCAGAAGCCGGCCGGTGTCCTCTCCGGTGGTGAGCGCAACCGCCTCAACCTGGCGCTGACCCTCAAGGAGGGCGGCAACCTGCTGCTCCTCGACGAGCCCACCAACGACCTCGACGTCGAGACGCTCTCGTCCCTCGAGAACGCTCTGCTCGAGTTCCCCGGCGCGGCCGTGGTCATCTCCCACGACCGCTGGTTCCTCGACCGGGTCGCCACGCACATCCTGGCGTACGAGGGCAACTCCAAGTGGTACTGGTTCGAGGGCAACTTCGAGTCGTACGAGAAGAACAAGGTCGACCGTCTCGGCCCGGACGCGGCACGCCCGCACCGCGCCACGTACAAGAAGCTCACCCGGGGCTGATGCGGCGCATGGCCCGTCACATCTACCGCTGCCCCCTGCGCTGGTCGGACATGGACGCCTTCGGGCACGTCAACAACGTGGTCTTCCTCCGGTACCTGGAGGAAGCGCGGATCGACTTCATGTTCCGGCTGGCGCCGGGGGACGGTTCGCCCTCCTTCTCCGGCGGCTCGGTGGTCGCACGGCACGAGATCGACTACGTGCGGCCGCTGGTCCACCGGCACGAGCCGGTGATCATCGAGTCGTGGGTGACGAAGATCAGCGCCGCCTCCCTGACCATCGCGTACGAGGTCAAGGAGGAGGACGATCCGTCGACGGTCTATGTGCGGGCCTCGACGATCGTCGTGCCGTTCAACCTCGAGTCGCAGCGGCCGCGCCGGATCAGCGCGGAGGAGAAGTCCTTCCTCGAGAAGTACCTCGACAAGGCCGCCCTCGCCGCATGAGTGTTCCCATGTCCGTGCCCGTGCAGAGTCTGCGTCTCGCCGACGTGAGGGAGGCGGAGGACCTCTCCGCCTTCCTCGGCCGGCTGATCCACTACGACCGCGCCGCCGCGGTCAGACTCCAGGCCGGGCGCGGTGCGCTCGCGGTGTTCGGGCGTCCGCCGTCCTTCGAGGTGCTCGCCATCCGTACGGCGCGGCTCGCCGAGCCCGTCGAGCTGGACGTCACCGTCTCCGCGGGGGAACTGCTGGAGTCGCTGGAGGGCGCGGAGTTCGCCGTGCCCGCGGCGGTCACCGGTCCTCCGTGGGCGGGTGTGCTTCCGCCGCGCGGCGGATGGCGGGAACTGCCGGGGCTGCCGGACGTGTCAGCGATGCGGGCGGCCGTGGCTGCGGCCGTGGCCGAGTTCCGCGGGCGGGACGAGGCGCTCCCGGCGGAGCTGCGCACCCGTGCGGAACGGGACCGCATCGGACGCGAGATCTGGTCCCGCACGGTCGGCCCGACGGCCCTTCCCCTGCGCGCCGTGCACGCCGCGCAGTCGCTCGGTTTCCTGCGGCCCGGCGTGCCCGTCGCGCTGCTGTCCGCGGGGGCGTGGCTGAGACTGCGGACGCCCTTCGGGTCGATCGCCCTGCGCACCAACGGCGTGGGCGGTCTGACCGTCACCCCGGCGTAGCCCGCCGCACGGAAGGCCCCCTCGCCGAGGGGGCCGTGCCTGCGAACGGCTGCCGTCCCGCGTCAGCGTTCCGCCGCGTCGTCCGGCCAGATCCCGATGTGGTCCTGCTCGAGCTCCAGCATCACCCGGTGCTTCATGCCCAGCGCCGCCGTGTAGTCGGCCGGCAGCTGAAGGCGCCCCGCCCGGTCCAGCATCGCGTACTCGCGTGCCACCACCGACTCCTGCCCCTCCGCGTCGATCTCGGTGCGCCGCAGCACCTCGGACGACGTGCGGCCGTCGCGGATGGCGACCGTGCGGCGGACCTCGCCCGCGACGGCCTGGTCGTGGGTGACGATCACGATCGTCGTGCCCAGCTCATCGTTGGCGCGGCGGAACGCCTCGAAGACCTGCTCGCCGGTCGCCGAGTCCAGCTCGCCGGTCGGCTCGTCGGCGAGCAGCACCGCGGGCGAGTTGGCGAGGGCGACGGCGATCGCCGCGCGCTGCTGCTGCCCGCCGGACATCTGGTGGGGGCGCCGGTCGCGGCAGTCGTCGACGCCGAGCATCGACAGCAGTTCCCGTACGCGCTCCGCCTTCTGCTTCTTGCCGCGGCCGCCGCGCAACTGCATCGGCAGGGCCACGTTCTGGGCCGCGGTGAGATACGGCAGCAGGTTGCGGGCGGTCTGCTGCCACACGAAGCCGACGACCTCGCGGCGGTAGCGCAGCCGCGCCTTGGCGTCCATGGCGAGCAGGTCGCAGCCGGCGACCCGGGCCGCGCCGGCGGACGGCACGTCCAGCCCGGCCAGGATGTTCATCAGGGTCGACTTCCCGCTGCCGGACGCACCGACCAGGGCCATCAACTCGCCCTCCTTGACCAGCAGGTCGAGTCCTTGCAGCGCCTGGACCTCCACCCCGTCCGAGGCGAAGATCCGCACCAGCCGGTCGCAGGTGATCAGCGCGTCGTGCCCGTAGGAGGGGCGGTCGCGGTGGGCAGCGACGCGTTCCTCCAGCTGCTCCAGGGTGGTGTCGGTCATCGCGTGTCTCCTGCCCTGAGTTCGGTGATCGATCCACGGCGCCCCGCCCACCACGCCTGGACGGCGGCCACCGTCCCTGCCAGCAGCACCACGGCGACCGCGGGCAGCGCCAGCGACCACGGGTCGGCCCGCAGGGACGCGCTGGCCAGGGGCGCGGAGCCGGGCGCGGCCGCCAGCGCGAGGCGCACCAGGTCCACGCCCGGTGCGAGGAGCCTGATCGTGGCCCAGCCGACGAGGATGCCGCCGACCGCGGCCAACAGCGCCTGGGGGAGCGCTTCGAGGCCGAGCAGCTGCCGGCCCTGACGTGTGGTGAGGCCCATGGTGCGCAGCCGGGCGAGCAAGGTGGCGCGTTCCGGCGCGGCTTGCATGAGCGAGAGCAGCAGGGCCAGCACGGCGTATCCCGCCCCGGCGGCGATGGCGGCCGCGTAGATCCGTTCGGCGCCGGCCTGGAGCGGCGAGTCCGTGAAGGTCGCCCGCGCCTCGTCGCGCAGCCGCACGGTGAGGTCGTCGTCCATGCCGTGGACGGCCGCGCGCAGTGCCGTACCGTCGATGCCGGTGCCCGTGGCCAGGAGCGCGGTCGGCGCGCGGTGGGTGAGCCGTGAGCCGTCGACGACGAGGAACTCCGCGGACGACACGGCGGGGGTCCGGGACCGTACGGCGGTGACCTTGACGGTGAAGGGGCCGGCTGCCGAGTTGATGCGGTGCGTTCCCTGGCCGAGCTGCTTCGCGACGCCGGGGGAGGCGACGGCGTGCAGAACGGGCTCCCCGGAAGGGTCACCCGCGGCCGGTGAGGTGCCGAGCGCGTCCGCGGGGAAGGCGCCGAGAGCGGCGTGCCGGGCGAGCTTCGCGTACGCGCCGGGGTCTGCGCCCACGAGGGAGACGGGCAGCGGCTCGGACCGTTCGGCCTGGTTCCGGGCGGGCAGGGTCAGCGCGTGCTCGACCTGCACGGCCGTCACATCCCGGACGCCGGGCACGTCCCGCACGGCCCGCTCCGCCCCCCTCGGGAGCGCCGGCACGTCGCCGGGGCCTGAGACACGTGCGTCCGCGCCCGTCGCCAGCAGCGCCGCCCGGTCCCGCGCGTCCGCGACGCCCGCCAGGACCGACCCGCCGAAGGCGGCCGTCGTGAGCGCGACCAGCAGAGCCAGCAGCGGCAGGGCGCCGGCGGCCGAGGAGCGACCGGTACGGGCGAGTGAGAGGAATCCGACCGCGCCGCGCAGCCGCCCGGCGGGGCGCGCCGCCCAGCGCAGCGGCAGCGGATAGAGGCGGACGAGGACGAGCGCGGCGATCAGACCGACCAGCACGGGCGCGGCGCTGACGAGATGGTCGGCGCCGTCGGCATTGCCCCGCCGCCGCAGTGCGACGACCGCGCCCACCGCCAGGACCAGCAGGGTGAGTTCGGCGACGGTACGGCGCCTGGACGGCCGGGCGAGCACCACGTCGTCGCGTTCCCCCGGCACCCGGGGCCTGCGGTGCTGCGTCACCGCGCGGACCGGCAGCGCGGCGCAGGCCATGACCGCCACGGCAGCCGTCCCGATCACGGCGGGCAGCAGTCTCGCGTCGTCGACGACGAGGACGGCGAGGAGCAGACCGGCGGCCGCGGTGGGCAGGGCGACGACGGCGGTCTCGACGAGCAGCCTGCCGCCGATGCCGCGCAACGAACCGCCGCGGGAGCGCAGCAGGGCCAGTTCGGCCCGCCGCCGGGCCGCGAACAGGCCGCCCGTCATCGCCACCACGACGGCGGCGACGGTGCCGATCCCGAAGGCGGCCACGGCGACGACCGGAGTGATGGCGTCCCGCATCGTGGTGTAGGAGCCGAGGATGCCGTCCATGTCCGTGGTCAGCATGGCGTTCTCGTCGACGGCGCTTTTGATCCCGAGCAGTCCGGGGCCGCCTTCGAGGGACGCGATCCGGTCGGTGAGGTCGGGCACGTCCTGTGCGGTGAGGTGGCCGGTGAGCGGGGCGAAGCGCCAGTACGGCTGGGGCTCCCCGAGGGTGCCGAGCAGCGCCGGGGCCGCCTCCGGGGCGATCAGCAGGGAGGCGTTCCAGTAGGCCACCGGCGGGCTGGTCCCGGGCGCGACGAGCAGCCCGGGGGCGCGCAGCCGCGGGTCGGCGGACCAGTAACTGCCGTGCGGATCGCGCGGGTCCACGATGCCGGTGATCCGTACGGACAGCGCCGTTTCCCCGGGGTCGCCCAGGTGCAGTACGGAGCCGGTCCTGATGTCCAGGGTCTTCGCGGTCTCCGCGGTGACCACGGCCTCCAGCTCTGCGGTGGCGGACGTGACCCGTCCGTACGTCTTCGGCAGCCGACCCTCACGCACGGTGGAGTGCGTCTCGAGCCCGCTCTGCGCCACGACGGAGAACTCCGGCGACGCGCCCTCGGGGCGCGGCAGCCAACGGTCCATGCCCTTCAGGGGCTTGGCTGTCTCCACACCGTGGGCGGACTGCGCGGTGTCCACACGCAGCGGCTCCGGCAGCAGCCCGGCCATGGACCGGTGGGCATCGGCGAGGCGCTCGGGGAGCAGCGACTTCTCCCGGGCCGGTTCCGGTATCTCGAGCGGCGGCTGCGGTGTGCTCACCTCGAGCACGCTGCGGGACGGCTGGGCGTCGCTCAGGTCGTGCCGCAGGCCGTGGTTCTCGTACGAGTCGACGGCACGCGGGAACGCGGCGGCGAGGAACGCGGTGAGCAGCACGAGCACACCGAACGCGAGGGCGGCCCCGGGCGCAGTGCGCAGCCGGGTCCTGACCCACGGGGCCACCATGGGCCGGGCGTGGCCCCCGGGCTTGCTGGAGCGCGCATTCATGTCAGTTGTCCCCCCTGTGGCGCAGAGTCACCGCGGGATCCGCGCGACGGAGGGCGATGACGGCGACGATCAGAAGCGGCAGCGCGGCGACACCCGCGAGGAGCAGCCCCACCTGGCCCACGGGCAGTTCGATCAGCACATCGGGAACGGGTTTCGTCGCCTGCCCGGTCAGGACGATCAGCGGCACGACGGCCCGGGTCAGTACGGCACCCAGGCCGATGCCCACCAGCAGCGCGATGCCGATCAGCAGGGTCTGCTCGGCCGCGACCAGCCGGGCGAGCTGGCGGCGCGGTGCGCCGAGCGCGCGCAGTACGGCGAGTTCGGCGGACCGTTCCCGCAGCGAACCGGCCGCGCTGACGGCGAAGCCCACCGCGGCGAGTGCCGCCGCGGCCAGAGCCACCGCCATCAACGCGGAGCGCGGCCCGGCGCCGAGCGGGTCGCCGAGCAGTTCGTCCGCGGCCTCGTCGCGTACGAGCACCTGACCGGGGTCGGCGGCGGGGCGGTCGCGCAGAGCCTGCGCGACCTCGCCGGCCTTGCCCGGCTCGGTGCTCAGCCACCATTCGGTGGGCGTGAGCGACGAACCTCCCCGGGCGGCGATCTCGGTGTTGATCGTGGGCAGGTCCAGCAGCAGGGCTCCGCCGTCGGCATCCTGCTGGTCGGTGGCCGCTCCTTCGCCGTCCGCGGCGACGGTCGCGGCGGTGGCGCCCGGTCCGGTCGTCGGCAGCGCGCGCACCGTCCCGGCGATCCTCACCCGCAGCGACTCGCCCGACAGCATCACGTCGATGACGTCGCCACGCTTCGCTCCGGCCGCGCGCAGGAACTCGTCCGTGGCGACGGCGGCGATCTGCCGCGGCCGTGCCGGCCGCGCGGCGGTGACGAGGATGCTGAACTCCGAGCGGACGAGCCGGCCCCACGAGTCCACGGCCCTTGGGTCAGGTCCGATGCCGTATCCGAGGTCCAGCAGACGGGAACCGGAGGCGGCGGGGCGGAGCGGCCTGGGCGTCCCGGGCTCGCCGGCCTGGATCTCGGTGTAACTGCCCTCCCAGCGAGGGTCCTGACCTGCCGAGACGGTGCGCGAGGTCCCGTCGGCGCCCGTGGTGCTCAGCCGGTCGACGCTCAGGCGGTGCGCCGTGGCGGGGCCGTCCGGGATCGCGCCGTCGAGCCGCAGCCCGGTCAGGGCCAGCGGACCGGCCGGGGCGGTGCGTCCTCCGGGGGAGGACTCGTCGAGGTCGAGGATCACCGGATGGACGCGGCCGTCGGCGGCCACCTTGCCGGCGCTCATCCGGTAGGCCAGACCGTAGCGGTCCTCGACGATGACGGTGACCTGCGGCGTGAGCCGGGAGGGCGACGCACCTGCGGCGGCCTTCTCTTCGGTGATCCTCAGGTCGAGGGTGAGCCGGCGGGCGTCGTCGGGCAGCAGCACGCCGGGGCGGGCCCGCTTAGCGGCGGTGGACTCTGCGAGCAGCGGGCCGGGCGGCTCGTCCGCGAGATCGTCCCGCAGCAGGAGCTGCTCGTCGGCACGGGCGGTGTCGATCGCGAGCACGGTCGCGGTCCGGTTGCCTGAGAGCCCCAGGGGAGCGCGGTGGGCGGGAGCGGCTTCGCGGACGCCGGGGAGGGACGCGTACAGGCCGATGTCGCCCGGCCGGCCCGCGCCGCTGTTCACCACCCGTACCGACGCTCCGGCCCTGAAGTCGGCCTGGTCGCTCTGCGACCGGTCCCAGGATGCGCTCTGTCCGATCGCCAGCATGCCCATCGCCACGGCGAGCACCAGCAGCAGCACCGGTCCGGCGCCGCGCAGCGGCCGGCGGCTGAACTGCCAGCCGGCGAGGGCGGCGGGCAGGCCCCGGCCGCCGGCGGCGCGGCGTTCGGCGAGCCGGGCCGCCGGCGGCAGCAGACGCAGCGTCAGGACCGTGCCGGCCAGCAGGGCCAGCGCGGGTGCCGCGACCAGGAGGGGGTCGATGCCCAGATCTCCCTCACGGTCACCGCTGATCGCCCCACCGCCCGAGGAACCGGTCTGCCGGTCCAACTGCCAGTAGGCGACCGCCGCGACGGCCAGCAGCCCCACGTCCGCACCGGCCCGAACCGGAGCGGGCAGCGTGCCGCCGCGGCCGCGCCGCAGCCGCAGCGCGCCGGAGGTCGCGGCCAGCGCGGGTGCCACGACAGCCGCCGCGCAGCACACCGCCACCCCCGCGGCCACCAGCCACACCTGCGCCGTCGGTGCCTCGCCGAGCCGCAGTCCGCTCCTGGCGAGCGTGGAGTGCTCGGCCAGAAGTCGCGTCAACGGCCCCGACAGCAGAGGCGCGCAGAGCGCCGCCGGCAGGGCGAGCAGCAGGGCCTCGACGGCGGCGAGCGAGATGATGCGCCGGCGTGACGCGCCGCGGGCGCGCAGCAGATCGGTCTCGCCGGTCCGCTCGGTACTGAGCAGCCGGGCCACCAGCAGCAGTGCGTACGCGGCGAGCAGTACCAGCTGCACGGCGACGATCATCAGGGTGGAGCGGGCGACCAGCAGGGCCCGCTCGCTCTGGGCCAGCACGGTCGGCAGGGAGGTGCGCACCGTCGCGCCGGACGCGAACGCCGGGTCCTTGGCCAGCGATCGGGGGCCGCTCGTCGCCGTGGCGCGCAACGCGCCGATGCGCTCGGTGGTGACGGTGCGGAAGTCGGCGGTGGCCAGCCACGCGACGTCTCCGGAGGCGACACGGTCGGAGGCGAGGACCGAGGGATGGGCGAGGAGCGGACCGTACGTGGTGAAGACCAGGGACCGCACGCCACGGCCGCCGAGGCTGTCGAGCTGCCAATACGGATCGTTGGCGTCCGCCGGCCGGTAGAGGCCGGTCAGCCGGACGGTGATCGGCTTGTCGGAGAGCCGGTCGGTGAGGGTGAGGCGTGCGCCGGGCCTCAGGTCCAGCTGCTTCGCGGCGACTTCCGGCAGGGCGACCGGCACCACCCCGGCGTCGGCGGGGCCCGGACGGGTACCGGACACCATCGTGACCCGGCTCTCGTCGAGAGCGGCGAAGTGGGTGAGGTCGGGCTCGTCCTTGCGCGCCTCCGGGTCCTGGAGGGACCGCGGGAGAGCGTACGTCCCCGAGCGTTCGAGCCTGTGCACCGTCACGGGCAGTCCGTCGAAGGACCGCTCGGCCCCTCGGACGACGGCCTCCTCCGCCGCCTCGCGGCGCTCCGGCGGGATCTTGGCGGTGACGGTCAGCGCTGCGGCGGCCGCGTCCCGCCCGGCCAGGGTCTGCCACAGCGCGGCGTTCCCGACGGAACCTGAGAAGGCGGCGAGCGAGGCGAGGACACAGGTCGTGAGCAGAACCGCCAGGAGAGCCGCGGCAAGCAGCAGCCGGTGCGCCCTGACGCGCAGTAGTACGAACCCCGTCACCCGTCCCCCACCCCGCAGCGGTATCTGCCGGCGCCCCCGACGCCCACCGTCCATGGATGCTTTCAGAGCACACGGGTCCGTGGAAACCGCTTGCACCCCGACCTTCATCCGATCGTGACCGTTATCCGGCCACGGAGTTCCGGATTCCGTTCGGGCGCCAAGGCTTAGGAGGGTCGGCGGGACGCGCGACGTGCGAGGGCCTCCCCGGCTCGGGAAGCGGATCGGTCCGTGCGAGGACCTCCCCGGCGGGGGAAGCGGATCAGTCCGGGGCGTTCACCATCGAGGCGGCGGCGTACGTCAGGTAGTCCCACAGCTGCCGCTCGTGCTCCTCGGCGAGACCCAGCTCGTCCAGCGCCGCGCGCATGTGCTTGAGCCAGGCGTCGTGGGCCGCCCTGTCGACCGTGAACGGCACATGACGCATCCGGAGCCGGGGGTGGCCGCGGTTGTCGCTGTAGGTGCGCGGTCCGCCCCAGTACTGGATCAGGAAGAGCGTCAGCCGCTCCTCGGCCGGCCCGAGGTCCTCCTCCGGGTACATCGGCCGCAGCAGCGGGTCCTCGGCAACGCCCTCGTAGAAGCGGTGCACGAGGCGCCGGAAAGTCTCCTCGCCGCCGACCTGCTCGTAGAAGGTCTGCTCCTGAAGCGTCCCGCGCCGAATCTCATTCACGCTCCCCATGCTCTCAGACCGACCCGCCCAGGGCCGAAGCCCTGGGGACCCCTGAGACTCCACGCAGCCCCGGCATGGAGGCTCGCCTCGTGTGCATCCACGCAGCAAAGTGAACATATGGGTCAGACCGGGGATCGATTCGCCGAGGCCGCCACCGAAGCGCGGCGGGCGATGGTGCGCGACATCGTTGCCGACGGCCGGCCGGCCGATCCGGCCTGGCGGGCGGCGTTCGAAGAGGTGCCGCGGCACCTGTTCGTGCCGTACTACTTCACACCCCGGGCCGGAGCGTGGGAACGCCTGTGGCGCGAGGACCCCGACCCCGGCCGGCGCGCCCGCTGGCTGCGCGGCGCCTACACGGACGAGCCGCTGGCCACCCGCCTGCGAGACGGGGAACTGCTGTCGTCGAGCAGCCAGCCCTCCCTCATGGCCCTGATGCTGGACGTGCTCGAGGTCACCGACGGGAACCAGGTCCTCGAGATCGGGGCGGGCACCGGCTACAACGCCGCGCTGCTGGCGCACCGGCTCGGCGACGCCGCCGTGACGACGATGGACCTCGATCCGGAGGTCACCGACTCCGCCCGCGCACATCTTTCGGCCGCCGGGTACCACCCCAGGGTCGTCACCGGCGACGGCGCCCGTGGCTGCCCCGAGCGCGCCCCCTTCGATCGCGTCATCGCCACCTGCACCCTGGCGGCGGTGCCCTACGCCTGGCCCGCCCAGTGCCGCGACGGCGCACGGATCGTCGCGCCGCTGTCCACCGGGATCATTGCCCTGCGGGTCCGTCACGACGCGGGCGGCCGCACGGCGGAGGGCCGCTTCCTGCGCACATCGGCGTACTTCGTGCCGCTGCGCGGCACGGCCGTGCCCGAGGAGCCGGGGACCGGCGGACTGTCCGGGAGCGCGGTCGAGAACGACCTGTTCCGCTTCATGCTGAGCCTGACCGCGGGGAGCCTCGACCCGGAAGAGGCGCTCGCCCTGTGGTACGGGGAGCACCGCCCGGAGCGCAACCGTTTCGGGGTCACCGTCGGCGCCGGCCGGCAGTGGGCCTGGCTGGACGATCCCGAGGGGCCTTACGTCTGGCCCCTCGGGCCGCCCGGCGACTGAACGCGCGGTCGTCACCGACTCCCGTGCCGCGGTTGAACGCTCACGCCGGGCACCACGTATTCATGCCTGTCGGCAGGATCGCCGTCCGGCGCGGTGAGGCCCCCGCTGCGGGGTCGCTCAGCCGCGGCGGACGGTGATCGTCGTCCAGGCGCCGACGTGCACCCGGTCGCCGTCGTTCAGCGGGATCGGGACGTACGGCTGGATCGGGTCCTCCGCGCCGTTGAGCGTGGTGCCGTTGGTCGAGTTCTGGTCGACGACCGCCCAGGACCCGTCCGGCTGCTGCACCAGCACCGCGTGCTGGTGCGAGACACCCGGGTCCTCCGGGGGCACCGACAGGTCGATGTCCGGCGACTCGCCCGTCGACTGCCTGCGGCGGCCGATGGTGATCTGGCCCCCGGTGAGCGGCAGATGCTGCTCGGGAGAGTAAGCAGGCAGATTGAGACCGGTGGCTTCCGGGCCGCTGCGCTGCATCATCGCCATGAAGTACTCACGGTCCGGGCCGACCACGGCCGTCCATCCCGCCGGGGCGGCCTGCTGCTGAGGAGGCTGCTGCCCCGGGTGCATGCCCTGCATGCCCGGGCCCTGCTGGTGCTGCGGCGGCATCGACTGCTGCGGGAACGGCGGCGGACCCTGATGTCCCTGCGGCCCCTGGTGCCCCGGCGGAGGTGGGGGCGACTGGGTCCGGGAGGGCGGCGGCAGCATCCAGTCGTCGCCGCCACCGGTCTGCTGGGGCTGCGGCGCGGGTCGACCGGACTGCTGCTGCTGGAACGCGGGCGGCGCGGGCGGTCCCGGCTGCTGCTGGAACGCGGGCGGCGCCGGGGGACCGGACTGCTGCTGGAACGGCGACGGCGGGGGCGGCGGACCGCCCTGCTGCTGGAAGGCGCCCGGCTGCTGCTGCTGCTGGTGCTGCTGCTGGTGCGGCTGCTGGTGCTGCTGGTGACCGGGCGGCTCCTGCCCCAGCGGTTCGGCAGGCCGGTTCATCTGCGAGGGCCGCGAGCCCTGGTACTCGAACGGGTCACGCTGCTGCTGCGGAGGCGGCGGCGGAGCTCCGTGCTGCGCCGGCGGCCAGGGCGGGCCCGGCTGCGACTGGAAACCGGGCGGGAGGTTCAGGCCGCCCTGCTGCTGCGGCGGCGGTGCCACGGGCGTGTACGACGTCGCCGTGTGCGTGAGGAAGTTGTAGCGGCACTCCTCGCAGAACGGGGCCATGGCCTCGCGCGGGGTGCGGCACTGCGGGCAGAGCTCCGCCTGGGCCGTGGCGTTCGGATCGGCCGGGCCGGGATAGCCGTAGCCGGGCGGCGGCGGTGGAGGCGGCGGTACGGCACCCGCGGGAGCACCGGGAGGAGCCATGCGGTGGCCGCAGACCTCGCACCAGTCGTCGGAACCCGACTGGTGTCCGTTCGGGCAGGTCGGCATGTCGGCGCGTCCCCCTCTCCTCATCCGGCCCCGAGGGCCGTTCACTCGTGTTCGTACGTGCTTACTTTTTGACGCGAACCGTCTTCGTGGAGCGCGTTTCGAGCGTCATCTCGTCCGCGTCCGCGACCTTCGCCTTCAGTCGCACAGTACCTGTCGCCGCATCGACGACGTCCACCACCTTCGAAAGCAGCTTGGCGGTGTCCTCGTTCCCGGAGCGCGCCGCGAGCTGCACCGCGCGGCCCAGTTTCGCGGTCGCCCCGCCCACATCACCCGCCTTGCGGGCTTCGAGCCCCTGCTGGATGACCTGCGCCAGTTCCGCCTGGCCCGTGTAGTGCGCCACCTGCCGATTGATCGACGTGGACGCTGCCATGTCGTCCGTCCAGACCGCCCGCACGAGCCCGTGCGACAGCACGGCGGGGGCGCCGCCGTCGGCCGCCGGAACGATCAGCGAGACCCGCGTCGCCAGCATCTCCTGGCCGATCGCGGCCTCCGGCACCTGCACACATATGTGGTAGTCGCGGGACTCGTCGCCCCATGATCCGGTCGGATAGTCGCCCGCACGGGGACCGGCTTCCGTGCGCCGCCCGCTGAGGTCCTCCACGGTCGGCGCGACCTGCTTGACGAACTTGATCTCCACGCCGACGGGGGTCCAGAGCCGCAGTGCCACGTCCGCGACCTCCTTGCCCATCGCGTTCTCCATCATGCTGGTGAAGTCCGCGGCAAGGCCGCCGGGGTCTGCGACGATGTCGGCCGTGCCCAGGAGCGCCGACGCGATGCCGGTGACCTCCTTGACCTCCCAGTCCGTGCCGACTCCCCGGGCGTCACAGGTGAAGCGGCCCGCGCAGGAGTCGAGGGCGGCCCGCAGGTCCTCCGGCGACTCGTGCTCGTTGCGTCCGTCGGTGAGCAGGATGCCGTGCCGTATCGCCGCGTCGGAGGAGGACAGCAGGCGGTCGGCCAGCCGCAGCCAGGTACCGATCGCGGTGCCGCCGCCGGCGGTGAGAGTTCGCAGCGCCTCCTTCGCCTGTGCGCGGGTGGCCGGGTCGGCGACGGCCAGCCGGCCGCCGCCCGGATAGACCTCGAGCGCCTTGTGCGTGCCGGCGACCACCGCGAAGGCGACGCCGTCGCGCAGCGTGTCGACGGCCGCGGCCGTCGCCTCCCGTGCGTTGCGCAGCTTCGTCGCCGGGTACTCCATCGAGCCGGAGCAGTCCACCATGATCACGACGCCGGCGGCGGGCCCCTGGTCCGGCACGGCGGCAGCGGAGGCGGACGCTCCGTGCAGCGGGGCGCCCCGGTGGTGCCGCCCCCGGTGGAGGTGACCGTGACGATCGCGTTGACCTCTCGGCCGCCCTCGGGCAGGTATTCGTTCTGGTACACGTCCACCGAGAACTGCGGCACCTGGGACTTGGCGAAAACAGCCATCTGATCGGCTCCTTGTGGGCTCCGCACGGCGCTCCACCTGGCTGCGGCGGAGCGGCAGCCAGGGCGACGGGTCGTGCGAAGGCGGCAGGGACAGCGGACGGTTGCGGGTCGAGGCGGCCGCCGGGTGGCGGAGGCTTGCCGGGTGGCCGCCGACGGGAGCGGCGGCCGCGAAGGGTCGTATCAGGCCATGTCCTGAGCCGATCCTGCCCCTTGACGCGGTACGGCGAACGGCAGGACCGCCACTGTTACGTTGTCGTGGCCGCCGCCGTCGAGAGCGTGACCGACGAGCATCTGGGCGCTGTGCAGCGGACGTTCCGCCGCGTCCACGGGAACGGCGCGGGCCATCTCCTCCGCGCCCTCCGCGTAGTTCCACAGGCCGTCGGTGCACACCACGACCACGCCGGGACGGTCCGGCTTGAACGCAGCGGTGTGCGGCTCGAGTTCGTAGGCGTCGGCGCCGAGCCATCCCGTGATCGCGTGGGCGCGCTCGTCCGCGTAGGCCTCCGCCTCGTTCATCAGGCCCGCCGCCACCATCTGCGCCGCCCAGGAGTCGTCCTCGGTGAGCCGGGCAGGCGGCCCCGAACGGTCGTCGGGGACCCAGTAGGCGCGGCTGTCACCGACCCAGCCGACGACCAGCAGGCCGCCGGCCGCCACGGCTCCGACGATCGTGCAGGCGGGCGCGTTCTGGTGGCGGTGCTCCTCACCGGGCACCTGCTCTGGCTGCCCGGCCAGGGAGTTGACCGCCTCGGAGGCCGCCACGATCGCCTCGTGCATGGCCTGCTGCGGGTGCGTGCCCAGGGGCAGCGCGGCCAGCAGCCGCTCGTTGGCGGCGCTCGCGGCGGCGGCCGACGCCTCGTCGGGGCGGGTCGCCGAGGAGACACCGTCGCAGACGACCGCGACGACGGCCGGTGAGCCGTCCGGCAGGGCGGTGGCGGAGACGGCGAACGAGTCCTCGTTGCGGTGGTGCCGCAGACCCCGGTCGCTGACCGCGGCGACCGGACCGAGCTCCTGCTCCATGTGGTCGCGCTCGCGGGGCTGGGCGTGACCGCAGTTCTCGCAGTAGCCGTCGGTGTCGACCCGGCCGGCCCGGCAGGCCACGCAGAGCTTGGTGCCGGACGGCGCGGCGGCTGCCGGCGGTGCGGCCGGCGCCCGGGGGTCGGGTGCGGCTCCCGGTGCGGGCGCGGCGAGCTCGAAGTCGCCGGACGGCGGGTCGTCGAACCGCACACCGGAGGCGGGCTGCCCCGCTCCGGCGACCGGGTCCGCGGCGCCCGCGCCGGGCGCGGCCGTCCCGTGGCCCTGGGGGCCTGGCCGGCGGTCCCGGTGCCAGGACGCTCATGGCCGTGACTCCCGGCGTCCGTACCGAATTCGGCGGGAGTGGATGCGGGCGCGGGCGAGCCGGGCGCACCGGCGGCCGTGCCGTGCGCGGGCTGCGACGGTACGGATGCTCCCGGCGCGTCGGCACCTGGTGCGGTCGCACCCGGCACGCCGCTGCCACGTGCGGTGGCCGCCTCGGAGGCGGGGGCGCCGGGCGTGCCCGTCGGCGGCAGTTCGCCGCCGTCGGAGTCGGTGCCCGGCACGTCCGCGGCGCGCTGCGTCGGCGTCGGGGTGCCCATCGTGTCGGTGCCGGTGGCCGCCGGCCATTCGACGGGCGTGCCGATGGCCACGGTCGGGCGGTCCTGCGGCACGGCGGGCACGGCCGACAGGTCGTAGCCGCACGCCCCGCAGAACCGGTCACCCGGCTCCAGAGGTTCGTCGCAGCCGGGGCAGGTCGATCCGGCATCCGGCCGGTGCTTCTGCGCCATCAATCACACCCACGTCCGGGGGCGGTAGCGGTTCGCCCGCTCCACCAGCTCTATGCGCTCCTCGCCGCGCTGGGCGAGCCGGGCGAGCACCCGGTAGGAGCGTTCCAGCCCGAAGCGCAGACCGCGTTCGTCCAGCGTGCTGCCGAGCAGTGTGCTCGGTGCGTGCGGAACGGACGGCCCGCTTCCGGGACTTCCGGAGAGTACCCAGTCCAGCGCCGTGCCGAGTACCTCTGTGGACAACCGCTCGCGCCGCACGGCGTCCAGACCGAAGCCCGCGAGGGCGGCGACCTGCGAGGCAGCCGCCGACAGGTCGTCCAGCAGCGGTTCGTGCACGGCGCGCCGACGGAGTCTCGCCCGGACGGCGGCAACCCGTGCGGCCGTGTAGTGGATCGATGCCTCCGGCACCGACTCCAGCGTCCGTACGGCTCCCGCGCGGTCACCGGCCGCGAGTTGGACCCTGGCCAGCCCGAACGCTGCGCTCACATGGCTCGGGTCGGTCGTCCACACGAGACGGTAGTACTCCGCCGCGTTGTCCAACTGGCCGAGCACCTCCGCACACAGGCCGAGGGCCAGCTTGGGCGCCGGCTCGCCGGGGAACGCGTCGTAGACCGCGTCGAAGGACAGCGCCGCCGCCTGGTGGTCGCCGGTCACCAGCGAGGTGACACCCCGGTACCAGACCACCCGCCAGTCGTCGGGCTGCTGCTGCTCCATGGTGGCGAGCGCCGTCGTCGCGGCCGTCAGGTCGCCCATCTCCAGACGGGCACGCAGTTCACGCAGCCGCGTCTCCGGAGAACCGGCCGCCGCTGTGTGCAGTGCGGCGATCAGCTCGGCGGGGGCGGAGGCCATCAGCCCGGCGAGGAAACCCGCGTTCGGGTCGTTCGGATCGACGCGGGGCACCGGCAGCGCCAGCGACGCCGCCCCGGTGTCGAGCACGGCGAGATGCGGCGCGGAGTCCGTGTCCGGCGCTGCCCGGCCCGCGGGCACGACGCCCGGCAGCGGCCGGCCCGGCGCACGGGGTGCCGGGACCGCCCCGTACGGGGCAGGGGCGCCGGCATACCCGGCGGGGCCCGCTGCGGACGGCAGTCGCGCGGGCGCCTCGGCCGTGCCCCCCGCCGCTCGCCCGCCGCGCATCGCGTCGCGCGGGCCCAGCCTGGACACGTCCTCGGTCTGCTCGGCGAACAACTCCGTGTCCGTCACGCGCAGTTCCGGACCGAACAGCGTCGACACGGCGGGGCGCGGGCGGCCCGTCTGTATCGCGACGACCTCCCTGAGCACCCCCGTCAGCTGCTCGGCCATCTCCTGCGCGGAGGCGAACCGCCGCCCCGGGTCCGGGTCGGTGGCCCGCACCAGCAGCCGGTAGAAGGACTCGTACGTCCGGAAGACGTCGATGTTGTCGGGATCCGGCAGGCAGTCCACGAACACGTTCGTGTAGCCCTGGAAGTCGAACGTCAGTACGGCCAGCGTCCGCGCCACCGTGTACAGGTCCGAGGCCACCGACGGGCCGACCTCCGCGACCTCCGGCGCCTGGTAGCCGACGGTGCCGTAGATGGCGGACTCGTCGTCGTCCATCCTGCGGACCGCGCCCATGTCGATCAGCTTGAGCTGGTCCTGCTGCTGGATGGCGTTGTCGACCTTGAAGTCGCAGTACAGAAGGTTTCTGCTGTGCAGATGCCCGAGCGCCTCCAGCGCCTCGATGCCGTAGGCGCACGCCTGCTCCACCGGCAGCGGGTCGCGTCGGCCGTCAGGGCCGCGCCGCTCGTTGGCGATCTCCTTGAGGGACTTGCCGCCCACGTACTCCATGACGATGTACCCGTCGAGGGAGCCGGTGCGCTGGTCGAGGTGCTCGACGAAGTTGTAGATCCGGACGATGTTGGAGTGCTCGATCTCGGCGAGGAAGCGCCGCTCCGAGATCGCGGCCGCCATGGCATCCTGGTCGCCGGTGTCGAGCAGGCCCTTGAGCACCACCCACCGGTCCGACACCGCCCGGTCCACGGCCAGATACACCCAGCCGAGGCCGCCGTGCGCGAGGCAGCCAACGACCTCGTACTGGCCGTGCACGATGTCGCCGCCGGTCAGCTTCGGCACGAACGAGTACGGGTGGCCGCACTTGGTGCAGAAGCCCTCCGTGCGTCCCGGCCGGTCGCCACGTGCCCGCCCCACGGGCGCGCCGCAGTCGGAGCGCGAGCAGAACCGCTTGCGCTCCGGCACCTCAGGGTTCGCCATGACAGCGCCGCGAGGGTCGGGCCGCGGGACGTCCGGCACGGACACCAGCCCCGCGCCCAGCCGGTTGCGGGCGGACGACGCTGCCGACGCGCCGGAGCTGCGGACGGAGACCGACCGGGCCGAGGACTGCCCCGTCAGGGAGAGCGACAGCCGCCCGGAGACCGACCGACGCGACGACGACGAGCGCGAGGAGGCACGGGAACTGCTGCGCGCCGACGAGGAGTCCCGGCCGCCGCCGCCGGCGACGCCGGTGGCCGGCGAGGACACCATGCCGGTGGGTGACACGACCGGGGCCAGCCCGCAGGTGTCGCAGTACAGCTCGCCGCCACCCATGTCCTCGTACGAGCCCGCGCAACCGGGGCGCTGGCAGTTGTCGTTCCCGCTCATGAATCCCCCTGCGGTCGCTGGGCCCCGGCTCCGGTCCGTCCAGTCGCTGTGCCAGGGCCTCCACCGCCGCGTGCTGGTAGCGCAGAACCGCCTGCTCCGCTGCACGCAGATCGCACGGCGCGCTCCACAGCATGCGGCGCGCCGCGTCGTACCGCTCGATGAGCAGGGGGTCCTCGGCCGAGCCCTGTCGTGCGACCTTCGCCTTGTAGGCGTCGAGACGGCCGCGCAGCTCCGCCCGCACCGCGAGCGGCGCGGTGACGGCGGTCAACGACTCGCGGGCACGCATCAGTTCCTCCTCCGCCTCGCGCTCCAGGGACTCGAGCAGCGGCGACAGACGGTGCCACCGGGCGTGCCTGCGGTGCTCGGCGGCCGTGGCGAGGCGTTCCTGGAGCGCGGTCGGCGGGCCGCTGACGGCGGGCACCTCGGAGGCGGCGATCTTCGCCAGCACCTCGCCGCGCGCCGCCCGCGCCTCGGTCAGCGTCCGGTCGGCGCGGGAGAGCACGTCGCGGAGCCGCATCAGCCGCTCCTCCGAGTCCTGACGGACCTGGAGCACCGCCTCGATCTCACGGCGCACGTCCTCGAGGGCGCGGGCCGCCCGGTCGTAGCGGTCGGTGTCGGGCCGGCCGCCCCCCGGTGCCGCGCTGCCCGGTCCGGGCCGCCAGAAGGCGAGCGGGTCGGACACCACCTGGTCGCGCAGTGTGGACAACTCCTCGGTGATGGACTCCAGCTCGTCGCCGGAGGGATGCTCCCCGGGCCGCACGCCCACGGAGTGCGCGAGCGAACGGGTGCGCCGGAGCTCCGCGGAGAGCAGATCGATGCGGGCGGGCAGCGCCGACCAGACCGCGTCCGCCGTCACCACGACGTCCAGCGACGCCGCGTAGAGGTCGTTCATCCTGGCGACGAGTTCCTCGAGGGTGAACTCCTCGGACAGCCTGGCCGGTCCGGTGATCCCGGGAGCGGTGTGGGCCTGGCTCGCCACGGTGACGCTGCGGCCGCGCAGCCGCTCGGTCAGTTCCGCGAGATCCTCGCGGCTGGACCAGCGTCTGCGGGAGCGGAGCTCACGGATGCCGTTCAGCGCGGCGGTGTAGGCGTCGAAGTAGCCCCAGAGGAGGGTGATCTGCTGCTCGGCGGTCGCCCAGCGGTCCTTGGTCACACCCGTCAGCTCCGCGCCTTCGAGCAGCCTGCGGCCCGCGTGGTCCTGCAACGCCAGCAGCGAGGTCTCCACCGCCTCGTGCTCGGCGCCGAGCCGTGCCAGAGCACGGTCCACCTCGTCCCGGTCCATCACCGGCCCGTGCGGTCGCCCCGCGGGGCCGGGGAAGGGTTCCGCGACGCCCATCGATCACCTCTCCGTTCTTGCCCGCTGCCTGTGGTGCGTGTCGTTCCTGCAGTGCGTTCGTGCCGGCCGTGCCCGCGCTCCCCCGGGGCTCACCCGGCCCGGTACTTGGGCTGCGGCGGTCCGGTGATGCCCGGCAGGTCCGCCGCGAGCCACTTGTCGTACGCCTTCTTCCAGGGGCCCTTGCGGTACTCGACCAGCACCTGGTTCACCCGGCGCACCAGATCGTCGTTGCCGAGCTTGGTGGCCACTCCGTAGTACTCGGTGGTGAAGGGAGCGTCGCCCTTGAGCTCCACGGCCGGATCCTGGGCCGCCTGGCCGGCCGCCAGGGCGTTGTCCGTGACGATCGCGTCGACCAGGCCCTGCTGGAGTCTGACGAGGCAGTCCAGCTGGTTGGGCACCGTGTAGAGGTCCTCGTCCGCGGGCTGCCCGTCGTGCTCGTCCTTGAAGGTCGCGCCGAAGCTGTCGCGCTCCAGCGCCTCGTACGCCGTCGAGCCCTCCGCGGAGCAGACCCGCTTACCCGTCAGCGACTTGTCGTAGCCGGTGATCGACGAGCTCTTGGACGCCAGCACCTGCTGACCCGCCTGGAAGTAGGCGGTGGAGAAGGCGACCTGCTCGATACGGCTGCAGCTGATGGTCATCGTGCGCACCACGATGTCCACGGTGCCGTTCTCCAGGGCGGCGATGCGCTGGTTGGTGGGTATGGCGCGGAAGATGACGGCGTCCGGGCTGCCGACGATGTCGGCGGCGATGGCACGGGCGAGGTCGATGTCGAAGCCCTCGAGTCCGCCCCCGACCGGATTGCGGTAGCCCCAGCGGTAGCTGTTCTGGTCGACGCCGACGACCAGCTTGCCCCGCTCCTTGATAGCGGCGATCGTGGGGCCGTCGGCACCCGACGGGGTGAGCGAGGCATCGGGGTCCTCGCAGGTGTCGTCCTTCAGGGGCAGGGTGGACGCCACGCCCTGGCCGGTGCCGTGTGTCAGGACGTCACCACCGTGGGACAGCGGCAGCAGGGTGACGGCGGCGGTCAGCGCGCAGGCGGCCGCCATCCCCGCGACGCCGCCCCAGCCGCGCAGAGTGCGCCGGCGTCCCGGGCGTGCTTCCGAGTCCGTCATCGCTCCCCCTCTCACCGGTACTCCGAAAGCCTGCGGTTGATGCCGAGCACGGCGCCCGCCGCGCCGAGGACACCGAGCACGGCCGCCCCGAGGGGCAGGCCCGACAGCGCTCCCCGTGCGTCCTTCGCCGCTGCCGTGAACTCGCGCTGCTCGTGTGCCAGCGCCTTCTCCAGCGCCGCGTCCACCGTGTCGAAGGACTCACCCGTGGAGCCCTTGGCGCCGACGACCTTGCGGACCACGCCGTCGTAGTCGCCCGCCCGGTCGGTCCGGGTGACGTCCTTGTGGCGCTCCTGCCACTCGGACACGGCCGTGACCGCGGCATCGACGGGATCGCGGCCCGCGCTGTCGTCGGCCAGCCGCTGGGCCTGGTGCAGCTGTTCGCCGAGCCGGTTCATGCCGGCGGTGTAGTCCGTCTCGTACTTGTCGCTCTTGCCGTCGTCGGTGAGCACGGCGCCCCGTGCCACCACCGTCAGGTTCTCGTTGGCGCGGGCCTTCAGGGAGTTGATCCGCGCGTCGCCCAGCACCCTGAGGGACTGCTGGCCGTGCCGGTCGGCGTCGGTCAGCTGGGTGCGCGCCACGGTGTGCCCCACCGCGAGCCACAGCAGCAGCACCGTGGACGCCGCCGTCGCGACGAGCAGGCCGTGGTTGAAGACCCGGTTCGTGCGGCGGTAGTTGCGCCGCTGGGCCCACAGGAGGGCTCCGATCGCCACCACCCCGGCCGCCGTGGACAGCACGGGCCAGAACCGGGCGTCGTCGTCGTCCTGCTGGAGCCGCGCCGTCTCCGCGTCGTACAGCTTCTGGGCGGCCGGCAGCAGGTCCCGCGACATCTGCTCGTTGGCGAAGCGGAGATACGCGCCGCCCAGCGGCCGGCCCAGCCGGTTGTTGGCACGGGCGGTCTCGATCAGGGCCGTGTAGCGCGGCAGCGCCTCGTTCAGCTCGGCTATCTGCTGCCCGGACTCGCTGGAACTGCCGGCGTTCGTCGCGGCCTTGATGAGCAGACGGGAGGCGAGCGCGATGTCCCTGTCGTACCGCTCGGCCACCTCACGCGGCTCCTCGGCGCCGGCCAGGAAGCCGCTGGACGCCGCCGTGTCCGCGTCGGCGAGCGAGCGGTAGATGGAGGCGGCATCGGCGGTGAGCGGCTGACTGCGGGTCACCACGTCGTCCGCGGCGGTGGCGCGCGAGGAGACCTCCAGCACCGTGACCGCGCCGAACGCCACGACCAGCGCTGCCAGTACGGCACCGATGATCTGGAGCCGCCCCGGCTCCGTCGTCGCCGCGGCGCGCAGCCGCCGGCGGCCCTCGGCCCAGGCGCCGCGCCCCGTCGGCCCGTCCGGTACATGCGCGGGCGGGAGTACGGGCACATGGGGCGGAGCCGACTGAGGCGCTGTGCGCACATTCGGCGGGTGTGTCACGTGACCTCCCCCTTGGTCGCTGACGTCGGCCCGCCCCCGGCGGGTCCTGGGACTGGTCCCGGCCAGCAGTATGGCCGCAGGGGACCGCCTCACACCACAATTGACCCGATCTTGATACCGGCGCGGACGCCGGACACCCCCCTCAGCGTGACCTCCCCCGTGATGTCCCCACCATGAATACGCTTCCCGGCCTTGATCGGTTCCCTCCCGCCGCCGCCGGAAGGGCAGATGAGGCGCCGCCCGCGAGCCCCGTTCCGAAAGGCGCCGCCCGCGCACGCCGGCCCACGGAGCGCGCCGCACCCCGTCCACGGAGCGCGCCGTGCCGCAGGGCACGCAGTGCGCCCGCACCGCGGCCCACGGAGCGCCGCCCGTGCACCGCATGACGTCGAGCGCGCCCCCACCTCGGCACACCGAGCGCCGCCCGCACCCCGGCGAGGGGGAGCGGGCGGCGGCGTGTGCCTGGCGACGCGCTACGCGTAGTGGGCGCGCAGCGCCTCCCGCGCCCCGGCGGAGGCCCCGATGTGGTCCAGTCCCAGCAGCGCCGCCCCCAGTACCGGTGCTGCCGTCACCACCTCGACGACGGCCTTCGGCGCCCTCGCCGCGAGCAGTTCGCGGATGCGCCCGTCGAGTTCGGGGTGACGGGCGGCGAGCACGCTGCCGCCGAGGAGCACGGGCACCTCCTCGTCGAGCAGCCCGAGGCGGTCCAGGGCGACCGCCGCCATCGCCACCACCTCCTCCGCCTGCCGGTGCACCAGCGACCTGGCCACCAGGTCACCGGCGGCGCTCGTCGCGAAGAGCACCGGCGCCAGTTCGTGCTTGCGCACGGCCGCGACGTCTCCCAGGTGCAGCGCCTCGATCAGGGCGTACACCGAGTCCAGCCCGAAGTGAGCGGGCAGGGTGTCGGCGAGCGCCGTCGGCTCGCCGCGGCCGTCCTCCGCGCGTGCCGCGCACCACAGCGCCTCCTCCGCGAGGCCCGCGCCGCCGCCCCAGTCGCCGGAGATCTTCCCGAGCGCGGGGAAGCGCGCGGTGCGGCCGTCGGGCAGCATGCCCACGCAGTTGATGCCCGCCCCGCAGACGACGGCCACACCCCGCGGCTCGTCCACCCCCGCCCGCAGGATGGCGAAGGTGTCGTTGCGGACCTGTGTGCTGCGCCCCCAGCCGCGCCCGTACAGAGCCGCGGTCAACTCCCTTTCCTCGACCGGCAGATCGGCGTTGGCCAGGCAGGCCGACACATGCTCGACCTGCCCGGTGACGCCGCCCTCTGCCATGGCCTCCTCGACCGTGGCGGCCAGGGCGTCGATCGCGGCCCGGACGCCGACCTTCGGCGGCTGGAAGCCGGGACCGCGGCCGGAGGCGAGCACCGTGCCGTCGGCGTCGACGAAGGCCACGTCGGTCTTGCTGTTCCCCGCGTCGATGGCGAGGACGGTCCCGGCGGGTCCGGCGGTGGGTCCCCGCCCGGAGAGATCGGTCAGGCCCACGCGAGGTGCTCCCGGTTGTGCGCGATCAGCTGCTCGGTGAGCTGCTGCGCGTACTCGTACTGGCCGACCAGCGGGTGCGACAGCAGCGCCTTGAAGACCCGGTCGTGCCCCCCGCGCAGCGCGGCCTCCAGCGCCAGGTCCTCGTACGCCGTGACGTTGGCGGTCAACCCCGCGTACAACGGGTCGAGTTCGCGGACCGCCAGTGGTGTCGCCCCCTGGGTGCCGACTGCTGCCTGCACCTCGATCACGGCGTCGTCCGGCAGGAATGGGAGCGTGCCGTTGTTGTACGTGTTCACCACCTGGTAGGGGGAGCCGGCGCCGCCGAGCAGCGCGGCGGCGAGGTCGACGGCGGCCTCCGAGTAGAAGGCGCCGCCGCGCTCGGCGAGCAGCTCCGGCTTCTCGTCCAGCTGCGGGTCCCCGTACATCTCGAGGAGCCGCTTCTCCATCTGTGCGACCTCCGCGGCCCGCGACGGCTTCGTCCGCAGCTCCCGTACGACCTCGTCGTGGCCGTAGTAGTACCGCAGGTAGTACGAGGGCACGACGCCGAGGCGGTCGATCAGTTCGCGTGGCATGCGCAGATCGGCCGCCACCGCGTCACCGTGTTCGGCGAGCAGCCGCGGCAGCACGTTCTCGCCCTCCGGGCCGCCGAGCCGGACGGCGGTCTCCCAGGTCAGGTGGTTGAGCCCGACGTGGTCGAGATGGACGTCGGCGGGCGCGACGCCCAGCAGTCCGGCGAACTTCCGCTGGAAGCCGATGGCCACGTTGCACAGTCCGACGGCCTTGTGCCCGGCCTGCAGCAGTGCCCGGGTGACGATGCCGACCGGGTTGGTGAAGTCGATGATCCACGCGTCGGGGTTGGTGCGGCGCACCCGCTCGGCGATGTCGAGGACGACGGGGACGGTGCGGAGCGCCTTGGCGAGGCCGCCCGCGCCCGTGGTCTCCTGGCCGACGCAGCCGCATTCCAGCGGCCATGTCTCGTCCTGCTGGCGGGCGGCCTGCCCGCCCACCCGCAGCTGGAGCAGCACGGCGTCGGCGCCGTCGACGCCCGCGTCGACGTCGGAGGTGGTGACGATCTTTCCGGGGTGGTCCTGTTTGGCGAAGATGCGCCGGGCGAGACCGCCGACCAGTTCGAGGCGGTCGGCCGCGGGGTCGATCAGTACGAGTTCCTCGATCGGCAGGGTGTCGCGCATGCGCGCGAAACCGTCGATGAGTTCGGGGGTGTAGGTGGAACCGCCCCCCACTACAGCGAGCTTCATGAACGGGCCCTTCTCGGTCCGGACAGGGCCTAGCCCTTCACTCCGGTCAGTGTGACGCCTTCGATGAAGGCCTTTTGTGCGAAGAAGAAGACGACGATCACCGGTGCCATGATCATGACCGTGGCAGCCATGGTGAGGTTCCAGTCGGTCTGGTGGGCGCCCTTGAAGGACTCCAGGCCGTAGCTGAGGGTCCAGGCGGCCGGGTTCTCCGACGCGTAGATCTGCGGGCCGAAGTAGTCGTTCCAGCAGTAGAAGAAGTGGAAGAGGGCCACCGCCGCGATGGCCGGCTTCGCCATCGGCAGCACGATCCGCACCATCGTGCGGAACTCGCCGCAGCCGTCGATCCTGGCCGCCTCCGTGTACTCCTTCGGGATGGTCAGCAGGAACTGCCGCAGCAGGAAGATGGTGAACGCGTTGCCGAAGGCGAAGGGGATGATCAGCGGCCACAGCGTGCCCGCGAGGTCCAGCTGTTTCGCCCAGAAGAGGTACATCGGTACGACGACGACCTGCGGCGGCAGCATCATCATCGCGATAACCAGCATCATCGCCGGATTGCGGCCGCGGAAGCGGAACTTGGCGAGCGCGTAGGCCACCGGGATGCTCGACGCGACGGCGAGCACCGTACCGAGGCCGGCGTACAGCAGGGTGTTGCGCCACCAGGTCAGGAAACCGGGGGTGTTCCAGACGGTGGCGAAGTTGCCCCACTCCCAGGTGTGTGGCCACAGGTCGCGGGTGAGGGCCTGGTCGTCGCTCATCACGGCGGTCAGGAACACGAAGACGAACGGGAGCAGGAAGAACAACGCGGCGGCGATCGCCAGCGAGTGGACGGCGATCCATTCCAGCGTCGCTCGGCGCCGTGCGGACCGGCGGGCGGCGGTGCCTCCCCGGCCGGGGGCGGCCGGCTCGTACGCGGCCCGGGCGGGGGTCGGGGTCATGGTGGTCATCGTTCAGTCCTCCGCCGACATGAAGCCGGAGCGCCGCCGCATCAGGATCGCCGTGAAGGCCATGGCCAGGGCGAACAGCACCAGGGCGACCACGCAGGCCGCGCCGGTGTCGAAGCGCTGGAAGCCGAGGTTGTAGATCGTCTGCGGGACGGTCAGCGTGGTTCTGTCCGGGTAGCCGGGCTCGAACTGCTGCCCCGAACCGCCGATCACCCCGCTCGCCACCTTCGCCGCCACGAGCGGCTCCGTGTAGTACTGCATGGTCGCGATCACTCCGGTGACCACGGCGAACAGCACGATGGGCGAGATGTTGGGGAAGGTGACGTATCGGAACCGCTGCCAGGCGCGGGCTCCGTCCAGCTCCGCCGCCTCGTACTGCTCCTTGGGGACGTCGAGCAGCGCCGCCATGAAGATCACCATCAGGTCGCCGATGCACCACAGGGCCAGGATCGTCAGCGACGGCTTCGACCAGGCGGGGTCGGTGAACCAGCCGGGCGCGGGCAGCCCCACGGACTCGAGGATGGTGTTGACGGGCCCCGTACCGGGGTTGAGCAGGAAGACGAAGGACATGGTCGCGGCGACCGGCGGAGCCAGGTACGGCAGGTAGAAGAGCGTCCTGAAGACCCCGGCACCCGTCTTGATCTTCGTGATCAGCAGCCCGACGCCGAGCCCGAACAGCACCCGCAGCGCCACCATCACGGCGACCAGCCACAGGGTGTTGCGCAGGGCCGGCCAGAAGAAGGCGTAGTCGTTGAAGACGTACGACCAGTTCTTGAGACCCACCCACACAGGCGGGGCGAATCCGTCGTACTCCATGAAGGAGAAGTAGACGGTCGACACCAGCGGGTAGGCGAAGAAGACCGTGAACCCGATCAGCCAGGGGGACAGGAAGCCCAGCGTGCGCAGCGCCGACCTGCGGTGCTTGGCCCGCAGCGCACGGCTCGCCGGCGGGCGGAGGGTGGTGGCTGCCATCAGCGTGCCTGCTCGTTGTCCTTGTCGACCTGGGCGTCGGTCTCCTTCAGGCCGGCGTCGAGATCCTTCTCCCGGCCGGCCTCGTAGCGCACGCCGAGGTCCTGGGCGGTCAGCAGGAACGCGCCTCCGTTGACGGACGACGGGGCGTGGGAACTCTTCGGGTGCTGCGCGATGTCCACGAACGTGCGGTACAGCGGGTCGTTGTTCAGCTTCGGGGACTTCAGCGCCGCGATGGTGGACGGCACGTTGTGGATGGCGTTGGCGAAGGAGACGACCGCGTCGGTGTCCGTGGAGAGGTACTTCACCAGCTCCCAGGCCGCGTTCTGCTTCCTGCTCACGCCCGCGATGCCGAGGATCGTGCCGGACAGGTAGCCCTTGCCGTAGTCGGCGGCCCGGTCGTCCGGGACGGGGAAGGGGGCCGCGCCGATCTCGAAGTCCAGGTCGGCGTCCTGGGCCATCTTGCCGCGCCACTCGCCGTCGAGCTGCATGGCGACCTGTCCGGTGTGGAACGGGTGCTTGGGTCCCCACTCGTCGCCGAGGCCGGTGCGGAACTTCTCCAGCTTCTTGTAGCCGCCGAGCCTGTCGGCCAGGTTCTTCTGCCAGGTGAACAGGGCCTTGGCGGCCGGGTCCCCGGCCAGGGCGGACCTGCCCTCCGCGTCGAAGTACCGGACGCCGAACTGCGAGGCGTAGTGCTCGAACGTCGTCTCGTAGCCCTGGAAGTTCGGCATGAAGCCGAGTTGCCGGTAGCTGTCGCCCTTGCTCTTGGTGAGCTTCTCCGCGACCTTGTCGAACTCGGAGAGTGTCTTGGGTGGTGCGGTGATCCCGGCCTCCGCGAAGGCCTTCTTGTTGTAGTAGAGGCCGTACGCGTCACCCAGCAGCGGTACGGCGCAGCGCTTGCCCTCGTGCTCGGTGTACTTGGCCATCTGCGGCAGGAAGGTCCGCGCCGGATCAATCTTCGACTTCTCGAGGAACGGCTTCAGATCGGCGAGCGCGTCGGTGGAGCAGAACCGGCCGACGTTGTCGGTGGTGAACGACGAGACCACGTCGGGCGCGTTCGAACCGCCCGCCCGCAGGGCCTGGTTGAGCTTGTCGTCGGTGATGCCCTTGACGACCTTGACCTTGATGTTGGGGTGCTTCTTCTCGAACGAGTCGATGTTGGCCTCGATCGCCGCGACCTCGCCGGGCGCGGACCAGCCGTGCCAGAAGGTGAGGGTCGTCTTCGCGTTCGGGTCGTCCGTGGCGCCGCTCTCTGCGGATCCCGTACAGGCCGTGGCGAGAAGCGATATCGCGGCGGTCGCGGCGGTCGCGGCGAGCGCGGCGCCCTTGGTCCGGCGGTTCCTGGGCATGACGGTGCCTCCCTGTGACAAGGACGGGGGAAGGAAAGAGGAAGAGCGAAGGGCGGACGGGCGGGCCCCGCGACGGCAAAGGGCGAAGGGCCCGCAGGGGTCAGCGCGAGGTGTCGAACACCTCGTCGCGGGTGGTGGCCAGCGCGCTCTCCAGCGCACCGCGCAGCACCGGATGCCGGCGTACGGCCCCGAGCACGAGACGCGGCCGGGACGCGGCCAGCTCGGTCAGTTCCGCCTGCACCCGTGTCCGCAGCGGCTCGCCGCCGGCCGCGATGACCTCCCCGGAGAGGACGACCAGCTCCGGGTCGAGCACGGCCACCATGGAGGCCAGACCGGTGGCCAGCCCGGTCGCGAAGGCATCGAGCAGTTCCCCGTACGGTCCGCTGTCGTTCTCCGCGGCCCTCGCCACGAGCGCGGTCGCGACCTCGGCGTGCGGGCCGCTGCCGATGTCCTCCAGGCCGAGCTCCCTGGCCAGCCGGGGCAGCGCCTGGGCGCCGGCGAGTTCCTGGAAGCCGCCGCTGTTGGCCTTGGTCACCTGGCGGACCAGTGGGGTGCCGGGCACGGGCAGGAAGCCGACCTCGCCGGCGCCGCCGGTGAAACCGCGGTGCAGCCGGCCGCCGATGACGACGGCAGCGCCGAGTCCTTCCTCGTTCCACAGCAGGACGAAGTTGTCGTGACCGTGGGCGGCGCCGAGGCGCTGCTCGGCCACGGCGGCGAGGTTGACGTCGTTCTCGTACTCGACGGGCATCGGCAGGGCGGCGGCGAGCTCGTCCAGCAGGGTGGGGGAGTGCCAGCCGGGCAGGTGGGACGCGTACCGCAGTCGGCCGGTGGACGGGTCGAAGGCGCCTGGGGTGCCGACGACGAGGCGGTGGACGTCCGTGCGGGTCAGCCCGGCTTCCTTGACGGCTCCTTCGAGCGCGTCGGTCACCTGCCGTACGACGCTGTCGGCGCGCCGTCCCGGAGTGGGCAGCTCGAACTCGCCGACGGTCGCGCCGGTGATGTCGGCGACGGCGGCGCGGATCCGCTCGGGGGTGACGTCGAGACCGGCGGCGTGGGCCACGCCGCCGTTGATCGCGTACAGCTGGGCGCTGGGGCCCGGCCGTCCCTCTGTGGTGCCGGTGACGACGACGAGCCCCGCGGCCTCCAGCCTGGCGAGCAGCTGGGAGGCGGTGGGCTTCGACAGCCCGGTGAGTTTGCCGATCCGGGTCCGGGAGAGGGTGCCGTGCTCGAGCAGCAGATCGAGTGCGGCCCGGTCGTTCATGGCGCGCAGTACGCGCGGGGTACCGGGCGTGGTTCCGGCCACGACGCTTGCACCTGCCTCTCGGCCCGGCCTCTCGACCTGGACTGTTAGGAAAGTTTCCTATTCCGTGGGGACGAAAGTAGGCCGCCCGTCGGGCGACGTCAATGGCAAACGCCCCCTGGGCAACCAAAGCGTTACCGAAGGGGGCGTTGTACGGGGGCTTCTTGCCCGAGTGATGACCGAACCGATCGCCGCGGGACCACCCGGCACGGCCGAGGATCACCCGCGGACCGTGCCTCCGGTCCCGCCGGGATCCGACGGCCCGGACGTCTACTTGGAGAGGTTCGCCGGCGGCGGTATCGGCGACGCCGCCATCGACTGCGGCGAGACCGAGGATGAGAAGGCCGACGGGGCCGCCATGCCCGCCGTCGGGTCCGGCACGGACTCCTCCGCCTGCTGGGGCAGACCGCCGACGATGCGGATGCCCGCCTCGTCGAAGGCGCGCTTGATCCGCCAGCGCACCTCGCGCTCGACGCCCAGCGCCTTGCCCGGCATCGTCTTGGCGGAGACCCGGAACGTCATCGAGTCGAGCAGCACCTCGGTGAGACCCAGCGTCTCGAGCGGGCCCCACAGCTGCTCGTTCCACGGCTCGGCCTTCGCCAGATCGTCCGCGACCTCGCCGATGACGGATTTGACGTGGTCCAGGTCCTCGGAGGAGCGGACGGTGACGTCGACGGCGGCCGTCGCCCAGCCCTGGCTCAGGTTGCCGATCCGCTTGATCTCGCCGTTGCGCACGTACCAGATCTCGCCGTTGTCGCCGCGCAGCTTGGTGACCCGCAGCCCCACCTCGATCACCTCGCCCGACGCGACGCCCGCGTCGATCGAGTCCCCGACCCCGTACTGGTCCTCCATGATCATGAAGACGCCGGAGAGGAAGTCGGTGACGAGATTGCGCGCGCCGAAACCGATCGCGACACCGGCCACACCCGCGGAAGCGAGCAGCGGCGCCAGATCGATCTGGAACGCTCCGAGGATCATCAGGCCGGCGGTGCCGAGGATCAGGAACGAAGCGATCGAACGCAGGACCGAACCTATGGCCTCGGAGCGCTGCCGGCGCCGCTCGGCGTTGACCAGCAGACCGCCGAGCGCCGTGCCCTCCACGGCCTGTGCCGAGCGGTTCATCCGCGCGATCAGCTTCGTCAGTGCCCGGCGCACCAGCATCCGGAGCACCAGCGCGACGATCAGGATCAGCGTGATGCGCAGTCCGGTGTTCAGCCAGGTGGACCAGTTCTCCTCGACCCAGCCTGCCGCGCTCTCGGCGCGCCGGGCGGCCTCGTCGAGCGTGACGGGACCGGGGGAGGGATCAGCGTCCAGCAATGCGGACGACCAGAAGGCGGTCACAGGAGGAACCTCCAGCTTGCGGTGGGAGACCAATAACCCTAACGGGGCATCCGGTGTGATCCGGTGGCTTTCGCGGCCGAGAGACGAGGCTCACCGGGCCGCCTGAAGGGGTCCGCGCGAGGCTCCCAGGCGGCGTGGGGGACCCGGCGTCGCCCTTGTGGCGGAAAACACCTCGAGCCCGTTACGCATACGTGGTGGCGCAGGAAGCGGCCATGAGGACAAACTGATGGCAGATCGTCCCGGCGCGAGCCACGCGCCGCCGGCGTACAAGGAGGCATCCACCGTGCCGCACGTCCTGGTCCTCAACGCGTCGTACGAGCCCCTCGGCGTCGTACCGCTCCGCCGCGCGCTCGTCCTCGTCCTGGAGAACAAGGCTCTCTGCCTCGAGGAGTCCGGCGCCTTCATGCACAGTGAGAGCCGCGTCATCGCCGCGCCCAGCGTCGTGCGTCTCAAACGGTTCGTGCGGGTCCCCTACCGGGGGCCCGTTCCTCTTACCCGCAAAGCCCTCTTCGCCCGCGACGGCGGGCGCTGTATGTACTGCGGTGGCGTCGCAACCAGCGTCGACCATGTCGTTCCGCGCAGTCGCGGGGGGCAGCACGCCTGGGACAACGTGGTCGCCGCCTGCCGCCGCTGCAACCACGTCAAGGCCGACCGTCACCTGCGGGAACTGGGCTGGCGCCTGCGCCACCAGCCGGCCCCGCCGAGCGGTCTCGCCTGGCGCATCATCGGAACCGGCCACCGCGATCCACGCTGGCTGCCCTACCTCCAGCCGTACGGCGCGGACGACGCGATCACCCGCATCGACGGCATCTCGGCGTAGCGCGTCCCCTCCCACCGGGCTCCCGCCCGGTGGCCTCATGCGCCGGACGGGCCGGCTCGGTCGGCCCCGCCGGTGCCGAGGCGCGGGCGGGGGCCCTAGCGTGCGCCCTCCGCCACCGCATACGCCTCGACCGAGAACAGCGAGTAGCCGAACTCCGTCACCCGCTCGTCGCACTGCACCCGCACGAACCGCGTCCCCGGCGCGTCCAGCCGGACCGACTCGCGGCCGCCCCTGCCGTCCGTGACCGTCGCCGCGGTGCGCCAGACCCTGCCGTCCGAGGAGACCTGGATGCGATACCTCGTCGCATACGCGTCCTGCCAGTGCAGCGTCACCTGTCCCACCCGGACCGGCCGGGCCAGTTGCACCTGCCACCACGCGCTCGGGCCGATCGGGGACGACCAGCGGGTGCCGGCGTCCGTGTCGATCGCGGCGGCCGCCGGGAAGTCGGCGGTCTCGTCGCCGGACGAGGACGCCGTCGCGCCCACCTCGCGTGTCAGGTCACCCCCGCCGGTGGGCGGGAAGGCGCGCACGGTGAGCGTGCGCTCCTGTCCGGCGAAGGACAGCGGCACCCGGTACTCGCCCGCCGGGGTGTTTTCGGGGACGGTCACCTCGACCGGCACCGTGGTGCGCACGCCGCGCGGCACGGTGGTCTGCTTCGGGACCGTCACCTTGATGCCCGCCGGCGCCTCCGCGGTGAGCGTGCCGCGCACCTCGCCGGGGCGCTGTGCGGTCAGCCGGACGTCGGCACGCTGCGGCCTGCCGCCGATCTCGGCGCTGGTCGTCTCCCGTACGAGGTCGAGGCCCGCCGCGGGTTCGTCCGCGAACCAGGGCACCAGGGAGCGTACGGCCGGGCTGTCGCCGCCGCCGGTCGTGACCCGTACGGCGTCCACCCGCAGCCCCGCCGCGTCGGCCTGGGTCCAGCCACCCGCGGACAGCGGGCCCAGCTGACGCCAGCCCTCGCCGGGGACGTGCACCTCGAGCCGACCGGCGGACTCGGCGGAGCGCGGGGAGCCGTTCGTGGGCGCCGTCATCGCGGTCACGGCCGTGAGGGGCCGGGGCCGTGCCAGCCGCACGACGTCCTGGCCCGGCCGGCCGGCCGCGGTCTGGTCGGCTCCCGTCCAGGCGCGTGACTCCTTCACGGCCCGGTCCAGGAAGGGCGTGAGGACACCTTTGCCGACCGTGGCCCGGCTCGCGGCCACGTCGGTGCGCAGCGGCTCGAGGGCCAGTGAGGCGCGCCACGCGGCCTCGCCGTCGCCGCGGCCCTGCGCCTGGAGCATGTCGACCGCCAGCTCGCCGGCCTTCCCGTACCGGGCCAACTGGTCGAGCCAGGGCCGGACCTCGTCCACGAGCCGGCCGTCAGCGGTTCCCCTGAGCCGTTCCGGAGCCCGGCGCATCACCGTGAAGGCATCGCGCAGGGCGGTCGCGGCCCGGTCCCTGGCCCGGGCGTCCGCCGTGGTGCGGGAACGCCAGAACTCGTCCAGCAGCGGCCGTAGATAGGCCGACTCGTCGTCGGGGTCCAGGATCGAGGAGGCGTCGTTCCCCGCGAGCGCGCGCAGCGCCTCACGTGCACCGGCGTCGCCGCCGGCCAGGTCGTCGAGCGCGGCCTGCCAGGACTGCTCGGGCCGGTAACCCTTCGGGTTCCAGGCGTAGTCGGCGGCGGTGAACAGCGGGACGCGGGAGGCGGTGGCCTGTTCCATCGCGTTGGCGAGCAGCGCGGCGGACCCGGTCGCCACAGCCGGCTCACGGCCGGTGTAGGGGCCGAGGAACAGGCGGTCCTGGGCGTAGTCGTTGACCGGGTAGTTGTCCATGGTGACCAGGGGATGGCCGAAGGCGTCCCGGGCGCCCGCCAGTTCGCGGCCGGTGATGGTGCGCGGCACCACGCCGACCCCGGTCCACGCCACCTGCACCCTGCCGTCCAGCTGCGCCGCGAGCGCCCGCCGGTAGTCGGTCGTGCCCTCCTGGTAGAACTCGGTGGGCATCACGGACAGCTCCGCCTCCGGGTGACGCTCCGCCAGGTGGCGTGCCACCTCGCCCGCGACCCGGGCGTGCGCCTTCGCCGCCGCTCCGGGCCCGGAGCCGAAGGCCTCCGCGTCCTTCGAGCAGTGCCATTCGCTGTAGCTGACGTCCTGGAACTGCAGCTGGAACGCCCGGAAGCCCAGCGCCCACATCGCGTCGACCTTGCGGGTCAGGGCCTTCATGTCGGACTCGTCGGCCAGGCACATCGACTGGGCGGGCGCGACGGCCCACGCCAGGGTGACGTGGTTGCGCCGCGCCCGCTCCGCCAGTTCACGCAGTTCGGCGCGCTGGGCGGCCGGGTACGGGTCGCGCCAGCGGGTCTGCCGGAAGGGGTCGTCGCCGGGGGCGTAGAGATAACGGTTCTGCTTGGTGCGCCCCATGAAGTCGAGCTGCGCCAGGCGCTGCTCACGGTTCCAGGGGTGTCCGTAGAAGCCTTCCGTCGTGCCGCGCACGGCGGTGCCCGGCCAGTCGCGTACGACGACTCCGGCGACCGTTCCCGCGTCGACCAGTTGGCGCAGGGTCTGCACGCCGTGGAAGAGGCCGTCCTCGCCGACGCCGTCGAGGGCGACCGTGTCACGGTCCGCGACGCGGCCCACGGCGAGCCGGTAGCCGCCGGACGGCAGATCGGTACGCTCCGGCGCGCGCAGGGCGCGCAGCGCCGACAGGGCGTCGCCGCCACCGAGGTGGACCACGGGCCCACGGCCGGGCAGCCGGGTGTGCAGGGTGCGGACGCCGGACTCGCGGAGCAACTCCTCGAGCAGCGCGACCGCGTACGGGTCGGCGGACGGGTCCGCGACGAGGGTCGCCTCGTCGCCCAGCCGTACGGCCTCTCCCCGGGTGCGCAGGGACTGGGGGCGCGGCCACACGGAAGGGGTCGCGGCAGTGTCCCTGGGGTCCTGCGCGGTGCCGGTGGGGGAGCCGGGCTCCTGCGGTTGCGCGGTCGCGCCGTGCGCGGTTCCCGCACCGCCGAGCAGGCCACCGATGACGGCGACCGCGACGGCTGCCGCGGTACGTCTTCCGGCCCCGAGCCGCACGGCTGTCTCCCCTCGTCCGACCGCTGCCGTTCCGGTCGGTTTCGAGCCCACCACCACCACCGTCGGAGTGTCAATGTGCGTGGCCGTTGTGCGCCTTTTGCCTGGCGTGGTGAATGATCGGGGCACGTGACAAACGGAGAACGGGATGTGACACGGAACACGTTGACCGAACGGACACGTCTGCCGTTCCACGCGCTGGGTAGGGCTGCTGTGACCCCTCACGTCCCATTGGAGTGATTACCGTGGCCGCATCAGCGCACCTGCTGCTCTCCGCCTTGTCCAAACAGGTCCCGGGCCGGGTTCCGGGACCTGCGAAACCGGCCCCGACCGCATGCCCGCCGGCCCACGAGGCCCCGCTGACCGGCGAGCCGCCGCTCGCCTACGACGTCCCCCTCACGAGCGAGCCGCCGCTCGCTCACGCCGCCCCGCTCACCAGCGAGCCACCGCTCGCCGACATCGCGCCCCTGACGAGCGAGCCGACCGCCCACGGCACGGCGGGCGGTACGGAGTCGCCGGGGGTCTGAAGGAGTCCGCATGGGCCTTGCCCGGCTTGCCGAGCTGCACGGAGTCGCCACCACCTTCTCGCCCGCCAAGGGCGTGACCGTCGCAGTCCCGGACGCCACCGTCGTGGCCGTTCTCGCCGCGCTGGACATCGACGCGTCCACGCCGGAGGCGGTACGCGCCGCGCTGGACCGTGCCGAGCATGCCGCGGCGAGCCGGCTCCTGCCCCGCACGGTCGTCGTATGGCAAGGCCCCGACGGCGAGAGGGCCGGCGTACCGCCGGCTCTGACCGCCCTCCCCGCCGGCACGACCCTCCGTGTGACCACGGAGGAGGGCCGCGAGCTCAGCTGGACCACCCCGCGGCGCACGGACGCACGGAACACGGACGCGGGGGCCGTGGGCGGCGGCACTCCGCACGGCACCCGCCCGGCCTCCGCGCACGCCGCCAAAGGCCCGGACGGCGGCCGGGTCTGGCAGCAACTGCCGCCCGGTGTGCACCGGCTGCACGCCGTCGCGCCGGACGGCCGCGGCACCGACGCCGGCCTGGTCGTCGCTCCCGCGCGGGTGCCCGCCCCGGACGGGCGCTCCCACGGTTTCCTCGTCCAGCTCTACTCCCTGCTCTCCGCACGTTCCTGGGGCATGGGCGACCTCGGTGACCTCGCCGAGCTGGCCACTTGGTCGGGACGGTCGCTCGGCGCGTCCTTCGTCCAGGTGAATCCGTTGCACGCCGCCGTACCGGGCGCCCCCACCGACCCCTCCCCGTACCGCCCTTCCTCCCGTCGCTTCCCCGACCCCGTCCATCTGCGCATCGAGGACGTGCCCGAGTGCGCGTACGCGGACCCGGCGGACCGGCGGCGGCTGGAGGAGCTGCGCGACCGGGCGGCGGAACTGCGTGAATCGGTGCTCGACAAAGGCGCGTTGATCGACCGGGACGCCGTCTGGGAGCTCAAGGCCCAGGCGCTGGAGATCATCCACCGCATCCCCCTCGGCCCCGGACGCCGCGCCGCCTACCGCGACTTCGTCGCGGAACAGGGCCAGGCGCTGGAGGACCACGCCACCTGGTGCGCGCTCGCCGAGGTGCACGGCTCCGAGTGGCACGACTGGCCCGCCGCGCTGCGCGACCCCCGCTCGCCGCAGACGGCGGAGGCCAGGGCAGGGCTGGCCGACCGGGTCGACTTCCACAGCCGACTGGTCTGGCTGACCGACGAGCAGCTGGCCGCGGCGGGACGCGCGGCTCGCGAGGCCGGCATGGAGGTCGGGATCGTCCACGACCTCGCGGTCGGTGTCCACCCGGGCGGCGCCGACGCCTGGGCACAGCAGGACTCCTTCGCCGCCGGGATGTCGATCGGCGCCCCGCCGGACGCCTTCAACGCGCACGGACAGGACTGGGGGCTGCCGCCCTGGCGGCCCGACGCGCTGGCCGCGTCCGGCTACGCCCCCTACCGCGGGCTGCTGCGCGGCATCCTGCGCAACGCGGGCGCCCTCCGCATCGACCATGTGATGGGCCTGTTCCGGCTCTGGTGGGTGCCGATCGGCAGCCCTCCCACCGAAGGTGCCTACGTCCGCTACGACGCGGAGGCCATGCTCGCCGTCCTCGTCCTCGAGGCGCACCGCGCGGGTGCCGTCGTCATAGGAGAGGACCTCGGGACGGTCGAGCCCGGAGTGCGGGAAGCGCTGTCCCGCCGTGGTGTGCTCGGCACCTCCGTGCTCTGGTTCGAACGGGACTGGTCCGGCGACGGACGCCCGCTGCCGCCCGCGAAGTGGCGCGAAGGCTGCGTCGCCACCGCCACGACCCACGACCTGCCGTCCACGGCGGCCCGGCTCACCGGCGGCCATGTGGAGCTGCGCCACCGGCTCGGTCTGCTGGCCCGCCCCCTGGACGAGGAACGCACGGAGGAGACGGCCGATGTCACCGAGTGGCTCGCCCTGCTCAGCGACCTCGGCCTGCTGCCGGAGGGTCCCGGCGACGAGGAGGGCGCGATCCGGGCCGTCTACCGCTACCTGCTGCGCACCCCGGCGCGGATGGTGGGGATCTGGCTTCCCGACACGGTGGGCGACCGACGCCCGCAGAACCTGCCGGGGACCTGGGACCAGTACCCGAACTGGCGTCTGCCCGTCTCGGACGCCGAGGGGCGCCCCATGAGCCTGGAGGGGTTGGCCGCCTCACCCAGGCTGCACCGTCTCCTGGAGGTCTTCGCTGCCCGTACGGCACCCCCGGACGCGCGGCCGTCATAGCCGTTCGCTACGTTGGGCACCGTGGACAAGAAGAACGCCTTGCGCGCCGGCGCCGTAGCGGCCGGTACGACGCTGATGATGCTGCTCATGTCGTCCCCCGCGCTTGCGCTCACCCCGGACGACGGCGACGACCCGGGTCCGGGCCTGAGCGTGGCCGAGACCCTCGGCCTGTACGTGGCGGCGCCGCTCGTCCTTTTCGCGGTGATCGCCGGTCTGGTGATGGTGCTCGACAAGTCCAAGAAGCAGAGCTGACACAGGACTGATCCGTCCGAAGGCGCCCGGTGTGCGACGCACCCGGGCGCTTTCGCCGTGCCCGGACACCGGCACACCGTTCAGATCTGCTTCAAAGAACGATCGAAAACTTTCGATGGACCTGATGTTTCCTCCCGTGTGACCGTTGGCTCCACATGCCGGCGAGGCCCGTTGAGGGCGGAGGAGACACAGGATGACCCTGACGCCAGAGGTTCGGACAGGAGAGCACACACAGGACCGGAACAGGACGGCGGCCGAGGGTGTCCGGCGCGAGCGGGCGGCCCGGTGGGTGCGGGGTGCCATGGGGCCCGGGCTGCTGCTCGCCGCCGTCGCGACCGTCGTCTGGTCGGGGAGCTTCGTCACGTCCCGCGCTCTGCACGACTCCGTACCTCCGGTCCAGGCGGCGTTCTGGCGCTGGGTCGTCGCCATCGCCGCCGTCGCTCCGTTCGCCCTGCGGCAGACCTGGCGGCAGCGGGCGCTCGTCCGCCGTCACCTCGGCTTCCTGACCGTCGCGGCGCTCCTCGGCGTCACCGTCTACAACACCCTCGTCAACCAGGCCGGGCTCACCACCTCCGCGGCCAACATGGGCATGATCATGGCCGCCTCGCCCGTCCTGATGGCGCTGTACGAGCGGCTGTCGGGCAGCCGCCTCGGAGCCCGCCGCGTCTTCGGGACGGCCGTCGCCTGCTGCGGTGTCCTGCTGCTCGTCGGCGACGGATCACCGTCGTTCAGCTTCGCCCCGGGCGACCTGTGGATGTTCGCGGCGGCACTCAGCTTCGCCGCGTACAGTGTCCTGCTGCGCCGCCGTCCCGACGGTCTCGAGGGACCGGTGCTGCTGTTCACCACGTTCGTGCTCGGTGCGCTGATGCTGCTGCCGGCGCAGCTGATCAGCCTCTCCGCGCTGGGCGGCTTCGAGCCGTCGGTCGGCACCGTCGGTCCGCTCGTCTACGTCGGAGTCTTCTCCTCCGCCGTCGCCTTCTTCGCCTGGAACAGGGCGATCGCACTCATCGGGGCGGCCAAGGCCGGTGTCGTCTACTACCTGCAACCGGTGTGTGTGGCGCTGCTCTCCTACGCGCTGCTGGGCGAGACGCTCGGGAGTGCGCAGGTCGTGTGCATGGCGCTGATCCTCGGCGGGGTGGCCCTCGCCGCCGCCGGAAGGCCCGCCCGATAGCGTGCGCTACATGATCGAGTGGGACATCAAGAAGCTCCGGATCCTCCGTGCTCTCGGCGAGCACGGGACCGTGACGGCCACCGCCGAGGCGCTGTTGATGACCCCCTCGGCCGTGTCACAGCAGCTGTCGAACCTGGCCAGGCAGCTCGGAGTGCCGCTGCTGGAGGCTCAGGGACGCCGTGTGCGGCTCACCGACGCGGCGCATCTGGTGCTGCGGCACGCGGAGGCGGTGTTCGCGCAGCTGGAGCGGGCGGAGGCGGAGCTGGCCGACTACCTGCGGGGCGAGGTCGGGGTGGTGCGGGTCGGGGCGTTCTCGACGGCCGTGCCGGCTCTCGTCGTACCGGCGGTGCGGCGGCTGCGGACCGGCCACCCGGGCCTCGACGTCCGGGTGAGGGAGGCCGAGGCGTCCGAGGCGTACGAACTCCTCTCCTCGGGCCGCGTCGACCTGGCCCTGTCCCTCGCTGCGCACGCGCCCACGGCCCGCGACCCGCGGTTCGCCCTGGTGCCGCTGCTCGCCGACCCGTTGGACGTGGCGCTGCAGGCCGGTCATCCGCTGGCCCTGTCCGAGGATCTGCGGCTGGCGGACCTGTCGGGCGAGCCATGGATCTTCGGCGGCAGCGGCCCATGGTCCGAGATCACGCTCGCGGCGTGCGAGGCCGCGGGCTTCGTGCCGGAGCAGGCGCACTCCGCGGCCGGCTGGCCGGCGATCCTGGCGATGGTCGAAGCAGGGATGGGCGTGGCGCTGGTGCCCAGGATGGCGGCAGGGCGGCGGGACGGCGTGCTGATGCGCCCCCTCGGGACGGACCGGCCCCGCCGCCATGTGCTGGCGGCGGTCCGGCGCGGCGCCGAATCGGCACCGGGAGTGGCCCGGGTGCTGGACGCTCTGCGGGAGGTGGCGTCGGAGCGGACGGCGTGACGCCGGGACGCTCGCCCCGATCAGGCCTGATCCGAAGGTCCGGCCTGCTCCGAACGAAAGACCCTAGGCGGAACGCTGGGCCGGCACCTGTGTGCGGACGGGCCGCGCGTCCTCGGCGAGGAGCCCCCACCACCAGGAGACCGCGGGGATGTCCAGCGGCTCGGTACTGTCGTCGGTCGGGACATCGGTGAACACCGACGGCATGCTCGCCGGGTCGTCCGGCGTGGTGTAGCGGACCGAGCTGATACCCCAGTCCTGAGCGCCGCGTATGAAGCAGCGCAGGCTGTGGAGGTACTGCCGCAGCTGGGGGCTGCCCTGCTCGGCGAGTTGCTCGCTCACGGTCGTGAACAGGCACATCACCCGGTCCCGCTGTGAGATCGCCGCGTCCAGGGCCTGAGCGGGCGTCAGGCCGCGTTCCTGCTCGAGCACGCGCAGCGCGTTGAGGTAGTAGCCGGATCCTCTGCGTTCCTTGTGGTACGAGAAAATGTCGTTGTCCCAGGTGATGATGAACGACGCCATCTCGGCCACGGCCCGTACCGCGGTCCGGTCCCGTTCGTACGGCTGAAGTTCGTAGCCGTGGCCCATCTCCAGCATCGGGAGTACCACCGACGTCGCGCCGTCGTAGAGGCGCATCAGGGTGTAGTCGTTGAGGTCGGGGACCGTGCCCGCGCGCCGGTGTGCGGCCTCCCACACGACGGAGAAGAAGTACTCGCGCAGCGCGTCGACCCACCGGGCCGTCTGGCCGGCCGTGCCGAAGCGGTCCACACGCATGCGCAGGTCCCGCAGGCCCGCCGCCAGCGGATCGTCCTGCATCATCGGGGCCTCCGGGTTCTGCGCCACGCGTATCAGGCGGTGCAGGAGGCCGGCCAGGTCGCCCGGCCGGTGGCCGAGCTCCCCCTCCTCGCAGTGGCCGTCGTCGACGCCGAAGAGCCAGAGGATGAAGTCCGCGAGCAGCGACACGACCTCTTCGCGGCCCTCGGGGAGGATGCGGGCGGAGAACGTACCGATGTCCTGGGTGACGAGTTTGCCGCGCAGTTCCTCCGACCCGATGCGGAAGGTTTCCGCCCAGGCCGCTGTCTGCACGTCGATGTCGGAGTGCTTCGGGTGGATCGCTTGTCGAATCGGAGAGAAGAGCGGCGGAACGGTCAGCTCGGGCTCCACTGCGGCCTGCCTCTCGATGCGGGGGATGCAGTGCGTCAACTTCGATGGAAAACGCGCAACTTGCACCCCTCAGTGATCAACTTAGGCGCATCGTACTCAGCCAGAGTGGCCGATCCAACAGGACGATGTCCATACAAACCGGCCACTCGCGAACTTTTGGTGGCCGGAACGGAACAGTTACTTCCGTACTCCACCCGGCGCGGCGGCCGTCAGGACGCCTCCTGCGTCATGGCAAGGGTCTGCAGATAGCGCATCAGCGTCATCAGGACGTCCCGGCTGGAACTGCGCATGCGCGCGTCACAGAGCACTATCGGCACGGCGTCCGGCAGGTCCAGCGCCGCACGCAGCTCGTCGACGGAGTGAGCCGGCGCGTCCGGGAAGGAGTTGACGGCGACCACGAACGGCACGCCGCGCTCCTCGAGCCGCCCGATGACGTCGAAGCTGACCTCGAGCCGGCGGGTGTCGACGAGCACGACGGCGCCCAGCGCGCCCTCGAACAGGCCGCGCCACAGGAACCAGAAGCGCTCCTGGCCGGGGGTGCCGAACAGGTACAGCACCAGCTCCTCGTTGATGCTGATGCGGCCGAAGTCCATCGCGACGGTCGTGGAGGTCTTGCGTTCCACGCCCTGGGTGTCGTCGACGCCGACCCCGGCCTGCGTCATCGTCTCCTCGGTCGTCAGCGGCCTGATCTCACTCACCGAGCCGACCAGCGTCGTCTTGCCGACGCCGAAACCGCCCACGATGACCACCTTGACGGCGGCCGTGGCCGTCTCCGGCAGCACGTCCTCGCTCCGCGGCCCGACGGCCTGCTCAGAGCTTTTGAAGTCCATCGATCACTGCCTCAATCAAAGCGCGGTCGGGGAGACGGGCGGCCCGGACGGGTGCGCGTGCCAGCACCTTGTCCTCGGCCAGAAGATCGCTGAGCAGCACGGTCACCACGCTCACCGGAAGGCTCAGATAGGCGGAGATCTCCGCCACCGAGAGCGGTGCGTGACAGAGCCGGATGATCGCCGCGTGCTCCGGCTGCATGCCGGGCTTGGGACCCGACCTGGCCACGATCAGGGTGACCAGGTCGAGCGCGGTGGGCGCGGACGAGCCGCTGCGGCCGCCCGTGATGACGTAGAGCCGCTCGGGACTGGTCTCTTCCCAGTCCTCGCCCGCGTCGCTCACGCGGTCTGTCCTTCATGCCGCGGCGGCGTGCTCAGGTGCTCTCCGATCCGCAGCACGAGGTCCCGCATCCGGTGGCCCATCAGCCCGGCGTCGACGCCTTCGTCGGCCAGTACCGCGAGATACGCGCCTGCGCCGGCCGCCATCAGATAGAAGAAGCCGCCGTCCATCTCGATGACGACCAGACGCATCTGCCCGTCACCGTGCGGTAGTTCGGACGCGACGGCGGCCGCCAGACTCTGCAGCCCCGCGCAGGCGGCCGCCAGCCGGTCGGCGGTGTCGGTGTCCGCGCCGTACTGGGCCATGCGCAGACCGTCGGCGGACAGGACGACGACGTTGCGCGTCTGCGGGACGCCCTCCGCCAGGTCCTTGAGCATCCAGTCCATGTTGGTCTGGTTGGACTGCCGCTGAATCATGGCTGCTCGTTCCCCTTGCTTGGCTGGGTGGTGTCACCGGACAGGCCGCTCTGGAACGCGGCCAGCCACATGCCGGGCTGCACCGCCGGTGCGGACTCCGTCTCCGAGGCGGCCGAGGGCGCACCGCCGGCGGGCGCCGTCGGGCCGGCGGACTCGCGGGGCGCGGCCGGCGCGGGCACGGTCGCGCGTGCCTTGCGGCGGCGCTGGGGCAGACCGGTGGGGGTCCGCTCTGTCACCACCGGCAGGTCGTCCTCGGGCGGGGCGGCCGACACCGCGGCCGTTGGCCCGGCTACGGGCCTGGGCAGCCGTTCCTGGGTCTCCGAACCGGCCGGGCGCGGGCCGGACGAGGCGCCGATACCGTGCGCGAGGCCGGTCGCGGACGAGGCGGTGGTGATGAGGTCCTGCGGTACGACGAGGACGGCGCGGACACCGCCGTACGCGGACGACCGCAGCGAGACCTGGAAGCCGTACGCCTGGGAGAGCCGGCCGACGACCGCCAGGCCGAGACGGGGCGTCTCACCGAGGTCGTTGACATCGATCCCCTGCTGGGCCTGGCGCAGCATGCGCTCGGCCCGCAGCCGGGCCTCCTCGCTCATGCTGACGCCGCCGTCCTCGATCTCGACGGCGATGCCGGACTGCACGTCCACCGCGGTCAGATGGACCTTGGTGTGCGGTGGCGAGTAGCGGGTGGCGTTGTCGAGGAGCTCGGACAGCGCGTGGATCAGGGGCTCGACGGCGGTGCCGACGACGGCGACCTCGGAGACCGAGTGCAGCTCGACCCGCTGGTAGTCGATGATCCGTGACATCGCGCCACGCATGACGCTGTACAGCGGTACGGCCCTGCTCCACTGGCGGCCGGGGCGGGCACCGCCGAGCACGGCGATGGAGTCGGCGAGGCGGCCGATCAGGGCCGTGCCGTGGTCGATACGCAGGAGGTCGCCGAAGACGCTGGGGGTCTGACCGTGCCGGTCCTCCATCTCCCGAAGTTCCTGCGCCTGCTGGTGGACGATCGCCTGAACGCGGCGGGCGATGTTCACGAAAGCGCGCTGGGCGGATTCGCGCAGGTCCTCCTCCGCGCTGACCGCGCCGACGACCGAGCGGAGCACCGCCTGGTGCTCGGCCGACGCGTCGAGCGAGGCCAGCACGTCCTCGGGGAACTCGCCCTTGCGGAGCCGTTCCACCACCTCGGGCAGCAGCTCGCCGGCGAGCCGGGTGGTCTCGGCGGCCTGTCGCGCGAGGGCGGCGTCCTGCGCCGCGACCGTGTGCCGCAACTGGGCCACCAGTCTGCCGCGCCGCATCACCTCCGCGCAGGCGGCGGCGACCGCGACGACCGCGACGACGCAGATCACGACCACGGGGGTGCGGGCCGAAGCGGAGACCAGGGACACGGCCGCGATCGCGGCCGCGACGGTCGCGGCTACGGGCAGCTGCCAGACAAGGCTGGCCGGGGGCCGCGGACTTCCGGTCGACGTTCCCTGTCGAACCATCAGCATCCTCAGAATCGAACGTGGAAGATCATATGACGACGGGCGGGAGCATATCCCGCTCACGTCAGATCGTTTGACGGTGGGTCACTCCACTGTCGTGATGTATACGGCCGAAATGGCAAACGGGCGCGCCGAGTTCACTCGAAAATGTTTGAACGGTGTGTCGCGCCGACGATGTTGGTATGGCACGTTCGCTCGGCAAGGTCGCGGGCGGGTTGTGCGGCGGCATGTGCGCGCCGTCCCCGCACTTCGCGTTCCGGCGCGGGACCGGGCGCGCGCCGACGGGGCGGCTCCCGCTGTCCCCGGCGGAGGGACCGGCCGCGCCCGGATACGCCAAGGGCGCCCCGGGACGACCGTCAGTGGTCCCGGGACGCCCTCGAACGGGTCAGTCGGTGGTCGCCGCCGCGTCCGCCGCCTGGGCCTTCAGCGCGCGCTCGACGCCCGCGCGGGACTCGGAGACCAGCCGGCGCAGTGCCGCGTTCGGCTCGGCGGAGGAGAGCCACTCGTCCGTCGCGCCCAGCGTCTCCTGGGAGACGAGCAGCGACGGGTAGAGGCCGATCGCGACCTGCTGTGCCATCTCGTGGCTGCGCGACTCCCACACGTCCTTGACCGTCGCGAAGTACTTCTCCGCGTACGGCGTGAGCAGCTCGCGCTGGTCCGTCTGGACGAAGCCGGAGATCACGGCCTCCTGCACGGCGTTGGGCAGCTTGTCGGACTCGACGACCGAGGCCCAGGCCTCCGCCTTCGCCTCCGGGGTCGGCCGCGCCGCCTTCGCGGTCGCCGCGTGCCGCTCGCCGGCCGCGGTCTTGTCGCGCTCGTACTCGCCGGCGATGTCGTCCTCGTCGAAGACGCCGGTCGCGGCGAGCCGCTCCACGAAGGCCCAGCGCAGCTCGGTGTCGACGGCCAGGCCCTCGATCGTCTCCGTGCCGTCGAGCAGCGCCTGGAGCAGGTCGAGCTGCTGCGGGGTGCGCGCGGTCGCGGCGAACGCCCGCGCCCACGCCAGCTGGTGGTCGCTGCCCGGCGCCGCCGCCCGCAGATGCGCGAGCGTGGCGTCCGTCCACCGGGTCAGCCCGGCCTCACGCCAGGCGGGCGCGGCGTACAGGTCGACGGCGAGCTTGACCTGGCGGTGCAGGGACTGGACCACGCCGATGTCGGACTCCTTGCCGATCCCGGAGAGGACCAGCGCGAGGTAGTCGCGGGCGGCCAGTTCGCCGTCGCGGGTCATGTCCCAGGCGGAGGCCCAGCACAGTGCGCGCGGCAGGGACTCGGTGAAGTCGCCGAGGTGTTCCGTGACGTTCCGCAGGGACTCCTCGTCGAGGCGGACCTTGGCGTAGGACAGGTCGTCGTCGTTGAGCAGGACGACGGCCGGGCGGGCCTTCCCCACGAGCGCCGGGACCTCGGTCAGCCCGCCGTCGACGTCGAGCTCGACCCGCTCGCGGCGCACCAGCTTGCCCGCGTCGTCCAGGTCGTACAGGCCGATCGCGATGCGGTGCGGCCGCAGGGTCGGCTCGCCCTTCGCGCCCGCCGGCAGCGCCGGGGCCTCCTGCCTCACGGCGAAGGAGGTGATGACACCGGAGTCGTCCGTGTCGATCTCCGGGCGCAGGACGTTGATGCCGGCCGTCTCCAGCCACGCCTTCGACCACGTCTTCAGGTCGCGGCCGCTGGTCTCCTCCAGCGCACCGAGCAGATCGGACAGACGGGTGTTGCCGAACGCGTGCGCCTTGAAGTAGGCCTGCACGCCGCGGAAGAACTCGTCCATGCCCACATAGGCGACCAGCTGCTTGAGAACCGACGCACCCTTGGCGTACGTGATGCCGTCGAAGTTCACGAGAACGTCATCGAGGTCGCGGATCTCGGCCATGATCGGATGGGTCGACGGCAGCTGGTCCTGCCGGTAGGCCCACGTCTTCATGGAGTTCGCGAACGTGGTCCACGAGTGCGGCCACCTCGAACCCGGCGCGGAGGCCTGGCAGGCGATCGACGTGTAGGTGGCGAACGACTCGTTCAGCCACAGGTCGTTCCACCACTCCATGGTGACGAGGTCGCCGAACCACATGTGGGCGAGCTCGTGCAGGATCGTCTCCGCCCGCACCTCGTACGCCGCGTCCGTCACCTTCGAACGGAAGACGTACTGGTCGCGGATGGTGACGGCGCCCGCGTTCTCCATCGCGCCCGCGTTGAACTCCGGCACGAACAGCTGGTCGTACTTGGCGAACGGGTAGGCGTAGTCGAACTTCTCCTGGAACCAGTCGAAGCCCTGCCGCGTGACGTCGAAGATCGCGTCCGCGTCCAGGTACTCGGCCAGCGACGGACGGCAGTAGATGCCGAGCGGCACCGACTGCCCGTCCTTCTCGTACGAGCTGTGCACGCTGTGGTACGGGCCGGCGATCAGCGCCGTGATGTACGTGGAGATGCGCGGCGTCGGCTCGAAGCGCCACACGTTGTCCTCTGGCGCGGAACCCTCCGACTGCTGCCGCGGCGAGTTCGAGATCACCGTCCAGCCCTCGGGCGCCTTCACGGTGAACCGGAACGTCGCCTTCAGGTCCGGCTGCTCGAAGTTCGCAAAGACACGCCGCGCGTCCGGCACCTCGAACTGCGTGTACAGGTACGCCTGCTCGTCCACCGGGTCGACGAACCGGTGGAGGCCCTCGCCGGTGTTGGTGTACGAGCAGTCGGCGACGACCTTCAGCTCGTTGTCGCCCTCATGAAGATGGTTCAGCGCGATCCGCGAGTCGCGGAAGACGGCGGCCACGTCGAGCGACTTGCCGTTCAGCACCACGTCGTGCACGGCCGGTGCGACCAGGTCGATGAACGTCTCCGCGTTCGCCTCGGCGGACGCGAAACGCACGGTGGTCTCGGACCGGTAGGTCCCGCCGTCCTGTGCCCCGGAGAGATCGAGGTCGATCTCGTACGAGTCAACGGTGAGCAGACGCGCACGCTGCTGCGCCTCTTCACGGGTCAGGTTTGTGCCAGGCACCCGGTCATCTCCTCGGTATGCGATGTTTGCGCTCATCCTTCCACGCGCCGGCCGCCCTTCGCCCAGGAGAATCGGCCCGGTGACGGGCGCCGCCGCGCGCGGGGTTCAGCCGCCGGCGGTGATGCGCCACCGGCCGCCGCCTCGGACCTGGATCGGGCCGGGCCGGGCCGGAGTTCGTGCCGGCCGGGGCCGGTGGCGATCCTCCGGTGCGTCGCGAAGTGCTTGCCCAGCAGCCACAGATCGACCGGGCGGTCCTCGCCGCACTCGACACGGACCCGCCGGGACGGCCCGTGCAGTGGACGACGAGGTCGGCGTCGGCCGACACCCTGCCGTCCGCGGTGACGAGCAGCGTGGAGACGTCCACGGCGGGAGCGCCCGGCGCCCCGGCACACGGCGATCTGGAGCGGCTCGGCAGGCGCGGGCACATTCGGTGCCCCTGACCACGCGTGTCATGCCCGGCAGCTTGCCATGTCACGTACAAGGGGCGATCACCTTCCGGTGATCGCCCCCGAGGCACTGATCGGGTGTGTCAGCCGCGCAGCTCGTCGGCGACCAGTTCGGCGATCTGCACCGCGTTCAGCGCGGCGCCCTTGCGCAGGTTGTCGTTGGAGACGAACAGCGACAGGCCGTTGTCGACGGTCTCGTCCACCCGGATACGGCCGACGTACGAGGCGTCCTTGCCCGCCGCCTGGAGCGGCGTGGGGATTTCGGAGAGCTCCACGCCCGGGGCGTCCTTCAGCAGCTCATAGGCGCGCTCGACACCGAGTTCGTTCGCGAACCGGACGTTGACCTGGAGCGAGTGGCCGGAGAAGACCGGGACGCGTACGCAGGTGCCGGAGACCTTGAGCTCGGGGATCTCGAGGATCTTGCGGGACTCGTTGCGGAGCTTCTGCTCCTCGTCGGTCTCGTGGGAGCCGTCGTCGACGAGGTTGCCCGCCAGCGGGATCACGTTGAAGGCGATGGTGCGCTTGTAGACGCCGGGCTCGGGGAAGGCGACGGCCTCACCGTCGTGGGTGAGCTCCTTGGCACGGTCCGCGGCCGCTCTGACCTGGTCGTCCAGCTCGGCGACTCCCGCGAGGCCGGATCCGGAGACGGCCTGGTAGGTGGTGGCGACCAGGGAGACCAGCCCCGCCTCCTGGTGCAGCGGCTTGAGGACCGGCATGGCGGCCATCGTGGTGCAGTTCGGGTTGGCGATGATGCCCTTGGGGCGGTCCTTGACCGCGTGCGGGTTGACCTCGGAGACCACGAGCGGCACCTCCGGGTCACGGCGCCAGGCGGAGGAGTTGTCGATCACTACGACGCCCTGCGCGGCGACCTTCTCGGCGAGCGCTCTCGAGGTCGCGCCGCCGGCGGAGAACAGGGCGATGTCCAGGCCCGTGAAGTCGGCGGTGGAGGCGTCCTCGACGGTGATCTCCCGGCCTTCCCACTCGATCGTGGAGCCCGCGGACCGGGCCGAGGCGAACAGCCGCAGCTCATCGACCGGGAACTTCCGCTCGGCGAGGATCTTGCGCATGACCGTGCCGACCTGCCCGGTGGCTCCGACGATTCCGACCTTCACGGGGACTCCTCCGTACGTACTTGCGGCCCTGATGCCGTTCCATGATGCGTATGTCCGGGTCCGCCTTGTCCAATCGGTTGTCCGAGTGGCGGGACGTGTGACAAGGAACATGCAGGCGGGGCGGGTGCTCGAAGAGCGCCCGCCCCGCCGTCCTTCTGCCTTCTACGGCTACTCGGTGACCTTGCCGATCACCACGCTGCCGGCGCCCGCGACCGTGCCGCGGGCGTTCAGCAGCTGCACCTCACCGAAGAACTGACGTCCTTCCGGAGCCGCGCCGCCGACCACGACCTCGGCGCTGACCTGCGCCGATGCGCCGTTCGCGAGCTGGACCGACGATCCGGCGTCGACCTTTAGCGAGCCGAGCGACGGGGAGAAGAACACATCGCGGTAGTCGTACTCGGTGGTCCCGGCGGGGACCGAGTAACCGTCGACCACGATCGTGTAGGTACCGGCGGCCGGCTTGAGCAGGCTCACCGCTTCCTCGGAGTCGCCGTCCGCGGCCTGGCCGACCACGACGCCGTCCTTGAGGACCAGCAGGTCCAGGTCCGCGCCGTTGTCGGCGGGCGAGCCGATCGCCACGTCGAGGCGCTCCACGCCCTCGCCGAGGGTGACCGTGGACTCCTGGGACTCACCGTGCGCGATGGACGGACGGGCGACCTTCGCCGAGCCCAGGGAGCCGCCGGCCAGCTTGCCCTCGAGAGAGGCGAAGCGGTTGGTGACGTTCCACTCGACGGGCGTCGGCGTGCCGACCTTCGCCTCGGGGAGCGTCTTGACGGCCGGGTCGAAGTCGGCGCCCAGCACCGTCACGTCCAGCTCGAACGGGTTGTCCAGCAGCGGGGACGTACGCCGCGACTCGACCTCGATCTCCCAGACGCCCGGCATCGGCTCCGGGTAGGAGCGCACGTCGGGGCGGCAGGTGTTGGCCGGGTTCGCGTAGTTCGGGTAGCAGTTGACCGTCGAGGTCGGGTCGACCGGCAGCCCGTACGGGTGGAGGCCGATGAACCGGGTCTGGCTGCCCTCGGCGAGCCCGCCGATGGCGACCTCGAGGTTCTTGGCGCCCTCGGGGACGGTGATGAAGTACGACTTGTGGCTGTTGCGCTGCACCGTGTCCGCCTTGGAGACGGTGTACCCGGGCTTCGCGAGGTCGTCGGAGGCGACCACGGTGGCCAGGATCTGCTTGTCCACGCCCACGGTCGAGCGGTCGTCGGCCTGGAGGACGGCGCTGTGCACGCCGGACGTCTTGGGCCGAGCCTGGACGGTGACGGTGACCGGCTGGTTCAGCGGGAGCCTGACCTCGGACCCGCTGAGCAGACGGAAGGTGCCGTCGTTGTTCTTCCAGCGCAGGGTGTGCGCGACGGCCTTCTTCGGGCCGGTCGTGCGCGTGACGGTGATGTCGTAGGTCCGGCTCTTGCCGGCCTTGAGGCCGCCCTCGCGGTCGTAGAGGCCGGTGCCGAAGCCGGGGGTCTTCAGCGCGAAGTCGATCGCGGTGTCGACCGGGGCCCTGACGGTGTACTCGTGGGCGCCCACGCCGTCCTTGATCTGCTTCCAGGCGTCCACGACGTTGATCAGGCCCGCACCCTGCTCGTGCGCCTGCTCACCGCTGATGCGGTGGGCGGTGCTGGTGAGCGCGGTGCGCAGCTTCGCCGGGGAGAGCTCGATGCCGCGCTGCTTGGCCGCCGAGAGCAGCAGTGCCGCCGCGCCCGCCGCCTGCGGAGAGGACATCGAGGTGCCCTGCATCATCGAGTAGCCGGGCGGCAGCTGGTAGCCGGCCTCGGCGACCGGGCCGCCGGGCGACCAGGTCTGGGTGGTGTTGACCGCCGCGCCGGGCGCGGTGAGCGTCGGCGTGAAGCCGCCGTCCTCGCGCGGTCCGCGAGAGGAGAAGGGCAGCATCGCGTACTTCTTCTCGACACCGGATCCGTAGTTGGACGCCCAGGTCTCCTTGGAGATGGAGGCGCCGACGGAGATCACCTTGTCGGCGACAGCGGGGTCGCCGAGCGTGTTGGTGCCCGGGCCCGAGTTGCCGGCGGAGATCACCAGCTGGACGCCGTAGGTGTCTATGAGCCGGTTGTAGAGCTCGGAGCGCGCGTTGTTGCCGTCGTTCAGCGGGGGCAGACCGCCGATGGACATGTTGACGATGTCCACGCCGCGGTTGATGACCAGGTCGGCCATGCCCTCGGTGAGCGCGATGTTGGTGCAGCCGCCGCTCCAGGTGCAGGCACGCGAGGAGACGATCTTCGCGCCGGGCGCGGCGCCGTTCATCTTGCCGCCGAAGAGGCTGTTGGCGGCGGTGATACCGGCGACGTGCGTGCCGTGCGAGCCCTCGATGACACCGATGTTGACGTAGTCGGCGGTGGCGCCCGCGTCGTTGTAGACGACGTCGGTGCGGACCTCGATGACGAACGGGATGCGCTCGGCGATCTCGGTCTTCGGGTCGTCCTTGCCGAAGTAGCCGACCTGGAAGCCGTTCTTGTACGGCTTCATCAGGGTGTCGTTGGTGAAGTCGGCGTCGTTGTTCAGGTCGACGCGCGCGGTCCGGGTGCCCTCGTCGTAGAGGACAGCCCAGACGTCGGTGGTGTCGCCGTCCCGGTTGAGGTCGCCGGCCATGTCACCGCCCTTGGTGGCGGCCTCTGCGAACAGGTTGAAGCGGTACGCGCCGGCAGGGGCGGAGTAGGTGCGTCCGCCCGCCGTGAAGGTCGGGCCGGTGACGGCCGTGTTCATCCGCAGCCAGGTGCGGTCGCCGTCGGCCACCGGGTCCGTCGCCGTGACCCAGTCGACGATCTTGCGCTCGCCGGTGGTGGTCTTCTGGAGGGCCGGGTGGGCGATGTCGACGCCGGAGTCGAGGATTCCGATGGTCACGCCGCGGCCGTCGGCCTTGGGGTGCGCCTTGACGAAGTCGACCGCACCGGTCTCGAAGGACGGGTTGTACGGGTTCTTCGCCGGGGTCGACGCGTCGGGCGCAGGGTACTGCCGGATCTGCGCGTCGGCGGTGCCCGCGGCCTTCACGGTGTCCGCCGCGGGGGTCGGGTCGTCCAGCTCGATCTCGTGCTTGAGGTCGATGCCGTGCACGCTGGACAGCTTGGCCGCCGACTTGAGGGCGGCCTCGGCCTTGTCCGTGGGCAGCGTGGCACGAACGTAGCCGAGCTTGTCGAACGTCCTGCCGACGGTGGCGCCCTTGACGGCGTCCAGCTGGCCGGCGACCTGCTCGGTCGCGCCGGGTGCGGTGGCCACCATGACGGTGACGGTCTTCTCGCCCTTGGCCTCGGCCTCCGCGAGCAGCTCGGCGTCGGCCGAGCCGATCTTGTCGGAGGACGACTTGGCGGCCTTGACCGCCTGGGCGCCGGCCGGGTCGTCGGCGGGCGCTGTGGCGACGGCCGGAGCGACGCCGGCAGCGACGAGCGCGGCCACCATCGATGCGGCGGCAGCGACGCGGGCCACGCGTCTGTGACCTGGCGTCGAGCGTCCCGTTGTGGAGCTCTCGGGTTCGGGGGTCATCAGCATCCCTGTTTGTGAAAGAGAGGGTCCGGAATACGGTGCCGGATGACCGCTCAGCCTTGCGTAAATGACAGGGGTTTGTGGAGAGTTGATCGAGACGGGATGTGCGCATGGCGTAAACCCGCCACTGCGGATCATGCGCCATCCGGAACGAACAGGTGCTTATCGCCCTCGATGAGCGGACGCGCCGGTAATCTCACCGAATGAACAAGGAGTTGAGGGTCGCGGCGTACGCCGTCTGTATACGGGACGGACAGGTCCTGCTGGCCCGCTGGGTCGCGCGCGACGGCACGAAGAAGTGGACGCTGCCCGGCGGCGGCATGGACCACGGCGAGGACCCCCTCGACACCGTCGTCCGCGAGGTCGAGGAAGAGACCGGCTACATCGCCGAGATGACCGTGCTGCTCGGCCTCGACTCGGTACGCCGCCGCTACCCCCGCAAGCTGGGCGCCTTCGCGGACTTCCAGGGCCTGAGGATCGTGTACGAGGGCCGGATCACCGGCGGCGAGCTGCGCAACGAGACCGGCGGGTCCACGGACCTCGCCGCCTGGCACCCGCTGAACGCGGTGCCGGCGCTCCACCGCGTCGAACTCGTCGACGTGGGCCTGGAGCTGTGGCACTCCAGGCCGGTTCTCGGCAGGGTCGCTCAGCGCGGCAGCACCACCACGTAGGCGGCCGGCTCGCGGTCCGCGGCGGCCATCAGCGCGGTGCGCACCACGGTCGCCTGCTGCTCGGGCGACTCACGGAGCTTGCGCGGCGTCAGGTGCACGACGGTGATGCCGAGCCGCTCCAGGTGCTCCCGCTTGCGCGCGTACCGTGACCACTGGGCGTCCTCGTCGTGGCGGGGCGCGCGCGTGTCCAGCTCCACGGCCACGGCCTGCTCCGGCCAGTACGCGTCGACCCGGCCCAGACAAGGGCCGCCGGGGAGGCGGAGGTCCACGTTCCACAAGGGGTCCGGCAGGCCGCCGTCGCGAACGAGTCCGTACAGCCTGCCCTCCGCCAGCGCACGGCCCTCCGCGAGCAGTTCGTCCACGGCGCTCACGACGTGCGGACGGTCCAGGAGCCGCGCGTCGTTCAACTCCCGTACCAGCGCGGCCGGCTCGCAGTGCCCGCTTCGCACGGCCTCCGTCAGCAGCCGGCCGATCAGCGCGGCGTCGTCGAGCTCCGCCACCGCGTCGGCGAGGGCGCGGGACGCGGGGGCGACGGGCACGCCGCCGGCCTCCTCCGCCGGGGGCATCGACTGCCCGCGCACCAGCCGGGCGAAACCGGCCGACCGCAACCGCCGCGTCCGCGGCACGAGCACGTCGATCAGCTCGATCGACGTCAGCGGTGGAGCCGCCGTGAATCCGTGCAGCGCGAGGGCGGCGAGCCCGGTGACCATCGCTTCGCCGTACGGCGCCGAGTCGTGCCGCTGGGCCGGCAGCACGGGCCGGCCTGCGTACAGCAGCGCGGCGTGCAGCCGCTCCTCGCCGGTGGCCGGTCCCGGTTGCAGCAGATACACCCCCGGCAGCAGCAACTGCCAGCCCCCGCCGGGCCGGCACCGCTCGGCGACCCGCGAGGGCGTGAAGCCGTGCGTACGCAACTGCGCCCCGGACACGACCCGTCGGCGCACGTCACCGTCGGGCCGGCCGAGGGGGAGGGGGAGGGGGGAGAGGGGAGCGTTGGGCTGGTTCATGCCGATGAGATGCCCGCCTCGCCGGACCGGGCTAACCGCTGTTACAAGCTCGTCGACAATTCAGGACAACCGCGTCCTAAAGTACGCACGTTCGAGTGCCGAAGTAGGGCGGCCGCATCGCGTGCGGCCCTCGGCCGTGGCCTGAACCTCTCTACGGCCCGGCGGCCACGAGGGAGGGCGGGCCGGATGTGCGACTCGAGTGCCGCCGGCGGCGCGCTCCGCCGGGCCGGGCAATTCCGGGCCCGCCGGGGGCCCCTCCCACCCCCGCCAGGGGCAGGGGGAGTTCCAGGCACGGTGGTCCGGTGGGCCCCACACCACCGGGCGTAGGCGGAGGAGCCCCGAAACACCGCGGAGCGCGTTACCGGCTCCGTGGCTTGCCCCCCGCGCGGCGGAGCCGCACATCGGTACGGCGGGAAGAGGACGGGAAGGGGACACGCCCGCCGCGGGCGGACCCAGCAGACGTGCCCCCACCCGCCCCCACCGTCACGCCCCGTCGCGCTCCTGCGCCCGCAACGCCCTCGCCAGGTCGTCACGGGACTCCGCGACCAGCCGCCGCAGCGCCGGCGCCGCCGACTCGTGCGCGGCCAGCCACTCGTCCGTCGCCTCGAGCGTGGCCCGCGAGTCCTGGAGGGACGGGTACAGGTCCCGCACAACGTCCATCCCGATCTGGATCGACCGCTCGGACCACACCCGCTCGATCGCCTCGAAGTACTTCTCGGTGTACGGGGCGGTCAGTTCACGCTGCGACGGCTGGACGAAGCCCGAGATCGTCGCTTCGACGAGCGCGTTGGACAGCTTGTCCGACTCGACCACCGCCGCCCACGCCTGGTCCTTGACCGCTGCCGACGGCCGGGACGCCAGGCAGCGCACCTCGTGCCGCTTGCCCGAGGCCGTGTCGTCGCGCGCCAGTTCCGCCGCGATCGCCGACTCGTCGGCGACCCCGTGGGCCGCCAGCGGCTCCAGGAACGACCAGCGCAGTTCCTGGTCGACGTCCAGGCCGTCGATCTTCTCGGTGCCCGCCAGCAGCCCGGAGAGCAGCCCGAAGTCCGTCCCGGACTCGGCGACCGACGCGAAGAACCGCGCCCACGTCAGCTGGTGCTGGCTGCCCGGCTCGGCGGCCCGCAGTTCCCGCAGCGCACCCTCCGCGGCCAGCCGGCCGCCCTCGGCGCGCCAGCCGGGTGCCACGTAGTGGACGAAGGCGGACCGTGTCCACGCGTGCAGCATCTGGAGGACGCCGATGTCGGACTCACGCCCGGCGAACGTCAGCACCAGGCGGACGAAGTCCCGCGCCGGCATCAGCGCGTCGCGGGTCAGGTTCCACAGCGCGGACCAGCACAGCGCCCGAGCCAGCGGATCCTTGATGTCGCCGAGCGAGGACCGCAGCGTCTCGAGGGACCGCTCGTCGAAGCGGATCTTGCAGTAGGTCAGGTCCTCGTCGTTGACCAGGACCAGTCCGGGCCGTTCCTCGCCCGCGAGTCCGGGCACCACCGTGCGCGCACCGGTGACGTCCACCCCGGCCTGCGCGTACCGCACGAGCTCCGAGTTCTCGATCCGGTAGAGGCCGACGGCCACCCGGTGCGGCCGGAGCGTGTCACCGTCCTGGGAGATCGCCAGCTCGGTGATGCGCCCGTCCGCGTCGCACGCCACCTCGGGCGTCAGCGCGTTGACGCCGGAGGTCTCGAGCCAGGACCGGGACCAGTCCTTCATGTCACGCCCGGACGTCTCCTCCAGCACGGACAGCAGGTCGCCGAGCCGGGTGTTCCCGTACGCGTGGCGCTTGAAGTAGCGCCGGGCGCCCTCCATGAACGCGTCCCGGCCCACGTACGCGACGAGCTGCTTGAGCACGGACGCGCCCTTGGCGTAGGTGATGCCGTCGAAGTTGAGCTTGGCGTCCTCGAGGTCGCGGATGTCGGCCGTGACCGGGTGCGTCGACGGCAGCTGGTCGGCGCGGTACGCCCAGGCCTTGCGGTTGTTGGCGAAGGTGACCCAGCCGTCCGTGAAGCGCGTCGCCTCGACCATCGAGAAGGAGCCCATGAAGTCCGCGAAGGACTCCTTGAGCCACAGATCGTCCCACCACTGCATGGTGACGAGGTCCCCGAACCACATGTGCGCCATCTCGTGCAGGATGACGTTGGCCCGGCGCTCGTACGACGCCTGCGTCACCTTGCCGCGGAAGACGAACTCCTCGCGGAAGGTCACGCAGCCCGGGTTCTCCATGGCCCCGATGTTGTACTCGGGCACGAACGCCTGGTCGTACTTCCCGAAGGGGTACGGGTAGTCGAAGTGCTCGTGGAAGAAGTCCAGGCCCTGCTTGGTGACGAGGAAGATGTCGTCCGCGTCGAAGTGCTTGGCGAGCCCCTTGCGGCACATCGCGCCCAGCGGGATGCGCAGGACCGTGCCGTCGGCGAGTTCACGCTCGTACAGGTCGGTCTCGTAGTGGTACGGCCCTGCGACGACCGCAGTGATGTACGTCGAGATCGGCGCCGTCTCGGCGAACCGCCAGGTCCCGTCCTCCGCGCGGGCGCCCTCCCGGTTGCTCCACACCGTCCAGCCCTCGGGGGCGGTCACGTCGAACCGGAACGGCGCCTTGAGGTCGGGCTGTTCGAAGTCGGCGAAGACGCGGCGCGCGTCGGCCGGCTCGTACTGGGTGTAGAGGTAGACCTCGCCGTCCTCGGGGTCGACGAAGCGGTGCAGTCCCTCGCCGGTCCGGCTGTACGCGCACCGGGCGTCCACGACGAGCACGTTCTCCGCCGCCAGGCCGTCCAGCGTGATCCGCGAGCCGTCGAAGACGGTGGCGGGGTCCAGTTGACGTCCGTTGAGGGTGACGGCCGTCACGGAGGGGGCGAGCAGGTCGACGAAGGTCGAAGCACCCGGCTCGTTCACCCGGAACCGGATCGTGGTCACCGACCTGAAGGTGCGCGGCCCTGAGGCGTCCTCGGGCTCCCCGACCGCGGACCGCACGTCGAGGGCCACCTCGTACCCGTCGACGGACACCAGTCCGGCCCGGGAGCGGGCCTCGTCGCGGGACAGATTCTCACCGGGCACAAGCACTCCTTCGTGTCTCGTTCGAACACGAGCGATCCTCCCATGGGAATCGGCGGAGCCATCGGCGGCGTTGCCCGGGCAGGCGCGCAGGGCGCCGATCCCTTCCGAGGAGTGATATGTCGCACAACGGCAAGACGCCCGTGGACTTCTGGTTCGACCCGCTGTGCCCCTGGGCCTGGATGACCTCCCGCTGGATGCTCGAGGTGGAGAAGGTCCGTGACGTAGAGGTGCGCTGGCATGTGATGAGCCTCGCGGTGCTCAACGAGGACAAGCTCGACGAGCTCCCCGAGGAGTACCGGGACATGCTGGAGAACAAGGCGTGGGGCCCGGTGCGCGTCGTCGTCGCCGCCCAGCAGGAGCACGGTGACGAGGTGGTCGGCAAGCTCTACACCGCCCTCGGTACCCGCTTCCACAACGAGGGCATGGGTCCCGTCCGGGAGGCCGTCGTCGCGGCGCTCAAGGACGTCGGTCTGCCCACGTCCCTCGCCGACTTCGCGGACAAGGGCACGTACGACGCCCAGCTGCGCGCCTCCCACAAGGAGGGCATCGAGAAGGTCGGCCAGGACGTCGGCACGCCGGTCATCGCGGTGCCCGGCTCGGACGGCGAGCAGATCGCCTTCTTCGGTCCGGTCGTCACCCCGGCCCCCAAGGGCGAGGAGGCGGCCCGGCTGTGGGACGGGACGCTGATGGTCGCGTCGATCCCGGGGTTCTACGAGATCAAGCGCACGCGGACCCGGGGCCCCGTCTTCGACTGAACCGCCCGCCGGGACCCCGGCCCCGGCAGCAGCCGCGCCCCGCACAGCACGGTGCCCCGCGAGCCATGTACTCGCGGGGGCACCGTGCTGTGCGGGTGGGTCCGTGCGCTGTCGCGCTCAGTCCGTCGCGCCGGCCTCGACGGCGGACCGGGACTCGCGCCTCTTCTGCAGCACGAATCCGACGACGGCGAGGACCAGTGTCAGGACACCGGTGCCGAGCAGCTGCATCCGGGTCTCCTCCTCACGCAGCATCAGCGCGAACACGGTCGCCATGCCGGCCAGGGCGAGCAGCGTGAGGCCGGGGAACAGCCACATCTTCACGACCAGCTTCTCGGGGTCCTCCCGCTCGGTGCGCCGGCGCAGCACCAACTGCGAGACGGCGATGAAGAACCAGACGACCAGGATGATCGCGCCGATCGTGTTGAGCAGCCACATGAAGATGTCGTCCGGCCGCCAGTACGACAGCAGCACGCACAGGAAGCCGAAGACGGAGGAGACCAGCACGGCGGTCCGCGGCACTCCGCCGGAGATCCGGCCCAGCGCCGTCGGACCCTGGCGGCGGGCGACCAGCGAGCACGCCATCCGGGAGGCGCCGTAGATGTTGGCGTTCATCGCGGAGAGCAGGGCGATCAGCACGACCACGTTCATGATCTGGCCCGCGCCGTCGATGCCCAGGTGGTCCAGGGTCGCGACGTACGGTCCCTTCTCGGCGACCGCCTTCTCGTGCCACGGCACCAGCGTGACGATGACCGCCATCGAACCGATGTAGAAGACGGCGATACGCCACATCGCGGTGCGCACGGCCTTGGCCACGCCCTGCACCGGGTGCTCGGACTCGGCGGCGGCGATGGTGACCGTCTCCAGACCGCCGTAGGCGAAGACGGAGGCGAGGAGGCCGACGATCAGGCCCTCGCTGCCGTTCGGCATGAAGCCGCCGTCTCCGGTGAGGTTGGCGGTGCCGGGTGCTTCGCTGCCCGGAAGGACGCCGGCGATCGCGAGGACGCCGATGCCCAGGAAGAGCACGATCGCGCCGACCTTGAGCGCGGCGAACCAGAACTCGAACTCGCCGAAGTTCTTCACCGCCGCCAGGTTCGTGCCGCAGAACACCAGCATGAACAGCGCCACCCAGGCCCATTCGGGCGTCCCGGGGAACCAGCCCGTCATGATGCCCGCGGCCCCGATGGCCTCCAGGCCCACGGCCACGCACAGCAGGAACCAGAACGCCCAGCCGGCGGTGAAGCCGGCCCATGGCCCGATGGCCCGCTCCGCGTGCACCGAGAAGGAGCCGGAGGCCGGGTTGGCAGCCGACATCTCGCCCAGCATCCGCATGACCAGCATGACCAGCAGTCCGGAGAGGGCGTACGCGACGACGATCGACGGTCCGGCCGCGGCGATACCGGCGCCCGATCCCACGAAGAGCCCCGCGCCGATGACACCGCCGAGCGCGATCATCGACAGGTGGCGTTGTTTGAGGCCGTGCGTGAGCGTGGCGTCGGCCGGCTGGTCGACGGGCGCGGGCGCGGTGGTCCGAGACATGGGCGTGCCCTGTTCATGAGCTGAGACGGGGGAGCGGCCCAGTGTGAGCATGGTCGCCGCTCACAGGGAACAGATGTCCGCTATACGGTCACGATCTTCACGGAACGTCAACATCTGCACACGCGGACCGCGCACCTCGGCGACGCCGTTCGCGAAACTCCCGGACGGCCGAAACCACCAGTACACCGGCGGTCGCACCGCTCGACCACAGCACCTGCGGCCGGGCGGTGTCATCGGTGAGCATCAGGCCCAGCACGGCCGCCATCGCGGCGAGTGCCACCCAGGTGAGCCACGGGAAGCCCCACATGCGCAGGGTCAGCTTCTCCGGCGCCTCCCGCTCGAGGCGCCGGCGCAGCCGCAACTGCGACACCGCGATCAGCGCCCAGACGAACAGCAGTACCGCGCCGACCGAGTTGAGCATGTAGAGGAAGACCGAATCCGGCCACTTCAGATTCAGCAGCACGGACACGAAGCCGAACGCGACGGAGGCCAGCACCGCCTTGCGCGGCACGCCGCCCGGAGTGAGCTTCAACAGCCCCTTCGGTGCCTCGCCGCGCTCCGCGAGCGAGAACACCATCCGGGAGGCGCCGTACAGGTTGGCGTTGAGCGCGGACAGCAGCGCCACGAAGACGACGATCTCCATGATCCGTCCGGCGCTCGGCACCCCGATCGAGTCGAGAACCGAGACGTAGGGGCTCAGGCCCGCCTTCTGCGCCGTCCAGGGCATGACGGTCACGATGACGACCATCGAGCCCACATAGAAGAAGAGGATGCGGACCACCGCGCTGCGTACGGCGCGGCCCACCGCGCGGGCGGGGTCCTCGGTCTCCGCGGCGGCGATGGTGACGACCTCGAGGCCGCCGAAGGCGAAGACGACGGCGAGTACGCCGGAGATCACGCCGGACCAGCCGCCCGGCAGGAAGCCGCCCTCGCCGGTGAGCCGGGTGAGGCCGACCGGGTCCGTGTCCGGCAGCAGTCCGAAGATCGCCAGGGTGCCGAGCGCCAGGAAGAGCACGATCGCGCCGACCTTGAGCGCGGCGAACCAGAACTCGAACTCGCCGAAGTTCTTCACCGCCGCCAGGTTGACGGCGGTGAAGACCACCATGAACACCAGCACCCAGCCCCATTGGGGGACGGCAGGTGCCCAGCCGTGGGCGATCGCCGCGGCGGCCGTCGCCTCCGCGGCGAGCACCACCACCAGCAGGAACCAGTACAGCCAGCCGACGCTGAACCCGGCCCAGCGCCCGAGCGCGCGTTCCGCGTGCACCGAGAACGAACCGGAGGCGGGCATCGCGGAGGACATCTCACCGAGCATCCGCATCACCAGCATCGCGAGTGCGCCCGCGATCAGGTAGGAGAGCACGATGCCGGGGCCGGCCAGGGCGATGCCGGCGCCCGATCCCACGAAGAGCCCGGCGCCGATCACCCCGCCGAGGCCGAGCATCGTCAGATGACGCTGCTTGAGTCCGTGGCTCAGGGGTTCGGCCTCTGCGGCCAGGGGCGTGGGCGGCGCGTCGTGCATCTGCTGGAGAACTCTCGGATCACTCGGTACGAGTTATGGGATCCCTACAGTCTTCCCGAGTTGACACCTCCTGTGCAAAACGGACACCAGCACCCCGGACCTCAGTGACGAGCATCACGTCATCGTCGGCATGATCGAGAGTCTTTGTGCGAACCCCACCAAACCGTCAACCGCCGCTTTGTGGGCGGCAGCTGGTGATCGAGCGATTCTCAGTGGGCTACGGTCACCCTGTCCCGAACTGCCCTCACCCTCGCGGAGTCCCGATGAGCACTGCTGCCGCCCCCGTCCGATCGGGGCTCGTCCTCGCCGACCTGCTGCCCGCGTCCCGCGTCCGGGACATCACCCTCGTCGTCGGCGGCGCCGCGCTCACCGGCATCGCGGCGCAGATCGCCGTCCCGGTCCCCGGCTCCCCGGTCCCCGTGTCCGGGCAGACCTTCGCGGCCCTCCTCGTGGGCACGACGCTGGGCGCCCGCCGCGGCTTCCTCTCCCTCGCCCTGTACGCGGTGGCCGGCACGGCGGGCATGCCGTGGTTCGCCCAGGCGACCTCCGGCTATGCGATGCCGTCCTTCGGCTACATCCTCGGCATGCTGCTCGCCGCGACCGTCGTCGGCCACTTCGCCCGTCGCGGCGCCGACCGTTCCGTGCTGCGCATGGCGGGCACGATGGCGGCAGGATCGGCGATCATCTACGCGGTCGGCGTCCCCTACCTGGCGTTGGCCACCGGCATGTCCCTCGGCGAGGCGGTCGCGGCCGGCCTGGTGCCGTTCCTGATCGGCGACGCGCTGAAGGCGGCCCTGGCGATGGGCGCACTGCCCACCGCCTGGAAGCTCATCGGCCGCCGCGGCTGACGCACGGCCGCCGGCCGCGGAAGAGGCTCGCCTCGGTTCTCAGTACGACCCTGAGACCGGCGGGCCTCTTGCGTTTCCGGTCCGTACCCGATGCGCACCAAGAGCGGGAAAACAGAAGGGAGGCTCTCCGTCCGTCCCTCGCGGGACCGACGGAGAGCCTCCCGGGAGCGCCCGACACCACCAGGCATGTGGCGTCAGGCCTCCTCTCAGACTCCGGAGACCTGCTCCACCTCTTCGTCACGGGCGGCCGTGACGGGCGCGGCGGCGGGCCGCGGGAAGAACTTCTCGCGGGTCACGGCGATCGCGACCACCACCGCGGCGACGGCGATCGAGAGCAGCGCGACCTGCCGGTTGGCCTCGTCGACGACCATGTAGACGAGGACGAAGGTGATCATCGCGGCGGTCGCCCAGGTGAGGTACGGGAAGAGCCACATCTTCACCGTCAGCTTCTCCGGCGCCTCGCGCAGCAGGATGCCGCGCATCCGCAGCTGGGTGAAGCAGATCACCAGCCAGACGAACAGGGCCACGGCGCCGGACGAGTTGAGCAGGAACAGGAAGACCGTGTCCTTGAAGGCGTAGTTGAAGTACACGGCGGCGAAGCCGAAGACCACAGAGGCCAGGATGGCCGCCGTCGGCACACCCTTGGCGTTGACCTTGGCGAACGCCTTGGGCGCGTCACCGCGCTCACCGAGCGAGAAGGCCATCCGCGAGGCGGTGTAGAGGCCCGAGTTGAGGCAGGAGAGGACCGCCGTCAGGATGATCACGTTCATGATCTGGCCGGCGTTCGCGATGCCGATGGAGTCCAGGGCGGCGACGTACGACCCCTTCTCCTCGATCGACTTGTCGTTCCACGGGAGCAGCGTCAGCACGACGAAGATCGAGCCGAGGTAGAAGAAACCGACACGCCAGATCACCGAGTTGGTGGCCTTGGTGACCGCGCGCCGCGGGTTCTCCGACTCGCCGGCCGCCAGGGTGACGATCTCGCTGCCCATGAAGGAGAAGACGACCAGCAGCACACCGGCGAGGATCGCGCCGGCGCCGTTCGGCATGAAGCCGCCCGCGTCGGTCAGGTGGGCGAGGCCCGCCCCCGGGTTGTCGGAGCCGGGCAGCACGCCGAAGACGGCCAGCAGACCGACGATGACGAACGCGCCGATGGCGACGACCTTGATGCCGGCGAACCAGAACTCGAACTCACCGTAGGAGGAGACGGAGACCAGGTTGGTGGCCGTCAGCACGACCATGACGATCAGTGCCCAACCCCACTGCGGCACCGCCGGCATCCATCCCTCGAGGATCTCGGCGCCGGCCGTGGCCTCCACGGCCAGCACGACGACCCAGAAGAACCAGTAGAGCCAGCCGATGGAGAAGCCCGCCCAGCGCCCGAGCGCGCGGTCGGCGTAAGCGGAGAAGGACCCGGAGTTCGGGCTCGCCGCGGCCATCTCGCCCAGCATCCGCATCACGAACACCACCAGCATGCCCACGAGCGCGTACGACAGCAGGATCGCCGGGCCGGCCGCGGCTATGCCGGAGCTCGATCCGACGAACAGGCCGGCGCCGATCACACCGCCGATGGCGATCATGGAAAGGTGGCGGTTCTTGAGACCGGCCTTGAGACCGTCAGTGGAAGGCGACTGCCCCGGGGTTTCGGGCATGTCGCCTTCCTTTGTGAGGGTCGACTGCGACGTCATGGACGAATCCTTATGTCTTGGTGCCGCTCGGGTTACGAACTTCGGAATTAGAACCCAGTACGTGCCAGTACGGAAGGGTCGAATCCGTTTCGTTGCACTCGTCACTCCGGCGCGCCCCGAGCCCGGCCCCGCGCCGGACGGCTCCTGCCCCGCATGCCACACTCGAACCATGCGCGTGTACCTCGGCTCGGACCATGCCGGCTTCGAACTCAAGAACCACCTCGTCGAGTGGCTCAAGGCCCATGGCCACGAGCCCGTGGACTGCGGTCCCCACATCTACGACGCCCAGGACGACTACCCGCCGTTCTGCCTCCGCGCCGCGGAGCGGACGGCCGCGGACGAGGACAGCCTCGGCATCGTGATCGGCGGCTCGGGCAACGGCGAGCAGATCGCCGCCAACAAGGTCAAGGGCGTGCGTGCCGCGCTCGCCTGGAGCGAGCAGACCGCCGCGCTCGGCCGTGAGCACAACAACGCCAACGTCGTCGCCATCGGCGGGCGGATGCACTCCCTCGAGGAGTCGACGAAGTTCGTCGAGATCTTCCTCAGCACCCCGTACTCGGGTGAGGAACGTCACACCCGCCGCATCGAGATGCTCTCCGCGTACGAGACCACCGGCGAGCTCCCCCCGATCCCGGCCCACCACCCGCAGCAGGGCTGAGCCCCGCACCGCATCCGCTTCCCTGTGCCGCCGGGTCCGTCCCGGCGGCACGGTCATGCCGTCCAGGAGGACCGACCCCATGCCCGAGGGGCACACGATCCACCGCCTCGCGGAGGACTACCTCCATCGCTTCGCGGGGTGGAACGTCCGGGTCAGCAGTCCCCAGGGCAAGTTCTCCGACAGCGCCGCGCTCCTCGACGGCCGGGTACTCGACGGCGCCGACGCACATGGCAAGCATCTGTTCCTCGGCTTCGAGGACATCGGGTGGGTCCACATCCACCTCGGCCTGTTCGGCAAGCTCGGCTTCGGCACGGCCCCCGCGCCGCCGCCCACCGACACGGTCCGCCTGCGCGTCCTGAACGACGACCACTACGCCGACCTGCGCGGCCCGACCACCTGCGCGCTGATCACCGCACCCGAGAAGCGGGCGATACACGACCGCCTCGGCCCCGACCCGCTCAGGCCGTACGACGGCCCGGACCGGGCGTGGGCGCGTATCTCCCGCTCGCGCACGACGATCGCCGCGCTGCTGATGGACCAGAAGATCATCGCCGGCGTCGGCAACGTGTACCGCGTCGAGGTCCTCTTCCGCCACGGCATCGACCCCTACCGGGCCGGCAAGGACCTCACGCGCCGCCAGTGGAACGCCGTCTGGGAGGACCTGGCCGTGCTGATGCGCGAGGGCGTCCGCAACAACCGCATCGACACCGTCCGCCCGGAACACACTCCGGAGGCGATGAGCCGCGCACCGCGTGTGGACGACCACGGCGGCGAGGTCTACGTGTACCGCCGGGCGAACATGCCGTGCCATGTCTGCGCCACGCAGATCCGCACGGCACCGCTGTCGGCCCGCAACCTCTTCTGGTGCCCCACCTGCCAGCCGACCGGCGCCTGAACCGGGCGCCCACGCCCCGCGGCCCCCGCTAGAACCCGTGCGGCAGCCACGGCGCGACGTCGGAGCCGAACGCCACCGACGCCTCCGCCAGCGCCCCTTCCCGCAACTCCCGCACCCGCCCCGCCCCGGCCAGCGCCGACAGCGACACGCCTCCCAGATACGCCGCCCCCAACTCCCGTACGGACAGCGCCAGGTCCGCCTCGTCAAGGGTCCGCTCGCACGATGCGCCCTTCGCGTCGCCCGTGAGCCTCCAACGGCCGGTGTTCCAGGGGCAGAACGCGTCGTCGACGTCGAACACCACGTCGACCGGCGCGGTGTAGCGCCGAGCCTCCAGCGCGGCCCCCACGTCGACCAGCCGGACGTGCAGCGAGTCCCGTACCCGCACGCCGCAGCGGCGGATGTCCGTGACCAGCTGGAGCAGCGGATCGTCCACGGGACGGTTGCGGGACCGCACGGTCGTCGTCAGGTCGATGCCGCACAGGAACCGCCACAGCGCCGCGTACGCGACCGGGTCCAGTGCGTCGATGTGCCGTACGGAGATGGAGCCTTCGGGGCCGGCCGCCGACCAGTTCGGCTTGTTGTGGAAGCGGGCGTACCCCACGACCTGACCGTCCCGTTCCGCGAGTACGCACTGCATGGGGGACGCGCCCTCCCGCTCGCTCGGCGGGTCCAGCAGCGGCAGCCGCTCCCAGCCCGGCCGGCGCGCGAGCATCCCGGGCCGTGTGCCGATCGTGCGCCGGTACACCTCTTCGCACGCCTCAGCGCCCTCGGCGACCGGCACGAAGCGGAGCCGGACCTCGTCGGCGCCGGGCGGCGCGGCGATCCGCGTCCGCGTGCAGTCGATCTCGACGGACATCTGGTGGGTGGCGATCCCGTAGCCGAACCGGCCGTAGATCTCCGGCTCGGAAGCCGTGAGCACGGCGAGCGGCTCGCCCCAGGAGCGGATGTCGTCGAGCTGGCGCCGCATCATCGACGTGAGGATCCCGCGCCGCCGGTGGGTCGCCGCCACGCTGACCATGGTCACGCCGGCCGCGGGTACGAACGTGCCACCCGGCGCGGACATGGAGAAGGTGAACGCGCCCGCGGTGCCGACGCAGTCGTCGCCGTCCCAGACGCCGATGGAGCGTTCGGTCTCCGTCAGGTCCGCCCAGAGGTCGCGCTCCGGCCGGGTCTCGGGGACGCCGCCGAAGGCGAGCTCCAGACTCCGGTACCACCGGTCCCACTCGGACTGGCGCAGCACGCGCAGATCTGTCGTCATATGCCATCCCTACCAGCCGTGCACGGCCCGTCGCGACCCGATTTCGAACGCAATGTCGTGGGGGTCACCCTGCACGCCGGGGCGGCGGGTGGATAGGGTCCACGGCAATGGCCCGCGGCTCTGCAGCAGACTCGTCCACGGCCCGGTTGCGCAAAGCGGTGCACCGGGCGCGTATCGCGCTGCGCAAGTCCGGGGTCGACTACTTCCGCGGTGACGGCTCCGACCGGCTCGCCCTGGCCGGACTCCTGCTGACGATCCCCGCGATCACCTGGGGCACGATCGCCGCGCCCGTGTGGTGTTCACCGGTGGCGCTGGTCCTGCCGATCGTGGCGGGCGGCCTGCTGTTGCGGCCGGCCAGTCTGCTCGGCCTCTACGCGGCCGCGGCCGCGGCGCTCATCGTGGAGTCCATAGCGCTCGGTCCGTACACGGACGGCCCGGCGAGGGTCACCCCCGGCACGGTCCTGGTCGTCGCGGCGTGCGGCATGTTCGGCCTGCTGATCGCCCAGTTCCGGGCCAGGGTCGGCGTGCCGTGGCGGCGCGGCGGCACCATGCTCTTCGACCTGCGCGAACGCATCCGGGTGCAGAGCGCCCTGCCGCGGCTTCCGAAGGGCTGGCACCAGGAGATGGCGCTGCGCCCGGCCGGCGGCCAATCGTTCTCCGGCGACTTCGTGGTCGCCGCCCGCACCAACGGCGGCCGCACCTTGGAGGTCGTCCTCACGGACGTGTCCGGCAAGGGGATGGACGCGGCGTCGCGGGCGCTGCTGCTGTCGGGGGCGTTCGGCGGCCTGCTGGGCTCGCTGCCGCCGCACGGCTTCCTTCCCGCGGCCAACGGCTATCTCCTGCGGCAGGACTGGGACGAGGGCTTCGCCACATCCATCCACCTCGTGCTCGACCTCGACTCCGGCGACTACGAGTTGCTGTCCGCGGGACATCTCCCCGCCCTCCAGCTCCACGCGGGCAGCGGCCGCTGGGAGGAGATGGCCGCGGAGGGACCGCTCCTGGGTGTGTACGACGCGGCCCAGTTCGACCCGGTCAAGGGCTCGCTGCGACCGGGCGACGTGCTGATGCTGTTCACCGACGGACTCGTGGAGGCGTCGGGCCGGGACATCGGCGAGGGCATCGACCGGTTGACCGGCGAGGCGGACCGCTATGTGACCGCCGGCTTCGAGGGTGCCGCCTGGCATCTGATCGAGGCCGTCGCCAAGGACGTCAACGACGACCGGGCGCTGCTGCTGCTGTGCCGCCAGGCGTGAGCGCGGGCCCGCACGCTCCCACGGCATGACGGCGTCCGGTGACGCGTACAGTCGTGCCATGTCCGAGCAGATGCTGACCCTGGCCGAGGTCGAGGCCATCGCCCGTGAGGCCCACGCCGCCCAGCGCGACAAGGCGGGACGCCCTTACGTGGAACACCTCGAAGCTGTCGCGGACGGTGTGCGCGCCCGGGGCGGGAGCGACGACCAGATCGCCGCCGGCTGGCTCCACGACGCGGTCGAGGACGGTGTGCTGAGCCGTGAACGGCTCGAAGGCGCCGCACTTCCACGGCCCGTGAAGGACATGGTCCTCGCCCTCACCAGAGGCGAGGACGAGGACCTGGAGACGTACACGCGGCGGATCGCGGCCACTCCCGGCGCCCTGCTCGTCAAACAGGCCGACCTGGCACACAACGCCGACCCCGCCCGCCTCGCGGTGCTCGACGAGGCGACGCGGAACAGGCTGGCGGAGAAGTACGCCAGGACCCGCGAACTGCTGGGTCTGACCGCCGACGAGGGCCCGGCGGCCGGCTGAGCCGGCCGCCCGGGCACCGGCGGCTACCGGCGCGGTCCGGCCTCTGCCACATCCTGGCGGAACGCCCACGTCATCTCGGGCTCCGTGACGCACTTCAGCGCCCGGCGCACCGGCGGCGAGCACAGCAGGGTCACCATGCCCGTCGCGCAGATCGTCACCACGACCAGACCGATCGGGCTGCCGAGCCACTTCTGGCTCTCGAACAGCCCCCAGTAGTCACCGGCCTTGACGACGAAGCCGTGCAGCAGGTACCCGCTGATGGTCCCGGCGCCCAGCACCGTGAACCACGCCCGGCGACCGGGCACGAGGGCGAGGAACGCCGCGCTCAGCAGCACCGCGCACCCGAAGAACGCGATGATCACCACGAGTCCCGACCACCACGGCCAGCCCAGGTCCTGCACGCTGCTGGAGCGGTAGAACCAGCCGAGGTTCATCCGGGGTGCCACCCAGTACGCGAAGACGAGCGTCACGGCGAAGAACGGAACGGCCAGCAGCCGCACTTCGCGCCGGCGCAGCATCTGGAAGTGCTCGGGCTTCAGGCACAGGCCCAGCACGAAGAACGGCAGGAACTGCAGCACACGCGCGAGGTTGAGGTCCGCCCCGATGTCCGGGGTGAGAGTCGCCAGCGCGCCGATGACCAGCGCGATCGGCAGCGGCCACCGCACGATCCGCCACAGCGGGGTGGTGAGCCGCCAGATGAACAGAGCCGCCAGGAACCACGTCAGGTAGTACGGGTCGAGCAGGCTGATCGGGTGGGACGGCTCGTCGTTCCCGTACCGGACGAAGAGGGAGTAGGCCACCTCGAAGACCACGTACGGCAGCGCGATGCCGGTGAGCAGTCGTCTGAGCTGATGCGGCTTGCCCTGGTAACTCCGGGAGAAGTAGCCGGAGACGATGATGAAGGCCGGCATGTGGAAGGTGTAGATCACCATGTACAGGGCACGCGTGGCCCTGCTGCCCTCCATCACCGGTTCCCAGGCGTGGGCCACGGCCACCAGGACGATGGCCAGGTACTTCGCGTTGTCGAAGTAGGCGTCCCGTCCGGTGGCCTTGGGAGCCGTCCGCGGAGCGGACTTCAGGCCACTCGTGGCAGGGGCGAGAGCGGTCGCCGCCCGGCTCGTCGGGGTGGTCTCGGGCTCCTTGACCTCGGGTGCCGGAGCCCTCTCGTATCCATGCGCAGCGTGGAACATTCAAGGCACCCTAGCCGCGCCTATTCGATTTCGTAAAACACGCAGGGCACCTGCCCTATTCGAATCTGACACGGGACCCAACGGACCCGTATGCCCTAGTTAATCCCTCTTAAACGGGGCATATCGTCCGAGTTGGAGGGCGAGGTGAATTACCTCACGAAGCGGCTTCGAATTTCTCGTGACCAAAGTGTGGGGACAGTGAAACGATCACGTTGAATTCCTTCCCGTATTTCACTCGCCCGGCCCCGCGGGTGCGACCGCCTCCCGGGCGTCGGCCGGGGCGGGTTGGCGTGATCTTGTCCAGGACGGTTCGTCACCGGGCAACAGGGGCAGAGGGGTTGGTGGCACGATGGTGCAGGCGGGAGTGTGCTGGGCCGTGCGCTCCCGGGCCGGCAAGGCGGACCGACCGAGGGTGTGATCAGTTGTGGCCATTTCACTGTCAGTGGTGCTTCTGTTGGCGATCGTCCTCGTGGTGCTGATCCGCGGCGGCTCCATCAAGGCCGGGCCCGCGATCGTGGCGGTCCTCTTCGGCTTCTTCCTCGCCTCGACGGGCATGGCGCCGTCGATCAACAGATTCATGAACTCGATAGCCGAGACGATCAACCGGATCAGCTTCTGAGGTCACTGCCGGGCGCCGGCTCCCGCGATCGGCTCTGCTCGATCACCTCGGAGAGCACCTTCGGAGACCACCCTCGGGAATCCGCCGGGAGGCCGCTCGCCTCGCGGAACGACCTCGGGCCCGGCCCGGTGAATGATCACCGGGCCGGGCCCGAGTCGTGCACAGAGCGGGCGACGGGAATCGAACCCGCGTAGCTAGTTTGGAAGACTAGGGCTCTACCATTGAGCTACGCCCGCAAACTCGCACCGCAGGTCACGAGGGCCGCGGCACGAGAAGCATCGTAGCGGGTCCGGGGCCCTCGACGCACACCTCGTTCCGGTACGCCCGTAAAGGGGGCGGCCCACGCTGCCGAGGCATGTACCCTACGGTTCGCACCGACGGGGTGTGGCGCAGCTTGGTAGCGCGTCCGCTTTGGGAGCGGAAGGTCGTCGGTTCGAATCCGGCCACCCCGACCACCAGCAAGATCGCGTTGTGAGGCGCCTCCCGCTTGCCGTTACTATGCAAGCTGTGTGCCCGTGTGTCTGATGTGCCGGGCCCCATCCGCTGAATCGCCGAATCCGGCGCCAGCAGTACCCCAAGATGTCAGCCACCAAGGAGACCGAACCGTGAAGAGCGCCGTGGAGACCCTGAACCCGACCCGGGTTCGGCTCACTGTCGAGGTGCCCTTCGAGGAGCTCAAGGACAGCCTCGACGCGGCGTACAAGAAGATCAACCAGCAGGTCACGGTCAAGGGCTTCCGCAAGGGCAAGATCCCGGCCCGAGTGATCGACCAGCGGTTCGGCCGTGGTGCGGTGCTGGAGGAGGCCGTCAACGACGCGCTTCCCAAGCTCTACACCGAGGCGGTCAACGAGGCCGAGCTCAACCCGCTCGGCCAGCCCGAGGTGGACATCACCGAGCTGAAGGACGGCGAGACGCTGGCCTTCACCGCTGAGGTCGACATCCGCCCGAGATCCAGATCCCGGACTACTCCGGCATCGAGGTCACGGTCGACGCCGTCGAGGTCACCGACGAGGACGTCGAGAAGTCCGTGGAGCAGCTGCGTGAGCGCTTCGCCTCCACGAACCCGGTCGAGCGCGCCGCCGCCGAGGGCGACGTCGTCACGATCGACCTCGAGGCCAAGGTCGACGGCGAGGTCCTGCCCGACGGTGTCGCCGAGGGTGTCTCGTACACCATCGGTTCCGGCGAGCTGCTCGACGGCATCGACGAGGCCGTCACCGGCCTGGAGGCCGGCGGCGAGGCCACCTTCACCTCGCAGCTGAAGGGCGGCTCCGCCGAGGGCAAGGACGCGGAGGTCACCGTCAAGGTCACCGCCGTCGCCGCCCGTGAGCTCCCCGAGCTCGACGACGACTTCGCGCAGATGGCGAGCGAGTTCGACACCCTCGAGGAGCTGAAGGCCGACAGCCGCAAGCGCCTCGAGAACATGAAGCAGTACGACCAGGCCACCCAGGCCCAGGAGCGCGTCCTCGACGAGCTGCTGAAGCTGGCGGAGGTCCCGATCCCCGAGAAGCTCCTCGAGGACGAGGTCAAGACCCGCAAGCACAACCTTGAGCACCACCAGCTCGGCCAGATGGGCCTCGACCTCGCCAAGTACCTGGAGATCCAGGGCAAGACCGAGGAAGAGTTCGACGCCGAGACCAAGGAGCAGGCGGTCAAGGGCATCAAGACCCAGTTCATCCTGGACGAGCTCGTCAACAAGGAGAAGCTGAACGTCAACCAGGAGGAGCTCACCGAGCACCTCATGCGGCGTGCGCAGTCCTCCGGCATGAGCCCCGACCAGTTCGCCCAGGCCGTCGTCGAGGGTGGCCAGGTGCCGATGCTCGTCGGCGAGGTCGCCCGTGGCAAGGCGCTGGCCGTGGTCGTCGAGGCCGCCAAGGTCGTCGACACCAACGGTGAGGTCGTCGACCTCGAGGACGAAGAGGACGAGGCCGAGGTGACCGAGGCCGCCGCCGAGACGGCCGAGGCCGCCGTCGAGGGTGAGGCCGAGGAGAAGAACGAGGCCTGAGCCTCGCGCTGACCCTGCTACGGGCTCCGGACGCGACCACGCGCCCGGAGCCCGTACGCGTCCCACCGGCCTTCCACAGGCCCGCGACGGCCCCTCCCGGGCCCGTCGCGGCCTTCCGCAGGGCCCGTTCACGGGCTGTGCCGGTACCCCGCGAGGAGTGTCGACCTTGCGCTCCGAGCGAACAGTTCGGGAAGCGGGATGGCTCTGTCCGACCTGCGCGTTAGGGTCCATGAATACGAGGGCAGGGGAGTCCCCGCCCCCGGTTACGAAGACGCTGAGACGGTCGAAGCCGTCAGAGACGAGCAGGTGGACACGTGACGAATCTGATGCCTTATGCCGCCGGCGAGCCCTCCATCGGTGGTGGCCTCGGCGACCAGGTCTACAGCCGGCTGCTCGGCGAGCGGATCATCTTCCTCGGCCAGCAGGTCGACGACGACATCGCCAACAAGATCACCGCGCAGATGCTGCTCCTTGCCGCCGATCCGGACAAGGACATCTACCTCTACATCAACAGCCCCGGCGGTTCGGTGACGGCCGGCATGGCGGTCTACGACACCATGCAGTACATCCCGAACGACGTGGTGACGATCGGCATGGGTATGGCCGCGTCGATGGGCCAGTTCCTGCTCACCGGCGGAGCCGCCGGCAAGCGGTTCGCGCTGCCCAACACCGACATCCTCATGCACCAGGGCTCTGCCGGCCTCGGCGGCACCGCCTCGGACATCAAGATCCAGGCCGAGTACCTGCTCCGTACGAAGAAGCGGATGGCGGAGATCACCGCCCAGCACTCCGGTCAGACCGTCGAGACGATCATCCGCGACGGTGACCGCGACCGCTGGTTCACCGCCGAGGAGGCCAAGGACTACGGCCTCATCGACGAGATCATCTCCGCCGCCTCGGGCGTCCCGGGCGGCGGCGGCACCGGCGCCTGAGCGCCTGCCGCACCGAGCCCCCGCCCGCCGAACGCCACCAGGATGGTGAACACCCACATGAGTAACTTCCCCGGCATCCCCGGTCTGTCCGGACACACCGGCGCCTCCGCGAGCGGCCTCTACACGGGCCCCGCGGTGGACAACCGCTATGTCGTCCCCCGCTTCGTCGAGCGCACCTCGCAGGGCGTGCGCGAGTACGACCCGTACGCGAAGCTCTTCGAGGAGCGCGTGATCTTCCTCGGCGTGCAGATCGACGACGCGTCCGCCAACGACGTGATGGCGCAGCTGCTGTGCCTCGAGTCGATGGACCCGGACCGGGACATCTCTATCTACATCAACAGCCCCGGTGGGTCCTTCACCGCGCTGACCGCGATCTACGACACGATGCAGTTCGTGAAGCCGGACATCCAGACGGTGTGCATGGGCCAGGCGGCGTCCGCCGCGGCCGTGCTGCTCGCCGCCGGTACGCCCGGCAAGCGGATGGCCCTGCCGCACGCCCGTGTGCTGATCCACCAGCCGTCCTCGCAGACCGGCCGCGAGCAGCTCTCCGACCTGGAGATCGCGGCCAACGAGATCCTTCGTATGCGTGAGCAGCTGGAGGAGATGCTGGCCAAGCACTCCACCACGCCGATCGAGAAGATCCGCGACGACATCGAGCGCGACAAGATCCTCACGGCCGACGGCGCCCTCGCCTACGGCCTCGTGGACCAGATCGTCTCGACCCGTAAGAGCACGGCCGCAGCGGCCGCCTGACCGATCCGGCGCCCTTGGCGCGGTACACGACAATGTGTGAACCGCGCCAAGGGGGGCCCGTACGGGGGGCTCGGCAAGGTACCGTCGAATATGAGGCACCAGGAGTCGGCTGAACCAAGCCGCTCCCAGGCGAAGGGGAAGCACCTCGTGGCACGCATCGGTGATGGCGGCGACCTGCTCAAGTGCTCGTTCTGCGGAAAGAGCCAGAAGCAGGTGAAGAAGCTCATCGCAGGCCCCGGTGTGTACATCTGCGACGAGTGCATCGACCTCTGCAACGAGATCATCGAGGAGGAGCTCGCAGAGACCTCCGAGGTGCGGTGGGAGGAACTTCCCAAACCGCGCGAGATCTATGAGTTCCTCGAGGGGTACGTCGTCGGGCAGGAGCCCGCGAAGAAGGCCCTCTCGGTCGCGGTGTACAACCACTACAAGCGCGTCCAGGCCGGCGAGAACGGCGGTGCGCAGGGCCGGGACGACGCGATCGAGCTCGCCAAGTCCAACATCCTGCTGCTGGGTCCCACGGGCTCCGGCAAGACGCTGCTCGCCCAGACGCTCGCCCGCATGCTCAACGTCCCGTTCGCCATCGCCGACGCGACCGCGCTGACGGAGGCGGGCTATGTCGGCGAGGACGTGGAGAACATCCTGCTCAAGCTGATCCAGGCGGCCGACTACGACGTCAAGAAGGCCGAGACCGGGATCATCTACATCGACGAGATCGACAAGGTCGCCCGAAAGAGCGAAAACCCGTCGATCACGCGGGACGTCTCCGGCGAGGGCGTCCAGCAGGCCCTGCTCAAGATCCTGGAAGGCACCACGGCCTCCGTACCCCCGCAGGGCGGCCGCAAGCACCCGCACCAGGAGTTCATCCAGATCGACACGACGAACGTGCTCTTCATCGTGGGCGGCGCGTTCGCCGGCCTCGAGAAGATCATCGAGTCGCGCGCGGGAGCGAAGGGCATCGGCTTCGGCGCGACGATCCGCTCCAAGCGCGAGATCGAGGCGAGCGACCAGTTCCAGGAGGTCATGCCGGAGGACCTGGTCAAGTTCGGCATGATCCCCGAGTTCATCGGCCGTCTGCCCGTCATCACCTCGGTCCACAACCTGGACCGCGAGGCGCTGCTGAAGATTCTCGTCGAGCCGCGCAACGCGCTGGTCAAGCAGTACCAGCGCCTCTTCGAACTCGACGGCGTCGAGCTGGACTTCGACCTCCCCGCCCTCGAGGCCATCGCCGACCAGGCGATCCTCCGCGGCACCGGCGCGCGCGGCCTGCGCGCCATCATGGAGGAGGTCCTCCAGTCGGTGATGTACGAGGTTCCGTCCCGCAAGGACGTGGCGCGCGTCGTCATCACGCGTGACGTCGTCCGCAACAACGTCAACCCGACGCTGGTCCCGCGCATCGTCAAGGACGACGGCAACGGCCGTCACGAGAAGAGCGCGTAGCCTTCTTCGCTCCTGAACGCCGAAGGGGCGCCCGGTCGTTGACCGGGCGCCCCTTTCGCGTACGTGGTGCCGCTACTTGGCGACACGCACCTCGTTGCGCACGTCCGAGGCAAGCTTCGCCGCCTCGTCGAGCGTGGTGCCCTTTTCGCCCTGGACCGGCTCGACGATGCCGAGGGTGCTGTAGTCCGACCACAGGCACATGTAGGTCTTCTGGGTCACGCCCGTCTTCTGGTTCTTGCTCTCGGCCTCCTGGCACTTCATCAAAGCGCCGTCCAGGCCGTCGGGGTTCACCTCCTGCGGATCCCCGATCATCTTCGTCTCCGTGTCCTTCGTGTTCTTGTTGAATTCGGCGAAGGCCGCGTCGAGGACCTTCGCCGGGTCCTCGATCTTGCCGTAGAAGCCGATGTAGACCAGGTTCTGCGCCTTGGAGACCTTTTCGATCGCCGTGGGGTCGCTCGGGTCGAGCTTCGTCAGGTCGATCGTCGAATACGTCGAACCGATGGACATGGCATCGGTCACCCCGCTGGCGGCGAGCATCTTCGAGGAGTCCTTGTCGGCCGGCTTCGGCTCGGGTTCGTTCTTGTCGGCGCGCATGTACTTGCCACCGATGATGCTCTTCGGCGCCGTCAGCTTGTGCGGGCCGTCGTCCTCGAGGCCGCCACCGCCGCCGCCGAAGACGAAGTACCCGCCCACACCGAGCGCGGCCACCAGCACCACCGCGCCGATGATGAGCCCGGTCTTCTTGCCGCCACCGCCCTGCGCCGGCGGCGGGGGCGGATAGCCGCCCGGCTGCTGCGCGCCGTACTGGGGCTGCTGGCCGTAGGGGCCGGGCTGGCCGGGCTGCTGCGGGTATCCGTAGGGCTGCTGCGGCGGCACACCCTGCGGGGCCTGCTGCGGGTACCCGTAACCGGGCTGCGGGGCCTGCGGCTGCTGGCCGTAAGGGCCCGGCTGGCCCTGCGGCTGCTGGCCGTAGGGCCCCGGCTGGCCGTACGGTCCGGGCTGCTGCGGCTGCTGCCCGCCGTACGGGCCCGGCTGGTTGTAGCTCATTACGGGTTTTCCCCTCGTGATGTCTGTGTGTTCCGAACATCCTGGCCCAAGCACCGGCCGGATGGGGCGCCGGGGGCACACCGTTACCGAAGAATCGAGTTTCGGAACGGCTCCATGACACCTCTAAACTGGGCCCGTGACCGAGAAGACTCAGCAGCAGACAGCGCCCACTCCCGAACTGCCGACCCAGTACGCGCCGGCCGAGGTCGAGGGAGCGTTGTACGAGCGCTGGGTAGAACGCGGGTACTTCGAGGCGGACGCGAACAGCGACAAGCCGCCGTTCACGGTCGTCATCCCGCCGCCCAACGTCACCGGAAGTCTTCACCTCGGCCACGCCTTCGAGCACACGCTGATCGACGCGCTCACCCGCCGCAAGCGGATGCAGGGTTACGAGACGCTGTGGCAGCCCGGCATGGACCACGCCGGCATCGCCACGCAGAACGTCGTCGAGCGCGAGCTCGCCAAGGAGGGCAAGTCCCGCCACGACCTGGGCCGTGAGGCGTTCATCGAGCGGGTCTGGCAGTGGAAGGGCGAGTCCGGCGGGCAGATCTCCGGCCAGATGCGCCGCCTCGGCGACGGTGTCGCCTGGTCCCGCGAGCGGTTCACGATGGACGAGGGCCTGTCCCAGGCCGTCCAGACCATCTTCAAGAGGCTCTACGACGACGAGCTCATCTACCGTGCCGAGCGCATCATCAACTGGTGCCCGCGCTGTCTGACCGCCATCTCCGACATCGAGGTCGAGTACCAGGACGACGACGGCGAGCTCGTCTCCATGAAGTACGGCGAGGGTGACGACACCATCGTCGTCGCGACGACGCGCGCCGAGACGATGCTCGGTGACACCGCCGTCGCCGTCCACCCCGACGACGAGCGCTACAAGCACCTCATCGGCAAGCAGATCAAGCTGCCGCTGACGGACCGCACGATCCCGGTCGTCGCGGACACGCACGTCGACCCCGAGTTCGGCACCGGCGCCGTCAAGGTGACGCCCGCCCATGACCCGAACGACTTCGAGATCGGGCAGCGGCACAATCTGCCCTCCATCGCGGTCATGGACGAACGGGCTGTCATCACCGCTCACGGTCCCTTCGAGGGTCTCGACCGCCTCGAGGCACGGTCGGCGATCGTCGGCGCCCTGCGCGCCGAAGGCCGGATCGTCGCCGAGAAGCGCCCGTACGTCCACTCCGTCGGCCACTGCTCGCGCTGCAAGACCACCATCGAGCCGCGGCTGTCCATGCAGTGGTGGGTCAAGGTCGGCCCGCTGGCCAAGGCGGCCGGCGACGCCGTCCGCGACGGCCGGGTCAAGATCCACCCGCAGGAGATGGAGAAGCGCTACTTCGACTGGGTCGACAACCTGCACGACTGGTGCATCTCGCGCCAGTTGTGGTGGGGCCACCGCATCCCCGTCTGGTACGGCCCGAACGGCGAGATCGTCTGTGTCGGCCCCGACGAGGAGCCGCCGAGCGGCGACGGCTGGACCCAGGAGACCGACGTCCTCGACACGTGGTTCTCCTCGGGTCTGTGGCCCTTCTCGACGCTGGGGTGGCCGGAGGAGACCGAGAGCCTCGCGAAGTTCTATCCGAACTCCGTCCTGGTCACGGGCTACGACATCCTCTTCTTCTGGGTCGCCCGGATGATGATGTTCGGTCTCTACGCCATGGACGGCACACCGCCGTTCCACACCATCGCCCTCCACGGCATGGTCCGGGACCAGTTCGGCAAGAAGATGTCCAAGTCCTTCGGCAACGCGGTCAACCCGCTGGACTGGATGGACAAGTACGGCTCCGACGCGCTGCGCTTCACGCTCGCCCGCGGCGCCAACCCGGGTGTCGACGTCCCCATCGGCGAGGACTGGGTCCAGGGTTCGCGGAACTTCGCCAACAAGATCTGGAACGCCACCCGCTTCGCGCTGATGAACGGCGCCACCGTCGAAGGCCCGCTGCCGGCGCCCGAGGAGATGTCCTCCACGGACCGTTGGATCCTGTCGCGGCTGAACAAGACCGTCGCCGAGGTGGACGCGTACTACGAGGACTACCAGTTCGCGAAGCTGTCGGAGACCCTCTTCCACTTCGCCTGGGACGAGGTCTTCGACTGGTACGTCGAGCTGTCCAAGACGACGTTCTTCGCGGGCGGCGAGCCGGCCAGGGTCTCGGCGCGCGTCCTGGGCGAGGTCCTCGACGTCATGCTGCGGCTGCTCCACCCGGTGGTCCCGTTCGTCACCGAGACGCTGTGGACCGCGCTGACCGGCAAGGAGTCGCTCGTCATCGCCGAGTGGCCGGCCGACAGCGCCTTCCGCGACGAGGCCGCGGAGCGGGAGATCGAGCTCGTCCAGCGGGTCGTCACCGAGGTCCGCCGGTTCCGCAGCGACCAGGGGCTGCAGCCCGGCCAGAAGGTCCCGGCCAGGCTCACCCTCGACGGCACGGCGCTCGCCCCGCACGAGGCCGCGATCCGTCAGTTGCTGCGCCTCCAGCCGGAGGGCGAGGGCTTCCACGCCACCGCGTCGCTGCCCGTCGCGGGTGCCACCGTCGCGCTCGACCTGTCGGGCACGATCGACGTCGAGGCGGAGCGCAAGCGTCTGACGAAGGACCTGGGCGCGGCGGAGAAGGAGGTCGCCCAGGCGACCGCCAAGCTCGGCAACGAGGCGTTCCTCGCCAAGGCACCGGACAACGTGGTCGACAAGATCCGTACCCGGCTCGCCAAGGCCGAGGAGGACATCGCGCGGATCAACACCCAGCTCGCCAATCTGCCGGCGAGCTGAGCCGCCGGACGCGGACACGGCCGAGGCCCCGGGGACGCCCCCCGGGGCCTCGGCCGTATCCGTCGGCGCCCGTCCGTAGACTGGACCCGTGAGTGAGCAGCCCGACGCCTTCGACGAGTCCGACGCCTTCGACGAGATCGTCGACGCAGAGACCGACCGCGACCCCGACCTGGCGGTGATCGAGGCCGGCAGCCGCACCCTGCGCGCGCAGGCCGGATCGCCGCAGGCCGACCAGGTGCCGTCCCGCCCGGCGGATCCGGAGGTGGACAAGGCGCTGCGCGAGGTCGAGGCGGATCTCGCGACGCGCTGGGGCGAGACCAAGCTGGAGCCCTCCGTCGCCCGCATCGCGGCGCTGATGGACGTGCTGAGCGAGCCGCAGCGGGCCTACCCCTCCGTCCACATCACGGGGACGAACGGCAAGACGTCCACGGCCCGGATGATCGAGGCCCTGTTCTCCGCCTTCGACCTGCGCACCGGCCGGTACACCTCGCCGCACGTGCAGTCGATCACCGAGCGGATCAGCCTGGACGGCGCCCCCATCGACGCCGAGCGCTTCATCGAGACGTACAACGACATCAAGCCCTACGTCGAGATGGTCGACGCGCGCCAGGAGTACCGGCTCTCGTTCTTCGAGGTGCTCACCGGCATGGCGTACGCGGCCTTCGCCGACGCCCCCGTGGACGTGGCCGTCGTCGAGGTCGGTATGGGCGGCAGCTGGGACGCGACGAACGTGATCGACGGCTCGGTCGCCGTGGTCACGCCCATCGACCTGGACCACACGGACCGGCTCGGCACCACACCCGCCGAGATCGCCGTCGAGAAGGCCGGGATCATCAAGCAGGGCGCGACCGTGATCCTGGCGCAGCAGCCGGTGGACGCCGCGCAGGTGATGCTGAAGCGGGCCGTCGAGGCCGACGCGACCGTCGCCCGCGAGGGCATGGAGTTCGGCGTCGTCTCGCGCGAGGTCGCGGTCGGCGGGCAGTTGCTGACCCTGCGCGGCCTGGGCGGCGAGTACGAGCAGATCTTCCTCCCGCTCTACGGCGCGCACCAGGCGCACAACGCGGCGGTGGCGCTCGCGGCGGTCGAGGCGTTCTTCGGCGTCGGCGCGGGTGACGCCCGCACGCTGGACGCCGACACGATCCGCAAGGCGTTCGCCACCGTGGCCTCGCCCGGCCGGCTGGAGGTCGTGCGCCGCAGCCCCACCGTCGTGCTGGACGCCGCGCACAACCCGGCGGGCGCGCGGGCGGCGGCGGCCGCCGTCACCGAGTCGTTCGGCTTCTCCCGGCTGATCGGTGTCGTGGGCGCGAGCGACGACAAGGACGTCAGGGGCTTCCTGGAGGCCTTCGAGCCGATCTTCCACGAGATCGTCGTGACGCAGAACTCCAGTCACCGTGCGATGAACGCGGACGCGCTGGCCGGTGTCGCCGTGGAGGTCTTCGGTGACGACCGGGTGGTCGTCGAGCCGCGGCTCGACGACGCGCTGGAGGCGGCGATCACGCTCGCCGAGGAGGAGTCGGAGTTCGCCGGCGCCGGTGTGCTGGTGACCGGTTCCGTGATCACGGTCGGCGAGGCCCGGCTGCTGCTGGGGAGGGGCTGACATCCCGTGCGTACGCTCTGTGCATCGACCCTGATCGGCGAGTTCTTCGTGATCGGCTTCGCCGGTCTCGTGGCCATGAAGTCGGACGACGTCTCGATGGCGGCGGTCTGGACGGTCTGCGGCGTGGCGATGCTGCTGTCGCTGCTGCTGTGCGGCATGATCACCCGCCCCGGCGGGACCCAACTCGGCTGGGCGCTGCAGATCGCGCTGATCGCCAGTGGCTTCGTCGTCCCGGCGATGTTCTTCCTCGGTGTCCTCTTCGGCGGCCTGTGGTGGGCCTCCATCCACTACGGCCGCAAGATCGACGAGGCGAAGGCCCGGTGGGCCGCGCAGTCGGCCGAGGCTGACGCCGGGTAGCCGGCCGAGGGCGCACCGGGGGTGCGGGGCGGGTGCCGCCCCCGGCGTCACACCCGGTAATCTCGGCCCGACCGCACACATCCTGGCCTGCAAGGAGCCGCACACCATGACTCAGCGCACCCTCGTCCTTCTCAAGCCGGACGCCGTCCGTCGCGGACTCGTGGGCGAGGTCATCGGCCGCATCGAACGCAAGGCCGACTGGAAGATCACCGCGCTGGAGTTGCGCACGCTCGACCGGGCCACCCTGGAGCAGCACTACGCCGAGCACGTCGGCCGGCCGTTCTACGAGCCGCTGGTGGAATTCATGCTGTCCGGCCCGGTGGTCGTCATGGCCGTCGAGGGTGAGCGCGTGATCGACGGCGTACGCCAACTGGCGGGTCCGACCGACCCGATCGCGGCCGCTCCTGGGTCCATTCGGGGTGACTTCGGCACGATCGTCCGGGAAAATCTGATCCACGCCTCGGACTCCGAGGAGTCCGCCGTTCGGGAACTGAAGCTGTTCTTCCAGGAAGGCTGAGGCCTGCCCCTTTCCAGGGCTTTCCTGACAGGACGTCAGCCATACAGCGCTCTTGTCCTGGGGCGACCGATGGAATTTCGGTCGCCCTTCGGCATACGCAAGGGTATTGCGGGAACGCATCGCCCCGACGCATCGTCACCATAAACAAGAGGTGGACCACCGCGCGGTGCCGGTACAGGCGGCACTACGATGTAAGCCTCCACGCCACAGCACCCACCTCGCCATCCTGAAAAGCCATCAACGCTCGATTTGGGAAGGCCAGACGCATCCTCATGGGGAACAACATGTCGTTCATCGGCCGTGACATGGCTGTCGACCTCGGGACCGCCAACACGCTGGTGTACGTCAGAGGCCGGGGGATCGTTCTCAACGAGCCGTCCGTCGTCGCCATCAACACCAACACGGGCGGCATTCTCGCGGTCGGCGCCGAAGCGAAGAAGATGATCGGCCGGACACCGGGCAATATCGTTGCCGTCCGGCCACTGAAGGACGGCGTCATCGCCGACTTCGAGATCACCGAGCGGATGCTCCGCTACTTCATCCTCAAGATCCACAAGCGCCGTTATCTCGCCCGGCCCCGCGTCGTCGTCTGTGTGCCTTCCGGTATCACGGGTGTCGAGCGCCGCGCGGTCATCGAGGCGTCGACCCAGGCGGGCGCCCGACAGGTGCACATCATCGAGGAGCCCATGGCCGCGGCCATCGGCTCCGGCCTCCCGGTCCACGAGGCCACCGGCAACATGGTGGTCGACATCGGCGGTGGCACCACGGAGGTCGCCGTGATCTCGCTGGGAGGAATCGTCACGGCACAGTCCATCCGTGTCGCCGGCGACGAACTGGACAACGCGATCATCCAGCACATCAAGAAGGAGTACTCCCTCCTCCTCGGTGAGCGGACCGCGGAGAGCATCAAGATCACCATCGGTTCGGCGTACGAGATGGAGAAGGAGGAGCACACCGAGATCCGCGGCCGCGACCTGGTCTCCGGTCTGCCCAAGACCGTCGTCATCTCCGCCGCCGAGGTCCGCAAGGCCATCGAGGAACCGGTCAACGCGATCGTCGACGCCGTGAAGACCACGCTCGACAAGTGCCCGCCCGAGCTCTCCGGTGACGTCATGGACCGCGGCATCGTCCTCACCGGCGGCGGCGCCCTGCTGCGCGGTCTCGACGAGCGGCTCCGCCGGGAGACGGGCATGCCGATCCACATCGCGGAGAACCCCCTGGACTCGGTGGCGCTCGGATCCGGCAAGTGCGTCGAGGAGTTCGAGGCGCTCCAGCAGGTGCTGGACGCCCAGCCGCGTCGTTAGACGGTCGGACAATACGCCGTACGGGGGCTGTGAGGCCCCCACATGGGGTCCTCCCCGCCCCCGAGGCGGGGGAAGGATCGTTGCTCTACCGACACTTCCATTCCTACGAGGAAGGCACGGCCGCCGCACGTGAGGGACACAAAGGAGAGCCGGCTGCTCCTGGCATTGCTGATCGCCATCGCGTTCGCCCTGATCACGGTGGACATCCGCGGCGGTGAGGACTCACCGGTCGACGGTGCACGGCAGGCCGCGGCGTCGGTCTTCGGGCCCGTGGAGAACGGCGTCGCGGCCGCCGTCGACCCCATCGGCAACGCGATCGGAGCGGTCCGGGACTCCGGTGACCGCCACGACCGCATCAAGCAGCTCCAGTTGGAGAACGCCGAGCTGAAGCAGCGGCTCGGCAGCGACGAGCGCAACAACAGCCGGCTCCGCCAGCTCGACGGCATGATCAGAACGGCCGCCGCCGGCCAGTACGGCATCAAGGGCGCCGAGGTCATCGCCATAGGAGCGGCCCAGGGCTTCTCCTGGACCGTGACCATCGACATCGGCTCCGAGGACGGCATCACGCGCGACATGACCGTCATCAACAGTGACGGACTCGTCGGCCGCGTCACGACCGTCGGCCCGCGTACCTCGACCGTGCTGCTCGCCAGCGACCCGGACTTCACCGTCGGCACCCGGATGGAGAAGACCGACGAGCTCGGCTTCGCCACCGGCCAGGGCGACCGGCCCCTGCTGGTCCAGCTCCTCAACGGCAAGTCCAAGGTGAAGAAGGGCGACCGGCTGGTCACCTTCGGCTCCCAGGGCAGCAAGCCCTTCGTGCCCGGCGTGCCGGTCGGCGAGGTCATCCGGGTGGACCCCGCCCGGGGCGACCTCACCCGCAACGTCTACGTGCGTCCCTACGCCGGCTTCAGCAGGCTCGACATCGTCGGCGTCGTCGTCCAGGCGCCGCGGACCGATCCCCGCGACACCGTGCTGCCCCCGAAGCCCGCGGGCCCCAGGCCGACGCCGACCGTCACGGTCACCGTCACTCCCGGCGCGACCCCGCCGGAGGGCGAGGCGCCGGTCCAGGACGACGGCCAGGTACAGGGCGGCGGGCCGGATCCCGGTGCCTCCGGCGACGCCACAGGCCAGAACGACGACCAGTAGGAGCTGATCCGTCATGCGTGTCAACCGGATGCTGCTCTCCACGACGCTGGTCGTGGTCGCCCTCGTCATCCAGGTCTCCGTCCTCTCGCGGCTCCAGCTGCCCGGCGCGGTGCCCGACCTCGTCCTGCTCGTCGTCCTCGGACTCGCCATGGTCTACGGCCACATGGCCGGAGCGTTCATCGGCTTCGGCGCCGGGCTGCTCGCGGACCTCGCCCCGCCAGCCGACCACGCGGCCGGCCGCTACGCACTCGTCCTGTGCGTCATCGGCTACCTCGCCGGTCTGGTCCGTCCGGAGAACGGCAAGCCACTGCGGTCCGCCAGCGGGCCCATGGCCGTCGTCGTCGCGGCAGCGATCGGTTCGACGCTGCTGTACGCCCTGGTCGGCGCCCTCGTCGGCGACACCGCCGCCCGCCATGTCGGCCTGGGCAGTCTGCTGTTCACCGCCGCGGTGTACGACCTCCTCCTCGCGCCGTTCACCGTGCCGCTGATCATGTGGCTCGCCAGACGCAGCGAGAACGATCCGCTCGCCGAGAGCCAGAACGCCGGCGGCGCGGACGTGGCCGCGGGCTGGCTCGCCTCCGGCACCGGACTGCGCATCGGCGACCAGCGCGGCGGACTGCGGCTCAGGGCGGCGAAGACCCGGGCCGCACGGGCCGGACGCATCAAGGGAGTCAAGCGACTGTGATCGAGGGGGCAGCAGCGTGAGCAACATTCCGGAGACCGGCCGGACCCCCCGGGTCCAGATCCGTCTCGTCATCATCCAGGTACTCGTCTTCTCCCTCCTCCTCACCCTCGGCGGCCGGCTCTGGTACCTCCAGATCCGCAACGGCGACGAATACGCCGACGAGGCCAGCGGCAACCACGTCCAGCGGGTCGTCACACCCGCCGTGCGCGGCTCGATCCTCGACGCCCGCGGTGTGCCGCTCGCCGACAACGAGACCCGCCTCGTGGTCTCCGCGTCCCGCACCGAGCTGCTGAAGATGAAGGACGACGGCGACGCCGTCCTCACCCGGCTCGCCGGCGTCCTCGGCATGAAGCCGAAGGAGGTCATGGACAAGGTCCGCCTCTGCGACTCCAAGACACCGCAGCCCTGCTGGAACGGCTCCCCCTACCAGCCGATCCCGGTCACCGACGAAGCCACCACCCAGCAGGCGCTGCAGATCCGTGAACGCTCGGAGGACTTCCCCGGCATCACCGCGGAACCCACCGCCGTACGCCGCTACACGGCCCCCGCCAAGGCACGGACCGCGCAGGTGCTCGGCTACCTGTCGCCCGTCACCGACGAGGAGATCCAGAAGGCCAAGGACAGCGAGTCGCCCTACCTGCGCTCCGACCAGGTGGGCCGCTCCGGCCTCGAGCGCACCTACGACAAGGAACTCCGCGGCCAGGCCGGCGTCACGTCCTACGAGGTCGACAAGCTCGGCCGGGTCATGGGCGAGGCCGAAGCGGACCCGGGCGTGCCCGGCTCCCACCTCGTCACCAGCATCGACGCCCGCGTCCAGGCCGTCGCCGAGCACGAGCTCCACCAGGCGATGAAGACGGTGCGCGGGGAGACCGACAAGATCACCGGTCGTCCTTACGAGGCCGACGCGGGCGCCGTCGTCGTCATGGAGGCCAAGACCGGCCGGGTCGTCGCCATGGCCTCCCAGCCCGACTACGACCCCAACGCCTGGGTCGGCGGCATCTCCGCCAAGGACTACGCCAAGCTCACCGGCAAGGAGTCCAACTACCCGCTGCTCAACCGGGCCACCCAGGGCCAGGCGCCCGCCGGCTCGGTCTTCAAGGTGGTGTCGGCGAGCGCGGCCGTGCGGGGAGGTCACCCCTTCGACGACCTCTACAACTGCAGCAGCAGCTACAGCATGGGGAACCGGAGCTTCGCCAACTTCGAGTCCCAGGGGCACGGCCCCATCACCCTCGGCGACGCTCTCAAGTACTCCTGCAACACCGTCTTCTACCGTCTCGGCCATGAGGAGTGGAAGCGCGACGGCGGCCTCAAGCCCAAGAAGGGCGCCCACGACTGGTTCTACCGGACCGCGCACGACTTCGGCTTCGGCTCGGAGACCGGCATCGACCTCCCGAACGAGGTCAAGGGCCGCATCCCCGACCGCCAGTGGAAGCAGGCCTTCTGGGAGGCGAACAAGGACTCCTGGTGCAAGCAGGGCAAGAAGGGCGGCTCCTACGTGGAGCAGATCGCCTATGAGAGCTGCCTCGAAGGCAACCAGCTGAAGGCTTTCGACAGCATCAACTTCGCGATCGGCCAGGGCGACGTGCTCATCACGCCCATCCAGCTGGCCACCGCGTACGCCGCCATCAGCAACGGCGGCACCCTCTACAACCCCACCGTCGGCAAGGCCGTCATCAGCCCCGACGGCAAAGAGATCGAAGAGATCAAGCCCGAGTCGCACGGCAAGCTGCCGGTGAACGCCGAGACCATCAAGGACCTCGACAAGGGCCTGCGCTCCGTGGTCGAGCCGGGCGGCACCGCCGCCTGGCGGTTCGGCGGCTGGCCCCAGGACAAGATCCCGATGCGCGCCAAGACCGGCACCGCCCAGGTCTACGGCAAGCAGACCACCTCGTGGTTCGCCACCTACACCGACGACTACACGATCGTCATGACGATCTCCCAGGGTGGTACGGGCTCCGGCGCGTCCGGTCCCGCCGTACGCAACATCTACGACGCGATGTACGGCCTGGACAAGGAAGGCAACCAGGACCTCAAGCGGGCCCTGCTGCCCAAGCCGCAGCAGACCCTGCCCAAGATCGCCCCGGACGGCTCGATCGACGCCCCCGAGGTCAAGCCCTACGTTCCTCCGAAGCCGAAGGACGCCCAACCAGTGCTCGCGGGAACCCCCGCGACCCGGAGGGACTGAGACATGACAGGCGCAGGCGGCTTCTCCGTCCCGGGATACGGCCCGGAGCGCGGCGGCATCTGGACCAGGCTCACCGCCCGAGACTCCGTGGTGCGCAAGCTCGACTGGCCGATGCTGCTCTCCGCGATCACGCTGTCGCTGCTCGGCGCGCTCCTCGTGTGGTCCGCCACGCGCGGGCGCACCGAACTCAATCAGGGCGACCCGTACTACTTCCTCGTCCGGCACCTGCTCAACACCGGCATCGGCTTCGTGCTTATGGTCGGGACCATCTGGCTCGGTCACCGCACCCTGCGCGGCGCCGTCCCGTTCCTCTACGGGCTCTCCGTCGTGCTCGTGCTGCTCGTCCTCACCCCGCTGGGCGCCACCATCAACGGCGCCCACGCCTGGATCCAGCTCGGCGGCGGCTTCTCCCTCCAGCCCTCCGAGTTCGTGAAGATCACGATCATCCTCGGGATGGCGATGATGCTCGCGGCCCGCGTCGACGCCGGGGACCAGGTGCACCCCGACCACCGCACCGTCGCCAAGTCGCTCGGACTCGCCGTCCTGCCGATGATCATCGTGATGCTGATGCCGGACCTCGGCTCGGTCATGGTCATGGTCGTGATCGTCCTCGGCGTACTGCTCGCCTCCGGTGCGTCCAACCGCTGGGTCATCGGCCTCATCAGCGCCGGAGCGGCCGGCGCGATCGCCGTCACAGCGCTCGGCCTGCTCGACGAGTACCAGATCAACCGCTTCGCCGCCTTCGCCAACCCGGAACTCGACCCCGCCGGCGTCGGCTACAACACCAACCAGGCGCGCATCGCGATCGGCTCCGGCGGGCTCTACGGCGAAGGGCTCTTCAACGGCCACCAGACCAGCGGGCAGTTCGTGCCCGAACAGCAGACCGACTTCATCTTCACCGTCGCCGGCGAGGAACTCGGCTTCCTCGGCGCCGGGCTGATCCTCGTGCTGCTCGGCGTCGTGCTGTGGCGCGCCTGCCGGATCGCCCGCGAGACGACCGAGCTCTACGGCACCATCGTGGCCGCCGGGATAATCGCCTGGTTCGCCTTCCAGTCGTTCGAGAACATCGGCATGGCGATGGGCATCATGCCGGTCGCGGGCCTGCCGCTGCCGTTCGTGTCGTACGGGGGCACGTCGATGTTCGCGGTGTGGATCGCGATCGGGTTGCTGCAGTCGATCAGGGTGCAACGGCCCATAGGCGCGTAGCCCTTGGGCGGGCGGCATGCCTGAACCGGGGGCGCGGCCGCCCCGGGGCCACCGGCCGGCCGTGCCGGTCCGGTCCGGGCCGGGCCGCGTGCGCGGCGCTCCCGAGGTGGTTACGGGCCGGTCCGTACCGGGCTGCGTGTGCGGCGTTCTCGGAGTGTGGCCGTCGGCCAGGTTCGTCGGCGTGGCGGGGCCCGGGCCGGCCGCTGACGCGCACCCGGCGGCCTGTCTGTGGGCTTCTGTACGAGGTGGTGCGCCTTGCGTGGCGGGGTCCGGGCCGGTCCCGGTCCTGGTGCGTGCGCCCTGCGGGGCGGGGCCGGCAGGGAGCGTGGTCGCCCCCTGCGGGGCGTGGCTGCGCCGGTACGGGGTGCGGGTGTCGGGGCCTCCGGAGGGGTGTCCGGAATGGCTGTCCTCACCGCGCTGCGCGCGAGTTGCGACGCTTTACTTCCGGACACCCCCTTTTACGACCCCGCCCCCTCCCGCCGGACAGGCCCCATCGGCCGTTGGTCTCGGGTTCGTGCGGGAGAGTCCCTGCCCGGGACGGTGGGTTGCCGCTCTGGTGCCAGGCGCGCCGGTGGGGCGTCTCGCGGCGCGGAGCTGCCGTCCTGGGGTGTGGGGGCGTCAACCCTCCTCACGGGAGGGTGAAGGTGGGCGTCAGCCCCCGTCGGGGTCCGGGGCTTGCCCCGGTTTCGGGAAGGGGCGGGGTGGGGAAAGCGACTGGGCCTGCCCACCCGGCGGTCGCGCAGTTAGATTCGATGGCATGGCGGACACCAAGCGCGAGATCGAGCGGAAGTACGAAGCCGGCCCCGACACCCCGTTGCCCGACATGACCGAAGTGGCCCGTGTGGCCGAGGTCGTAGGGAAGGGCGTGGCCGAGTTGGATGCCGTCTACTACGACACCGCCGATCTGAGGCTGGCAGCCTCGTCCGTCACGCTGCGGCGCAGAACCGGAGGCGCCGACGCGGGGTGGCATCTCAAGCTGCCCGTGGCGCCCGGAGTGCGCGACGAGATCGCGGCGCCCCTGTCCGACGGGGTGCCCGACGACCTGGTCGGCCTTGTGCGGGCGTACGCCCGGGGCCGGGAGATCGTGCCCGTGGTGCGGCTGCTGTCCTCGCGGGACGTCCAGCACCTCGTCGACGCCGACGGCGCCCTCCTCGCGGAGCTCAGCCGGGACGCCGTCGTCGCGGAGCGCCTCCATGGGGGCGAGGGGACCGCTCAGTGGGACGAGATCGAGGTGGAGCTGGCCGACGGCGGAGAGCCGTCCTTTCTGGACGCCGTCGACAAGAAGCTCAGGAAGGCCGGCGTTCGCACGGCCGTCGCGCCGTCCAAGCTGGTCAGGGCACTGACGGAGACCGGGGGCGGTCCGGCGGAGCGCCGACGGCGGGGGGATGCGCGGACGGCGGGCGATCATGTTCTCGCCTATCTGGAGAAGGAGGTCGCCGCGGTCGTCGCCCACGATCCCGGTGTGCGTCGCGACCTGCCCGACGCCGTGCACCAGATGCGGGTCGCCACCCGGCGGCTTCGCAGCGCCCTGCGGAGCTATCGGAAGGTCGTCGACCGCGATGTCACGGGGCCTCTGATCGACGAGCTCAAGTGGCTCGCGGGCGAGCTGGGCGTCGCGCGTGACCAGGAGGTGTTGGCGGAACGGCTGGCCGAGCGGGTCGACGCCGTGCCCGTGACGCTGCTCCTCGGCCCGGTCGACGCACGGCTGGCCGCGTGGGCCGCGGCCGGCGCCGCCGACGCGCGGAAGACGGTGATCGCCGCGCTCGACAGCGACCGCTATCTCGCCCTGCTCGACGCGCTGGACGCGCTGTGCGCCCGCCCGCCGCTGCTGAAGGCGGCCGCGGGAGCGCCCGCGGACGTACTGCCCAAGGCCGTGCTGAAGGAGTACGACCGGCTGGCCGCCCGTATGGACAGGGCCCTGTCGCTGCCGGCGGGGGAGGAGCGGGACCACGCCATGCACGACGCCCGCAAGGCGGCCAAACGGGCGCGGTACGCGGCCGAGGTCGCGAAACCCGCGCTCGGCAAGGCCGCGAAGCGGTTCGGGAAGCGCATGAAGGCCGTGCAGAGCGTGCTCGGCGACCACCAGGACAGCGTCGTCGCGCGGGAGGCGCTGCGTGAGCTCGCGGTCCGGGCGCATGCGGCGGGGGAGACCGCCTTCGTCTGGGGACTGCTGTACGGACGGGAGGAGGCCCGCGCCGAAGGGCGGGAGGCCGAGCTGCCCGGGGTGTGGGCCAAGGCGTCGGCCCCCGGATCCGGACGGCACTCGGCCGCTGAGTGGGCGGGTACGCTTGAGAGTCGCCCCCTTGCCAGCCCACGAAGGTTTCCATGTCTGCCGAGTCGGTCTTCCCACAGCTCGAAGCGCTGCTCCCGCATGTGCAGAAGCCCATCCAGTACGTCGGCGGTGAGCTGAACTCCACCGTCAAGCCCTGGGAGTCCTGCGACGTCCGCTGGGCGCTCATGTACCCGGACGCCTACGAGGTCGGTCTGCCCAACCAGGGCGTCATGATCCTCTACGAGGTGCTGAACGAACGCGAAGGCGTGCTGGCCGAGCGCACGTACAGCGTCTGGCCGGACCTCGAGGAGCTGATGCGTGAGCACAGGGTCCCGCAGTTCACGGTGGACAGCCACCGGCCCGTCGGCGCGTTCGACGTCTTCGGGCTGAGCTTCTCCACGGAGCTCGGCTACACCAACATGCTCACGGCCCTCGACCTCGCGGGCATCCCGCTGGAGTCCAAGGACCGCACGGTGGACCACCCGATCGTGCTGGCCGGCGGGCACGCGGCGTTCAACCCGGAGCCGATCGCCGACTTCATCGACTGCGCGGTCATCGGTGACGGTGAGCAGGCCGTGCTCGACATGACCGCGATCATCCGCGCCTGGAAGGCCGAAGGCCGCCCGGGCGGACGCGAGGAGGTCCTCTTCCGTCTCGCGAAGACCGGCAACGTGTACGTGCCGCGCTTCTACGACGTCGAGTACCTGCCCGACGGCCGCATCGGCCGTGTGGTCCCGAACAGGTCGGGTGTGCCGTGGCGGGTGTCCAAGCACACCGTCATGGACCTCGACGAGTGGCCCTACCCGAAGCAGCCGCTGGTCCCGCTCGCCGAGACCGTCCACGAGCGGATGTCCGTCGAGATCTTCCGCGGCTGCACCCGCGGCTGCCGCTTCTGCCAGGCCGGCATGATCACGCGCCCCGTGCGGGAGCGAAGCATCACCGGCATCGGCGACATGGTCGAGAAGGGTCTCAAGGCGACCGGCTTCGAAGAGGTCGGCCTGCTGTCGCTGTCCTCCGCGGACCACAGCGAGATCGGCGACATCGCGAAGGGCCTCGCGGACCGGTACGAAGAGGACAAGATCGGCCTCTCGCTGCCGTCGACCCGCGTCGACGCGTTCAACGTCGACCTCGCCAACGAACTGACCAGGAACGGCCGCAGGTCCGGCCTGACCTTCGCCCCGAGGGCGGCTCCGAGCGCATGCGCAAGGTCATCAACAAGATGGTCTCGGAGGAGGACCTGATCCGTACGGTCTCCACCGCGTACGGCAACGGCTGGCGTCAGGTGAAGCTGTACTTCATGTGCGGCCTGCCGACGGAGACCGACGAGGACGTCCTCCAGATCGGCGACATGGCGGTCAAGGTCATCGCCGAGGGCCGCAAGGTCTCCGGGCAGAACGACATCCGCTGCACGGTGTCCATCGGCGGCTTCGTGCCCAAGCCGCACACGCCGTTCCAGTGGGCGCCGCAGCTGAGCGCCGAGGAGACCGACGCGCGGCTGGAGAAACTCCGCGACAAGATCCGCGGCGACAAGAAGTACGGCCGCTCGATCGGCTTCCGCTACCACGACGGCAAGCCCGGCATCGTCGAGGGCCTGCTCTCGCGCGGTGACCGCCGCGTCGGCGCGGTCATCCGCGCCGTGTACGAGGACGGCGGCCGCTTCGACGGCTGGCGCGAGCACTTCTCGTACGACCGCTGGATGGCGTGCGCCGAGAAGACGCTGCCGGACTACGGCGTCGACGTCGACTGGTACACCACCCGTGAGCGCACGTACGAGGAGGTCCTGCCCTGGGACCACCTCGACTCCGGTCTCGACAAGGACTGGCTCTGGGAGGACTGGCAGGACGCCCTCGACGAGACCGAGGTCGAGGACTGCCGCTGGACGCCGTGCTTCGACTGCGGCGTGTGCCCGCAGATGGACACGCACATCCAGATCGGTCCGACGGGCAAGAAGCTGCTCCCGCTGACCGTCGTCAAGTAACACAGCTCGGGGACGGCCCGGCCGCGGGGAAACCTGTGGCCGGGCCTTCTTCCGTCTCGCGACAATGGGGCGATGCCGCAGCTCATCGTTCCGCATGTGCGGGTCCACGCCTCGTTCCTCGACGCGATCGCCGAGTTCGCGGCGGACGGGACGGACGCACACGCCGTACACCCGCACGAGGTCGCGGAGTTCGGCGGCACATGGCACCGGCCGGACGCTTTCGCCGACTATGTGGCCCGCCTGAAGGCCGAAGCGCTGGAGGACGGCCCGCGGCCCGAGCACTGGGTGCCGCACACCGTCCTCTGGTACGTCGACGGCGACACGTTCCTCGGCCGGCTCTCCGTCCGTCACCGGCTCACCCCCTTCCTGCGTGAGTTCGGCGGGCACATCGGCTACGCCGTGCGGCCGGGCGCCGGACGACAGGGGCACGCCACCGCGATGCTGGGCGGGGCGCTGGTCCGGGCACGGCGGCTCGGACTCGAATCCGTGCTGCTCACCTGCGACCACGACAACGTCGGTTCACGCAAGGTCATCGAGGCGAACGGCGGCGTCTTCGAGGACCGCCGAAGGGAAAAGCGCAGGTACTGGATCCGAACGGGCCTGTGATGCGTCCTCTCCGGCATGGACGTGGAAAAGCCGACGCACACCACCGCGCCCCGGCGCCACGGCGCCCACCAGGCGCCGAACGACTACGAGCCGGGTGACGGCTGCCTCGCCCAGGTCGTGCGGATCCCGGTGCGGGTCGTCGTGGTGCTCGTCGTCGTCCCGGTGCGGATGGTGTGGGACGTCCTCGTCCTCTGCGGCCGGGCCGTCGAGCGGGTGCTGCTGAGGCCGCTCGGCCGGGCGCTGGCCTGGATCTTCGAGAAGGCGCTCACCCCCGTGGCACGCGCCGTGGGGTGGGTGGCCGCCGTCGTCCTCAAGGCGTTGTTCCACTGGCCGTGGGTGGCGCTGTGGCGGTACGTGGTCGTGCCGGTGGTGACCTACGGGCTGGTGGTGCCCGTGGTGTGGGTGCACCGGCAGCTGCTGACCCCGCTCGGCCACGGCATCGCCCGGCTCGTGGAGCACCTGCTCCTCGCCCCGGCGCGGTGGATCCACCGCACGCTCCTCACCCCGCTCGGCCACGCGACAGCGGTCGTGCTGACCTGGCTCGGCAAGGCGTTGTTCTACTGGCCGTGGGTGGCGCTGTGGCGGTACGCGGTCGTGCCGGTGGTGACGTACGGGTTGGTGGTGCCCGTGGTGTGGGCGTACCGGCAGGTCCTGACGCCGCTCGGCCACGGCATCGCCTGGCTCCTGCGCGCCCTCGGCCGGGGCTTCGCATGGCTGGTGCGGACGCTGCTCGTGGTCCCCGTGGTGTGGCTCTACCGGTACGTCCTCGCCCCCGTCGGCCGTGAGATCGCGGCGGCGGTCGCCGTGGCCTGGCGCATCGCCGGCTACATCTCGCGTGCGGTCGGCCGCGGACTGAAGTGGCTCGGGTGGAATCTGGTGGGCCGCCCGGCGAGCTGGTTCTACCGCGGCGTGTGCACGCCCGTCGGGCACTTCGTGCGCGATGCCGTGTGGCGCCCGGCCGCCAGGGCCGCCGTACAGGCGGGCCGCGCGACCAGGGCGGCACTCGCATCGGCGCGCGAAACCGTACGTCAGGCACGGCGCGACGCCTGGCGCGCGCTGATCGGCACGCCCCGCGAGCCGCGGCCCGTGGTGGGTACGGCGGGTCAGGCGCGTAACCTGGGTGGCAGACAACAAACACAGACCGTTCCCGGCGTGGCGGCCGAACCCGAGATCTCCCTGCACAAGCAGGGGTGAACCGGTCGGCCCCCGGGGAGCACCCCGCACCTTGAGGGCGGCGCGCCACCCGCGCCCGCTCCACACCGAGGAGAAGAACCACTGGGCAAGCGACAGCCCGAAGGCCCGCCGCCCGCACCTGCGGTGCAGCGCATCCGACTGCGCTACACCAAGCGCGGCCGCCTCCGGTTCACCAGCCACCGTGACTTCCAGCGTGCGTTCGAGCGGGCACTGCGGCGCGCCGAGGTGCCCATGGCGTACTCGGCGGGCTTCACCCCGCACCCGAAGGTCTCGTACGCCAATGCCGCTCCCACCGGCACGGGCAGCGAGGCCGAGTTCCTGGAGATCGCCCTCACCGACCACCGCGACCCGGACAAGCTGCGCGAGCTGCTCGACGAGTCGCTGCCGGACGGGCTGGACATCATCGACGCCGTCGAGGCCCGCACCACGGGCCTCGCCGACCGGCTCACCGCCTCCGTGTGGGAGCTGCGCCTGGACGGTGTCGAGCCCGGGGACGCAGAACGCGCCGTGGCCGCCTTCCTCGCCGCCGAGACCGTCGAGGTCACCCGGAAGACGAAGAGCGGCATGCGGACCTTCGACGCCCGGGGTGCCGTCGCGGCACTCGAGGCGTCCGATAGGACCGGGGACACGCCCTGTGCGATACTGCGCCTGGTTGTTCGGCACGTGACACCTGCCGTGCGACCCGACGACGTCCTGTCCGGTCTCCGAGCTGTGGCCGACCTGGCGCCGCCGGTCCCCGCAGCGGTGACCAGGCTGGCGCAGGGGCTCTTCGACGAGGAGTCCGGCACGGTGACCGACCCGCTCGCGCCCGACCGCGAGGCAGCTCCGGCCGCTCCACAAACGGCCGCCGGAACCGCTTCTGCGACGGCGCCGGAAGGTCCCGCCGCGTAAGGACGGTCGTCGTAGCGCGGCTCTTGCACTCGGGAGCCACCTGGGTCGGGCCGCGCGCTGACACAGAAGACTTTCGCCAGGCCGTGCGTACATCGCGTACGGAACCGGCGAGCCAGACATCAGCTCCCGTGCGGCGCCCGCGCCCCGGACGGCGGCACCGCGCACATCACGCGGGCCGCGGCCGGACCGGATACAGGCGCGGCGCCCGGGAGCGTGACGGGAGAACCGCCCGCATGCTCGAGTCGAACGAAACCGGCACCGCCGGAAACAACGAGAACGAAGAGAACAACAACAGCCCCAGCGACACGCTGCCGCCGCGCCGCAGGCGCCGCGCCGCGTCGCGTCCCGCGGGAGCCCCGAAGACGGGGGAGTCCGCCGCCGCGCAGGCGCAGGCCGCCGAGGCCGTCATCCCGGCCGTGGCCGCAGTGGGCGCCGTGGTGGGCGGGTCCGGCGAGGCCGGCGAAGAGTCGCCCGCCGACGCCGGTGCCGCGGAGGCCGCGCAGGTCGCCAAGGCCGTGAGCGACGAACCCCGGGCGCGCCGTCGTGCCACCCGTAAGGCGACGGCCCCGGCCGGTTCGCCGCAGACCGCGGAGCCCGCAGAGGCCGACGCCACCGCCGGTGGCGAGGCCGAGGAAGCCGCGCCGCGCACCCGCCGCCGTGCCACCCGTAAGGCCACCGCGCCCGCCGGTGCCCCGCAGGCCGCCGAGGTCACCGAGCCGGAGACGGCCGTCGCCGAGGACGAGGACGCTGCGGCCACGCGACCCGCGCGCCGTCGTGCCACCCGTAAGGCGACCGCCCCTGCCGGTTCGCCGCAGGCCTCCGAGGCCGTGGAGCCCGACATCACCGCGGAAGCCGCGGAGCCGGTCGCCGACGAGGCCCCCGCGCCGCGCCGCACCCGCCGCCGCGCCTCCGCTCCGGCCGGTGCGCCGGCCGCCGTCGAAGCGGCACCGACCGCCGAGGCCGACAGCGCCGCGCAGGCAGCTCCGGCACAGGTGGCCGAGCAGGAGACCACGGAGCCCGCGCCGCGTGCCCGTCGCCGTGCCACCCGTAAGGCCACCGCGCCCGCCGGCGCCCCGCAGGCCGCCGAGCCGATGACCGGTGAGACGGCGCGGCCGGAGCCCGTCGCGGAGGAGGCGCCGGCCGCCGAGGAGGAGTCCGTCGCCCCCCGGCGCACCCGCCGCCGCGCCTCCGCGCCCGCCGGTGCGCCGAAGGCCGTCGAGACGCCGGCCGAGCCCGCCGTCCCGGTCGCCGAGGCCGAGGAAGAGGACGAGGAGACCACCGTGGCCGAGGAGAACGAGGCCGCCGCGGTCGAGGCCGCCGAGGAGGCACCCGCCTCCCGGCGTACCCGCCGCCGTGCGTCCGCGCCCGCCGGTGCGCCGAGGACCGGAACCGTGGAAGAGGGCGAGCCGGCCGAGGCCGAGGCGTCCGCCCCGCGCAGCCGTCGCCGTGCCACCCGTAAGGCGACCGCCCCCGCGGGCGCTCCGCAGGCCGCCGGCGAGGAGATCACGGAGGCCGGCGAGAGCCTGCCCGAGAGCGCCGTCTCGCAGATCGCCGCCGGTGAGGCGGAGGTGGCCGCCGCCGAGAAGGCCGCCACCCGCGGCCGCTCGCGCCGCCGCGCGGTGTCGCCCCAGTTCACCTCGCAGCCTGCCGCCAAGGCGGAGCAGGCCGCCGAGGAGGAGCCCGCTCGTGGTCGCCGTGCCCAGCGGCCGGCCGTACCCACCTTCCAGGCCCCGGTCTTCACCGAGCCGATGTTCCAGACCCCGGAGACGGCCGCCGCCGCGGCCGCGGCCGCGGTGACCGGCCCCGAGCCGGAAGAGGAAGAGGGGACCGCGGTGACGCCCGCGGCGGAGACCGCGGCCCCCGAGCCGGCCGGCCGCCGTCGCCGCCGCCGTCGTGGCGAGCCCGCGGAGCCCGTGGAGGCTCCCGTCGCCGAGCCCGTCGCCGCCGAGCCCGTCGTCGCCGAGGCCGCACCGGCCGAGGACGAGGCGGAGCCCGAGGAGGCGGAAGCCGCCGAGGCCGAGGAGCAGGACGAGTACGAGGACCGCCCGTCGCGCCGCCGCCGTCGTGGCGGCCGCCGTCGTCGCCGTGGAGAGGCCCCCGACGCGGACGAGTCCGCGGAGGAGCGGGCCGAGGAAGCGGACGCCGAGGCGGAGGAAGCCCAGGACGAGGGCGACGAGGAGGACGAGACCGACACGGACACGCCTTCCGCCGCCGGGACGAGCAGCAGCCGTCGTCGTCGCCGTCGTCGCCGTCGCAGCGGTGACGGTGGCACGGAGGCCGAAGCGGTCACCGACGACCCCGAGCGCACGGTCGTCAAGGTCCGCGAGCCCCGTAAGAAGGAGGAGCCGAGCGACGAGGTCCAGTCCATCAAGGGCTCGACGCGTCTCGAGGCGAAGAAGCAGCGCCGCCGTGAGGGCCGCGAGCAGGGCCGCCGCCGGGTGCCGATCATCACCGAGGCGGAGTTCCTGGCGCGCCGCGAGGCCGTCGAGCGGGTGATGGTCGTCCGCCAGAGCGGCGAGCGCACGCAGATCGGCGTCCTCGAGGACAACGTGCTCGTCGAGCACTACGTCAACAAGGAGCAGGCCACCAGCTACGTCGGCAACGTCTACCTGGGCAAGGTCCAGAACGTGCTGCCGTCCATGGAGGCCGCCTTCGTCGACATCGGCAAGGGCCGCAACGCGGTCCTGTACGCCGGTGAGGTGAACTTCGAGTCCCTCGGCATGTCGGGCGGCCCCCGCCGTATCGAGGCCGCCCTCAAGTCCGGCCAGTCGGTCCTCGTCCAGGTGACCAAGGACCCGATCGGCCACAAGGGCGCCCGGCTCACCAGCCAGGTGTCCCTGCCGGGCCGTTACCTGGTCTACGTGCCCGAGGGCTCGATGACCGGCATCAGCCGCAAGCTGCCCGACACCGAGCGCGCGCGTCTGAAGACGATCCTCAAGAAGATCGTCCCCGAGGACGCGGGCGTGATCGTGCGCACCGCCGCCGAGGGTGCGAGCGAGGACGAGCTGCGCCGTGACGTCGAGCGTCTCCAGGCGCAGTGGGAGGACATCCAGAAGAAGGCGAAGAGCGGCAACGCCCCGACGCTGCTCTACGGAGAGCCGGACATGACCGTCCGGGTCGTCCGCGACATCTTCAACGAGGACTTCTCCAAGGTCGTCGTCAGCGGCGACGAGGCGTGGGACACCATCCACGGCTACGTCTCGCACGTGGCGCCCGACCTCGTCGACCGGCTGCAGCGCTGGACGAGCGAGACCGACGTCTTCGCGGTGCACCGCATCGACGAGCAGCTGATGAAGGCGCTGGACCGCAAGGTCTGGCTGCCGAGCGGCGGCTCGCTGGTGATCGACAAGACCGAGGCCATGATCGTGGTCGACGTCAACACCGGGAAGTTCACCGGTCAGGGCGGCAACCTCGAGGAGACCGTCACCAGGAACAACCTGGAGGCGGCCGAGGAGATCGTGCGCCAGCTGCGGCTGCGCGACCTGGGGGGCATCGTCGTCGTCGACTTCATCGACATGGTGCTCGAGTCCAACCGCGACCTGGTCATGCGGCGGCTCCTGGAATGCCTGGGCCGTGACCGGACCAAGCACCAGGTGGCCGAGGTGACGTCGCTGGGCCTCGTGCAGATGACCCGTAAGCGGGTCGGCCAGGGCCTGCTGGAGTCGTTCTCCGAGACATGTGTCCACTGCAACGGCCGCGGCGTGATCGTGCACATGGAGCAGCCGACGTCCGTGGGCGGCGGCGGTGGCGGGAAGCGCTCGAAGAAGCGCGGCCGTGGTGCCGCGCAGGAGATCGAGGGCCGTACGGAACCGGTCGAGACCGAGGCCGAGACCGAGCTCGAGACGGAGGCGGAGGTCGCCGCCGAGGCCGCGGCACCCGTGGCGCTCGCGGAGCCCGACTTCGTACCGGACGAGGAGCTGTACAGCAGCGCGGCGGAGGCCGAAGCGGCCGCCACGCGCGGCCGTGGCCGTCGCCGTGCGACCCGCAAGGTGTCGGCCCCGGCAGGCGTCACGCCGAAGGCCGCCGAGCCCGTGTCCGAGCCGGAGGCCCCGGCGGCACCCGTCGCCGCGGAGGCCGCGCCGGCCGTGGCGCCGGTGGAGGAGGCGGCCCCCGCGGGCCGTACCCGTCGCCGTGCCACGCGGAAGGCGTCCGCTCCGGCGGGCCCGCCCGCGACGTCGGAACCGACCGTCGTGGAGACGACCGTGCCGGTCGCACCGGCCCCGGCCGAGCCGGAGGCGGCCCCGGCCGCTCCCTCCCCGGTCGTGGAGGAGGCGCCGTCCGCGGCTCCGCCGCGTGCCCGCCGCCGGGTGACCCGCAAGGTCACGGCTCCCGCGGGCTCGCCGTCGGGCGCCGAGGAGGCCGCGGTCGTCGTGGTCGCCGCGGAGCCCAAGGCCGCCGAGCCTGAGGCGGCCCTGCCCGAGGAGACCGGAGCCGAGGCGCCGGCGGCCAAGAAGGCGGCCCGCAAGACCGCCAAGAAGGCCACGGCGAAGAAGGCGGCCGCCAAGAAGACCACCACGGCCAAGAAGACGGCTGCGAAGAAGACGACGGCGAAGAAGGCCTCCAAGAAGACGGTCGCCGCCGAGCAGACGCCGGCCCCCGGCGTCTCGTCGGACACGACGGAGGCGTAGTCGGTCGCACGGCACATGTAGTACGGCGGTGGGCTCCTCTCCTGCGCGGAGGGGGGCCCACCGCCGTTCCGTGGCGGCGTACCGGCTGCGACGTACGGCAGGGCCCGGAACACCCCCGGCAAGCGGCCTGACCCGGTTCGTGCGGCGTTCGCACGGCTGCGCACACCGCGGACGGCGGGATCGTGCCCGACCGCAGGAGCCGGGCGGGGAGCGGCCGGTGAGCCTGGGAGTCGGAGGTGAGGGGCCGGTTTGACCCTCCGAGCGGCGGCCCGTAACCTTGACCCTCGGCGTGTTTCCTTACACGTCCACTCCTGAGCACCTCCCTCCCGCCCGCCGGGAGAGGCCGCTCGTCCATTCCGGAACGTCATGGGCCCCAGGCCCGTGCGAGCGGCTGGCATCAGGAGTTTCGTTCGAGCGAGAGAGAGATCCGCGTGTACGCCATCGTGCGCAGCGGTGGTCGCCAGCACAAGGTTGCTGTCGGCGACATCGTTGAGGTTGACAAGATTTCCACTGCCAATGTTGGCGACACGGTCGAGCTCTCGACCCTGCTCGTTGTCGACGGCGACGCCGTGACCAGCGACCCGTGGGTGCTGGCCGGTATCAAGGTCACGGCCGAGGTCGTGGACCACCACAAGGGCGCGAAGATCGACATCCTTCGCTACAAGAACAAGACCGGCTACCGCCGCCGCCAGGGTCACCGTCAGCAGTACACGGCGATCAAGGTCACCGGCATCCCCACGGCTGCGAAGTAAGGGACTGAGGAGAGATGGCACACAAGAAGGGCGCATCGTCCACCCGGAACGGTCGCGACTCCAATGCCCAGCGGCTCGGCGTGAAGCGCTTCGGCGGTCAGGTCGTGCTCGCCGGTGAGATCCTGGTCCGCCAGCGCGGCACCCACTTCCACCCCGGCGCCGGCGTCGGCCGCGGCGGCGACGACACGCTGTTCGCGCTGCAGCCGGGTGCGGTGGAGTTCGGTACCCACCGTGGCCGCAAGGTCGTGAACATCGTTCCGGTCGCCTGACCGGAATCCTTCACGAGGGGCGGACCTCACTTCCCGTACGGGAAGCGGGTCCGCCTTTCGTGTGTTGAAAGACAGACATTACGTACGTACGTCACACGTCATCACTGGAGGCACATCCATGACCACCTTCGTGGACCGCGTCGAGCTGCACGTCGCCGCGGGTAACGGAGGCCACGGCTGCGCCTCCGTTCACCGGGAGAAGTTCAAGCCGCTCGGCGGACCGGACGGCGGCAACGGCGGCCGTGGCGGGGACGTGATCCTGGTCGTCGACCAGTCCGTCACCACTCTGCTCGACTACCACCACAGTCCGCACCGCAAGGCCACCAACGGCAAACCCGGTGAGGGCGGCAACCGTTCCGGCAAGGACGGCCAGGACCTGGTCCTGCCGGTCCCCGACGGCACCGTCGTCCTCGACAAGGACGGCAACGTCCTCGCCGACCTGGTGGGCCAGGGCACGACCTTCGTCGCCGCCGAGGGCGGCCGGGGCGGCCTCGGCAACGCGGCGCTCGCGTCCGCGCGCCGCAAGGCCCCCGGCTTCGCGCTGCTGGGTGTGCCCGGTCAGACCGGGGACATCGTGCTGGAGCTCAAGACGGTCGCCGACGTGGCGCTCGTCGGCTTCCCGAGCGCCGGCAAGTCGTCGCTGATCTCCGTGCTCAGCGCCGCCAAGCCGAAGATCGCGGACTACCCCTTCACCACCCTCGTGCCGAACCTGGGCGTCGTCACCGCGGGTTCGACCGTGTACACCATCGCGGACGTCCCCGGACTGATCCCGGGTGCCAGCCAGGGCCGCGGCCTGGGCCTGGAGTTCCTGCGCCACGTCGAGCGATGCTCGGTGCTCGTGCACGTCCTGGACACGGCGACGCTGGAGTCCGACCGTGACCCGGTCTCCGACCTCGACGTCATCGAGGAGGAGCTGCGGCAGTACGGCGGCCTCGACGACCGGCCGCGCATCGTCGTCCTCAACAAGGTCGACATCCCGGACGGTCAGGACCTCGCCGACATGATCCGCCCCGACCTCGAGGCGCGCGGCTACCGCGTGTTCGAGGTGTCGGCGGTGGCGCACAAGGGCCTCAAGGAGCTGTCCTTCGCGCTGGCCGAGATCATCGCGGAGGCGCGGGCCGCCAAGCCCGTGGAGGAGGCGACCCGGATCGTGATCCGCCCGAAGGCGGTCGACGACGCGGGCTTCACCGTCCGGCAGGAGGAGGACGGTCTCTTCCGGGTGCGCGGCGAGAAGCCGGAGCGCTGGGTGCGCCAGACCGACTTCAACAACGACGAGGCCGTCGGCTACCTGGCCGACCGCCTCAACCGCCTCGGTGTCGAGGACCAGTTGATGAAGGCGGGTGCCCGCGCCGGTGACGGCGTGGCCATCGGCCCCGAGGACAACGCGGTCGTCTTCGACTGGGAGCCGACGATGATGGCGGGTGCGGAGATGCTCGGCCGCCGTGGCGAGGACCACCGCCTCGAGGCGCCGCGTCCGGCCGCGCAGCGGCGGCGCGACCGCGATGCCGAGCGGGACGAGGCTCAGAAGGAGTTCGAGGGCTTCGACCCCTTCTGAGCCTCCGGCTCTGATCCTCCAGGCGCAGGGTGAGCGCCCGCGGCGGCCGGCATCCCCGAGGTGCCGGGCGACCGGGCCGCCCCCGGGCCGGCGGCCGGGCCCGTACCTACGGGCCCGGCCGCCGAGTGCGGGACACCGGCTCCGACACGGCGCACATACTCCGCGCGCCGGTCGTTCTCCGGCCCGGGCGGACGGTTCCTACGGGCCGTGTGCCACGGTCCGGCCACGGTGGCGGGATACCGCGCCCAGCGGCCCGGAGGGTAGGGAACACCGGTCATACTGAAGGTGTTCACGTTTCCTTCCGATCACGTTCAAGGAGTCGCCCGCAGTGCGAAATCCCGAGGCACCCCGGCTGCTTGGGGTCTACCGCCGAGCCGTACCGGAGAGTGTGCGGCGGGCGATCGTCTCGCAGGTCGATGCTGATGTGCGTCGCCGTCTGAAGACGCGTATAGCCAATGGCACCGCCGTCGCGGAGCGTATCCGTGCCGGCCGCGTGGCCCGGCGTTACGAGGCCCTCGCCTCAGGGCCCGACCGCGCTGTGATCTCCGTCGGCCAGGAACTGAAGGTGGCGCTGGTGGCGGTGGGGACGACCCCGCTGCAGGCCCGCCGGGACAATCTCTCCGCCGTGCTGCAGGTGCTGGCCGGGGCCGGCATCGACCACTTCTGTGTACGGGGCCGTTCGGACCGCGCGTCCGCTGTGGCCGTCCGTGTCGAGGACCGCGCGGAGGTGCTGAAGGCGCTCGCCGCCGCCTGCCGTGAGGAGCCCGGCTACGCCACCGAGGTCCGGGGCAACGGCCCGGCTCCCCGGAGCTCGCTGCCCGGCTACGAGGCCTCCACATGGCGTCGGCTGCGTGAAGCGGAGATCGTCCGCGTCACCTGGTACCGCACCGACCCCACCCGCCAGTTGAAGCTCGGCGCGGAGTACGGCTGCGACATCGAGTTCTGGCACGAGGAGGAGGGCCTGCTGACGGCCCCGCGGCCCGGGAAGCTCACTGCGGCCCTGCCGCTCGAAGGCGGGACCGTCACGGTGTCGGAGGCGTACTTCACCGACCTCGCGCCCCGTGACGCCGCCGACGCGGCACAGGTGCCCACACGGGCCGAGCTGGCCGTCGTCCCCACCGACACGGTCACCTTCCCCGTCGACGTCGTCTACACCTGGGTGGACGGCGCCGACCCCGCGTGGCTGCGGCGCCGGGCCGAGTTCTCCGGCGAGGGCTATCACGCGGAGGCGGCCAACGCCGCGCGTTACCTGAGCCGCGACGAACTGCGTTTCTCCCTGCGCTCCTTGCACATGTACGCGCCGTGGGTGCGCAACATCTACCTGGTGACGGACGACCAGACCCCGGACTGGCTGAACACCGAGGTGCCGGGACTGAAGGTGGTCAGCCACAAGGAGATCTTCCGCTCCCCGAACCTGCTGCCCACGTTCAACTCGCACGCCATCGAGAGCCAGCTGCACCACATCGAGGGGCTCGCCGAGCACTTCCTCTACTTCAACGACGACGTGATGCTCGGCAGCGAGGTGACGCCCCAGGACTTCTTCCTCTCCAACGGCCTCACCAAGTTCTTCCCGTCCCCGGCGCTGGTGCCGCTCGGTGAGCGGACCACCGACGACCCGCCGGTCGCGGCTGCGGGCAAGAACAACCGCCGGCTGATCGAGGAACGCTACGGCGCGGTGCTCGTGCAGAAGATGAAGCACATGCCGCACGCGCTGCGCCGCAGCGTGCTCACCGAGATCGAGTCCGAGTTCGAGGCGGAGTACCGCCGCACGGAGGCGAGCAGGTTCCGCAGCATCGACGACATCTCCATCGCGTCGTCGCTGCACCACTACTACGCCTTCCACACGCAGCGGGCGGTGCCGTCGAAGCTGCCGTACAGCTACCTGGACCTGACGCACCCGTGGACGGAGGCGCGGCTGGGGCGGCTGCTCGCCAACCGCGACAAGACGGTGTTCTGCGTCAACGACACGGTGTCGACGGAGCAGGACGTGACGGGCCAGAAGGACCTGATCACGCCGTTCCTCGAGGCGTACTTCCCGGTTCGGAGTCCGTTCGAGAAGTAGCGGGGAAGGCACCGACCGCATGAAGGAGGGGCTCCTCGTCCGTACGGACGAGGAGCCCCTCCTTCATGCGTTGTCGCCTCAGCTCCGCTCGAACCGCGACGGGACCGGGAAGTAGGCGTTGAGGAACGCGCGCAGCACGCGGTCCTGCTCGTCGACGGGCACCTCGGCGTCCGCGGACTCCCCGATGCAGAAGACGTCGTGGCTCCGGGCGGCCAGCAGCCTGCTGAGCACCGAGTGGTGCTCGTAGTTGCCGACGTTGATGTAGCTGCAGGAGATGGCGGACGGCACGGAGCGGCCCGTGAGGTAGCCGTAGTGGTGGTGCAGCGACGAGGTGATCGACAGGTCGGTGTTGGCACGGAACGGATTACGGGCCGTCGCCGAGACCTCCTCGGGGAACCGCTCGGCGATCTCCGAGAGCACACTGCGGCGCAGCGGGTGGGGGGCGTGCAGGAAGCCGTGGGTGGCGACCCGGCCGAACGCCTCCTCCAGCAGGGCCCGGTTGTTCTTCGCGGCGGCGAAGTAACCCTCGTCGTCCGGCGACGGCTCGCTCGGCGGGACGGGGGTCGGCGAGCGGAACAGCTTCGCGACACCGTTGCTGAGGAAGAAGGAACCGGCCGAGAGCGGGCGGCCGATGAACACGTCGTCGTTGAAGTAGAGGAAGTGCTCGGCCAGTCCGTCGATGCGGTGCAGCTGGCTCTCGATGGCGTGCGAGTTGAACGTGGGCAGCCACGACTGGTCCGGGAACATGTCGCGGTGGCTGACCACCTCGATGCCGGGCTGATCGGTGTCCAGCCACTCCGGGGCCTGGTCGTCCGTCACGAGGTAGATGTTGCGCACCCACGGCGCGAACATCGCCAGTGACCGCAGGGAGTAGCGCAGTTCGTCCCGGTTACGGAAGCGGACGTCACCGCTGTCGGCGTCGTCGACCGGCATGTCCAGACGGCGGCGGACGTTGTCGCGCCGCTCCCGCCACGCCGGGTCGGTGTCGTCGACCCACGTGTAGACGACGTCGACGGGGAAGTCCACGTCCCACATCAGCTGCTTGGTGAACTGGGTCAGCGTCGGGTAGTCGTGCTCCCCGACCTGGAGTTTGGCCGTGGGCTCCAGGGAGGGCAGACGGCGTCCGAGGAGCGTGTTGGAACGCGGGCTGTTCCGCCAGCCGTCGTCGTCCTCGTCCCAGAACTCGACGGTGCATCCGTACGCGGGGCCGTAGCGCAGCGTACGGCTCTCGCTCGTCACCGGCTTGAAGACCCGTACACCGGCGATCTCACCGACGCCTTCGAGCCGTTCGGCCAGCACGGCGCCGGGTGCGGCACCCCGCGGGGTGATCAGTTCGCCGTAGACGGGCTTGCCCTGCAACTCGGTCGCCAGCGCCTGGAGGGCACGGGCGCGCTGCTCGAGGGGCACGGCCAGAAGGTGCGCGAGGCCGTCGTTGCGGACGAGGACGAAGGGGACACCCGAGTCCTCGAAGGCCTTGGCGGTTATCTCCAGGTTGAGGTTGGCCATCGTCGGCCCGTCGATGTCGTCCCGCTCTTCGGCGAGACGGCCGGCGGAGCGGATGAGCGACCGGTTCTGTGCCTGGATCAGTACCTCGCGCGCCTTCTGCTCGTCCGCGGAGTTCGCCAGCAATGAGACGGGGGCGGCGACGCTGAAGCTCTTGGTACCGCCTAGGGCGATGCGCATGGCGGTGCGATCGGCACGGTCGGCGAGGCGCTTCTCAGAGTCACGCCGGGCGACGAGGCGCTCGAAAAGCTCCTCCCACTGCGCCGTGATCTTCTCGCCGGAGAAGCGCTCGTCGACCCCGGTCCTGGCCGCCTTGCCGAAGGCGTGCCGAGTGGCGTCGTCCTCCATCAGGCGGGACATCGCCGCGGCCAGGGAGTCGATGTCGCCCGGCGGTACCAGCAGTCCGTCGACGTCGTGGCGGATGATCTCGGCGGGGCCGGTCACGATGTCGTAGGCGATCACCGGAACACCCGCGGCGAACACCTCCAGCAGCACCAGGGGGAAGGCCTCGTTGCGCGACGGCAGCAGGCACAGGGAAGCCTTCGCCCACTCCTGCTCCATCTGGTCGGAGCGGCCCATGAGTTCGACCTGCGAGTGCATGCCGAGGCCCTCTACGAGGCGACGCAGCCGCACCTGCTGAGGACCGTCGCCGAAGATGCGCAGCGTCCAGTCGGGGAAGTCCGCGGAGACCCTGTGGAAGGCATGGATGGCATGGTCCAGCTGCTTCTCCGGAGTCATCCGGGCAGCCAGGACGATGGTCCTGCTCTCCAGGTCGGACCGCGGGCGGAAGCCGTCGGGGACCGCGTTCGGGATGGCGACCAGCTCGGGCGCGGCGCCCTTGAGGGAGTCGGCGAACCAGTCGTTCGTGCGCTCGGTGAGCGAGACGAGGGCGTCGATGCGGGGCGCGTAGACGAGAAGAGGCTCACCGGAGACGCCGCGGAGCTGGGAGGCGCGGTGCTCCTGGTGCACGGTGACGACACGCGCCGGTGCGAGGTCGGCGACGGCGGCCATGAGCGCCGGCGTGGTCGTGACGAGGACATCGGTGTCCAGCGAGCCGAGTGCCCTCGTCATCTCCACGTCGGAGAGGCGGTTGAAGGTGCTCTCCCACGCCGGCTTGATGATCTCGCTGGGCAGGGAGGCCAGCGTGCGGCAGGCCTCCGCGTCGAGCGCGGAGTCGCGTACGGGCCGCTCGCGCCCGTCCGTCCGGTCCACCAGGTAGCGCCGCTCGACCTTCCGGGCGGCTGCGAAGAACGGTTCCTGCCGGGTCTTGAAGACGCTGAGGACTTCCACCTCGTGGCGTGGCGCGAGATGGATCGCCTGGGTGTAGGCGGCCATCTCGGTGCCGCCCATCTCATCGCCCCAGGTGAGCAGAAACGTGATCTTCATGCGACTTCCTCTGTGCTGCGGGGCGCGGGTACGAGTTCGGCACAGCTGACGGAAAGCGCGCCGGCCGCCGTGAGATGAGCGTGCACCCGCAGAAGAGAGCCGTTGTCGAGGGCGACGATACGGAAGGGGGTGCGGTGGACCTGCCGGGGATGACGGACATCGGTCAGGTGGCGGGCGATCCTGAGCCGGCTCCTGCCGAGCCGCAGGTACATGTCCCAGGTCCGTGCTGCCCCCCCGCCCATCTTGTCGAGGGGCACGTCGAAGGTGAACCGGTCGCCCTGCCACTCCGGTCTGGTGGTGACGGTCTTCTGGTTGCCGCGGCGCACAACGGCCTCGACCGTCCCGGAGGCTTCCGAGGGAGCGCAGCCGATGAGCCTGCCGTGCACGGTGACCCGGTCCCAGCGCAGATCGAACGAGGTGAGTTCGGCGTGAGGGCGGGGCGACCTGACCTTCAGCAGCGCGAAGCCGTCGACGGAACGGACGGGACGGAACCACGCACCGCTCGTCGGCGAGGGGAGTACGGCAGGGTCGGACCGTCCGACAGCTCCGGCGGCGCGGGGGCGGTGACCTTGGTGCGATGCGTCTGTCCGTCGGCGGTGGTGATCAGGACCGCGAGCCTCCAGATGCCGGTGCCCAGGGCGGGTCCGCGGTTCGCGGGCTCCTGTGCGTCGCGATGGCGCAGCGGCACCGTCGCGGTGAGCAGCAGGGTGCCGTCGTGCTGCGGCTCGAGCTCCAGGGGGACCTGTTCGCGAGCGGTTCCGTGGATGAGCAGCAGAGCGGCGGAAGCGACCTGCCGCCCCGGGACGGCGACGGCGAAGTTCAGGGTCCGGCCGTTGGTGACCGAGTAGTGGACGGGCCGGAGCTGCGCGCGAGGGCGGATCCCGCCGCCGATCGTCGGGACCGTGTGCAGCTGCTCCACGCGACGGCGTATTCGGACGGCGGCCCGGCGAGCACGTTTGGCAGCGCCCACCGCATAGGGCAGCAGTGAGTCACTCACGGCGATCCCGGCTTCCACTCAGAGCTGATGGTCAGCGTCGCATGGTGCCAAGAATGAGCATCATCGGCAAGTTGACTCACAATTTGACCCTTATGTGATGACGATCACGTGATCGCGTGAAACCTGCCCATCTCTTACTCCTCTTCTCCTGTGGCGATCTTGCTTGACCGCCACAGAGGGGGAGAAGGAGCCATGGGCAGGACCGAATCGCATTATCCCGCGCCGTCCCGGCGTGCCGTACTGGCCTGTCTGGCGGGTGCTTCGGCAGCGCCCCTGGTGGGCGGCTGCACCGCCGCGGCAACCCGCTCGCCAGCTTCAGACGCACCGGCGGGTGCGAACGGTTCCGGCACGCCGGCCGAGCGACCGGGCAGGGAACAGCGGATCGGGTTCGCCCGGCCGGGACGCGCGCGTGTGATGCAGTTCGTGGCGCATCCGGACGACGACCTGTTCTTCATGAACCCAGACACCGCGGACACGCTGTCGAGCGGAGTGCCGGTGACGACCGTGTATCTCACGGACGGCGGCTCCTTCGGTGTGAACGCGGTCCCGGGCCGGCCGAAGCCGCGGCCGGACGTTCCGGCGTACGTCTCGGCACGTCAGCAGGGTCTGCGGCAGGCGTACGCGCAGATGCTGGGGGCGCCGCTGTTCAGTACCTGGGAGCGCACCACCCTGCGGCTCCCCGGTGGCCGGGAGGTCGAGCTCGATCGGCTCGAGTATCAGGGAAGGTCCGCGGAGCTGATTTTCCTCAACCTCCGGATGCATGCGAGGAACGACGGCAGGCCCGTCAACATGGCGCACCTCTGGGCCACTCCCGATGTGAGTCTCCCGGCGCGTCCCGCGCCGGGGTCCCCCGTCGGTGCGCCCTTCTCCTACCGCCGGGCGGACCTGATCGATGCCCTTGTCTCCCTGCTCCGGCGCTACCGGCCCACGCTGATACGCACGCTCGACCCCGACCCGGACTCCCAGGTGCACGACCGGCTGCATCCGCGCGCCAGCGATCAACCGGGCTACTCGGACCACCCCGACCACACTGCTGCCGCGCTCTTCACCTGGGCCGCGCTGGCCAGATGGGCCGGACACAGCACCAGGATCCCGTTGTTCCAGACGGAGACGTACCGGGGCTACTACAACGAGCGCTGGCCGAAGAACCTGCCTCCGGAGACGGTCGCCCTCAAGACGTGGCACCTCAACGCCTACGGCGGTGACGCTTCCTGGGAGTGCGGCAACCCGTCCGGCTGCGGAGACTACTCGATCGGCGGGGACCGCGTGCTGACGTCGAAGCGGGGATGGGTGCGCAGCACCCACCGCCGTTATCCCACCGCCGGTCCGAAGGCCGTCACCGGCGCCGACGGGCGGACGGTGGTGTACGGCGTCCTGGGGACCCGCCTCGCCCGGTGGACGGCTACGACCACCGGAGGGCTGGGTGCCCCGGAGGACCTCGGGGGCGGCCCCCTCGCACCCGCGATAGCCGTCGCCACCGCCCCGGACGGCAGCCGGCTGATCTTCGCGCTGCGTTTCTCCGGCCTGGCCGGGAGCGTGTCGGGCAACACCCGCGAGATCGTCATGCTTCGGCAACGAACGCCGGGGGGCGACTTCGACACCGGCTGGCACAGCCTCGGCAGTCCTGAGACGGAGCCGCGGCGCAGCAGGCTCACCGGCCCGCCGGCGGCGGTGACAGGGCCCGACGGCCGGGTCCATGTCTTCGTACGGAACGGGAGAAAGGGCGTGAGCACCCGTGTGCTCGACGGGGACGGCAACTGGTCGGGCTGGCGTCGGCTGCCCGGCGGGCACATACAGGAAGGGCTCACGGCCACGGTGGACGGCGACGGGCTCATCCATCTCTTCGCCTCCTCGTCCGGCTGGGTCGAGCACTGGGCGCAGCGCAAGCCGTCAGCCGGACTGCGCAAGGGGTCGCGCAGGTTCGTGGCCCAGCCGGGGGACGTCCCCGACGCGGTCACCGCCTCGGACGGCTCGGTGCTGGTCGGCTACCGGCAGGCGGCCGGCGACCGGGTCATGGTCGAGCGTCTCGGCTCCGGCAAGGCGGGCCGCTGGGCGACAGTGACGGCGGTGCCCGTGCCCGGTTACGGGCGGGTCGGTCTCGTCGGTGGCCGCGATGCCCGCGCTGAGGAGCTGCTCATGGCCGTCAGGGCCGGAACCGGCGCGGCGCAGGTGTACGACGGTCGGGGCGGCAGAGTGGTCATGACGGGAGCCCCGTCCGTGATGGTGGGGACGGCCGGGACTCCGGGGGGTCCTGGCAGCGGCCCGGCGGCTGTTGTCACACTCGGGCTCGGGGGTGTGCCCGTGGTCACACAGCTGCGGTCGGAGCCGGAGAGTGCCTGAGGTGGGACGAGGACGTGCCCGCCGGTCTCCTAGAATGACCGGATGACGTGGATGATCACAGGCGGTGCGGGCTACATCGGTTCTCATGTGGTGAAGGCCCTCACCGAATGCGGGGAGCGCGTGGTCGTTCTCGACGACCTCAGCACCGGCGACCCGGCGAGGCTTCCGGCCGGTGTACCGCTGGAGCGCGGTTCCGTGCTGGACAGGGAACTCGTGGACCGCGTACTGCGGGACCACGCGGTCCAGGGCATCGTCCACGTGGCGGCGAAGAAGCAGGTCGGCGAGTCCGTCGAGCGCCCGCTGCACTACTACAAGGAGAACGTCACCGGCCTCCAGACGCTCCTGGAGGCCGCGGCAGCGGCAGGAGTCCGCCGGTTCCTGTTCTCCTCGTCCGCCGCCGTCTACGGGATGCCCGATGTCGACCTGGTGACGGAGCAGACGGAATGCGCTCCCATGAGTCCCTACGGCGAGACCAAGCTTGCCGGCGAGTGGCTGGTGCGCGGGGCCGGCCGGGCGCACGGCATGGCCACGGCCTCGCTCCGCTACTTCAACGTGGCCGGTGCCGCGTCCCCCGAGCTCGGTGACCCCGGCATCTTCAACCTCGTGCCCATGGTCTTCGAGCGACTTGACCAGGGCCGGTCGCCGCTGATCTTCGGGAACGACTATCCGACTCCGGACGGCACCTGTGTACGCGACTACATCCACGTCGAGGACATTGCGTCCGCGCATGTGGCGGCAGCACGCCGGCTGGTCGAGGACCCCTCCGCGGAACTGGTCCTGAACATCGGCCGCGGAGAGGGCGTGTCGGTCGCCGAGATGGTGGACCTCATCCGCGAGGTCAGCGGCCGCACGGACACCGAGGCCGAGATCGCGCCCCGTCGCCCGGGGGACCCGGCGCGGGTGGTGGCCTCGGCCGAGCTGATCCGCAAGGAGCTGGGCTGGAGCGCCCGGTACGACGTCCGGCAGATGGTCGAGTCGGCGTGGCAGGGCTGGCGCCTGCGGCACCCCGGTCAGGAGCACTGAACCCCGTAGAACCTCCCGTACACCGCCGAGATCCCTCGGGCCCGGGCCGACGACCGCCTCGCGCGGCCGTCGGCCCGGGCTTTCTCGTTCCACGGAGGAGGGATGCCCTGCCCGCCGTCACTGCCCATGAGGTGATGGGGCATCACTCAAGCGGGTGCAATTGCGGCTGGACGTCGCTATCCGGACATACCGTGGTCCGTCCCGGAGCGGACCTGAACGGAGCGACGGTGAAGATCTCCTTCCTCATCCACACCATCTACGGCATCGGCGGGACCATCCGTACGACGCTGAACCTGGCCGAGGAGCTGGCCGACCGGCACGAGGTCGAGATCGTCTCCGTGTTCCGGCACCGTGACCCGCCGGCGTTCCCGATCGATCCCCGGATCACCGTCGTTCCCGTGGTCGACATCCGGCAGGCCAATCCCCTGAACGACCGGCAGGACCCGCTGTTCGCCGAGCCCTCCCGGGCCTTCCCCCGTTCCGAGGCCCGGTACAAGGAGTACAACCGGCTCATCGACGACCGGGTCCGGGACCACTACGCCGCTTCCGACGCGGACGTCGTCATCGGCACCCGGCCCGGGCTGGTGGCCTATGTCGCGCAGTTCGCGCCCGCCTCCGCGGTCCGTATCGGCCAGGAGCACATGACGCACAACCACCACAAGGCCGCGCTCCGCGAGGAGATGTACGAGCACCTCGACGCGATCGACGCCTTCGTGACGGTCTCCGAGGGCGACGCGAAGGCCTGGCGCGACAAGATGCCGCTGCGCAGCACGCGGGTGCTGTCGATCCCGAACAGTGTGCCCGAGCCCTCCGTGCGACCCTCCGACGGCACGGGCCGGACGATCGTGGCCGCCGGCCGGCTGGGGGCGGAGAAGCGGTTCGACGTACTGATCGACGCGTTCGCCCAGGTCGTCGCCGTACGGCCCGGCTGGACCCTGCGCATCTACGGGTCCGGCGACCAGCGGGACGCGCTGCTGACCCGCATCCATGAGCTCGGCCTCTACAACGAGATCCATCTGATGGGGCCCTGCTCGCCGATCGAGGCGGAGTGGGTCAAGGGGGCCGTCGCCGTTTCCGCGTCCCGCCACGAGTCGTTCGGCATGACGCTGGTGGAGGCGATGCGCTGCGGTGTGCCGGTGGTGAGCGCCGACTGCGACTACGGCCCGCGCGAGATCATCGAGGACGGCGTCGACGGACTGCTCGTCCCGGTCGGCGACGCCCGGGCCATGGCCCGGGCGCTGCTGCGGCTCGTCGACGACGAGGATCTGCGCCGTGGCATGGCCGCAGCCGCGGTGCGCAACGCGCGCCGCTTCGACCCCGGGGTGGTGGCCGAGCGGTACGAGGCCCTGTTCGAGGAGCTCGCCGCCGAGGTGGCGCAGCGCGCACGTGTCCCCGCGACCGCGCCGCTCGCCGACTGCACCGTCGCCCCGGACGGTTCGCTGGAGGTGCGTCCGGTGGGACCCCTGCCTGCGGGCAGTGACAGCGGCGCCCGGCTGGTGTGTGTGCGCACAGGGGCGCGTAAAGAGGTGCGGACCTTCGACCTGGACGCGACGGGGTCGGTTACGGTCCCGGCCGCCGAGGTCTTCCCGGAGGGGGTGTGGGACGTCTTCCTCGAGCCGGCGGCCGGCACCGGGCAGCGGCTGGCGGCCCGCGTCGTCGACCAGCGTGGCGCCCTGTACGCGGCCGGGCGCGTGACGCCCGGCGAGGGGGTGCGCCATCTCCTTCCGTACGCGGACACGGCCAAGGGCGGCGTACTCGCGCTGCGATCCTGGTACCGGCCGGTCCATGCAGAGGCGGGGGACGTCCGGATCGACGGTCCCCGGGTGACCATCGAGGGCAGCATGCTCGGGACCGCCGCGGTCTCCCGGGCACCCGTGCTGGTACTGCGCCGCCGGGGAGAAGGGGCGGACGAGATCCATTTCCGTGGCAAAAAGGTCGGCAAGGACGGATTTCGGTTCCGTTTTTCCTCTTCCGTACCGGCGGCCTCACAGGTGAGTGGAAACGATGTGTGGGACTTTTTCATTCGCTGTGCGCCCGCTGTGAAGCCGGTCAGGATCGGCCGGCTGCTCGATGATCTCGTGATGAAGCAGCGGATTTTCGTATACCCGCACACGGTCTTGGGAAGCGCAGGCAGACGGGCCTGCCGCGTGCAGTGCTACGGCGTGTGCTGGGACGGCAACGAAAGAAGATCCGGGTGCACGTTTATTACACGCTCTCGAACGACCTCGCGCTCAATGTGGCGGATATGTAAGTGCCGCTTCTCCCGCTCTGTGATACTTCACTCCATCCGAACGTGTGGCGTCAGTCACCTGGCCGAGAGGTGCCGTTCGGGGGCGCATGCCCGCAACGCCAGGGTGAACAGCAGGTTTATTCGAATGTGTGCGAGGTGTCAGCCGTCTTGCGGGACGGTGAGTACGAATGTCAGCATCGGCCTTGTCCCCAGCCCCCGCCAGATTGGTCCCCTTGTCCGTGCACCACATGGCCAGATCCCGAACCACAGCTGTCCTGCTCGCCGGGGGTACCGGTCAGCGGGTGGGGCTCGCGATTCCCAAGCAGCTGGTGAAGATCGCGGGTAAGGCGGTCATAGAACACACCCTGGCGATTTTCGAACAGGCCGACTCCGTCGATGACGTCGTCGTGATGATGGCGCCCGGTTATGTCGCGGAAGTCGAGAAGATCGTCGCGAAGGCCGGGCTGGCCAAGGTCACCAAGGTCCTCGAGGGCGGCGCGACCCGCAGCGAGACCACCGAGCGGGCCATCGCCGCTCTCGGTGAGGGCCTCGCGGAGGGGGAGGACCTCAACGTCCTCTTCCACGACGCGGTCCGTCCGCTGCTCTCCGAGCGGGTCATCAAGGACTGCGTCGACGCGCTGGACCGCTATCAGGCCGTCGACGTCGCCATCCCCTCCGCGGACACGATCATCGTGACCCGGACCCACGGCGAGGACGGCGAGTTCATCACCGACGTCCCGGACCGCTCCCGGCTGCGCCGCGGGCAGACCCCGCAGGCGTTCAAGCTGTCGACGATCCGCAAGGCGTACGAGATCGCGGCGTCCGACCCCAACTTCCAGGCGACCGACGACTGCTCGGTCGTGCTGAGGTACCTGCCGGACGTGCCCATCTACGTCGTCGCCGGCGACGAGTACAACATGAAGGTCACTCAGCCGGTCGACGTGTTCATCGCCGACAAGCTCTTCCAGCTCGCCTCGACCGCCCTCCCGGCCCCGGCCGACGAGCGGGCATACCGCGAGCAGCTCACCGGCAGGACGGTCGTCGTCTTCGGCGGCTCGTACGGCATCGGCGCCGACATCGCCGCGCTCGCCGAGTCGTACGGCGCCAAGGTGTACGCGCTGGGCCGCTCCACCACCGGCACGCATGTCGAGAACCCCGAGCACGTCGAAGACGCCCTCTCCAAGGCGTACGCCGAGAGCGGCCGCATCGACTACGTGATCAACACCGCGGGCGTGCTGCGCATCGGCAAGCTGGCGGAGACGGACAACGCGGCCATCCAGGAAGCGCTGAACGTGAACTACCTGGCGCCCGTCCACATCGCCCGCGCGTCGCACAAGTATCTCGCGGAGACCCGGGGCCAGTTGCTCCTCTACACCTCCAGCAGCTACACCCGCGGCCGTGCCGAGTACAGCCTGTACTCGTCCACCAAAGCCGCCATGGTGAACCTCACCCAGGCCCTGTCGGACGAGTGGGCCGCCGACGGTGTCCGGGTGAACTGCGTGAACCCCGAGCGCACCGCCACCCCGATGCGCACCAAGGCGTTCGGCGTCGAGCCCGCAGGTTCGCTGCTGTCGTCGGAGGCCGTCGCCCGTACCTCGCTCGACGTGCTGCTGTCCGAGCTGAACGGTCACGTCATCGACGTCCGGCAGCAGGACCCGACCCGTGATGCCTCGGAGGCGACCGGGTTCGAGCAGGCCCTCGCATCCGTCCTCGACCGCCACGAGGACGAGGAACACAGCTGATTGCTCATGCGCTGGGGCCTCTGCGGTCGCCGCAGGGGCCCTAGTCTGTCGAGCGGGGCTCAACGTCCTTCGCAGAAAACCGTCGGCACCCCCTTGGAGCAGGTTTTTCCGTGATTTCGAAAGCCATTCGCATGGCACGCGTGGGCAGCGGATCGGAGCTGGCAGCCGCGCTCCTGCTGATGCTGGGATTCCCGTGCCTCATGCTCGCGGCGATAATCCCCAGCCTCTGGTTCTTCGCAGTGGCCGTCGCCGTGACGTACGCGGCGGACCAGTTCCTGCACCAGCGCTCGAGCTATCTGGTCAACCGGCTCGCCAAGGTGCGGGCCGGTCTGTCGATCCGCTTCCTGGTGCGTCAGCTGCTGCTCGTGCTGCTGCTGGCCCGGATGGGATTCGCGGAGGAGCCCGTCTTCTACGTGACGGTCGCCTGCCTCCTCGGCTTCTACGGTCTCCAGGCGCCGCACGGCGCGATGGTCACGCTGATCCGGTTGCGCCGCAAACTGCCCGTGGTCACGCGCAATGTCGATCTGAGCCGCGTGCGCATCCCGGACGCGCCGCCGCGCCCGCTGCTGGACCGCTCGGCGGAGAAGATGCTCCACCTCGACGTCTTCGCCTTCATCGGTGTACTGATCGCCGTCGGGACCGACCGCACCGTCTTCGCGTACGCCGGACTCGGCCTCACCCTCCTCCTCGCGGTCGTCTACCTGGTGCTGCTCGTCCCGCACCTGCGGCCGGGCCGTCTCGTGCCGCCGCCGGACAAGGTGCTGGCCGGTGTGGACGCCTGGCTGCGTGAGTACAAGCCGACGGTGATGCTCTACTTCTCCGGCTCCAGGGAGTCGGCGTACCAGGTCAACATGTGGCTCGACACCATGGCCAAGATCGACGGCCGGCCGCTGATCGTCCTGCGTGAGCGCAACATCGTGCCGCAGCTCGGCGCCACGTCCGTCCCGGTGATCTGCGTGCCCGGCGGGGTGCACCTGATGAACCTGGACCTGTCGACTGTCCGGGTCGCGCTGTACGCCGCCAACGTCGGCAAGAACATCCACATGCTGCGCGTACCGACCATGAAGCACGTCTTCATCGGCCACGGCGACAGCGACAAGCTCGCCAGCGTCAACCCGTACAGCAAGGTCTACGACGAGGTGTGGACCGCCGGCCGGGCCGGCCGTGACCGGTACGCCCTTGCCGACGTCGGTGTGCGCAGCGAGGACATCGTCGAGGTGGGCCGCCCCCAGCTCGCCCCCATCCGTTCGTGGACGGGCGGGCCGCAGAAGCCGATCCCGACGGTCCTGTACGCCCCCACCTGGGAGGGCTGGGACGACAACCCCGGCAACACCTCCCTGCTGCTGGCCGGCGAGAACATCGTGGAGCGGCTGCTGAACGCGGAGCGGCCCATCCGCCTCGTCTACAAGCCGCATCCGTTCACCGGCACCCGCAGCGCGGAGGCCAAGGCCGTCGACGCGCGGATCAGGGCGCTGGTCGAGGCGGCCGCCGCAGCCCGGGCGATCGACCCCCGGTGGGCGGCGGAAGCGGAGGCCGACTCCGCGGACCATGCCGCCGCGCGCCTCGTGCTGGAGCGCGTCGAAGCACGCCTCGCGGAACTGTCGGGCGTGTCCAAGGCCGCCGGGGACGAGGCGGAGGAGGCCCGCGACTCGGTGGCGGACCCGGCGCGCGAGGCCGAGATCATGAAGCTCAAGGACGAGTGGAACGCCGCATACTGGCGGTCCTTCGGCTGGTGGGAGCACCGGGTCATCACCGGTCCCGAGCCGCGCCTGTACGACTGCTTCAACGAGTCGGACGGCATGGTCTCCGACATCTCCAGCGTGGTCTCGGACTACATCGCGAGCGGCAAGCCGTACGCGGTCACCGACTCGGCGGGCCTCGGAGAGGCGGAGTTCCGGCGGCAGAACACCGCGGTGCGCGCCGCTGTGATCCTCTCCAACAGCGCCGCGGAGCTCGACGAGCTGCTCGCGGCCGTCTCCGACGGTGCGGCGGACACCCGAGCCGAGGCCCGGCGGGAGCTCAAGGAGTATCTGCTCGGTCCCGACGAGCCGACGTCCCTCCAGCAGTTCGACGCCGCGGTACAGGCACTGGCCGCCCAGGCGGAGGCGCGCAATCTGGGGCTGCGACAGCGGCTCGCGGGCCCCGAGCAGGCGCCGGGGCTCGACGACTCGACCGTGGGCGACACAGCTGTGGGCGGCTGACGCGACCGTCCGCGGCGGCCCGGTGGCGTTCCTGAGGGACGCCACCGGGCCGCTGTCGTCTTCATGGCCGTCGACGACGTGCTCACGGCGTGATGTGCACATTTGACCGGAGGGTCGCTCACCGCAACCTTTGCCCGGTTCGGGTTGTCTTTATGTCCATGAATGACTCTCTCGTGCCCGACGTCACCGTTGTCGTCGGCGCCTATGAAGCCATGCCGTACCTGGTCCGCTGCCTGGAGTCGGTGGAGTCGCAGACCATGGGCGCCGACCGCATCGAGATCGTCGCGGTCGACGACGGCTCGACGGACGGCACGGGCGAGTACCTGGAGGAGTTCGCCGCCCGCACAAAGGTGCGCACCACGCTGGTCCGGCAGGCGAACTCCGGCGGGCCGAGCGGTCCTCGCAACGTCGGTCTCTCCCTGGCGCGGGGCCGCTATGTCTTCTTCCTCGACGCCGACGACTTCCTCGGCGACGAAGCACTGGAGCGGATGGTCACCATGGCGGACCGCGCCGGGACGGACGTGGTGCTCGGCAGGATGGCCGGGCGGGGCCGCGGGGTTCCCCGCTCGATGTTCAACGAGACCGTCGAGCGTGCCGATGTGTACTCGTCACGGATCATCTACGCGCTCAGCGCGCAGAAGCTGTTCCGGCGCGAGATGCTGTGCCGGCTCGGCCTCACGTTCGACGAGAGTCTCCCTACGGGTGAGGACTCGCTGTTCACCATGGAGGCGTATCTCGCCGGCAACGGCGTCTCCGTGGTCGCCGACTACGACTGCTACTACCTGGTCGGCCGTGAGGACGGCAAACACGCCACCCGGCGCGGGACCTATGCGGACCGCTTCGAGGCGCTGACCGGTCTGACCCGTGTGATCGCCCGCCTGGAGCCGCCGGGACCGCGCCGCGATCTGCTGATGGTCAGGCCGTTCACCGTGGGTCTGCTCCAGCAGTTCGGACCCGGTTTCCTGCGGCAGCCGGAGTCCGAGCAGCGCGACAAGCTGCGGCTGGCGGCCGCAATGACCGGGTACTGGAACGAGGGCGTCGCGGGCCGCGTCAGGGTGGGGGAGCGGCTGGTGCTGGAGTGCGTCGCACGGTGCCGGCTCGACCTGCTGAGGGACATGGTGGAGTTCACCGCCGCCGAATCGGTCCCCGAGGTGGTCCGTGAGCCCCGCCCGGGACGCCGGGGCTGCGTGTATCTCGCCTATCCGCACTTCAGGGACCCCGCGGCGGGCCTGCCCGACCAGCTGTACGCCGTCACCGTGCCCGACCGGGCCGGCAGTTGCCGGGTCCTGCCGCCGGAGGCGCAGGCCCTCACCGTACGGCGGGTGGTGCGCGGGGTACGCAGACGGGTACGGCGCCTCGTGCGCAGCGCCCGGAACCGGAACACAGCGTCTGTGCAGAGGAACCGTGGGTAAAGTCGAAAGAGCAGAGCGGCATCCGCTCGGAGAACATCACTCGACTCGAGGACATGAATCGTGAAGGCACTCGTTCTCTCCGGAGGGGCGGGCACCCGCCTGCGTCCCATCACGCACACCTCGGCCAAACAGCTGGTTCCCGTCGCGAACAAACCGGTGCTCTTCTACGGCCTCGAGGCGATCGCGGAAGCGGGGATCACCGAGGTGGGTGTGATCGTCGGCGACACCGCCGACGAGATCAGGGAGGCCGTCGGGGACGGGTCCCGATTCGGTGTGAAAATCACCTACATTCCGCAGGAGAAGCCGCTCGGCCTGGCGCACGCCGTCGCCATTTCGCGGGACTTCCTCGGCGAGGACGACTTCGTGATGTACCTCGGCGACAACTTCATCGTCGGCGGTATCACCGGCCTCGTCGAAGAATTCCGTACGGAACGCCCGGACGCGCAGATCCTGCTGACGAAGGTGCCCGACCCGACGTCCTTCGGTGTCGCGGAACTCGACGGGGACGGCCGCGTCGTGGGCCTGGAGGAGAAGCCGAAGGAGCCGAAGAGCGATCTCGCCCTCGTCGGTGTCTATCTCTTCACCCCTGCCGTGCACGAGGCCGTGCGGTCCATCGAGCCTTCCTGGCGGGGCGAGTTGGAGATCACCCACGCCATCCAGTGGCTGATCGACCAGCGCCGCGACGTGCGCTCGACGACCATCGCCGGCTACTGGAAGGACACCGGCAACGTCACCGACATGCTCGAGGTCAACCGCTCGGTGCTGGAGACGGTGGAGCCGAGCAACGACGGCGAGGTCGACCAGAGCAGCGAGATCATCGGTCGGGTCCGGATCGAGAAGGGCGCACGGATCAGCAACAGCCGCATCGTGGGCCCCGCGATCATCGGCGGTGACACGGTGATCAGCGACTCGTACGTCGGCCCCTTCACCTCGGTCTCGGAGGCGTGCCGGATCCAGGACAGCGAGATCGAGTACTCCATCGTCCTGCGCGGCGCCTCCATCACCGGTGTGCGGCGTGTGGAGGCCTCGCTGATCGGCCGGGACGTCGAGGTCACACCCTCTCCCCGCAATCCCTCCTCCCACCGACTCGTGCTCGGCGACCACAGCAAGGTACAGATCTCCTCATGACAACGAAGATCCTGGTGACCGGTGGCGCCGGTTTCATCGGCTCCCACTACGTCCGCACCCTGCTCGGCCCCGGCGGGCCGGGCGACGTGGCCGTCACCGTGCTCGACAAGCTCACCTACGCGGGCAACCCGGCCAACCTCGACGAGGTCCGCGACCACCCCGGCTTCGGCTTCGTGCAGGGCGACATCTGCGACGCCGACCTCGTCGGCAAGCTCATGGCGGAGCACGACCAGGTGGTCCACTTCGCCGCCGAGTCGCACGTGGACCGCTCCATCGACGGCGGCGCGGAGTTCGTGCGCACCAACGTGCTCGGTACCCACACACTGGTCGACGCCGCCCACCGGGCCGGCGTCGAGCGGTTCGTCCACATCTCCACCGACGAGGTCTACGGTTCGATCGACGAGGGGTCCTGGCCGGAGACGCACCCGCTCGAGCCCAACTCGCCGTACTCGTCGGCCAAGGCGTCCAGCGACCTGATCGCCCTGTCGTACCACCGCACCCATGGTCTGGACGTCCGGGTGACCCGCTGCTCCAACAACTACGGGCACCACCACTTCCCCGAGAAGGTCATCCCGCTGTTCATCACCAACCTGCTGGACGGAGGGAAGGTCCCGCTCTACGGCGACGGCGGCAACGTCCGGGACTGGCTGCACATCGACGACCACGTCCAGGGCGTCGAACTCGTCCGCACCAAGGGCCGCTCCGGCCAGGTCTACAACATCGGCGGCGGCACCGAACTGTCCAACAAGGAGCTCACCGGGCTGCTGCTGGAGGCCTGCGGCGCGGACTGGGACGCCAGCGTCGAGTACGTCACCGACCGCAAGGGCCACGACCGCCGGTACTCGGTCGACTGCACCAAGATCCGCGCGGAGCTCGGCTACGAGCCGCGCAAGGACTTCGTCACCGGGCTCGCGGAGACCGTCCAGTGGTACCGGGACAACCGCGCGTGGTGGGAGCCCCTGAAGGAGCGTGCGGCCCTGTGAGCTGGCTGGTCACGGGCGCCGGCGGCATGCTGGGGCGGGACGTCGCCGCCCGGCTGGCCGCGGAGGGCGTCCCCGCCGTCGCCGTGACGCGAGCGGACCTGGACATCACCGATCCCGACGCCGTGCGCTCCTGCCTGGCGGCCCACCGGCCCGCCGTCGTGGTGAACTGCGCCGCGTGGACGGACGTCGACGGCGCGGAGGACCGGGAGGCCGCCGCCCTGGCCGTCAACGGCACCGGCGCGAGGAACGTGGCGGAGGCCTGCAAGGAGAGCGGTGCCGTCCTGCTGCACATGTCCACCGACTACGTCTTCGCGGGCGACGCCACCCTCCCCTACGCAGAGGATGCCCCCACCGCGCCTCGCAGCGCCTACGGGCGCACCAAGCTGGCGGGGGAGCGGGCGGTGCTCGAGCTGCTGCCGGAGACCGGCCATGTGGTCCGTACGGCCTGGCTCTACGGCGCGGGCGGCCCCAACTTCGTCCGCACCATGATCCGGCTGGAGGCGGCCAGGGACACCCTCGACGTCGTCGACGACCAGATCGGCCAGCCCACGTGGAGCGCCGACCTCGCCGATCTGCTCGTGCGGCTCGGGCAGGCGGCGGTGGCCGGGACCGTCCCCGCGGGCGTCCACCACGGCACCAGCCGGGGCGAGACCACCTGGTACGGCTTCACCAGGGAGATCTTCCGGTTGCTGGGCGCGGACGCGGACCGGGTACGGCCGACGGACAGCGGGGCCTTCGCGCGTCCGGCGCCCCGTCCTTCGTACAGCGTCCTCGGGCACGAAGGCTGGCGGGATACCGGTATCGAACCTCTTCGCGACTGGCGCGAGGCGCTCGTAGAAGCGTTCCCCGCACTGATGGAAGCAGAGCGCGGAACGGGTGCTACTGGCCGGTAGACATTTACGTCCGGGCCGCGTACACGCTAACTTCGCTGGGAATCAATCAATTTGATTCCCAGCGAAGGGTTCGATCGGTGGATCGCCACGGTTTTCTGCGTCAACTGCACCGCACGTACAAACCCCGTAACTATCTCGAAATCGGGGTCAACGACGGACGCAGTCTGGCACTCTCCCGGGTCCCTTCCGTCGCGATCGACCCCGCGTTCCGTGTCGTGACGAGCATCAGTTGCGATGTCCATCTCGTCAGGGCCACCAGTGACGACTTCTTCGCGCGCAAGGACCCGCTGGTGCATCTGCGCACCGGCCGTAATCCCTTCCGCGCCCTGGCCCGCAAGGACCCGCTGAATGTGCTCGGCGGCGAGCCGAAGCTCGAGCTTTCGTTCATCGACGGAATGCACCTCTTCGAGTACGCGCTCCGCGACTTCATGAACGTCGAGCGGCATTCACGCTGGTCCAGCGTGATCGTGCTCGACGACATGCTCCCGAGGAACGTCGACGAGGCCGCGCGCGACCGGCACACGAAGTTCTGGGCCGGTGACGTCTACAAGGTCGCCCAGGTCCTGCGGAAGTACCGGCCCGACCTGCTCGTCGTCGAGGTCGACACCGCGCCGACCGGAGTCGTGGCGATCTTCGGCGCCGACCCGGAGAGCACCGTCCTCAAGAACGCGTACGACAAGATCATCGAAGAGTACGTGGTGCCCGACCCCCAGGACGTCCCGGAAGAGACCCTTGTCCGCAAGAACGCCGTCCAGCCGGAGGCGCTGCTGGGGGCCGACTTCTGGCCCGCCCTGATCAAGGCCCGCGCGCTGCGGCGGCCGCGCTCGGCCTTCGCGCCGGTGCGCAGGAGAATCGAAAGGCTCACGGGCTGAACCGTTCCCCTCATGCCCCGGGTCCGCGGGACCCGGGGCGTTCGCCTGCGTGCCGCGCCGTTCAGCCGCGCGCGGCCAGCTCGGCGTAGTAGGCCCGGCACTCCTCGTACCGTGGCAGCAGGCCCTGACGCTCCGCGTCCGCCAGCGACGGTGCCGCGGCGTCCTTGTCGGAGAGCACCGGGGCGATGTCCTGCGGCCAGTCGATGCCCAGACCGGGGTCGAGGGGGTCGATACCGTGCTCACGTTCGGGGGCGTAGCCCTCGGAGCAGAGGTAGACGACCGTGGCGTCGTCCGTCAGCGCCATGAACGCGTGCCCGAGGCCCTCCGACAGATAGACGCTGCGATGGTCGACGTCGTCGAGACGGACCGCGTCCCACTGCCCGAACGTCGGAGAGCCGACCCGGATGTCGACCACGACGTCCAGGACGGCGCCCCGCACGCACTTGACGTACTTCGCCTGGCTCGGCGGGACGTCGGCGAAGTGGACGCCGCGGAGCGTGCCCCGGCTGGAGACCGAGCAGTTGGCCTGGGCGAGCCGCAGACCGTGGCCGACGGCCTTCGCGAAGGCGCCTTCCTTGAACCACTCGTGGAAGCTCCCACGGCTGTCCGGGAAGATCTTCGGCTCGTGCACCCAGGCGCCGGTGATGGAGAGCTGCCGCATGTGATCCTGTCCTCGTTCCGGTGTTGCGGTCAGGTGGCCGATGCCGGGCCCGCGGGTCCGCCGGTCATCCCAGCAGCCGCGCCGCGAACCGGCGTACCTTCCTGCGCCCGGAGGACGGCAGCCGTCGCACGGCGGGGCCGGCCACGGTGCGTACCGCCTCGCGCAGCGCCGCCCGGCGGCGCTGCACCGTCAGCTTCCGCAGCAGGGCCGGGTCCGGTGCCGGCAGGCTGCCGTCCAGGCGGAGACGGCCCGCGGCATCGACGTCCACGGTACAGAGCGCCAGCGCCCGGCCCTTCTCGCCGTCGAGCCGCACCCCGAGCTGCCAGGTGCCCTCCGGCGCCCCCTCGACCCGGCGGGGCACCGGCAGATGGGCGCGACCGTGCACGGGGCGCAGCGTGGACGGGAACGCGTGGACGACCGCGGCGTCCGGTGCCTCGGAGGTCTCCGGCTCTTCGGTTCCCGTCTCCGCCGCTTCCGCGACGGCAGGGGCGGGCGCGGCCGGCGGCTTGCTCAGAGTCAGCTGCACCGCCGCGGGAGCGGTCGCGGCGGTCGTGACCAGGTCGAGCCGCAGCTGCGGCGAACGCCCCGGCATGCACAGCACGGGGCGGCCCTCCATGTACGGGACCAGCTTCTTGCCGCGGCGGGAGACATCGAGGGTGAGGTTGCCATGCGGGTTGGTGAAGTACGGGATCACAGGGCGGGCGGGTGCGGACAGCATCGCCGGGACGCACTGGCCGTCGACATGCTCCGCACGCTCGGCGCCCAGCCGCGTCTTGCGCACGAGACCGAGGCCCCGCACGCTCACCCAGGCGTCCCAGAACCCCCGGGGAAGGCTGCCCCGGCCCTTGCGGCTGCTCTGGGGGGCCAGCACGCCGGTGCCCCGGAGTACGACCTCGCAGGTCCGGCCCGCTCCGTCCGGCCCGTTCCCGCCGGGCTCCGCGGTCTCGTCGTCCTCGTCGTCGAGCATCTCGACGCGGGTCTCCAGCGTGGTCGGGCACAGCCACTCCACGGCCTTCTCACGGTCACGCAGCGACAGCTCGGCCTGGAAGCCGGCGAGATCGTCGGTGATGTCGAGGAGCGCGCCCTCGGGGAGGAACCCGGCGGTGATGTCCGGGTGCACGTAGAGCCGCTCGTCACGGCTAAGAAGCTTCAGCGGCAGACGCTGCTCGCCGTGGACCAGCCGTCCGGCCATGGTCACCGTGATCCGGCCGTCGGTCTCCCACCGCACGTTCTCCAGCCGTGCGGAGCCCTTGACGGACGAGCCGAGCCGGGCGAGCCGCACCAGACCCTCCGCGTCGTTCTCGCGCAGCAGGGCGGAGCGCATCCGCAGCATCGGACCGAGGCCGTCGTGCACGGAGTCGTCCATGTACTCCAGTGCGAGCGGCCGTACCGCGTCGACCATCTCGCGCAGGTAGTCCTCGTCGTACTTGAGTACCGCCGGCTCGCTGAGACGGCCCAGCATCTCCACCCGGTAGAAGCGGCGCAGCACCCGGTCCCGCAGCGGACCGGGCTCGGTGTTGGCGACGACGACGTCGAGGACCTCGCGGAGGTTGCCGTAGTACCCCTCGGGGACGAGCTTCGCCGAGCCGGCGTTCTTGCCGTCGTCCCGCTTCGAGTAGTGGTAGCAGGTGTACGTGCCGAGGATCGAGACGACCTCGGCGGGGAAGTACGCCCGCATCATGTACAGCTGGTCCTCGAGGCGGCGCTTGCCCTCGGGGTAGGCGATGCCGTGCTCGCGAAGGAACGCGGTGCGGAACATCTTGTGCGGCGTGAGGCTGTCGAACAGCGGCGCGTCGCGCAGCGTGCACTTCTCACGGTTCGTACGGAAGACGCCGTGCGGCACACCGCGGAAGTTGCTGGCCACCTTGCCGATGACGATGTCGGAGCCGTTCCTGTGCCCCATGTCGTAGAGGAGGCGCAGCGCGTCCGTGCCCAGGTGGTCGTCCTGGTCGAGGAACTGGACGTACTCACCGCGGGCTTCGGCCACCCCGACGTTCCGCGGCTTGCCCGGCCAGCCGGAATTGGGGATGTGGATCACCCGGAAGTGGGGATGCTCGGCCGCCAGCTTGTCGAGCCGCTCCGGCGTGTCGTCGGTGGAGCCGTCGTCTACGAACAGGACCTCGAACTCCTCGGCCGGCAGGGTCTGGCGGACCAAGGAATCGATGCACGGGTCGATGTACTTCCCCGGGTTGTACACCGGGATGACGACACTCACTTTGACCGACACAGCTGCGCCCCGTCTGTTGTGGGAACCGGAGTCGAAGGTGGCGGGCCGGAGACAGGCATGCGCCGGAACGGGCGCGGGCCACCGCCCACCGGCCACCCTAGCGGTTGGCCGGATCGAACAACCATCGGCGCAGTCAACTCGTGCCGTCCCTCGGGTCCTTCCGGCGTGGCACCGTCCGACGCGGGTCAGGGGAGACAGGTGCCGCCGGCCGGATGCTGCTGTCCAGCGAGCGGAATGCCCGCGCACCCGACAGCGACGCTGGCATACATTCGGCCTTGTGACAGAGGCGAGGCACGGCGTGAGCGGACAGAGCCCGGAACAGCAGGCCGCAGGGCATTCGGCAGGCGCCCCCACGGGGCAGCCACCGGCCTCCGCAGCAACGGCGGGCACGGCCCCGGCGAGGTCGGACGTGACCGGCGCCCGCCGGATCGTCGTCAAGGTCGGCTCCTCCTCCCTGACCACCGCCGCCGGCGGGCTCGACGCGGACCGGGTGGACGCCCTGGTGGACGTGCTCGCCAAGGTCCGCAGCGGCGGCGAGAAGGAGATAGTGCTCGTCTCCTCCGGCGCCATCGCCGCCGGCCTCGCGCCGCTCGGGCTCACCCGCCGGCCCAAGGACCTGGCCCGTCAGCAGGCCGCCGCGAGTGTCGGCCAGGGCCTGCTCGTCGCCCGCTACACCGCCTCCTTCGCCCGCTACGGCGTCCGCGTCGGCCAGGTGCTCCTGACCAGCGACGACACCAGCCGCCGCGCCCACTACCGCAACGCCTACCGCACCCTGGACCAGCTCCTCGCCATGGGCGCGGTCCCGGTCGTCAACGAGAACGACACCGTCGCCACCGACGAGATCCGCTTCGGCGACAACGACCGGCTCGCCGCGCTCGTCGCCCACCTCGTACGGGCGGACCTGCTGGTCCTGCTCTCCGACGTCGACGGTCTGTACGACGGGGACCCGGCCCGTCCCGACACCAGCCGCATCGAGGAGGTGCACGGCCCCGAGGACATCGCTCATGTGCAGATCGGCAGCGCGGGCAAGGCGGGCGTCGGCACCGGCGGCATGGTCACCAAGGTCGAGGCGGCCAGGATCGCCGCGGCCGCCGGCGTGCCCGTGGTCCTCACCTCCGCGAGCCGCGCCGCCGACGCGCTCTCGGGCCGCGACACCGGAACGTACTTCCACGCCACCGGCCGCCGTTCCGCCGACCGGCTGCTGTGGCTGGCGCACGCCTCCACGCCGCAGGGCTCCCTCACCCTCGACGACGGTGCCGTACGGGCCGTCGTCGACAACAGGAAGTCGCTGCTGCCCGCCGGGATCGCCGCCGTGGACGGCGAGTTCAGCGCCGGCGACCCGGTCGAGCTGCGCGACACCGCCGGCCGGCCGGTCGCACGGGGGCTGGTGAACTTCGACGCCAAGGAGATCCCCCGGATGGCCGGCCGCTCCACCAGGGAACTGGGGAAGGAGCTCGGTCCGGAGTACGAGCGGGAAGTCGTACACAGGGACGATCTGGTCGTCCTTCAGATGTGAAAAGGCGGGAAGTCCCGCCATCCGGCAGAGACCTTTACCAAAACCGCCCCACGCTCCGCCGCGGGCTGGTCAACTTTGTTGCGGGGGAAACGCGGGGTTCGGCACGACGACGCAGCAACAGGGAGGCCGCCGGTGAGACGAGCGCGCCCAGGGGATGCGCCCCGAGGGAACGGGAAGCTGCCGGGCGTCCGCCGGTCGGTGGGCGAGGAACGGGCCCTGACCAGCGTCGGGGCGGGGGCCGACTTCGGCGACGGGCACGGTGACGCGCGCGGCGAAGGGCGGGCCGACGGCGACGTCGCCCGCGGGGAACGGATGAAGATCCAGGACCAGGCGGCCGGGGCCGGCACCATAGAGGCCGGGACACGGCCAGGCACCGCCGACGACGAGCGTGCGCTGTCCCGTCTGTGGCACATCACGCTCAGCGTCTCCGGCCGGGAGGCCCCGCTCAAGGAGGTCCGCCGTGGCCTCGAGCAGCTGGCCCACGATCACCCCTTCCTGCTCACCAGCCGGTACGCCAACGACCACGCGGAGATCCGCTACTGGGAGGAGGCACGCGACCTGCACGACGCGGCCGCGGTCGCCCTGCGGCTGTGGGGCGAACACCGTTCGACGGCCAACCTGCCGCCGTGGGAGATCGTCGGCCTCGAGGTCATCGACCGGCAGACCTATCACCAGCGCGTCGCGGAGGGCTACGGCCCGCCGGCGGCCGCGCGGGTGGGAGTGCACCCCTTCTGAGGCACGGTACGCGGGGTGGCAGTGCATGCCGAGCGCCGGCCGCGCGGGGTCACGGTGCATCTGTCTGGGGCAGGAGGCGTGGGGTGCTCGAGGCAGGCGGTGCGAAGGTCCGTCTCGGACTGCGGGATACGCGAGGGGCGCCATCGGGCGGCGCATTACGCTTCCTGTATGACGTCGCTCTCTTCGGTTTCGCCCTACGACAACATGTCCCCGGTCGCCCAGGTGGCCTACCGGGCCCGCGCAGCGGCCGCCGACCTCGCGCCCCTGCCGCGATCGGCCAAGGACGACGCGCTGCTCGCCATGGCCGACGCCCTGGAGGTCCGTACGAGCGAGATCGTCGAGGCCAACGCCGAGGACGTCGCCCGCGCGCGTGAGGCGGGGACCAGCGAGACGGTCATCGACCGGCTCACGCTCACTCCCGAGCGGGTGCGTGCCATCGCCGCCGACGTGCGTCATGTGGCCGCGCTGCCCGACCCCGTCGGCGAGGTGGTGCGCGGCTCCACCCTGCCCAACGGCATCGACCTGCGCCAGGTGCGGGTGCCGCTCGGCGTCGTCGGCATCATCTACGAGGCCCGGCCGAACGTCACCGTGGACGCCGCCGCGCTGTGCCTGAAGTCGGGCAACGCGGTGCTGCTGCGCGGCTCGTCCTCCGCGTACTCCTCCAACACCGCCCTGGTGCGGGTGCTGCGGGACGCGGTCGGCGGCTCCGGCCTGCCGGCCGACGCCGTACAGCTCGTGCCCGGCGAGAGCCGGGACTCCGTACGCGAACTGATGCGGGCGCGCGGCATGGTCGACGTGCTGATCCCCCGGGGCGGCGCGTCACTGATCCGCACGGTCGTCGAGGAGTCCACCGTGCCCGTCATCGAGACGGGCACCGGGAACTGCCACGTGTACGTGGACGCCGAGACCGACATCGACATGGCCGTCGAGATCCTGATCAACTCGAAGGCGCAGCGGCCGAGCGTCTGCAACGCCGCGGAGACCCTCCTGGTCCACAAGGACATCGCGGCCGCCTTCCTGCCGCGCGCCCTGGACGCGCTCGCGGACGCCGGGGTGACCGTGCACGGCGACGAACGCGTCATCGAGTACGCGGACGCCACCAAGGCCACGATCGTGCCCGCGACCACGGAGGACTGGGAGACGGAGTACCTCTCCCACGACATCGCCGCCGCCGTCGTCGAGTCCCTGGAGTCGGCCGTCGCCCACATCCGTCTCTGGTCGTCCGGTCACACCGAGGCGATCGTCACCACCTCGCAGGCAACGGCCCGGCGGTTCACCCAGCTGGTGGACTCCACGACCGTCGCGGTGAACGCGTCCACCCGTTTCACCGACGGTGGTCAGTTCGGATTCGGCGCCGAGATCGGCATCTCGACGCAGAAGCTTCACGCGCGGGGCCCGATGGGGCTGCCCGAGCTGACCTCGACGAAGTACATCGTGACGGGCGACGGCCACACCCGGTGACCGTCAGCGGGGCGGCGCCTTGCGTCACCCGGGTGGGGAGAGTTTGCGCTCTCCCTGCCCAAACCGGGCCCCCCGGTCTACTCTGAGAACGTGCCGGACGACGTGGGGGGCAAGCCGTTCCCGGACGGCTGGGAGCCTGACGACGACCGCGGGGGCGCGGACGAGGACTTCGCCACCGTGGTGTTCGACGAGGACTTCGTACGGGCCGCCAAGATCCACGAACCGTCCGCGGTGGAGCGGCTGCTGGCAGCCGCGGAGGCCCGCGCAGAGGCGGACGCCGCCCGGTCCGGCTCACGAGGGCACTCTCCCGACGACGACCTCTACAACAGCCGCCACACCGCCGGCCACCGGCGCCGCGGCTACGACCACGACGACGAGGACGACGAGGACACTGGCCCCGACGGGGACTGGGCGGGCCCTTACGGGCGGCACGGCGGCGCTCTGCGTCCCTATCGCGGCACCGCTCGCTGGCACCGGCCGGTGGCCTGGCTGCTGGCCCTGCTGATGGGCATCGGGATGGTCGCCCTCGCCTTCACGGCCGTGTACCGCGGAGCCTCGAACGGCAACCGGCAGGAGCCGGTGCCGCAGCCCGCACGGACAGGCGTGGACGCGCCCCCGACGGGAGCCACGGTCAGCGGGCGGGGCAATGGCCCCGTCGCCACACCGCTCGAACGCTCCGCCCCGCGGGTCTCCACGGCGCCACCGGCTCCCTGAGGCCCGCGCGCCCTCCCCCTGAGGTCGCCTGCGTTTCCTGGGGCTCCCGCGCTCCCTGAGGCCCCGCGTTTTTTCGGGGCCCCGCGGGGTCCATGAGGCCCGTGCGTCGACCCTGGAGCGGCGTTCTTTACCCCCGGTCACCCAGTGCGCAACTTGGTGAGAACTCGTCAGAACTTGTGGTGGACCAGGGCGTTTACCGCGTGCCCGTCAGACCTACCCTGAAAGTATGGCTGGGCGTGGAGACCCGCCCGAGGGGACTCCCGAGGGGCTCCCCGGCGGTGGAGATGACGAGTACGGATCGGTCGTCTTCGACGAATCGTTCATCCGTGCTGCCCGCGTCCAGGAATTCTCCGCGGTGGAGCGGATGGGCGAGCACGCTCCGGCCGTACGCAGCCTCCCCGCGTGGAACGCAGGACGTGCCCCCGGGCAGATACTGCTGCTGGTCCTCCTCGTCGTCATCGCCTTCGGCACCGCGATCTACCTGGGCGTCCGGCATCCCTACCAGCCGCCCCAGGCCCGGCAGGCCGAGCAATTGCGCGTCACGGTCGTCCCCCTCGCACCGCAGGGCCCCGTGCCGGGCGGCTCCCCCGCCGAGCTCTATGCGAGCAGCCAGGCCGGTCAGTTCCGCACGGGCGCCGCGGGCATCACCATGCCGCCCGTGCGCCGGACAGAGCACTTCTCGGAGACGCAGGTGATGACCGCGCTGGCAACCGTCAAGGACTACCTGGTGACGTCGTCGCTCGACCCCGACGTCCTCACCGGTGACGCCGTCCAGCCGGTGCGTACCCTGCTCCACCCGGACCAGATGGCGCAGTTCGACCGGAGCGTCGCCTCACCGGCCGCCGACGGACGACACGCCGCCACCGGCTGGCTGGTGCGCTTCGACCCCGCGAAGGTCGCACTGGCCGATCCGGACGTACGGGTGCGGGGCACGCTCACCGTGACAGAGGCGGGAACCGGCGCCCTGGAGATCGTCTCCGACCACACCTTCGTCTACGCGCTGCGCCGGGCGGCCGTCAGCGGTCCCGGCACGGACGAGGCCTCGCTCTTCACGGTCCGCCGCGAGCTCCACTTCCGTTTCGACAGGGACGACCTCGCGCACCATCGCCTGGAGGTACGGGTCAGCAACCTCCACGCCGGGCCGCAGGCCTGCTCGTCCGACGTGTCGGGAGCGCTGCATCCGCTGCTGTCCGGACAGCGGGCGGATTCCGACGGCCCGGCAGGCACCGACCCGTACGCGACGGGCCGGGCCACCGTGGCGCTGTGCGGCTCCCTCGCCCCGAGGCTCAGCCCTCGCCCTGAGCGCTGCCGCCTGCCGCCGGACCGGTGCCGTTGCTGCCGCCCGCGGTCCCACCCGCCGCGCTGCCGTTGCCCATGAACTTGTCCCGCAGCTTCCCGCCGAGGTCGCCCGCTCCGCCCGCTATGTCGCCGACCAGCTTCATCAGCGGATCCTTGCTGGTGCGCACAGTGTCGGCGTAGTGCGAGGCGGACTCGCGGAACGAGTCGGTGACCGAGGTGTCCTTGTCCTCGGTGCGGCGGGGGTAGTGGCCGTCCATGATCCGCTGGTAGTCGCGGCTCTCCGCCCACTTCTTCAGCTCGGCGGCGCGCACCGTGGTGAACGGGTGCGACCGGGGGAGCACATTGAGGATCTTGAGGACCGAGTCACGCAGGTCGCCCGCGGACTCGTACTCCTCCGCCTGCTGCAGGAAGGCGTCAACGTTCATCTCGTGCAGGTGGTTACCACCGGCGATCTTCATCAGGCCACGCATCGACGCCTGGAGGTCCTGGCCCACGAGCAGGCCCGCGCGGTCGGCCGACAGCTCCGACTTGCGGAACCACTCGCGCAGCGCCGTGACGATCGCCATGATCGCCACATTGCCCAGCGGTATCCAGGCGACCTTCAGCGCCAGGCCGGTGAGGAAGAGGAGGACCGTGCGGTAGACGGAGTGCCCCGAGAGGGCGTGACCGACCTCATGGCCGACGACCGCCCGCATCTCCTCCTCGTCGAGCAGCTCCACGAGCCCGGTGGTCAGGACGATGATCGGCTCGTCCAGGCCGATGCACATGGCGTTGGGACGCGGGTCCTGCGTCACGTACATCGCGGGGACCTTCTCCAGGTCCAGGATGTAGCAGGCGTCGCGCAGCATGTCGTTGAGATGCGCGAACTGGGCGTCGCTCACCCGCACCGAGTCGGAGAGGAAGAGCAGCCGCAGGCTGCGCTCGGGAAGCAGCGCGCTGAGTGCCTTGAAAACGGTGTCGAAGCCGCTGAGCTTGCGCAGCGCGACGAGCGCCGAGCGGTCCGCGGGGTGTTCGTACGCACGTGAGGAGATCCCCGGGAAGCGCGTGCGCTGCCTGCTCGGAACCTGCTCGTGGCTGTTGGTCATGGTGCCCCCTGTTGGTGCGAGTCCTCGCTCGTCCCCCTGACGGACCTCAGCCTAGGGGCTGAGGCCGCGGCACGGCGGGGCCTGTGGACAACTCCCGGGAACCCCTGTGACGGCGTCTGCGGTGGGCACAACGACCGAGTCGGCGTGAGCGTGCCCGGGAGGCCCGCATACGATGTGCGCGAAGTCTCCGACTCCCACTCCCGATCGATTGGTCCTGTTGAAGATGAGCCTCACCGGCACCGCCGCCAACCTGGTCACTCTCGCCGAGGGCGCCGAGCACGGCGGCAACCACGAAAGCCTCAGCCCGTACGTGACCGGCATCGGCGCCTTCCTCGCCCTGATGCTGCTGCTGTGGATCACCACCCGCTTCAACCGCGACCGCTGATCCCTGGCCGGCGACCGGTGCCAGTAGGCTCTGCACGCATGGGAGAGCAGATAGTGGCCGCGGGCTCCGGCGCCGGCTCCGATCCGGGCAGACGCCGACTCGGCGTGATGGGCGGGACGTTCGACCCGATCCACCACGGACACCTGGTGGCCGCCAGCGAGGTCGCCGCCCTCTTCCACCTCGACGAGGTGGTGTTCGTGCCGACCGGGCAACCGTGGCAGAAGAGCCACAAGAACGTGTCGCCGGCCGAGGACCGCTATCTGATGACGGTCATCGCCACGGCGTCCAACCCGCAGTTCTCGGTGAGCCGTATCGACATCGACCGCGGCGGCCCGACGTACACCATCGACACTCTGCGGGACCTGCGCTCCCTCAACGAGGACTCGGACCTGTTCTTCATCACGGGTGCCGACGCGCTCTCCCAGATCCTCGGCTGGCGCAACGCCGAGGAACTGTTCTCGCTCGCCCACTTCATCGGAGTGACCCGGCCTGGCCATGATCTGACGGACGACGGCCTGCCCGAGGGCGGAGTCTCCCTGGTGGAGGTTCCGGCGCTGGCCATCTCGTCGACAGACTGCAGGGAGAGAGTCGCCCAGGGGGACCCGGTCTGGTACCTGGTGCCGGACGGTGTGGTGCGCTACATCGACAAGCGCCAGTTGTACCGCGGCGAATGAGCCGCGGAGAGGGGCACCGTTGAACGACCAGCAGAATCCTTACGACCCGTACCACCAGCCGCAGATCATCGGCTACGACGAGTACGGACAGCCGGTCTATCAGCAGCCCCAGCAGTACGATCCTTACGCACAGCAGCAGGGCGGCCACTCTGGGCAGCAGGACGGACAGAACGGTCCGGGCCCCGGGGCCTACGGTTCCACGCAGGACTACGGCTCGGCGCCGGGCTACGCCCCGAGCAGGGGTACGGCGGCGCGGACAGCGGCTACGGCGGCACCGGGCAGGACTACGGCCGGCCCCAGCCGTCCCAGGGCTACGGATACGACCCGTACCCCCCGCAGCCGCAGGCTCCGGCTGGGCAGGACCGGGGCTACGACCCTTACGCGTCCGGCCAGGGCGGTTACGGCTACGACACCGGCACCCGCCCCGCCGTCGACACCACGGGGCAGTGGATCCCGCAACAACAGGCTCCACAGCAACAGCAGGCCCCTCAGCAGCAGGCCCCTCACCACCAGCAGCAGCGTCCCGCTCGTGCGGCCCAGGAAACGGCCGGGGTGCCGGAGCAGCGCCGGCCCGCGGACGGGTCGGAGCGTCCCTACCAGACCGAGCAGTTCTCGTTCATCGAGGAGCCGGACGAGGACTCCGAAGACGTCATCGACTGGCTGAAGTTCACCGAGAGCCGCTCGGAGCGGCGCGAGGAGGCCAAGCGCCGGGGCCGCAACCGCGTCGTCGCGCTCCTCGTCACGCTGGCCCTCGTGCTCGTCGGCGGCGTCGGCTACCTCTGGTACGCGGGCAAGCTCCCCGGCCTGTCCGGCTCCGACACGAAGAGCGAGGCGGCCGCCGGCCCGCAGAAGCGGGACGTCATCGTGGTGCACCTGCACAACACCAGGAAGAAGGGCACGTCCACCGCCCTTCTCGTCGACAACGCCACCACCGGCCAGGGCACCACCGTCCTGCTCCCCGACAACCTCTCCGTGGCGAACGACGACGGCACGGCCACCACCCTCGGCAAGTCGGTCGAGGACGACGGGTCCACCGGTACCCGCGAGGCGATCGGCACCCTGCTGGGCGCCAAGGTCTCCGGCACCTGGCGCCTCGACACCCCGTACCTGGAGAACCTCGTCGAGCTGGTCGGCACGATCGACCTGACGACCGACACCGAGGTCCCCGCTGCGGAGAAGGGCGACGAGCCCCTGGTGAAGAAGGGCGAGAACCAGACACTCAACGGTCGGGCGGCCGTGGCGTACGCCACCTACGTCGGGCCCGAGGAGGCCGAGGAGAAGCAGCTGCTGCGCTTCGGCCAGGTCATGCAGGCGGTGCTCAAGAAGCTCCCGGACGACCCGAAGTCGGCCACGGTCATCGTGGAGACCCTGGCTCAGATCCTCGACCCGTCCCTCAACGAGCAGGACCTCGGGACGTCCCTCGCCAAGCTCGCCGAGCACGCGAAGGGCGGCGATTACAAGACCGCGCTGCTGCCTGTCCAGGAGGACGGCACGCTCAGCGACGAGGCCGCCGGCAGCGTCGTCAAGGACGTCCTCGGCGGCTCGGTCAGCGCGCCGGAGCCGGGCGACACCCTCCGCGTGGGGATCAAGAACGGCAGCGGGAAGGCCGATGCCACGGAGCAGGCCCGGGTCACCCTCATCAACGGCGGCTACAACGTCATCGACGGAGGCAAGGCGGACACGGTCGACGCGTCGCAGGTCACCTACGGCGACGACGCGCAGAAGGCGAAGGCGGAGGAGGTCGCCAAGACCCTCGGTCTGCCGGCCGGTGCCGTGAAGAAGGGCAAGGCCGCCACCAACGCCGACGTCTCGGTGGTCCTCGGCCCCGATTACAAGATCGAGGAGCCGGAGTGACCGGGGCGGCGCGGGGGGCCTGAGCATCGCTGCGTGGGGTGTCGGCGGTCCGTGAGACCCTTGAAGGGTTCCTGACCGCCGACGAAAGCCTGCCTGTGACCGCCACGGATCGCTCCATCGAGCTCGTCAACGCTGCCGCCCAGGCGGCGGCCGACCGGCTCGCGCACGACATCATCGCGTACGACGTCAGCGATGTCCTCTCCATCACCGACGCCTTCCTCCTCGCCTCGGCGCCCAACGACCGTCAGGTCAAGTCGATCGTCGACGAGATCGAGGAGCGGCTGAACAAGCAGCTCGGCGCCAAGCCGGTGCGCCGCGAGGGCGACCGCGACGCCCGCTGGATCCTGCTCGACTACGTCGACATCGTGGTGCACGTCCAGCACACAGAGGAGCGGGTCTTCTACGCTCTCGAGCGGCTCTGGAAGGACTGCCCGGAGCTCGCGCTCCCGGAGGACGCCAGGAAGACCCGCGGCAAGGCCAAGGAGCACGCCGAGCTCACCGGCGGTGACACGGAAGGGGAGCAGCGCTGAACGGCAACAACAGCGGCGGCGGCGCCGGGAGCACCCGGCGGGCGCGCGGCCGGCGCATCGTCCTGTGGCGTCACGGCCAGACCGCGTGGAACCTGGAGCGTCGTTTCCAGGGCTCCACGGACATCGAGCTGACAGAGGCAGGCGTCGCCCAGGCGCGCCGTGCCGCCCGGCTGCTCGCGTCGCTGAACCCCGACGCGATCGTCGCCTCCGACCTGAAGCGGGCCGCGGCGACCGCGGGCGAGCTGGCGGGTGTCACCGGCATCGACATCTCCTACGACGCCGCCCTGCGCGAGACCTACGCGGGCGCCTGGCAGGGTCTTACCCACGAGGAGATCATCGAGCGCTACGGCGACCAGTACGCCGCGTGGAAGCGCGGCGAGCCCGTCCGGCGCGGCGGCGGGGAGCTGGAGACCGAGGTGGCCGACCGGGCCGCTCCGGTGGTGCTCCACCACGCCGAGAAGCTCCCCGACGACGGCACGCTCGTCGTCGTCAGCCACGGTGGCACGATCCGAACGACCATCGGCCGGCTGCTCGGTCTCGAGTCCCGGCACTGGGAGAGCCTCGGCGGGCTCACGAACTGCTGCTGGTCGGTGCTGGGCGAAGGCGCGCGGGGCTGGCGGCTGCTCGAGCACAACGCCGGCACCCTGCCGGAGCCGGTCCTCGGCGACGACACCTGAGCGGGCCGGGTCCGGCGCGCACCGCCCGGCGGCGGTACCGGACCCGGATTTCACTTTCCGGCAGGTCGCAGGCTAAAGTTCTTCTTGTTCGCAGCGCGGAGCGCGAAGAACACGCGGGGCTATAGCTCAGTTGGTAGAGCGCCTGCATGGCATGCAGGAGGTCAGGAGTTCAATTCTCCTTAGCTCCACAATCGGATCCCGTCCCCTGTCAGGGGGCGGGATTCTTCGTTCTTGTCCGATCACGACCACCCTCCCGTGGTGCGTGGCCGATCTCGTACGCGAACGCCGCTGACCACCGTGCGCGGCCGTGGCAGAATCGGACGGCCGGAGGGGACACCGGCGGTACGGGAGGGAGCGCACGATGTCCGCCAGCGGCGAGGAAGCCGGGGAGGCTGCCGATGACCTGCTTGCCACGGCGGAGGCCGGTGCTCGCCTCAGCTGTCCTTCCTGTGGTTCTGTCCATGTCGCCCAGGTCCTCGGGGACAACGGCGGCGTTTCCTTCGTGTGCACGGCCTGCGGCCACAGCTGGAGCTGAGTGATGGGTGCCCACAGGCGTAAATGCGACTGGTGCGGCAGCGGTACGCCGATCGTCAGGGACATGGATCCGGTCAATGCCGACTTCCAGTACTGGTGCGAGGAGTGCGCGCGGGCGCTGATCATAAAGGGCGACCCGATCGAGACCTACCGCGAGCTCGAGGGTGAGCCGATCTACGGCCGGCTCCTGGACGAGCACTGCACCCTTAAACGTTTCTACTCGTTCGCGACGGCCTGACCGCCTCAGGGCCTGACAGGCTGTCGGATCCGTCCCCTTTGTCACCCCGCTCGCGAACGGGGTGAACCGGGGCGTTACGGGCGGGACCGGAAACGATTTGGAGATGCGGCGACGGGGGCGTTAATGTTCTCTACGTCGCCGCCGCGGGGGAAACCCGGGAGCGGGGCGGCACACAGCAAGGGGCTATAGCTCAGTTGGTAGAGCGCCTGCATGGCATGCAGGAGGTCAGGAGTTCAATTCTCCTTAGCTCCACAAGAGACAGTGAAGCGGGCCACCCGGATCGGGTGGCCCGCTTCACTGTTGTGTGCGGCTGCCGTCAACTACGGCCGCTGCCCAGGGCCTTGCGGTTGCTGCTGGGGAGCGCCGGACGCGCGGGCGGCGGCGTCGGGCCCGAGGAGGGCACCTGCTCGATCCGCATGGCGAGGGCGGGGCAGCGGCGCACCGCCCGCTGCGCGCGGCCCCTCATGTGCATGGGGACCATCGCGTCGGCCACCGACGGATAACCGTCGGGGTTGAGCCGGATCAGCTCCGGGACGATGTCGGCGCACAGTCCGTGGCCCTGGCAGAGCGTCCAGTCGACGAAGATCTTCTCGCCGCTGGGGATCGACTCCTCGGCCTCCTCGTAACCGGGCAGGGGCAGGGGCAGCACACCCGTGGTGTCGCGGCCGCAGCCGCCGTGCAGGACGTGCGCCGCCAGATCGTCGGTGAAGGCGGACAGCGTCGAGGCGAAGAATCTGGCCGAACCGTCGGGGTGTTTGCAGGCGCCACGGCCCTTGACGGCCTGGGTGACCTCGCGCAGCGCCTCCAGCGCCGCCGGGCCACCGCCGTTCATCACGTCGGCCAGACCGCCGGCGGCCGCGGGCAGCCCGAGCTTGCAGGGGCCGCACTGGCCGGCGGTCTCCGCCGCCAGCCAGTTGGCCACCCGCAGCGCCTCGCCCAGCGGGCAGGTCTCCGGACCGATCGGCAGGATCGCGCCCGCACCCAGGGCGCCGCCCACGGACGCCAGGGACTCCTTGGACACGACCGCCTCGTGGACCGCGGCCGCGTCGATCCAGTTGCCGTGGTAGCCGCCCGTCAGCACCCCCTGCGGCTGCGGCGGGGCGCCCGCCAGCTGGAGCACGTACCGCAGCGGCACGCCCGTCGGCACCTCGACGACCATCGGCCGGGCCACCGCGCCGGAGATGGTGAGCATGACCGTGCCCGGTTCGGAGTCCAGGCCGGTGTGGCTGTAGCGGCGGGCGCCGATCCGCGCGGCGACGGCGAGCTGCGCGAACGTCTCCGCGTTGGAGAGCAGCGTCGGAGCGCCGCCGACGCCCGTCTCCGCGGCGCGCACGCGCCGGCCCGGCGGCAGCGCGGGGCCGCCGTTGACGGCCCGGATGACGGAGGACGCCTCACCGGAGACCATGCGCTCCGGGGTGCGCACCACGCGGGCGCGCAGCGCCTGGCCGCGACGGTCCGAGAGGCCGCGCTCGGCGAGCGCGGCCCGCATGGAGATCTCGGTCGAGTTGCGGGTGACCGCGACGACGAGAGTCCGTGCGCCGAGCGCCTCCGCGGCGAGCAGCGCGCCGTCGAGGATGAGATGCGGCGCGCGGTTGAGCAGCACCGTGTCCTTGCGGCAGGCGGGCTCGCCCTCGCTGCCGTTGACGACGACCACCGGCCGTATGCCGCGCCGGATGGCGGACTTGGCGACGGCCCGCAGCTTCTTGCCGAAGGGGAAACCCGCGCCGCCGCGGCCGGTGAGGGATATGTCCTCCGCGAGCTGTGCGAGCCGCTCGCCGCTCACGGGCTCCAGCGGCCCGTGCACCTTCAGGTGCATGGGCAGGTCGAGGCGGTCGACGAGGTCGAAACCCTGCGTCAGCTGGGGGAGGCCGACGACGCGGACCTCCGGGACGTCGGGGAGGGGCGCGTTCACGGTCGTTCTCCTGCTGGTGCGTGCCAGGGCTCTCCCGCCGGGGGCGGGAAGAGGGGGCCGGGCAGTGGCGCCGTCTCGTCGTACGCAGGGACGTTTCCGTTGTCGTACGAGGACCGGTCGCCATATGGGGCTGCGAGTGCGGGATCGGTCAAAGGTGTGTCGTAGGAGGCCGGCGGCGGGTAGCCGCCGGAGGTGTCGTACGCGGCGGACGGCGCGTAGGCGGCCGTGGCGTCCTGCGCGGTGAAGCCGCCGGTGTCGTAGGAGGGGACGCTGCCCGTGTCGTACGAGGGGACGCTGCCCGTGTCGTAGGAGGTGGGCGCGTCGAACGAGGCGGAACCGCCGTAAGGCGCCGGCGGCGTGTCGTACGAGGGCGCGGCGTCGAAGAGCGGCGGGGGAGGGGTGTCGTAGAGGGGCCGGGCCGGGTCGGGCCGCACCGACTGCGCCGGGGGAGGCGGCGAGGGGGTCGGCCAGCTGCCCGTCCGCGGGCCCGTCTCCGACACCACGGGTATCTCCTCCGTCATCGGCACCCGCTCGGCGAGCGGGGCGGACGGCTCGCCCGCCAGCGAGACCGCGCGGTAGGCGGCGGACATGCTGGTGCGGCGGCCGCCGGTGGGCCCGCCGCTGTCCGGCACGAAGGCCGGCTCCTCCTCCTGAGGGCGCGGGGCCTCGTAGAGCTGCGGCGAGGGCGCGGCGAGCCTCGGGGGCTGGGCTCGCGCCTGGCCGAGGGGCGGCTGGAAGTCCTGTTCGTACGGGCGCTGCGACGGCACGCCGTTCACTGCGCCGGTCATGCGGTCCACGCGGTCCATGCGGTCCATGCCTGCGGGTACGGTCGGGCGGCCCGTCCCGTTCATCCCGCTGACGCCCGGGAGCGGCGCCGTGGCGAGATCACGCTGCGCCTGCTCGTCCGCGGCGGCCGGCCCGTCGGCTCCGGCGGCACCGGTCAGGGACATGATCTTGGCGGCGATCCGGCGCTGGACCGGACGCGGCATCATGCGTACGGAGACCGCCGCGGCGACTCCCAGAAGGGCCAGGCAGTACATGGTCACGACCCATGCCGCGGCCGGCCGGCCGGCGTAGAGGCCGTGGACCAGGGCGAAGCTCCACGCCGGGTACGCCAGCATGTGCAGCGGTCGCCAGCGGCCGGCGACCTTGATGTTGCCGGCCAGCGCACTGCGGAGGGCGCCGGTCGTACCGGCCACCACCATCAGGAACCCGGCCAGCGAGCCGAAGCCGATGAGCGCCTCCGTGCCGGTGACGCCCAGGCCGAACGGGATCATCGCGCCGAGCAGCGGCACGTGTCCCAGCGACACCTTCACCGTGGCGTGCAGCAGCAGGAACCCGAGCGAGGCGATGGCGGTCGCCCGGTGGATGCCCTGCGCGAGCAGCCGGTGGCGGGGCGAGAGAAGCAGACGGTCGGTGGCGATGAGGCCCCAGGCGACGGAGGCGGTCAAGGACACCAGGGAGAGGACCCCGGTGGTGAAGTCGAGCGCGGCGCGGAAACTGTCGCTTCCTCCGACGGCGAGCAGGGGTAGGAGCACCAACGCGGCCACGGAGATGCCGCCTTGCACCTGGCGGCTGAGTCCGCGGCCCGGACCGGGTGACAAACGCATCTTGAGACGAGGGTTCATGGGGCGACTCCGAATGGTGCGGGAAAGCTGTCCCGTTGACGCACTCTAGGTCGACCCATACCAACCAGTACGAGGTTTCAAGGTTTATCGAGGTGAAGTGAGCACAACTGACTCGGGGGTTGCCCTGGATAGGGTCGATACGCGGAGTAACCCGGACGCCTTGATCGCCGGAGTCGGCCGGAACCAGCCGTTCACGGCTCCGGGGGCCCGGAACGGACACTCATGCGGGCGGTTCCCTCGCTGCGGTACCCTGACGCCATGCGTGCCGTACGCCTTCTGCTTAGCGAGCCGCGCTGATCAGTCCCGACGGATGAGAAATCCGGTCGGAATCGGCGCGGCGTCCCCTCCTGTGCGAGGGGATTTTTCATTTCCCCTGGTACGTGAATCGGCTGGCAGTCGGCAGAGACGATCGATGGAGCTTCAAGGATCATGAGCGAGATGAACTCGGCTGCGGAGACAGCAGCCCCGCATCGTTATACGGCTGCCATGGCGGCCGACATCGAGGCACGCTGGCAGGACTTCTGGGACGCGGAGGGCACCTATCAGGCGCCCAACCCGAGCGGGGACCTGGCGGGGGACGCCGCGCTGGTGGCCCGGCCCAAGAAGTTCGTCATGGACATGTTCCCGTACCCTTCGGGTGCCGGACTGCACGTCGGCCACCCCCTGGGATACATCGCCACCGACGTCTTCGCCCGTCACCAGCGCATGACCGGGCACAACGTCCTGCACACCCTGGGCTTCGACGCCTTCGGCCTGCCGGCGGAGCAGTACGCCGTGCAGACCGGCACGCACCCGCGCGTGTCGACCGAGGCGAACATCGAGAACATGAAGGTGCAGCTGCGCCGGCTGGGCCTGGGCCACGACAACCGCAGGTCCTTCGCGACGATCGACCCGGACTACTACAAGTGGACCCAGTGGATCTTCGTCCAGATCTTCAACTCCTGGTACGACGAGAAGGCGGACAAGGCGCGCCCGATCGACGAGCTGGTGGCCCAGTTCGAGAGCGGCGCCCGTGAGGTGCCCGGAGGCGGGGCGTGGAGCGAGCTGAGCTCCCTGGAGCGCGCCGACGTCCTGGGCGGCTACCGCCTGGCCTACGCCTCCGACGCGCCGGTCAACTGGTGCCCCGGCCTGGGCACCGTGCTGGCCAACGAAGAGGTCACCGCCGACGGCCGCTCCGAGCGCGGGAACTTCCCCGTCTTCAAGGCCAAGCTGCGCCAGTGGAACATGCGCATCACCGCCTACGCCGACCGGCTGCTGGACGACCTGGACGCGCTGGACTGGCCCGAGGCCATCAAACTGCAGCAGCGCAACTGGATCGGCCGCTCCGAGGGCGCCCGCGTCGACTTCGTCGTCGACGGCCACGACGGCGCGCGGATCACCGTCTTCACCACCCGCCCCGACACCCTGTTCGGCGCCACCTACATGGTCCTCGCCCCCGAGCACGGCCTGATCGACTCCATCGTCCCGGCCGAGTGGCCGGACGGCGTCAAGGCCGAGTGGACCGGCGGCGCCGCGACCCCGGCGGAGGCCGTCGCCGCCTACCGCAAGCAGGCCCAGACGAAGAGCGACGTCGAGCGCCAGACCGAGCACAAGGACAAGACCGGTGTGTTCACCGGCTCGTACGCCGTGAACCCGGTCACCGGGGAGCGGATCCCGGTCTTCGTCGCCGACTACGTCCTGATGGGCTACGGCACCGGCGCCATCATGGCCGTCCCCGGACAGGACGAGCGCGACTGGGAGTTCGCCGAGGCCTTCGGACTGCCCATCATCCGCACGGTGCAGCCGCCGGAGGGCTGGGAGGGTGAGGCGTTCACCGGAGCGGGCCCCGCCATCAACTCCGCCAACGACGAGATCTCCCTGAACGGCCTGGACGTCGCGGAGGCCAAGGCGAAGATCACCGCCTGGCTGACCGGCAAGGGCATCGGCGAGGGCACGGTCAACTTCCGGCTGCGTGACTGGCTGTTCAGCAGGCAGCGCTACTGGGGCGAGCCGTTCCCGATCGTCTACGACGAGGACGGCGTCGCGCACGCGCTGCCCGAGTCGATGCTGCCCCTGGAACTGCCGGAGGTCGACGACTACTCGCCGCGCACCTTCGACCCCGACGACGCAAACACCCAGCCCGAGACGCCGCTGTCCCGCAACGAGGACTGGGTCGCCGTCGAGCTGGACCTGGGCGACGGCCCCAAGCGCTACCGCCGCGAGACCAACACCATGCCCAACTGGGCGGGTTCGTGCTGGTACGAACTGCGCTACCTCGACCCGCACAACAGCGAGCAGCTGGTCGCGCCGGACATCGAGCAGTACTGGATGGGGCCGCGCGAAGGCCAGCCGCACGGCGGTGTCGACCTGTACGTCGGCGGCGCGGAGCACGCCGTGCTGCACCTGCTGTACGCGCGCTTCTGGTCCAAGGTGCTGTTCGACCTGGGGCACGTCTCCTCGGTCGAGCCGTTCCACAAGCTGTACAACCAGGGCATGATCCAGGCGTACGTCTACCGCGACGAGCGCGGCTTCCCGGTCACGGCCACCGAGGTCGAGGAGCGCGACGGGAAGTTCTTCCACGACGGCCGGCCGGTCAAGCGCGAGCTGGGCAAGATGGGCAAGTCCCTGAAGAACGCCGTCACTCCGGACGAGATCTGCGCCGAGTACGGTGCCGACACCCTGCGCCTGTACGAGATGGCCATGGGCCCCCTGGACGTCTCCCGGCCGTGGGACACCCGCGCCGTCGTCGGCCAGTACCGGCTGCTGCAGCGGCTGTGGCGCAACGTCGTCGACGAGGCGACCGGCGAGGTCACCGTCGTCGACGGCGAGCCGGACGAGGCGACGCTGCGAGCCCTGCACAAGGCCATCGACGGAGTCTCGCAGGACATGTCGGCGATGCGTTTCAACACCGCCATCGCCAAGATCACCGAGCTGAACAACCACCTGACGAAGACGGGCGGCCCCGTGTCGCGCTCCGTGGCGGAGCGCCTGGTGCTGCTGGTCGCGCCGCTGGCACCGCACATCGCGGAGGAGCTGTGGCGCAAACTGGGCCACACCGACTCGGTCGTCCACCAGGACTTCCCGGTCGCCGACCCGGCGTACGTCGTGGACGAGACCGTCACCTGCGTCGTACAGATCAAGGGCAAGGTCAAGGCCCGCCTGGAGGTCTCCCCGTCCATCACGGACGAGGAGCTCGAGGCGCTGGCACTGGGCGACGCGGCGGTCGTCGGCGCCCTGGCCGGCGCCGGGATCCGCAAGGTGATCGTGCGGGCTCCGAAGCTGGTCAACATCGTGCCCGCGTAACGAGGGGCGGGTTCGCGGCCGCGCAGAAAGGGCGGAACGCCCCTGTGCGGCGGGTCGCGGGCCGCCGGGGGTTTCCCCTACGGGCAGGTTGGGGGTTCCGAAGGAACCTACGGCCTGCCCGTTCCGTTTACCGTGGAAGGACCACAACCGACGCCGGAGGGCGCACATGGAAGCCGCGATCATGATCCTGGCGCTGCTCTTCTTCGCCTTCGTGGCACTTGGGGTGTACGTGGGCGTGAAAGCCGTGAAGGCCGCCAAGCGCGGTGTCGAGCGCACCGTCACCCAGGCACGGCGCACGGTCGAGGACACCGCGCTGCGCGCGAAGAGCTACGGGCAGCCCGGCGTGACCGGCGAGCTGGCGCAGCTTCGGCTGAAGCTGCGTACGTCGATGAGGGCGACACAGGAGGCACTGAACGCCGGTGCGGCCGAGGACGCCTCACTGTCCGAGTCGCTCGCCCTCTTCCGGCGGCTCAGCGCACACGGACACGAACTGGACGAGGAGCTCAGGCGGCTCGAGCGTGAGCCCGACCGGGCCACGGTCGGCTCCCTGATGCCGGGCCTGCGCGAGCGCACGGAGCGGATCACCCGCTCCGCCGAGTCGCTGCGCTGGGCTGCCCGGGACCGCGCCCAGAAGTTCGCAGAGGACGATCTCGACGCGCTGAGCTCTCAGATCGACATGGAGGCGGGGGCGCTACGGCACTGGTCCACGACCGACGGCAACGGGACCGCCGAGCCCGAGGCCCCGGAGGCCGGTCGTCCGGCGGCGGCGCGGCCCGAGCCGGGGGCCCGCACACGGTCCGAGCCGGAGGACGAGACGCCCGGCCAGCCGCAGGCGATCACCGCGCCGGACCCTCGGCAGACCACCTACCCGTGGCAGAAGACCGCCCGCCCGGAAACCACGAACTGACGCCTGCCGCCGCACCCCGGCCACCCCTGCGCACGGCGTGTGGACAGGTCGGGCTGCCGTACGACGCCGCCTGCGGGTAACCTCCCGCTCATGTCCCGCCATGTCGCGATCGTCACCGATTCAACGGCCTACCTGCCGCCACCGGCGATGGAACGGCACGGCATCACGGCGGTACCGCTGACCGTCGTACTCGGCGACCAGGCGCTGGAAGAGGGCACCGAGATCTCGGCCCGCTCGCTCGCCACCGCCCTGCAGAAACGGCGCCCGGTCACCACCTCCAGGCCCAGCCCGGAAACGTTCGCTCGGGCCTACCGCGAAGCCGCGGCCGCCGGCGCCACCGGAATCGTCTCGTTGCACCTCTCCTCCGAACTCTCCGGCACCCACGACGCGGCGGTACTGGCGGCCAAGGACGCACCCGTCCCGGTCAGGGTCGTCGACACCGGGATGATCGCCATGGCGCTCGGATTCTGCGCTCTCGCGGCGGCGGAGGTGTCGGAGGCGGGCGGATCGCTGGACGAAGCAGTGGCCGCGGCGGAGAAGCGGGCGGCGGACACCGCCGCGTATTTCTATGTCGACACCCTCGACTACCTGCGCCGCGGCGGGCGGATCGGGGCGGCGCAGGCGCTGCTCGGCTCCGCGCTCGCCGTGAAACCGCTGCTCCAACTGGTCGACGGCCGCATCGACATGCTGGAGCGGGTGCGCACGGCGTCGCGGGCGATCGCACGGCTGGAGGAGATCGCCGCCGAACGGGCCGGCACGGCGCCGGTGGACATCGCGGTGCACCACTTGGCGGCGCCGGAGCGGGCCGCCGCACTCGCGGACCGTCTGCGGCACCGGGTGCCGGGACTGGCCGACCTGCATGTCAGCGAGGTCGGTGCGGTCATCGGGGCGCACACCGGGCCGGGGCTGCTCGGCGTGGTGGTCTCGCCGCGCTGAGACGGCGGGGCGGGGCCGGCGCGGCGCGGAGTGGGTCGGCCGTCGTGCCGGGGCGGTCGGTCGGCGTGCCGGGGTGGCGGTCCGAGAGGAGCGGCCGGGGTGGCGGGTCGCCGGTCCGGAGGGTGGTTGCCGTGCTCGGGTGGTCGGTCCCTCACCCGTGAGAGTGGTCGGGATATCCACAACCGGCTGCTTTTCCACCGGAATTGGGCGTGCTCGGCGGGTTCGAGCGAATGTGCCTACCGTCCTGTGACATGGCTCTTCGATCACGTTCCGCAACCAGTGGCCCGGGCCGCGCCCCGGCCTCCGATCGCCGCGCACGCTCCCACGGGCACGGGCACGGGCATGGTCACGGCCACGTCCTCGGCCGACCGCCTGCCCTGCCCGGGCACGCGTACCGGTCAGGGCAGGCGCAGGCCGTCGGCGGAGGTGTACCTGCCGGGGCTGGTTCTACCGGCGCCGGGGGCCCGGTACCGCGTGTCCTACGGCCTTCTGGTCTGCGGGGCGGACGCGCCCCGACCGCGGAGGCCGTCGCCCTGCGGCAGCGGGCTGACGCCTTGTTCATGACTGCGGCGTTTCCGCACGACGGAGGCGGCGTGCTGGCGGGGGTTCCGCGGGGCCGTTCGCTCACGCGTCCGGCCCCCCGCCCGCCCCGGCGTCGGGTGACTCACCTCGCGTCGCACTCTCCGCCGTACCTGCCGGCGCCGGTGACCTCGGGCCCGGTAACGCGTCCGCCCACACGACCGGCGCCGCGGGGGCGGCGGGCAGGCGCGGGGACCGGCCCCGGCCGCGGCGGCCGTAGCGGGCGGGTGCGGTCCCCAGGGCGGACCGGCCTGCCGGAGCCGATCGCCTGGACGACGGACCCCAGGGCCGGCGGCTACGGAGGGGCCGAGGCCGGAAGAGCGGCCGGGGCCGGAGCGACCTCACCCGGAACCGACGGCGGCACACCCGTCCCGGACACCAGGAGGGACGACGCACATGGGGCAGGTGCCGACACGGACGCCCCTGTTACCCGCACTGACCGGGACGCATCCGTTATCCGCGCTGACGGGGACGTCCCCGTGAACCGCACGGGCAGGCAGGTGGCCGGGGGCGGGCCCTCCCGCTTCGGGCTCGCGATCCGGGACCGGCTGCCGGTGTGGGTGCAGGTGCGGTGCGGGCTCGAGCCCAAGACGCTCGCGGCGCTCGCCGTGGTCCTCGTGGCGGCGGCCGTGTTCGCGGCCCAGCACTTCTGGGTGGGCCGGCCGCAGGCGGTACGGGCGCCGGAGCTGGTCCAGCAGGGTTCGGCCCAGCCGCAGTCCGTGACCGGGCCCGCAGCAGGACCGGCAACCGAGCCGTCACCTTCGCCGGGCCGGCCGCCCGTCGGCCCGCAGCAGGCGGCCCCGATCGTGGTCGACGTGAGCGGCAAGGTGCGCCGGCCCGGAGTGCTCGAACTGCCTGCGGGATCACGGGTGGCCGACGCACTCGAGGCGGCAGGAGGCGTGAAGCCGGGCACCGACCTGACCGGGCTCAACCGGGCGCGGGTATTGACCGACGGCGAACAGGTCGTCGTGGGCGCGCCCGCGCCGCCCGGACCGGGCGGGCCCCGCGCGGATCCTGCCGCCGGACCGGCCGCAGGCCCGATCAGCCTCAGCTCGGCGACCCTGGAGCAGTTGGAGACGCTGCCGGGAGTAGGCCCAGTGCTCGCGCAGCACATCGTCGACCACCGCATGCAGAACGGCGGCTTCCGGTCGATCGACGAGCTGCGTGACGTCAACGGGATCGGCGACCGCCGGTTCGAGGACCTGCGGAACCTGGTGCGGCCATGACCGTCCTCCCGGTCCACCCCGACGCGGACCACCGGCCGGGCGCGTCCGGCTCCCCTCCGGAAGGCCCGACCGATCTGCGGCTCGTCCCGCCCGCGTTGGCGGCCTGGGCGGCGTCGGCTGTCGCGCTGGGGGCCCCGGGCCGGTGGACGGCGGCCGGCGTGGCTGCATGCCTCGCCGCCGCGGCACTGCTGCCGCTTTGGGCTGCCTTGTCACGGCGCAGAGGCCGGCGGGACACGGCGTGGGCCGCGGCGGCACAGCGCAGAAACCACCAGGCCACGGCAGGCGTTGCGGTGTCCCCGCCCGAGGGTCACCGGGGCACGACGTGGAGTACGGCGGCCCGGCGCGCATCGGTCAGGGACGCGGCAGGGGGTGCGATGTCACGGCGGGTCCCGGACAGGGACGCGGCAGGCGTTGCCGTGTCACGGCCCGGTGGCGGCCGGGACACGGCGCCGGGCCTCGGAGGCAGGACGGCCGCACAAGCTCCCCCGGCCCGTTCGCCGCGGTGGTGGCGGGGCGCCACCGCCCTCGCGGGTGTGTTGCTGTGTGCGGCGGCGGGCGCGGCTTCCGCCGGGCTGCACGGCGCGGACCTCCGCCGTGGGCCGCTGCCCGGTCTGGCCGACCGGCAGGCGCGGGTCACGGTCGAGTTGACCGTCACCTCCGATCCGCGTCCCACCCGCTCCAAGGCCGCGGGCGACCCGGCGGCCCCGGCGGCATGGGTGCTGAACGCCGAGGTGACGCGGGTCACCGTGCCCGGCGGAGCCGTCACCAGGACCCGTACTCCCGTCCTGGTGATCGTCTCCCCCGGCGAAGCGGACACGGCATGGCAGCGCCTCCTGCCCTCCACCCGGCTGAGGGTGGGCGGACGCCTGGTGAAGCCGCTCCGCGAGGACGATCCGTTCGCCGCCGTCCTACGGGCTGACGGCGGCCCTCCGCCGGTCGTCCGCCCGCCGACCGGCATGCAACGCACGGCCGGCGATCTGCGCGCCGGACTTCGCGAGGCCACGGACGGCCTGGCCCCGGACGCCCGTGCGCTGCTGCCGGGGTTGGTCGTCGGGGACACCTCCCGCATTCCCGCCGACCTCCACGCCGCCTTCGAAGCGACGGACCTGACCCACTTGTTGGCCGTGTCCGGGAGCAACCTCACCATCGTGCTGATCCTGCTGATCGGTCCACCGGGCACGGCGCTGCTGGCCGAACGCCGCGGTCTGGCACCACTGCTGGGCATCACTCTGCGCGGCACGGCGCTGCTGGGAGGTGCGCTCACCCTCGCGTTCGTGGTCGTGTGCCGGCCGGAGCCGAGTGTGCTGCGGGCAGCGGCCTGCGGACTTGTCACCCTGCTCGCCATCGGCACGGGCAGGCGCAGGTCCCTCGTACCGGCACTCGCCGCCGCCGCCCTTCTGCTCGTGCTCTACGACCCGTGGCTGGCTCGGAGTTACGGCTTCCTGCTCTCCGTCCTGGCCACCGGCGCCCTTCTCACCATCGGCCCGCGCTGGAGCGAGGCGCTCCAACGGAGGCGGGTACCGGCCCGGCTCGCTGAGGCACTCGCCGCGACGGCGGCGGCGCAGGCGGTGTGCGCACCGGTGGTCGCCGTGTTCGCGGCCAGGGTCAGCCTGGTAGCGATTCCCTGCAACCTCGTCGCCGAACTCGCCGTCGCTCCCGCGACGATCCTGGGATTCGCGGCGCTGGCCACCGCACCCGTGGCCATACCGGTCGCCGAGTTGCTGGCGCGTGCGGCCGGCTGGCCCGCGGGCTGGATCGCGTCGGTGGCCCGCTCGGGAGCGGCTCTGCCCGGCGCCCAGACCGACTGGCCGGGCGGCTGGCGCGGTGGTCTGCTGCTCGCCGCACTGACCGTGGTGCTGATCCTCGTGGCCCGCCGGCTGACACGGCACCCCTGGGCGGTGGCGCTCTGCGCGCTCCTGCTCGTGCTGGCCGTGGTCCGCCCGGCCCCGCTGACCGCGAAACTGACCGGATGGCCCCCACCCGGCTGGGCGATGGTCATGTGCGACGTGGGACAGGGTGATGCCATGGTGCTCACCGCCGGTGCCGGCGCTGCCGTGGTCGTGGACGCGGGACCCGACCCCGGTCTCACCGACCGGTGCCTGAGCGAGCTCGGCGTCACAGAGGTGCCGCTGGTGCTCGTGACCCACTTTCACGCCGACCACGTGGCCGGCCTGGAGGGCGTGTTTCGGGGCAGGGCGGTGGGCGCGGTCCAGACGACCGCGTTCGAAGAGCCGCGCTGGCAGGCCACGTTCGTCCGGCGCACGGCGGAGGCGGCCGGGGTGCCGGTGATCCACGCGATACCGGGGGAGCGGCGCAGGGCGGGGCGGCTCACCTGGCAGGTCCTGTGGCCCGACCTGTCCCGCGGCGCGGCACCGGAAGGGCCGAACGACGCCAGCGTCGCGCTGCTCGTCCGGGCGGCCGGTGGACTGTCCATGCTGCTCCTCGGCGACCTGGAACCGCCGTCCCAGCAACGGCTGATACGGGCGCACCCGGCGCTTCCGGCTGTCGATGTGCTCAAGGTCGCCCACCACGGCTCCGCCTATCAGGAGCCCGCGCTGCTGGCGGGAGCCCGGCCACGGCTGGCGCTCATCTCGTGCGGGAGGGACAACAAGTACGGACATCCGGCGCCCCGCACGGTCGCGGCGTTGCGGGCACGGGGTGCGCTCGTGATGCGTACGGACCGGGACGGTGCGATCGCGGTGACGGGCGCCGGTGCGGACCTGAGGGCGGTGGCACGCGGCGCCGGATGAAGCTGTCGGCCGAGCGCCCGTCGACGGTCCGCTCGGCCGGGGCACGTCCTGACGTCCCGCCGTCCGTTCTGTCGGCCGCCTTGCCGTCCGTCCCGCCGTCCGCCCTGCCGTCAGTCCAGCCAGCGTCCGTGGCTCATGATCAGCCGGTCCTTCAGCTCGTTCTCCTCGCGCCATGCCTTCACCACACGGGGGGTGATCCGCAGATACACCCAGAGGTGCCGGTCCCGCGGGTCCCAGCGCAGCTTCGCGGCGAAGGCGTCGGCCGACTCGGCCGGCAGTGCCGAGCCCTCGACGACCTCGGCGGTCCCCTCGAGGTGCACGACGTCGCGGGTGTGGCCGAGGGTCACGACGACCTCGCCCCGAGGCGTCAGGTTGCGGGCGGTGGGATTGGTGCGCCGGGTGCACATCAGCAGGGTGGCGCCGTGCCACGCGAACGACAGCGGCATCAGGCACGGCTGCCCCTCCGGGGACGCCGTCGCGACCCACGCGTCCTTGTCGTCCGCCAGCCGGGCGAGGGTGTCCCGCCGGCGCTCCTCCCGGCTGCGTGCCTGCTCCTGGGTCGTCATGGCTGCAAGCTACGCGGTGCCCGCGCCGCACCGCGTCGGGCTGTGGGAGGAGCCGTCTCCGCCTTCCGGACCAGGACCAGCGGCCCTGGCGGGGCGGCGGAGCGCGCAGGAGACTGCGTTCATGAACACTCTTCCGCCGACCCCGTCCGCCGCGACCCCGTCCGACCTCTCGTCACGGGACTCCGACTCCCGGGACACAGATGCCTACCTCGCCCGCATCGGCTGCGCACGGCCGGAGCGGGCCGACGCCGCAGCGCTGCGGGAACTCCAGCTGCGGCACTTGCTGTCCGTACCGTTCGAGAATCTGTCGATCCATCTCGGTGAGCCCCTCGTCCTGGAGGACGGCCCGCTCCTCGACAAGGTGGTCGCTGCTCGCCGCGGCGGTTTCTGCTACGAACTCAACGGCGCGTTCGCCGTGCTGCTGCGCAGCCTCGGCTTCGGCGTGACCCTGTTCCAGGCCAGGGTCTTCGGCGACGGCGGACGCCTCGGCATCCCCTACGACCACATGGCGCTCCGGGTGGAGACGGCCGACGGCAGCGGCCCCTGGCTGGCCGATGTCGGCTTCGGCGATCACAGCCACCACCCCTTGCTTCTCGCGGAGCGGGGTGGGCAGGAGGACCCTGCGGGCACGTTCCGTGTCGAAGAGGCGGCCGAGGGGGACCTCGACGTGGTCCGGGACGGCAGGCGGCAGTTCCGTCTCGACACCAGGCCGCGTGAGCTGCCGGACTTCGAGGCGGGCGCCTGGTGGCACCGCACCTCGCCCCTCTCGCACTTCACCCGGTCACTGGTGTGCTCCCGGCTCACGGAGGACGGCCGGATCACGCTGACCGGCCGCAAGCTCGTCACGACCGTGGCCGGTGAGCGGCACGAGCGGCTGCTGGGCGGCGACGACGCAGTGCTCGCCGCCTACCGCGAGCACTTCGGCCTGGAGCTCGACCGGGTGCCGGAGGTCCGGCCCGCGGCGTCCTGAGACCGGTCGCGCCACTGGTGGTCGTGCCACCGGTCGCAGGACCCGTCGCCGGGCACGGTGCAAACGTTGCCGCAGGCCCCGGCACAATATGCCGGTGAGCGATGTGAGACATGTGCTGGTGCTGCCCGACCGCGACGCCGCGGAGGAGGTGGCGGAGACGATCGGCGAGAGCTTCCCGGTGACGGAGGAACCCCAGCTCGTGCGGGACGCACTGGCGGGCGAGGACGACGCGGAGGACGCCCAGTGGCTGGTCGTCGTCGAGGACCCGGAGGGCACGATGGACGCCTCCGCGCTCGACGCGTTCGTGGCGGCCTGGGACGGGTGGCGCGAGGCGCACTGACCGTTCGCCCGGGGCTGTCGGTGGGGCGTGGGATGCTGGAGCGCGATGGCCACCAAGAACTCGACCGACGATCCGCTCGCCCCCGTGACTCTCGCCGTGGGCCAGGAGGATCTGCTTCTCGACCGTGCCGTTCAACAGGTGGTGGCGGCGGCGCGGGCCGCCGACGCCGACACGGACGTACGGGACCTCACCGCCGATCAGCTTCTGCCCGGCACACTCGCCGAGCTGACCAGCCCGTCGCTCTTCGCCGAGCGCAAGGTGGTGATCGTGCGCAATGCGCAGGATCTCTCCGCGGACACGGTCAAGGACGTCAAGGCGTATCTCGGCGCTCCCGCCGAGGAGATCACCCTGGTGCTGCTGCACCCCGGCGGGGCCAAGGGCAAGGGCCTGCTGGACGCGGCGCGTAAGGCCGGGGCGCGGGAGGTCGGCTGCCCCAAGACGACCAAGCCCGCCGAGCGGCTGAACTTCGTGCGGTCCGAGTTCCGTGCGCTGGGCAGGTCCGCCACGCCCGAGGCGTGCCAGGCCCTCGTCGACTCCGTCGGGAGCGACCTGCGGGAGCTGGCCTCTGCGGTGTCGCAGCTGACGGCGGACGTCGAGGGCACCGTCGACGAGGCGGTCGTGGGCCGTTACTACACGGGCCGCGCGGAGGCGTCGAGCTTCAACGTCGCCGACCGGGCCGTGGAGGGCCGGGCGGCGGAGGCGCTGGAGGCGCTGCGCTGGTCACTGTCGACGGGCGTCGCGCCCGTGCTGATCACGAGCGCGCTCGCGCAGGGCGTCCGGGCGATCGGCAAGCTGTCCTCCGCGCGCGGCGGCCGGCCGGCCGACCTGGCGCGTGAGCTGGGCATGCCGCCGTGGAAGATCGACCGCGTACGCCAGCAGATGCGCGGCTGGACCCCCGACGGTGTGGCCATGGCCCTCCGCGCGGTGGCCGAGGCCGACGCGGGGGTCAAGGGTGGCGGCGACGACGCGGAGTACGCGTTGGAGAAGGCGGTCGTGACGATCGCGACGGCGGCGCGCTCGCGCCGCTGAGCCGGCCCGAGAGGCCCCGGCGGCACGCCCGCGGTGCAGGCGTCCGTCCCGAGCGGGAGTGACGCCCGCCCGCCCCGCAGCCCGGCATCGGCCCGCCGAGCCCCCGACCAGCCGGCATCAGGCCCGGACCGGCCCGCTTCAGCTCCCGCACCAGCGTGCTTCAGCCCCGGACCGGCCCGCTTCAGGCCCGGCATCGGCCCGCCGAGCCCCCGACCAGCCGGCATCAGGCCCGGACCGGCCCGCTTCAGCTCCCGCACCAGCGTGCTTCAGCCCCGGACCGGCCCACTGCAGCCCCCTACCAGCCGGCATCGGGCCCCGCACGAGCCCGCTTCAGGCCCCGAACAGCCCGCACAGGCCCCGGACCAGCGTCTCAGGCTCGCTCACGCCCGGCTCACGGCATGACGAAGGCCCCGGTCCGCCGTCCTGGGGAAGGACAACGGCCCGGGGCCTTCGTGTGAAGCTCGGTGCGCCGCACCCGCGTGGCGAACGCAGGCCGCGTGCGGCGCGGGGGTGCCGACCGGGAGCGGATGAGAGGGCCCGCTTGATCCCTGCCGGCGATCAGTCAGTAGCTCAGCCCTGGAGGGAGCCAACCTTGGCAGCCAGCGCCGACTTCTTGTTGGCGGCGGCGTTCTTGTGGATGACGCCCTTCGAGACGGCCTTGTCGAGCTGACGGGAGGCCGCACGGGCCGCCGCGGTCGCCGACTCGACGTCGCCGGTGGCGACAGCCTCACGGGCCTTGCGGATCGCGGTCTTGAGCGAGGACTTGACGGCCTTGTTGCGCAGGCGCGCCTTCTCGTTCGTCTTGTTCCGCTTGATCTGGGACTTGATGTTCGCCACGAAAGAGCCTTTTCAGGTTCGATGATCTCTGAGGTTGCGTCCCTCCCCCGTGACCCTGCGGGTACGGAAGGCGCCTCCGGAGAGGAAACGAGACACAGCTGCTCAGGCTACCAGTCGCCCCACGGACGGCCCAAACCCGGCACAGTCGCCGACCCGTGGGACCATGGAGCCTACGTATCGATCCGACAAAGAGCCGAGCCGAGCCCGAGCCGAGCTCACCGACCCGGCGTCTGCCAAAGAATCAGGACCCTGCGTGCCCGCGACTCCTATCCACGTGCCCGAGCCGAGCCGTACCGACCCGGCTCTGATCCGCAACTTCTGCATCATCGCGCACATCGACCACGGCAAGTCGACCCTTGCCGACCGGATGCTCCAGCTGACGGGTGTGGTCGAGCAGCGGCAGATGCGCGCCCAGTACCTCGACCGGATGGACATCGAGCGCGAGCGCGGCATCACGATCAAGTCCCAGGCGGTCCGTCTGCCCTGGGCCCCCACCGAGGGAGAGGGGCAGGGGAAGACCCATATCCTCAACATGATCGACACTCCGGGTCACGTCGACTTCACGTACGAGGTGTCCCGGTCCCTGGCCGCCTGTGAGGGCACGGTCCTGCTGGTCGACGCGGCCCAGGGCATCGAGGCGCAGACCCTCGCCAACCTGTACCTGGCGATGGAGAACGACCTCGCGATCGTCCCGGTGCTCAACAAGATCGACCTGCCGGCCGCCCAGCCGGAGAAGTTCGCCGAGGAGCTGGCGAACCTGGTCGGCTGTGACCCGACCGATGTGCTCAGGGTCTCCGCCAAGACGGGTCTCGGTGTCGAGGCGCTGCTCGACCGGGTGGTCCGGGAGGTGCCGGCCCCGGTCGGCGTCGCCGACGCCCCCGCCCGCGCGATGATCTTCGACTCGGTCTACGACTCGTACCGCGGCGTCGTCACGTACGTCCGTGTCATCGACGGCCAGCTCAACAAGCGTGAGCGGATCCGGATGATGTCGACCGGCGCCACGCACGAGCTGCTGGAGATCGGCACCAACTCACCGGAGATGCTGCCGGCCGACGGCCTGGGTGTCGGTGAGGTGGGTTACCTCATCACCGGTGTGAAGGACGTCCGCCAGTCCAAGGTCGGTGACACGATCACCACCCTGCACAAGGGAGCCACGGAGGCCCTCGGCGGCTACAAGGACCCGAAGCCGATGGTGTTCTCCGGCCTGTACCCGCTGGACGGCTCCGACTATCCCGAGCTGCGTGACGCCCTCGACAAGCTCCAGCTCAACGACGCCGCGCTGGTGTACGAGCCGGAGACGTCGGCGGCGCTGGGCTTCGGCTTCCGTGTGGGCTTCCTCGGCCTGCTGCACCTGGACGTGATCCGGGAGCGCCTCGAGCGCGAGTTCGGCCTGGACCTGATCGCCACCGCTCCGAACGTGGTCTACCGCGTGACGATGGAGGACGGCACCGAGCACACGGTCACCAACCCGAGCGAGTTCCCCGAGGGGAAGATCGCCGACGTCCATGAGCCGGTGGTGCGGGCGACGATCCTCGCGCCCAGCGAGTTCATCGGCTCGATCATGGAGCTGTGCCAGACCCGCCGCGGCACCCTCCTCGGCATGGACTACCTCTCCGAGGACCGGGTCGAGATCCGCTACACCCTGCCGCTCGCGGAGATCGTCTTCGACTTCTTCGACCAGCTGAAGTCCAAGACCCGCGGCTACGCCTCCCTGGACTACGAGCCCACCGGCGAGCAGGCCTCCAGCCTGGTCAAGGTCGACATCCTGCTGCACGGCGACAAGGTGGACGCCTTCTCTGCGATCACCCACAAGGACGCGGCCTACGCGTACGGCGTGCGGCTCGTCGCCAAGCTGCGCGAGCTGATCCCGAGGCAGGCGTTCGAGGTGCCGATCCAGGCGGCCATCGGCTCCCGGGTGATCGCCCGCGAGACGATCCGCGCCATTCGCAAGGACGTCCTCGCCAAGTGCTACGGCGGTGACATCTCCCGTAAGCGGAAGCTGCTGGAGAAGCAGAAGGAAGGCAAGAAGCGGATGAAGATGGTCGGTTCCGTGGAGGTCCCGCAGGAGGCCTTCATCGCGGTGCTGTCCAGCGACGAGGGTGGCAAGAAGAAGTAGCCTCCGCGTCGTCCCGGGTCCGCGAAAGCGCCCGTCCCGTGCCGGGACGGGCGCTTTCGGCCGTCCGGAACCGTCGCGAAATTCAGATGCCTGATACATCGATCCGTTCCGCCAACCGGTGGACCTGCGCTCCGTTCGTTATCAAGCGGCAGCCCGCAGGCACTTACGCGCTGGTCCCACGGGCTTTACCCTGAGCACGGCTCGATGGTTACTCGCCAGTTAAACAACCAGCCAGTCGTGCAGTGTTGCCGCAGGCCCGGAGGACGTCGTGAGCGAAACCCAGACCCTGATCGAGAACCGGCCGCCTTCGGTGGCGACCCTCTTCACCGAACGCGTGGCAGTCACGCCGGACGACGAGGCCTACCGGTACCCGGTGCCCCCCGCCTCGGGCTCGGGCCCCGACGACTGGAAGTCCCTGAGCTGGGGCCAGGCCGCCGAGAGGGTCTACGCCGTCGCGGCCGGACTGATCGACCTGGGCGTGAACGCGGAGGAGCGGGTCGCCCTCGCCTCCTCCACCCGGGTCGAGTGGATCCTCGCCGACCTCGGCGTGATGTGCGCGGGCGGCGCGACCACGACGATCTACCCGTCCACCAACGCGGAGGAGTCGGCGTACATCCTCGCCGACTCCTCGAGCCGGGTGCTGATCGCCGAGGACGCCACCCAGCTGGCCAAGGCGCGGGAGAAGCGCACCGAGCTGCCCGAGCTGAAGCACGTCGTGGTCATCGACCCGGCCGGCGTCGAGTCGGAGAGCTCCGAGCCGGAGGGCTGGGTCCTCACCCTGGCCGACCTCGAGGCGCGCGGCGCGAAGTACCTCGCCAAGAACCCGGAGGCCGTCAAGGAGCGGGTCGCGGCGATCACCGCCGACCAGCTGGCGACACTCATCTACACCTCGGGCACCACGGGCCGTCCCAAGGGTGTGCGCCTGCCGCACGACAACTGGTCCTACATGGCCAAGGCCATCGCCTCGACCGGCCTGGTCACCAAGGACGACGTGCAGTACCTCTGGCTGCCGCTCGCCCACGTCTTCGGCAAGGTGCTGACCTCGGGACAGATCGAGGTCGGCCACGTCACGGCGGTCGACGGCCGCGTCGACAAGATCATCGAGAACCTCCCGGTCGTCCAGCCGACGTACATGGCGGCCGTTCCCCGCATCTTCGAGAAGGTCTACAACGGGGTCGCGGCCAAGGCGCGCGCCGGCGGCGGCGCCAAGTACAAGATCTTCCAGTGGGCCGCCGGAGTCGCCCGCGAGTACGCGAAGGTCACGCAGGACAACTTCCGCCGCACCGGCAACGCGTCCGCCCCCTTCGGGCTGAACGCCAAGCACAAGGTCGCCGACGCGCTCGTCTACTCCAAGCTGCGCGAGGCGTTCGGCGGACGACTGCGCGCCGCCGTCTCCGGTTCCGCCGCGCTCGCCCCCGACATCGGCTACTTCTTCGCCGGCGCCGGCATCCACATCCTCGAGGGCTACGGTCTGACGGAGTCCAGCGCCGCCTCCTTCGTCAACCCGGGCGAGGCCTACCGCACCGGCACGGTCGGCAAGCCGGTGCCCGGCTGCGAGGTGCGTATCGCCGACGACGGCGAGATCCTGCTCCGCGGCCCCGGGATCATGGAGGGCTACCACAACCTGCCCGAGAAGACCGCAGAGGTCCTCGAGTCCGACGGGTGGTTCCACACCGGCGACATCGGCGAGCTGTCCGCCGACGGCTACCTGCGGATCACGGACCGCAAGAAGGACCTGATCAAGACGTCCGGCGGCAAGTACATCGCGCCCGCCGAGGTCGAGGGGCAGTTCAAGGCGGTGTGCCCGTTCGTGTCCAACATCCTGGTGCACGGCGCGGACCGTAACTTCTGCACCGCGCTGATCGCCCTGGACGAGCCGACGATCCTCGGCTGGGCCGAGGAGAACGGCCTGGGCGGCAAGAGCTACGCCGAGGTCGTCGCCTCGCCCCAGGCCGAGCAGCTCATCGAGGGCTACGTGAAGCGCCTCAACGAGGGGCTCCAGCGCTGGCAGACCATCAAGAAGTTCCGGCTGCTCCCGCGTGACCTGGACATCGAGCACGGCGAACTGACGCCCAGCCTCAAGCTGAAGCGCCCGGTCGTGGAGCGCGAGTACAAGGACCTGATCGAGGACATGTACGCCGGTTCCCGCGAGGCGTGACCCCGCACGACCAGCGGCGGAACGTGTCGGACCGACGGCCGTTCCGCCGCATGCGTGTGTGCTCCTTACGCCTTCCTGCCGGTTTCCTTCCCCCTAGTTCGGTGACTCCGCGCTTATGAGCCCCCTCGGTCTGTCACGCTGTCGGTGTCATAAGCGGCGCATGCCAGCACCGACCAGGAGCCGCGGGTGGGGTCCATTCCGATGCAGCGCGAGACCGGCAACTCTTCGACTCCCGTGTGGCCGGCACGGTCCGACCCCAGGCTGGTCGCGCACACCAGCCTGCCCGGCAACCTCTTGGCCCCGGCCGCGGCACGCCGTTTCGTACGCGACGCCGTCGACGGGTGGACGGGTCTCGGTCTCCTGTCCGGCGGCTCCTGCGCCGACCGGCTGGCCGACGACGCGGCCGTCGTCGTCAGCGAGCTCGTCACCAACGCCGTCGTCCACGCCGGCACCGCCGCGGAACTGCTGTGCCGTTTCGAGGAGTCCACGCACGAGGAACCGGCCGCACTGGTGGTCGAGGTCTCCGACCACCACCCCGCCAGCGCCGTCACCGGCGGGCCGCACAGCGCCGACGAGTCCGGCACCGCGGACTACGGCCGCGGTCTCCAACTCGTCGCCTCCCTCGCGGAACGCTGGGGCATCACCTTCCACGCCGCGCTGAAGACCGTCTGGGCCCGCCTCCCGCTCGACGGCCGTGACATCCGCCCGCCCGCCGCCGCGTACTCGGCACCGCTCGCACCCCGGGGCGCGCACGGCATGGAGACGTCCGCGCCGGGACGCGGGCGTGACGACCTGGAGTGGGTGAGCCGCGGGGCGCCCGCGTTCCTCGCCGAGGCGTCCGACCTGCTTGCCGGGCAACTGGACGAGGACATGGTCGCCGCGCTGGCGGGCCAGCTGCTGGTGCCGCGCCTCGCCGACCGGTGTGCGATCTGGCTGGACGGCGGGGCGCAGGGGCACGGACGCGGGACCGGGAAAGGAAGGGCGCGGCTCGTCGGGGTGTGGCACTGCGACGAGGCACGTGTGGGGCCGCTGCGCGAGGCCCTGGGCGAGGAGCCGCCCCTGCTGCCGCTGACGTCGGACGGCGGACCGGTGCCGGTGGCATGGCCCCACGGCACCCGCGGCGGGCCTCCTGCGCCCCCGCACGGCGGCCCGGCGGCGCAGGACACCCCCGGGAGGCGGGGAACGGCCGGGGCGCCGCACCTGCCCCGGCCGCCCGCCGTCACCGGCGCGCACGAGCCGGCCGGGCCCCTGCCCGCGGAGGCGGAACCGGCCACCGCCCTGGCGTACCGCCTCGGCGTCGGCGGCCACCGTCTCGGCGTGCTGCTCGTCGCGCAGAACGGCCCGGCGGGCGTCCCCGCAGAAGTGGCCGCCCTCATCGAGGACTTCGCCCGGCGGGTCGCCCTGGCCGTCAGCGCCGCCCGCCGGTACACCCGCCAGGCCACCATCAGCCGGGTCCTCCAGCGCGGCCTGCTGCCGAGCCGGGTGGGGCAGATCCCGGGCGTCGACACGTTCCTGGTCTACGAGCCAAGTGACGACGGTGTCGCCGGCGGCGACTTCTACGACGTCTTCCCCGCCGGGTCCGGCGGCCGCTGGTGCTTCATGCTCGGCGACGTCCAGGGCAGCGGGCCGGAGGCCGCCGTCGTCACCGGGCTCGCCAGGCCCTGGCTGCGACTGCTCGCCCGCGAGGGCTACGAGGTCGGTCAGGTCCTCGACCGGCTCAACGGCCTCCTCCTCGACGACGCGATGGAGGCGGCGGAGGCGGCGGCCCTGATCGTCACCGGCGGGCACGGGCCGGGCCTCCCGGACGGGCAGCACGCGCGCTTCCTCTCGCTGCTGTACGGGCAGGTCGTGCCGTCACCGTCCGGCGACGGCGGCGCCCGCTGCACCCTGGCGAGCGCCGGACACCCGCTGCCCCTGCTGCTCCGGCCCGACGGCACCGTACGGGCACTCGCCGAGCCGCAGGTGCTGCTCGGGGTCGTCGACGACGTCGCGTACCAGAGCCACACCTTCGACCTGGAGCCCGGTGACACGCTGCTGTGCGTCACCGACGGGGTGACCGAGCGGCGCTCGGGACCGCGGATGTTCGACGACGAGGACGGTCTCGCGGCCGTCCTTTCCGGCTGCGCCGGGCTCACGGCGCAGGGTGTCGCCGAGCGGATCAGGGCCGCGGTGCACGCGTTCGCGCCGACACCGCCCGGGGACGATCTGGCGCTGCTGGTGCTCCAGGCGGGGCGACCTGCCGGGTGACGGACAATGGGGGCATGCCTTCCGTACTGCCTGACGGCGAGCCCATGCCCGAGGACGGCGCGCTGCCCGCGTCCGCCCTCCAGGGCGCCGAAGCCCGGCCGCTGGCCTTCTACCTGCACGTGCCGTACTGCGCGACGCGCTGCGGCTACTGCGACTTCAACACCTACACGGCCACCGAGCTGCGCGGCTCCGGGGGAGTGCTCGCCTCCCGCGACAACTACGCGGAGACCCTGGCGGACGAGGTCCGCCTCGCCCGCAAGATCCTCGGCGACGATCCGCGGCCGGTGCGGACGGTGTTCGTCGGCGGGGGCACACCGACGCTGCTGGCCGCCGGTGATCTCGTACGGATGCTGGACGTGGTGCGGCAGGAGTTCGGTCTCGCCGACGACGCGGAGATCACGACGGAGGCGAACCCGGAGTCCGTCGACCCCGCCTATCTGGCGGCCCTGCGGGAGGGCGGCTTCAACCGCGTCTCCTTCGGCATGCAGAGCGCACGGCAGCACGTGCTGAAGGTGCTCGACCGCACCCACACCCCCGGCCGGCCGGAGGCGTGCGTGGCGGAGGCGCGGGCCGCGGGCTTCGACCATGTGAACCTCGACCTGATCTACGGCACCCCGGGCGAGAGCGACGACGACTGGCGGGCCTCGCTGGAGTCCGCAGTCGGCGCGGGACCGGACCATGTGTCGGCGTACGCGCTGATCGTGGAGGAGGGCACACAGCTCGCGCGGCGCATCCGCCGCGGCGAGGTGCCCATGACCGACGACGACGTCCACGCCGACCGCTACCTGATCGCCGACGAGGTGCTCGGCGCGGCCGGCTACGACTGGTACGAGGTCTCCAACTGGGCCACCTCGCCGGAAGGCCGCTGCCTGCACAACGAGCTGTACTGGCGCGGCGCCGACTGGTGGGGCGCCGGCCCTGGTGCGCACAGCCACGTCGGCGGCGTGCGCTGGTGGAACGTCAAGCACCCGGGCGCGTACGCGGCAGCCCTGGCGGAGGGCCGCTCACCCGGCGCCGGGCGCGAGCTCCTCCCCGACGAGGACCGCCGCGTGGAGCGGATCCTGCTCGAGCTGCGCCTGCGGGACGGCGTGCCGCTGGACCTCCTGCGTGAGGCGGGCCTCGCGGCGGCCGCCCGTTCGCTGGCCGACGGGTTGCTGGAGCCCGGCCCGTACGGGGCCGGGCGCGCGGTGCTGACCCTGCGGGGACGGCTGCTGGCGGACGCGGTGGTGCGGGACCTCGTGGACTGATCACCCGCCGGAGTGTCCGACCCCGGCGGCCGGACAGGTCCTAGTCGGACACCGTCACGAAGTCGATCAGCTCCTCGACCCGCCCCAGCAGAGCAGGCTCCAGGTCCTTGTAGGAACGGACCTTGGAGAGGATGTGCTGCCAGGCCGCGCCCGTGTTCTCCGGCCAGCCGAGGGCGCGGCACACGCCCGTCTTCCAGTCCTGGCCGCGCGGCACCGTGGGCCACGCCGGGATGCCCACGGAAGCAGGCTTCACCGCCTCCCACACGTCGATGTACGGGTGGCCCACCACCAGCACGTGCGGGTCGCTGACCGAGGCCGCGATTCGGGACTCCTTGGAGCCCTCGACCAGGTGGTCCACCAGGACGCCGAGGCGGGCGTCCGGACCGGGGGAGAAGTCCGCGACGATCGACGGCAGGTCGTCGACGCCCTCCAGGTACTCGACCACCACGCCCTCGATCCGCAGGTCGTCGCCCCACACCCGCTCAACGAGCTCGGCGTCGTGGCGGCCCTCCACGTAGATGCGGCCCGCGCGGGCGACCCGGGCCCGGGCGCCGGGAACGGCGAGAGAGCCGGAGGCGGTACGGGACGGACGGGACGGGGCCGACGGGGCCGGACGGACCAGCGTGACGACCTTGCCCTCCAGCAGGAAGCCCCGCGGCTCGAGCGGGAACACGCGGTGCTTGCCGAAGCGGTCCTCCAGGGTGACCGTCCCCGCCTCGCAGCGGATCACGGCGCCGCAGAAGCCGGTCGACACCTCCTCGACCACCAGCTCAGGGTCGGCAGGGACCTCCGGCACGGGCTTCGACCGCTTCCACGGCGGTGTGAGATCAGGGCTGTAGCTGCGCATTCGCACGACGATACGGCCGCACGCCGCTACGACACGCCGAAACGCGCCGCCAGTTCGTCGCGCTGGGCCCGTACGAACGCCGCGTCCACCACCGCGCCGTGCCCGGGGACGTACAGGGCGTCCTCGCCGCCGAGGGTCAGCAGCCTGTCGAGGGCGGCGGGCCACTGTGGCCCGACGGCGTCCCGGCCGGCCTGCGGCTCACCGGACTCCTCCACCAGGTCTCCGCAGAAGACCACTTCCCGTTCGGCGGGCACCAGCAGCGCCAGGTCGTGGCCCGTGTGGCCGGGGCCCACATTGGCCAGCAGCACCTGGCGGCCTCCCAGGTCGAGCGTCCACTCCCCGCACACCGCATGCTGCGGCGCCACCACCATGTCCGCGGCCTCCGCCGCCTCCTCGGCAGCGACCCCGTGCCGGATCGCGGACGCGCGGATCGCGTCCCGCTCCCGGCGCAGCAGTGTGTCCATGCCCACGGCCCCGTACACCTCCGCCCCCGCGAAGGCCGCCGTGCCCAGCACATGGTCGAAGTGGGGATGGCTGAGTGCGATGTGCGTCACGCGGCGCCCGCCCAGCAGCGCCTGCGCCTGGGCCCGCAGCTCGGCCCCTTCACGGAGCGTGGAGCCCGTGTCGTACAGCAGCACAGCGTCCTCGCCGGCGACCAGGCCGACGGTCGCGTCCCACCTCGGGAGGCGGCGGCGGCCGACCCCCTCGGCCAGCCGTTCCCAGCCGAAGTCTTCCCAACTGACGTCCATACGGCGACGCTATCCGCATCACATCCGCATCGACCTGCGCGGGCCGCACGAGCGCGTGTCCGACCGCACGGTCGGCCACCCTTGCTACCCGCGTACCCGGCAGCCGTACACTGGCCGGGGGAATGCTGGCACTCGGGCGCACCGAGTGCCAGGACACACAGAGGAACCACAGCTGGAGGTGCGCGAATGCTCAGCGAACGCAGGCTCGAGGTGCTGCGCGCCATCGTCCAGGACTATGTCGGCACCGAGGAGCCTGTCGGCTCCAAGGCCCTCACCGAGCGTCACAAGCTCGGTGTCTCCCCGGCCACCGTCCGCAACGACATGGCCGTGCTGGAGGAAGAGGGTTTCATCGCCCAGCCCCACACGAGCGCCGGGCGGATCCCCACGGACAAGGGATACCGGCTGTTCGTCGACCGGCTGGCCGGCGTCAAGCCGCTGTCGTCGCCGGAGCGCCGCGCCATCCAGAACTTCCTGGACGGGGCGGTCGACCTCGACGACGTCGTGGGACGTACGGTGCGGCTGCTGGCTCAGCTGACCCGGCAGGTCGCCGTCGTCCAGTACCCGTCGCTGACCCGGTCCACGGTCCGGCACGTGGAGCTCCTCTCCCTCGCGCCCGCCCGCCTGATGCTCGTGCTGATCACGGACACGGGCCGGGTCGAGCAGCGCATGATCGACTGCCCCGCCCCGTTCGGCGACGCCTCGCTCGCGGACCTGCGGGCCCGGCTCAACAGCCGGGTCGTGGGACGCCGCTTCGCGGACGTGCCGCAGCTGGTGCAGGACCTTCCCGAATCCTTCGAGCACGAGGACCGCGGCACCGTCTCCACGGTGCTCTCCACACTGCTCGAGACCCTGGTCGAGGAGACCGAGGAGCGGCTCGTGATCGGCGGCACCGCCAATCTGACCCGCTTCGGGCACGACTTCCCGCTGACCATCCGGCCGGTGCTGGAGGCGCTCGAGGAGCATGTGGTGCTCCTCAAGCTGCTCGGCGAGGCGAACGAGTCGGGCGGTATGGGCATGACCGTACGTATCGGTCACGAGAACGCCCATGAAGGCCTCAACTCCACGTCCGTGGTCTCGGTCGGCTACGGTTCGGGCGACGAGGCAGTAGCGAAACTCGGCGTGGTCGGACCGACCCGCATGGACTACCCCGGAACGATGGGAGCGGTACGCGCAGTGGCACGTTACGTCGGACAGATCCTGGCGGAGTCGTAAGTGGCCACGGACTACTACGCCGTACTCGGCGTACGCCGCGACGCATCGCAGGACGAGATCAAGAAGGCCTTCCGCCGCCTCGCGCGCGAACTCCACCCGGACGTGAATCCGGATCCGAAGACGCAGGAGCGCTTCAAGGAGATCAACGCCGCGTACGAGGTGCTCTCGGACCCGCAGAAGAAGCAGGTCTACGACCTCGGCGGTGACCCGCTCTCGCAGGCCGGAGGCGGCGGCGCCGGAGGCTTCGGCGCCGGCGGCTTCGGCAACTTCTCCGACATCATGGACGCCTTCTTCGGCACGGCGTCGCAGCGCGGACCGCGCTCGCGTACCCGCCGCGGCCAGGACGCGATGATCCGGCTGGAGATCGAGCTCAACGAAGCGGCCTTCGGTACCACGAAGGACATCCAGGTCGACACGGCCGTCGTCTGCACGACCTGCTCCGGCGAGGGCGCGGCGCCCGGCACATCGGCGCAGACCTGCGACATGTGCCGCGGGCGCGGCGAGGTCTCGCAGGTGACGCGGTCCTTCCTGGGCCAGGTCATGACGTCGCGGCCCTGCCCGCAGTGCCAGGGCTTCGGCACGGTCGTGCCGACGCCGTGCCCCGAGTGCGCCGGCGACGGCCGGGTCCGGTCGCGGCGGACGCTGACCGTGAAGATCCCGGCCGGTGTCGACAACGGCACCCGGATCCAGCTCGCGGGCGAGGGCGAGGTCGGCCCCGGCGGCGGCCCCGCCGGTGACCTGTACGTCGAGATCCACGAGGTCGCCCACCCCGTCTTCCAGCGACGCGGCGACGACCTGCACTGCACGGTGACGATCCCCATGACCGCGGCGGCGCTGGGCACGAAGTGCCCGCTCGAGACGCTCGACGGCGTGGAGGAGGTCGACATCCGTCCGGGCACGCAGTCCGGCCAGTCGATCCCCCTGCACGGCCGCGGCATCACGCACCTGCGCGGCGGCGGCCGGGGCGACCTGATCGTGCATGTCGAGGTGACGACGCCGACGAAGCTCGACGTGGAGCAGGAGCGACTGCTGAGGGACCTGGCCAAGCTGCGGGGCGAGGAGCGGCCGCTGGGCCAGTTCCAGCCGGGTCAGCAGGGGCTGTTCTCGCGGCTGAAGGACGCGTTCAACGGGCGATAGCCCGAGGGCGGGCGGGGCGGCTCCGTGCGCGGAGCCGCCCCACCCCTTTCCGCTGCCCCCGGGGCCGGTGCGGGCTCAGGCGGAATGGGGGATTCGGACCCGTCGCGGGGGACGTGGCACGATGCGTGCATGTCGTCATCCGCGCTGGCCGGCCTCTGCCGTCATCCGATCGTGCAGGCACCCATGGCCGGCGGCGCTTCCTGTCCGCAGTTGGTCGCCGCCGTGTCGGAGACCGGTGGGCTGGGCTTCCTGGCCGCCGGGTACAAGACGGCGGACGGGATGTACGAAGAGGTCAAACATGTCCGCGGGCTCACCGCGCGGCCCTTCGGCGTCAACCTGTTCATGCCGCAGCCCGGCATCGCCGACCCCGCCGCCGTCGGTGTCTACCGGGACCAGCTCGCCGGTGAGTCCGCCTGGTACGAGACGCCGCTCGGTGATCCTGACAGGGGACGGGACGACGGCTACGACGCGAAGCTCGCGATCCTGCTCGACGACCCCGTCCCGGTCGTCTCGTTCACCTTCGGCTGTCCCTCGCGCAGCGTCCTCGAGTCGTTCAGCAAGGCGGGCACCTTCACGATCGTGACCGTCACCACGCCGGAGGAGGCGCAGGCGGCCCAGTGGGCCGGTGCCGACGCGGTGTGCGTGCAGGGCATCGAGGCCGGCGGCCATCAGGGCACGCACCGGGACGATCCCGCGACCGACGGGTCCGGGTACGGACTGCTCGCGCTTCTCGCACTGGTGAAGGAGACCGTACAGATGCCCGTCATCGCCGCCGGCGGACTGATGCGCGGCCATCAGATCGCCGCGGTCCTGGCTGCCGGGGCGAGCGCCGCCCAGCTCGGTACCGCGTTCCTGGTGTGTCCCGAGTCGGGAGCGCACCCGGTGCACAAACAGGCCATGACCGACCCGCTGTTCGGGCGCACCGAGATGACCCGGGCCTTCTCCGGGCGGCCCGCGCGGGGCCTGGTGAACAGGTTCATGCGGGAGCACGGGCCGTACGCGCCGGCCGCGTACCCCGAGGTGCACCATCTGACGAGCGGGCTGCGCAAGGCCGCCGCCAAGGCGGGCGACGCGCAGGGCATGTCGCTGTGGGCGGGCCAGGGGCACCGGCTGGCGCGTGAGATGCCCGCCGCCCAGCTGGTGGGGGTGCTGGCCGCGGAGGCGGACTCCGCGCGTGCCGCGCTGTCACTCGGCGGTGGTGTGTGATGACCGCTCCCGTCTTCCTCTTCGAATCGCTCGCAGGCGTCGCGCCCGGCGCGGTCGTCGTCCTGGACGGCCCGGAGGGGCGGCACGCCGTATCCGTGCGCAGGCTCCAGCCGGGCGAGGACATCGTCCTCACGGACGGCGGCGGGCGCGGAGCGTCGGGCACCGTCGTCTCCACCGAGGGCAAGGACCGTCTGACGGTCGAGGTACGCGAGTGCCCCGAGGAGCCGCAGCCGGCGCCCCGCATCACCGTCGTGCAGGCGCTGCCCAAGGGCGACCGCGGCGAACTCGCCGTGGAGACCATGACCGAGACCGGCGTGGACGCGGTCGTGCCGTGGTCGGCGGCGCGCTGCATCACCCAGTGGAAGGGCGAGCGCGGCGCGAAGTCGCTCGCCAAGTGGCGGGCGACGGCCCGTGAGGCGGGCAAGCAGTCGCGCAGGCTCCGCTTCCCGGAGGTCGCGGAGCAGGCAACGACCAAGCAGGTCGCGGCACTTCTGGCGGCCGCGGACTTCGCCGCGGTGCTCCACGAGGAGGGCGCCATGCCGCTCGCCACGGCGGAACTCCCCACGGAGGGCTCGATCGTGCTCGTGGTCGGCCCCGAGGGGGGCGTGTCCCCGCAGGAGCTCGACCAGTTCGCGGAGGCGGGCGCAAGGCCGTACCGGCTGGGACGCAGCGTGCTGCGTACGTCCACGGCCGGTACGGCGGCGACGGCGCTCCTGCTGGGGCGCACCGGCCGCTGGTCCTGAGCGGCGGCGCCCCGTCTGCCCGGCAGTCCGGAAGGGCGGCCCGTCGGCTCAGCCCGCAGGGCCCGCCGGGACATCGCCGGCCACCGCGTCGAACAGCGGCCACCCGTCGGTCTCGACCGTCCTCGGCGTGTCCGGCAGGAGGCCGCGGGCGGTGGCCGCGTCGAGGAACCGCCGTGCCACGCCCGGCTCGTGCAGATTCAGCCACGTACCGCCGGAGACCACGGCACCCGCCTCGAAGTACCCGCCGGAGACGACCCGGCCGGGACCTTCCCGGAAGACGACCGCCAGGCGCTGCTGCGTTCCCTCGCGCCACAGTGACAGCGTCGTACGGCAGTCACGGGTGCCTGAGCCGTCCCGTGTGTGCCGGTGCCGCACCGACCACATGTACACGTTGCCCGCGTCCACGACGAGGCGGCGGGCGCGCCACAGCTTCCTGGCCATGGCCCGACCGTACGGGCGGCACCATGGCCGCAACCACTCTTTTACCGGCGGGGCGGTGCTGGCACTCTGGCTTCATGCCCGCCCGGACCAGAGCACGGCGCGCCTTGGCCGCGATCGCCGTCGCAGCAGCGGCAGTTCCCGCCCTCGTGGCCTGCGAGCCCACCGCAGGAGGGCTGAACACCGGTGCCGTGGCCGTCACCACCGATCTGACCGCGACGAGCACGCTCGAGCGGCTCACGTTCGACGTCGCCTGGCTCAGTTGCACGGCGAAGGCCGACACCCCTGCCACCGCCTCGCCCGGTTCCACCGCCTCGCCCGGTTCCGGTCCGGGCCGTGCCTCCGTGGACTGCCAGGGTGAGACCGGGTCCGGTCAGGACATCACCGTCACCGGCAAGGTGACGGAGGAACGCGGCGGAAAGTGCGTCCGTGGCGATCTGACCGCCAGGATCGAGAAGAAGATCGTCTTCCGGGCGACGATGCTCGGCGACTGCAGCGCCGCACCGAGCAGTTCGCCGGCCGGCGATCCTTCCGATCCCGGGAGGCCGTACCCGACCGTCACGGTCACCGTCACAGAAACGGTGACCGCCGTTCCGGCCAAGTGATCCAAAAACCGCACCCTGAGGCTCTCACCTGCCTAGGGTGACGGTGTGACGCACCCTGCCTACCTCCGGTATCCGCATCTGCACGGCGAGTTGATCGCCTTCACCGCCGAGGACGACGTCTGGGTCGCGCCGCTCGACGGCGGCCGGGCGTGGCGTGTGAGCGCCGACAACATGCCCGTGAACCATCCCAGGATCTCCCCCGACGGCACCCGTATCGCCTGGTCCTCGTTCCGCGACGGCACGCCGGAGGTCCACCTGGCGCCCGTCGACGGCGGCCCTTCCGACCGGCTCACCCACTGGGGCAGCCACCGGACCTCGGTACGGGGCTGGACCCCCGACGGCCGGGTCCTGGCGCTCACCACGCACGGGCAGGCGTCGCTGCGCCGCACCTGGGCGCACGCGGTGCCGCTCGACGGCGGACCCGCCGATGTCCTCCCGTACGGGCCCGTCGGTGGCGTCGCGTACGGCCCCCGCACCCTGCTGCTGTCGGCGACCATGGGGCGCGAGGCCGCGGCCTGGAAGCGCTACCGCGGTGGCACGGCGGGCAAGTTGTGGCTCGAGGGGGAGACCGAGGGCGAGTTCGTACGCCTCCACGAGGACATCGACGGGAACGTCGAGTACCCCCTGTGGGTGGGCGAGCGGGTCGCGTTCCTCTCCGACCACGAGGGTGTCGGCGCCCTCTACTCGTCGCTGCCCGACGGCTCGGACCTGCGCCGCCACACCGGCCTCGACGGCTTCTACGCCCGCCACGCGGCGACCGACGGCACCCGCGTCGCCTATGCCTGCGCCGGCGAACTGTGGCTGCTCGACGGCCTGGACGGCGAGCAGCCGCGCCGCCTGGACATCCGGCTCGGCGGCCAGCGCACCGATCTCCAGCCCCGGCCGATCGACGCCGGCCACCACCTGGGCGCGGCGGACCCGGACCACACCGGCCGCGGCAGCGCCGTGGAGATCCGCGGCGGCATCCACTGGGTCACCCACCGCGAGGGGCCCGCGCGTTCGCTCGCCGTCGAACCGGGCGTACGGGCGAGGCTGCCGCGTACGTTCGGCGTCGACGGCGAGCAGTACGTCGTCTGGGTGACCGACGCGGAGGGCGACGACGCGCTCGAGTTCGCGCCCGCCACCGGTACCGCAGCCGGTGCCACTCCGCGCAGGCTCGCCGCGGGCCGGCTCGGCCGGGTACTGGCACTGGCCGTGGCCCCGACGGCAGCCGCGCCGCCGTCGCCTCGCACGACGGCCGGGTCCTCCTCGTCGAGCGCGGGACGGGGGAGGTACGCGAGGTGGACCGCAGCGAGCACGGCGACGCCGACGGACTCGTCTTCTCGCCCGACTCGGCATGGCTCGCCTGGTCGCACCCCGGCCCCAGCCCGCTACGGCAGATCAAACTCGCCAACACCGGTGATCTGACCGTCTCCGAGGCGACACCGCTGCGGTTCGCCGACTTCCAGCCCGCCTTCACCCTCGACGGCAAGCATCTCGCGTTCCTCTCGGAGCGTGCCTTCGACCCCGTCTACGACGCGCACGTCTTCGACCTGGCCTTCGTCGGCGGGTGCCGGCCGCACCTGATCACGCTGGCGGCGACCACGCCCTCGCCGTTCGGCCCCCAGCGGCACGGCCGGCCCTTCGATCCGGACAAGGACGGCTCGTCGGAGACGGACGACGGCACGGCGCCCGTCACGCGTATCGATCTCGACGGGCTCGCCGACCGCATCGTGCCGTTCCCGGTCGAGGCCGCCAGCTACTCGACCTTGCGCGCCGCCAAGGACGGTCTGCTGTGGCTGCGCCACCCGCTGCGCGGCGTCCTCGGCGCGGGCCGCGCCACCCCTGACGATCCAGGGCCCCGGACCACCCTTGAGCGGTACGACCTGGGGCGGCAGCGGGTCGAGGAACTCGCCTCCGACGCCTCCTACTTCCGTGTCAGCGGCGACGGCAAGCGGGTGCTTCTGTACACACGCGACAAGCTCAAGGTCGTTCCCAGCGACCGCGAGGCATCGCACGACGACGGTGACGACGACAGCGCCGCGAGCATCACCGTCGACCTGTCCCGGGTGCGCCGCACCGTCGAACCGGCCGCCGAATGGCGGCAGATGTACGACGAGGCCGGGCGGCTCATGCGGGACCACTTCTGGCGGCCCGACCTCGGCGGTGTCGACTGGGCGGGCGTCCTCGAGCGCTACCGGCCCGTCCTCGACCGCGTCGCCACCCACGACGACCTCGTCGATCTGCTGTGGGAGGTTCAGGGCGAGCTCGGCACCTCGCACGCGTACGTCATCCCGCACGGCGACCACGGCGACGCGTCCACCCGGCAGGGACTGCTCGGTGCGGACATCTCGCGTACGAACGAGGGCAGTTGGCGCATCGAACGCATCCTGCCGTCCGAGTCCTCCGACCCCCACGCACACTCGCCGCTGGCCGCTCCGGGTGTCGCCCTGCGCGCCGGTGACACGCTGCTCGCCGTGGACGGCCGGCCCGTCGACCCGGTCAGGGGGCCCGGCCCGCTGCTCGTCGGCGCGGCCGGCAAGGCCGTCGAACTGACCGTCTCACCGGCGGGCGGCGGCGACCCCCGGCACGCCGTCGTCGTTCCCCTCGCCGACGAGGAACCCCTGCGGTACCACGCGTGGGTCGCCGACCGGCGCGCCTATGTGCACGAGAAGTCCGGCGGGCGCCTGGGCTATCTGCACGTACCCGACATGCAGGCCCCCGGCTGGGCGCAGATCCACCGCGACCTGCGGGTCGAGGTGGCGAAGGACGGCCTGGTCGTGGACGTACGGGAGAACCGCGGAGGCCACACCTCGCAGCTCGTCGTCGAGAAGCTGGCCCGCCGCATCGTGGGCTGGGACCTGCCGCGCGGCATGCAGCCGTCGAGTTACCCGCTGGACGCGCCGCGGGGTCCGGTCGTCGCCGTCGCCAACGAGTTCTCCGGATCCGACGGCGACATCGTCAACGCGGCGATCAAGGCGCTGGGCATCGGCCCCGTGGTCGGCACCCGCACCTGGGGAGGCGTCGTGGGCATCGACAGCCGCTACTCCCTCGTGGACGGCACGCTGGTCACCCAGCCGAAGTACGCCTTCTGGCTGGAGGGTTACGGCTGGGACGTGGAGAACCGCGGAGTCGACCCGGACGTCGAGGTCGTCCCCGCCCCGCAGGACCATGCGGCGGGCCGCGACCCGCAACTGGACGAGGCGGTGCGTCTGGCGCTGGAGGCGCTCGCGTCGACCCCGGCGAAGCAACCGCCGTCCCTGCCGTAGTCGCTGCCGGGCCCCGGCCCGCCCGCTCGGCCCCTCGGGCCGGAGACGGGCGGGCCGCGCCCGAGCGGTGCCGCGGGCGGCCGGGCCGATAGCATGCGGGCGGAAGTGGTCGAGCTCGAGGGAGGACCGGGGAATGGCCGGAGAACCGCAGGCGGACTGTCTGTTCTGCAAGATCGTCTCAGGGGAGGTGCCCGCCACGGTCGTCCGTGAGACGGAGACCACCCTCGCCTTCCGCGACATAAACCCGCAGGCCCCCACGCACGTCCTCGTCATCCCCAAGGCGCACTACCCGGACGCCGCCTCCCTCGCCGTCGGCGCGCCGCAGCTGGCCGCCGACGTGCTGCACGCGGCCGGGCAGGTCGCCGCCGACGAGAAGGCGGACCGGAGCGGCTACCGGATCGTCTTCAACACCGGTACCGGCGCCGGGCAGACCGTCTTCCACGCCCACGCGCACGTCCTCGGAGGCCGCGGCCTCGAGTGGCCCCCGGCTAGACCGGAGGACCGCGGAGTGTCCGTACGCGAACTCGTGGTGCTGGGCACCGCCAGCCAGGTCCCGACCCGGCACCGCAACCACAACGGCTATCTCCTGCGCTGGGACGGCGAGGGCCTCCTCTTCGATCCCGGCGAGGGCACCCAGCGGCAGATGCTGCGCGCCGGGGTGTCCGCGCACGACATCAACCGGATCTGTGTCACGCACTTCCACGGTGATCACTCCCTCGGTGTCGCCGGTGTGATCCAGCGGATCAACCTCGACCAGGTGCCGCACCCGGTGTCCGCCCACTACCCGGCGAGCGGGCAGCGGTTCTTCGACCGGCTGCGGTACGCGACCGCGTACCGCGAGACGGTGAAGCTGAAGGAGGTCCCGGTCGCCGCCGACGGCGTCGTCGCGCGGACCGGCGGGTACACGCTCCACGCGCACCGGCTGTCGCACCCCGTCGAGTCGTACGGCTACCGGCTCGTCGAGCCGGACGGCCGCCGGATGCTGCCCGAGAAGCTGGCCGCGCACGGCATCAAGGGGCCGGACGTGGGCCGGCTCCAGCGGGAGGGCGAACTCGGCGGCGTCACGCTCGACGACGTGAGCGAGGTGCGCCGGGGACAGCGGTTCGCCTTCGTGATGGACACCCGGCTCTGCGACGGCGTGCATGTGCTCGCGGAGGGCTGCGACATGCTCGTCATCGAGTCGACGTTCCTCGACGAGGACGGCCGGCTCGCCGCGGAGCACGGCCATCTGACCGCAGGTCAGGCGGGCCTTGTCGCGCACCGGGGAGGGGTCCGCCACCTCGTGCTGACGCACTTCTCGCAGCGCTACACCGACGCCGCCGCCGACTTCGAGCGGCAGGCCAGGGCGGCCGGTTTCGACGGCGAGGTGACCGTCGCCAGGGACCTGTGGCGCATTGCGGTGCCCAAGCGGTCCTGAGGCGACGGCCCCTCACGGCCGTTCTCGGCGCGGTTCCTGTTGGCGTGGGCCGGTTCAGCGTGTGGCGGGACCGGCCCAGCCGGTCGGCACATGGGCGATGCGCACCCGCTGCGGATGGTCCCCCACCTCGACGGAGGCGACCTTCTTCCCGGTGGCGAAGTCGATCGCGGTGACCGAGTCGGAGCCGCTCTCGGAGATGACGCAGGACCTGCCGTCGCCGCTGACGGTCGCCCAGTAGGGCTTGGAGGCGGGCACCGGCGGGCTCTCCTGCAAGGTCGCCCGGTCGACGACGGTGGCGTAGTCGTCCATCGTCCCCGCGACGCACAGTTTGTCGCCCTTGGGGCTCATGGACATGCCGTGGTGGCGGGAGTCGTTGACCCAGGTCGTGCGGTCGTCGCTGGTCGCCGGGTTCTTCGGCAGGGTCTTGACCCTGGTCACGCGGTCCGTGGCCACGTCGTACTCCACGAAGCCGTTGAAGAACGAGACCTGGAAGTAGAGCTTGGACTCGTCAGGGGTGAGGGCGACGGGCCGGACGGAGTCGGAGAGGTCCTCGCGGCCGAAGGCGTCGAGCCGCTCCCGCATGTCGATGACCTTCACCTGCTGGTAGGTCCGCGTGTCGACGACGGTGATGCGCCGGTCGCCCTTGGTCCAGTCGAGCCACGGGGCGTCGAGGGCTGTGTTGACCTCGCCGATCGACATGTTCCAGAGGTACGTGCCGCCGTCGGTGAAGACGTTCTCGTGCGGCTTGTCGCCGGTCTTGAACGACCCGGTCTGCTCGCCGGTCCTGATGTCGAGGACGTGCACGGTGTTGGACGTCGAGGCGGAGACGGCGACGCGCGTGCCGTCGGGGGAGACGGCCATGTGGTCGGAGCGGAAGCCGGAGACGGGGAAGCGCCAGTTGATCTTCCCGGTGGCGAGGTCGATCGAGACGACGTCGGCGAAGCTGGGGCGGGAGACGACCATGGCGGACCCGTCCGGGGTCGAGTACATGTCGTCGACGAACTGGTCGTGACCCTCGCCGGGACCTTGGCGGATACCGAGGAAGAAGGCGAGCTTCAGGGGGTTGAGGTAGATCTCCCTCAGTCGCTCCTCCTTGTCGGGGACGACGTCGACACGGCCGATCTTCGCGAAGTCGCCCCGGGCCTCGATGACATCGGCGGTGCCGTCCCAGTTGTTGCCGACGAACATCACCTCCCGCAGTCCCGCGGCCTGCTCGCCCGCCGGTCCGGTGACTCCCGCCGGTCCCGAAGTTCCCGCCGCGGGCGACGCGTCGGCGGTCACCGAGCCGGTGGCGGCCAGGGCCAGGGCGGCGACGGCCGCACCCACGGCCCGCCTGGTGCTGGACAGAGACATCGTCGTTCCTTCCATGAAGGGCGGCCCCATGGCGCGGGCGCAGTCTGAAAACGCATCCGTTCAGATTGGGCTACTGGAAAGTAACGAGCGGTGGCAGGCTTCACAAGACTTCGGACACGTGAAAATGAGTCCGCGACGACGAGGGAGGCGCCAGTGGCGGGCAGGGTCAGACAGCCCACCGGCCGTTACGGAGGCAGGTCGGCCGAGGAACGCCGGGCGGAGCGGCGCAGCCGGTTCCTCGACGCCGGCCTCCGGTTGTTCGGTGACACGCCCGGCTACCGCGCCACGACCGTCGCGGCGCTGAGCGACGCGGCGGGCCTGTCCACCCGTCAGTTCTACGAGGAGTTCCGCGGCCTCGAGGACGTGCTCGCGGCACTGCACCTCCAGGTCAACGACTGGGCGGAGGAGGCGGCGCTCGCCGCGCTCGCGGAGGCCGCCGACCTGCCCCTGGCGGAGCGGGCGACGGCCGTCTTCCGCGCGTACGCGGCGAACGTGACGCGCGATCCCCGGCGTATCCGGATCACGTTCCTCGAGATCGTCGGGGTCAGCCCGCAGATGGAGCGTCAGCGGCTGGCGCGCCGGGCCCGCTGGGTGGACTTCATCTGCGCGCAGGCCGCGACGGCCGTCGAGCGCGGGGAGGCGGATCCGCGCGACTACCGGGTCGCGGCCGCCGCGTTCATCGGCAGCGTCAACGGACTGCTGCACGACTGGACGGTCGGGTGGGTCGACGCGACGCTCGACGACCTCGTCGACGAGCTGGTCCGGATGCTGCTGGGCATCCTGCGTCCGGCCGCGCCGTGGCGTGCGGGGGCTCCGTAGCGTCCCGCTGCTGCGTTGCGCGCGGCGGCGCCGCGTCGTCCGGCCGCTTCCGGGCGGGCCGGCCCCTGTGTGTCGGGCCGGCCCGCCCGGGCTTCACCAGCGCGGCACCGGCGGTGTGGTCCACCCCGGCTCCGCCACCCGCATCGCCGCCGCGTCGTCCCGCTCACGCATCGAGCCGTCGTCGTCCAGCCAGCGCCGGTGCAGCCGTGCCAGCCGCTCCTGGTCGAGCTCGACGCCCAGTCCGGGCAGGTCGCTCACGGCCAGGCGGCCGTCCCGGAAGGTGAGCCGCTCGGTGATGACGTCCTCGGTCTGCCACGGGTAGTGGCTGTCGCAGGCGTGGTCCAGGTTCGGCACGACCGCCGCGACATGCGTCATCGCGGCGAGACTGATGCCGAGATGGGTGTTGGAGTGCATCGACAGTGCCACGCCGAACGTCCGGCAGACGGCGGCCAGTTCCCGGGTCGCCTGGAGCCCGCCCCAGTAGTGGTGGTCGGAGAGGACCACCTGCACGGCGCCGCGGGCGAATGCCTCGGGGATCTCGTCGAAGGTGGTCACGCACATGTTCGTCGCGAGGGGCACGTCCGTGCCGGCGGCCACCTCCGCCATCCGGGCCGTACCGCTGGCCGGGTCCTCCAGATACTGCAGGACGCCGCCGAGCTCCCTCGCGACCTCGAGCGACGTCTCCACCGACCAGGCGCCGTTGGGATCGAGTCGCAGATGCTGCCCGGGGAACGCCTCCGCGAGCGCCCGGACCGCGGCGATCTCCTGCTCCGGTTCGAAGACGCCGCCCTTGAGCTTGAAGGACGTGAAGCCGTACTCGCGGGCGAAGCGCCGGGCCTGGGCCACGATGCCGTCCGGGTCGAGCGCGGCGCCCCAGTCGTCCGGTTCGCCCGCACCGCCCGGGTGCCGGGCCCAGCGGTAGAACAGGTAGGCGCTGTAGTCGACTGCGTCCCTGACCTTGCCGCCCAGGAGGGCGTGCACGGGCAGCCCGAGGCTCTTGCCGAGCGCGTCGAGGCACGCCACCTCGAAGCCGGACACGACCGACAGGCGCAGCTTGTCCGTGGTCTGTACGCCGCGCAGCCCGCCGACGTCCACGGCGTCCGCGCCGGTCGCCTCCGGCGAGTCGCCGCAGACGCGTTCCGCCAGCCGGTGCAGGGCGTTGACGTCGGAGACGGCGCAGCCGGGCAGCGAGTCGGCCAGCGGAGCGGCCAGTTCGAGGTACTTGGTGTCGCCGTAGGTCTCGCCGACGCCGGTCACGCCGCCGGCGGTCACGATCTCGACGATCAGCCGCGGGGTGTACGGCTGGTGCACGCCTTGGGTGTTCAGCAGGGGAGGGTCGGCTACCAGGATCGGGGTGAGCCGTACCTCGGTGACGGTCAGGTCCTGCCCCATGCTGTCTCCCCAGAGTGTATGTACATGTATGGGAACAGAGGTTAGGTACGCGAACGCTCGAGCGTCAATGGTGCGAAGCTCGCCCCGGTGCGGCCCGCGCGCCCGCACCCGCCGGGGTATTTCCTTCCGGCCGACTGTCGGCGCCGTCGGGCAGACTGGCTTGAACTGCACCACTTATGGGAGCGCGCACGGTGACCATTCGCAGCGGAGAGCAACTGCCCAGGACGACCTGCCGGAGCGACGTCGCGAGCACCTGCCTCGACCCCCTCGCGGGTCTGCGCGCGCCCGGCGATCCGGACTGCGACGTCTATCTCACCGGCAGCGTCTTCCTCGACATCATCTTCACCGGACTCGACTCCGCACCGGTGCGCGGCACCGAGTCATGGGCGCGGGGCATGGGATCCAGCCCCGGCGGTGTCGCGAACATGGCCACCGCACTCGCCCGCCTCGGGCTGCGCACGTCCCTCGCCGCGGCCTTCGGCGACGACCACTACGGCGAATACTGCTGGGACGCCCTCGAACAGGGCGAGGGCATCGATCTGAGCCTCTCGCGCACCGTGCCCGGCTGGCACTCCCCGGTGACCGTCTCCATGGCCTACGAAGGCGAACGGACCATGGTCACCCACGGCCACGAGGCCCCGCCCTCCGAGTCGGCCCCCGACTGCCCGCCGCCTGCCCGCGCCGCGGTCGCCTCCCTCACGCCGGGCACCCGCGCGGAGTGGATCGCCCAGGCCGCCCGCAAGGGCACCCGGGTCTTCGCCGACGTCGGCTGGGACGAGTCCGGCCGCTGGGACCCGGACGATCTGGCCGACCTGGAGCACTGCGAGGCGTTCCTGCCCAACGCGGCGGAAGCGATGCGCTACACCCGCACCGACTGCCCGCGCGCCGCCGCCCGCGCCCTCACCGACCGGGTACCGCTCGCGGTCGTCACCCTGGGCGCCGAAGGGGCGTACGCGGTCGACGGCGCCACCGGCGAGAGCGCCGAGATCCCGGCCCTCAGCGTGGAGGCACTGGACCCGACGGGCGCGGGCGACGTGTTCGTGGCCGGATTCGTCACCGGCACGCTGGCGGGCTGGCCGCTCGCCGACCGCCTCGCCTTCGCCGGTCTGACCGCCGCCCTGTCCGTGCAGGAGTTCGGCGGCTCCCTCTCCGCGCCCGGCTGGTCCGAGGTCGCCGCCTGGTGGCAGCAGGTGCAGGCCACGTCGGGCCAGGACCCGGCGGCCCTGAGCCGCTACGGCTTCCTCGAGCGGCTGCTGCCCGCGCCCGCCAGGCCCTGGCCGCTGCGCCGCGCGGTCCCGACGATCGGCTTCGGGCGCTCCGCCTGACAGAAGCCCCTCCGCGTCCGCTGCGCCGTGGAAGGGGTCAGGGCCCGGAGCGGCGGAGAGCGGACCCGTAAAAGCCTTCGGCCTTGTCAGCGGCGCGTCGTACCCTTGGTGTTCCAGAGGTTGTCGAGCAGCGAGAACCCTGCAACGGGAGGTATGTGCAGGCCACAGAGCCGGCCCATGACTCAGACACCGACAGACCAGACCCCCGCGCCGGGCCAGGCGCGAGCCCACTTCACCGTCCCGGCCAAGCACCCGATGGTGACGGTCCTGGGCTCGGGTGACGCCCTGCTGCGCGTGATCGAAAAGGCCTTCCCGGCGGCCGACATCCATGTCCGGGGCAACCAGGTCAGCGCGGTCGGCGACGCGCGGGAAGTCGCTCTGATCCAACGCCTGTTCGACGAGATGATGCTCGTGCTCCGCACCGGGCAGCCGATGACGGAGGACGCAGTGGAACGCTCGATCGCCATGCTCAGAGCGGCCGAAGAGGGCTCGGGCGCCACCGAGACCCCGGCAGAGGTCCTCACCCAGAACATCGTCTCGAGCCGCGGCCGCACCATCCGCCCCAAGACGCTGAACCAGAAGCACTACGTCGATGCGATCGACAAGCACACGATCGTGTTCGGCATCGGCCCCGCCGGTACCGGCAAGACGTATCTCGCCATGGCCAAGGCCGTCCAAGCGCTGCAGTCCAAGCAGGTCAACCGCATCATTCTGACGCGCCCCGCGGTCGAGGCCGGTGAGCGTCTCGGATTCCTCCCCGGCACGCTGTACGAGAAGATCGACCCGTATCTGCGGCCGCTGTACGACGCACTGCACGACATGCTCGACCCCGACTCCATCCCCCGCCTGATGGCGGCGGGCACGATCGAGGTCGCGCCCCTGGCGTACATGCGTGGACGCACGCTCAACGACGCGTTCATCATCCTGGACGAGGCGCAGAACACGAACCCCGAGCAGATGAAGATGTTCCTCACCAGGCTCGGCTTCGAATCGAAGATCGTGATCACCGGCGACGTCACCCAGATCGACCTTCCGGGCGGGACGAAGAGCGGCCTGCGCCAGGTGCAGGACATCCTGGACGGCGTCCCCGATGTCCACTTCTCGCGGCTCACGTCGCAGGATGTCGTACGGCACAAGCTGGTCGGCCGTATCGTCGACGCGTACGAGAAGTACGACGGCCAAAACGGGAAGTAGTCAACGCGCACCATGTCGATCGACGTCAACAACGAGTCCGGAACCGAGGTCGACGAGCAGGCGATCCTCGACATCGCCCGCTATGCCCTCGCGCGGATGCGTATCCACCCGCTCTCCGAACTCTCGGTGATCGTCGTGGACGCCGAAGCCATGGAGCAGTTGCACATCCAGTGGATGGACCTGCCGGGTCCGACCGACGTGATGTCCTTCCCGATGGACGAGCTCCGTCCGCCGGCCAAGGACGACGAGGAGCCCCCGCAGGGCCTCCTCGGCGACATCGTGCTCTGCCCCGAGGTGGCGAAGAAGCAGGGCGAAGAGGCGCCGACGCAGCACTCCATGGACGAGGAGCTCCAGCTCCTGACCGTCCACGGGGTGCTGCACCTGCTCGGCTACGACCACGAGGAGCCCGACGAGAAGGCCGAGATGTTCGGTCTCCAGGCCGCGATCGTCGACGGCTGGCGGACGGAGAAGGGCCATACCGGTCCCTCCCCTGCGCCGACCGTCTCATGAGCGGCCAACTGATCGCCGGCGCCGTCGCGCTGGTCGTCGTGGCCTGGCTGGCCGCATGTGCGGAGGCGGGCCTCGCCCGCGTCTCCAGCTTCCGCGCCGCCGAGGCCGTCCGGTCCGGACGACGTGGAGCGGACAAGCTCGAACAGGTCACCGCGGACCCCACCCGCTATCTCAACGTCGCCCTGCTGGTGCGGGTGGCGTGCGAGATGGCGGCCGGGGTGCTCGTCACCTACGTGTGCCTCGAGGACTTCGCGGAGACCTGGTCGGCGCTGCTCGTCGCCATCGCCGTGATGGTGCTCGTGAGCTATGTCGCCGTCGGCGTCTCCCCGCGCACCATCGGCCGTCAGCACCCGCTCAACACGGCCACCGCCGCGGCGTACGTGCTGCTGCCGCTCGCCCGGGTGATGGGCCCGGTACCGCAGCTGCTGATCCTCATCGGCAACGCCCTGACCCCCGGAAAAGGCTTCCGCAAGGGGCCGTTCGCGTCCGAGGCCGAGCTGCGGGCGATGGTCGACCTGGCGGAGCAGGAATCGCTGATCGAGGACGACGAGCGCCGCATGGTGCACTCCGTCTTCGAACTCGGCGACACCCTGGTGCGCGAGGTGATGGTGCCGCGCACCGACCTGGTCTCCATCGAGCGGTTCAAGACCGTGCGGCAGGCGCTGACGCTGGCGCTGCGCTCCGGCTTCTCGCGCATCCCCGTCACCGGGGAGAACGAGGACGACATCGTCGGTGTCGTGTACCTCAAGGACCTGGTCCGCAAGACCCACATCAACCGCGACGCCGAGGCCGACCTGGTCTCGACGGCGATGCGGCCCGCCGTCTTCGTCCCCGACACGAAGAACGCCGGCGACCTGCTGCGCGAGATGCAGCAGAAGCGCAACCACGTCGCCGTCGTCATCGACGAGTACGGCGGCACGGCGGGCATCGTCACCATCGAGGACATCCTCGAGGAGATCGTCGGCGAGATCACCGACGAGTACGACCGCGAGCTGCCCCCCGTCGAGGAGCTCGGCGACGGCTGCTTCCGCGTCACCGCCCGCCTCGACATCGGCGACCTCGGCGAGCTGTACGGCCTCGGGGCCGACGAGCTCGACGACGAGGACGTGGAGACGGTCGGCGGCCTGCTGGCCAAGGCACTCGGCAGGGTTCCGATCGCCGGCGCCAAGGCTGTCGTGGACCTGCCGGACGGCCGCGCCCTGCGGCTCACCGCGGAGTCCCCGGCCGGCCGCCGGAACAAGATCGTGACGGTGCTCTCCGAGCCGGTGGAACAGGTGACCCAGGAGCGGATGACCGGATGAAGGCACAGCAGCTGAGAGCGTTCTGCCTCGAGTTCAACGCCGCGGTGGAGGAGTTCCCCTTCGGGCCGGAGACCTCGGTCTTCAAGGTCCTGGGCAAGATGTTCGCACTCAGCGCGCTGGACGCCGCGCCGCTCACGGTCAACCTCAAATGCGACCCGGACCTCGCGGTCCGGCTGCGCGCGGACCACCCGGGCGTGATCGTGCCCGGCTGGCACATGAACAAGCGCCACTGGAACACGGTGACGGTTGGCCGTCTGCCGGACCGGCTGGTCCGGGAGCTGGTGGAGGACTCGTACGACCTGGTGGTGGCGGGGTTGCCACGGGCGGAACGCCTGCGGTTGGACCGGGGCTAGCGAGGCCGCTGTGGGGGGCCTGTTCCCCACCCCGCCTCTTCCCGAAACCGGGCTCCGCCCGGACCCAACACCGCGCGAAGCGCGGTACGGGGTCCGGGGCTTGCCCCGCCACGCGGCGGAGCCGCACATCGATGCAGCGGGAAGGGCGGGGAGGGGAGCAGCCTCCGCCGCAGGGGGTCAGGCGCCTGGGCGCCTCCGCCTCAGTGCCGCGGCCACCGCGACCGCCGTGGCCAGCACCACCACCGCGTCGATCGCCAGCACCGTCCGGATCCCCTCGAACAGCGACTCCCGCGTCGTCGCCAGGACGCCCAGCACCGGGATACCCACCGTGAGGCCCACCTGCTGTGTCGTGGTGACGAGACCCGTCGCCAGACCCTGCTCGCCGTCCGGGACGCCGGACGTCACGGTCAGGCCGTAGGAGATGATCGCGCCCAGGTGGCACATGCTCGCCAGCGAGACGCCCACTGTCGCGAGCAGCGCGCCCGACTGGGTGCCGAGGCCCAGCAGGGCGGCGACGAAGATGCCTTGGCCGGCGAGGGAGAACACCAGGACGCGTGGCGCGCCGAAGCGTCCGATGATCTTCGGGGCGAAGGTGCCGGCGATCACGGACAGGACGCCCTGCACACCGAAGACCAGGCCGGTGACATAGGCCGGAAGGCCCAGCGTCTCCTGGAGGTACAGCGTGAGGACGAACACGACCGTGCTCATCATCGAGAAGGTGACGAGCCCGCCGAGGTTGCCGAACGCCACCGTCCTCCGCCTCAGCATCGGCAGCGAGACCAGCGGGGCCGGACTGCGGGTCTCCACGACCGCGAAGGCGGTCAGCAGCGCGACGCCCGCGACGAGCGTGACGATCACGTCCGCGCCGCCGAAGCCGCGGTCGGCGGCGGTGGAGAGGGCGTAGATCACGGCGAGGAGACCACCGGTGACGGTGACCGCGCCGGGCACGTCGAGCTTCGGCCGCAGCGGCGTACGGGACTCGGTCAGCAGGCCGGGCGCGAGCGGCAGCACGATCAAGGTGAACAGGGCCAGCAGGCCCATGGTCGAGCGCCATCCCAGGGTGTCCGTCATGACTCCGCCGAGGAGCATGCCGACGGTGAAGCCGAGCGACAGCAGCGTGCCGCTGATGCCCAGCGCCCGTTCACGCTGCGGCCCTTCGGGGAACGTGGTGGTGAGCAGCGACATGCCGGTGGGCACGATGACGGCCGCGCCGAGTCCCTGGAGCGCCCGGCCGGCGAGGAACGACGCAGGGTCCCATGCGAACGTCGCGAGCACCGACGCCGCGCCGAAGACGGCCAGCCCGGTGAGGAACAGCCTGCGCCGTCCGTAGAGGTCGGCGATGCGCCCGAAGAGCAGCAGGAAGCCGCCGGACGGCAGGGCGAACGCGGTGACCGCCCACTGGAGCGAGGACGGGCCTAGCCCGAGGTCCCGGCCCAGTTCGGGCAGGGCGACGTTCAGTACCGAGAAGTCGAGCGCGACCATGAACTGAGCGGCGCACAGCACGAACAGGACCAGCCGTGCCCGCCGGTCGAGCCGGGGCGGCGTCGTGCCCTTGGGGGAGGGAAGGGTGGTGTCGGTAGCCATGCCGGTGACTCTCCGGCGGCCCGGCACGCCGTGGGGAGCGGGAACTTATCCTGTTGGCCGCACCACCAGGCATACGGACAGGGGGAGTACGTGGCCACGTCGACCGGGCACGACGCGACGAAGGCGCACCGGCTGCGCGAGTTGCGGGAGTTCTTGATGAGCCGGCGCGCCCGGATCACACCGGCGGAGGCGGGCCTGCCGGACGGCGGCGCCCGTCGCCGTACGCCGGGTCTGCGCCGGGAGGAGGTCGCCGTCCTCGCGGGTGTCGGTGTCTCCTGGTACCAGTGGCTGGAGCAGGGGCGTGACATCACCGTCTCGCCGCAGGTCCTGGACGCGGTGGGACGGGTGCTCCGGCTGAGCAGCGCCGAGCGCCGCCATCTGTACGTCCTCGCGGGTCTCAACCCGCCGGCGCCCCGGACCGATCCGGGCGACCGCGACATGTGCGCGGGGCTGCGGCGGCTGATCGACGCGTGGATGCCCTATCCGGCGCACATCATGGACGGTTACTGGAACACCGTGATGTACAACGACGCGGCGGCCGCGGTCCTCGGCATGCGGCCCGGCATCGTGCAGAACTGTCTGATCGCGTACTTCACCGACCCCGTCTACCGTGCCCGCAGCTCCGGTTGGGCGGAGAACGCGCCGCAGGTCGTCGCGCAGTTCCGTGCCGCGTGCTCCGAAGGGCCGGACGACGAGGGGTTCCGGACGGTGGTCGCCGAGGCCAAGGCGGCGAGCCCCGAGTTCGCCGAACTGTGGGAGCGGCGGGACGTCGCGCCCGGCGGGCAGATCCGCAAGGAGATGGAGCATCCGCTGGTGGGCCGACTCGTCGTGGAGTCGACGCAGTTGAGGGTGCCGGCCCGGCCGGACCTGGTGATCGTGATGCACACCCCGGTGCCCGACGCGGCGACGGACACGGCGGCGAAGCTGGAGTGGCTCGCGAGCCCCGAGGGCCGGCGCGGGTCGATGTATCCCGTGGCGGGCTGACGCGCGGGCCGATCTATGCTCTGGGCATGACGCAGAGCTCCGACCTCGGCCCCGAGGACCGCAAGATCATCACGCTGGCGCGCAGCGCCCGGGCCCGTAACGGTGTGCCCGAGGGCGCCGCCGTCCGCGACGAGACCGGCCGTACCTACGTCGCCGGGACGGTGGCTCTCGACTCGCTGAAGCTGAGCGCGCTGCGGACCGCCGTGGCCATGGCCGTTGCCAGTGGCGCCACGTCGCTGGAGGCCGCCGCGGTCGTCTCCGACGCCGACGCCGCCTCCGACGAGGACCGGGCGGCGGTCCGGGACCTGGGCGGCGCGGCGACTTTGGTGCTGCTCGCGGGCCCGGACGGTGAGCTGAAGGCCGCGGTCACCGCGGGCTGAACCACCCGCGCCCGCGCCCCGCACGGCGGCCTCGGCGGCCGGCCGGGCGGGGCCGGGACGTGACGGGCGCGGGCGTGCGTGACCGAGGGCCCGTGACATCAGGGACAATGGGCGCCATGAGCGCTCGTACCCAGTCTTCCGAAGCCCCCCATCGGGCCGGCTTCGCCTGCTTCGTCGGCCGCCCCAACGCGGGCAAGTCCACCCTCACGAACGCTCTCGTCGGCCAGAAGGTGGCGATCACCTCCACGCGGCCGCAGACGACCCGGCACACGGTGCGCGGCATCGTGCACCGTCCGGAGGCGCAGCTGATCCTGGTGGACACCCCGGGGCTGCACAAGCCGCGGACCCTGCTCGGTGAGCGGCTGAACGACATCGTGCGCACCACCTGGGCCGAGGTCGACGTCATCGGCTTCTGTCTGCCCGCCGACCAGAAGCTCGGCCCCGGCGACCGGTTCATCGCCAAGGAGCTCGCCGGGATCAAGAAGACCCCGAAGGTCGCCATCATCACCAAGACGGACCTCGTCGACTCCAAGACGCTGGCCGAGCAGCTCATCGCCGTCGACAAGCTCGGCAAGGAACTCGGCATCGAGTGGGCCGAGATCGTGCCGGTCTCCGCGGTGGGCGACACGCAGGTGCAGCTGGTGGCGGACCTGCTGATCCCCCTTCTGCCGGAGAGCCCCCGCTGTACCCGGAGGGCGACCTCACGGACGAGCCCGAGCAGGTCATGGTCGCGGAGCTGATCCGCGAGGCCGCACTCGAGGGCGTACGGGACGAGCTCCCGCACTCGATCGCGGTGGTCGTCGAGGAGATGCTGCCGCGCGAGGACCGTCCGGCGGACCGCCCGCTGCTGGACATCCACGCCAACGTCTACATCGAGCGCCCCAGCCAGAAGGGCATCATCATCGGCCCGAAGGGCAAGCGCCTGAAAGAGGTCGGCACGAAGTCCCGGAAGCACATCGAGGCGCTGCTCGGTACGCCGGTCTTCCTCGACCTCCATGTGAAGGTGGCGAAGGACTGGCAGCGCGACCCCAAGCAGCTGCGCAAGCTCGGCTTCTGATCGCGGGGTCGTGGAGGGCGCGAGAGGCTCCGCCGGACGGCGCCGTCAGGAACCTTCCTTGAGCACCAGCGAGATCAGCTGCCGCTGGGCGTCGGTCAGCCGGGGATCGGAACAGTAGACCGTGCGCCCGTCGACCGTGAGCTGGTAACTGAACCCGTCAGGGACGCCGATGGGCGGGGTGTCGCGGGCCTCGGACACCGCTTGTGCGGCGAGGGCATGCACGTCGCCGGCATCGGCCCGGTCCGAGGTGTCGACCTCGGCGAGGCGCTCGATCCCGGCGAAGCCTCCTGTACGCCTTACCTGGATACGCATGGTTCCCGTTGTAGTACGGAACGGGGCCGGGCGACAGTCGGACCGCCCGGCCCACGGCGAGCCGGGCCGTCAGTCCGACGTCTTCACGCCGACCTGGGACCAGGCCTTGAGCACGGCCTCGTGCTCCTCACCCTCGCCGTAGCGGGCCGCGGCGGCGGCCACCGTCAGGCGGGCGAAGCTGCCGAAGTCGGCGTCCACCGTCAGCTCGCCGCCGGTCAGCACGTCGAACCAGATCTGCCCGGCCCGCTCCCACGCCCGCCCGCCCAGGCGGGTGGCCAGCAGGTAGAAGGCGTGGTTGGGGATGCCGGAGTTGATGTGGACGCCGCCGTTGTCGCGACCGGTGCGGACGTAGTCCTCCATGGTCGCCGGCTGCGGGTCCTTGCCCAGCACATCGTCGTCGTACGCGGTCCCCGGCGCCTTCATCGACCGCAGTGCGACGCCCTCGACCCGGGGCGCGAGCAGGCCGGCGCCGATCAGCCAGTCGGCCTCCTCGGCGCTCTGCCCGAGTGTGCGCTGCTTTACCAGGGACCCCAGCACGTCGGACACCGACTCGTTGAGGGCGCCGGGCTGGCCGAAGTAGCTGAGGTTGGCCGTGTACTGGGTCAGGCCGTGCGCCAGTTCGTGGGCGATGACGTCGACCGCGACGGTGAAGTCGAGGAAGATCTCGCCGTCACCGTCACCGAAGACCATCTGTTCGCCGTTCCAGAAGGCGTTCCCGTACTTCTCGTCGTAGTGGACGGAGGCGTCCAGCGGCAGTCCCGCGCCGTCGATGGAGCTGCGGCCGTAGGCGGTGAGCAGTTCGAAGGTGGCGCCGAGGCCCGCGTACGCGCGGTTGACGGTGGCGTCCTTGACGGCCTCCTCACCCTCGCCGCGGGCCCGGGTGCCGGGCAGGTCGGTGCCGCCCCGGGCGTCGTAGACGGTCCGGCGCGGCCCGTCGGCCGGGGCGGCGACCGGGCGGGCCGCGGCGCCCAGGACCGTGGTCAGCCGGCGGCCGGTGCGCTGCGCGGCGTCCGCCTGGAGGGTGCGCCGGGCAGGGCCGGAGACGGCGGGGTCGTCGGCGCGGGCGAGCTTGTCGAGGATGTGCGGCGGCACGATGCCGCAGAAGACCGGGGTGCGAATGTCCATGAGCGGCAATGTGGCACCACGTGAAGGAACTGTCACGGAAAGTGAGGTCGGTTCGCGAAATGGAGTGATAGGTCATATTTGACCGTTACTGATCGGTCGTCCCGCATACTGGAACGGGTCCCACGCTCCCGCCGAGGCTCGGCTAGTCTGCTGTGCATCATGCGTTTCGGGCTGCTTCTCCTTAGCTGCCGCGGCGAGGGCCTGTAGTCGTAGGCCGACCCCCTCCCCGCGGAGTCTGGTGCTGCTTCGACTCAGTCGGCCCCCCTTCCTGCAGGATCCGAGGAGCCCTACGCCATGTCACAGTCGCAGTGGATCGGCCGTCCCACCCCGATCACCAGCACGACGCACACGCAGCAGCCGTCCGGGATGCCGATCCACAAGTATCGCGGGTACGAGTCCGTCGACATCCCCGACCGCACCTGGCCCGAGCAGCGGATCACCAAGGCGCCGCGCTGGCTGTCCACCGATCTGCGCGACGGCAACCAGGCGCTGATCGACCCCATGAGCCCGGCCCGCAAGCGCGAGATGTTCGACCTGCTGGTACGCATGGGCTACAAGGAGATCGAGGTCGGCTTCCCGTCCTCCGGCGAGACCGACTTCAACTTCGTGCGCTCCATCATCGAGGACGGCGCGATCCCCGACGACGTCACCATCTCGGTGCTGACGCAGGCCCGTGAGGACCTGATCGAGCGGACCGTCGAGTCCCTGGTCGGCGCCAAGCGGGCCACGGTCCACCTGTACAACGCGACCGCGCCCACCTTCCGCCGCGTCGTCTTCCGCGGCTCCAAGGACGACATCAAGCAGATCGCCGTCGACGGCACCCGTCTGGTGATGGAGTACGCGGAGAAGCTGCTGGGCGACGAGACCGCCTTCGGCTACCAGTACAGCCCCGAGATCTTCACCGACACCGAGCTGGACTTCGCCCTGGAGGTCTGCGAAGCGGTGTGCGACGTGTGGCAGCCCGGCCCCGGCCGCGAGATCATCCTCAACCTGCCCGCCACCGTGGAGCGTTCGACCCCCTCCACGCACGCCGACCGCTTCGAGTGGATGTCGCGCAACCTGACCCGCCGCGAGTACGTCTGCCTGTCGGTCCACCCGCACAACGACCGCGGCACCGCCGTCGCCGCCGCCGAGCTGGCGATCATGGCGGGCGCGGACCGAATCGAGGGCTGCCTGTTCGGCCAGGGCGAGCGGACCGGCAACGTCGACCTGGTCACCCTGGGCATGAACCTGTTCTCGCAGGGCGTCGACCCGCAGATCGACTTCTCGCAGATCGACGAGATCCGCCGCACCAGCGAGTACTGCAACCAGATGGAGATCCACCCGCGCCACCCGTACGCGGGCGACCTGGTCTACACCGCCTTCTCCGGCTCCCACCAGGACGCCATCAAGAAGGGCTTCGACGCGATGGAGGCCGACGCGGCCGCCGCCGGCAAGAGCGTCGACGACATCGAGTGGGCCGTCCCGTACCTGCCGATCGACCCGAAGGATGTCGGCCGCTCGTACGAGGCCGTGATCCGGGTCAACTCGCAGTCCGGCAAGGGCGGTATCGCCTACGTCCTGAAGAACGACCACAAGCTGGACCTGCCGCGCCGTATGCAGATCGAGTTCTCGAAGATCATCCAGGCGAAGACGGACACCGAGGGCGGCGAGATCACCCCGACCGCGATCTGGTCCGTCTTCCAGGACGAGTACCTGCCGAACCCCGAGAACCCCTGGGGACGCATCCAGATCCGCTCCGGCCAGACCACCACCGACAAGGACGGCGTGGACACCCTGACCGTCGAGGCGGTCGTGGACGGCACGGAGACCGTGCTGAGCGGCACCGGCAACGGTCCGATCTCGGCGTTCTTCGCCGCGCTGAACGGCATCGGCGTCGACGTACGGCTGCTGGACTACCAGGAGCACACGATGAGCGAGGGCGCGTCCGCGCAGGCCGCCTCCTACATCGAGTGCGCCATCGACGGTCAGGTGCTGTGGGGCATCGGCATCGACGCCAACACCACCCGCGCCTCCCTGAAGGCGGTCGTCTCGGCCGTCAACCGCGCGGCCCGCTAGTACGCCGGTCGAACCGGCCCGGTCGCCGGGCCTGCCCTGATCACGGGCGGGCCCGGCGATTTGCGTCGCTGTGCACGCAGTTGTGCCAGGGAGCGGAATCGGCCATGTCGATTCATGCTTCTTCACGGGTGCTGACGCGACATCATCCATGTGGCTAACATCACGTCAACGCGGCAGCGCTGCCGCAGCTTCATGGAGGTGCGACGTGCTGACAGCCCGGAGAATGTTCGTCCGAAAACTGCGGGTATGCGGCATTCACACGTCCTGGAACACCGTGGGTGACGGCGAGTTCTTCTGCCCCGAATGCGGAGGCGACCGCAACTACCGCCGCCGCACCGGCCGCCGCCGCTTCACCGTCCTCGGAGTGCCCCTGCTGCCGCGCGGCCTGGCCGGCCCGGTCGTCGAATGCGCCGCCTGCCACAGCCACTTCGGCATGGACGTCCTCGACCACCCCACCACCGGCCGCTTCTCCGCGATGCTCAGGGACGCGGTCCACACCGTCGCCCTCGCCGTCCTCGCCTCCGGCGGCACCTCCTCCCGCACCGTCCGCGAGACCGCCGTGCAGGCGGTACGCGCGGCGGGACTCGACGACTGCACGGAGGACCAGCTCACCTCCCTGATCGAGGCCCTCGCCGCCGACACCGGCCGGTACGTCGCGGACGCCGGGCCGTACGGCGCGGCGCTCGCCATCGAGCTCCACGAGGCGCTCGAGCCGCTCGCGCCCCATCTGGCCCCCGCCGGACGGGAGTCGATCCTGCTCCAGGGCGCGCGCATCGCCCTCGCGGACGGGCCCTACACCCCCGCCGAGCGCGAGGTCCTCACCACGGTCGGGGCGGCGCTCCAGTTCGACGACGACGACATCGTGCAGCTCCTGGAGACGGCGGCGCACACACCGTTCTGACCCTGCCGGGAGCCCGGTCGACCCCACGTCGTGCCCCCGTGCTCGGGAGCCGTACGCCCCTGGCCGTGCTCCCGCACCGCTCCCGGTGCCGTACTCCCCGGGGAGTACGGCACCCCACGGGCCACCCTGCGCAGTAGCGCCCATCTCGCCCGCGCGTGCGACGAAACCGCCCCTGCCCGGCGGGAGTCTGGTGGTGCATCCAGCCACCGGACGCCCGTGACGAAGGGGAGACACCATGGGGCCCGCCGCACCGACCGCGACCGCACCACCGCCCACAAGGCCGACCGCCCGCCGCAAGGCCCTGCCCTGGGCGGTCCTCGTCCTGTGGATCGCAGTCGTCGCCCTCGCCGTCCCCTTCGCCGGGAAACTCGGTGACGCACAGCGCGACAACATCGTCGACTACCTCCCCGCGAGCGCCGACTCCACCCAGGTCGCCAAGGTCGAACAGGCGCTGCCCGGCGGGGAGTCCACAGAGCTGGTCGTCGTCTACCACCGGGACGGAGGGCTGACCGCCGCGGACCGCGCCCACGCGCGGCAGCAGGTGGAGGGGATCACCGGCGCCCACGAGTTCGACGGCGGCGCGCCGCAGGGCATCCCGTCGAAGGACGGCACGACCCTGATGTATCCGATGTCGACCACCGCACCCGGCACCGACAACGACGCCCGCATCGCGCTCGTCGACGACGTGCGGGAACGGCTCGGCGCCGACCCGGTCGAGGGACTCGGCGCCGAACTCGGGGGTCCCGGCGCCCTGGCGACGGACATGGAGAAGGTCTTCGAGACCATCGACGGCACGCTCATGGTCGCGACCGTGCTCGTCGTCGCCGTGCTGCTCATCCTCACGTACCGCAGCCCGTTCCTGTGGCTCGTGCCGCTCACCGTCGTCGGCTTCGCGGCCGTCGCCTCCCGAGCCGTCGTCTACGGGCTCATCCAGGGCTTCGACCTCACCGTCACCAGCCAGAGCGCCGCCATCATGACCGTCCTCGTCTTCGGCGCGGGCACCGACTACGCGCTGCTGCTCGTCGCCCGCTACCGGGAGGAGCTGCGCCGCGTCGAGCAGCCGTACGACGCGATGCTCGCCGCCCTGCGCGGCTGCGGTCCCGCCGTCGTCGCCTCCTCGGGCACCGTCGCCGCCGGGCTGTTGTGCCTGCTCGCCGCCGACCTCAACAGCGCCAGCGGACTCGGCCCGGTCGGCGCGGTCGGCGTCGTGTGCTCGCTGGCCGCGATGCTCACCCTGCTGCCCGCCGTCCTCGTGCTCCTCGGCCGCCGGGTGTTCTGGCCGCTGGTGCCCGCCCACGGTTCGGAGCCGAAACAACGCCGTTCGCTGTTCGCCGCGATGGGCAGCTCCGCCGGCCGCCGGCCGGGCGCGGTCCTCGTGTCCGGGGCGCTGCTGCTCGGCGCGCTCGCGCTCGGCGTGTTCAACCTGCCCGGCAACCTCGCCCAGGAGGACACCTTCACCGAGCGGCCCGAGTCGGTGTCCGCGATGAAGGTCCTCGAGGACGCCTACCCGGACCGGAGCAGCCAGCCGATCAGCATCGTGGCCCCCACCGACAGAGCGGGCCAGGCGCTGGCGCAGGCCCGCCGCACCGAGGGTGTCGCCGCGGCAGAGGCCGGCCGCTCCGGCGGCGGCTGGACGGAGATCACCGTCTTCGCGAAGGACGCGCCGGAGAGCGCGGGCGAGACCGCCACCATCGAGGCCCTGCGGGCGGGGCTCGACGGCAGCCACGTCGGCGGGCCAAGCGCCCAGCAGCTGGACCTGGCCGACACCAACGCCCGCGACCAGAAGATCGTCATCCCGCTCGTCCTCGGCGCGGTCCTGCTGATCCTCGTGGTCCTGCTCCGCAGCCTCGTCGCACCCCTGATCCTCACCGCGGCCGTCGTCGCCGTGTGGGGGGCCGTCATGGGCCTCGGCGGACTGCTCTTCGAACCGGTCTTCGGGTTCGGCGGGCTCGACCCGAGCACGCCGCTGCTGTCGTTCGTCTTCCTCGTCGCCCTCGGGGTCGACTACGGCATCTTCCTGATGCACCGGATGCGTGAGGAGTCCCTGGCGGGCGCCGAGCCGGAGACGGCGGCGCTCACCGCGCTCCGCACGACCGGCGGGGTGATCGCCTCCGCGGGCATCGTCCTCGCGGCCACGTTCACCGTCCTGATGAACCTCCCGCTCGTGCCGCTCTTCGAGATGGGCTTCCTCGTGGCGGTCGGCGTCCTGCTGGACACCTTCCTCGTCCGCACCTATCTGGTGACGTCGGCGAGCCTGCTGCTGGGGCGGCGGGTGTGGTGGCCGGGTCCGCTGAGCCGCCGCGCGGCGGGGGAGCCGGAACCGGAGCCGGCGACGCGGGCGACGCGCGAGCCGCAGCCGGCGGGCGACAGCCGTTAGCCCAGCGGGGCATGTTCCCCACCCTGCCCCTTCCCGTGACCGGGCGGATCCGCGGTCACGGGAAGGGGTGGGGAAAGCGCAACTCCTGGACCAGGATGGACCCGTGCCGCACCCACCCCGCCCCCGTCTCGGCGAGCGTGTGCTGAACGCCGTCAGCCGCGACCCCCTCACCGTCCCCGACCGCACCCGCAACGACGCCTTCATCGCCGTGGCCATCGGCGTCCTGTCCCTCGTGCTCGCGCTGCTCGTCGACGGCGGCCGCAGGCCGGACGCCCCGGGCTGGGCGCTCCTCGCGGGTAGTGTCGTGCCGCTCGTGTGGCGGCGGTCGCACCCCGGCCTGGTCCTGGCCGCCGTACTGCTGTGCGTCGGGCCGTACCACGCGTTGGACAACACCCATGCCGCGCCGGTGCCCGCGTCCCTGGTCGCCCTCTACACCGTGGCCGTCACCGGGCGCCTGTTGTACACCTTCTTCGTCGGCTGTCTGGTCATCGGCATCAGCCTGTCCGTGATGTTCAACGTCGGCACGCACGAGGGCCTGGAGGCCCTGCGCACCTCGGGCTGGATCCTCGCGGTCCTCGTCCTGGGCGTCGACGTGCGCACCTACCGCCACTACATCGCCTCCGTCGTGGGCCGCGCCGAACGGGCCGAGCGCACCCGCGAGGAGGAGGCTGCACGCCGGGTCGCGGAGGAGCGGCTACGGATCGCACGCGATCTGCACGACCTGCTCGCGCACTCCATCACTCTCATCGGCGTGCAGACGTCCGTCGCCTCCCACGTCCTCAGCGTCGACCCGGACCGGCTGGACCGGGCAGCGATCGCCGAGGCGCTCGACGACATCGCCGAGACGTGCCGAACCGCGCGGGGTGAACTGCGCACCACGCTGGAGGTCCTGCGCACCGACGGCCCCGACTGCGACGGCCCGTTGCCGGACCTGGCGGCCCTCCCCGACCTGGTGCGGACGGCGGGCGCCGATCTCACCTTGCGCACGGGTGGGCCGGCGATGCCTCCTGCCGTGGAGGCGGCCGCGTACCGGATCGTGCAGGAGTCGCTGACGAACGCGGTGCGGCACGGCGGAGCGGGGGTACGTATCGCGGTGGCGGTGGTCCGGGACGAGGACGCACTGCGGGTCCGGGTCACCGACGACGGGACCGCGGAGCCTCCGGAGCCCGGATCCGGCTTCGGCATCCTCGGGATGCGGGAGCGGGCCCGCAGCGTCGGCGGCACGCTGTCGGCCGGGCCACGAGGCGAAGCAGCCGGTTTCGAGGTCGCCGCGATCCTGCCCCTTCAGCTCACGGAGGCCACCGCATGAGCCCGACGAACCCGATCCGCGTCCTGCTCGCCGACGACCAGACGCTGGTGCGCGCGGCCTTCGCGATGCTCGTCGAGTCGGCGCGCGACATGGAGGTCGTCGCCCAGGCGGGCACGGGCGCCGAGGCGGTGGAACTGGCCCGCAGTGAACGGGCCGACCTCGTGGTCATGGACATCCGCATGCCAGAACTCGACGGCATCGAGGCCACCCGGTTGATCGCGGCGGACGACGACCTGGCTGGCGTCAAGGTGCTCGTCCTGACCACCTACGACACCGACGAGCACATCATGGAGGCGCTGCGCGCGGGCGCGTCGGGCTTCCTGGTCAAGGACACCAGGCCGGCCGATCTGCTGGCGGCGATCCGCACGGTCGCGGCCGGCGAGTCGCTGCTCTCCCCGGGGCCGACGTCCCGCCTCATCGCCCGTGTCCTGAGCACCCCGCAGGTCCCCCCGCCGAACGGCGCGGGCGGCCCGTCCGTCCTCACGGACCGCGAGCGCCAGGTCCTGACACTGGTGGCCCGGGGCCTGAACAACACGGAGATCGCCGAGGCGCTGGGCCTGAGCCCGCTGACGGCCAAGACCCATGTCAGCCGCATCATGAGCAAACTGAGCGCGCGGGACCGGGCCCAACTGGTCATCGTGGCGTACGAGTCGGGGCTGGTGACACCCGGCGAGGGATGAGCGGACGCCCGTCCGTCCAGGGCACGATGTCGTGGGTGATGCGGAACAGGTTCTCCGGGGCGAACCGGCGCCGGACCGACCGCAGCCGGTCGTAGGTCTGCCGGCAGTCGGCGTGCACCGGTTACGGATGCCCGTCCCCGGCCGGCCCGCGGGCGCGCGGCGCAGCGGCCGCAGTGCGGCGTCGGGCCCTTCGCCGCCGCTCTGCGCCAGGGAGGGTGAGCCCTGACCCGGGTCGGCCACGACCCACAGCAGGGGCCCTCTCGGCGACCGGCGCGACGCGGTCACGGCGTGGCCGGAATCGGTGCCTTGTCGACCCGGACCCGTACCCCAACAATGCGCATGACAAGTCGGAGCGTCACTCCGGCACCACCCGTCGCATTGAGGGGACCCCCACATGATCAAGCCTCTCGCCGGCGCCCTGCTCGCGTTCACGCTCCTCGGAGCAGGCGCAGCACCCGCCGTCGCCGCCGAAGCGGACGTCTCCGCCAAGGCGGTGGACTTCGCCGGAACGGTCGCGCTCAGCAACTGCTCCGGTTCCGTGGTCCGTACGGCCGCCGCGCAGCCGAACGACCCCGCTCTCGTCATGTCCAACGGCCACTGCCTGGAGACCGGCTTCCCCGCCCCCGGCCAGGTGGTGATCGACCGTGCGTCCTCCCGCAGCTTCGGCCTGCTCAACTCCGCCGGGACGCGCGTCGCCACCCTGCGGGCGAGCAAGATCGCTTACGGGACGATGACCGACACCGACGTCTCGCTGTACCAACTCACCAGCACCTACGGCCAGATCGAGTCCCGCTACGGCATCAAGGCGCTGGAACTGAGCGCCACCCGTCCGGCACAGAGCACGGACATCAAGGTCGTCTCCGGGTACTGGAAGCGCATCTACAGCTGCGACATCGACGGGTTCGCCTACCGCCTCAAGGAAGGCTCGTGGACCTGGAAGGACTCGGTCCGCTACACCTCCGGCTGCGACACCATCGGCGGCACCTCCGGTTCGCCCGTCGTCGACACCGGCACCGGCAAGGTCGTCGCCGTCAACAACACCGGCAACGAGAGCGGCGGGCGCTGCACGGACAACAATCCCTGCGAGGTCGACGAGAACGGCGTCGTCACCGTCCGGGAGGGCATCAACTACGGGCAGCAGACCTACACCCTGGCCGCCTGTATAGGTCCCGGCAGCCGCGTCGACCTGAACCGCCCCGGCTGCACGGTGCCGAAGCCGTAGCGGAGCCGGGCGGAGTGCTGCACCCGGGCGGCCGGCCCGCCGGAAGGCGGGCCCGGGCGCCCGGGAACGCGCAAGGGCCCGGCGGCGTGATGCCACCGGGCCCTTGCGTGTCGTGCGGTGTTACGCGCCGCTCGCCTTGAGCATGTCCTCACGCTCGACGATCTTCACGCGCTCGCGTCCCTGCGGCTCGCCCAGCGCCTTCTCCGCGGCGTCGAGCTCGTACCAGCCCTCCCACGTCGTCCAGCGGACGTCACGGGAGGCGAGGAAGGCCTCGACGGCCTCCGGCTCCGGCGACGCCGGGCTCCGGAGGCGGCCGTTCGCGTAGTCGTCCAGCAGGTTCGCGACGGTCTCGTTCGCGTCGCCCTTGGTGTGGCCGATGAGGCCTACCGGGCCGCGCCGGATCCAGCCCGTGACGTACGTCGAGTCCAGGTGCTCGCCGGACTCCTCGATCACCCGGCCGCCCTCGTCCGGGACCGTGCCGGAAGCCACGTCCCAGGGGAGCTTCGGCAGCTCGTCGGAGAGGTAGCCCACCGCCCGGTAGACCGCCGTGACGTCCCAGTCCTTGAACTCGCCGGTGCCCTTCACGTTCCCCGTGCCGTCGAGTGCGGTGCGCTCGGTGCGCAGGCCCACGACCTTGCCGTCCTCGCCGAGGATCTCGGCAGGCGACTCGAAGAAGTGCAGGAACAGCTTGTGCGGCCGGTCGCCGGTGTCGCGGATCGCCCAGTTCTCGAGGGTCTTCGCGACCATGTCGGCCTGCTTGTTGCCTCGGCGGGTCTCGATCGAGCCCTCGTCGTAGTCGATGTCCTCGGGGTCGACGATGACCTCGATGTTGGGGGAGTGGTCCAGCTCGCGGAGCTCCATCGGGCTGAACTTGGCCTGCGCCGGGCCGCGCCGTCCGAAGACATGGACCTCGAGCGCCTTGTTGGCCTTGAGGCCCTCGTAGACGTTCGGCGGGATCTCGGTCGGCAGCAGTTCGTCCGCCGTCTTCGCCAGGATGCGCGCCACGTCGAGCGCGACGTTGCCGACACCGAGCACGGCGACCTTCTCGGCCTCCAGCGACCAGGTGCGGGGCCAGTCCGGATGCCCGTCGTACCAGGACACGAAGTCGGCGGCGCCGTAGGAGCCCTCCAGCTCGACCCCCGGTATGTCGAGCGCCCGGTCGGCGGTCGCGCCGGTGGAGAAGATCACCGCGTCGTAGTAGGTGCGGAGGTCGTCGAGGCTGAGGTCGTTGCCGTAGTCGACGTTGCCGAAGAGGCGGATCTGCGGCTTGTCGAGCACCTGGTGCAGGGCCGTGATGATGCCCTTGATCCGCGGGTGGTCGGGGGCGACGCCGTAACGGATCAGGCCGAAAGGCGCGGGCATACGCTCGAAGAGGTCGATGGACACGCCGGGGTCGGCGGCAGCCACCTCGGACTTCAGCAGCGCATCGGCGGCGTAGATTCCGGCGGGGCCGGCTCCGACGATGGCTACCCGCAGGGGGCGGGGCATGACAGGTTCCCTTCGAGCGGCGACAACTGGCTCGTCGGTAACCCTAAACAAAGGCAAGCCTAAGTCAGTACTCGGCCCTGGCCTATGACCTCATAAGTCAGGCTTATGTCTGATCAAAGATCCCCTTGATGTCCGGGCGGCGGGGCGCCGACGGCCCGCCCTCGGTACGCGTGCGGCGCCCGTCTCCGCCGTGGAGGAGGGGAATGCCCTGTGTCGGGGTATCGCGTCATTCCGTCACGCCGGCATCCAACTGTGGTCGGACCGCCGCGTGTTCGAATGGGTCGGCGAATTCTTGGAAAACGAACACGCGCCCGTACCACTCCCCCTGGGTGCGTTCCGCGGCTTTCCGTCGTACTTTCGGTGACGAGCCGGGGAATTTCCGTGTGTGCTTGCCGTGGAGCTCTGGCCATGGGTCAACATCCCTGCCCAGCTGCCCAGTTGTAGCGGACACACTCTTGATCAGAGTACTCGCGGAGCGTCACCTTCGTAATGCGATTCGTGAAGCCCACCATGGAAGGGAAATCATGTCGGGCAGCGACTCGAGACGAAAAGGGCCGGCGCCACCCGGTGGCGTGCGGGGCAGAGGCGGAGGATGCCGTGAACACATTGCGCGTGGCTCTGAAACGGTCCGGGACCACACTCCCCTCATCGCACAGCGCATTGCGCAGCGTGCCCGTCCCCGGGGCCCGGGACGTCCCCCGGCCGCCCGTGGACCGCAGGGGCACGGTCCGCCCGGCCGCCGTCCAGCTGCCCGGGGACGGGGGCCATACGCCATGACCGTGCCCATCGGTACGTACCTCGTCGACACCAGGACCGGCCGCGTGGGCCGGTTCATGGGCGAGGCGGGCCCGTGGCTGAGCCTCAGACCGGTCGGCGGCGGCCGTGAGTGGGAGTGCTCACCGGACCATGTGCGCCCCGCGACGGCCGCCGAACGGATCAGCGCGACGACGGCGTACGTGAACGCCCGCAGCCGCGGCGAGGTGACGTGAGGACGGGCGGGCGCCGGCCGTCACGGAGGCGACGGCCGCCGGCCGTGGATCAGTAGTAGCCCTTCTCGCCGTCCAGCAGCTCACGGATCGTGTCGAGATGACCGGCGTGCCGTGCCGTCTCCTCCACCATGTGGATCAGCATCCAGCGGAGCGAGGCGGCGGCGGAGCGGAAGTCCGGGTGCCGGCCGACCTCGTCGAAGTCGTGGGCCGCGATGATCTCGTCGGAGATCGCGCACTGCTCGGTGTACTCGTCCAGGAGTTGCGCGAGGGGGACGCCCTCGACCCGCATGTCGGCGTCCTCGGGGTCCTCCGAGAACTGGGGACCCTCGGCCGGGCGGCCGAGGAACAGGACCTCGAACCAGGTCTGCTCTGTCCACCGCAGATGGGAGACGACGCCTGCCACGGTCATGAGCGGAGACGTCGGGAGGACCGCCCGGTGGGCGTCCTCCTCGGAGAGGCCCTCGCACTTGTAGTGGATGATCGCGCGCTGCATCTGGAACCAGCCGGTCAGCTGTGTCCGCTCGTCCGCGCTGAAAGGGGGCCGGGTACGGGAGATCGCCATGGCCGTGGACGCTAGCGCGGCGGCGGGCCCGGCCGCACCGGCATTTCGGCCCCCCTGACGCCGGAAGCACGTCCCCGATCGGCGACCCGGGCCAGGAGACCGCCACCCGTACGGGAGAATGGGGACATGAGCCTGTTCCGTGATGACGGTGTCGTCCTGCGCACCCAGAAGCTGGGTGAGGCAGACCGCATCATCACCCTGCTCACCCGCGGTCACGGCCGGGTGCGGGCGGTCGCCCGCGGGGTGCGCCGCACCAAGTCCAAGTTCGGAGCGAGGCTCGAGCCGTTCTCCCACGTCGACGTGCAGTTCTTCGCCCGCGGCAGCGAGCTGGTGGGACGCGGGCTGCCGCTGTGCACCCAGTCGGAGACCATCGCCCCCTACGGCGGCGGGATCGTCACCGACTACGCCCGGTACACCGCCGGCACCGCCATGCTGGAGACCGCGGAACGCTTCACCGACCATGAGGGCGAACCGGCGGTCCAGCAGTACCTGCTGCTCGTCGGCGGGCTGCGCAGCCTCTCCCGGGGCGAGCACGCGCCGCACCTGGTGCTCGACGCGTTCCTCCTGCGGTCGCTCGCCGTCAACGGCTACGCGCCCAGCTTCGACGACTGCGCGCGCTGCGGGCTGCCCGGTCCCAACCGGTTCTTCTCCGTCGCGGCGGGCGGCGTCATATGTGGCGACTGCCGGGTGCCCGGCAGCGTCGTACCCTCTGCGGAGGCCATCGGGCTGCTCAGCGCGCTGCTGACCGGCGACTGGCCGGCCGCGGAGGCGTGCGAGGCGCGCCATGTCAGGGAGGGCAGCGGACTGGTGTCCGCCTATCTGCACTGGCACCTGGAGCGCGGCCTGCGTTCCCTGAGGTACGTAGAGAAATAGGAGATGTGAGCCGCATGGCACGACGCGGAATCCTGGGCCGGTCCCGCCGCGAGTACAAGGTCCCCGAGCCGCACCCGTCCGGCGCCCGCCCGCCAAAGATCCCGGCGGAGCTGGTGCCGAACCATGTGGCGTGCGTCATGGACGGCAACGGCCGCTGGGCCAAGGAGCGCGGCCTGCCCCGGACCGAGGGCCACAAGGTCGGCGAGGGCGTCGTGCTCGATGTGCTCAAGGGCTGCCTGGAGATGGGCGTCAAGAACCTGTCCCTGTACGCCTTCTCCACCGAGAACTGGAAGCGTTCGCCCGACGAGGTGCGCTTCCTGATGAACTTCAACCGGGACGTCATCCGCCGCCGCCGCGACGAGATGGACGAGCTCGGCATCCGTATCCGCTGGGTCGGCCGCATGCCGAAGATGTGGAAGTCCGTCGTCCAGGAGCTCCAGATCGCCCAGGAGCAGACCGTGGGCAACGACGCGATGACGCTGTACTTCTGCGTCAACTACGGCGGCCGGGCCGAGGTCGCCGACGCGGCGCAGGCCATCGCGCGCGACGTCGCAGCGGGCAGGCTCGACCCGGGCAAGGTCAACGAGAAGACCTTCGCGAAATACCTGTACTACCCGGACATGCCGGACGTCGACCTGTTCCTGCGCCCCAGCGGCGAACAGCGGATCTCGAACTACCTGATCTGGCAGTCGAGTTACGCCGAGATGGTCTTCCAGGACGTGCTGTGGCCGGACTTCGACCGCCGTGATCTGTGGCGCGCCTGCCTCGAGTACGCGCAGCGCGACCGCCGCTTCGGCGGCGCGATTCCGAACGAGGAGCTCGAGGCGATGCGGGGACGCCCCGACACCCCGGCCTCCTGACCCGGAGAGGCCCGTACGGGCGGTGCGGCCGGGCCTCCGGGCACCGGCCGCGCCGGTCGCGGCACACGCACCGGTCGCGGCGCACGCGCCGGGCAGGGCCGCGCGGGGCCGGGCGTGCGGCCCACCGTGACAGGGCTCAGACGGCCTTCGCCGCGCACTCCGCGCAGGTGCCGAAGATCTCCACCGTGTGCGCCACGTTCACGAAGCCGTGCTGCGCGGCGATCGCCTCCGCCCACTGCTCCACTGCCGGACCCTCCACCTCCACGGCCTTGCCGCACATACGGCACACCAGGTGGTGATGGTGGTCGTCGGTCGAGCAGCGCCGGTAGACCGACTCGCCCTCGCTGGTGCGCAGCACATCGACCTCGCCGGCGTCGGCGAGCGACTGCAGCGTGCGGTAGACCGTCGTCAGGCCCACCGAGTCACCGCGGTGCTTGAGCATGTCGTGCAGCTCCTGCGCGCTGCGGAACTCGTCGACCTCGTCGAGCGCCGCCGCCACCGCGGCCCGCTGCCGGGTCGACCGGCCTCGCACCGGGGCGGTGTTCCCGCCGGTTGGCGCCGTGGTCACAGGTGCCTCCTCGCTTCGCCCGCACACATGTCGGGCCATTCTGCCAGGCCCGCGGTCGAGCGCGGTGCGGGCCCGCTCCGTGCTCAGACCTTGACGTCGTCGCCCGGACGCCGGCTGCCCGGCATCGGGGCCGTGCAGGCCTCCTCGTTCGAGGCGCCGTTCTCCAGCGCCTTCGCCCGCCGCCGGGCCAGTGGCGTGGCCAGGGCGGTCAGCACCACGAACACGGCGATGGCGAGCATCACAATCGTCGCGCCGGGCGGCACCTCATGGAAGTAGGAGGTGGTGGTTCCGGCCAGGGCGACCACCACACCGATGGCGACCGCCAGCGCGTACGTCGTCCTGAAGGACCGCGAGATCTGCTGGGCGGCCGCCACCGGCACCACCATCAGCGCACTGACCAGCAGCAGGCCGACCACGCGCATGGCGACGCTGACGGTGACCGCCGCGGTCACGGCGATCAGCAGGTTCAGCGCCCGCACCGGAAGACCGGTGACCCGGGCGAACTCCTCGTCCTGGCTGACAGCGAACAACTGCCGGCGCAGCCCCAGCGACACCAGCACCACGAAGGCCGCGAGCAGCACGATCGCCATGACGTCCGAGTCGGAGACCGTGGAGAGCGAGCCGAAGAGGTACGAGGTCAGATTGGCCGTGGAGCCGCTGTCGGAGAGCTCGATCAGCAGGACACCGCCCGCCATGCCGCCGTAGAAGAGCATCGCCAGCGCGATGTCGCCGCGGGTGCGGCCGTAGATGCGGATGAGCTCCATCAGGACGGCGCCGAGGACGGAGACCAGCGTCGCCATCCAGATGGGGTTGGTCGACATCAGGAAGCCGAGGCCGACACCGGTCATCGCGACATGGCCGATTCCGTCGCCCATCAGGGCCTGCCGGCGCTGCACCAGGTAGATGCCGACGGCCGGGGCGGTGATACCCACCAGCAGCGCCGCGAGCAGCGCCCGCTGCATGAACGGGGATTGCAGCATTTCCAGGATCATGTCAGCAGTCCAGTGCGGAGCGGCTCGTCGGCCGCGTGCGGATGTACGTGGTCGTGGCCGGGCAGTGCGTGTTGCCCGACGGCCTCCGGCGGCGGCCCGTCGTGGACGACACAGCCGTCGCGCAGCACCACGGCGCGGTCGATCAGCGGCTCCAGCGGACCGAGCTCGTGCAGCACCAGCAGCACCGTCGTGCCGGCGGCGACCTGCTCGCGGAGCGTGGCCGCCAGCACTTCCTGGCTGGCCAGGTCCACGCCGGCCATCGGCTCGTCCATGATCAGCAGCTCGGGCTCGGCCGCGAGCGCCCGTGCGATCAGCACCCGCTGGTGCTGGCCGCCGGACAGCGCGCTCACGGAGTCCTTGGCCCGGTCGGCCAGCCCGACGAGCTCGATGGCGTGCTGAACGGCCGCCTTGTCGGCGCGCGAGGGCAGGCCGAAGCGGGCACGCGACAGCCGGCCGGAGGCCACGACCTCGCGGACGGTCGCGGGCACACCGCTCGCGGCGGTGGTGCGCTGGGGCACGTAGCCCACCCGCGACCACTGCCGGAAGCGGCGCAGCTCGGTGCCGAACAGGTCGATCCGGCCGTCCGTGAGCGGCACCTGACCGATCACGGAACGCACGGCGGTCGACTTCCCGGAGCCGTTGGCGCCGAGCAGGGCGACGACCTCACCGTGGCGCACCGTGAGATCGATGCCGCGCAGCACGGGCCGGGAGCCGAGCGTCGCCCGTGCTCCGTGGACGGAAATGACCGGCTCGCTGCTCATGGGGGGCCGCCTCTCCTGATGGGTCACTTCGCGCCGAGGGCCTTCTGCAGCGCGGCGAGGTTGGAGCGCATGACCTCGATGTAGTCATCGCCCTTGGACCTGTCGGTGATTCCCTCGAGCGGATCGAGGACGTCCGTCCTGAGGCCGGTGTCGGAGGCGAGGGTCTTGGCCGTCTTGTCGCTGGCGAGCGTCTCGAAGAAGACGGTGGTGACCTTGTCCTTCTTCGCGATGCCCTGGAGCTCCTTGATCCGGGCCGGGCTGGGCTCGGACTCCGGGTCGACGCCCGCGATGCCCTCCTGCTCCAGGTCGTAGCGCTCGGCGAGGTACCCGAAGGCGGAGTGGGTGGTGATGAACGTCTTCGTGGACGAGTTCCTCAGGCCCTGCTCGAAGTCGGTGTGCAGGGCGGTGAGCTTCGCGACCAGCGCGTCCGTGTTCTTCCGGTAGTCCGCGGCGTGGTCGGGGTCGGCCTTCTCCATCTGGGCGCCGACACCCTTGGCGACCTCGGCGTACTTCACCGGGTCGAGCCAGACGTGCGGATCGGCGCCGGCCTCGTCCTGGTGCTCCTCGTGGCCGGCCTCGCCCTCTGCCGCGTGCTCCTCGTGCTCCGCCTCGGTCTCGCCCTCGTGGCCTTCCTCGTGACCGTGGTCATGGCCGCCGGCGGTGTCGAAGTGCTCGAGCCGCGTGAGCGTCGTGGCGTCCACCTTGTACTTCACGCCCGACTGCTCGATGGCCTTGTCGACGGCGGGCTGGACGCCCTTGAGGTAGAGGATCAGACCGGAGTCGTTCAGCTCGGCGGTCTGGCGGGGCTTGAGCTCGAGGTCGTGCGGCTCGACACCCGGCTTGGTGAGAGGGGTGACGGATACGTTGGCGCCACCGATCTGCTCGGCGAGATACTGCATGGGATAGAACGACGCGGACACCTTCAGCCGCCCGTCGCCGTCGACGCCCGCGGCGTCGGACGTGGAGCAGGCGGACAGGGCCAGAAGGCCGAGCGTGACTGCTCCGGCGGTGGCGGCGGTGGGTATGAGGCGTCGTACGTTCATGACACTCATTTTCAACAAAGCCGGAAACGATTGTCAATAAACACCGGGGTCGCCTCCGTCACCGCACCGATTTGATCCGGGGGGTGCGGCCGCCGGTAACCTGAGTCATTCTCCGTTCGTCGTCGTCGTAATGAAGAGAGCACCGTGGCCGCCGACAAGATCGATACGATCGTCAACCTGAGCAAGCGCCGTGGCTTTGTCTACCCCTGCAGCGAGATCTACGGCGGTCAGAAGGCCGCCTGGGACTACGGACCGCTGGGTGTCGAGCTCAAGGAGAACATCAAGCGCCAGTGGTGGCGCTACATGGTCACCTCGCGCGAGGACGTCGTCGGCATCGACTCGTCGGTGATCCTGGCCACCGAGGTCTGGGAGGCCTCCGGCCACGTCGCCACCTTCACCGACCCGCTCACCGAGTGCACCTCCTGCCACAAGCGTTACCGCGCGGACCACCTGGAGGAGGCGTACGAGGAGAAGCACGGCCGCCTCCCCGAGAACGGCCTGGCCGACCTGAACTGCCCCAACTGCGGCAACAAGGGCACCTTCACCGAGCCCAAGCAGTTCTCCGGCCTGCTCTCCACGCACCTCGGCCCCACCCAGGACTCCGGCTCCGTCGCCTACCTGCGGCCGGAGACCGCGCAGGGCATCTTCACCAACTTCGGCCAGGTGCAGCAGACTTCCCGCAAGAAGCCGCCCTTCGGCATCGCGCAGATGGGCAAGTCCTTCCGGAACGAGATCACTCCGGGCAACTTCATCTTCCGCACCCGCGAGTTCGAGCAGATGGAGATGGAGTTCTTCGTCAAGCCCGGCGAGGACGAGGAGTGGCAGCAGTACTGGATGGACCAGCGCTGGAACTGGTACCGCGACCTGGGTCTCCGTGAGGAGAACATGCGCTGGTTCGAGCACCCGCAGGAGAAGCTCTCGCACTACTCCAAGCGCACCGCCGACATCGAGTACCGCTTCCAGTTCGGCGGCAGCGAGTGGGGCGAGCTCGAGGGCGTCGCCAACCGCACCGACTACGACCTCTCCGCGCACTCCAAGGCGTCCGGCACCGACCTGTCGTACTTCGACCAGGAGGCCGGCGAGCGCTGGACGCCGTACGTCATCGAGCCCGCCGCCGGTGTCGGCCGCGCCATGCTGGCGTTCCTGCTCGACGCGTACAACGAGGACGAGGCGCCCAACGCCAAGGGCGTCATGGAGAAGCGCACCGTGATGCGCCTCGACCCGCGCCTCGCGCCGGTCAAGGTCGCCGTGCTGCCGCTGAGCCGCAACCCGCAGCTCTCCCCGAAGGCCAAGGGCCTCGCCGCGGACCTGCGCAAGAACTGGAACATCGAGTTCGACGACGCGGGCGCCATCGGCCGCCGCTACCGCCGTCAGGACGAGATCGGCACCCCGTTCTGCGTCACCGTCGACTTCGACACCCTCGACGACAACGCGGTGACCGTGCGCGAGCGCGACACGATGAAGCAGGAGCGTGTCTCCCTCGACCAGATCCAGGGCTACCTGGGCAGCCGCCTGCTGGGCTGCTGACCGCTCGGCGCGTTCGAAGCCCCCGGTTCCGGGTAACGGAACCGGGGGCTTCGTGCACACTGGCCCCCACGCGTACCCGGAAGCGGGCCAGGCACAGGAGGCGCACCACATGCCGTCCATGACCACCAGCAAGGTCCAGAGATGGGACCAGCACGGACGCGAACACGTCGTGCGGGTCGAAAAGGCGGGAATGCAGCGGCAGTTGATCTGCGGCACCTGCGACTGGCGCAAGAACGCGCAGTTCCTGCCGTGGCTCAAGGCCGAGGAGCATCTCGCGGAGGCCCATCAGGCGACCGTCGACCCGTCCGCGACCGGCGGCTGAGGCGGCCGACGCTTTTTCGTGTGATGTGCCCGAAAACCGGATGCCCTGGCCCCGCCCGGCAGGGTACCGTCGTCGGCATGTCTTCGTTCTTCCAGATCTACGAGTGAGAGGGCGGCGGTCGTACCGCCTCCGTCCGACGTTTCCCGAGTCACTTCTCACCATGAATGGGAGAACCCCATGGCCAAGAGCCGCAACAACCTTCTCGGCGTAGGCGGACAGCGCAAGAAGCTGTCCCGCGCCGACCAGCAGGGCAACGGCCCCGCCCGCAACGCCGACCGCAGGGCCGCCGAGGACCACAAGCAGGAGCTGGTGCGCAAGATGCGTGAGCGCGCCCAGGCCGACCGGTCGGACGGCGAGCCGCAGACGGACGCGGACGCGCAGCCGGACGCCGCCCCGCAGGGCGAGCAGGTCTGATCGACGGAAGGGCCCGGACCGCACGACGCGGTCCGGGCCCTTCCGCATGTCCGGCCGCGGCCTGCCGTCAGGCGCGGTTCACCGGCTACGGCGGTCCTGGCCGTCCTTGCGGGAGGGGATCCGGTCGATCTCGGGTTCGCCGAGCCGTTCCGCCGTCCGGCGTGCCGACTCCCGCGCCCGCCTGCCACTGGTGAGCGCGCCGACCACGAGCACGCACAGACCGCAGCCGGCGATGATCCACCAGGCGGGCCGGCTCGCGGCGACGAAGCCCTCGGTGTGCGAGGAGGCGGAGACCCCGGCGGCGAGCACGGCGCCGATGACGGCGACACCGAGTGTCTGGCCGATCTGCCGGCTCGTCGAGGCGACCGCCGCCGCCACTCCGGCCTGGGCGCGGGGCATCCCGGAGACGGCCGTGTTGGTGATGGGGGCGTTGACGAGGCCGAAGCCGATGCCGAAGAGGACGTAGCTCGTGAACAGCAGGGCGGTGGAGGTCTCCGCCTCGAACGCGGCGAACAGGACGCCGCTGGCCGTCATGGTGGCACCGGCGGCGAGCAGCGGCGGGCGGGGGCCGTACGAGGCCACCATCCGCCCCGACAGCGGGGCGCAGACGAGCGTGAGCCCGGCCATGGGCAGCATGTAGAGGCCCGCGTTCAAGGCGGACAGGCCGCGGACGTCCTGGAGGTAGAGCGTGGTGACGAACAGGAAGCCGCCGAGGGCGGCGAAGGCGCTCACCGCGATGACGGTGGCCCCGCTGAACGGGAGGCTGTGGAAGAAGCGCAGGTCGATGAGCGGTTCGGCGCGACGTGGTTCGTAGCGCAGCAGCGCGGCGAGGGCGAGTGCGGCGACGACGGCGAGGGTGAGGGTCAGCGGCGAGGTCCAGCCCGCCACCGGCGCCTCGATGATCGAGTACGTCAGCGAGCTGAGGAGCACGACGACCAGCAGCTGGCCCACGGGGTCGAAGCGGCGGGCCTTGGGAGCGCGCGACTCTGGCACGTAGCGCCAGGTGAGCAGCAGTGCGGCGAGACCGACGGGCAGGTTGACCCAGAAGATGGACCGCCAGCCGACACCGTCCACGAGCAGGCCGCCGACGAGGGGGCCAGCGGCCATGGAGATTCCCACGACGCCGCCCCAGACGCCGATGGCGCGGGCGCGCTCACGGGGATCGGTGAAGGTGTTGGTGATGATCGACATGGCGACCGGGTTGAGCATGCAACCGCCCACCGCCTGCACCATGCGGAACGCGACGAGGGACTCGAGGTTCTGGGCGAGGGAGCACAGCAGCGAGCCCAGGGTGAAGAACACGAGCCCGATCATGAAGACCTTGCGCCGGCCGACCCGGTCCGCGACGGAACCGGCGAGCATCAGCAGCGAGGCCAGCACAAGGGTGTAGGCGTCGATCACCCACTGCATCCCGGCGACCGAGGCGTCCATCTCCCGGCGCAGGGAGGGCAGGGCGACGTTCAGGATCGTGTTGTCGAGGCTGACGATCAGCAGGCTCATGCAGCAGATCGCCAGGACCAGGATCCGGTGCCGATGGCTGAGCTCGGGCATGCGATGAATCGTATGGCTGACAGACAATCCCGGCAGTGCGCGACAATGGGCGAATGACCACGCTCGCCCCCGCTTCCTCGAACATGCTCCGGATCGGCCCGCACGCCGTGCAGCCGCCGGTGGTCCTCGCTCCCATGGCCGGCATCACGAACGCGCCCTTCCGGACGCTGTGCCGGGAGTTCAGCGGGGGGAAGGGCCTGTTCGTCAGCGAGATGATCACCACTCGGGCCCTGGTCGAGCGCAACGAGAAGACGATGCAGCTCATCCACTTCGACGCGACCGAGACCCCGCGCTCGATCCAGCTGTACGGAGTGGACCCGGTCACCGTCGGCAAGGCCGTCCGGATGATCGTGGACGAGGACCTGGCCGACCACATCGACCTGAACTTCGGCTGCCCCGTCCCCAAGGTCACCCGCAAGGGCGGCGGCTCCGCCCTCCCGTTCAAGCGGCCCCTGCTGCGCGCCATCCTGCACGAGGCGGTCACCAACGCGGGCGACCTGCCGGTCACCATGAAGATGCGCAAGGGCATCGACGACGACCACATCACCTATCTCGACGCGGGCCGGATCGCGGTCGAGGAGGGCGTCACGGCCATCGCCCTGCACGGGCGCACGGCGGCTCAGCACTACGGCGGCACGGCGGACTGGGACGCGATCGCCCGCCTCAAGGACCACGTCCCGGAGATCCCGGTGCTCGGCAACGGCGACATCTGGTCCGCTGACGACGCCCTGCGGATGGTGCGGGAGACCGGCTGTGACGGCGTGGTCGTGGGCCGCGGCTGCCTGGGCCGGCCGTGGCTGTTCGCGGACCTGGTGGCGGCCTTCGAGGGCCGCGAGGACTACGCGCGGCCCACGCTGCGCCAGGTCGCCGACGTGATGCTGCGGCACGCGACACTGCTGGGGGAGTGGATCGGGGACGAGTCCCGTGGAGTGGTCGACTTCCGTAAGCACGTGGCCTGGTACCTGAAGGGCTTCGCCGTCGGCTCCGAGATGCGCAAGAAGCTCGCGATCACCTCGTCGCTGGACGAGCTGGGCGCTCAGTTGAGCGAGCTGGATCTGGACCAGCCGTGGCCGGTGGGCGCGGACGGCCCCCGCGGGCGTACGTCGGGCAACAACCGGGTGGTGCTGCCGGACGGCTGGCTGAAGGATCCGTACGACTGCGCGGGCGTGGGCGCGGAAGCCGAGCTGGACACTTCCGGTGGCTGACCGGCGGCGGAACGGGTCCGGATGATGGAATTTCGGTGCTCCGGAGGGCGTGATTCTCGCCACCCCTGATAGGGGGTGCGCTCAGATGAGCGAATTCCGGGCGGCTGCACCTCTCAAAGGGTGGCACTCAGTGCCACCCTTTTGGCTTTTGAGGCATGGAGTGACTTGTCACGCTGTGTAGCCATTGTTGATCGAGTGGATGCGGGAGGTGATCATCCCTTCAGGAGTTGAAGGCAAGGGTCCACGCCTCCTTAGCCTCCGGGGACTTTCGATTGGCTGGCGGACGAGTGGTTAAGGCCGTATGACGGGCAAGTGGACGTACCCAGAAGCCTTCGATCTGGGTATGTTCCTCGCCGTCAGGGCAGCCACCGAGTCCTCGAGGAGTCGAGACCCGTGTCGGAAAACAAAGATCAGAAGTTCGTCTACGACTTCACCGAGGGCAACAAAGAGCTCAAGGACCTCCTCGGCGGCAAGGGTGCGAACCTCGCCGAGATGACCAACCTCGGTCTGCCGGTGCCTCCGGGCTTCACGATCACCACCGAGGCCTGCAAGGTCTACCTCGAGAGCGGCGACGAGCCGGCCGAGCTGCGCGACGAGGTGAGTGCGCACCTCGACGCCCTCGAGCAGAAGATGGGCAAGAAGCTCGGCCAGGCCGACAATCCCCTTCTGGTCTCCGTACGTTCGGGTGCCAAGTTCTCGATGCCGGGCATGATGGACACCGTCCTCAACATCGGCCTCTCCGACGAGTCGGTCGCGGGCCTCGCCCAGCAGGCCGGCGACGAGCGCTTCGCATGGGACTCCTACCGCCGCCTCATCCAGATGTTCGGCAAGACCGTGCTGGGCGTCGACGGCGAACTCTTCGAGGACGCCCTCGAGGAGGCCAAGGCCGCCAAGAAGGTCACCGTCGACACCGACCTCGACGCCGCCGACCTGAAGAAGCTCGTCAAGCAGTTCAAGAAGATCGTCAAGGCCGAGGCCGGCCGCGACTTCCCGCAGGACCCGCGTGAGCAGATGGACCTCGCGATCTGCTCGGTCTTCGAGTCCTGGAACACCGACCGTGCCAAGCTCTACCGCCGTCAGGAGCGCATCCCCGGCGACCTCGGCACGGCCGTCAACATCTGCTCCATGGTCTTCGGCAACCTCGGCCCCGACTCCGGCACCGGCGTCGCCTTCACCCGCGACCCCGCCTCCGGCCACCAGGGCGTCTACGGCGACTACCTCCAGAACGCCCAGGGCGAGGACGTCGTCGCCGGTATCCGCAACACCGTGCCGCTGGCCGACCTCGAGTCGATCGACAAGAAGTCGTACGACCAGCTGATGCAGATCATGGAGACGCTGGAGAACCACTACAAGGATCTCTGCGACATCGAGTTCACCATCGAGCGCGGCCAGCTGTGGATGCTCCAGACCCGGGTCGGCAAGCGCACCGCCGGCGCCGCCTTCCGCATCGCCACCCAGCTCGTGGACCAGGGCCTGATCGACGAGGCCGAGGCGCTCCAGCGCGTCAACGGCGCCCAGCTCGCGCAGCTGATGTTCCCGCGCTTCGACGAGAAGGCGAAGACGGAGTTGCTCGGACGCGGCATCGCCGCCTCCCCGGGTGCGGCCGTCGGCAAGGCCGTCTTCGACTCCTACACCGCGGTCAAGTGGTCGCGCTCCGGCGAGAAGGTCATCCTGATCCGCCGTGAGACCAACCCGGACGACCTGGACGGCATGATCGCCGCCGAGGGCATCCTGACGTCCCGCGGCGGCAAGACCTCGCACGCCGCCGTCGTCGCCCGCGGCATGGGCAAGACCTGTGTCTGCGGCGCCGAGGAGCTCGAGGTCGACACCAAGCGCCGCCGGATGACGGTGAACGGCACCGTCATCGAGGAGGGCGACGTCGTCTCCGTCGACGGCTCCACGGGCAGGGTCTACAAGGGCGAGGTTCCCGTCGTGCCCTCCCCGGTCGTCGAGTACTTCGAGGGCCGCATGCACGCCGGCGCCGACGACGCCGACGAGCTGGTCCAGGCCGTCCACCGGATCATGGCGTACGCGGACCGGGTACGCCGGCTGCGTGTGCGGGCCAACGCCGACAACGCCGAGGACGCGCTGCGCGCCCGCCGCTTCGGCGCCCAGGGCATCGGCCTGTGCCGCACCGAGCACATGTTCCTCGGCGAGCGCCGCGAGATGGTCGAGAAGCTGATCCTCGCGGACACCGACGACGAGCGCGAGGAGGCCCTGCGGGCGCTGCTGCCGCAGCAGAAGCAGGACTTCGTCGAGCTGTTCGAGGCGATGGACGGACTGCCGGTGACGGTGCGTCTGCTCGACCCGCCGCTGCACGAGTTCCTGCCGGACATCACCGAGCTGTCGGTGCGCGTCGCCCTCGCCGAGGCCCGCAAGGACCACAACGAGAACGACCTGCGCCTGCTCCAGGCCGTGCACCGGCTGCACGAGCAGAACCCGATGCTGGGCCTGCGCGGCGTACGCCTCGGGCTCGTCATCCCCGGCCTGTTCACCATGCAGGTGCGGGCGATCGCCGAGGCCGCGGCGCAGCGCATCGAGGCCAAGGGCGACCCGCGCGCCGAGATCATGATCCCGCTCGTCGGCACCGTCCAGGAGCTGGAGATCGTCCGCGAGGAGGCCGAGCAGGTCATCGCCGAGGTGCGGCAGCGGACGGGTATCGACCTGAAGCTGGCGCTCGGCACGATGATCGAGCTGCCGCGCGCCGCCCTGACCGCCGGGCAGATCGCGGAGGCCGCCGAGTTCTTCTCCTTCGGCACCAACGACCTCACCCAGACCGTGTGGGGCTTCTCCCGCGACGACGTGGAGGCCAGCTTCTTCACCGCGTACCTGGAGAAGGGCATCTTCGGGGTATCCCCCTTCGAGACCATCGACAAGGACGGCGTCGGCTCCCTCGTCCGTAGCGCGGTGGAGGCCGGCCGGGCCACCCGGCCCGACCTCAAGCTCGGCGTCTGCGGCGAGCACGGTGGCGACCCCGAGTCGGTGCACTTCTTCCACGAGGTGGGCCTGGACTACGTGTCCTGCTCGCCGTTCCGCATCCCGGTGGCGCGACTGGAGGCGGGCCGCGCCGCGGCGGCCCGTACGACGGGCAGCGACTCCCGCTAGGAACCATCAGACTCCGGAGTCGTCACCGGGGCCGGGGCACGAACCCCGGAGCCCGGTACCCCGACCCTCACCGGCTACCCGGTGGCGGCTCCGGAACCTCAGGGAAGGGGCGGGCGCCTGTGCGGGGCGCCCGCCCCTTCCGCATGCCCGGGGGCAGGAGCCGAACCGGAAGCCCGTGGGCCCTTGTTGAACCGGAAGTCAGTTGAATCGCGGATCAGTCAACCTTCGCTGATTGACATTCAAACAAATTTCTTCTGTTACGCGCCGGATACAACGGACGGAGCGCGGCCGGCGGATCCCCACCCACCGACCGCGCTCCATTACCCGTGCCGGACACGGAGCCGCAACCTCCATCACCGCCGCCGGACGCGCAAAGCCCCCCACGGTCCTCGCTGCGTCACATCGGTGAAGTAGGTTTCATGCCCGACGTCGTACAGCTTTTCGGTTGCCCCCCTGGACCCGCGAGGCGTTTCAACTGTGGCTGAAACACCGTGGTAACAACCTGTGATTGCATGCATACTCAGTGATGGGGGCGATTGCGGTTGCAACAGTGGGGGTTCGGTGCTTCGTATTCATTTCAATGCGGACGATCTGGCGCGCGTGCGGATGGCCGCCAGGCCCGACGCGTTGTGGGAATCGATTCTCAGTTTTCACCGATTGCGTGACCGAAGGGGCGCTCTGGTCTTCGGGGAATGGCGTTCCCAGGCACGAACGCGGTTGAAAGGTGAAACACGACTGCTCTCCGCGCTCGTTCCCCAGCGGGGCTATTTCCCGGATTTCCTCACCCCCGCGGAGGGCAGTGAAGGGCTCGACACAGGCCTCGAGGCGCTGAGGGCCACACCTCCGGCGCGGCTGCACACCGAGGTGGCTCTCGCCGCCGTCCACCGCTCACCGCTGCGCTCCCTGCCCGGCCGGCTGGCGTCCCTCGCCGAAGGCAGGGCCGAGTCCGTCGCCCGGCTCGTCGCCGCCCTGCGGGCGTACTACCACGCGGCCGTGGAGCCCTACTGGAGCCATATCCAGGGCCGGGTGGAGGCCGACCGCGCCGTGCGCGGCCGTGCGCTCCTCGACGGCGGCGCCGGCGAACTGCTCGCCTCCCTGCCGCCGGTGCTGCGCTGGCGCTCACCGGTCCTCGAGGCGGACTATCCCGTCGATCGTGAGCTGCACCTCGACGGGCGCGGACTGCTGCTCCAGCCGTCGTTCTTCTGCCGGGGGACACCAGTGGTCCTGCGTGACACGTCGCTGCCGCCGGTGCTCGTCTACCCGGTCTCGCACAGCTGCGAGCAGGCCGCGGGAGACGTGACGGGCGCATCGCTCGGGCGCCTCGTGGGACATACGCGCTCCGCCGTCCTCCAGGCCATCCGCGGCGGCTGCACGACCAGCGAACTGGCCCGCCGGGCCGGCGTGTCGCTGGCCTCCGCGAGCCAGCACGCCGCCGTACTACGGGAGGCCGGCCTGGTGGTGACGCTGCGCCACGGCAACGCGGTACTGCACACGCTGACCCCGCTGGGCGCCGCCCTGCTGCGCGGCGGCGCCACACCGGAGCCCGAGCTCGCTATGCGCGGAACGGCCCCGTCACCTCGTAGGTGATGCCGCCCGACGAACTACCGCTGGTGCCGCGCTGGCTGGAGAAGTACAGCCGGGTGCCGTCGGGGGAGAAGGCCGGGCCGCAGATCTCCGAGGAGGACTGGCCGTTCACCCGGAGGAAGGGCGCGACGACGTCGGCCGGAGTGATCACGCAGATCTCCATGTTGCCGCCGTCCTCCGCGACGAACAGGTCGCCGGAGGTGGTGCCCGTGACGTTGTCGACGCCCGTGAGCGGCGGGGTTCCGCTGACGAGCGAGTCGTCGTAGGCGAGCTCGTAGGTGTTCGCGACGAGGTTCAGCTGCCAGAGCCGGTTGTCGCCCTTGGTGGTGAACCACACGGTGTCGTCGGCGTAGTGGCAGCCCTCGCCGCCGTTGAACCTCTTCGCGCCCGACACCTGGTCACGGGTGACGGTGGGCGAGCCGTCGGGGTCCGGCACGGTTGCCCAGGTGAAGCTGCCGGAGGTGGCGGTGCCGGCCTTCAGCACCTGGAGGGTGCCGGAGGACAGGTTTCCCCAGGTGGTGGGGACGAAGCGGTACAGGCAACCGTTGGACTCGTCCTCGGTCAGGTAGATCACCTTGCGCACCGGGTCGGCCGCCGCCGCCTCGTGCTTGAAGCGGCCCATGGCGGGGCGCTGCACCGACGCGTTCACGCCGTAGGGGTCGGCCTCGTAGACGTATCCGAGGCTGACCTCCTCGCAGGACAGCCAGGTGTTCCAGGGCGTCTTGCCGCCCGCGCAGTTCTGCCGGGTGTTCGACAGGATCCGGTACGCGCCGGTGATCGCGCCGGTCGAGGAGAAACGCACCGCGCTCGCCCCGCCGGAGGGGTTGATCTCCGAGTTCGACACGTAGATCCAGCCCGTGCCGTCGCTGTAGCAGGCACCGCCGTCAGGGGCGTTGTGCCAGGTGTACGAGGTGGGGCCGACCCGCTGGCCGGATCGGGCGATCACCCGGCTGGTGAAGCCGGCCGGCAGCTGGATGCCGTTCGCGTCGGCCGGGCCGAGTGCCCCGTAGGGTCCGGGGCCGGGCTGGGCGGGGGCCGCGGAGGCGGCGCCCTGCCACAGCGTGAAGCCGAAGGCCGCCGCCGATGTACCGACGACGGCTCCGCGCAGGAAGCTGCGACGTTCCACTTGTCACTCCAGGGTGGGATGACCGCCCCGTGGCACCGGCCGGCGCCACGGGGTCGCGCGGTGAAGGAACCTAGGGCGGGTGGGTGACGCCCGGTGCAACGCGGGATGGCCGCGGTGGTCGTGCTCCAAGAAAAATTTCCCTGCCGGGGACCGATGAATCACGGCCGGCCCGTCCGTCTAACCCTTCGAACGCACCGGACAGCAACGCACCGCGCAGCGCCGCGGGCACCGAAAGGGAAAGAGACAGCCATGGCTCAGATGATCTTCGTGAACCTGCCCGTGAAGGACCTCGAGGCCAGCAAGGCCTTCTGGGGCAAGCTGGGCTACTCCTTCAACCCGCAGTTCAGCGACGAGTCCGGGGCCTGCCTGGTCTTCAGCGACACCGTCTTCGCGATGCTGCTGACCGAGGCGCGCTTCAAGGACTTCACCAAGAAGGACATCGCCGACGCCGCCACCAGCACGGAGGTCATCCTCGCGCTGAGCGCCGACAGCCGGGAGAAGGTCGACGAGCTCGTGGACGCCGCCCTTGCCGCCGGCGGCTCGCCGTCCAACGACCCTCAGGACTACGGCTTCATGTACGGCCGTTCCTTCCAGGACCCCGACCACCACCTGTGGGAGGTCGTCTGGATGGACGTCGAGGCGATGCAGGAGGCGACGGCGGAGGGCGAGTGACGCCGCGTCCGCCGTCGCCGGGGAATCCGGCCGCTCACGCGTCGCGAAGGTCAGGGCAGTGACAGACGACGCGTGAGCGGAGTCGGGGGAGTGGTACGGGAGGCTCAGGCCACCCGTACCTCGTAGGCCGCCACCGCGACCGACTCGTCGTCCAGGCAGCGCCCGGTCGACAGGTCGAAGCGCTGCTTGAGCAGCGGCGAGGCGACGAAGGGCCGGCCGGCCGCGGAGCCGACCAGACCGCGCGCGAGGACCTGCGCGCCGGTGAACGGGTCACGATTGTCGACCGCGTACGGGACGCCGTCGCGGTCCAGGAACAGCGCCACCTGGCGGCCGTCCGGCAGCAGGGCGGCCACTCCGCGTCCCGGCGTGAGCCGGGACAGCGGGCACACAGCGAGCCACTCGTCGGCGGGCCGGAGCTGGATCAGGACCTCCGTCGTGGCGGGGGCGAGGGTCGTCGCGGTCATCGGGCGGCACCTTCCAGGGTCTCTTCGAGTGAACGGATGGACAGCAGCGGCAGATCGGGCTTGACCTGGTCCCGCTCGGGCACGAACTTCACCGTCGGGTCCGGGGTGTCGGGCGCGTTGACGAACGACACGAACCGCAGCAGCCGCTCGGGGTCGTTCAGCGTCTCGGCCCACTCGTCGCGGTAGCCGGCGACATGGTCGGCCATCAGCGACTCCAGCTCCGCACAGATGCCGAGGGAGTCGTGCACGACCACGTCCCGTACGTGGTCCAGGCCGCCCTCGATGCGCTCCAGCCAGGTCGAGGTGCGCTCCAGCCGGTCGGCGGTGCGGATGTAGAACATCAGGAACCGGTCGATCAGGCGCACCAGTTCGGCGTCGGACAGGTCCTGGGCGAGCAGGTCCGCGTGGCGCGGGGTGGCGCCGCCGTTGCCGCCCACGTACAGGTTCCAGCCGTTGGCCGTGGCGATCACGCCGAAGTCCTTGGACTGGGCCTCCGCGCACTCGCGCTGGCAGCCGGAGACCGCCGACTTCAGCTTGTGCGGCGAGCGCAGGCCCCGGTAGCGCAGCTCCAGGTCGATCGCCATCCGCACCGAGTCCTGGACGCCGTAGCGGCACCAGGTCTGCCCCACACAGGACTTCACGGTCCGCAGCGCCTTGCCGTACGCGTGGCCGGACTCGAAGCCCGCGTCCACCAGCCGGGCCCAGATCTGCGGCAGCTGGTCCACCCGCGCGCCGAACAGGTCGATCCGCTGACCGCCGGTGATCTTCGTGTAGAGACCGAAGTCGCGGGCCACCTCGCCGATGACGATCAGCTTCTCCGGGGTGATCTCGCCACCCGGGATGCGCGGCACGATCGAGTACGAGCCGTTCTTCTGCAGATTGGCGAGGAAGTGGTCGTTGGTGTCCTGGAGCGCCGCCTGCTCGCCCTCCAGCACATAGCCGCTCGCTCCGATCGTGGGCGCCAGCGAGGCGATGATCGAACCGACCGTCGGCTTGCAGATCTCGCAGCCGTTGCCGCCGCGGGCGGCCTCCCGGCCGTGCGAGTCCAGCAGCTGCTGGTACGAGGTGACGCGCAGGGCCCGGACGATCTCGTACAGCTCCTGGCGGGTCTGGCCGAAGCAGCCGCACAGGCCCTTGTCGACCTCGACGCCGGACGCCTCCAGCTCGGCGTTGACGAGCTGGCCGAGCACCTTGACGCAACTGCCGCAGCCGGTACCGGCCTTCGTGCACTTCTTGACCTCCGGCACGGTGGTGCAGGAGTGCTCGGTGACCGCGCCGCGGATCGTGCCCTTGGTGACGTTGTGGCAGGAGCAGATCACGGCCTCGTCGGGCAGCGAGGCAGGCCCGAGTGCCGCCGGCGCACCCGCGCCGGCGGGCAGTACCAGCTGTTCCGGGGAGACGGGCGGAATGCTGCCGGTCAGCGCCCGCAGGGTGCCGTACGAATCGGCGTCACCGACGAGGATGCCGCCGAGCAGCGTGCCCTCGCCGTCGACCACCAGCTTCTTGTAGACGCCGGCGCGCGAGTCCGAGTACACGACGTCCAGGCATCCGTCGGCCGCGCCGTGCGCGTCACCGAACGAGGCCACGTCCACGCCGAGCAGCTTCAGCTTCGTCGAGGTGTCGGCGCCGGTGAAGGACCGCGTGCCGCCGTCGATCACGTCCGCCACCGCCTCGGCCATCTCGTAGCCCGGCGCCACCAGGCCGTACACGCGGCCGTCCGAGGCCAGCGCGCACTCGCCGATCGCGAAGACCGCCGGGTCGGAGGTGCGGCACTGCTCGTCCACGATGATGCCGCCGCGCTCGCCGACCGCGAGGCCGGCCTCACGGGCGAGCTGGTCCCGGGGCCGTACGCCCGCGGAGAAGACCACCAGGTCGGTGGCGAGCTTCGAACCGTCGGAGAGCGCCATGCTGTTGACGGCGCCGTTCTCGCCGGCGAGGACCTCCTGGGTGCCGACACCGGTGTGCACCGAGAGGCCCATGCTCTCGATCGTGCGCAGCAGCGCCGCGCCGCCGCCCTCGTCGACCTGCACCGGCATCAGTCGCGGCGCGAACTCGACGACGTGCGTCTCCAGACCGAGACCCTTGAGCGCCCCCGCCGCCTCCAGCCCGAGCAGACCGCCGCCGACGACCGCGCCGACGCGGGCCGTCTTCGCGTACTCCTCGATCGCGAGCAGGTCCTCGATGGTGCGGTAGACGAAGCACCCCTCCGCGTCCTTGCCCGGCACCGGCGGCACGAACGGGTACGAGCCGGTGGCCATCACCAGCGTGTCGTACGTCAGGCGGAGCCCGGCGCGCGACGTGACGGTGCGCGTGGTCGTGTCGATGGTCTCCGCGGGGTCGTCCAGGTGCAGCTCGATGCCGTGCTCCGCCATGAAACCGTCCTCGACCATCGACAGGTCGTCAGGCGTGTTCCCGGAGAAGTACGAGGTGAGACGCACCCGGTCGTAGGCGGGACGGGGCTCCTCGCACAGCACGACGATGCGTGCCCGCTCGGTGACGCCGCGCTCGGCGAGGGCCTCCAGGAACCGCTGGCCGACCATTCCGTGGCCGACGACCACGATCGTGGGAGTGGTCGCGGGAGTGGACTTCGCAGCCATGTCAGAGGCCTCCATCATCGGTGAGCAGGTGGAGCAGGGGGAGGGAGTCCGGCAGGGCCTCGTCGCCCTCCCAGGCCCGGGCGAGCGCGCCGACGGAGGCGAGATCCCCGAGCAGTACGCCGCCGACGAGCCGGTCCCCGCGGACGACGACCTTGCGGTACGCGCCCCGGGTGGCGTCGGCGAGCTGGACGACGTCGTCCCCCGGGCGGGGGGTCGGGTCGCCGAAAGCGGCCAGGTCGAACGGGCTCGTCGTGGAGGCGAGTGTGAGCCGGGTCAGCGCCCGGGTGCCGGTGTAGCGGGCACCCTCGGCGCGGAGCACCGCGGCCAGCACATCGGCCTGCTCCAGCGCCGGGCCCGCCAGCCCGTGCACGACGCCGTCGTGCTCGGCGCAGTCGCCGATGGCGTGGATGTACGGGTCGGAGGTGCGCAGTTCGTCGTCGACGACGATGCCGCGCCGCACCTCGAGCCCGGCGTCGACCGCCAGACCGACACGGGGACGCACCCCGCAGGCCAGCACCACGATCTCGGCGTCCAGCGCGAAGCCGTCCGCCAGCACCACGGCGCCGACGGCACCGTCGGCGGTCGTCCGCATTCCGCGCACCCGGCACTCGGTGTGCACCTCGACGCCGAGGAGCTCCAGGTGTGCCCGCAGCAGTGCGGAGGCGGAGGTGTCCAGCTGGCGCTCCATGAGGTGCTCGCCCTGCTGGGCCAGCACCACCTTCGCACCCCGGGTGGCCAGCGCACGGGCCGCGGAGACCCCCAGCAGCCCGCCGCCGACGACCACCGCCCGCGTCCCCGGTCGGACCGCGGCGGACAGCGCCGCGCAGTCGTCGAGGGTGCGGAAGGGGTGGACGCCGTCCGGGAGTCCGGGACCGAGTCCGCGCAGCGGCGGCAGCACCGGGTTGGAGCCGGTCGCCAGCACCAGGCGGTCGTATGCCACGGAGGTGCCGTCCGCGCAGTGCACGAGCCGACGGTCCCGGTCGACGGCGGTCGCCCGCACACCGCGGCGCACCGGCACCTCGGGCAGCGCGATCACCTCGGGGCCGTAGCGCCCCGCCAGCACCTCCGCGAGCAGCACCCGGTTGTAGGGCGCGTGCGTCTCCTCGCCGAGGACCGTGACGCGGGCGCCCGCGCCGAGCTGACGCGCGAGCCGCGCGCCTGCCGTCCCGCCGCCGATCACCACGATCTCCGAAGTCATGCAAGCAGCGTGCGTCGGCGGTGTTACCCGTCAGGTTCCCTTCTGTTTCCCGCGGGGAACGCTGCGCTCAGCGCGGGTGCCGGGGGCCTGTGAGGGGGCGGGACAGCGCCTGCGGCGGCCTTTCCCCTCCCCGCCGCTTCCCGAAACAGGGCTCCGCCCGGACCCGTACCGCGCTTCGCGCGGTGGCCCCGAGCGCCGGGCGGGCTGACTCTGTCCGGGGGCGGAGCCCGCGGTTACGGGAAGGGGCGGGTAGGAGGACGGCCCCGCTCAGCGGCCCCCACCCCACCCCCGACCTCATGTCACCCTCAAGACTTGGTTGATCATTGGACTGACCCCCCACCCCCTCCATAGGCTCACGCCGTGCCCGACATATCCCTGACCATGGTCGTCTTCCTCTGTCTCGCCGCCGCCGCTGCCGGCTGGATCGACGCCGTCGTGGGCGGCGGTGGTCTGCTGCTGCTGCCCGCGCTGCTGCTCGGCCTGCCGCAGGTGCCGGCCGCCCACGTCCTCGGAACGAACAAGGCGGTCGCCATCGTCGGCACGTCGGGGGCGGCGATCACCTATGTGCGCAAGGCGCCGGTACAGGTGAAGACCGCGGTGCGGATCGGGCTCGCCGCGCTCGCGGGCTCGATGGGCGGTGCGTTCTTCGCGGCTGGCATCAGCAGCGAGGTGCTCCGCCCGGTGATCATGGTCGTGCTGCTCGGCGTGGCCGCGTTCGTGATGCTGCGCCCCTCGTTCGGCGCGGCCGCCGGCGCGGACAAGCGCCGGGTCACCCGTACCCGTACCGTCGTGGCGATCGTGCTCGTCGGCGGCGGCATCGGCTTCTACGACGGTCTCTTCGGGCCGGGCACCGGCACGTTCCTGGTGCTGGCGCTCTCCGCGGTGCTTCATCTGGACCTGGTGACCGCGTCCGCCACCGCGAAGATCGTGAACGTGTGCACCAACGGCGGCGCGCTCGCGATGTTCGCCTACCAGGGCACCGTGCTGTGGCAGCTGGCCGCGCTGATGGCCGTCTTCAACCTGGCGGGCGGCATGTTCGGCGCCCGGATGGCGCTGCGCAAGGGCAGTGAGTTCGTCCGCGGGGTGCTGCTCGTCGTCGTCTTCTCACTGGTCGCGAAGCTCGGCTTCGACCAGTGGACGGCGTGACGCCGGTCAGTACCGGTCGGCGGTCCGCGCGTACGCGGCGTTCGCCCGTGCGATGACCTCGGTCAGCACCCGGCCCGCGACGGCCAGGTCCGCCTCCGGGTTCCCGCCGTACACCAGCGGGCCGAACTCGGTGGCGACCGCGGCCAGCCGGCTCTGCTCCGCGCGGCCGGCCTCGGTCAGTCCGACCCTCGGGCCCTGGCCCGGCAGCGGCTCCAGCGGTTCGAACAGTTCCGTGGCCGGCAGTTCGGCGACGGTGTCCCGGGCCGTGGTCCCGTCGATCTTCAGGTTGGCCGTCAACAGTTCCACGATCCGGCTCGCTTCTGTGGTGCCGCCCTCGGCGGCGGCCGCGTTCAGCGCCATCGACTGGTGGAAGGTGGTGCCGGTGCGGCCCAGCTCACGGTCGAGCAGGGCGCGGGCCGCGTAGTGGGCCCGACCGATGATCTGGCTGTCGAGCAGGATCGGCGTGGTGGACGACATGGTTACTCCTCGGGTGTCGCGGACGTGAACTCGATGGCGTCGGAAGGTGCGTCGAGAGGCGTTTCGAGCAGCAGCCGCAGCTCATTGGTCAGCGCCTGGGTGCGGGGTGCGTCGAGCCCGCCGAGCGGGGCCAGCAGCCGGTCGAGCAGCGTGTGGACCTCCGCGACGGCGCGGCGGGCCTTCTCCTCTCCCGCGGGGGTGAGCGAGAGCTGCACGGCCCTGGTGTCGGCGGGATCGGGCGTGCGCTGAACGAGCCCCGACGACTCGAGCGCGCGGGCGAGCTTGGAGACGTAGAGCGGTTCCAGGCCGGTGTGGTCGGCGAGTTGCCGCTGGCTGGGGCGGTGGCCGGACCGGCGGATGCCGTGCAGCGAGGCGATCAGGGTGTACTGCGCGTGAGTCAGCCCCAGGGGAGCGAGCGCGCGATCGACCGCGACACGCCATTTCGTGGAAAGACGCCAGACCAGGTAGCCGGGCGTGGGGCCCTTGGGTGCTGTGCTCATGGAGCATTACAGTACATGGCTACTATGTCCATGGCTATCTTTTCCGGGCGCCGCCGTTCCGCACGCCGATGAGGTGCCCGTAGGCGACCACGTTGCCCTGGTAGCCGGTCTTCTCCGAGAAGCCTCCACCGCACGTGATCACCCGAAGTTCGGCCCGGTCGCCGGACCCGTAGACCTTCTTGTCGGGGAAGTCGTCGGCCTCGTAGACCTCGATCGCGTCGATCGTGAAGACCGCGGTCCTGCCGTCCGCGCGGAGCACCTCGATCCGGTGGCCCTTCTCCAGGGCGCCGAGGCTGTAGAAGACGGCGGGCCCCTGTGCGTTGTCGACATGGCCGGCCACGATCGCCGTGCCCTTGGCGCCGGGTGCGGTCCCGTCCTCGTACCACCCGGCAAGGTTCCGGTCCTCGGTCGGCGGCACGTCGAGACTGCCGTCGCGGGCGAGACCGAGGCCCATGACGGGTGCGTCGACGTCGATCTGCGGGATGCGCAGCCGGACCGGGTCCGAGGGCGGCAGCGGGTCGGCGGCGGCGTCCGTGTGCTGGTTCGGCCCGGCGGCGAAGGCCTGCGCGGCGGAGGGGACGGGCGGGGTGATGTCGCGGGTGCCGTTGTGGACCAGCCACAGCCCGGCGCAGACTGCGGCGGCCACGGCCCAGCCCTTGGCCCTGCGCCGGGTGCTGTCCTGAGCGCTCAACGGTCCTCCGGCTTCGCTCGCAGCGGGTGCGGCCGGGCGCGGGCCGGGCGGCGCCCGGGCCGGCCGGCCGTACGGGACATGGGGGGCGGCCGGGCGCGGCCCGGATCGCCCGGAACGTCGCCCCGCCCCCGTCGGCTCGAGGCCTGACGGGAGCGGGGGATCCGGCGGGACGAGGAACGGTTGGGGTACCGCTCCGTCAGCCTCTCTGCGCGCCGCTCGCCCGGCGGCGCAGATGGAGCGTTCCGCCCACAGCGGCCGCGGTGAGTACCGCCGCGCCCGCCGCGATCTGGGTGGTGTCGGGACCCACGCTGCCGCCGACGCCTGTTCTGACGTGCCCGCTCGGCTCACGGTGACGCACCTCGAGGTCGCCGGCGGCCTCCTTGCCGTTCTTGCAGCGCACCTCGATGCCGTACGTGCCCGGCCGGGTGTCCTCGGGGACCGTGAACCGGCCCACCGCGACCTCCTTGTGCGTGCCTGGCCGCAGCTTGAACTCGCCGGCGCCCAGCGACCGGGCGTCGCCGACGCCGTGGCCGTTCTTGCCGCAGGCCGTGGTGTTCACGGTGATCTCCGTGCCGGGGGTGGCGGGTGACGGGTACACCTCCAGCTCTCCGAAGTCCGAGGCGTATGCGCCCTGGGCGGCGAGCCCCGTCGTGGCGAGCGCCATCGCTATGCCGGTCAGCAGGCGGGCGGTGGTGCGCATGGGTCCTCCGGAAGCGGGTGGTGCGGTGTCCCGTCTTCTCAGAGGTAAGAGGCACCCGGCCCGCCACGCCTGCTGATGGTCAATCAGTTTCCCTCCGCCGAAACCGCGTGTCGCTCTGGACAGAACACATCACCGCAGGTCGAGGCCGGTACTGCCGCGCTCGGGGGAGTGGCCGGGCGTGCCGTGCCGAACGGGTGAAGGCGGCGTCGGTCCTTCGTCACCGCCGTGCCCCGCGGGCCGTCCGCGCGACTGATCTCCAGGAGCGACTTGACCTCAACCAAACTTGAGCTACCAGGCTCCTCCGCATGGACATCAACACGCCTGACACCACGTCCGACCGTCCCTCCCCGCTGAAGCTCGCCGTCATCATCGGCAGCAACCGTGACGGGCGCTTCGGACCCACGATCGCCGACTGGTTCCTCTCCCGGGCCGCCCGGCGCGAGGACTTCAGCGTCGACGTCGTCGACCTGGCCGACGCCGACCTCCCCACCGCCCTCTCCTACTCGCCCTCGCCCGAAGTGCGGGCCGAACTGGCCAAGCTCACCCCGAAGCTGGCCGCGGCCGACGCCTTCGTCGTCGTCACCCCCGAGTACAACCACTCCTTCCCCGCCGGCCTCAAGAACGTCATCGACCGGCACTTCGGCGAATGGCAGGCCAAGCCCGTCGGCTTCGTCTCCTACGGCGGCATCTCCGGCGGCCTGCGCGCGGTCGAGCAGCTGCGGCAGGTCTTCGCCGAACTGCACGCCGTCACCGTCCGCGACACGGTGTCCTTCCACAACGCCGGCGCCCACTTCGACGACGAGGGCAACCACCGCGACCCCGCCGCCCCGGACGCCGCCGTCAAGACGATGCTCGACCAGCTCTCCTGGTGGGCCGAGGCACTGCGGTCCGCCAAGTCCGTCCGCCCCTACGCGGGCTGAGGGCCCGGCCGTGCTGCTGAGCCTGCTGACCGCACGCCTGGGTCCCTACCGCCGGATGATCGCGCTGGTCGTCCTCCTCCAGCTGATCCAGTCCCTGGCCACGCTCTACCTGCCCACCCTCAACGCCGAGATCATCAACAACGGTGTACTGCGCGGCGACACCGGACACGTCCTCACCACCGGCGCCGTGATGCTGGCCGTCACGGTCCTCCAGGTCGCGGCCGCCGGCGCCGCCGTCCATTGCGCCGCCCGGATCGCGATGGGCATCGGCCGCGACCTGCGCTCCACCGTCTTCCGGCATGTCCAGGACCTGTCCGTGCGCGACATCGGGCGCTTCGGCGCCTCCTCCCTGATCACCCGCACCACCAACGACGTGCAGCAGGTGCAGACGTTCTCGCTGCTGATCCTGACCATGCTGGTCGCCGCGCCCCTGATGTGCGTGGGCGGTATCGCCATGGCCGTGTCCCAGGACGTGCCGCTCGCGATGCTCCTGCTTCTGTTCGTCCCGGTGCTCGCGCTGTCCGTCGGACTGATCGTGCGCCGCCTGCCGCCGGTCTTCCGCTCCATGCAGGAACGGATCGACGTGGTCAACCGGGTGATGCGGGAGCAGATCACCGGCATCCGCGTCATCCGCGCATTCGTACGGGACCGGCACGAGCAGCGGCGGTTCGGCGAGGCCAACGACGCCCTTCTCGAGGCCGGTCTGCGGGCGGGCCGGCTGCAGACCCTGATGTTCCCGACCGTTCTGATCGTCTGGGAGATCGCCACCGTCGCCATCATCTGGACCGGCGGCCACCGGCTCGACTCCGGCTCCCTGCAGGCCGGTTCGATCGTCGCCTTCCTCGGCTACCTGACACAGATCCTGATGTCCGTGATGATGGGCCTGTTCCTCATGATGCACCTGCCGCGCGCCGAGGTCAGCGCGGAACGCGTCCAGGAGATCCTCGGCACCCGGCCGAGCGTCGTCCCGCCCGTCGCCCCCGTGCACCGGCTGCGCGGACGAGGAGAACTGCGGCTGAGCGGCGTCGACTTCAGCTACCCGGGCGCGGAGGAGCCCGTCCTCAGGTCCGTGGACCTCACCGCCCGCCCTGGCCGGGTCACCGCCGTCATCGGCTCCACCGGCAGCGGCAAGACGACCCTGCTGAGCCTCGCCGCCCGGCTGTTCGACGCGACCGGCGGCGACGTCCGGATCGGGGAGGTGGACGTACGGGACCTGGACCCGGCGCTGCTTTCCCGCACCGTCGGACTCGTCGCCCAGAAGCCGTACCTCTTCTCCGGGACCGTCGCCTCCAACCTGCGGTACGGGAAGCCGGACGCGACGGAGGACGAGCTCTGGCACGCCCTGGAGGTCGCCCAGGCAGCGGACTTCGTACGCCGGCTCGGCGACGGCCTCGACGCCCCGGTCTCCCAGGGCGGCGCCAACCTGTCGGGAGGACAGCGCCAGCGCCTCGCCATCGCCCGGGTGCTGGTGGCCGGGCCCGACGTCTATCTCTTCGACGACTCCTTCTCCGCCCTCGACAACGCCACCGACGCTGCGCTGCGCCGGGCGCTGGCCGAGGAGACAGCCGACGCCACCGTCGTCATGGTCGCCCAGCGCGTGTCCACCATCCGCGGCGCCGACCGGATCGTCGTCCTGGAGAAGGGCCGCGTCGCGGGCACCGGAACCCACGACGAACTCATGCGGGACAACCCCACCTACCGGGAGATCGTGCTCTCCCAGCTCACCGAGGAGGAAGCCGCATGAGCGGCACCACACCGGAGCGCCGCGGCCCGGCCGGGCAGCAGCGCGGTCCCGGGGGCATCGGCTCCCCCTCACTGGAACGCTCCCTCCACTTCCGGGCCTCCGGACTGCGGCTGCTGCGTATGACCGCACCGGAACGCCCGCTGGTCATCGGCGTCCTCGCCGCCGGCGCGGCCGCCGTCGCCCTCTCCGTGCTCGCCCCCAAACTCCTCGGCCATGCCACCGACCTCGTCGTCGACGGCGCGGCGGGCCCGGACGGGGTCGACTTCAGGGCCGTCGCCGAGGTGCTGGGACTCGTCCTGGGCCTGGTCGCCGTCTCCTCCGGTACGACGCTGATCCAGATGCGGCTCGCGATGACCGTCGTGCAGCGCGTCGGCCACCGGCTGCGTGAGGAGGCGGGGACGAAGCTGTCGCGGCTGCCCCTGTCGTACTTCGACGAGCAACCCCGCGGGGAGGTGCTCAGCCGCACCACCAACGACATCGACAACATCACGCAGACCATGCAGCAGGCCTTCAGCCAGATGGTGCGGGCGGTGCTCACCATCGCCGGCGTGCTGGCGATGATGTTCTGGATCTCGCCGTTGCTGGCCCTGGTCGCCGTCGCGACGGTGCCGCTGTCCGTCTACGTGGCGACCCTCATCGGCAAGCGGGCCCAGCCGCAGTTCGTCCGGCAGTGGTCGGTGACGGGCAGGCTGAACGCCCATGTCGAGGAGATGTTCACCGGCCACGCGGAGGTTCGCTCCTTCGGCCGCGGGAAGCAGGCCGTGGAGACCTTCGACGAACTGGGCGAGCAGCTGTACGCGTCGAGCCTGCGCGCCCAGGTCATGTCCGGCCTCATCCAGCCCGCCCTCGGCTTCGTCGGCAACCTCAACTACGTACTGATCGCCGTCGCCGGAGGGCTGCGGGTGGCCTCCGGATCGCTGTCGATCGGCGACGTGCAGGCCTTCGTGCAGTACTCCTACGAGTTCAACGGCCCCATCAACCAGGTCGCCGCGATGGCCAACCTCCTCCAGTCGGGCGTCGCCTCCGCCGAGCGGGTCTTCGACCTGCTGGACGCGGAGGAGGAGTCCCAGGCGCCGACCGGCCCGGGGCGCCCCGGGCCGAAGGGGGGACGGCCCGCAGGCCATGTGTCCTTCGAGAAGGCCGCCTTCCGCTACCACCCCGCGGAGCCGCTGATCGAGGATCTGTCGCTCGACGTCGAACCGGGCCGGACCGTCGCCATCGTCGGCCCCACCGGCGCGGGCAAGACCACGCTGGTCAATCTGCTCATGCGGTTCTACGAGGTCACCGACGGCCGCATCCTGCTCGACGGCGTCGACATCAGGGACATGACCCGCGACGAACTGCGTTCCGGCATCGGGATGGTGCTCCAGGACACCTGGCTGTTCGGGGGCACGATCGCCGACAACATCGCCTACGGCGTCCCCGGGGAGGTGTCCCGCGAGCAGATCGTCGCCGCAGCGACGGCCACCCACGCCGACCGGTTCATCCGCACCCTGCCCGACGGCTACGACACCGTGGTCGACGAGGAGGGCGGGGGCCTGAGCGCGGGCGAGAAGCAACTCCTCACCATCGCCCGCGCCTTCCTCACCGAACCGTCGATCCTCGTGCTCGACGAGGCCACCAGCTCGGTCGACACCCGCACCGAGGTGCTCATCCAGCGGGCCATGTCCTCGCTGCGCCGGGGTCGTACAAGTTTCGTCATCGCGCACCGGCTCTCCACTGTCCGGGACGCCGACGTGATCCTGGTGATGGACGCCGGAAGGATCGTCGAGCAGGGCACGCACGAGGAACTGCTGGGACGCGGCGGCGCGTACGCCCGTCTCCACGCGGCGCAGTTCGCCGCGGCCGGGTCCCCCGTGTGAGGCCGTGGTGCGTAACGTGAAGGGCGGGGGCCGCGACGGTCCCCGCCCTTCGTCCGCGGCCGCCGGCCGCCCCGCGGACACATGGCCGAACACCGAGAAGGAGCTCCCGCCGTGGAACCCACCCCCGCCGCGCCGCCGCTGCTCACCGTGATGACCACGACCGACAGCGCGGAGAAGGCCCGGCGGCTCGCCGAGGGCGCCGTGGAGGCGCGGCTCGCCGCCTGCGCGCAGATCTCCGCGCCGGTGACGTCGGTCTACCGCTGGCAGAACCGGATCGAGACCGCAGAGGAGTGGCAGATCCTCCTCAAGACCGCCCCGGCCTGCTACGACGCCCTCGAAGCGCATCTGATCGCCGCCCACGACTACGAGACCCCGGAGATCATCGCCACCCCGGTGGTACGCGCCGGCGCGGCCTACGCGGCCTGGGTGCGGGCGGAGACCATGGCGCCGTGAACGGGCCGCAGCGGCTTCCGTTCTTCGTCTACGGCACCCTGCGGCCGGGCGAACGGAACCACGACCTCCTGCTGCGGGGCCGCACCACCCAGGAGCGCCCAGCCCTGCTCCCCGGTGCGGTGCTCTACGAGGGCCCCGGCTACCCGTACGCCGTCGACACCGACGACCCGGCGGCCACCGTCACCGGCGAGGCGGTGACCGCGAAACCGGAGGAGTACGAGCGTCTGCTCACCGTCCTCGACCGGCTGGAGGAGTACGGCGGGCCGGGACACGCGGCCAATTTGTACGAGCGGGTGGCCCGGGAGGTGCTCCTCGAGGACGGCACGCCGGTACAGGCGTGGGTCTACGTCGCCGCCGAGCGCGTGGCCCGCGGACTGCGGGCCGGCGGCACCCCCGTGGACGGCGGCGACTGGCACGAGGCGGTCAGCCGCCGGTGACCCGCTCCGGCTCGAGCCGGACGGCGCACACCTTGAACTCGGGCATACGGGACGTCGGGTCGAGCGCCGGGTTCGTCACCGAGTTCACCCGGCCCTCGCCCGGCCAGTGGAACGGCATGAAGACGGTGTCCGGCCTGATACCCGTGGTGATCCGGGCGGGCCCGACCGCCCGGCCCCGCCGCGACACCACGGCCAGGGGCTCGCCCTCCGCGACGCCGAGACGTTCCGCCAGCTGCGGGTGCAGCTCGACGAACGGGCCCGGGGCGGCGGCGTTCAGTTCGTCGACCCGCCTGGTCTGTGCGCCCGACTGGTACTGGGCGACCACCCGCCCCGTCGTCAGCAGCACCGGATAGTCGGCGTCGGGCTCCTCCGCGGCGGGCCGGTGCCCCACGGCGACGAACCGGGCCAGCCCGTCGGGGGTGGCGAACCGGTCCAGGAACAGCCGGGGCGTGCCGGGGTGGGCGACCGGCTCGTCCTGGTCGTCCGGCTCCGGGCACGGCCAGAACACGCCGTCCTCCTCGGCGATCCTGCGGTACGTGATGCCCGAGTAGTCCGCCGGTCCGCCCGCCGACGCCCGCCGCAGCTCCTCGAAGACCTCCTCAGGGTCGGCCGGGAAGCCCTTCTCGTGTCCGAGCAGCGCCGCCAGCGCGCTCAGCACCTCGAGATCGCTGCGGACCCCCTCCGGGGCGTCGAGCGCCTTGCGGCGCAGCAGCACCCTGCCCTCCAAATTGGTCGTCGTGCCGGTCTCCTCCGCCCACTGGGTCACCGGCAGCACCACGTCCGCGAGTGCCGCCGTCTCCGACAGCACCACGTCCGCGACGGCCAGGAAGTCCAGCGACTTCAGCCGTCCCTCGATGTGCGCCGCACGCGGAGCGGACACCACCGGGTTCGATCCCATCAGCAGCAGCGACCTCACGTCACCGCCCAGCGCGTCCAGCAGCTCGTAGGCACTACGCCCCGGCCCCGGCAGGGACTCGGGGGGCACGCCCCACACCCCCGCGACATGGGCCCGCGCCGCGGGGTCGTCCAGCTTGCGGTAGCCGGGCAGCTGGTCGGCCTTCTGGCCGTGCTCACGGCCGCCCTGCCCGTTGCCCTGCCCGGTCAGGCATCCGTAGCCGGACAGCGGCCGCCCGGCCCGGCCGGTCGCCAGGCAGAGGTTGATCCAGGCGCTGACCGTGTCCGTGCCCTTGGAATGCTGCTCGGGTCCGCGGGCGGTGAGCACCATCGCGGACGGCGCGTCGCAGAACAGCCGTACCGCCTCACGCAGCTGTGGCACTCCCACGCCGGTGATCCGCTCGACGAGCTCGGGCCAGTGCGCCATGGCGGCGGCCCTGGCCTCCGCCCAGCCGCTCGTCCGGGCGGCGATGAAGTCCTCGTCGGTACGCCCCGCGGCCACCACCTCGTGCAGCAGGCCCAGGGCGAGCGCCAGGTCGGTGCCGGGACGGGGCGCCAGATGCAGGTCGGCCTGCTCCGCCGTCCTCGTCCGCCGCGGGTCGACGACGATCAGCTTGCCGCCGTTCTCCTTCAGTTCCGTCAGGTAGCGCAGCGCCGGCGGCATGGTCTCCGCGAGATTGGAGCCCACGAGGATCACACAGCCGGTCCTCGGGATGTCCTCCAGCGGGAACGGCAGCCCGCGGTCGAGTCCGAACGCCTTGTTGTGCGCCGCCGCGGCCGACGACATGCAGAAGCGGCCGTTGTAGTCGATCTGCGAGGTGCCGAGCACCACCCGGGCGAACTTCCCGAGGGTGTACGCCTTCTCGTTGGTCAACCCGCCGCCGCCGAATACGCCCACGGCATCGGCGCCGTGCTCGTCCCGCGTGCGCCGCAGCCCGTCGGCGATCGTACGCAGTGCCTCCTCCCAGGTGGCCGGTTCGAGCCGGCCTGTGGCGTGGCTTCTGATGAGCGGCCCGGTCAGGCGCACCCGGGAGGAGAGAAGGGAGGTCGAGGTGCGGCCCTTGCCGCACAGGGCGCCCCGGTTGACGGGGAAGTCGGGACGCTCCACCACCTCGACGGCCGTCCCGTCGGCGGTGTCCGGTCGGGGGACACCGCGCAGATTCATGCCGCACTGCAGGGCGCAGTAGGGACAGTGGGTCGGGATGGTCTCGTCGCGCATGACGCCCAGCGTGGAACATCCGTGTTACGCGGGCGGACGCGCCGCATTACGGACGGGGTACGCCTGGCTCAGCCACGAGCTCACGGCGGCGTGAGGACCGACCGTGAGAAGCGTGCCCGTCCCGGTGGTCCCGGCCGTCGTGTCCGGGCGCGTCGGGGCGGGCACTTCCCGCGGGTCCCGGCCGTCCCGGCCGCCCCGGCCGGGACGCGGGCCGGGGTTCAGGCGCGGCGGCCGAGCATCGCCAGCAGCCGGGTCTGCGGGTCGTCGCCCGGTGGCGGCTCGATCGGCGCGGCGAAGAGGCCCGACTTCGACAGCTCCGACGCGTACGGGGCGACCTCCTCCAGGGTGAAGGCCACCAGCGCGTCCGGAAGCCGCTCGTCCGCGCCGATCGCCCGCGACAGGTCCCAGGAGTGCACCACCGCGTCGCTGATCATCTGCGAGCAGTAGGCGGTCGCCGGGGTCTCCCCGTACGACAGCTGGACCGTCCGCTCCAGCGCCCCCTCGTCGGAGAACGCCTTACGGGCGGCGCGCGCCGCCGCGTCCCAGGCCCGGCGGGGCCGGTCGCCGAGGACGTCACCGTCGTACGCGTCGCCGATGTCCTCGATCGTCGCCCCGTCCGTCACCAGGTCCGGCACCCACAGCTGCTCTGCGGTGAGGTGGTTGACGAGATCGCGCACCGACCACTCCGTGCACGGCGTCGGATCGTCCCACTGGTCGTCACGTACGGCGTGCACCCGATCGGTGAACAGGGCCAGCGCCTCGGTGTGCCGGGTCAGCAGCGTTGCCACGTCATGTGTCATGCGGCTCACTTTTCCCTGCCGGGGACCTCGATGCGAGCGTGCGCGGCCGTAGCCTCCCGGCGTGTCAGCCCGCCGCCGCCAGCGCGTCCCGCACACCGGGCTCGCGCTCGCCCAGAAATCGGGGATCCGGCCGGAACACGGCGTCCAGCGACGCCTTGCCCGCCGCGAACATCTCCCGCACGCCGCCGTAGTACCAGGTCGCGTCGTGCGGTTCCGCCACCCCGACGCCGTACGCCTCGACCCCGGCGGACCGGCACAGCGCGACGGCCCGGCGGATGTGGAAGCCCTGGCTCACCAGCAGCGCCCGCTCCACACCGAAGATCTCTTTCGCCCGGACACAGGAGTCCCAGGTGTCGAACCCGGCGTAGTCGCTGACGATCCGGTCGTCGGGCACACCGCGATCCGTCAGATACGTGCGCATGGCGTCCGGCTCGTCGTACTCGACCCGGCTGTTGTCACCGGTGACCAGCACGACCTTGACCTTGCCGGTGCGGTACAGCTCGGCGGCGGTGTCGAGCCGGTGCGCCAGATAGGGGGAGGGCCGGCCCTGCCGGAGACCGGCGCCGAAGACGACCGCGACGTCCCGCGCAGGGGCCTCGGCGACCGTACGGACGCGGCTGTCGGCGACGGCGTGCATCCAGGTCGCGGGCGCCAGACCGAGCACGCACCCCAGCATGACGGCCTGCGCGACGAGGCGTCGCCTTCTCGTTCCTCTCACGAGAAGTCAGACGCCGGTGGAGCGCGAATGGTTGGCCCGGCGGAGCGGAAATGGCTGGCCGGAACGCCGCGCCTGCTGACACGATCATCCCGATGATCGACAAGAGAGCCGCCTCAGCCGCCCGCAACAACGCCGAGTGGTGCGAGGCCATGTGCCGGGCACACGGCCTCGCCGGCGCGTTCGGAGCCCGCGCCTGGACCAGCGCGAGCCGCACGCCGATGCTGTATCCCGACGGGGTGACCCTCACCGAGGACGCGACGGCGGACGACGTTCTGGACGCCGTCTCCACCGGCCCAGGCTGCTCGGTCAAGGACAGCTTCGCGGCCCTGGACCTGTCCGGCGCCGGATTCCACGTCCTCTTCGAGGCCCGGTGGATCCACCGGGAGCCGGGCCTGCCCGCCCCGGCGGCTCCCGCCGGCGTCGCGTGGTCCCGCCTCGAAACGCCCGGCGAGCTGGCGGAATGGGCGGCCGCCTGGGACGGCGGTGACGGTCTGGCGCCCCTCTTCCGACCGGAACTGCTGTCCGATCCCTCGGTCACCTTCCTCGCGGGGCGCGCCGAGGGCCGGCTGGCCGCCGGCGCGGTGGTGAGCCGGGGCGGGGACGCGGCAGGCGTCTCCAACCTGTTCGCCGTCGACGACGACCTCGACGCGGCGTGGGCGGGCTGCCTGTCGGCGGTGGCCGACGCGTGGCCGGGCGTGCCGGTGGTCGGCTACGAACAGGGCGACGACCTGGCGGCGGCGGTGCGGCAGGGCTGTGTGCCGGTGGGTCCGCTGCGGGTCTGGCTGGCGCGGTAGCGGTTGCGCGGAGCGCTCTCGCCTTCCCCCTGCGGCCTCGGCGGCTGAAGCGGGGCACACTTCCCGAACCGGCTCCGCGCGGCGTCTTCGGGGCCCTTCTTTTCCCTGCGCCCGGCGGCGTAGGGGCACCATCGGGCCCCGCGCCTCGAACGCCGGCCAGACCGAAGCGGGCCGCCGCCGCCTCGCCGGGGCCCACCGTGAGGCCCGTGAAAACACCCGTCACCCTCACGCAACACCCCCGCAACCTGCGCCCGCCACCATCGGTGCATGACGGAGCCGGAACACCTTCGTGAGTCCCCGCCCCCGCCCTTCCCGAGCGCAGCCGACAGCGCAGTCGACACCGCCGCGCAGTTCGACACCACCGTCGGCCTGCTCACGCGTATCACCGCTCAGCTCGGCACCCAGCTGAGTCACGTCCGACTGAACGGAACCCGCACCGCATGCCCCCGACCGATCGGCCCACACTCGTCGCCGTCGCCCACGGCAGCCGCGACCCCCGCGCGCTGAGTACCGTCACCGCCCTCCTCGACCGGGTCCGCGAGCTGCGCCCCGGCCTGGACGTACGGCTCGGCCATGTCGAGCTGAACGAGCCGCTCCTCGACGACACCCTCCGTTCGCTCGGCAGCGCGCCCACCGTGATCGTGCCGCTGCTCCTCAGCCGCGGCCATCACGTCAAGCACGACCTGCCGCGGGCCGCGGCCGCGATACCCGGCGGCGACATCCGTATCGCGCGCCCGCTGGGGCCGCACCCGCTCCTCGCGGAGGCGCTCGCGGCCCGGCTCGCGGAGGCGGGCTGGCGGCCGGCAGACGGCTCGAGCCGCAGTGCCGGGGTCGTCCTCGCGTCCGCGGGCTCCCGCGATCCCGAGTCCGCGGCGGACACCCGCCGCATGGCGGAGATGCTGGGGGAGCGGCTCGGCGGCGTGCCGGTCGTGCCCGCGTACGCCTCGGCCCTCGCGCCCACCGTGCCCGCGGCCGTCAAGGCCCTGACGGCGCGCGGCCGCCACCGGATCGCCGTGGCGTCCTACTTCGCCGCGCCCGGCCTGTTCTCCACCCGCAGTGCCGCCGCCGCTCCCTGGATCGCGGCGGAGCCGCTCGGTACACACCCCGCTCTGGCCCGGCTGCTGCTGCACCGTTTCGACCAGGCGCGGGCGCTGCCCCGCGCCGAGCGGCGGCTGGAACTGTCCGCCGCGTAGGACGCCGTGGGCCGGACAGGGCCCGGCTGTCGGCCGCTCCGGTTACCTTCGGTGCATGGACGGTACCACCAGCACCACAGGCACAGGCACACCCCCGGGCCACGGCACGGGCAACGGCACCGCCCCCGACGGCTACGATGCCGCAGCCGTCGAACGCTGGGCCGCCGAGCCCGACAAGCGTCCCGGCCGTACCGCCTTCCAGCGCGACCGCGCCCGGGTGCTGCACTCCTCCGCGCTGCGCCGCCTCGCCGGGAAGACGCAGGTCGTCACCCCCGGCACCCGCAGCCTGGCCTGGGACGCCAGCCCCCGCACCCGGCTGACGCATTCGCTGGAGTGCGCGCAGGTCGGGCGGGAGCTGGGCGCCGCGCTCGGCTGCGACCCCGATCTCGTCGAAGCGGCGTGCCTCGCCCACGACATGGGCCATCCGCCGTTCGGTCACAACGGCGAGCAGGCGCTGAACGAGTTCGCGGAGGACTGCGGCGGCTTCGAGGGCAACGCCCAGTCACTCCGCCTGCTGACGCGGATCGAGCCCAAGCGTTTCGTGCACGCGCCGGAGACGGGCGAGCCGGTCAGCGTCGGTCTGAATCTCACCCGGGCCGCCCTCGACGCGGCCACCAAGTACCCCTGGCCGCGCGGCGGCCATCCGACCGAGCCCGGCTCGGGGAAGTTCGGGGTGTACGAGGACGACGTGCCGGTCTTCGAGTGGGCCCGCCTCGGCGCCCCCGCCTTCCGCAAGTGCCTCGAGGCACAGGTGATGGACTGGTCCGACGACGTCGCCTATTCGGTGCACGACTTCGAGGACGGTCTGCACGCCGGGCACATCGACACCGACTGCCTCATGTCGGAGACCGAGCGCGCGGGCATCTGGTCGGTGGCCATCGGGCGGTACGTGCCGCACGACACCGAGCCGCAGGAACTGTCCGAGGCTCTCGACCGGCTGGTCGACCAGGCATGGTGGCCGCACCACTACGACGGTTCCGCGGTCGCCCAGGCCCGGCTGAAGGACGCCACCAGCCAGCTCATCGGCCGGTTCGCGCTCGCCGCCGAGCGCGCCACCCGGCAGGCGTACGGCGATGGCCTGCTCACGCGGTACGGGGCGGAGCTGGTCGTCCCGCGCGCCACGCGCAACGAGTGCGCCGTACTGAAGGCGGTGGCCGACCGCTACGTGATGCAGCGCGCAGAGCAGGAGGCGCTCCGCGCCGACCAGCGCGTGGTGCTCGCCGAGCTGGCGCAGGCGCTCACCGCCCGCGCGCCGGAGGGGCTGGAACCACAGTTCCGTGCCATGTTCGAGGCGGCGAAGGACGACCGGGCGCGCAAAAGGGTGATCGTCGACCAGATCGCGAACCTCACGGACGCCTCCGCCCGCACCCTGCACGTCCGCCTCACCGCCCGCAGCTGAGGAAAGGCGCGACGACCACGGGAACATCCGTGCCCCGCACCGAACGATTCGTCCGTTTTTGACACGCCGGAGGGCACCCCCTCTTCCGCCATATCGCTCTGTGCGGGACGCTCGCTGAAGGCTGCGCTGCGGAGAAGCAACGAGGAGGCATCACGTGGTCGACGCACATCGGACATTCGTCATCGTCGGCGGTGGGCTGGCGGGGGCCAAGGCCGCCGAGACCCTCCGTGCCGAAGGGTTCACCGGGCGAGTGATCCTCATCGGCGACGAACGTGACCACCCCTACGAACGTCCGCCGCTGTCCAAGGCGTATCTGACCGGCAAGGACGAACGCGACAGCGTCTTCGTCCACGAGCCCGCGTGGTACGCCCGGGCCGACATCGAACTGCACCTGGGTCAGACCGTCGTGTCCATCGACCGCGAGTCCCGCTCCGTGCGCCTCGGCGACGGAACCGTCGTCCACTACGACAAACTGCTGCTCGCCACCGGCGCGGAGCCCCGCCGGCTGGAGATCCCCGGCACCGGCCTGGCCGGCGTCCACCATCTGCGCCGCCTCCCCCACGCCGATCGGCTGCGCCATGTGCTCGCCGCCCTCGGCCGCGACAACGGCCACCTGATCATCGCCGGCGCGGGCTGGATCGGCCTCGAGGCCGCCGCCGCGGCCCGCGGCTACGGTGCGGAGGTGACCGTCGTAGAGCCCGAGGCGACCCCGCTGCACCAGGCCATCGGCCCGGAACTCGGCCAGTTCTTCGCCGAACTGCACCGCGAGCGCGGCGTCCGATTCCACTTCGGTGTCCGTCTCACCGAGATCATCGGGCAGGACGGCATGGTCCTCGCGGCCCGCACGGACGACGGCGAGGAGCACCCGGCACACGAGATCCTCGCCGCCATCGGTGCGGCCCCGCGCACCGCGCTCGCCGACGCGGCGGGCCTCGACCTCGCCGACCGGGCGGAAGGCGGCGGCATCGCCGTCGACGAGAGCCTGCGCACGTCCGACCCCGACATCTACGCCGCGGGCGACGTCGCCGCCGCCCGGCACCCGCTGCTCGGGACCCGGCTGCGCGTCGAGCACTGGGCGAACGCCCTGAACGGCGGCCCCGCCGCCGCCCGCGCCATGCTCGGCCAGGACGTGAGCTACGACCGGGTCCCCTATTTCTTCTCGGACCAGTACGACCTCGGCATGGAGTACTCGGGCTGGGCCCCGCCCGGCTCGTACGACGAGGTCGTGCTCCGCGGAGACGTCGGAAGGCGGGAGTTCGTCGCCTTCTGGCTCAAGGACCGCAGGGTGCTCGCCGGGATGAACGTCAATGTGTGGGACGTCACCGCACCGATCCAGCAGCTGATCCGGACCCGGACGGAGGTGGACCCGCAGACGCTCGGCGATCCGGGTGTGGCGCTCACCGACCTCGTGAACCTCTCCGACTGACGGGAGTGTCGCCGCGTCACCGTAGAATTCACGCGTGGCAGGCAGGATCAACGATGACGACGTGAAGGCGGTCCGGGACGCGGTCCCGATCGACGCCGTCGTTTCCGAGTACCTCCAGCTGCGCAACGCAGGCGGGGGGAACCTGAAGGGCCTGTGCCCCTTCCACGACGAGAAGTCTCCTTCCTTCCAGGTCAGCCCGAGCAAGGGTCTCTTCCACTGCTTCGGCTGCCAGGAAGGCGGCGACACGATCGCCTTCGTGATGAAGATCGACCATCTTTCGTTCTCCGAGACGGTCGAGCGTCTCGCCGCCCAGGCGGGCATCACCCTGCGCTACGAGGAGGGCGGGTACAACCCCTCCCATCAGAGGGGCGAGCGGATCCGGCTCGTCGAGGCCCACAAGATCGCCGCGCAGTTCTACGTGGAGCAGCTGGACGGCCCCGAGGCCGAGATCGGCCGGAAGTTCCTCGCGGAGCGCGGTTTCGACCAGGCCGCCGCCCAGCACTTCGGCGTCGGCTACAGCCCGGCAGGCTGGGACCACCTCACCCGCTATCTGCGCGGCAAGGGGTTCAGCGACAAGGAGCTGACCCTCTCCGGACTGTCGCAGGAGGGCAGGCGCGGCCCCATCGACCGTTTCCGCGGCCGCCTGATGTGGCCGATCCGGGACATCACCGGGGAGGTCGTCGGCTTCGGCGCCCGTAAGCTCCGCGACGACGACAACGGCCCGAAGTACCTGAACACACCCGAGACGGCGATCTACAAGAAATCGCAGGTTCTGTACGGCATCGACCTAGCCAAGAAGGAGATCGCCCGCACCAGCACGGCCGTCGTCGTCGAGGGCTACACCGACGTCATGGCCTGCCACCTCGCCGGTGTCACCACCGCCATCGCCACCTGCGGCACGTCGTTCGGCGGCGATCACATCAAGATCCTCCGGCGGCTGCTGATGGACAATGCCACCGCCGAGGTGATCTTCACCTTCGACGGCGACGCGGCCGGCCAGAAGGCGGCACTGCGCGCCTTCGAGGACGACCAGAAGTTCGCGGCCGAGACGTCGATCGCGATCACACCCGGCGGGATGGACCCGTGCGAACTTCGGCTCGCGGAGGGCGACGAGTCGGTGCAGAAGCTCGTCGAGACGCGCACGCCCCTCTTCGAGTTCGCGATCCGGCAGATGGTGAGCCGCCACAACCTGGAGACTCCCGCCGGCCGCGCGGCAGCCCTCGACGAGGCCGCCCCGATCGTCGCCGGCATCAAGAACGTCGCCATCCAGCACGAGTCGGCCGTGCAACTGGCCGGCATCCTCGGCATCCTCGACACCCAGTTCGTCGTCAAGCGGGTCGCCCAGCTCGCCCGCTGGGCCCGCGACCGCGGCGGTGACCGCGGTGACCGCAGGGGCGGCCCCTCCAGGGCATCGCACCCCGCGCCCGGCGCGCCGGCCCAGGCCGCGTCGTCGGGCCCCGCGATCAATCTGCGCAGCCCCGCCCACCGCACCGAACGGGAACTGCTCAAGCTGGCCCTCCAGCACCCCGAGCTGGTCTCCCCGGCCTTCGACGCGTACGGCGTCGACGAGTTCACCGCCCCGCCGTACGCCGCGGTCCGCCGGACCATCGAGGAGGCGGGCGGCGCGGAGCAGGGCACCCGGGACACCTCCGGCTACCTGGCCCGCGTCCGCGAAGCCGCCCCCGACGACACGGTGCGCGCCCTGGTCACCGAGCTCGCCGTGGAGGCCGTGCACGCCCGCGCGGTCGACGAGGTGTACGCGGGCATGCAGCTCGTCCAGGTCCGTCTGCGCGCCGTCGACCGCCGCATCCGCGAGGTCCAGGGCACGATGGCCCGCCTGGGCGCAGGCGGCGACCCGGAGCGCTACGCGGCGGTGGCGAACGAGCTGTGGGTGCTCCAGCAGTACGCGCAGTCGCTGCGCAACCAGGGCGCGGCCGCGCTGTAGGCCGTCAGCACGTCCGGCGCCGGCGGCGCCGTCCGCGACGCCTACGCGGCGAACGTGGGCGCCAGCGCGGCCAGCAGCCGCCGGACGTACTCGTCCCTGTCGTCGGCGAACTGAGGGTAGTCCAGGACGAAGTGGTTCCAGTCCAGGTGCTTCAGGGACTCCCGGAGGTCCTCCAGGCGGAGCTTCTCCTGGCCACCGGACGGCATCTCGTTCCCGGACAGCCGGAACACCTCCTGGAGGAGCGCGTTCCCCAACGGGGCCCGTTCGGCCAGCAGTACCGCGTCGTACAGGTCCTTGCCCTGCGGATACAGGTCGTCGATCAGCCACACCACCTTCCAGGCGAGGGACAGTTCGAGGGTCGCCGTCAGCAGCGGCACACCGCACACGGTCTCGGACCGGGGTTCCACCGGCAGCTGCTCGTTGAACACGAAGTCGAGCTGGACCTGCCCGGCGGGCAGCCCGGGCGCCTGCCACGGCAGCACCATGCGGCGGCCCGGCACCCGCTCGTACGTCCAGATGTACTCGGACTCGGCGCCGGCCGCATCGATGACCGGACCGCCTCCCCGCTCCTCCGTGCAGCGCTGCGCCGCCGACGCGATGTCGTCGAGCATCGTCGTGGTGCGCTCCTCCTCGATGCGCCGGTCCGCGGGGACGACGACGAAGTCGAGATCCTTCGGCTCCCGCGCGGCTTCACCGAACCGGTCCGCCAGCAGCATGCTGCCGCGCAGCACCAGCGAACCGGCCCACCCCGAACGGGAGACCGCGGTGACGACGCTCTCCAGCGCGCGTCGTCGCGCCGCCCCCAGGCGGGGCGCAGCTCTTCGGGCACCACGGAGTCGGCGGGCCGGTACGCGCTGTCGAAGTGCTTCAGGGCAGGGTCGAACAGCCGGTGCCTGGACGCGCCGGACCCCACGCCCACGTGCAGGGTGCGCGGCAGCTCCGTCCGGCGCCGCAGGCGCTCCGCCTTCGGCTCCGCCGGGTCGTCGGGACCACCCGGAATCGTCGGCTCCCAGTTCGCGTTCATCGTTCCGCCCCCTCGTCGATCCAACCGTCGTCCACCGACAGGTCGCTGTCGTACAGCACGAACTCCCGCTCCTCACCGACGATGTCGAACCCGTCCGCGGTCAACTCGGCCATCAGCGCGTCACATGCCGCGCCCGCCTCCTCGGCGGGGACGCCGCGGCGGCGCTGCGTCACGAACCGTTCGTGCCGGCCCCCGACGCCACCCGGCGTGCGTTCCACGACAGATGCGCACCGTGGCGCACTGCCAGGGCCGTCAGCGCCTCGCGGTCGAAGTCCTCCTCGAGCAGCAGCTTCAGATGGTGCTCGAAGTAGCCGCCGTCCGTGGTGCGCACCTCCGGTGACCACGGCGTGGTCTCGATCTTCACCCGCACCGGGTCGAAACCACCGGCGCGCAATCGCGCCACCAGCCGGTCGGCCGCCGTCCGTTGGGAGGCCAGGTCCTCGGTGCCCCGCAGGGTCAGCATCGGCTGGGACACCATCCGGCCCCGGGCGAGCACGATGTGCGTCACCTTCAGACCCGCGGCCCGTGCCCACGAGTCCAGCCCGGCGCGCGCCGCATCGTCCGTACAGCGCACCGTCACATGGGTCTCGAATTCGCACAGCCTGTTCACCGGCGCAGTTTCCCAAAGGGAGGGATGTCCGGCATCCGAGTAACCGGCCGGTCACGCACGGGTCTCAAAAAGTGGTCGCACGCCCCTCGTGGCGGTGATGTGTCGTACCCCACACTGGGTGGCGGTGCCTGAGCCCTCGGAGCTGCCCCCGCCCCCCGACCGGCAGCGATCACCCTGGAGGTCGCCCCGTGCAGACCCAGACCCTGACCGAGACCCATACCGACGCCGTCGCGGCAGTCCTCGCGACCGCGGTCGAGCAGGTGCCCGCGCAGGGCCTGCCCGCCGGGCACCCCGACGCCCTGCCGGGCAGTCTGATCGAGGAGGCGGTCGATCCTCCGGAGCCCCCTCGGCGTGCCGGGCGCGGCGCGGACACCGGCGGCCCGTCCTCCGACCTGTTCCGCCAGTACCTGCGGGAGATCGGCCGCATACCGCTGCTGACCGCCGCGGAGGAGGTCGAGCTCGCCCGCCGGGTCGAGGCCGGGCTCTTCGCGGAGGAGAAGCTCGCCAACACCCCGGACCCGGACTCGCAGCTGGCCGTCGACCTCGACCGGCTCGTCGTCATGGGACGGATGGCCAAACGGCGTCTCATCGAGGCGAACCTCCGCCTCGTCGTCTCCGTCGCCAAGCGGTACGTCGGCCGCGGCCTGACCATGCTGGACCTCGTCCAGGAGGGGAATCTCGGCCTGATCAGGGCGGTGGAGAAATTCGACTACGCCCGCGGCTACAAGTTCTCCACGTACGCGACGTGGTGGATCCGCCAGGCCATGTCCCGTGCCCTCGCCGACCAGGCCCGCACCATCCGGGTGCCGGTCCATGTCGTCGAACTGATCAACCGCGTGGTGCGGGTCCAGCGCCGGATGCTCCAGGAACGGGGCTACGAGCCCACACCGGAAGAGGTCGCCACGCACCTCGAACTGACCTCGGAGCGGGTCAGCGAGGTGCTGCGGCTGGCCCAGGAGCCGGTGTCCCTGCACGCCCCGGTGGGCGAGGAGGACGACGTCGCCCTCGGCGACCTCATCGAGGACGGCGACGCGGCGTCCCCCGTCGAGTCCGCCGCGTTCCTGCTGCTGCGCGAACACCTGGACGCGGTGCTGTCCACGCTGGGCGAGCGCGAACGCAAGGTGGTCCAGCTGCGCTACGGCCTGGACGACGGCCGCCCCCGCACGCTCGAGGAGATCGGCCGCCTGTTCGGAGTGACCCGCGAACGTATCCGCCAGATCGAGTCGAAGACCCTCAACAAGCTCCGCGACCACGCGTTCGCGGACCAACTCCGCGGCTACCTCGACTGACGGGGCCTTCGCCCCGGACCTCGCGCCGCCGTACGCGGTGGCGGGTCCGGGGGTCCGGAGCCTCCCGTCACTCCACTTCCACCACCGCCTGCGCGAACTGTGCCGTGTACAGCCGGGCATACGCCCCGTCCGCCGCCAACAACTCTTCGTGCGTGCCCTGTTCGACGATCGACCCGTCCTCCATCACCAGAATCACGTCCGCGTCCCGGATGGTCGAGAGACGGTGCGCGATCACGAAGCTCGTCCGCCCGTGCGCGAGCCGCGCCATCGCCTTCTGGATCAGCACCTCCGTGCGGGTGTCGACGGAGCTCGTCGCCTCGTCCAGCACCAGGATCACCGGATCCGACAGGAACGCCCGCGCGATGGTGATCAGCTGTTTCTCGCCCGCGCTGACGCCCGAGCCCTCGTCGTCGATGACGGTGTCGTAGCCGTCGGGCAGCGTGCGGACGAACCGGTCGGCGTGCGCGGCCCGCGCCGCCTCCTCGATCTCCTCGCGAGTGACCTCACGTGAGGCTCCGTACGCGATGTTCTCCGCGATCGTGCCCCCGAACAGCCAGGTGTCCTGGAGCACCATTCCTATCCCGGAACGCAGGTCCTCACGGGACATCTTGGCGATGTCCACGCCGTCGAGCGCGATCCGCCCGCCGGTCACCTCGTAGAACCGCATCAGCAGATTGACCAGCGTGGTCTTGCCCGCACCCGTCGGGCCGACGATGGCGACGGTGTGCCCCGGCTCGACGGCGAGCGACAGGTCCTCGATGAGAGGCTTGTCGGGGTCGTAGCGGAACGACACCTTCTCCAGCGAGACCTGGCCGCGGGGCCGCTCGAGCCGCTCCGAGGACGGGGCGTCCGTCTCCTGCTCCTCGGCGTCCAGCAGCTCGAAGATCCGCTCGGCGGACGCGACGCCCGACTGGACCAGGTTCGCCATCGAGGCGACCTGGGTCAGCGGCATCGAGAACTGCCGCGAGTACTGGATGAACGCCTGCACATCACCGATCGACAGCGAACCGGACGCGACCCGCAGACCGCCGACGACCGCCACCAGCACGTAGTTCAGGTTGGAGATGAAGAACATCAGCGGCTGCATCATGCCGCTGTTGAACTGCGCCCTGAACCCGGCCTCGTACAGTGCCTCGTTCTGCTCGGCGAAGCCCTGCGCCGACTCCTCCTGGCGACCGAAGACCTTCACCAGCGAGTGGCCGGTGTACATCTCCTCGATATGGGCGTTGAGAGCGCCCGTCGACTTCCACTGCGCCACGAACTGCGGCTGCGACCGCTTGCCGACCTTCGCCGCCACGAAGACGGACACGGGCACCGTCACCAGAGCGACCAGCGCCAGCAGCGGTGAGATCCAGAACATCATCGCCAGCACACCGACGATGGTGAGCAGCGAGTTGATCATCTGACCCATCGTCTGCTGCAGGGTCTGCGAGATGTTGTCGATGTCGTTGGTGGCCCGGCTGAGCACCTCACCGCGCTTGGCCTTGTCGAAGTACGACAGCGGCAGCCGCGACAGCTTCGCCTGTACGTCCTCGCGCATCCGGTACACGGTGCGGTTGATGACCGTGATCGACAGTCGCGTCGCCACCAGCATCATCAGTCCGGCGGCCACGAACACCGCCAGTGCCATGAGCAGGACGTCACCGACGGCGTTGAAGTCGATGCCCTCTCCGGGGACGAAGTCCACACCGGAGAGCATGTCCGCGAGACCGTCGTCGCCGCTCCGCCGCATGCCCTCCAGCGTCTGTTCCTTGGAGGTGCCCGCCGGCATCTGCCGGCCGACGATCCCGGCGAAGATCAGGTCGGTCGCCCGGCCGAGGATCTTCGGCCCGACCACCGAGAAGGCGACGCTCAGCACACCGGCCGCGAGCATCACCCACAGCGTCGCCCGCTCGGGCGCGAGCTGCCGCAGCAGCCGCTTGCCCGAGCCCTTGAAGTCCATCGATCGCTCGACGGGACCCGTCATCATGCGTCCACCCGGCCCGCTCATGCGGCCTCAGCCTCCGTCAGCTGCGAGAGCACGATCTCTCGGTAGGTCTCGTTGCTCTCCATCAGCTCGTGATGGCTTCCGGTCCCCACGACCCTGCCCTCGTCGAGGACCACGATCCGGTCCGCGTCGCGGATCGTCGACACCCGCTGGGCGACGATCACGACCGTCGCGCCCGACGTCTCACGGGCGAGCGCCTCACGCAGCGCCGCGTCCGTGGCGTAGTCGAGTGCCGAGAACGAATCGTCGAAGAGGTAGATCTCCGGCCGCTGGACGAGCGTCCTCGCGATCGCGAGCCGCTGGCGCTGCCCGCCGGAGACGTTCGTGCCGCCCTGGGCGACGGGGGCGTTGAGCCCGCCCTCCAGCGCGCGTACGAAGTCGGCCGCCTGGGCCGTCTCGAGCGCCTGCCACAGTTCTTCGTCGCTCGCGTCGGGCTTGCCGTAGCGGAGGTTGGTCGCCACGGTCCCGGAGAAGAGGTACGGCTTCTGCGGAACGAGACTCACGGTCCTCGCCATCAGCGCCGGCTCGAGCTCCCGCACGTCGACCCCGTCGACGAGCACCTCCCCGCCCGTCACGTCGAACAGCCGCGGCACCAGGCCGAGCAGCGTCGACTTGCCGCTGCCCGTGGAGCCGATGATCGCGGTCGTCTCGCCCGGGCGTGCCACCAGGTCGACGCCCCGCAGCACCGACGCCTCGGCCCCGGGGTAGCGGAAGTCGACGCCCCGTACCTCCAGCTGACCGCGGCTGCGCAGCTCCGTCACCGGAGCGAGCGGCGGCACCACGCTCGAGTCGGTGTCCAGCACCTCCTGGATGCGCTCCGCGCACACCTCGGCGCGCGGCACCATCATGAACATGAAGGTGGCCATCATCACGGCCATCACGATCTGCATCAGATAGGCGAGGAACGCGGTCAGCGCGCCGATCTGTATGGCACCGCTGTCGATGCGCTGGGCGCCGAACCAGACGACGGCGACCGAGGAGACGTTCACGACCGTCATCACGGTCGGGAACATCAGCGCCATCAGCCGGCCTGTGGACATCGAGACGTCGGTCAGCTCCTGATTCGCCTCGCGGAAGCGCCCCTTCTCGTACTCGTCCCGTACGAAGGCCCTGATCACGCGGTTGCCGGTGATCTGCTCGCGCAGTACCCGGTTCACGGTGTCGAGCCGCTCCTGCATGGTGCGGAACAGCGGCCGCATCTTCTTCACGATCAGCGAGACGCAGATGCCGAGCACCGGCACGACCGCGAGCAGCACCGCCGACAGCGGCACGTCCTGGCCGAGCGCCATCACGATGCCGCCGACGCACATGATCGGCGCCGACACCATCAGTGTGAACGCCATCAGCACCAGCATCTGGACCTGCTGGACGTCGTTGGTGGTACGGGTGATGAGGGACGGCGCCCCGAAGTGGCCGACCTCACGGGCGGAGAAGCTCTGCACCCGGCCGAAGATGTCGGCACGGACGTCGCGCCCGAGAGCGGCGGCCGTCCGCGCCCCGTAGAACACGGCCCCGATGTTGCAGAGCACCTGGACGACGCTGACGCCGATCATCAGGGCGCCGAGGGCCAGGATGTATCCGGTGTCGCCCTTGACGACACCGTTGTCAATGATGTCCGCGTTCAGGGTGGGCAGATAGAGGGTGGCGCTGGTCTGCAGCAGTTGCAGCGCCACCAGGAAGCCAATGGGTTTCTTGTACGGACGGAGATAGGTCCGCAGCAGTCGTATCAGCACGCGCTGTCTCTCGGGCTCGGCAAGATCGGGGGTTCACCCCATCTTCCGACACCGGGTCGGCAAAACCCCAAGGGTTTTCCCCAAGCGCCGGTCAAGAACAGCTTGTGCGACCGCGCGTCACGACATGGCGCCGAACGCCCCGGGGTGGATCTGGTCCCGCGTCGCCCCGTACTGCTGACGCACCGCCTGTCCGACCGCCAGTTCCTCGCCCGGCTCGAACACCTGCGCCGCGGCGCCCTGCCAGGTCGGCGGGACCTGCGGGGACAGCGTGCCCTGTGCGACGCCCAGCGCCCAAGCGGCCTGCCGGGCCGCGCCCAGGGCCGCGTAGTCGGCCGGCTGCGGCACGACGACCTGCGCGCCGAAGATCGCCGGTGCGAGCGCCTGTACGGCGGGCAGCTCGGCGGCCGCTCCCAGCAGGAACACCCGGCGCACCTCCACGCCCCGCCGGCGCAGCACGTCCATCGCGTCGGCCAGCGAGCAGAGCATGCCCTCGAACGAGGCCCGGGCCAGGTGCTCCGGCTTCATCGACTCGCGCCGCAACCCGGTCAGCGTGCCCGCGGTGTGCGGCAGCTGCGGTGTCCGCTCGCCCTCCAGGTACGGCAGCAGCACCAGCCCGGACGAGCCGGGCGTCGACTTCATGGCCAGTGCCGAGAGCTCGGAGAGGTCGGCGACCCCCAGCAGTTCGGCGCTGCCGCGCAGGGCACGCACGGCGTTGAGGGTGTGCACGACCGGCAGATGCATCCCGGTCGCGTCGGCGAAAGAGGTGATCGTCCCGCTCGGGTCGGGCAGCGCCTCGTGGTGCACGGCCATCACGGAACCGGACGCCCCCAGAGACACGACAGCGTCCCCGACGGCCACCCCGAGACCGAAGGCCGCCGCCATCGTCTCGCCGGTGCCCGCCGAGATCAGCAGCCCTTCCGGTGTGGTGCCGGCGGCTTCCGCGGGGCCGAGCACCTCGGGCAGGGCGCACGGCTGCCCGAGCGCCAGCTCGACGAGATCGGAGCGGTACGCCCCCGTGCCGGCCGACCAGTAGCCGGTGCCGGAGGCACCGCCGCGGTCCGTGGTCCTGCGGGCCGGGCGGCCCAGGAGCTGCCATACCAGCCAGTCGTGCGGCTGCATCACGGCGGCGACGCGACGTGCCGCGTCCGGCTCCGCCCTGGCGAGCCAGCGGAGCTTCGCCACCGGCTGCCCGGCCTGCGGCACCGAGCCGACCGCTTCCGCCCAGGCCTGCCGACCACCGAGGGCGTCGATGAGGTCGGCCGCGGCGGCCTGCGCCCGCTTGTCGTTGCCGAGCAGGGCCGGGCGCACCGGAGCGCCCTGGGCGTCCAGCGTGATCAGGCCGTGCTGCTGCGCGGAGACCCCGATCGCCTGGACGCCCTCGAGCAGGCCGCCGGTGGCCGCCTCGCCGAGCGAGAGCAGCCACGCCTGCGGATCGATGTCGGTGGCCTTGGGTTCCACGGGGTGCGGCGCATACCCCTGACGCAGCACGGCTCCCGTGTCCGCGTCGCAGACGACGATGCGCGTGAACCCAGACGAACTGTCCAACCCGGCGACTATCCCCATGTCCGGAATTCTGCCGTACGCGGGCGGTGTCCGGCGTCACGCCGGCCGGACACCGGGACCGGCCGCCTCAGGTGTTGGTCGTTCCCCAGTCGTCCTCGGCGCCGCCGCCTCGCTCCCTGAGCGAGCGAACCCGGTCCGCCACCGAGTCGGGAACCCGGTCGCCGACCTTGTCGCTGACCGCGTGGAAGGCTTTGCCCGCCGCCTCGCGGCCGTTGTGGGCGGCGGACTCGGCGGCGTTACGGACCGCCGGGTTCTGCGAGATCTGTCGCGCGGACTTCTTGAGCTGCTCGTAGCGCTCGCGCCCGGCCCGTGTCCCGAGCACGAAGCCGATGGCCAGTCCCGCGACGAACGTGAGCTTGTACCGCATGGGTGACACCCTTCCGTTGCGTCGGTGCTGCCCGCCTACCCGTCGGGACCTGTGATCACCCGGCGCCATACCGATTGGCGGAGCACCCCCTGGTTGCGCTAATGTATGTGTCGCAGCGAGCGCACGCCCCCTGGGACGCCCCGGGTAGGTACGTTCGGTGCACACGCAGCAATCCCCTGTAGCTCAATTGGCAGAGCAGCCGGCTGTTAACCGGCAGGTTACTGGTTCGAGTCCAGTCGGGGGAGCGCGATCCCCTGTAGCTCAATTGGCAGAGCATTCGGCTGTTAACCGGAGGGTTGCTGGTTCGAGTCCAGCCGGGGGAGCAGATAGGAAGAGGGCCCCTCGGGGCCCTTTTTCATGTGTGCGTATGCCGGCCCGGGCAGCCCGTTCGGTGTGTTCCCGGCTGCATCCGGAACCGCGTGGGCCGCGGCGAAGTCCTCATGGTCGAGCGTTGTCGACCATGCGAGGCAGGAGATCGTATGACCGGCTATGCTGCGGCAGACGGCGCGCACAAATGTGCGCGACGCGCCGTTAGGGGCGGTAGCTCAGCCGGTTAGAGCAGCGGACTCATAATCCGTCGGCCGTGGGTTCGAGTCCCACCCGCCCCACCCAAGGAAGGTAGGGGGAAACGTCTCTCCTCCTCGTGAGGCGCGCGGCATCCCTTCCGATTCCTCCGCGAGTTCACTCTCACGGCCCCTCGAGCCCCTCGATCAGCGTGGTGAGCTCGCTCAGTGTCCAGGCCTTCGCCGCTCCCGGGCACCGGGACAGGTAGCGGGCCACGGCCGACGGCTCCCAGGTGCCGTCGGCGCACAGCCCGTGGGCCAGATGCAACAGGTACGGGGCCGAAGGCTTGTTCCAGGTCACCTCCGACAGGCGCCACGGTGCGGTGAAGGTGAGTACGGGGATGTCCTCGAGGTGGCCGAGGAGGACCAGCGTCTCGTACCGCCCGGGGCCGAGGGTGGCTCTGCCGTCGGTGAGCACTGCTGCAAGGTCGAGGTCCTTGCCGGGGACTTCGTACATCTCCTGCGCGGCGATGTCGGAGAACTGCTGCACGGTGACGAGATGGGCGCGGCCCCTGACGAAGCCGTCGGCGGTGGGGTCGTAGAAGGCCCGGCCGCCCTGCCATACGGGGGACTCGGTCGCGAAGTACAGCGTTCCCGGGAACTCGACCGGTGCGGAGCGCACGGGTGGGCGCCGGTCACGGCAGCCCGGGTAGGTCCGCGCCGCGCCGGGGGGCCGGCCGCCGGTGAGGTAGTACCGCAGCCGGCCGGTGTCCATGTTCGAGCCGTACGACGCGTACCAGATGTGCTCCGCGGCGCGCGTCGGTGCTGCCGGTGCGGTGACGAGGCGGTGGACGAGGGTCACGGACGACTCCGCTGACGGGTGTCTGGGAGGTTCCAGGCTACGGGGTGGTGTGCGGCCGGGACGGCCGCACACACGCACCGGGCGGAGGGCCGGGTCAGCCCTGGCTCTCGTTGATGTTGACCATCCAGGAGATGCCGAACCGGTCGACGCACATGCCGAACGTGTCGCCCCACATCTGCTTCTCGAGGGGGACATTCACCGTGCCGTCGGCGGAGAGCTTCTCCCAGTAGCCGCGGAGCTCGCCGGCGTCCTCGCCGCTCAGGCTGATCGAGAAGTTGTTGCCGGGCTTGTGCTCCATCCCGGGCGGGGTGTCGGCCCCCATCAGCGTGAAGCCGCGCTCGGTCTCGAGCATGCCGTGCATGATCTTGTCCGCATCGGTGGGTGAGGTCTCGCCGCCGATGTCGGAGTAGGTGTTCAGCCGCAGGTTTCCGCCGAGGACGCTTTTGTAGAACTCCATGGCCTCGCGCGCGTTGCCGGCGAAGCTGATGTACGGGTTGAGGCGAGATGGCACGGGACGCTCCTTTTGTGGGGTAAATCGGTTTCTCGCAGGGTAATTGCCCCGGTCCCGCTTTTTGCCGCCACACGCGGTCGGCCCCCGCGGGGTGTGGGCGGCTGATCCGTGCGCTGGGGCGCTGCAAGCCGGGCAGCGGTCGTGGCTGCCGCTTGGCGTGATTGCCGCTTCCGTCAACCACGGCCGTCGGAATGCTTCTCCATTGTTGTACTTACTCAAGTTCCAGAAAGCGGTGTCCCTGCCCGAAAGTTGCCTTGACCGGCACGTTGTGAATGGTCGGGGTTCCGGAACTCTTGTTAGTGACAGGCGAGTTGTGTAAGGGTGAGCCCCCTCACACCCGAACAGCACAGCTCGGATCAACCGTTCGAATTCCATTGCGGTGGCCAACTCCAAAAGAGCGTCGAGCCGCCCCGCTCGAAGGTATGTACCAACCGGTGCACTTCTTTCGGTCCCACACAGCAACCCCCCACCGCATTGCCATGGATGGAAAGACGTCAATGCAACATCCCCGCACGCCCGGAACCGCCCCTTCTTCGCAGCCCGGCCGCACCCCCGGGGTCTCCGACGAGGAGCTCGCCGCCGCACTGCAGGCCGGTGGAGGGGGTCTTGAAGTCCAGCCGATGGCCACGCTGCTCGCCCGGCACTGGCAACCCGTGTTCGACTACGCCTCAATCTGTGCGACCTCGAACAAAACCGCTTCGATGCTGACCACCGCGGCTTTCGCGCAGCTGATGGAAAGTCTGGCGCGCAACGCGGCCGCAGGGGCGCTGAGGCCCCATCTTCTGGTGACCGTCCGTCATATCGCCAAGGCGTGGGCCGGCGACCCGACGGTGGCCTCGGTACTGACCGGACTCATGAATCCGGAAGGCCCTGGGGAAAACAGGCAGTTGGTCTCCCGGGCTTTCCATGTAATGCCGATGACCGCTCAGGTTCTCCTGTGGCATGCCGAGGTCGAGGCCGAGGGCATATCCATACCAGCAGGTTTGTCGGGGCTTGATCCGCGTGTCGCCTCCGCCCAGCTCGAGCAGGCACGCGAACAGTTCAGGCAGGCCTGTGTGCGGGTCCACCGGGACTACGCGCCGACCGCGGAGTGCCGGCACTACAACCGTCTGCTCGACATCTCACTGCGCCGGGGCGGGGTCCTGATCCCCGACATCCAGGTGCATCTGTCCGAATGCTCGTACTGCCGGTTCGCCGCCGACCAGCTGCGGCAGTCCGGTGGGCGGCTGGGCGTGCTGCTCGGGGAGGCGCTGCTCGGCGGCGCGGCCGGGCCGTATCTCGACTCGCGGCCGGGGAGGCGGCGCAGGGCCGGGGCGGTGCGGGACGCGGCCGGTCCCGCCGCCCGCGGCCCGAGGGGGAGCGGCCGGCACTCACGCGGCGGGGGGGCCCGCACGCTGCGGAGCCTCGCCCTGAAAGGCCGCCGTATCGCGGCGGTCGGCATCGCGCCCGGAGCACTGACCGTCGGGGCCGCGGCGGCCGTGACCGGGCTGCTCGTCCTCACCCTGGCGTCGGCCCTCTGGGAGGACGACGACAAGCAGGCCGGCCCGTCCGTCCCCAGCGGCGCCGTCACCGGCACCGCCCCGCCCGCGTCCGGGCCGGGCACACCCCGACCCTCCGCCCCCGACCCGACGGCCACCTCGGCCAACCATCCGGCGGCCCCGCTGACCACCGGCCTGCGCAACGCAGAGGCCGGACTGTGCCTCGACATCACCGCCCCCGCGCCGCAGGCCGGGACGGAGGTGACCATGGCGGCCTGCTCCCGAGCGGCCACCCAGAAGTGGGTGTACGAGAGCGACGGCCGGCTCCGCAGCTCCGCCGCCCCCGCGCTCTGCCTCAACTCCCACGGGCTCGATGGCATCGTTGTCCTGGACGGCTGCACCAGCCGGACCGCCCCCGACGCGGTGGACGTCCGCTACGACCTGACCATCCAGGGCCAAGTGGTCCCACGGTGGAACGACCGGCTGGCCATGGTCCCCGCGTCCACGGAGCCGGGGGCGAACGTGGTGGTCAAGGTCCGTGACGAATCGCCCGCCCAGGTCTGGCAGACCGACGCCTCGCCCATGGGGACGCGGCAGCAGTCGGGCACGGGGCAGACGGCTCCGTACGCGGAGGAGGTCAACGGTCCGCCGGCGGCGGACCAGGGGTGCGTCCGCGAGCCGTGTCCCCCGCCGACCGCCGGTCACGGCGCCGCGCCCGGTGAGCCCGGGGTCCGCCACGGCGCCGGCCACGGCGTCGCCCCCGAGGGCGCGCGGGACCCTGCGCAGGAGGGCGTGCGGGGAGGCGAGGCGGAGAAACCGGCGGAGGGCGGCCTCCGCCGGGTCAACGATCCGCCGCCGGACCAAGGGGCGCAGCAGAGCCCTCCGCCTCCGGTGACCGCCGTGGTGACCCGGATCGTGACGCTGCCGCCCGCCGGGCCCGCCACCTCCGTGCCCAGGGTCAGGTGAACCGGGGCATTTCGCCGGCGGTCGTGGTGACGTCGATGACGGAGAAGGCGGCGCCCTGCGGGTCACGGACCGACGCGTACCGTCCGTAGGGGCTGTCCAGCGGCCCCCGCTGCAGCGTGCCGCCCAGCCTGGTGACCGTGTCGATCGCCGCGTCGCAGTCCTCCACGCCGAAGTACACGTTGACGTACGGGTGGAGGTCGGGCGGGAAGTCGTCCGTCATCCGCAGCCGGCCCGCGACGGGTTCACCGCCCAGGTGCCACAGCGTGAAGTCGACCGAGTCCTGCTGCATCCGCTTCGCGTCGTAGGGGAAGAGGGAGCAGAAGAAGTGGTCGGCGCGCTCCACGTCCCTGGTGGTGACCTCCGCCCAGCAGTACGAGCCGGCCTCGCCGGTCTTCCCGAACCCGGTGTGGGCGTCCGGCTGCCAGAGGCTGAAGAAGACACCGCTGGGTTCCTCCGCCGTGACCATCGAGCCGAACGAGCCGACCGGCATCGGATCCATCAGCAGCGCGCCGCCGTTGTCACGAATCCTCTCGGCGGCGGACGCCACGTCGGGCGTGGCGAAGTAGAGGTTCCAGGCCGGCGTTCCGCCCGTGCCCGACATCCGGGGAACGACGGCCGCGACGGCCTTGCCGTCGGAGAACGCCTGCGTGTAGCCGCCGAACTCGGGCGAGCCCTCGTCGAAGGTCCAGCCCAGCAGCTCGCCGTAGAAGTCCTTCGCGGCCTCCACGTCGGGGAACATCGCATCGGCCCAGCAGGGCGTGCCTTCGGGGTGCGCTGCCATCGTCTCCAAGCCTTCCTGCCCGTCGGGTCTCTCCCGTCGCACGCTATGCGCCCCTGTGCCGGGCCGCCCGTCGGGCGCGCCGGGCGGCCCCGGCCCGGCGCCGTCGCACCGTACGTCCCGGCTCCGGAACGACCTCTGGCGGGTCGCCGCCATGGCACTTACCCGCCAGTGGAGTCCGGTTCGCAACCGCCTTGATCACCCCGAGACTCTTCGCAGCGTCCGGAGCCACCCCTTCCACCGGGCGCCCCGAGGAGAGTCGTTCATGACCAGAGCACCCGCGAGACGCAGTGCCCGGCTGATCGCCGCCGGCGTGTCCCTCGTCCTGCTCCCCGCCGGGCAGGCCGTCGCCGCCGACCGTGAACCGGTCCACGCCGCGGCGGGGACCGCCGCCAGGACCGCCCAGGCGGCCCACACCGTCACGCTGGTCACCGGCGACAAGGTGACCGTCACGGACCTCGGCAGCGGCCGGAAGTCGGTGGCCGTGCAGCGGCCCGTGGGCGCCGTGGGCGCCGTGCGCAGCGAGATCTCCGACGGGCGGGTCACCGTCGTGCCCGACGAGGCGCGTCCCTACCTGGCCGCCGGCGTGCTCGACAAGAGGCTCTTCGACGTCACGGGGCTCATCGAGCAGGGGCTCGCCGGCCAGGACGGACTGCCGCTGATCGTGAGCTACGCGAAGGGCGCACCGCGGGCGCAGGCCCGTGGCGCGGAGACCGTCCGGGCGCTGCCGAGCGTCAACGGCGCTGCCGTCGAGGCGGCGGCGTCCGGCGAGTTCTGGCGTGCGGTCACCTCCGCGAAGTCACGGTCGGCGTTCGGCGCCGGCGTCGCCAAGGTGTGGCTCGACGGCCGGGTAGAGGCCGACATGGCCGAGTCGAACGCACAGATAGGCACCCCCACGGCATGGGAGGCCGGGCTCACCGGCAAGGGCGTCAAGGTAGCCGTCCTGGACACCGGCGTCGACGCCGGGCACCCCGACCTCAAGGACCGCGTCACCGAGTCCAGGAGCTTCATCGAGGGCGAGGAGGTCGCCGACCGCAACGGCCACGGCACCCATGTGTCGTCCACCGTCGGCGGCAGCGGCGCCGCGTCCGGCGGCCAGGAGAAGGGGGTCGCCCCAGGCGCGGACCTCGCCGTCGGCAAGGTGCTCAGCGACGAGGGCAGTGGCAGCGAGTCGCAGATCATCGCCGGTATGGAATGGGCCGCCAAGGACATCGACGCCAAGATCGTGTCGATGAGTCTCGGTTCGCAGGAGGGCTCCGACGGGACGGACCCGATGGCGCAGGCCCTCAACACACTCTCCGAGGAGACCGGCGCGCTGTTCGTCGTCGCCGCGGGCAACAGCGGCATCCCCGGCTCCATCGGATCGCCCGGCGCGGCCGACGCCGCACTCACCATCGGCGCCGTCGACGCGGCGGACGAGGCCGCCTACTTCACCAGCCAGGGCCCGCGCTTCGGCGACAACGCGCTCAAGCCCGACCTGTCCGCGCCCGGCGTGGACATCCTCGCCGCACGCTCGCAACTCACCGCCGGTGAAGGCCCGTACACCGCGATGAGCGGCACCTCGATGGCCACCCCGCATGTCGCGGGCGTCGCCGCCCTGCTCGCGGAGAAGCACCCCGACTGGAGCGGGCAGCAGCTCAAGGACGCGCTGATGAGCACGTCCGAGCAGCTCGACGCCTCCGCCTACGCGCTCGGCGCCGGCCGGCTCGACGTCCCGGACGCGGTCGGCGCGACGGTCACCGCGACCGGCAGCGCGGGCCTCGGCTTCTTCCGCTGGCCGTACGAGGAGAACGAGCCCGTCACGAAGACGGTCACCTACACCAACCACTCCGACGCGCCCGTCACTCTGGACCTCGCCGTGGAGAACGCCCCGGCCGGGGTGTTCTCCCTCGCCGACACCACGCTCACCGTGCCCGCGCACGGCACGGCGCAGACGTCGATGACCGGCGACGGCACCGGCGCGCCCGTCGGCAACACCTCCGCCCGTATCGTCGCGAAGGACGGGGAGCGCACCGTCGCCCACACCGCCGTCGGGCTGGTGAAGGAGGAGGAGCGCTACACGCTCACCGTCCGCGTCCTCGACCGGGACGGCGCCGCGACCGCGGCCCACCTCGGTGTGCAGAAGCTGGAGAAGGGCAACGACCCGTTCCCGGCGACGGTCGGAGAGTCCGGCACGCTCGAACTGCGGCTGCCCCCGGGCACGTACACCGTCTCCTCGTTCCTCGACGTACGCGGCAGCAACGGCAAGGACTCCCTCGGTCTCGGATTCCTCACGGACCCGGAGGTCACCCTCGACCGGGACCGCGAGATCACCCTCGACGGGCGGACGCTGCGGGAGGCGCGCGCCGACGTCGGAAGGCGGACGGAGACCCGCCAGCTGCTGATGGAGTTCGACCGCGACGCGAACGGTGTCTCCTACGGCGGCGCGGTGCAGGTCCCGCCCATGTACGACAGCATCTTCGCGGCGCCCACCGACGAGCCCGCGACCGGCTCGTTCGAGTACCGGACCGTCTGGCGCCTCGGCAAGCCCATGCTCGACGTCACCGCCGGCGGCAGGCTGCTCGGCGGAGCCCAGGTCCAGGCCGGCACGGCCGTCCTCGACGGGAAGCAGCGGCTGCACATCGCGGACGCGGGCACGGGAACCCCGGCCGACTACGCGGGCAAGGACGTCCGCGGCAAGGCGGTCGTCGTCCGGCACACGGGCGCGGTCAGTCCCACGCAGCTCGCCCAGAACGCGCAGGACGCGGGGGCGAAGGCCCTGCTCGTCACCGACGACGCGCCCGGCCGGCTGATGGCGTGGTTCGGCACGGAGAGCTACGAGGACAGGCCGCTGCACGTCGCCACCGTCGACGCGGCGGACGGCGCCCGCCTGCGGGAGGCGGCCCGCCGCCACGAGCGCCTCGAACTGACCGGCACGCAGTACACGCCGTACGTGTACGACCTTTCGGAGGGCCACCCCGGCGCCGTACCGGACCGCGACCTCCTTTACCGGCCCGGCAAGGGTGAGCTGGCCGTGCTCGACAGCAGGTTCCACGCGGCGAGGCCCGCGGACGGCGGCGAGTTCCGCTACTCGATCACCGACACCTTCCCGGTCGGCTTCGGCTTCGCCGAGAAGATCGCCTTCCCCGTCGAGCGCACCGACTATGTCAGCGCCGGTCCCGGCCAGCGCTGGCACGAGTCCGTCACCACCGGCCCCGGCGCCCTCGAGCAGCGCAGCGGCACCCCCGTCCACCAGGGCGGCAGCCGCTCCGAGCTCAACTGGTTCAAGCCGGTGCTGCACCCGTGGCTGGGCACCGGACTCGGCTGGGGACAGACCCGGACCGGCAACAACCTCGAGTTCAACACGCCCGGCTGGGGTGACTCCGGCCCCGACCACACCGGCTTCGGCGACGTGTGGAGCGATGCGTCGATGACACAGTTCACCGAGGTGTACGCGGACGGCGAGCTGGTGGACCGCAAGATGAGCTCGGGCGCCTACGCCTGGGGTGCCGACCCGGCGGAGAAGACGTACAAGGTGGTCACCGACACCACGCTGGACGCCGAACGGTGGCGGCTGGCGACGAAGGGCCACACCGAGTGGACCGTCCGCTCCGCCGAGACGCCGGCCGACCGGCGGACCGTGCTGCCGATGCTCAACCTCGGCTTCGACGTCGACACCGACCTGCGCGGTGACGTCCGGGCCGGCAAGCGGCTCAATCTCGGGATCTTCGCCGAGTACGTCAAGGGCGCGGCGGACACCGGCCGGATCGGCGGTGGGTCGCTGGAGGTGTCGTTCGACGACGGGAAGACCTGGACGGCCGTGGAACTCGACGGCGCCCGGGGCAGGTCCGCCGCCTGGGAGGGCACGGTCCGGGTCCCGGCGGACGCGGAGTACATCTCGGTCCGCGCCTCCGCGAAGGACGACAAGGGCGGCTCGGTGCGGCAGGAGATCATCCGTGCGGTGGGTGTGAAGTAGCCCGCAGGCAGAGGGAGGCCCGGTACGTGCACCGTACCGGGCCTCCCGCCGTCACCCGGGCCCCACGACCCCTCGCACGACGCCCAGTTCGACCAGGTCCTCCGGGCGCAGCCGCAGCTGGTCCGCGAGGTGCGGCACCTGGTCGGGGGTGCGCTTGAGGATCGCGGCGGCGAGCTCCGGGGCGATGACGGAGAAGTAACTCGCCGGCGTGGCCCAGGTATTGCCCGGCGCTGCCAGCGCCAGCGCGCCCCCGGACCCGCCCTCGCCGATGAGCAGGCCGGTCAGCGGTGTACGCGCGGCGGCGACCGCCGTGAACAGCTCGGCGATGGCCGCGCCGGCGCCGGTGCGTTCCGCCTCCGCGTCGTTGGCGGCGCCCGGGGTGTCGATCAGCGTCAGCACCGGCAGTCCCAGCCGGTCGGCGAGCCTCACGACCCGGGCGGCGGTGCGGTAACCGGCCGGCCTGGTCGCGGTTCCGCCCTGGGCGACGTACGCGACAGGGCGCCCGTCCCGCAGCCCCACCCCGCAGAGCATGCCGGGATCCTCGCCGCCGCACCGGTCGCCGCGCAGCGGCTCGCGGCGCGTGAAGTAGTCGTCGAGATACGCCTCGGCCCGCGGCCTGTCCGCGCCGCGCGCCTGCCGTACGGCGTCCCATCCGGTGCGCGACGGCTCCCCGCCGGCGCCCAGCGCCCGCGGCGGGTCCACGGGCTCCCGTTCCCCGGCCAGGCTCGCCGGGGCGAGCGCCTTCACCCAGAACGCGAGCGTGTCGCGCAGAGAGCCGGGAGGGACGACGGCGTCGATCTGGCCCGCCGCGAGCTGGCCCTCCGCCGTGTACGCGGCCGGGTCCGCGTCCGCCGGACGCACGCGCGAGCCGGCGAAGCCGACCTGGGCGCCGGGCAGCGCGAGGATCACGTCGGCGCCGGCGCCGAGCGTGGCCCAGCCACCGCCGGTCGTCGGATCGCGGAGCACGGCGATGTGCGCCACACCCGCTTCCCGCAGCAGCACCGACGCTCGGGCGACCCGCTGGAGCTGGCCGAGCGCGATCATCCCCTCCTGCATCCGGCTGCCGCCGGTCGCGATCAGCGAGACCAGCGGCAGCCGGCGCTCACGGGCCAGTCCGTACGCGGCCTCCAGCCGGTCACCGGCCCGCTCGCTCAACGAACCGCCGAGGAAGCCGAACTCGAAGGAGATCAGCACGCATTCGGTGCCGCCGACCAGCGCCGTGCCGTAGACGACGGACTCGGCCGAGCCGGTCCGGCGTGAGGCGCGGTCGCGCTGGGCTCCGTAGCCCTCCCAGCCGAGCGGGCCGTCACCCGCGTCGGGCAGGTCGGCGAGCTCCTGCTCGGTGAAGCCGTCGCTGACCAGGGCGATCGCCTCGCGGGCGGACACACGCTCAGCCATGGAGCGCCCGCTTCATGATCTTGCCCATGTCGTTGCGCGGCAGGACGTCGAGGAACCGGACCGTCCGTGGCCGCTTGTGCGGGGCGAGTTGGGAGGCGACGTGGCCCGTCAGCTCCTCCGCCGACGGCGGGTCGGCCGGGTCGGCGGCGACGATCCAGGCGACCACCCTCTCACCCAGGTCCGGGTCGGGCTCGCCGGTCACCGCGGCCTCGCGGACGGCCGGATGGTCGAGCAGCACGTTCTCGATCTCACCCGCGCCGATCTTGTATCCGCCGCTCTTGATCAGGTCGGTGGTCTTCCTGCCGACGATGCGAACGTAGCCGTCCGGCTCGCGCACGGCCATGTCGCCGGTGCGGAACCAGTCCCCGTCGAAGGCGGCGGCCGTGGCGTCGGGCCGGTTCAGGTACTCGGTGAACAGGTTGTCGCCGCGTACCTGGATCTCGCCGATCGTCTCGCCGTCGCGTGCGGTGATCTCCGAGCCGTCCTCGTCCACCAGCCGCAGCTCCACGCCGCGCAGCGGAACGCCGACGGTGCCCGGTCGGGCCTCGCCGTCGACGCGGACGCTGGTGTTCATCAGGGTCTCCGTCATCCCGTACCTCTCGATCACCCGGCGCCCTGTCGCCTCGGCGATGCGAGCGTGGTCGGGCAACGGCAGGGCGGCTGAACCGGAGACCAGCAGCCGTGCACCGGCCAGCGCCTTCGTCAGCTCGGCGTCGTCGTCGAGCGCCTCCGCGAGCCGGTGGTACATCGTCGGCACGCCGAAGAGCATCGTGCCGCCCGAGCCCAGCTCCCGTGCCACGCCCTCCGGGCCGAAGCGGCCCAGATGGCGCACTTCGCCGCCCCGGCGCAGCGGTCCGAGGACGCCGAGGATCAGCCCGTGGACATGGAACAGCGGCAGGGCGTGCACCAGGACGTCGTCGGAGCCCCACTGCCAGGCGTCCTGCAGCGCGTCGAGCGAGGCGGCGATCGCCCGCCGGGGCAGCACCGCGCCCTTGGGCGGGCCGGTGGTGCCGGAGGTGTAGACGATGAGCGCGGGGGATTCGGCCGCCGGCTCCGGGGGCAGTTCACCCGCCGTGCCGGTCACCGCGATGTCGATCCGCTTCAACGACCGCAGGGACGCGGACAATTGGTCGTCCGGGGCGGCGAGCACCGCAGTGGGCCCGCTGTCCGCCAGGATGTGCGCCAGTTCCCGGCCACCCGTCCGCGGGTTCAGCGGCACGACCGGCACGCCGGCCAGCAGCGCGGCCACCACGCCGACCGCGGTCTCGAGGGTGGGGCCGGCCCACAACGCGACCCGCTCCGCCCCGCCGATCCGTAGCGCGAGGGCGCCCGCGGCCTCCCGCAACTGCCCGTAGGTCAGCGACCGTTCCCCGAACCGGAGGGCGATCCGGTCGGTGCCGGTGGCGGTCGCCGCCAGCGCTGGGAAGAGGGAACTCACTCGTCGGCCTCCTGGTGTCGTCGCGTGCCGCACCCGGCGGGTCTCCCGGGACGGCCATTGTCTCCCCCACGCGGAGGAGCCGCCGGGCGGGCGGCTCCCTCCAGGGAACGATGCGCCGGATCCCTCGAGTCCGGCAGGATCGGCGTCCGGCGGGGGAACGCCCGCCGCCCGGTCGGCGCCACGGGGGAGGCCGGCCGGGCGGTGACGGTCGACACCGCCCGACAGGGTTCGCGGCGGGGCCGGAGCGGGCCCGGTGAGGCTTCCGGAGTCCCTGCCCCCTCCCTGGCAGGCCCCGGATCACGCCGCCCGGCTCGGACGGGGCGGCGAGGCTGCCGGTGCCCGGACCCACGCCGCTCCGGTGGCAGGGGCGCCGCGCTACAGGGGGTGGTGCCAGGTCAGCGTCGTACCCCTGGCGCCCTCGTCGTCCAGGCCGTCGTCCGTCACCGTCAGCCGTACCCCCTGCCGCCCGTCCGGCAGCCGCACCGTCGCGTCGACGTGCACGTCGACCGACGAGACGTCGCTCCTGCGGTGCGCGGCGGCCAGAGCGCCGCGCAGGGCCGCCAGCAGCTCACGGTCCACCGGCTCCTGCACCAGGGTGTCGACGGCGCCGCTGAAGTGCACCGACGGCAGCACGTCGAGCGGCACGGCCGCCCCGTGGGTCTCGCGCAGCACCTGACCCCTGAAGGCCGTCGGCGCGTCGGCGGGCGGCTGCTGGAGGGCGAAGATCGTGGTCCGCACCTCCTGGACGGTCGAGTCGAGCTCGTCGACGGCCTGCCCCAGCAATCGGTCCGTCGCCCCGGCCTCGGCCCGCCGGCGTGTCGACTCGAGCATCATCTCGGTGGCGAACAGCCGCTGGACGACGAGGTCGTACAGATCCCGGGCGATCCGGTCCCGGTCCTCGTACACGGCGAGCCGTTCGCGGTTGTGCCGGGTGTCCGCGAGCACCAGGGCGAGGGCGGCCTGCGAGGCGAACTGGGTGGCCAGCAGCCGTTCCGGACCGGTGTACGGGCGACCGCCCCGCCGCCGCGGCAGCGCCAGGGTGCCGATCAGTCGCCCGCCGCTCTGCAGAGGCAGCATCATGCTCGGCCCGAAACGGCTGCGGACAGGGGTGGTCATCCGGGGATCGGTGGCCGAATCGTCGATGAACACCGGCTCTCCGGCCAGGAGTAGGTCGAGCACCGGCGAACCGGGCCGGATGGTCGTGCCGACGATGTCCCGGGGATCGTCCAGGGTGGAGGCCGTGACGATCTCCATGCCGCCCTCCTCGGTGGGCCGGAGCACCACGCCGGCCTCGGCGTCCGCGAGGTCGCGTGCCCGCTCGGCCACGGTCATCAGCGCGTCGTCGGCGCTCTCACCCGTGAGCAGCGCGTGGGTGACGGCCGCGGCGCCCTCGATCCAGCGCTCGCGCTGCCGGCTCGTTTCGTGCAGCCGAGCGTTTCCGATGGCGATCCCGGCCTGCGACGCGAGTACCTGCAACAGCGCCAGGTCCTCCTCGGTGAACGCGTCGCCCTCCCGCGGAATCAGGCGCAGGTCGCCGAACATCTCGGTGTCCACCCTGATCGGGATGCGCAGCGGCGCGGGGTCTGCCGAGGGCGCGTCCACGGGCGGGGGAGGGCCGCCTGCCGGCCGGGGCTGCTGCCCCGCACCGCCCGCCGTGGCCGTGAACCCTTCGGCGACGCCGCCCCCTCGGGGTCGGCCACGTCCAGGGACGCGCCGTGCGCACCGGTCAGCACGGCGGCCGTGTCCACGATCTGCTGGAGGGTGGTGCGCAGATCGAGGTCGGTGCCGATGCCGGTCAACGCCTCGAGGAGCGCCGCGAGCCGCGGCGCCCCGGCAGGCCGCTGCCCCGGGCGGCCGGTGCCGCCCGGGGTGTCCGGTCCTCTCGCGTGGGGTCCGCCCGGGGCGTTCGGGTCGCCTGCGCCCGGTCCGGACCAGGGGTCCTCAGGGCCGGTGGTCACCGTCCCGTCTCCAGCGCCGGTCTCAGTCGGCCGTGGCGAGCGAATCGAGGTCCAAGGGCTGGATCCGGCCCTCGAGCATCGCGCCGAGCCCCAGCACCGTGCAGGTGTCGGGCCGTTCCGCGATGGTGACCGTCATCCCGGTGGCGTTGTGCAGCATCTGGTCCAGGCCCGGCAGCAGGGCGCTGCCGCCGACCATCATGATTCCGCGGTCGACGAGGTCGGCGACGAGATCCGGCGGGCAGTCCCGCAGCACCTTGCCGATGCCGTCGAGCACCGAGGTGAGCGGGGTGTGGATCGCCTCCCGCACGGCCGCCGTGTCGACGCGGACCGAACGGGCGAGGCCCGTGGCCACGTCCCGGCCGTGGATCTCCGTCACCTCCGGGCCCTGCAGCGTGAGGCCGTTGCCGTGCAGAGCGACCTGGAGCGGCCGTACCGACTGGCTGGGCAGCATCAGCTCGTGCCGGTGGCGCAAGTGCTGGATCACGGCGTGGTCGATCGCGTTACCACCGATGGGAATGCGGGTGGCGGTGACGATCGAGCCGAGGGACAGGACGGCGATCTGCGTCGTAGCGGCGCCGCACACCATGATCATGGTCGCGCTCGGCTGCTCCACCGGGAGGCCGCAGCCGACGGCCGCCGCGATCAGGGTGTCCACCAGCTCGACCCGGCGGGCACCGAGGCCGACCAGGGTCTCGACGGTGGCGCGCTGGGCGAGCGGGTCACTGTCGTGCGGGGTGCTGGCCGCCGCGCGGAGCCGGGGCTTGCGGCGCAGCTGCCGGCGGAGCTTCTCCCCGAGCAGATGACGCAACATCCGCTGGGCCATGTCGATGTCGACGACGGTGCCGCCGGAGACGGGGCGCGCGACACGGATGTAGCCCGGTGTGCGACCGGTCATCCTCTCGGCCAGCTCGCCGACCGCGATCAGCGCGCCCGTACGGGTGTTCACGGCGGCGACGCTCGGTTCGTCGACGACAAGGCCGACGCCCCTGACGAAGACGCGGGTTCTGGCGGCGCCCAGATCGACTGCCACATGGCAACGGCGCAACTGCTCAAGGCTGACGGTCACGGCGGGTCCTCCCGAGTGCGGTACGTGTTCGCATCGTGCGATCGCCGCGGGCGGGGCGCGCGCTGGGCTGCGCCGGTCGGGGGTACGTACCTGACGGGCCGACAGATCAGTCCACGAGACGTTGCAGCAGGCCCCAGGTGAATTCGGCGACGCGCATCTCGCCACCGGGCAGGGTGAACGAGAGCCGCCATCTGGTCGGCGCGGAGCCCTCCATGGGGAGGGCCGGCGGGAAGGCCCTCGCCACCTCGTCGACGGTGCACGACCAGGGCACCAGGTCGTCCGCGGTGCGCAGTTCGGGGCCGGCCGCTCCCGGTGCCCGCACCAGCCACTCGTTCCACACCGCGCCGTTGCCGGCGACCAGTACCTCGAAGCGCAGGTCCGGCCAGAGCGGCACGGGCCACAGCAGGGCGTCGCACTCCAGGTCGCCGATCCGCCGCCGGACGACCTGTTCGGGCTCGCCGAGCACCGAGCGGTAGCGCGACAGCGCGCCGCGCGAACCCCGCGCGTGCAGCATCGCCTGCCAGCGCCGATTGGCCTCGCGCTGCTGCGCGAGCGACGCGCCCAGGGCGTGCCGCGCGTCCTCCGCGAGGCCCGGCTGGAAGTCGGCCATCCGGCGCAGCAGCACCAGTTGGAAGTCGAGCGGTCCGAAGCGGGCGTCAGGGGTCATGCCCGACATCCTGCCCGGTCGGCGGCGTCAACCGCGGCGAGTCGCCTCGCCGCGGAACTTGGCTTTCCACACAGGATCTGCACAGGCTGACCCACCGCAGGTGCCCGGTCGCCGAATAATCTGCGGGCGCCATGGATTACTGCCACCCGTGCGGACGGCATCTCAACGGCGCCCTGGCCTGTGCCGGGTGCGGCACACCCGTCGAGGAGCTCCGCCACCACAGCCCCCGTGCTCCCGAGCCCGACCACGTCTACGAACTGGACGTGGTGACCGAGCCCGCGGACAGCACAGGGCCGCGCCGTTCGCGCCGCCAGGCCCCGTCGCGGCGCAAGCCCGCGGGCCGCCGTGCCCGGAAGCGGCGCGGTCGCAAGGTGATGCTCGGGACGCTCGGCCTCGTGCTGGCGGCCGGGGCGCTGAGCCTGGCGGAGCTGGCCATGGAGGACTCCGGCGACGGCGGCGCGGCGACGGCGGTCAAGGAGGATCCGGTCGTCGAGTCGGAGATTCCGGATCCGACGGCCTCCGACGAGTCGCCGGACGCCCCCGGCGATGTGAAGGAGCCGGCCGTCACGAAGTCGTCCTCGCCGCGACCGGGGAAGTCCCGGGCGGGCGGTGGCGGCGACGGTGACGGCGATGACGGCTCGGGCCGTACGGCCTCGGACGCCGGGAGCGGCGAGCCGTCGGAGGCCGGGCCGAGCGGCGACGGCTCCCCTTCGGCGTCGTCCTCCGGTGATCCCGGGAGCACCGAGGAGCCGGGGAGCACGGACGGGACCTCTGTGGACCCGGACGATCCCGAGGAGCCGGGCCGGCAGGACCCGCCGCCTCCGGAGCCCACGCCGAGCGAGACGTGCAGCCGCTTTCTGTTCTGGTGCGTCTAGGGGCTTTCGTCCGGCTCAGGCCGGACCCCGCGAGCCGGGCATGATCCGGACGGGAGGCCCTGGGGCCAGGGTGTCCAGGCCTGGGGCGTCCAGGGCCCACCGCCCCTGCGTCGGTGCCCAGGGGTCCGCCGGGTGCCGGCCGTCCGGGAGTCTCAGGAGCCGGCGGCGGGCGGCTCCGGCACGTCCTCGCCGAGCATGCGTCTGAGCAGGTCCCGCAGCACCGAACGCTCGACCGCCGTCAGCTGCGCCAGCGGCTCACGCGCGAAGTCCAGCGAGTCCCGCAGCCGGCGTGCCGTACTGCGGCCCTCCTGTGTGGCCGCGGCGATCTTCACCCTGCGGTCGGCCGGGTCCGGGCGCCGTTCGACCAGGCCGCGCGCCTCGAGCCGGTCCACGATCCCCGTCACGTTCGACGGTTCGCACCTCAGCTTCTGAGCGATGCGGCGCATGGGAGTGGGCTCCATGGAAAGCAGCCCCAGCACACGGGCCTGTGCCCCCGTGAGGGAGTGCTCGGCCGCGGCCTGCTCGTACTCCTCGTGGTAACGCGCCACGACGGTGCCGATGAGCTCGACGACCTCGAGGGTCAGGGGATCTGTTCGCTGGGCGGCCATGCACATCAGGATAGCCCGATACTTGACAACCTGAAATATTCAGGCGCATGGTTGTTTCAGGTAATGAAGCTTTTCTAGGAGGAACGCAGCATGTCCGCACTTCCCGCGTCCGGCCGTGAATGGCACCTTGTCGCCCGCCCGCACGGCTGGCCCAAGGCCGAGGACTTCGCGCTGCGCGACGCACCCGTCACCGAACCGGGGGAAGGCCGCATCCTCGTGCGGAACCTCCACTTCTCCGTCGACCCCTACATGCGCGGCCGGATGAACGACGTGAAGTCGTACGTCCCGCCCTTCCAGCTCGACCGGCCCATGGAAGGCGGCGCGGTCGGTGAGGTCGTCGCTTCGAACGCGGAGGGCTTCGCGGTCGGCGACCACGTGCTGCACGGCCTCGGCTGGCGGGAGTACGCAGAGGTGCCCGCCAAGCACGCCACCAAGGTCGACGCCTCGCTCGCACCGCTCTCCGCCTATCTCGGCGTGCTCGGCATGACCGGCCTGACCGCCTACGCGGGCCTGTTCGATGTCGCGTCCTTCAAGGAGGGCGACGCGGTGTTCGTCTCCGGCGCCGCGGGTGCCGTCGGCGGCCAGGTCGGCCAGATGGCCCGGATCAAGGGCGCCTCGCGCGTCATCGGCTCGGCCGGCTCGGACGAGAAGGTCAAGCTCCTCGTCGAGGAGTACGGCTTCGACGCGGCCTTCAACTACAAGAACGGCCCCGTGGCCGCGCAGCTGAAGGAGGCCGCTCCCGACGGCATCGACGTCTACTTCGACAACGTCGGCGGCGAGCACCTCGAGGCGGCGATCTCGTCGTTCAACGTCGGCGGCCGAGCGACCATCTGCGGAATGATCGCCCAGTACAACGACACCGAGCCGACCCCCGGCCCGCGCAACCTCGCGCTCGTGATCGGCAAGCGGCTGCGCCTCCAGGGCATGCTGGTGAACGACCACACCGCGCTCCAGCCGCAGTTCGTCCAGGACGTGGCGGGCTGGATCGCCTCCGGTGAGCTCAAGTACAACGAGACGGTCGTCGAGGGCATCGAGAACGGCTACGAGGCCTTCGTCGGACTGCTCCGCGGTGAGAACACCGGCAAGATGATCGTTTCTCTCGCCGGCTGACTCACCCGTTAGGCTCTTGCACAGCCGTCGCGATCGTGGGCGCGAGTCGCGGCGAACCAGCAGGAGGAAGACTTCATGTCCATCCAGCAGTCCGAGGTGCTCTACACCGCGGTGGCCACGGCGGAGAACGGCCGGGACGGCCGTGTCGCCACGCACGACGGCACGCTCGACGTCGTGGTCAACCCGCCCAAGGAGATGGGCGGCAGCGGAGCCGGCACCAACCCGGAGCAGCTCTTCGCCGCCGGGTACAGCGCCTGCTTCCAAGGGGCCCTCGGTGTCGTCGCCCGTCAGGAGAAGGCGGACATCTCCGGCTCGACGGTCACCGCCGAGGTCGGTATAGGGAAGAACGACGACGGCTTCGGCATCATCGTCAAGATTTCCGCGACCATCCCGAACGTGGACGCCGCCACCGCCAAGGACCTTCTCGAGAAGGCCCACCAGGTCTGCCCGTACTCCAAGGCGACCCGCGGCAACATCACGGTCGACCTCGCGGTCTGACCGGCGGCGCGGAGCGCGACGCAGGGCCGCACCCCGTCCGGGGTGCGGCCCTGCGGCCTGTGAGGGGGGATCAGCGGGTCAGCAGCGCCCGGCCGATCTGCGCGAAGACACCCTTCGGGTGCGCCCGGAACATCGGCTCCGTGCCGAACAGCGCCACCGGCGCGCCGGCCGACGACGTCCCGGAGACCACAGCCGCTCGGCCCGCGGCGTCGCCCGGCCCGCCCGTGCCGTTCTCCGTGGCACGCCAGTGGCCGGACACCAGCGGGTTGCCCGTGGCGTACGACTGGTCGACCCGAACCCCGGCACCCGCCCCTGTGAACCACATCGGCGAATAGACGAAGGTGTGCGCCGGGGCGCCGCCCGTGATGGGGCCGCCCGCGTTCCGTACCCGCACCACACCGTTGGCGTCGCCGTTGCCCGCCACCGCCGTGACGTCGAGGAGCGACGCCGCCTCGTTGAACGCCGCGCCCTGCTCACCGAGCCCGACCACACCGACGCCGCTCGCCTCGAACGCGGCGCGGGCGGCTGGGGTCAGCTTCGCGTGGTCCAGCCCGGACGACACGTACAGCACATCGGCCGTCGACCAGTCGAAGCCCGCGTTCAGCACCGCCGTCGAGACCGGCACCGCGTCGAAGCCCATCTCACGCAGCGCGAACAGCCCGCCCGCCGTCGTGGCCGCGGCGACCCTGGTCCGCTGCAGCGCTGTCGTGCCCTTCTCCCGCGTGGCGTGGAACGCCACGCCCAGCCGGTCCGCGAGCACCGCCGCCCGGCCACGCGCCGAGCCAGGCACGATCGCCGTGCCGTCGGTGGCGCGCCGGACCTGGACCCCCTGCTTCAGCAGGGAGTTGACAGCGGCCATTTCCTTGGGGTCGTCCAGGCGCAGCCGCAGGTCGCCGCGCGGGGCGACGTATCCGGTGGGTGCCGCGGCGTGGACCGTACGGGTGCGGACCCGCAGCTCGCCGGAGGGGGCGGCGTCCACGTCCGCGCCCCACAGCAGGCCGAGGCTCCAGCCCGAGATGTCGTACATGGCTCCGACGTCCGCGCTGATGTCGCGGCCGTCGGCCAGGATCACATTGGCGATACCGCGCTTGGGCTGGCGCATGTCGACGATGTACGACCCGGCGGTGTACGTACGGCCCGCCAGCCGGAAGCCGGTGAGTGCCCGCTGCACCCGGACGTCGTTGGCGACGAGATGGTCGACCAGCCGGGCCGCCGCCGTCGCCGACCGCTGCGAACGCCCGGTGGGAACGACGTACGCCCGCGGGAACTTCGCGGTGTAGACGTCCTCGGGGCCGATGCCCGGCACACCCGGGACGGTCTCCTCGGAGACGGGCCGCTGCGGCTCGCCCGCCGCGCCCCTGCGGAACGTCTCGATCTGGTCGGCCAGCACCGAGGCGCGGTGCGTGTGGGTGTAGTCGAGCGTCGCGCGCATCGCCGCGCCCGCGATGTCGGTGTTGATCGCGGCCCTGCGGCGCAGCTCCTCGACCGGCAGCGTGTTGTACGCGCTGTTGTTGACGGCCATCGGGAACTCGATGGTGTGCGAGGCGACAGCCCCCTGGAAGGGCATGTACTGCGGGGTGAAGATGGGCGGCCAGTCGTCCCAGCCCTCCTGCTGGTCCCGGAACGGGATCACGGCGGGACGCACACCGTCCTTCTCCGCCGTGTAGCCGAGGCCGTTAACGGCCTTCTCCATCCCGAGCGCGTTCGCGTAGGAGTTCTTCAGGAACAGGTCGTACTCGTAGTTCTCGCCGTGCGGCGGGGTGGTCGGCTCGATCAGTGTGCCGTTGACGTATCCGTGCAGGTCGAGCATCACGGCAGGCTGCTTGTCGATCGCGATCTGCCGGATCGCCCGTGTCTCGGGCTGCGTGGCGGTGATGAAGTCGCGGTTGAGGTCGAAGCCGCCGGCGTTGGCGCGGGTCCCGGCGATCCTGCCGTCCGGGTTGGCGGTGACGTTCAGGTAGACGCGGTTCTTCGCGAGCAAATCGGCGGTCTTCGCGTCCTTGGCCTTCGCCAGCTCCTCGATGAGCTTCAGGGCGGCGTCCGTGCCCTCCCACTCGTTGCCGTGGATGTTGTTGTTGATGAACACCGGCGTCTTGTAGTGCGCCTTCACGTGCCTGTCCTTGGCCGCAGCCGCGGGCGCGTTCTCGATGCGTTCCCGCATCCGCTCCTGGTCGCGCGCCTGGGCGGCGCTCTCCGGTGCGGTGACGGTGACGAGGTACAGCTCGTGACCGCCGGCCGAGCGGCCGGCGACCTCGACGCTGACCCGGTCACCGAGTGCCTGAAGGGCGTTGAGCCGCGGGGCGAGCGAGTGATATGGCGCGAGACCCAGTTTTATCGACTTGTCGGCCGGGTTCTCCGGCGGGGCCTCGAGTTCGGTCCTTCGCGGATATCCGCCCTTCCCGGTGAGGTCGCGGGTCTCGTCGGTGAGCGCGCCGGCGGTCGCGGAGAGCGGCGCCCTGGCCGCCGCCGCGGGCGTGTCGCGGCCTGCTTCTCTCACAGGGTGCGGCTGGGGCCGGTCCTCCGCGGGGGCGGCCACGGCGCCCGGCAGCGGCGCGAGCAGAGCGCCGGCGAGTGCCGCGGCGAGGGTGGCGGTGATCAGTACGGGGCGGGGTGAGCCCATGCGGTTCGAGCCTCCGTGTGTCGGAAGGAATCGTCACAAGATCAGTACGCACGGTCTACCGGTTCGGCTGCCGAACAACAAGAGGCCCCCCGATAAGGTGTGCGTATGCGTGATCTCGGGGCGGGTTTCGGGTACTTGATGAAGGGCCAGCGCTGGGTCGCCGGTCACGGCCGGTGGTTCGGTTTCGGCCTGCTGCCCGGACTCGTAACCCTGGTGCTCTATTCGGCGGCACTCGTCGGACTCGTCTTCGGCGCGGACGACGCGACGGCCTGGGCGACCCCTTTCGCCGACGACTGGTCCTCACCCTGGCTCGACATCTTCCGCGGCACGCTCACCGCACTGCTGTTCGCCTTCGGGCTGTTCGTGGCCGTCATCACCTTCACGGCCGTGACGCTCCTGGTCGGTCAGCCCTTCTACGAGAACCTCTCCGAGCAGGTCGACCGCTCCGAGGGCGGCGACGTGCCCCACTCCGGGCTGCCGCTCTGGCGCGAACTGTGGATCTCCGCCAGGGACTCGCTGCGGGTCGTCCTGCGCGTGGTCTGCTACGGCGTACTGCTCTTCGCCTGCGGTTTCATTCCGGTCGTCGGGCAGACGGTGGTCCCGGTGATCGGCTTCTGCGTCTCCGGCTTCTTCCTCGCGGAGGAGCTGACGGCGGTGGCCCTTCAGCGGCGCGGCATCGAACTGAAGGACCGCCTCGCCCTTCTGAGGGGCCGCCGGATGCGCACGCTGGGGTTCGGTGTGCCGCTGACCCTGGCGTTCCTGGTCCCGTTCGTCGCGGTCTTCCTGATGCCGGGCGCGGTGGCGGGCGCGACGCTGATGGCCCGGGACCTGGTGCCGGACCCGGCCGCCGGCCCGGAGCCGGCGCAGCAGGGCCCGTACACCTTCCGCAAGGCGGACTGACGCTCCCGGCGCTCTAGGCGGACGCGGCCCGGTCCGGCCCGGCGGCGACCCGGCCGGCCGGGATCAGCGCCACCGCGAGGGCGGGGGCGTTTGTGCCCGCCGTGGCGAGCAGCGCGCCGTCCGGACCCCAGACGGCGCTGCCGCCCAGGCAGTCACCGACGCCGGACGGCCCCACCGCGTTGGCGAGCAGCACCGGCATGGCGTTGTCCCTGGCCCGGACCGGATAGACCCGCTCGAACGAGTCGTTGTGCTCGTCGAGCACCGAACTGGCCACATACACCTGACAGCCGTCGGCCTTCGCCCGCTCCGCCACGTCGGGGAAGCGGTTGTCGTAGCAGACCGCCACCGCGAACCGGACGCCGTCGAGGGTGAAACGGCCGTCCCGGGTACCGGCGGTGAAGACGTCGTTCTCCTCGCCGTACAGATGCGTCTTGTCGTAGCGGGCGAGCAACTCGCCGTCCGGGCCGATCACCAGGACCGTGATCGTGGGGCGGGGCCCGGAGGTGCGGGCAGCGCAGCCGACGAGCGCCGCGGTCGACGTCGTACGGCATGCCTCCCGCAGCGGTTCGAGCCGGGCGTCGTCCTCGGACAGCCACAGCTCAGGACGTCCCGCGATCATGTCCAGGTCGTAGCCGGTGACCGCCAGCTCGCAGAAGGCGACCAGGGCGGCTCCCTGCCCGCCCGCCGCCCGCACCAACCCTTGCATGCTGTCGATGTTCGCCCCGATGTCGCCCGGTACCGAGGTGAACTGCCCCGCCGCGATCTTCATGTGCCCGTCATCCTGTCCCGTTGTTGTCAGCAGCGACCCGGATGATCTCGCGGACCTGGGCGATGATGTCCAGCCGGTTGCGGACGAACTCCGGGTCGGTGATCTGCGTCGTGTTGTCCGCCGCGAACTGGAGCACCGGGGTGTGCACATGGCCGCCGGGGACATCCAGGCCGAGCCGGTCGCGCAGCAGGGTGGCGCGGTAGGCGATCTCGTTGGACAGATAGTCGCCGCCGCCTCCGGCCCGTGCGGTCGAACCCGGTGTCGGGCCGTCGGGCCGGGTCACCGGGGCGCTCTGACCGGCCGGTATCTCGGTCACGGAGGTGTTGTCGTACACCGGGAAACGGCCCGTGTCCGCGGCGGTGATCGCCCTGTACGGGAGCGACGTCAGCGTCCACTGGGGCTGCGACGCGGCATCGGACACCGGCACGGTCTCCCGGCGGGAGACGTTGTCGTTGTCGGGGAAGCCGCCCCGCCAGGCCCCGTTGAAACGCTCGATGTCGATACGGCCCACCCGGCCCTGGCTGACCGTCGTGAACAGGTCCGCCTCCGGGAGCCGGGCCTCGAGGGTCCGTTCGACCGTACCGTCGGTGAAGTCCTGCCAGCGCACCGGGAAGACGGCCGTCTCGATCCTCGCCGGCCCGTCCGCCGTGCGGATCCAGGTGCCGTCGAGGGCGAGCGCGGTCGCGCCGGACGGGTTGCTGATACGGATGTCCCGGTCGAGCGTGAACGGGTCGAAGCCCGTCATCACGATCCGCTTGACGCCCTTGCCGGGCGGGAAATCCATCGAGTCCTGGCCGCGCGAGGACCCTTCCAGGCCCTCCAGCAGCCGCGCCCGCTGCCCGGCGGTCATGTCGAACGCGGGCTGCCACTGCCGCAGGCCGGCCGTCATCCCGAGCCGCGCCCAGTACAGCGGGCGGTCGTCGTCCCGGCTCAGGTCGCCCCGTGCCGCGCCCCGGCCCTGCGCCCGGTCCACGGCCCGCTTCCACAGCGCCGACCCGTGGCGTACGACGGCACGCTCGGCCTGCCGGTACGACGTCGCGCCTTCGAGCGCCCGGACGAAGTCCGGTGCCGCGGCGTCGAATCCGCTGCGCCGCAGGATCTCCTGCGGTACGGCCCGTCCGAGCCGCTGCTCCTCGACCGTGAGCGGAAGGACGGCGGGGGATGGGGCGGCGGAGGCGAGCGGGGACGCCGTGAGCGTGAGCGCGGCGGAGGCGAGCAGGGCGACACCAAGTACGTCCAGGCGGGCGCGTATCCGGGGCACGGGAATCCTTTCGTCCGGGTGGCGGAAGTATCGCCGTCCGGCGGCGGTGGGGGAAGGCGGCCTACGACCCGGAGCGCGGCGGCTGCGCGGCCGTGATGTTGCGGTAGGCGATCTCCGCCAGCCGCTGCTGGCCGTCCCTGCTGGGATGGAACCAGTCCCAGCGGCTCAACTGCTCACCTGTGAAGCGGTAGTCGAAGACCGCACCGCCGTCGTACCGGCAGCGGTCGTCCTCGGCGCACACGTCCTCGAGCACGCGGTTGTACGCGACGACCCGCTGCTGGACGGTGTCCCGGCGCTGCTGCGCCTGGACGCTCAGGTCCTGCGCGTCGCCGAGCATCGAGGCGCAGATACCCAGTTCCCATATCCGGCTGCCCAGCGCGTCGCCGCGTCCGGCCGACCACAGCCGCTTGAGGTCCGGCACGCTGGAGACGTAGACCTGGGCCTTGGGGGCCTGCTTGCGCAGCGCCGCCATGGCGGCCTCCAGGGATGCCCGGAAGTCCTCCACGGGGGTCATACGGTCCACGGTGTCCGCGCAGGCGTCGTTCGCCCCGACCATCACCGTGACCAGTTCCGGCCGGTGGGCCGCGGCCCGCGCCATCTGCTCCGGCAGGTCGGAGGCGTCGGCACCGGACCGGGCGAGGTTCCAGCTGCGCTCCGCCACGGCGGACGGTCCGAGCAGGCGCAGGGCGAGGCTGTTCACCGTGGCGTCCGTACCCGTCGCCCACGACACCTCGGGGCAGTCGGCGAGGATCATGCACGCGTCGAACCCGCGGGTGATGGAGTCGCCGACCGCTGCGAGCGAGCGCGGACTGCTGTCCCACACGAGGGTGGGGCTCGGGCTCGGGGAAGGACGCGCGGACGTCGCCGACGGATCACGGCCGGAAGGTCCTGACGACGAGTCACATGCCGCCAGCACGCCCGCCGCCAGCGTGGCGGTGGCGAGCGCGGCGGCCACGCCGGTGCGTGCGCGGAACCTCCGGCTCCGCTGTCGCAAGGTCACTTTCCCCTCCACAAACCCGGCATCCGACCTCCTGCCGAGTGAAAGCTTGGTGCGTACGGGTCCCAGGACCGACATTACGTCACCCCTCGGCGCGTCCCGCACGGTAACTTTTGCCACGTCGACCCAGAGGCCCACCTCGCCCATCGGCACCGGTAAATTACATCTCGTCACATGCCGTCCCTTTTGCGGAGACTTGTTCCCGATGCTGTTTACTGAGGCCGCTGGGAAGGCGATCCTCGTCCCACACTGGAGGTCCCGGTGACGACACGTGGCGTTCTGTACGTTCACTCCGCACCGCGCGCGCTGTGCCCGCACGTCGAATGGGCGGTCGGGGGCGTGCTCGGCGTACGGGTCCAGCTGGACTGGATCCGCCAGCCCGCATCGCCCGGCACCTGGAGAGCCGAATTCTCCTGGCAGGGGGAAGTGGGCACCGCCTCCAAGCTGGCGTCCGCGCTGCGCGGTTGGCACCTGCTGCGCTTCGAGGTGACGGCGGAGCCGTGCGCGACCGCCGAGGGCGAGCGCTACAGCGCCACGCCGGACCTCGGGATCTTCCACGCGGTGACCGGCATGCACGGCGACATCCTCGTGCCCGAGGACCGCCTGCGGGCGGCGCTGGCGCGGTCCGCGCAGGGCGAGACGGACCTCGAGGCGGAGATCGCGAAGCTTCTCGGGAAGCCGTGGGACGACGAGCTGGAGCCGTTCCGGTACGCGGGAGAGGGAGCGCCGGTGCGGTGGCTCCACCAGGTGGTGTGAGGCGGTAGCCCCTGCGGGGCCGTTTCCCCACCCCGCCCCTTCCCGACCGGGCTCCGCCCGGACCCACCACCGCGCTCCGCGCGGTTCTTCCGGGTGCTCCGCCCCCGCACCTCCGCGCCTCGATCGCCCGGCGGGGCTCGAGTTGCCCCGCGCCTTGGCCGCCGGCGGAGCTGGAAATGCCCTCCGCGCCTCAATCGCAGGCGAGCCCGGAGTGCTCCCGCGCCTCAATTGCAGGGAGTCCGGAGTGCTTCCGCGCCTCGATCGCCGGTGGGGCCGAAGTCGTCTCCGCCCAGGAGTGGGAAAGAGCAGAGGCCCGCGCCCCTCGAGGGGGCGCGGGCCTCGCCTGAGTGCGGTCAGGCAGGTCAGACCGTGCGGAACGCCAGGACCACGTTGTGGCCGCCGAAGCCGAACGAGTTGTTGATCGCCGCGATCGTGCCTTCCGGCAGCGCGCGGGGCTCACCGCGCACGATGTCCGCGTCGACCGACTCGTCGAGCTCGTCCACGTTGATCGTCGGCGGGGCCGTGCGGTGGTGGAGGGCGAGCACCGTCGCCACCGTCTCGATGCCGCCCGCGCCGCCGAGCAGATGACCCGTCATGGACTTGGTCGCGGAGACCGCGACGTGGTCCAGGTCGTCGCCCAGCACGCTGCGCAGCGCCTTGATCTCGGCGACGTCACCCTGCGGCGTCGACGTCGCGTGTGCGTTGAGGTGCACGACCTCGGACGGCTTGAGGTCGGTGGTCTCGAGCAGGTTCCGCAGTGCCGCCGCGATACCGCGGCCGGTCGGCTCCGGCTGCGCGATGTGGTGGCTGTCCGCGGACAGGCCCTGGCCCAGCACCTCGCAGTAGACCTTCGCGCCGCGCGCGGCGGCGTGCTCGGCCGACTCCAGGATGACGACGCCCGCGCCCTCGCCGAGGACGAAGCCGTCGCGGGCCGTGTCGTAGGGGCGCGAGGCCTTCGTCGGCTCGTCGTTGTTCTTGGACATCGCCATCATGTTGGCGAAGGCCGCGATCGGCAGCGGGTGGATCGCCGCCTCGGTGCCGCCGGCGACGACCACGTCGGCACGGCCGGTGCGGATCATCTCGACGGCGTAGCCGATCGCCTCGGCGCCCGACGCGCACGCGGAGACCGGGGTGTGCACGCCCGCCTGGGCGTTCACCTCGAGGCCGACGTTGGCGGAGGGGCCGTTGGGCATCAGCATGGGGACGGTGTGCGGGGAGACGCGGCGTACGCCCTTCTCCTTGAGCACGTCGTACTGGTCGAGCAGGGTCGTCACGCCGCCGATGCCGGAGGCGATGACGGTGCCGAGACGGGTCGGGGCGATCGCCTCGTCCTCGCCGGCGGGGCGGTGTAGCCGGCGTCGGCCCACGCCTCACGGGCCGCGATCAGCGCGAACTGCGCGGAGCGGTCCAGCCGTCGGGCCAGCGGGCGCGGCAGTACCTCGCCCGGGTCGACCGCGGCGGTCGCCGCGATCTTCACCGGCAGGTCGGCGAAGCGCTCTCCCTCGAGCAGCTTCACACCGGAACGCCCGGCGATGAGACCTTCCCAGGTCGATGCGCTGTCGCCACCCAACGGTGTGGTTGCGCCGATACCGGTGACGACCACGGTGCGATTGGTCGAGTTCACAGGAATTCTTTCTCCACGTGTAGAGGGTGCTGAATTTTCACGGCGCCACCGGAGAGTGGCGACAAACGCGACGTGAGACTCAGGCCTGGTGCTTTGCGATGTAGTCCGCGGCGTCGCCGACGGTCTTCAGGTTCTTGACGTCCTCGTCGGGGATCTTGACGTCGAAGCGCTCTTCGGCGGCGACGACGACCTCGACCATGGACAGCGAGTCGACGTCGAGGTCGTCGGTGAAGGACTTGTCCAGCTGGACGTCCTCGGTCGGGATACCGGCGATCTCGTTGACGATCTCGGCGAGACCCTTGACGATCTCTTCCTGCGTGGCGGCCATGGTGGCGCTCCTTCGGTGTGTATCAGAGGGTGTGGCAGCAGCCGTCCGGAAGATCCGTACGGTGCCTAGGGGAGGGTAACGACCGTCGCGGCGTAGACGAGACCCGCCCCGAAGCCGATGACGAGCGCTGTGTCGCCGCTCTTCGCCTGTCCGGTCGCCAGGAGCCGCTCCATAGCGAGCGGGATCGAGGCGGCCGAGGTGTTGCCGGTGGTCTCCACGTCGCGGGCGACCGTGACGTGCTCCGGCAGCTTCAGGGTCTTCACCATCGAGTCGATGATCCGCATATTGGCCTGGTGCGGGATGAAGACGTCCAGGTCGGCCGCGCTGATGCCTGCGGCGTCGAGCGCCTGCTGCGCGACCTTCGCCATCTCGAAGACGGCCCAGCGGAACACCGCCTGGCCTTCCTGCGTGATGGCGGGGAACTTGATCTCGCCGCGCTCGTTGAGCGGCAGGCGGGAGACGTCGCCGAGGTGGAAGTCGTTCCACGGCACGGTCTGCTTGATCGTCTCGGACTTGTCGCCCTCGGAGCCCCAGACCGTGGGGCCGATGTGCGGCTCGTCGGACGGGCCGACGACGACCGCACCCGCGCCGTCACCGAACAGGAAGGCCGTCGCGCGGTCCTCCAGGTCGGTCAGGTCGCTGAGCCGCTCGACGCCGATGACGAGCACGTACTCCGCGGAGCCCTCGACGATCATGCCCTTGGCGAGGGTGAGGCCGTAGCCGAAGCCCGCGCAGCCGGCGGAGATGTCGAACGCGGCGGGCTTGCCCGCGCCGACCTTGTCGGCGATCTCGGTGGCCACGGCCGGGGTCTGCTTGAAGTGCGAGACGGTGGAGACGACGACGGCGCCGATCTGGTCGGCGGTGATCCCGGCGTCCGCGATCGCCTTGCCCGACGCCTCGACCGACATCGCGGTCACGGTCTCCTCGGGGGAGGCCCAGTGGCGGGTGGTGATACCGGAGCGGGAGCGGATCCACTCGTCGGAGGAGTCGATCTTCTCGAGGATCACCTCGTTGGGCACGACCCGGGTCGGACGGTAGCCGCCGACACCCAGGATGCGTGCGTACGGGGCGCCCTTGCTGGGCTTGATCTTCGACATGCTCTACGGCTCCTTGTCAGGCTGAAAGCTCGGCGACGAGCGCGCGGGCCGCGTCGAGGTCGTCGGGGGTCTTCAGCGCCGACGTCCGCACGCCCGGCAGGGCGCGCTTGGCGAGACCGGTGAGCGTACCGCCGGGGCAGACCTCGATCAGGGCGGTGACGCCCTGCTCCTTGAAGGTCTCCATGCACAGGTCCCAGCGGACCGGGTTGGCGACCTGACCCACGAGACGGGAGATGACGTCGGCGCCGTCGGCGACGATCTGCCCGTCCTTGTTCGAGACGTACGGTACGGCCGGGGCGGAGACCGTGAGGGCCTTCGCGGCCTCCTCGAGCTTCGCGACGGCGGGTGCCATGTGATGAGTGTGGAACGCGCCGGCCACCTGGAGCGGCAGGACACGGCGGACGCCTTCCGGCTTGTCCTCCGCGAGTGCCGCGAGCTGCTCGGCGGTGCCGGCGGCGACGATCTGCCCGGCGCCGTTCACGTTGGCCGGGGTGAGGCCGAGCTTCTCGAGGTGTGCCACGACCGTGTCGGCCTCGCCGCCGAGGATGGCGGACATGCCGGTCTTCGTGATCGCGGCGGCCTCTGCCATCGCCAGGCCGCGGGCCCGTACGAGCTTCAGCGCGGAGGTGTCGTCGATGACACCCGCGAACGCGGCGGCGGTGATCTCGCCGACGCTGTGGCCGGCGACCGCGCCGGGAGCCATCTCACCGAGCGCCGACGCGGACAGCAGTCCGGCGGCGACGAGCAGCGGCTGCGCAACGGCGGTGTCGCGGATCTCGTCCGCGTCGGCCTTGGTGCCGTAGTGGGCAAGGTCGAGCCCGATGGCGTCCGACCAGGCCGCGATGCGGTCGGCGGCGCCGGGGAGGTCGAGCCAGGGAGTAAGGAAGCCGGGCGTCTGAGCGCCTTGGCCGGGAGCGACGAGTACGAGCACCCTCACACTCTCTCTTGTGGACGGCCTCTCCCGCCCGTGGGGACAGGGACGAAGAACCGTCAGGGGAATTGTCGGTGTCCGACAAAAGTCTAGGGCTGGGCATCCCCGTCGGCCAGACGCCCCAGGATCAGCGCGATTCGCAGCGTGAACGCCGAACGCACGTCGGAGGGTGACCAGCCCGTGACGTCTGTCACACGTCGGAGCCGGTAGCGCACGGTGTTGGGATGCACGAAGAGCATTCTGGCGGCGCCCTCGAGGCTGCTCGCCTGCTCCAGATAGACACTCAGAGTTTCCAGGAGGGCCGAGCCGGCTTCCTCCAGTGGTCTGTAGATCTCCTCCACCAACTGCTCACGCGCAGAAGGGTCGGAGGCGATGGCGCGTTCCGGCAGCAGATCGTCCGCGAGAACCGGCCGCGGAGCGTCCTGCCAGGCCGAGCATGCCTTGAGCCCGGCGGCTGCGGCCTGCGCGGAGCGGGTCGCCGCCAGCAGGTCGGGCACGATCGGGCCGGCGACGACGGGGCCCGCCGCGTACGGGCCGATGAGCGCCTTGGCGACGTGCAGCGGGTTGTCGCTGCCCCCGGCGATGACGACGAGCCGGTCGCCGAGCACGCCCGTCAGCACCTGGAGCTTGGCGTGTCGGGCGGCGCGGCGGATGGCCTCGACGGTCAGTTCGCTGTCCCCGTCGGGCGCGGTGCCGAGGATCACACACACATGCTCGGGCGAGTTCCAGCCGAGCGCCGCGGCGCGGGAGACCGCGCCCTCGTCTGCCTCGCCGGACAGCACCGCGTTGACGACGAGCGATTCGAGGCGGGCGTCCCACGCGCCGCGGGCCTCAGCGGCCTGGGCGTAGACCTGGGCGGTGGCGAAGGCGATCTCCCGTGCGTAGACGAGCAGCGCCTCACGCAGTACGGACTCGTCGCCGGGGGCGGCGACCTCCTCGATCGCCGCCTCCATGACCTCGATGGTGGTGCGCACCATCTCGACGGTCTGGCGCAGGGTGATCGCCCGGGTCAGCTCGCGCGGGGCGGTGCCGAAGACGTCGGTCGAGATGGCTTGCGGGGTCTCCGGGTGCCGGAACCATTCGGTGAAAGCGGCGATACCGGCCTGGGCGACCAGGCCGATCCACGACCGGTTCTCCGGTGGCATGGCCCGGTACCAGGGCAGCGACTGGTCCATGCGGGCGATCGCGTTCGCGGCGAGCCGGCCGGAGGACTGCTCGAGGCGGCGCAGGGTCGCGGAGTGCGGGTGGGAGGAGTTCGCTGCAGGTTCGGGCACGGGACAAGAGTGCCTTATCAGGACGCGAGGGCCGGGGGGCGGGGTTCTTGTTCATTCCGTCGTCGCCGGACGGTTCCCGGCTACCGTGGTCGCGTGATATCCGTTCGGCGCGCCGGCGAGCGCTACACAGGCGGCGACCCCGCGGCCGGCATCGAGTCCCTGCATGCCTTCTCCTTCGGGCGGCACTACGACCCAGGCAATCTCCGCTTCGGTGCGATCCTGGCCTGCAACGAGGAGCGGCTCGCACCCGGCGCCGGGTTCGACGAGCATCCGCACAGCCACACGGAGATCGTCACCTGGGTCGTCGAAGGTGAGCTCACCCACCGCGACAACGCCGGGCACGCCACCGTCGTCCGCCCCGGCGATGTGCAGCGGCTCAGCTCGGCGGGCGGGGTGCGGCACGTGGAGCGCAACGACGGCGATGTGCCGCTGGTGTTCGTACAGATGTGGCTGGCACCGCTACGGCCGGGGGGCGAGCCGTCGTACGAGATCGTGCGCGGTATCGCCGACTCGACTCCGTACGCCCTGCCCGAGGCGGGCGCGATGCTGCACGCGCGCCGGCTGGCGGCGGGGGAGCGGACGGCGGTGCCGGACGCGCCGTACGTGTACGCGCACGTGGTGCGGGGCCGTGTCGCCCTGGGCGGCGACGAGTTGGGGCCTGGTGACGCAGCCAGGATCACGGACGCGGAGGGCCTGGAGCTGGCCGCGGCCGACGCGGCGGAGGTGCTGCTGTGGGAGATGGGCCGGTGAGACACCGGGCGATGGTCAGTCCTGCCAGTAGAACAGCAGCGTGCCGACGCTCAGAGCCTTGCGGTCGCCGAAGTAGTAGACGCACAGGTCGGTGACCGTGATGTCGCTGGTCGCCTCGTCGATGCAGCGGAAGCCGGGGCTTCGAGCGCTTCGCGGGCTTCGCGGGACGAGCCGCCGCGGTGGCCGGTGCCGAACGGGCCCAGGGTGCTGATCAGGACCGCGTCGTCGTCCTCGCCGTAGTTGACGTAGTGGTACGTGCCGCCGCCGTGCTGGTAGTGGTCACCGCACGAGACCGGAGACTCGCGGGACAGGCCGGCCGCCGTCAGGGCGGATGCCGCCCGGCGCAACTGATCGTCCACATCGGGGACCGGCGGCGGCTCGGTGCAGAGGGCCTCGACGCGCCAGCGAGGGTCGCTCTGCCGCTGGCATCGCGGCGCGTACTCGTGCACGATCGCGGCCCGCACTCCTCGCACAGTCCAGGGACTTCGACGCGGGGACGGCCGAGGCGGTCGTAGATCAGCCGGGTTTGGTCGGCGACCTCGGTGAGGCGGTGCAGGGCGTACGCCGCCCACAGACCGGCCTCGGCGGTGGGGGCCTCGTCGATGCAGGCGCGTAGCCGGTCCGCGTCGTCGGCGAGGGACTGGGCGAGGTGGGTGACCGCACGGTCGGGGTCGGCGAGGGCGTACGTCACGTCCTCGGCCGCGGCGGCCCGCATACGGACCCGGAACGCGCGGTCCTCGGGACGTACGTCGCCGAGGTCGTTCAGGACGGCCTCGAGCCCGCGCCGGGCGACCAGCCCGTGCAACCCGGCCTCGCCCGCGACCCGTTCGTGCTGCCAGGGGGCTCGCCGCGAGCGTGGTGAGGCCGCTCACCGCCATGAGGTCGCCGAGCCGGCCGCGGGTCACGAGGATCGCGTCCGCCGTCCGGTCCCGCTCGAGCCGCCGGGCTTCGTGCGTCAGCCACGGCAGCAGCTCCTCCCGATCCCCGAGTACGGCTAGCAGCGCCTGTCGCACCTCGCCGGTCTCCTCGGTGTCCCGGAGCTGCGCGGCCCTTCGTGACCGCTCGGGCCTGGCTCCGCGCAAGGTCTGGATCGTAAGGACATCTGGATCGACTTCGGGTTCAGCGGCCTCACCAAGTGGTACGGCAGCACCTTCGAGTCCACTCCGCTGGAAATCGTCGTGGCTGCCGCGGACTGGGGGGAGGGTGCCTACGCGCCCACCCTCCGGGAAGACGCTCTCAGGCTGCTGGAGTCACCCCTGCCGACCAGGGGGATCGACATCCTGTGGTGCGCGGCCGTGCGCTCCAAGTTCGTCGCGGATGAGCGATGGATGGACGGACGCGACTGGCTCCGCCGGATCGTGGACGTCTGCGAGGAACGCATCCGCCGGGACGAATCGCGATTCGATGCCCTCCCTCCTGCGCACGTCTGGGATTTGGAACTGAGGGACGCGGTCCTCGCCGAGGTGCGAGCTCTCGCACCGGAGTTGGACCGTGCCACCGCCGGTCACCCCTACTACGGGGTGCCGGAAGTGGTCCCGTCGCTGGAGCGGGTGGTCACCGAGGTCGACCCCGACCTCGGGTTCAGGCTGTTCCTGCGGGTCCTCAAGGCGTACTTGGTGCCGATCAGTGAGTCGCAGCACCGCCGGTACCGCGAGCTGGGCGAGGCATTCGGGTACAACGAGCTCGTTGTCGACGACGGCACCCTCCAGTTCATGCCGCGTGCGCACTGACCGCTGAGCACGATCGCCGAGGGCGGTATCCCGGTCTTCCAGGGGTACCGTCCTCGGCCGTCGAAGGAGTCGCTCCGAGGAGCGCCCGGCAGGCGGCGAAGCCGCTGCCGGAGGAGCCGCCGGAATTCCCGGCCGCGCACGGTCCGAGGCCCTCCCGCCGGTGACCTTGACAGGCTTCGAACCCGTGGCATCCGCCTCAGACGCGCGGGCGGACGTGGAGGTCGAGGCCGGTGGTGCCAGGACCCTCCACCGCCGGCAACAACCGCATGTCATGGTCGTAGTCGCCGCCGGCAAGGGTCCGGTAGGGGATCGGCTCGTCGGTGAACAGGCCGTCGAGGCGCCGGCCGTACTCCCCCTCTGCCGCCGCATACCTGTCCGCGGAGAGGCTGTGCGCGTCGTGGACGGTGAACGGTTCGAGCGGTGCGATGCCGGCGAACCAGAACAGGCCGTGCTGCAGCGGGTGGAGGAGATCCGACAGGCGCCCGTGGATGCCGCGTTCGGTGAGCGACGGCCCGCTCGCGCCGATCGTCACCGAGAGCAGCGCACGCCGTCCGCCCAGAGCGCCCTCGCTGTACGGCGGGGGAAGGCCGGGGCCGTGGGCGAAGCCGGGGGTGAACACCCGGTCGAGCCAGCCCTTCATGATCGCGGGAACGGAGAACCACCACAGGGGGAACTGCAGCACGACCGCGTCCGCCCAGCGCAGCTTCTCCTGCTCGGCGGCGACATCGGGCGACATCCGGCCGGACACCGCGGCCTGTTCCTGAGCGGCCAGTACGTCCAGCCGCCGGTCCGCGGGACGGTCGGGGAAGTCGTCCGCGTCCACGGTCGCCTTCCACTTCATGGCGTAGAGATCGGACACCTTGACCTCGTGGCCCGCGGAGCGCAGGCGCTCGACGGCGAAGGCGGTCAGGGCGGAGGTGAGCGACAGGGGTTCGGGGTGGGCGGTGACGACAAGGATCTTCTTGTGCTGCTGCGGTGCTGCTCGAGTCATGCCGCCACGTTCTCCCGGGCGCGCAGCGGCAGCCAGCACCCTGTCCAACCGCAGGAACGGCGGTCCTGGTACCGCGAGGGCCACCCATACTTGAGCGCATGGACGGCGTGGACCACATCGAGCGCACAGGTACGGACGGAGCCGGCGGCGGGAACGGCGACCCGCGGCGGGCCCTCGGCGGCTTCCTGCGCGCCCGCCGCTCTCGGGTCGCCCCGGAGCACGTGGGGCTCGCCGTCGGCGGGCGGCGGCGGGTGCGGGGCCTGCGACGCGAGGAACTCGCCCAACTCGCCGGGATCAGCGTGGACTACTACGTGCGCCTCGAACAGGGCCGCGCTACCCAGCCCTCGCCGGAGGTCCTCGACGCGCTCGCGCGGGCGCTCGGCCTCGAGGCGGCGGAGCGCAAGCACCTGGCCACGCTGACCGCCACCCGGCGGGGGCCCGTGCCCGTGACGCGTGTCAGCCCTTTGCTCCGTCGGCTCCTGGACACCGTGGAGCAGTTCCCGGCGTTCGTGACGAACCCGCGCGCCGATGTCGTGGCCTGGAACGCTCTGGGCGCCGAGCTGCTGGGCGGCGTCGGTGACCCGGGCCGCCGCGACCACAACAACGCCCGGTATCTCTTCCTCGACCCCGCCTCCCGGACCGTCTTCCCCGACTGGGAGGACAGGGCGTTGGAGGCCGTGGGCCAGTTGCGGGTCTCCGAGGGGAACTATCCCGACGACGCGGGACTGGCCGCGCTCATCGCCGAACTGACCTCGCACAGCGACGACTTCCGGCGTATCTGGGACACGGGCGAGGTCCTGATGTGCACGGCTGGCCGCAGACGGCTGTGCCACCCGGTGGCCGGGCTGCTCACCTTGGACTACGAAACCCTGCACGTACCTGCCTCGCCCGGCGAAACGGGCCTCGTGGTGCACGTCTACAGCGCAGAGGAGGGCAGCGAGGACGCCGCCGCGCTCGAGCGGCTGGCGCGTCAGTCCTGCCAGTAGAAGAGCAGGGTGTGGACGTCGAGCGGTGCGCGGCCGCCGAAGTAGTAGACGCACAGGTCGGTGACCACGATCGAGCCGGTGTCTTCGTCGATCCAGCGGAAGCCGGCAGCCTCCAGGGCGCGCCGGGCGGCGGGGTCGGCGTCGTGGGCGGCGGCGAAGGGGCCCAGGGTGCTGACGGCGAGTTGCTTCCCGTCGTACGGGATCACGTAGTACGTGCCTTCGCCCTGTCCGTTGTGGTCGCCGATGGGCACCGGCGCTCCCGGCGTGAGGCCCGCCGCCGCCAGCGCGGCCGCTGCCCGGCGGAGTCGGTCGTCCGTGTCCGTGTCGGTGTCGGCGTCGGTGGGCGGGTCGGTGGCGAGGGCCTCGACGCGCCAGTGCGGGTCGCTCTGCCGCCGGCAGCCGGGCGCATACGCGTGCACGATCGCCGCCCGCAGGTCCTCGTCCAGACCGGGCACCTCCACCCGGGGGCGCCCGAGGCTCTTGTAGATCTCGCGGGTCTCGTCGCCGTCCTCGGTGAGGCGATGCAGCGCGTACGCGGCCCACAGTTTCGCCTCCGTCGTCGGGGCCTCGGCCAGGTAGGCGCGCAGCCGGTCCGGGTCGTCGGCGAGGGACTGGGCGAGGTGGGCCACCGCGCGGTCGGGGTCCGCGAGTGCGTCGGTGACGTCCTCGTCGTTGCGGGCCCGCATCCGGATGCGGAACATCCGGTCCTCGGAGCGTGCGTCACCGAGCTCGGCCAGCACCGCGTCGGGCCCGTGGCGGGAGACGAGGGCGTCAAGTCCGGCCCGGCCCGCGTCCTGGGTCCGGGACCAGGGGGAGGCCGCGAGCGTCGCCAGATCCCCGGTGGCGGAGAGGTCGCCGAGCCGGCCCCGCGCCTTGAGGATCGCCTCGGCCATGCCGTACCGCTTCTCGTCCCGCCGTTCCTCGTGCAGGAGCCAGGGCAGCAGTTCCGAACGGTCGCCGAGGACCTCCAGCAGTGCGACGCGTACCTCGGCCGTCTCCCCGGTGTCGCGTACGCGTGCGACCAGTTCGGGCAAGCGCGGCTCCGGCACCCGTCCGTCCAGCGCCTGTACGCAGTGCCGGCGACGCCACCACGCGTTGGCAGGGTCGGCCACGTACCGGGCGAGCGTGTCGGCGTCGAACTCCCGCAGAGCGGCGGTGTCCTTCCCCCGGCCGAGCGGGAGCAGCGTGTCGATGTCGTGCATCCGGCGGATGCTACGGCGCGGGCACGACGAAGGCTCGCTGTTTTCGCGGGCCCGCACCAAGGCCGAGGAAGGCTCCGCTGTCGGACCTGCCTGCCATGATCCGCGTATGGATCTCGTACGCGCACTCGACGGTCTGGACGCTCACCCCTGGGCAGGCACCACGCACGCCTACGGAAGTGCCGAGGACGTCCCCGACGTGCTGCGGGCGCTCACCGGGGACGACGGGGAAGCCGCGGACGAAGCGGTGTCGGAGCTCTATGGCAGCGTCCTGCACCAGGGGACCGTCTACGCGGCCAGTGCCGACGTGGCGCCCTTTCTCGCCCGTATCGCGGCAGCCGGCCACAAGTCCGCCGATCTGCTGAGGCTGCTCGGCGACATGGCCGGCAGCGACGACGAGTACGGGGTGGAGCCGGGCACCGTACGCAGGGCCGTCGCCGCGCAATTGCCTTTGATGACACCGTCGTTGGTCGAACCTGATCCCGCCGTACGTCAGGCCGCCGTGTGGGCCGTCGCGCAGACGCGTGTTGCCGGCACGGTGCTGCCCGAGCTGCTGGGGCGGTGGGACACGGAGCGGGAGCCGCTCGTACGGGCCGAACTCCTCGGTGCCGTGGCGGGGTTGGACCCGGTGGCGGGTGACGCCCTGGCGCAGGCGGCCCTCGGACCGGAACAGCCCGCCCACCTGCGGCTCGCCGCCGTGTTCGCCCGCCTCGACGCGGGAGGGGCATGGGACGCCACGCACCATCGGGCGCTGCTGTCGACGCTGCCCGCGAGCCCGCTCGGCCGGGAGCGGCTCGACCTGGACCGGGCCGAGCCGTTGTGCGCCGTCGTCGAGCTGCTGCTGGGCAGGGGGACCGAAGCGGACACCGCGGCGGCCGGAGACCTACTGGACGCCGCCTTGCGGGACGAACGGGCCGAGGTGCGGGCAGAGGCCGTGTGGGCCGCCGACCGGGCCTGCCAGATGTCCCGCAGCGCCCCGCAGCGGCTGCTGCCAGCGCTGCTGCCGCTGGTCGCGGCGGGCGACGCGGCGGCCGACGCGGGGGGCGTGCTGTCCCTGCTCGGGAAGCTGGGACCGATCGCGGCGCAGGCCGCGCCCGCGCTGGCCGGACTCGCGGATGCCGACGACGACGATCTCGCGGACCGCGCGCTCGGCGTGCTGGCCCTGGTGGCACCGGACCGGGCGGCTCCGCTGCTCGCCCGCGACCTGGGGAAGCGGCCCAGGGGCCTGGACGCCGCCGCGGGATTTCGTGCACCGCAGGACGTGCCGTTCCCGTTCCACCCCGAACTGTTGACCGCGGTACGGGCCAGGCTGCTGGAGGACGATCTCACCGGGAACGAGCCCTTCCAACTGACGCGGCTGCTGCGGCAGTGGGGCGGCCGGTCCGCCGACGCGCTGCCCGAGCTGTACGAGCTTCTCGCCCGGTTCCCGATGCCGACGGCCCCGGCCGTCGCCGCGATCGCCGCCGCGTGCCCGCCCGAAGAGCGTCGGCGCGCGGCCCGGGTGTTGCGGGCGCAGGCCCCGGACGGGCCGCTCCCGGTGGCGGAGGCCCACCGCGAACTCACCGGTGAGACGGACGTCCTCCTGGCGAGGCTCGCCAAGGAGCTCTCGGGCGCGACCGGCGACGCGACCCGGGCGGCCCAGGTGGCGGGCCGACTGGGTGCGTCGGCAACGGAATTGGTGGGCGCACTGCGCGGCGCCCTCAGCGGCGCGGACGCCAGGGACGTCTCGCCGGTGCTCGACGCGGACGTGGCGCTGGCCGACGCACTGTGGCGGATCACCGGCGACGCCCGGACGGTCGTGCCCGTGCTGGACTCGGTGTTCGCACGGGCCGCCGGCGAGCGCTGGTTCCGGTGGAGCGCGATACGGGCGGCCCGCGCGGCCGCGCTCCTCGGCCCGGCCGGCCGGCCGCTGGTGCCCCGGCTGGAAGCACTCCTCAAGGACCCGGAACAGGTCCCGGCGGCGGTGCTCGCCCTGGTGGCCGTGGCGGAGGAGGGGGCGCTCGACCATCGATCACTCGCGGGCCTCGTCCTCGCCGCGGCGGAACAGGAGGCGAACGCGCTGGAAGCCTGCGACGCCCTGGAGGTTCTAGGGGCGGACGCTCTGACCACCGATCACCTGCGCAGGCTGCATGACCTTGCCGAAGGTGACCGGCGGGTGATCCGCTCGGGCGTGGAGAACCGGATCATCGTGGCCGACGAGCTGCTGCGGGCGCGCGTCCGCGCGGTGGTCGCCGCGTCAGGGCAGGCGCCCTGACCGGCGCCTCAGCGCAGGCCGTCGACGAACGCCCGCCAGGCGCCCGCGCCGACGACCACGACCGGGCCGTCCGGGTTCTTGCTGCCACGGACCGGCACGGCGGCGGTCGGGCAACCGTCGGCGACCTCGACGCAGTCGCCGCCGGTGCTGCCGCTGTGGTTCGAGTGTGCGGCGAAACCCGCGGGCACGGACGGGCGGTGAGCGGTCCTCGCCGGCCGGTCGTGCATGTGTTCAGCGCCGGGGAGGCCGCCGGGGGACGCCGAAGTTGCGGGCATCGGGACGGGCCTCCGGCCGGCCTCGGGCCACGCATGGGACGTCGTCACTCCTCACGCCAGACATCGTCGATGGCGTCCTGGACGTCCTCGGTGCGGGTGACCTTGAAAACGGACACCATCAGGTTCTCCCGGACGTAGTCGGAGTGCAGGCCGCAGGCGAGGAGGTCGAGGTACTCGACGCCGATGAAGGGCTCGTCCTGGTCGGTGCCGAGGTAGTCGCCCCCGGGGTCGCCGGGACCGACGCCGACGGCCCGCAGGAGCTGCGCGGGGTCGCCGGTGACGTCCTGGTCGTCCCAGCCGTCGGCCGAGAGGCGCGGCTGCCCCGGGACATGGGCCAGGTACTTGCCGTAGGCCTCGGCCGAGCACATCTCACATACAGCGGTGATGCGGGCCTCGGGGTGAGCTTTGACCTGGGCGTCGAACGCGGCGTCGAGGTTGGTGGAGAGGATGCCGTCCTCACCGAAGGCCGGGTCGCTGATCTGGACGATGTCGCCCCAGCATCCGACGGCGACCTGGTCGAGGTCGCCCACATGCCGGGGGTGGTCCAGGTCCCGGCGGAGCGCGGTCCCGAGTTCTTCGGCGACGGTGGCGACGGTGGAGAGCTCGTCGACGACGGCGCGGGCGCGGACCGGGTCGTGGGCCGGTGCGTGGCGGATCGTGTGCTGGTCGTAGGGAGCGCGGTAGGGCGGGTGGACGCGGGTGATCCGGAGGGTGGACTGCCGCCAGGCGACACGCGGGTTCTGGCTCATGGTGTGAGCCTAGGTCAGGTCGCCGCCGGGAAACGATCGGCGTGTCGCACGCCAAACCCCTTGGTGTCGGCAGGAGTTGGGTCCCTATGGTGAGCCACGTCGGCGGTGTCATGTCACGGGGGCTCACACCGCACCGTACCCGTCCCCCAGCCCCCAGGAGCAGGGACAGAAGAGCTTGAAACCGATACGTTTACGCGTCCGGGCACGTCTGGCCTCCGCCGCTGCCGTCGTCGCGGCATTGGGCCTCGCACTCACCGGGCTTCCCGGCCTGACCGGCGAGGCGGACGCGGCCCCGATGCCGGCGAAGCCGCTGGACAAGGGCATTCCGTGCAAGGATTACTTCGACCTCGCCGACGACCTCCAGGCCATCGCCGAACTCCCGGAGTTCGACGCCTCCCGGGCCAAGGCCCACTGGGACACGTACGACTACGTGAACCCGGGCAAGCAGTGGGACGGCCTTGAGCGGCCCAGCGAGGAGGACATCGATCGGCTGAAGGACCTGGAGAAGCAGCCGCCGAAGTCCCAGCCGAAAGACCGCATCTACTGGGCGTGGCTCGCGGCGCGCGAGTCCAACCCGGGCACGTGGGACGACTGGTCCCACTGGCGCGACGTCCGGCTGATCCGCAACTCCGGCAACGACCCGCGCGGCAAGGCGTTCGAGAAGAAGGTCATCAAGGACCACGGCCTGATCGGCCCGGAGTGGATCTGCCAGAAGGAGGTGGAGTTCAAGGACCCGGACACCGGCAAGACGCACCGCAGGCAGCTCGACGCCTACAACACCAAGACCAAGCAGATCCTGGAGATCAAGTCCAACGGGCAGCCCGATCCGAAGCAGAGGCCCAAGGACATCGCGTGGTCCAAGGACAAGAACTGGCGCCAGTCGTCCATGAAGTACGTCTACGGACAGCCGCAGGAGAAATCGGCGGCCACCCTGAAGCAGGAACTGAGCAAGAACGCTCCTGGCCGCGTCACGGAGTACAACTACCGCTCGGACAAGGTCGAGAAGGCGCCCGGCGGCGGTGTGCGCGCGAAGTCGACCAACATGCAGCCCCCCGGAAAGCCCCCCACCACGGGCGGCGGCGCGAACGACCTGATCCGTGAGTCCCGTGCGAACCCCAAGGCCATGGCCGAGTTCCTGAACAAGAAGAACGCCGCTGACCCCAGCAGGCTCTCACCCCGAGGGGCGGGCGGCGTGGACTTCACCACCCTCGATCTTCGTTATGTCGGCAAGCCCGTCAAGGGCGAGGGCCTGGACTACGGCTTCTCCGCAACGGAAGACCCCGAGGAGAAGTCAGGCTGGGGCGGCAAGGAGAAGGCGCAGCTCATCTCGGACGCCTTCCTGACCTGGCTGGCGCTGACACCGGACAAGTTCTGGGTGAACCTCAACCCGGACGAGCCCAACAGGGTCATGGACGCCCAGTTCGGGAAGACCGATGCCGGCCGGATCCTCCTCGAGGCCGACCTGCGGATGAAGCACGACTTCTTCAAGGCGATGGACCCCAAGACCGATCTCGGCAAGCGGTTCTGGGCGTCCCTGCCCAAGGTGAACGGCCGCCCGTGCTTCGCCGGGATCCGCAACTGGATCGAGCCGAAGACCGCGACCGTGCGCGAGCAGGACGGCGGCATCTACATCCTTGACGCCCCCTTGAAGCTGGAGTCCACCCCGCAGGACTTCACCAGCGACCCCGGCGGCGACCAGATCTGCGACCCGACCGAGGCCGAACGGGACCAGGCACAGCAGGTCATCGACCGGATGATCGTCCCCGAGGTCGAGAAGACCATCAACACTGCGCCGCAGTACGCGGACCTGCGCCGCGTCCACACGGCCCGCGTGGCCGCCGAGTGGATCCGTCTCCAGGACGCGAAGACGCCCACCGACTACCGCGCGATCATCAACAGCAACGACGTGTCGTCGTGGCCGCTGCGTGCCCCCAACCAGAACTGGGACAAGAACGAGCTGTTCAAGAAGTACCGGGACATCTTCCTCAACGGTGAGTTCCAGTACGACGTGGACACCGACGAGGGCGTGATGGTCTACATCGTCGGCGGCGTCGACTTCTCCAAGCAGCCGAAGCGCAACATCAGCAAGACCGAGTTCACCACCGGGCACAGCAACCTTCCCCGGCAGACGCAGACGTCGGTGAAGACCCTCACCGACAACGCCAAGGACGACGACGGCAACGTGCTGCTCCTGGGCGGTAACACCACCTCCACCGACACCGGGGGAGGCGGTGACGAGCCGGGGCCGGACCCGACGCCGACCCCGACGCCGGCAGAGCCGGGCGGGCCGACCGACAGGCCGACCACCCCCGGGCCTGACCCGTCCACGCCGCCGGCCACGGGCGGCAGCACCGGCGGCCAGAACGACCCCGACCCGGACGGCGACCTCGCCGACACCGGTTCCGACACCCCCATCGGCCTGATCGCGGGCATCGCCGCCGCGCTCGCGGCGCTGGGCGGCGGACTGATCTGGTGGAAGCGCCGCCGGACGGCCGTACAGGAATAGCCCGACCGTCCCGAGACATGCTGCGGCCCCGCACCCATTGCCCGAAGGTGCGGGGCCGCAGTGCTGCCGCCCGGAACCGCACGGCGCGCGCCCAGGCCGGGGACGGCTCGTGAACGGCTCAGCGCAGCGCGCTGCGCGCCTGCCACTCGGCCCACGGCACGTTCCACGCGCCGAAGCCGTTGCCGGGGGCCGGAACGCCCTTGGTGTCCTTCCCCTTGATCTCGAAGGGGTCGCCCGGGCGGACCTGGGCGTAGAACCAGGCGGCGTTCGCGTCGCTCATGCCGATGCATCCGGAGCTCATGTTGGCCTTGCCCATCCACCGGTTGTTCCAGGGCGCCGCGTGCGCGTACATCCCCGACCAGGTGAGCCGCATCGAGAAGTCGACCATCTTGTCGTAGGCGTCGGCGAGGCCGACCGTCTCGGAGTTCATGTTGATCGTGCCCTCCTTGGCCATCAGGACCGTCGTCCCGCGCCAGGAGCGCTTGTCGCCGCCCGGGGTGCCGCCGGAGACCGGGATCGTGCGGACCGCCTTGCCGTCCCGCTCCAGGGTGAGCTGCTTGCGGTCGAGGTCGACCCTGACGACCTGGCTCGCGCCGATGGTGAACGTGGTCGAGTAGTCGCGGACGAACCAGCCGCCGTCGCCGGAGTCGGTGCCGTTCAGCTCGGCCCGGAGCGTGACCTTGGTGCCGGGCTTCCAGTACTCCTTGGGTCGCCAGTCGATCCGGTCACGGCCGGAGTAGTCCTCCATCCAGCCCCAGGAGCCCTCCGTGCCGCCGGAGGTGGTGATCTTCAGCTGCTTCTCGACGGCGGCCTTGTCCGTGACCGGGTGGTCGAAGACGAGGGAGACCGGCTGGGCGATGCCGACCGTCGTGTTCGCGCCCGGCCGCCAGTCGACCTTGTTGACCTTGTCGGCCGGCGTGGTGGTGAACGTGGACGTGGCTGTGCTCTTCGTGCCGGCCTTGGAGGCCGTCACGGTGGTGACCGTGTACGAGGTGCCGGGGACGGCCTTGCGCTGTGAGCTCCAAATCGTCTTGTCCGCCGAGAGCTTGCCCGTGAGGCCGCGGCCCTCGGAGTCGGTGACGGTGACCGAGGCGAGCGTGCCGCCGGCCGCGGTGACCTTCACCGGCACGCCGGCCCGCACGGACTTGCCCTTCGGTGAAACGGTCACCGTCGCGGGGCGGTCCTCGGCCGCCGCCGACGCTCCGGCCTTGCCGTCCTCGGCGGGCATGCCTGATCCGGACGAGCAGGCGGCGAGCGGGGCCAGCAGCACCGCGGCCGCCGCGATGCGCACACGTATGTGGCTCAACGGAGCCTCCGTCAGTGGTCGATGGGTGGGATCGAGGCGACTCTAGAGCGGCAGAAGCGCAGGTGAGAGGCGCTGCGGCGATGTGACAGCGACTGCAGACGAACGGTCATCGTCCGGTCACATCCGCCGCGCGGAGCGGTCACGGACGGCTGTGAGCATCCTCGGCGTCACCCAGAGAGAGGCTCACACCGTGTCAGCGCTGCTCGTGCCGGCCGCCGCCCGCGGCCATGAATCACCGCTGGGGTCCGTCGACGCCGCGACGTACCGCGCGTTCCTCGCGTCCCGCACCGGTTCGGACCTCGGCGCCGGGTTCCTCCAGTGCCCGTCCTGGGCGCAGGTCAAGGAGGGCTGGCAGGCCCGGCTCGTCGGCTGGGGGCCCGATCCGGCCTCCGGCGCGCTGTCCGGCGCCGCGCTCGTCCTGCTGCGTCAACTGCCCCGTACGCGCAAGTTCTTCGCCTACCTTCCCGAGGGGCCCGTCGCCGACTGGGCGGACCCCGGCATCGACGCCTGGCTCGACCCGCTGCTGCGGCATCTGCGGGCGGCGGGCGCCTTCGCCGTACGGATCGGGCCGTCGCCCGCCTACCGCAGGTGGAGTGCGGCCGGGCTGAAGGCGGCGACGGGGCCGGGACGCCGGCTGTCCGACGTCCTCGCCAGCGAGGTGGATCCGCTGGGCACGGCGGTCGCCGAGCGGCTACGGGCCCGGGGCTGGCAGCGGTGCGGCGGCGAGGAGGACGGTGACGCGCAGCCGCGCCACGTCTTCCGGGTCCCGCTCGCCGGGCGCACCCAGGAGGACCTGTGGACCCGGCTGAACCAGGAGTGGCGGCGCAACGTCCGGCGCGCGCAGAAGTCCGGTGTGGAGGTGGTGGTCGGCAGCGCGGCCGACCTGCCCGAGTTCTACCGGCTGCTGCGGATAACGGAGGAACGCGACGGTTTCCGGCTCGGCCGGTCGCTCGCGTACTACGAGCGCCAGTACGCGGCCCTCAACGCTGAGGAACCGGGGCGGATGAAGCTGTATCTCGCCCGCCACGGCGGCGAGATCCTCGCCGCGCACACCATGATCCACGTGGGACGCCGCGTCTGGTACCAGACCGGCGCCTCCGCCGACCACCGCCGCGAGGTCCGCCCCTCCAACCTGCTGCAGTGGCGGATGCTGCTGGACGCCAAGGCACTCGGCGCCGACGTCTACGACATGCGCGGGGTACCCTCCACCCTCGACCCCGACGACCGTCCGTACGGGCTGCTGCGCTGGAAGCTCGGCACCGGCGGCGAGGTCGTCGAGACGCTGGGGGAATGGGAGAGACCGTTGGACGGCACCGCCAACCACGCGCTGTACCGCGCGTTCCAGGCCTATCTGGCCCGCCGGTGAGCCGCCTCGCCGACACCGCGCCGACGACCGCCGGCGCCCCGGACGACGGCGCTCCCGCCGCCGCCCAGGAGGAACCCGGCCGGGACGGGGGCCAGGAGCAGAGCCGGGAACAGGGCCAGGAGCAGAGCGGGGAGCGGGCACGCGACGGCGGGTCCGTCGCGCGGAGCGGCCTCCTCATGGCGGCCGGTTCCGTCGTGTCACGGGCCACCGGATTCGTACGGTCCGCCGTGGTGGCCTCGGCGCTGGGCGTCGGCCTGGTCGCCGACGGGTACGCCGTCGCCAACGCCGTCCCCACCATCGTCTACATGCTCCTTCTCGGCGGCGCACTCAACGCCGTCTTCGTGCCCGAACTCGTCAAGGCGGCCAAGGAGCACGCCGACGGCGGGGCCGCCTACACCGACCGGCTGCTCACGCTCTGCGTCCTCGCGCTGCTGACGCTCACCGGCGCCGCCGTGTGGGCCGCCCCCGCGATCATCGGCGCGTACACCGACTACGACAGCGAACAGGCCGCCATGACGGTCGCCTTCGCCCGCTACTGCCTGCCGCAGATCTTCTTCCTCGGAGTGTTCACGCTGCTGGGGCAAGTGCTCAACGCCCGGGGCCGGTTCGGCGCCATGATGTGGACGCCCGTCCTCAACAACGTCGTCGTCATCGCCGTGTTCGGCCTGTACCTGGCGACCGGCGGCAGCGGCGGACTCTCGCCGTCCGAGACCGCGCTCCTCGGCTGGGGCACCACCGCCGGCATCGCCGTGCAGGCCCTCGCCCTGCTGCCCGCCCTGCGGGCGGCGCGCTTCCGCTTCCGGCCACGCCTCGACTGGCGCGGCGCCGGACTGACCCGGCCGATGCGCTCCGCGGGCTGGCTGGTGCTGCTGGTGCTCACCAATCAGGCCGCGTTCTGGGTGACGACCCGGCTGGCCACGACCGCCGGGTTCCAGGCGCAGTCCGCCGGGATCGAGGGCGCCGGTTTCAGCGCCTACAACAACGCGTACATCCTGTGGGCCGTGCCGCACGGCATCGTCACCGTCTCCCTCATGACCGCCCTGCTGCCCCGTATGAGCGCCGCCGCCGCGGACGGTGACACGGGCGGGCTGCGCCGGGACATCGCGTACGCCCAGCGCAAGAGCGCCGCCCTGGTGGTGCCCGCCGCGTGCGTCCTGCTCGCCCTCGCCCAGCCGGTCCTGGCCCTCGTCTTCCAGTACGGACGCACCGGCGCGGACGACATCGCGGTCATGGCGGGCACCCTCATGGCGTTCGCGCCCGGACTCGTCGCGTTCTCGGGGCAGTACGTGCTGTCCCGGTCGTTCTACGCCCTGTCCGACACCCGTACGCCGTTCCTGCTGAACCTCCTGATCGCGGGCCTCAACGCGGGCCTGTCACTGGCCGCCTACCTGCTGCTGCCCGCCCGCTGGGCCGTCACCGGGATCGCCGGCGCCTATTCGCTGGCCCTGTTCGCGGGCTGGCTGCTGACCGCCACCGTCCTGCGCCGCCGTCTCGCCCCGCCGGTGACCGGAGCGGTGCGCCCCACCGGACTGTGGCGATCGGGAACCGTCACCGCCCAGGTCCGGCTGCTCACCGCCGCCGTGCCCGCCACGGCACTCGGCCTGCTCGTGGCGCGCTGGGCGGCGCCGGCCGGGCCCACCGCCCAGGCCGCCGCGGGAACGCTCGCCATCGTCGCGGTGTTCGCCGCGCTGGCCCGCCCGCTACGGCTGACCGAACTCGACGCGCTGCTCTCCGGCGCCGCCGCCCGGCTGCGCCGCGCCCTGCCCACCCGCCGCTGATCACGACCTGGAGCCCCACCGATGCCCCGCGTCCTCCTCATCGAAGACGACCCCTCCGTACGCGAAGGGGTCGAGCTCGGGCTGCGCCGCCGCGGCCACGAGGTGCGGACCGCCGCCACCGGCGAGTCCGGGCTCGCCGCGCTCGCCGAGTTCCGGCCCGACCTGCTGCTGCTCGACCTGATGCTGCCCGGTATGAACGGCGTACAGGTCTGCCGCCGGGTCCGGGAGGACAGCCAGCTGCCGATCATCATGCTCACCGCCCGCGGTGACGACTTCGACGTCGTCATCGGCCTCGAGGCCGGCGCCGACGACTACATCGTCAAGCCCGCCCGCACCGAGGTCATCGAGGCACGTATCCGCGCCGTGCTGCGCAGAATGGAGGCGCCCGGCGGCCGTCCGTCCGTCGAGTTCCACGGCGAACTCGCGATCGACCGCGCCGGGCTCACCGTCGCCAAGAACGGCGAACGCCTCGCCCTGGCGCCCTCCGAGATGAAGCTGCTCCTGCATCTGACTGCCGCGCCGGAGCAGGTGTTCAGCCGCCAGCAGCTGCTGGAACACGTCTGGGAGCACAGTTACCACGGTGACGCGCGGCTCGTCGACGCGTGCGTACGGCGGCTCCGCAACAAGATCGAGGACACGCCGGGCAGCCCTCGCTACATACAGACCCTGCGGGGCTTCGGCTACCGCTTCGGACCCCTGTGATCCGCCGCCGCAAGGGCGCCGCGCCCCGGGACCGCCGGATCGCCCCCTTCGGGCTGCGCACCCGCCTCGTCCTCGCGTTCCTGCTGGTCGCCGCGGTCAGCGCGGGGACCACCGCCACCCTCACCTACCGCGAGGCGCGCAGCGCCGTCCTGGCCAGCGCCCAGGACACCGCGGTCGCCTCGTTCCGCGAGCAGGTCGAGACCCTGGCCCCGGGGCTGCCGATCGACCCGGTTCTGCTCCGGGAGTACCTCTTCGTCATCGCGAGCAAGTCCAAGCCGCACCCCTGGGTCGTCTTCGCCGAGTACGGTTCGCTGCGCGTCTCCTCCGGCACCAACCCCGCCTCGACCGTCATCACGCCGGACCTGCGACGTATGACCCTCGCCCGCTCCCGGGGCAGCTTCCAAAGGGTCGTCAGCGACGGAGTTCCGTACCTGACCATCGGGGTGCCCGTCCTGGTGCGCACCGGCCCCGGCAGCAGCATGCCCAGCGGACTCGTGCTGTTCGCCGTGATGCGGATGACCGACGAGGAGGCCAACGTCGACGCCCTCGTCACCGCCGCCCGCGACGGGGCACTGCCCGGACTCGCCGCCGCCCTGATACCCGCGCTGATCGCCGCGCGGGGGGTGCTGCGCCCGGTGCGCCAACTGCGGCGCGCCGCCCGCTCGATGGGCAGCGGACGGCTGGACACCCGTATTCCGGTCCGGGGCAGCGACGAACTCGCCGACCTGGCCCGCACGTTCAACGAGTCCGCCGGCCAGCTCGAACGGTCCGTGGACGAACTGCAGCAGGCGGAGGCGAGGGCCCGGCGCTTCGCCTCCGACGTCTCGCACGAGCTGCGCACACCGCTGGCCGGGATGCTCGCCGTCACCGAGGTGCTCGACGAGGACGCCGACGGCCTGGACCCGGACACCGCGCGCGCCGTACGGCTGATCAGCGCCGAGACCGGCAAACTCGCCGTGCTCGTCGAGGACCTGATGGAGATCTCCCGGTTCGACGCCCGCGCCGCGGAACTGAACACCGACGAGGTCGACGTCGGCGAGACCGTCCGCAAGACCCTGGACCACCGCCGCTGGAGCGAGCGGGTCCGCACCGACCTCCCCGACGGCATCCGGGCCCGCCTCGACCCGCGGCGCTTCGACGTCGTCGTCGCCAACCTGGTCGGCAACGCGCTGCGGCACGGCTCGGAACCCGTCACCGTACGGCTGTCGGTCCAGGGCGAACTGCTGGTCATCGACGTGGCCGACAGCGGACCCGGCATCCGGCCCGAGGTGCTGCCGCACATCTTCGAACGGTTCTACAAGGCCGACGCGGCCCGCACCCGCTCGGCCGGCAGCGGACTCGGACTGGCCATCACCCAGGAGAACGTCCGCCTGCACGGCGGGACGATCCGGGCCGCGAACGGACCGGACGGCGGGGCCGTCCTCACCGTGGAGATCCCGCTGCACGGGCCGCACGGAAGCCAGGAGGCGACGGCATGAGACGGCGGATCCGCGCGGCGACGGCCCTGGCGGCGCTGCTCGCGCTCACCGGCTGCGGCATCCAGGAGACGGACGTCATCGAGGCGGGCGGCCCGGCGACGCTCGACGTCCTGCCGGCCCGCGAGCACCGCATGATGGCGTTCTTCCTCTCCCCGGACGGCCTGCTGGTCCCGTCGCCGAGAGCGGTCGACACGGGGCCGGGGGTCTGGGACGGATCCGACGGCGCCGGCGCCATCGGTCCGGAGCGGGACGGCGCAGACAGCGGCCCGCAGTCGGGCACCGCTCCCGAGCCGCCGTCGACCGCCAAGACCGTCGCGGCGCTGCTGGCCGGCCCGAACGCGGCCGAGAAACGGGCCGGACTGAGCAACGAGCCGTCGCTGCCCGATCCGGCGACCGTGGCGGGGACCGAGATGTCCGGGGGCACGGCGAGGCTCACGCTGGACACCCCGCTGGCCCCGCTGACCCGGATCGCCCGGCAGCAGCTCGTGTGCACGATCGCTTACGCGGAGAGCGACAACGGCGGTGTGCCGGTGGTCCTGGTGGGCACGGACGGCGCACAGCCCGCCGAGACGTGCGACAACGGGGCCCGCCGCCCGGCGCCGACCGCGACCCCTTCGGAGACGGGCTGATCCCCGCGTATCCGCCGGACGGACGGCACGGTCAGCCGGGCAGCTCCGCCAGAACCGCGTCCGTGAACGCCGGCCACGCCTCGATCGCCCACGGCCCGAAGTCCCGGTCCGTGAGCGCCACGCATGCCGCCCGCGCGTCCGGATCGATCCACAGGAACGTGCCGGACTGGCCGAAGTGGCCGAAGGTGCGGGGCGAGGACGAAGCCCCGGTCCAGTGGGGGGACTTGGAGTCGCGGATCTCGAAGCCGAGACCCCAGTCGTTGGGCTTCTGGTTGCCGTAGCCGGGCAGCACACCGGACAGGCCCGGGTGGACGACGGTCATGGCCTCGAGCACCGTCCGCGCGTCGAGCAGCCGGGGCGCCTGCACCTCGGCCGCGAACCGCGCCAGGTCGTCGACGGTCGACACACCGTCCTTGGCGGGGGAGCCGTCCAGGGTGGTGGACGTCATGCCGAGCGGCTCCAGCACGGCCTGGTGGAGATAGTCGGCGAACGGGATGTCGGTGGCTTTGGCGATGTGGTCGCCGAGCACTTCGAAGCCGGCGTTCGAGTACAGCCGGCGCGTGCCGGACGCGGCCATGGCCCGGTGCTCGTCGAAGGCCAGCCCCGACGTGTGCGCGAGCAGGTGCCGGACGGTGGCGCCTTCCGGGCCGGCCGGCTCGTCGAGCTCGATCGCGCCCTCCTCGTACGCGACGAGCGCCGCGTAGGCGGCGAGCGGCTTCGTCACGGAGGCGAGGGGGAAGCGGTGGTCCGTCGGGCCGTACGAGCCGGCGACCGTGCCGTCCGCTCGTACGACGGCGGCCGCCGCGGTCGGTACCGGCCAGTTCTCGATCATCGCCAGGCTCTGCATGGCTACGAGCCTAAACGGTGCTACAGGCTCAGCCGCATCGCCGGGTCAGGGGTGCGGACGAAGCCCAGGGAGGCGTACAGCGGCTCGCCGTCCACGGAGGCCCGCAGGTCGATCTTGCGGACGCCGCGCTCACGGAACCAGCCGAGCAGCCCCTCCATGCAGGCGCGCGAGTAGCCGCGGCGGCGCATGTCCTCGTCGGTGGCGACACTGAAGACGTAACCGCAGGTGCCCTCCGGGTTGCCGGGGCTGCCGAGGCGGTGCTCGATGGTGCCGACCGCGCACGCCGCCAGCCCGCCGCCGGGCCGCTCGACGACATACGCCGTGAGGCTGCCGTCCGGGTCCGCCAGCCGGTCGCGCAGCGTCGCCGCTGCCGCGGGCTGCCAGCTGACATCGGGGTTCGGCCCGGCGACGGAGTCCGCCATGACCTTGCGGAGGCGGACCAGTTCTTCGGCGTCGGCGGGGGTGGCGCGGCGGGAGAGGCTCATGATCAGGCAGGCTAATTCCGGCCGCTCCGGAAATGCCAGCGGATCGAGCTTGCTTCGAGTGCACTCCAACGTTTTAGCGTGGAGGGCATGACGGTGATCGAGAGCACCCCGGCCAGGACCGATCTCTGCAAGGCCGCCCCCCGCGCGCACCCGCGCCCCGAAGGGCAGGACCGCTACACCATCAGCGAGGTCGTCGCCTTCACCGGACTCACCGCGCACACCCTGCGCTGGTACGAGCGGATCGGACTGATGCCGCACGTCGACCGCTCGCACACGGGCCAGCGGCGGTTCACCAACCGTGACCTGGACTGGCTGGCCTTCGTCGGGAAGCTGCGGCTGACGGGGATGCCCGTCGCCGACATGGTCACGTACGCCGAGATGGTCCGGGAGGGCGAGTCCACCTTCGAGGCACGTGCGGAACTGCTCCAGCGCACCCGGCGCGACGTGCTCGCCCGGATCGCCGAACTCCAGGACACCCTCGCCGTCCTGGACCACAAGATCGAGTTCTACGCGGACGCCCGACGGGCTCCGGAGAGGTCCTGACCTGATGAACGACAGCAAGATCGCACAAGTGCGCCTCGGCTCCGAAGGGCCCCTCGTCGGCGTCCAGGGCCTCGGCTGCATGGGCATGAGCGAGTTCTACGGCGACACCGACGAGGCGGCGGCGAGGGAGACCCTCGAGATGGCGCTCGCCGAAGGCGTGACCCTCTTCGACACGGCCGACGTGTACGGACGGGGCGCCAACGAGGAGTTCCTCGCGCCGTTCGTCGCCGCGCACCGCGACGAGATCACGCTCGCCACCAAGTTCGCCATCGTACGGACCGACGACCCCCACTACCGGGCGGTGCGCAACGACCCCGCGTACATCCGGCAGTCCGTCGAAGGCAGCCTGCGGCGACTCGGCGTCGACGTCATCGACCTCTACTACATGCACCGGCGCGACCCGGCCGTGCCGCTCGAGGAGTCCGTCGGCGCGATGGCGGAACTCGTCGAGCGAGGCCTCGTCAAGCACCTCGGCCTCAGCGAGGTCACCGGCGCCGAACTGCGCGAGGCACACGCCGTGCACCCCATAGCGGCGCTCCAGTCGGAATGGTCCCTCTTCAGCCGCGACGTGGAGCGCAGCGCGGCCGGCGCGGCCGCCGAACTCGGTGTCGCGCTCGTGCCGTACTCGCCCCTCGGCCGGGGCTTCCTCACCGGCGCGTTCACCGATGCCGGCAAGGACCTCTCGGCGGACGACTTCCGCCGCCACCAGCCCCGCTTCACCGGCGACAACGCGCAGACGAACGCGGCGCTCCTGGAGCCCGTCCACAAGATCGCGGCGGCGCACGGGGCAAGCGCGGCGCAGGTGGCGCTGGCGTGGGTCCACCAGCGCGCCGACGCCCACGGCCTGACGGTCGTCCCCATCCCGGGCACCCGCAAGGCCACGCGCCTCCGCGAGAACCTGGGGGCGACGCGGCTGGTTCTGACGGAGGCGGAACTGGCGTCGCTGGAGCCGGTGGCGGGGCGGGTGGCGGGCGACCGGTACCCGGACATGTCGTCGACGTCGACGGTGCGGGAGTAGCCCCCTGCGGGGCCGCTTCCCACACCGCCTCTTCCCGAACCGGGCCCGCCACCGCACTCCGCGCGGCGTTTCGGGGGCTCCGCCCCCGGGCCCCGCGCCTCAATCGCCGGCGGGGCTGACAAAGTCCCCCGCCTGTGGGTACCTCCCACGGCCGCCAGGCCGTAGGGGGCGTTGGGGGACACCGCGCGAAGCGCGGTACGGGGTCCGGGGCTTGCCCCGGTTGGGAAGGGGCGGGGTGGGGAAACGCCCCGCCACGCCGCACCGCCACGCCGCACCGCCACGCCGCACCGCACCCGCCACGCCGCACCGTCACGCCGCACCGTCACGCCCACCCGAACGCGAACACCGCGAACCCCACCGCCAACACCCCCGCCAACGCTCGCGCTCCCCGCGCCCCCCGCGGCCACGGCGCTTCGAACACCCGCGCCCGGCGGGCGATCAGAGCCAGCAGGCACGCGAACACCGGCAGCCACGCCACCCTCGCCAGGATCCAGCCGAGCGAGTCCGGCGGCGTGGTCAGGCCGGGGATCTCCCCGAGGAAGGACGCGGGTACGGCCGCCGCCAGCATCGCCGTCTGGTGCCAGCACAGGATCGTCATCGCCGACAGGTTGACGACGACCACCGGCGCCCACAGCGCGGGCCGCCTCAGCAGCCGGCCGAGCCGGCCGTGCAGCAGGATCGCCGCCCCGCTCTGCGCCGCGGCCAGCGCGAGGACCAGCAACGACGGCGGATGCGAGTTGGTGCGGGCCTCGCCGGGCACGCCGACCATCGACGCCGGGTAGTCGAGGACGAGCAGCAGCACCGCGAACAGCGCCACGCCACCGAGCAGGAGCCCCCGCGCACGGCGGCGCCGCACGCGGCCCTCGCCCCAGCTCACTCCGAGCTGGTAGGCGAACAGCCAGCCGGGGAGGATGTTGACGACTCCGAGCCACCCCGGCACCGCGCCGGCGTACGGCCCGTACCGCAGCAGGTCGACCACCGCGACGGTGAGCAGCAGCGGCGCCGCCGCCCACACGCCCATGCGGCGGGCGGCGCGCACGCAGTACGGGGTGAGGGCGGTGATCACCGTGTACACGCCCACGAACCACAGCGGTTGCACCACCAGCGTCGACCCGGTCCGCAACGTGTCGCCGGGAACGCCGAGCCACCACAGCACCGGGATCAGCACGGCCCACACGGCGGTGACGCCGAGGACGGGCCGGCCGAGGCGGGCGACGCGCTGCCGGAGCCACGCACCGGTGGTGCCGGTGCGGCGGTGGTAGGAGAGGACGGACGCGTGACCGCCGACGAGGAAGAAGACGCCCAGCATCTGCAGCACCCAGCTGACGGGCGCGAAGAAACCGAACGCCGCGAGCGGGCTGGCGTTGTGCAGCGCGCCGTCCGTGTCGAGGGTGAAGCCGCCGAGCAGCCAGTGGCCGGTCGGTACGGCGAGCAGGGCGAGCGCGCGCAGCCCGTCGACGGCGCGGTCACGGTGGGCGGGTGTGCGGGCCTCGATCTTCTCGGCGAGCCTCATCGCGCCGCTCCTTCCCGGCCGCCGCCCACGACGGCGGTCCCGTCCGCGATCGCGGCGAACGCGCGCAGCGAGTCGGTGCCCGGCACGAAGTAGCCGGTGTGGCCTTCGGCCAGCTCCGCGGGGATCCGGCGGGCGCCGAAGGACGGGTCGGTGGGGTCGCTGCCGTGGCCGAGGCCGAGGAGTTGCACGCCGGGGACCTTGGAGATCCAGTCGGAGTCGTCCTTGGCGGCCCACACCCGCGCGTCCGTGCGCAGTTCGCGCACGTGCCCGGCGCGCATCCCGGGGGAGGCCAGCACCACGATGTCGCGGGCGTTCACCTCGTCGGCGGCGAGCCCGCAGACGACGGAGCCGTAGCTGTGGCAGAACAGCACGGGCTTCGGCGCGCCGGTCGCGGCGAGGCCGTCGGTGAACCGGGCCAGCCGGGCCGCGCCCGCCTCCGCGAGCTTCCCGGTCGCGGCGTCGGGTCCGACTCCGACGGGCGTCGTGTAGCCGGTCCAGGCGACGACGGCGGTGCCCCCGCCGGTCGCCGCCCGCAGGGCCTTCGCCATGCCGGCTGGGGTGCCGTACGGGTCGCTCGCCCGGTCGAAGGTCCCCGCGTCGATGTCGGAACCGGGGACGACCACGGACACCTGGCGGGCCCGCTCGAGTTCCCCGTGGACCTCGGCGACCTGGCCCCGGCCGCGCGGGTCGAAGGCGAGGATCTGCCGGCCCGCGAGCCGCTCGTACGGGGTGCCCCGCAGGGCGAGGGCGTTGGCCCGGTAGCGCAGCCGGACGGGTACGCCGTCGAGGTTGCCGACGACGAGCGGATGGCGGCGGACCAGCCGCTGCTGCTCGTCGTCGCTCAACGACCGGAAGAAAGCGGCGACTTCCGCGGGCGCCGCCGCTGCAGGGTCGGGCAGTGCCCGGCCCAGCGAGGTGTCGGCCGCCCACGCGGCGCTGCCCGGCGGCGGTCCCGTCACCGGACGCTGTGCGTTGCCCGAGGCCCATCCGGTGGTTCCCGCGGCCACCGTCGTCGCGAACGCGACGGCGACCAGGGTCCTCTTGTAGCGGCGCATCGGCCCGCCTCCCTCTTCCCGACTCCGTTGCTGTGGCGGGAGGAAGGTAGGAAGGCGACGGGTGACGGCACGTCACACCGGGGAGCCAACTCCGGTGTCGTACCGGAGTATCACGGGGTGGAGAAGGCGGGGCCGGCCGGTCCGGGACTCAGCCCGCGGCCTCTCCCGGCCGGACCAGGCCGGACTCGTACGCGAAGATCACGGCCTGGGCCCGGTCGCGCAGGTCGAGCTTGGCCAGCACGCGGCCGATGTGCGTCTTGACGGTCTGCTCGGCCAGTACCAGGTGTCCGGCGATCTCCTGGTTGGACAGGCCCCGCGCGATCAGCTCGAGGACCTCCGTCTCGCGCGGCGTCAGCCCGTTCAGCCGCAGCGAAGGGTCGCGGCGCGGGGCGGGTCGTTGTGCGGCGAAGTCAGCGATCAGCCGGCGGGTCACGGACGGCGCGAGGAGCGCCTCCCCGGCGGCGACGATCCGTACGGCGGCGATCAGGTCGGCGGGCGGGGCGTCCTTCAGCAGGAAGCCGGAAGCGCCGGCGCGCAGCGCCTCGTACACGTAGTCGTCCACGTCGAACGTCGTCAGCATCAGCACCTTGGGCCGGTGGACGACGGCGGTCGGCGGGTTCAGCAGCTCACGCGCGGCGGCGAGACCGTCCATCTCCGGCATCCGTACGTCCATCAGGACCACGTCGGGGTGCGTGGTGCGGCTGACCTCCACGCCCTTGCGGCCGTCCGGCGCCTCGCCCACCACGTCGATGTCGCTCTGCGCGGAGAGCAGCGCGGCGAACCCGGCGCGCACCATGGCCTGGTCGTCGACGATGATCACGCGAATGGTCAACTGGCGTCCTCGGTCTGCTGGGTGTGGGTGCCGGTCCCGGTGATGCCGGTGTTCCCGGCGGTGTCGTCGGCGGTCAGCGGAAGACGTGCCGCGACCCGGAATCCGCCGTCCGGCAGCGGACCGGTGTCGAGGCTGCCTCCGGTCAACCGTACGCGCTCCCGCATCCCGACGAGTCCGTGCCCGGTCCCCGTCGTCTCCAGCGGAGAAGTGGGCGCGGGGGCGGGGCCGTTGACGACCAGCACGGTCAGATCGGTCCCGTCGGACGTCACCGACACCCGCGTCGGGGCACCGGGCGCGTGGCGTACGACGTTGGCCAGCGCCTCCTGCACGATCCGGTACCCCGACAGGTCCACGGCCTGCGGTACGGCACCGAGGTCCGCGGCGAGCGACAACTCGGCCGGGACCCCCGCCCGTACCGTCGCCTCCACCAACTGCTGCACCCTGTCCAGGCCGGGCTGCGGGGCCCGCTCGCCCTGCGCGTCCTCGCTGCGCAGCACGGCCAGCAGCCGCCGCATCTCGGTCAGCGACTCACGCGCGCTCGCCGCGATCGACGTGAACTCCTCCCGCGCGGCCTCGGGAAGGGACTCGATCCGGTACGGCGCAGAGTCCGCCTGCACGGTGATCACCGACATGTGGTGGGCCACGACGTCGTGGAGCTCCCGGGCGATACGGGCGCGCTCCTCCAGCAGCGTGCGCTGGGCCCGCTCCGCCTCGCTGATGGTCTCCTGCACGATCAGTCTGCGCTGGGCGTCACCCCGCTCGCGCAGGGCGCCGGTGACGACGAGGACGACCCCGCTGAGCACGAACAGCAGCAGATGCACGCCGTCGCTGAGATCCTGCGAGACCAGTTCGAGCGCGAATCCCGCCGCGCCGGTCGCCAGCCACACGGCCAGCAGCGTGCGGCGCGGCTCGCGCAGCCCAAGGCAGGCCATCAGCAGCAGGTAGCCGACGACGGTCATCGGGGTCCACGGCCAGGTCCTGCCGCCGGTTCCGTCGGCGCCGAGCAGGGCCAGCGACCCGGCCACGTCGGCCGCGAGGACGATCCACCACGCCTGCAAGGGGCGCGTCACGGCGAGCAGCAGCGGCGCGGTCTGCGCGGTGGCGAGCGCGCCGGCGACGGCGCCGCCGACCTTGTAGTCCTGGGTCAGCACGGTGGCGGTGACGGGCAGCAGCGCGGCGACGAAGGCGAGGGCGACGACGTACGGGAGCAGCCGCAGCCAGCGGTTCTCGGCGCCGCCGAGGAGGGGAGCGGTGGACGAGGACGGCGTACCGAGATCGGCGGCGAGCCGCTGGCCGGCACGCCGCGCGACGGCGCGGGCTCGGGCGCGGGTGGCGGCGCTCAGGCGGGGGATTTCCGGCATGACGGGGTCAGCGTAGGCGGGGCGGGGTGGCCGGGGCGTCATACTCCGGGCGTGGATGGCGGGTCATACCGTGGTCCGATCCCCGCGAAGCTCCGTCACAGCTCCGCCAGGAGCTCCGCCTTCTTGCGGGTGAACTCCTCGTCCGTCACCAGTCCCGCCAGATGGAGGTCACCCAGGTGACGTATGCGGTCCGCGATGTCCGCCGGGTCGCGGCGGGCCGCGGGGACCGTCAGTGCCGGGGTCTGGTTCTGGCGGCGGACGGACTCGAGGACCGCCGCGGCGAACGGCAGCGACTCGTGCACCGGCCCGTAGCCGAGTCCGAAGACGACGGCCGCCGGGTCCTGGTCCGCCTGCCCCGCGTCCTGCGTGCCGTCCGCGCCGCGGCGCAGCAGCCGCAGGTAGCCGTCGAAGACCTCCGGTGAGCGCCATTCGACGCCGCTCAGTTCCGAGACGGTGAAACTCTGGTCGCCGGCCTTCCACTTCGCGGAGGACGCCCCCGTCCAGAACCACCGGAACGCCACGTGCGAGCCGTCGAAGGACGCCTTCCCGTCGTAGGCCTTGAAGCCGAGCGGCGCCTCGGGCGCGGAGACGAGGTGCCGCTCCGCCGGCCGGCCGGCGTCCGGGCCGAGGACGGCGCGCAGTTCGTCGGCGTAGTACTCGGCCAGCGTCTCCCGCTCGGCCGGCAGCACAAGGCGGTACGGGTCGCACACGTCCTTGAGCTGCCCGGCGGCCGCCTCCATCAGCGGATCCGCGCCCGGTCTGGGCACAGCGTGCAGGACCACCGTGCCGCGCTTGCCCGGGGTGAGCGTCACCGATGCCAACGCCTCGTGCGGGATGCGGCGTTCGCGCAGCGAGGAGAGGAGCTTCGGTGTGCGGATCCCCCGTTCGAAGCGGATGAGCACGGAGTCGGTCTCGAACTCCCAGGTGGCTTGAATTCCGGCCAGCACATCACCCATGTGCCTCATCGTATGCGGCTCACGCCTGCGCGTCTTCCCTCGACGGGCACCCCTTTTGGCCGGGCTCTACGCGCGTCAGCCCGCTCAGGCACCGTAAATACCACTGCGGCATGTGTCGGTGCCCGATGCGCAGCTCACGTCGGCGTAGGCGCCGACGCCCAGGTCGGCGAAGTTGCGGACGCTCTCGGTTCCCGGCTCGAAATAGCCGGTGTGGCCGACGGCGCCCTCCGCGGAGAGCAGCCGCGCGCCGAACTCCGGGAGGACCGGGTCCTCACCGTGGCCGAGTCCGCCGACCTCCAGGTGCGGCACGCCCTCGATCCAGTCGTCGGCGTCGCGCATCGCCCAGATCCGGGCCTTCGTGTGCAGGCCGGCGACGTTCTCCGCCCGCATGCCGGGGCTGCCGGCGACGGCCAGGTCACCGACCCGGGCGGGCAGTTGCCGTGCGGCGACCCCGCAGACCACGGAGCCGTAGCTGTGGCAGAACAGTGAGACGGGGGACCGGCCCGGCAGCGCCTCTGTGAGCTCGACGAGCCGTACGGCCCCGTTCTCCGCGAGCCGCCCGATGGCCGACTCCATGCCGACCCCGACCGGGCTCGTGTAGTCGCCCCATGCGATGACGGCCGTACGCATCCCGGGTGCGGCCGCTCGCTGGGCGGCGTACAGGGACCGGGCCATGCCGACCGGCGCGCTGTATTGGCGGGCGGTCCGCTGGAAGGTGAGCAGGTTGGTGTCGACACCGGGCACGACCACCGAGACGCGCTGGGCCCTGTCCAGGTCCCCGAAGACCTCGGCCACCCGGCCGGAGCCGGACGGGTCGAAGGAGAGGATCTGCCGGTCGGGGTCCATCAGCGCCTGGAACCGGTGCATCCGCCGTACGGCCTGATGGTGTCCGGCGGCCGTGAGGCCGGGATCGGCCACCCGCTTGCGTTCGCGGGCGAGGGAGTCCCAGAGGGCCGTGCGGTTGGCCCGGTACCGCAGGGTGACGGGCGCCCCGTTCAGATTGCCCACGATGCGCGGGTAGTCGTCGGCGAGTTGCGAGCTCCGCTCGCCGCCGAGCGACTTGAAGAAGGCGGCGAACCGCCGCGGCCCGCTGTTCAGACCGGGCAGTTCACGGGCGCCTATACGTCCCTTGCTCCAGCCCGCCAGTTCGGCTTCGAGGGCGTCACGGGCGCCGGGCTGGTGCCGTACGGCGGTCCAGCCGGTGGTCGCCAGCATCACGAACACCACCGTGAGGGCGAGCAGGGTGCGCCACGCGGTCAGGGAGGGGGAGGAGTCGAAGGAAGTCACTGCGGGACACCCTAGGAGAAGGGTGCGGGCCTACGCGAAGAGCGTGAGGTACATCACGTGTCGGAAGGCGAATTGATGGGGAGAAGGGTGACGTTCTGTGTGTGCTCGGCGCGCGGGCAAGCGCATTTCCCCTGCGTGTGGCGGTCGTTGGGCACCCAAGGCACCCCTGGGCCTCAAAGGGCGGGCGGCGAGTGCCGCTCGTCGGCGCGCCAGTTCTCGGCAAGTGCCGGACCGAGATGGTCGAGGAACCTCTCCGTGAGCGAACGGATCGCCTCGACGCTGGGATCCCCACCCTGCCCCCACAGCCGCCCCGTGGCCCGCATCACACCGCTGAACGCGGCCACGGCCACCCGGGGCCTGGGATCGGCGTTCACATCGAGCCCCTCGCGTTCGGCGATGAGCGTGGCCAGCGCCTCCTCCGTCACGGTGGAGCGGCGCATGTGCGCGGCGAGCAGCGCCGGGGTCGACTCGATCATCTGGAAGCTGCGCATGTAGAGATCGAGCGGAACGATCTCCTCCACGGCTTCGCCGATGGCGTCCCAGGAGGCGAACACGGCGTTGCGCAGGGCCTCGAAGGGGCCTTCCTCCGCGGGGCGTCCACGCAGCACCACGGCGTAGTGGGCCTCCAGGATCTCCTGGACGGCGAACGCGACCTCTTCCTTGGACGCGAAGTAGCGGAAGAAGGTGCGCTGCGACACGTCGACGGCGTCCGCGATCTCATCGACGGTCGTCCGCTCGTATCCCTGGGTCGTGAACAGCTCGAGGGCGACACGTACCAGTGCGTCACGGGTGCGCTGTTTCTTGCGGGCGCGCAGCCCGGTCGGCTCGGCCGTGGTCACTTCATGTTCCTCATTTCGCTGCTTCCACCTGCGTCCATTGTCCGCCGAGTCACGTGACAGTTACCGACTAGTGAACTCGTTTGTCAACTGTCAGTGGCTGTCATTAGTCTTCTTGCATGACTAGTCAGACCACCGTCGAAAAGGCGCCGAGGGATCCTCAGGACTCCGCTCCGGCACCGGTCAAGGGGCTTCGCGGCCACCCCTGGCTGACCCTGTTCTCCGTGGCCATCGGCGTGATGATGGTCGCGCTGGACGGCACGATCGTCGCGATTGCCAATCCCGCGATCCAGAAGGACCTCGGCGCCTCGCTCGCCGACGTCCAGTGGATCACCAACGGTTATCTGCTCGCCCTTGCCGTGGCACTGATCACGGCGGGCAAGCTCGGTGACCGCTTCGGCCACCGGCAGACCTTCCTCATAGGCATCGCCGGCTTCGCCGCCGCCTCCGCGGCCATCGGCCTGTCCGACTCCATCGTCCTCGTCATCACCTTCCGGGTGCTGCAGGGCCTCTTCGGCGCCCTGCTGATGCCGGCGGCGCTCGGCCTGCTGCGCGCCACGTTCCCCGCCGAGAAGCTGAACATGGCGATCGGCATCTGGGGCATGGTCATCGGCGCCTCGACGGCCGGCGGCCCGATCCTCGGTGGTGTGCTCGTCGAGCACGTCAGCTGGCAGTCGGTGTTCTTCATCAACGTGCCCGTCGGCATCCTCGCCGTGATCCTCGGCCTGGTCATCCTGAAGGACCACCGCGCGGAGAACGCGCCGAAGTCGTTCGACATCCTCGGCATCCTGCTGCTGTCGGGCGCGATGTTCAGCCTCATCTGGCCGCTGATCAAGGCCGGCGAGTGGGGCTGGGGCTCCGCCGGAACCCTCGGCTGGCTGGCCGGCGCCGTGGTGCTGTTCGGTCTGTTCGCCTTCTGGGAGAGCAAGGTCGACGAGCCGCTCGTGCCGCTCGCCATGTTCCGGTCCGTCCCGCTCAGCGCCGGCGTGGTGCTGATGGTGCTGATGGCGTTCGCCTTCATGGGCGGCCTGTTCTTCGTGACGTTCTTCCTCCAGGGCGTCCAGGAGATGAGCCCGGTCGACAGCGGTCTGCGGCTGCTGCCGCTCACCGGCATGATGATCGTCTCCTCGCCGCTGGCGGGTGCGCTGATCACCAAGTTCGGGCCCCGAGTGCCGCTGGTCGGCGGCATGGTCTGCACCGCCGCCGCCATGTTCGGCATGACCACCCTCTCCGAGGGGACCGGCACCTTCGCGATGTCCCTGTGGTTCGCCCTCCTGGGCCTCGGCCTCGCGCCGGTCATGGTCGGCGCCACCGAGGTCATCGTCGGCAACGCCCCGATGGAGCTCTCCGGCGTCGCCGGTGGTCTCCAGCAGGCCGCCATGCAGGTCGGCGGCGCGCTCGGCACGGCCGTCCTCGGCGCGGTGATGTCCGCCAAGGTCAGCGCCGAGTTCGCGACCAACTGGAAGGACGCGGGCATCCCGGTCCCGGCGGACCCGCGGCTGGAGCAGGCCGCCGAGTTCGGTACCGTCCCCGGCGAACTGGCCCAGGCCCCCGGCATGACGCCGGACCTGGTCACCAAGATCGGTGACGTCATCCACGACACGTTCATGTCAGGCATGGGCCTGGCGTTCACCGTCGCCGGCGTAGTCGCGGTCGTCGCGGCCCTGGTCGCCGTGCTCACCAAGCGTGGCGAGAACGCGGAGGCCGGCGCGGGCGCCGCCCACATCTGACGTCAACCGCGTGCGTCGACAGCCCCGCCGGGCATCCCCCGGCGGGGCTGTCGCCTATCCGGATGATTTCCCCCGCGGCCCCTTCCGCGACCACGTCACCGCAGGTCAGGGTCGGCCCACCGATTCGTCCGACCACACGGGGGTCCCTCATGCGCACGACCGTCACCGCCGCCGCCCTGGCCGCCTCGGCACTTCTGCCGCTGCTGCTCCACCCCCCTCAGACCGCGTCCGCCGCACCACCGCGGCTCGGCGCGTGCGCCGCAGGCGAACTGTGCCTGTGGGCCGAGAACGACTTCCGCGGCGCGCGCAGCACCCATGAGCTCGCCGGTACCGACATCGAGAGCTGCGTACCGCTGCCGCCGGGCACCGCCGCCAAGGCCCTCGCCAACCGGACCGGCCGGCCCGTCACCACCTACCAGTCCGAGGAGTGCGCGGAGACCGGCGAGTTCGAGACCTACCCGGGCGGCGGCACCTGGCTGCCCAGGTCGCCGTACCAGGTCAGGGCGTTCAAGATCTGGGAGAACTAGGCCCCGGCACCTCGGGCGCACCGGCCTCCGGTGCGCCCGAGAGCCGCGCCACCTCTGCCCGCAGACCGCGGACCTCCACCGTGAGCGCCTCCAGCAGTGCCGTCCGCCGCCGCTCCTCGGCGTCGTCCCGCTCGAAGCGGGAGATGAACCAGGCGGCGATGTTGGCCGTCACCACACCCAGCAGCGCGATGCCGGAGATCATCAGCCCGACCGCCAGCAGCCGCCCGAGGCCCGTCGTCGGCGAGTGGTCGCCGTAGCCGACGGTCGTCATCGTCGTGAACGACCACCACACCGCGTCGCCCAGCGTCCTGATGTTCCCGCCGGGCGCGTCCCGCTCCACCTGGAGCACCGCCAGGGAGCCGAACATCATCAGCCCCACGACCGCGCCGCCGACATACGTGGTGAGCGTGATCTGCGGCGCCATCCTGGCCCGCCGGCCCACCAACAGCAGCGTGGAGACCAGCCGCAGCAGCCGTAGCGGCTGCACGAGGGGCAGCAGCACCGCCAGCAGGTCCAGCGGATGGCTGCGCAGGAACAGCCACTTGCCCGGCGCCAGCGACAGCCGTACGAGGTAGTCCACGGCGAACGTCCCCCACACCACCCACTCGGCCACCTGGCAGGACCGGTGGACCCAGGGCGGGGCGCCCGGGGCGACGATCGGCACCGTGTAGGCGACCGCGAAGACGAGGGCGAGCGCCAGCAGGGGCGTCTGCATGCGCTTTTCCCAGCGGATCTGGGCGGTCTGCTGCTTCATGACACGCATCGTAAGGACACGCCGAGGGCGGCGGACCCGTGGGTCCGCCGCCCCTGACGTGCTGATCTTCGCTACGCGTCGCCGCCCGCCGCACCAGGGTCGGCCGCGGCCACGTCCAGCAGCTGGTAGCGGTCCACCGCCTGCTTGAGCGCGCCACGGTCGACCTTGCCCTCACGGGCCAACTCGGTCAGCACCGCCAGCACGATCGACTGCGCGTCGATGTGGAAGAAGCGGCGGGCCGCGCCACGGGTGTCCGCGAACCCGAAGCCGTCCGCGCCGAGCGACTGGTACGTGCCCGGCACCCAGCGGGAGATCTGGTCGGGGACCGAGCGCATCCAGTCGGAGACCGCGACGAACGGGCCCTCCGAGCCGGACAGCTTCCGCGTCACGTACGGGACGCGCTGCTCCTCCTCGGGGTGCAGCAGGTTGTGCCGCTCCACGTCGACCGCCTCGCGGCGGAGCTCGTTCCAGGAGGTCGCCGACCACACGTCGGCGCGTACGTTCCACTCCTCCGCGAGGATCCGCTGGGCCTCGACCGCCCACGGGACGGCGACACCGGACGCCATGATCTGGGCCGGGATGGAGCCCTGCTCGCCCTGCTTGAAGCGGTGGATGCCCCTCAGAATGCCCTCGACGTCCACATCGGCCGGCTCCGCGGGGTGCTGGATCGGCTCGTTGTAGACGGTGAGGTAGTAGAAGATGTCCTCGTTCTCCTCGGGGGTCCCGCCGTACATCCTGCGCAGACCGTCCTGGACGATGTGCGCGATCTCGAAGCCGAACGCCGGGTCGTAGGCGACGCAGGCCGGGTTGGTCGAGGCGAGCAGCTGCGAGTGGCCGTCCGCGTGCTGGAGGCCCTCGCCCGTCAGCGTCGTACGGCCGGCGGTGGCGCCCAGGACGAAGCCCCGCGCCAGCTGGTCGGACATCTGCCAGAACTGGTCGCCGGTGCGCTGGAAGCCGAACATCGAGTAGAAGACGTACACCGGGATCAGCGGCTCGCCGTGGGTCGCGTACGCGGAGCCCGCGGCGATCAGGGACGCGGTGCAGCCGGCCTCCGAGATGCCGTCGTGCAGCATCTGACCGGTCGGCGACTCCTTGTACGCGAGCAGCAGCTCGCGGTCCACAGCCTCGTACTGCTGACCGAGCGGGTTGTAGATCTTCGCACTCGGGAAGAACGAGTCCATGCCGAAGGTCCGGTACTCGTCAGGAGCGATCAGCACGAACCGCTTGCCGATCTCCTTGTCCCGCATGAGGTCCTTCAGCAGCCGGACGAACGCCATGGTGGTGGCGATCGACTGCTGACCGGAGCCCTTCTTCACAGCCGCGTACGTCTTGTCCTCGGGCAGCTGGAGCGGCTTCGCCCGCACGATCCGGGTCGGCACGTATCCACCGCAGGCCTTGCGGTGGTCGTGCATGTACTGGATCTCCTCCGAGTCGCGGCCCGGGTGGTAGTACGGCGGGGGCCCGCTCTCGATCTGCTGGTCCGTGATCGGGAGGTGCAGCCGGTCGCGGAAGCGCTTCAGGTCGTCGACCGTCAGCTTCTTCATCTGGTGCGTGGCGTTGCGGCCCTCGAAGTTCGGTCCCAGCGTCCAGCCCTTGATGGTCTGCGCCAGGATCACCGTCGGCTGGCCCTTGTGGGCCTTGGCCGCCTTGTAGGCCGCGAAGACCTTGCGGTGGTCGTGGCCGCCGCGGCCGAGGTGCAGGATCTGCTCGTCGGTCATGTTCTCGACCATGGCGCGCAGCCGCTGGTCGCCGCCGAAGAAGTGCTCGCGGATGTAGGCGCCCGTCTCGGTCGCGTACGTCTGGAACTGGCCGTCCGGCGTGGTGTTCAGCTTGTTGACGAGGATGCCGTCGCGGTCCTGGGCGAGCAGCGGGTCCCAGGAGCGGTCCCAGACCAGCTTGATGACGTTCCAGCCGGCGCCGCGGAACTGCGACTCCAGCTCCTGGATGATCTTGCCGTTGCCGCGTACCGGGCCGTCGAGACGCTGGAGGTTGCAGTTGACCACGAAGGTCAGGTTGTCCAGGCCCTCACGGGCGGCGATGGACAGCTGGCCGAGCGACTCCGGCTCGTCCATCTCGCCGTCGCCGAGGAACGCCCACACGTGCGAGTCGGCGGTGTCCGCGATGCCGCGGGCCTCCATGTAGCGGTTCATGCGCGCCTGGTAGATGGCGCCGAGAGGGCCGAGGCCCATGGAGACCGTGGGGAACTCCCAGAAGTCCGGCATCAGCCGCGGGTGCGGATAGCTGGACAGCCCGTACGGCTCCTTGGACTTCTCCTGCCGGAAGGCGTCCAGCTGCTGTTCGCTGAGCCGGTCGAGCAGGAAGGCGCGGGCGTAGATACCGGGGGACGCGTGCCCCTGGAAGAAGATCTGGTCGCCGCCCTTGCCGTCGTCCTTGCCCCGGAAGAAGTGGTTGAAGCCCACGTCGTACAGGGAGGCGGAGGAGGCGAAGGTGGCGATGTGGCCGCCGACGCCGATGCCGGGGCGCTGCGCACGGGAGACCATCACCGCGGCGTTCCACCGGGTCGCGTTGAGGATCTTGCGCTCGATCTCCTCGTTGCCGGGGAAGAACGGCTCGTCCTTGGTCGCGATGGTGTTGACGTAGTCCGTGCTGCGCATCTCGGGCACGGCGACGCGCTTCTCGCGCGCCCGCTCGATCAGGCGGAGCATCAGATAGCGGGCCCGCTCCCGGCCCCGCTCGTCGACGGCGGCGTCGAGGGAGTCCAGCCACTCCTGGGTCTCTTCAGGATCGAAGTCCGGGACCTGGCTGGGAAGGCCGCCAATGATGATCGGGTTGCGATCTGATCCGGAAGCCACGCTGTTCCTTCGCTGTTCGGAGGTACTGGGTCGGCAAAGCTGTCGCACCGCCTCCCATCGTGTACCGCGGGGAGCCTCGCGTCATCTCTACCGGGAGGTAACCCTCGATCTCGGCGACGTCCGGCCCCGGCCCGGCGGGAGGGCTGGACCGAATCGCAACTTTACGCCCGACCCGCCCACGCGTTTCGTTCGGTCGTTCGGTTCCTATTGAGATGTGAAAGGGTAGGAATGCCGCGTACGCGGCCGAAGGGTGTGGTCACGATCGTGGCGGGGACCCGTCGCTTGCCTGGAGTTGCGCCGAGACGGCCGCAAACGTCACCGTTTCGGCGGTCTGGACGGCCGGGTACTTGCGCGATCCGCCCCGCCCGTGTGGACTACGGCCAATGCTGCGCGTACGCGCGTGGCCGAAGCATTTGTCGAAAACGATCAGGAGGCAAGCCGTGAGCGCGACCGCGGACCACGCGGAGGAGCGGACCAACCCGGCAGCAAGGCTGGGGTTCGAGCCCGGACAAGTGGTCCAGGAGATCGGCTACGACGACGACGTCGAGCAGGAGCTCCGTGAGGGCATCGAGGCCGCTACCGGCCAGGAACTCGTCGACGAGGACTACGACGACGTCGCTGACGTCGTCGTGCTGTGGTTCCGCGACGAGGACGGGGACCTCACCGACGCACTGGTGGACGCCATCGGTCTGATCGACGAGGGCGGGGTCGTCTGGCTGATGACCCCCAAGACCGGCCGTGACGGCTATGTCGAGCCCAGCGACATCAACGAGGCCGCACAGACGGCGGGTCTCTCCCAGACCAAGAGCATCAACGCCGGCAAGGACTGGAGTGGCAGCCGGCTGGTCACCCCCAAGGGGCGAAGTCGGGGAAGCGCTGAGCCGCCGAGCGGCGAAGGACCGACAAGAGGCCCCCACCGGCACAGCCGGTGGGGGCCTTCTGCGTAGGCTGGTCCCCTACCGGACGGGCACACAGAAGGGAAGCGTTCTCCATGGCGATCGAGGTCGGCGACAAGGCACCGGAGTTCGAGCTCAAGGACAACCACGGCCGCACCGTCGCGCTCTCGGACTTCCGGGGCGAGAAGAACGTCGTACTGCTCTTCTACCCCTTCGCCTTCACCGGCGTGTGCACCGGTGAGCTGTGCGCCCTGCGCGACGAGCTGCCGAAGTTCGTCAACGAGGACACCCAGCTGCTGGCCGTCTCCAACGACTCCATCCACACCCTGCGTGTCTTCGGCGAGCAGGAGGGCCTCGAGTACCCGCTGCTCTCCGACTTCTGGCCGCACGGCGAGACCTCCCGCGCCTACGGCGTCTTCGACGAGGAGAAGGGCTGCGCGGTGCGCGGCACCTTCATCATCGACAAGGAGGGCGTGGTGCGCTGGACGGTCGTCAACGGCCTGCCGGATGCCCGCGACCTGAACGACTACGTCACGGCGCTGGACGCCCTCTGAGCCCCGGCGTTCGCCGCACGTGCGTCGTCCCGGTCCCCTCCGGGCGTCGTTCGCGCGAACCGGCGCGCGAAAGCCTGTTTTGCGCGGGAACCGGTCACTAGGATCCTTTCGTTGATCCGATAGCCATGCACGACGGGGGCGCTGCCCCTGAAACAACAATGGAGGGACTCGTGGGAGTCAGCCTCAGCAAGGGCGGCAACGTCTCGCTGACCAAGGCCGCGCCGAACCTGACCGCGGTCACCGTGGGCCTGGGCTGGGATGTCCGGACCACCACCGGCACCGACTTCGACCTCGACGCCAGCGCCCTGCTGACCAACGCCGAGGGCAAGGTCACCAACGACGGCAACTTCGTCTTCTTCAACAACCTCAAGAGCTCCGACGGCTCCGTCGAGCACACCGGTGACAACCTCACCGGTGAGGGCGAGGGCGACGACGAGCAGATCAAGGTCAACCTGGCCGCGGTCCCCGCCGACGTCGACAAGATCGTCTTCCCGGTCTCGATCTACGAGGCCGAGAGCCGGCAGCAGTCCTTCGGCCAGGTGCGCAACGCGTTCATCCGCGTCGTCAACCAGGCCGACAACAACGAGCTCGCGCGCTACGACCTGAGCGAGGACGCCTCGACCGAGACCGCGATGGTCTTCGGCGAGCTGTACCGCAACGGCCCCGAGTGGAAGTTCCGTGCCATCGGCCAGGGTTACGCCTCCGGCCTGCGCGGCATCGCGCAGGACTTCGGTGTGAACGTCTGAGTCAGGTACAGCAGTCTCCACGTCCGGCGCCGCACACAGTGCGGCGCCGGACGCGCCTGGGGCCGACAGGTCCCGCAGCAAAGCCATCCAGGGGAGGACTCACCAACATGGGCGTCACACTCGCCAAGGGAGGCAATGTCTCCCTCTCCAAGGCCGCACCCAATCTCACTCAGGTGCTCGTAGGGCTCGGCTGGGACGCGCGCTCCACCACCGGCGCACCCTTCGACCTCGACGCCAGCGCGCTGCTCTGCCGGAGCGGACGGGTCCTCGGCGACGAGTGGTTCGTCTTCTACAATCAGCTCAAGAGCCCGGACGGCTCCGTCGAACACACCGGTGACAACCTCACCGGTGAGGGTGACGGCGACGACGAGTCCCTCCTGGTGGACCTCGCCAAGGTGCCGGCCGAAGTGGACAAGATCATCTTCCCGGTCTCCATCCATGACGCCGACAACCGCGGCCAGACCTTCGGCCAGGTCAGCAACGCCTTCATCCGCGTCGTCAACCAGGCCGACGGACAGGAGTTGGCCCGCTACGACCTCAGCGAGGACGCCTCCACCGAGACCGCGATGATCTTCGGTGAGCTGTACCGCTACGGCGGTGAGTGGAAGTTCCGGGCCGTGGGGCAGGGGTACGCGTCGGGGCTGCGGGGCATCGCTCTAGACTTCGGGGTAAGCGTTTCGTAAAGCCGCGTGCGGCGCGGGGGAGAACCTCCCCCAGGCTTCACCCGGGGGACAATTACACGATTGGGTAGCCAGTGGTTCTGAAAACCTTCGGCTGGTCGTTCGCCGTCACGGCGCTCGGCCTCGCATTCGCCGCCTGGCAGTGGGGCTGGGAGGCGTTCGGGATCGTACTGATCCTGTCGATCCTCGAGATCTCGCTGTCGTTCGACAACGCGGTTGTCAACGCCGGAATCCTCAAGAAGATGAACGCCTTCTGGCAGAAGATCTTCCTGACGATCGGCATTCTTATCGCGGTCTTCGGCATGCGGCTGGTCTTCCCCGTCGTCATCGTCGCCATCAGTGCCAAGGTCGGGCCGATCGAAGCGGTCCAACTGGCCATGGACCAGCCCGACAGGTACGAGGACCTGGTCACCGACGCACACGCGGCGATCGCCTCGTTCGGTGGCATGTTCCTGCTGATGATCTTCCTCGACTTCATCTTCGAGGAGCGCGAGCACAAGTGGCTGGCCTGGCTCGAGCGGCCCCTGGCCAAGCTCGGCAAGGTCGACATGCTGTCGGTCTGCATCGCTCTGATCGTCCTGCTGGTCACCGCCATCACCTTCGCCACCAACGCGCACACCAGCACCGGTCACGCCGACAAGTCGGCCACCGTGCTCCTCTCCGGCGTCGCCGGTCTGATCACGTACCTCGTCGTCGGCGGTCTCTCCGGCTACTTCGAGGACAAGCTCGAGGAAGAGGAGGAGCGCGAGCACGAGGAGGAGGAGAAGGCCAAGCGGGAGGGCAAGCAGGTCTCCGCGGTCGGCCTCGCCGGCAAGGCGGCGTTCTTCCTCTTCCTGTACCTCGAGGTGCTCGACGCGTCGTTCTCCTTCGACGGCGTGATCGGCGCGTTCGCCATCACCAACCACATCTTCTGGATGGCGCTCGGCCTCGGTATCGGCGCGATGTACGTCCGGTCCCTCACGGTCTACCTGGTCCGCCAGGGCACTCTCGACGACTACGTCTACCTGGAGCACGGCGCCCACTACGCGATCGGCGCGCTGGCGGTCATCCTGCTCGTCACCATCCAGCACGAGATCAGCGAGATCATCACCGGCCTCATCGGCGTGGTGCTGATCGCCGCCTCCTTCTGGTCCTCGCTGCGCCGCAACAAGGCGCTGGAGAACGCCGAGGGAAAAGCCGGCGGTCCGGAGGAGAAGGCTGAGGTCTCCTCCGGGGTGTGACGCCCACACCATTGAGGAACGCTTCCTTGCGGGGCGGCCGGGTGCTCCCGGCCGCCCCGTCGCGTTATCCGCGGACACCGGACGACCAGTGACGACGAGGGGTGGGGCATGGCCATCTGGGACAACCTGTGGCGGGGAAGGGCTGCGCAGTTCGACTCGGGCAGCGCCGCCTCCAACTCCATCGAGCTGACCAGGCGGAATCCGTCGGTATCGCTCACCAAGCAGGGTGCGGCGAGCGGCAACCTGCGCGTCAACCTCTCCTGGCGGATGCGTTCCTCCGACATCGAGGGCCGCTCCCGGCAGAGCGGCAGACTGCTGCGCAACCCCCTGAAGCTCTTCCAGCCGGACGTCGTCCAGGCGCACACCCAGGGCGTGGTCAACGTCGACCTCGACCTGGGCTGCCTGTACGAACTGACCGACGGCAGCAAGGGCGTGGTCCAACCGCTCGGCAGCTTCTTCGGCGACCTGAACGGCCCGCCTTTCGTGAAGCTCAGCGGCGACGACCGGTTCGGCGCGCCCTCGGGCGAGACGATCTTCGTCAACCTCGACCACCGGGAATCGATCAAGCGGCTGCTGTTCTTCGTCTACATCTACGACCAGACCCCGGCCTTCGACCGCACGCACGCCCACGTCACGCTCTACCCGAGCAACGGCCCCCGCGTCGAGATAGAACTCGACGAGCGCGCCCCGCAGGCGCGCTCGTGCGCGGTGTTCTCCGTGGAGAACACGAAGGGCGACCTGACGGTGCGCCGCGAGGTGAAGTTCGTCTACGGCTTCCAGGCGGAACTGGACCGCCTGTACGGCTGGGGCCTCCAATGGGGCCGCGGCTACAAGTCCCAGTCCCGCGCCTAGCCCTCCCGGGCGGGGCACCACCGGGGCGGCGTGACACCCCCGGGTTCGGCCGTCGCCGGGCGGGCCTGCCCTTCGCGGCGGCCTGGCGCCCGCCGGGGCGTTCGTGCGACGGCGGGTCGGCCTTCGGCGGGGTGCGCTCGGGGCGAGTGGGCCGGGCCTGCGGGGGCATTTTTCGGCCTCGCCGGCGATCGAGGCGCGGGGTCCGGGCGGAGCCCCGCTACCGGGCCGGGCACGGCGTGGCTACGGGCGCTGGAACTGCGGCCCCATCGGCGGCAGCCGGAAGCTCGGGTCCGGAGCGTACGCCGCCGCCGCGGCCGGCTGCGGATAGCCGTACGCGGGCTGCGGCGCAGCCGGCACGTACGCAGGCGCCGGCTGCGTCATGTCCGACGGCGGATAGCCGTACGACGGCGCGGACGGCTCAGCAGGCGCCACCGGCGCCTCCGCCTCCGGCTCCTCCACCGAGATCCCGAACGCCGTCGCGAGCCCCACCAGCCCCGTCGGGTAGCCCTGCGCCACCGCGCGGAACTTCCAGCCGTCGCCGCGCCGGTACAGCTCCCCGCAGATGATCGCCGTCTCCTCACCGGTCTCCGGCTTCACATCGAAGACGGCCAGCGGCTCCCCACCGGCCGGCGCGGCGGCGTCATGGAGGAGTATCCGCAGGTCACGTACGTGCTCGAAGGTGCCGCCGTCCGACGACGCCGCGATCACCACCTGGTCCACCGACGGGTCCAGTGCCGCCAGGTCCGCCTCGACCGTGTCGGTCAGGTGGTCGCCGACGTGCTTCTTCGGGAGCCGCCGCACCAGCCCGGACGGGTGCCGAGGCTGGTTGTAGAAGACGAAGTCCTCGTCGGAGCGCACGCGGCCGTCACCGCCGAGCAGCAGGGCGGAAGCGTCGACGTCTGGGACCGCCGCGCCCGGCGTCCAGCGCAGCACGGCACGTACCGCCGTGGCATCAAGAGGGACGTTCGAGCCCTTCAGCATCGCGTGCGTCATACCGGTCATCCTGCCTGGCCGAGGGGCCCCGGGACAACGCGGGGCCCGGTTCCCGCACGTGCCGCGCCCGGCGGGGCCACTCGTACGGCATGGGCGAGAAGCGGACGAGTTACCCGGAGTTCATGCACTTGGGGAACTCTGGACACCTGTGCTTACGTACTATTACCGGCCACATGTTGTCAGGCCCGAAGCGGCAGTACGGGGGATCTCTTATGCGTCATTTCGGGCACATCCCGCCCGCGGAGAGGGCGAGGCTGTTCCACCAGGAGCCGTGCGACTTCGGCGCGGACTCTGCGGCCCGGACGCTCGCGGCCGCGCTGGGCGCCACTCTGTACAGCCCGGCCACCCGGCCGAAGCTGGCCGACGACGTCCTCAAGCAGGCGGCGCGCGGAGTCGTCTCCATGGTGCTGTGCCTGGAGGATTCCATCGACGACGCCGAGGTCGTCGACGGCGAGGCGAACCTCGTCCGGCAGTTCGCCGACCTCGACGCCCGGGGCGTGGAAGTGCCGCTGCTCTTCATCCGGGTCCGCACTCCCGAACAGATCCCGGACCTCGTGAGACGCCTGGGGCCAGCGGGACGGCTGCTGTCCGGATTCGTACTGCCGAAGTTCACCGATGAGCGCGGCGTCCCCTTCCTCGAGGCCCTCGTGACCGCGGAGGCCACCGGCGGTCGGCGGCTGTTCGCCATGCCCGTTCTGGAGTCCCCCGAGCTGCTGCACCTGGAAACCAGGACCGAGGCGCTCACCGGCATCGCGCGCACCGTCGACAAGTACCGCGACCGGGTCCTCGCCCTGCGGCTCGGCGTCACCGACTTCTGCTCCGCGTACGGGCTGCGCCGCTCGCCCGACATGACCGCCTACGACGTGCGGATCGTGACGTCCGTGATCGCCGACGTGGTCAACGTGCTCGGACGCTCCGACGGCACGGGCTTCACCATCACCGGGCCGGTCTGGGAGTACTTCAGGTCCCAGGAGCGCATGTTCAAGCCGCAGCTGCGCCGCAGCCCGTTCCTCGAAGGGCGGGCCGAGGAGCTGCGCAACGCGCTCATCGAGCACGACCTCGACGGTCTGCTCCGCGAGATCGAGCTGGACCGGGCCAACGGCCTGATGGGCAAGACCTGCATCCACCCCTCCCACGTCCTGCCCGTGCACGCGCTGTCCGTGGTCAGCCACGAGGAGTTCAGCGACGCCCAGGACATCCTGCGGCCGGAGCGCGGCGGCGGCGGTGTGCTGCGCTCCGCGTACACGAACAAGATGAACGAGGTGAAGCCGCACCGCGCCTGGGCCGAGCGGACCCTCCTGCGCGCCGAGGTCTTCGGTGTGGCCAAGGAGGACATCGGCTTCGTGGAGCTGCTCGCGGCCGGACTCACCGACTGATGACGCAGAAGGGACCGATGACGACGAGGGGCGAAGAGAACGTGGTGTGGTCGGGAAGCTGGGTCGCGGAGCGGCTGGGAGTCTCCCTCGTCGGTGACGAGGGACTCCAGAAGCTGCTGGGCCTCGCCCTGCGCCGCAACCCGAAGCGGGCGCACCTGCTCGTGTCGAACGTGCTGGGCAAGCATGTGCCCCAGCAGCCGCTGGTGGTCTGGCGCGCGGGGCACGACCTCGGAGTGCGGGTCCGCGACCTGCTCGGCACGGACGAGTGCCGGCGCGCGGTCGTCCTCGGGTACGCGGAGACCGCGACCGGCCTGGGCCACGCCGTCGCGGACGGCATCGGCCTCGCGCCCTATCTGCACTCCACGCGCCGCCCCGTCGAGGGCGTGGCGACCGCGGGCGGTTTCGAGGAGTCCCACTCGCACGCCACCTCCCACCTCCTGCTGCCCGAGGACCCGGAGCTGCTGAGCCGGCCGGGCGCGCTGGTCCTCGTCGACGACGAGTTCTCCACCGGCAACACCGTCCTCAACACCATCCGTGACCTGCACGCCCGCTACCCGCGTGAGCGGTACGTGGTCGTGGCCCTGGTCGACATGCGTTCCACGGCCGACCTGGGCCGGCTGGACGCCTTCGCCGAGGAGATCGGCGCCCGCGTCGACCTGGTGGCCATGGCCTCCGGCACCGTGCGGCTCCCGGACGGCGTCCTGGAGAAGGGCCAGGCTCTCGTCGCGGAGCACGAGCGGGCACCGGCGGAGGCCGCCGCCACGCCCGTCCCCGCGGGCACCGGCGCGCCCCGGCACACGCGGGTCGAGCTCGAGTGGCCCGCCGGCGTCCCCGACGGGGGCCGGCACGGATTCACGCCCGAGCACCGCACGGCGCTGGAGGCCGCCCTGCCCGGCATGGCGGCCCGGATATCCGACGCCCTCGGCACCGCGCCGGCCACCCCGGCGAAGGGCGGCACGCGCCGGGTCCTGGTCCTCGGCAACGAGGAGCTCATGTACGCACCGCTGCGGCTGGCCGTCGCCCTCCAGCAGAACGGCCACGCCGGGACGGACCAGGACGCGGCGGCGCGGACGGCTTCCGCCCAGGCGGCCCGTACCGAGGTGTACTACTCCACGACCACCCGCTCGCCCGTCCTCGCCGTCGACGACCCCGGCTACGCGATACGCACGCGGCTCGTCTTCCCCGCCCACGACGACCCGGCCGACGGCCCCGGCGAGCGCTACGCGTACAACGTGGCCGGTGCCGGCTTCGACGCCGTCGTCGCCGTCGTCGACTCGACGGCCGACACCGCCCGGCTGCACGCCCCCGACGGCCTGCTGGCCCAGCTCGCCGACCACACCGGGCACGTCGTGCTCGCCGTCGTCCCCAGCTACGTACCGGGAGTCCCCGGCCACGTACCCGAACATCACGCGCCCGAAGGACCTGAAAGGCCCTCCATGCTGCCCCAGCCGCTCCGCGGACCCGCCTTCTCCTCCTACGCGCCGGAGGAGGTCGGCTGGCTGCTCCAGGACCTCTCGGAGGTGGAGCTCGAGGCACCCACGGAGGAGCGCGAGGAAGCCATCCAGAGCGGCGGCGCGCACTACGCCGAGTCGCTGCCGGTCGAGTACCAGCCGAACGAGCGGTACCAGCAGCTGTTCGAGACCGCGCTCACGGCCTCCGCGGCACGCATCGCCCGCGCCGTCGGAACCGTCACCGACACCGTCCTCGCCGAGCGGACGCCGCGCCCCGTGCTCGTCTCGCTGGCCCGCGCCGGCACCCCCGTCGGCGCGCTGATGCGCCGCTGGGCCCAGCACCGGCACGGCCTGGACCTGCCGCACTACGCCGTCTCCATCGTGCGCGGCCGTGGCATCGACGCCAACGCCCTGCGCTGGCTCGCCGAGCACCACGACCCGGCCGACGTCGTCTTCGTCGACGGCTGGACCGGCAAGGGGGCGATCACCCGCGAACTGGCGGAGGCCCTGCGTGACTTCCCAGGTTTCGACCCCGAGATCGCGGTCCTCGCCGACCCGGGCGGCTGTGTGCGTACCTACGGCACCCGCGAGGACTTCCTCATCCCCTCCGCCTGCCTCAACTCCACCGTCTCCGGCCTGATATCGCGCACCGTCCTGCGAGCCGACCTGGTCGGTCCCGACGACTTCCACGGCGCGAAGTTCTACCGCGAACTCGCCGGTTCCGACGTCTCCGGCCACTTCCTCGACACCGTCGCCGCCCGCTTCGACGAGGTCATGTCCGCCGTGGACGCCGACGTCAAGGAACTGCTGTCCGCGGACCGCACCCCCACCTGGGAAGGCTGGCGCGCCGTGGAGCGCATCAGCGAGGAGTACGGCATCCACGACGTCAACCTCGTCAAGCCCGGCGTCGGTGAGACCACGCGCGTCCTGCTGCGCCGCGTCCCCTGGAAGATCCTCGCGAGCCGCGGCGCCGGCGCCGACCTCGACCACGTACGGCTGCTGGCCGAGCAGCGCGGCGTACCGGTCGAGGACGTCGACGAACTCCCCTACAGCTGTGTCGGGTTGATCCACCCCAAGTACACCCGCGGTGCCACCGGTGCCGACGGCAGGGCGGTGACGAAGTGACTGCTCACCCGTCTCCCACCGCCCTTTCGGAGAGGCGCTCCGCGCCGCCGCTCTGTCTCGTCGCCAGCGACCTCGACCGCACCCTCATCTACTCGAACGCGGCGCTCGGCCTCGGCATGCCCGACGCGGTCGCACCCCGGCTCCTCTGCGTCGAGGTGCACGAGCACAAGCCCCTGTCGTACATGACGGAGCGGGCGGCGGGACTGCTCACCAAGCTCGCCCAGGACACCGTCTTCGTACCGACGACGACCCGCACCCGCAAGCAGTACCAGCGCATCAGCCTGCCCGGGCTGCCGCCCAAGTACGCGATCTGCGCCAACGGCGGGCATCTGCTGGTCGACGGCATCAGCGACCGTGACTGGCGTGAGGCGGTCGCCGCCCGGCTCGCCGCCGAGTGCGCACCCCTCGACGAGATCCGGGCCCATCTGAACAGGACCGCGGACCCGGCCTGGCTGCGCAAGGAACGCGTCGCGGAGGACCTGTTCGCGTATCTCGTCGTCGAGCGGCAACTGCTGCCCGACGACTGGGTCAGGGAACTCGGCGTGTGGGCGGAGGCCCGCGGCTGGACCGTCTCCCTCCAGGGACGCAAGATCTACGCCGTCCCCAAGCCGCTCACCAAGAGCGCCGCCGTGCGCGAGGTCGCCCGCCGTACCGGAGCCGGGCTGACGCTCGCCGCGGGCGACTCCCTCCTCGACGCCGACCTGCTGCTCGCCGCCGACCGCGCCTGGCGGCCCGGACACGGTGAGCTAGCCGAGGCGGGCTGGGAGGCCGAACACGTCGTCGCGCTGCCGCAGATGGGCGTCGCGGCGGGTGAGGAGATCCTGCGGCTGCTGCGGCAGGAGGCACGCCGGTTCCGCCGCGAAGGGCAGGGCATCGACTCCGTCGTGATCCCGCCTCCGCCCGGCGGTGTCGGCTCGGCCCCGGCGTGACCCCGTGCCGGGCGGCTGGATCGGCCGTCGTGATCCCGCGCCGGGCGGCTGCATCGGCCCGTCGTGATCCCGCCTCCGGTCGGCGGAGGTGGTTCAGCCCCGGCGTGATCCCGCGCCGGGCCTGAGCAGCCGCACGGCCGCGAAGAGCAGGACGGCCACCACGGCGGCCGCCAGCACCACCTTCGAGTACGCGGAGACGTAGCCGGTCACGTCCTCCCACCTCTCGCCGAGCGTGTGACCGGCGAGGACGAACACCGTGTTCCAGATCGCGCTGCCCAGCGTGGTGAGCGTCAGGAACAGGGGCAGCGACATCCGCTCCACACCGGCCGGCACGGAGATGAGGGAGCGGAAGACCGGGATCATCCGCCCGAAGAACACCGCCTTCGCCCCGTGCCGGGCGAACCACGCCTCCGTACGCTCGATGTCCGCGACCTTCAGCAGGGGCAGCCGGGCAGCGATCGCCACCGTACGGTCCCGCCCCAGCAGCGCCCCGATCCCGTACAGCGCAAGAGCGCCGACCACGGACCCGGCCGTCGTCCACAGCAGGACGGCGACGAGCCCCATCTGTCCGCTGCTCGCGGCGAAACCCGCCAGCGGCAGGATCACCTCGCTGGGCAAGGGCGGGAACAGGTTCTCCAAGGCGATGGCGATGCCCGCCCCCGGTGCGCCGAGGGTTTCCATCAGGCTGTTGACCCAGCCCGGTGCGCTGCTTTCGATGCCGCTGCTCATGCCCCGAACGGTAGGCAGGCGAAGCTGAAGCCACCCTGAAGGCGGCCGCACACCTTCCTGCGGTTTTCCGCAGTGTGCCGGGCGGGCCTCACCCGTTAGCGTGACGAATCATGAAGGCACTGGCGGTGCAGGGCACCCGGTACGCGGTGGGACTTCTCCTCGGCACCCTGACCGCCGTGGTGGAGCTGCTCTTCGCGCTGCTCGGCGGACTCGTCCTGCTGCTGGTCCTCGCCTGGCCGCGCGGCCGGCCCGCTGTGCGGCGGCCGCTGGGCGGCATCGCCACCCGCCTCGCCCACGTCGAGCGGCGCAGGCTCGCCCGGTTCCTCGGGGCGCGCATCTCCTCCTCGTACGGCAGCGGACACGCCGCGCGGTACGTCGTCGCCCGCTGGCCGCTCGGGCTGCTCGGCGGGCTCGTGATCTTCTGCGTGCTGCTCGGCCTGCTGTACGCGGGATACGCCGCGCTGGGCTGGACCGTCGACGACATCGAGTACCCGTGGGCGGTCGCCGGGACCGGCCTGATCGGACTGTTCCTCGTCTTCCTCGCCGCCCAGAGCGTCTTCGGACTCGCCCTGCTCGAAGGCCATCTGGCCCGCCGGCTCCTCGGTCCGAGCCACCACGACGAACTGGAACGGCGCATCGCCCAACTGGCCACCACCCGCGCAGGGATGATGGACGCCGTCGACGGCGAACGCCGCCGCATCGAACGGGACCTCCACGACGGCGTCCAGCAGCGGCTCGTCGCCCTCGGCATGCTCCTCGGCCGTGCCCGCCGCAGCCGCGATCCCGACCGCGCCGCCCAGCTCCTCCTCCAGGCCCACGAGGAGAGCCGCCGCGCCCTCGCCGAACTGCGCGACGTCGCCTGGCGCATCTATCCGACCGTGCTGGACGAGGCGGGACTGCGCGCCGCCCTGGAGACCGTCGCGGAACGCACTCCGCTGCCCGTGCACCTCGCGTACGACGTCCAGGAGCCGCCCGGGTCCCGGCAGGTCGAGACCGTTGCCTACTTCGTCGTCTGCGAGTCCGTCACCAACGTCGTGAAGCACGCGGGCGCCACCCGCATCGCCGTCTCCCTGCGCCGCGACGGCCCGAAGCTCGCGCTGCGCGTCGAGGACGACGGGGTGGGCGGCGCGGACCCCGCCGGGGGCGGACTGACCGGCCTGGCGAGCCGGGTCGCCGCACTCGACGGCCGCTTCCGGGTCGACAGCCCGGCCGGCGGCCCCACCACCGTCACCGCGGAGCTGCCGTGCGTCTGATCCTTGCCGAGGACTCCACCCTGCTCCGGGAGGGACTGGTGCGGCTGCTCGCGGAGGAGGGCCACGAGGTGCTGGCCGCCGTCGGCGACGCCACCGCGCTGCTGGCGGCCGTGGAGGCGTCACCGCCGGACGTGGTGATCGCCGACGTACGCATGCCGCCCACCCACACCGACGAAGGGCTGCGCGCCGCCCTCGAGATCCGGCGGAGCAGACCGCGGGTCGGGGTGCTGGTGCTGTCCCAGTACGTCGAGAAGCGCTACGCGACCGAGCTCCTCACGGCAGACGACGGAGGAGTGGGCTATCTGCTGAAGGACCGCGTCGTCCAGGTCGACGAGTTCCTCGACGCGCTCGACAGGGTCGGCCGGGGACAGGCGGCGTTCGACCCCGAGGTCGTACGGCAGCTCCTGGCGCGCAGCACCCGCAGCGACCCCCTGTCACGGCTGACCGCACGGGAACGGGACGTCCTGGCCGAGATGGCGGAGGGCCACACCAACGCCGCCATCGCCGGCCGCCTCCACGTCTCGCAGAGCGCGGTCGAGAAACACATCAACGCGATCTTCGAAAAGCTGGAACTGACGGGGACGACCGGCTACTCGCGGCGGGTGCTGGCGGTACTGCGCTACCTCGGGTCGTGAGGCGCCGTCCGCCTCGGCCGCGGCGCCCGCGTGGGCGTGACGCCGGGGGCGGGCCGGCGCGCTGCCGAGGCCGCCTCGCCGTCGCCGTCGCTGTCGCCGTCGCTGGGCGGGTCGGGTCGGGCCCGGCCGGGTCGCGGTGGGTCCGGTCGGGGCGACGGCGCCGGGCCGTGGTCAGCCGCAGCAGCCGCCTCCGCAGCAGCCACCGCCACCGCCACCACCGCTCGGCGCGGGCGCGGCGGACTTCGTGCCGCCGACGGCGACCGCGGAGAGGAGCTTCACGGTGTCGTCGTGGCCCTCCGGGCAGTTCGCGGGGGCGGAGGACTCGGCCATGGGGCGGTTCACTTCGAAGGTGTCGCCGCAGGTCCGGCAGCGGAATTCATAACGAGGCATGCCGTAAGGCTAGCGGCGTGCGAGCGGCTTGCGGGAGAACAGGCGGCGACCGGTCGTCGGACGGGCGCCCGGGGTACGGCCGGCGGCCGTACCAGGGACCGGCGGCCGGGGCGCCAAGGGCTGCATGGCGGCGAGCTCCGCCCGGCGGCGGCTCGCGCGCTGCTCGTGCTCGGCCTGATCGGGGTGGCGGGCCCGCCAGTACGGATTGTCGTGCGGCAACCTCCCGCTGACCCGCCCGTACATGCCGAAGAACATCAGCAGTATGCCGACCACGAAGCTGAACAACACGTTCTGCATGCGGAACGCGAGGGGATTGAAACTCCGGTCGAGCAGGGCCAGGTTCACGAAGCCGCTGAGGATGAACAGGATGCCGAGGACCATGTTCACCGTCGAGGCGAAGTTGCCGCCGATCACCATGCTGACGAAGAGCAGCAGCCCGACGGCGATCGACAGGACGCTCAGCGCGCCGTTGGTGTTCAGGCCGCCGATGGTGTCGCCGCGGGTGTCGAAGAAGCCGATCCGGTCGATGAGCCCGAGGATCCCGAACGCGACCAGGACCAGGCCCATCAGCCCGGCCCCCACCCGGTAGAAGCGGCTGAGGCGGTGATCGACAGGCAGATGCTCGTCCAGCGCGATGCGGCGCCTGCCCCGTCCCACGCTCCTCGAACGCAGTACGTGTGCGGCCATCCCGCCTCCTTCGTACGTACGCGGACACCGACTCCACCAGGATCCGCTGCCGGACGAAGGGGGACAAGCTGTGCAGATCGGCATGCGGTGTTTGCCGGGCGGCGCCCGGCATTCACCGGGCGGGGTGGAGGCAGGGGCGAGGCAGGGCCGGCAGCGCTGTGAAGCGCCCCTGTGCCCGCGGCTCGTCGCCGGTCTCCCGCTCCGGTGGCCGGTCAGGCGGCGCCGGCGCCGCGCTCCTCCCGGATCTGGTCGACCACGCGTGCCACGGTGCGCCGTACCGCTTCCGTCTCGGTGAGGAAGTGCCAGTAGTCGGGGTGTCTGCCCTCGAGCCCGGCGACGGCGCGCTCCAGGCGGGCGACGGAATCGTCCAAGGGGCGCGCGTGGCGCGGGTCGGGGGTGTTGCGGCCCGTCATCGCGAGGCGCTGGGCGTCACGGATCGCGAAACGGGTCCGCTCGATCTCCTCCTGCGGGTCCTTGGCCACGGCGTTGAGACGCCGGAGCCGGTCACCGGCCGCGGAGACCGCCTCGTCCGTCGAGTTCAGCAGGGCGCGTACGGTGCCGAGCAGGGCGGTGGCGTCCGGCCAGCGCTGCTCCTCGCGTGCCTTGCCGGCCTCCCTCAGCTTCTCCTCGGCCTGGCGCGCGGCGGCGGCCGCCTGCTCGGGCACGGGCTGGAGGTCCTGCCAGCAGGCCGCGGTGAACCGGCGGCGCAGCTCGCTGAGCACGGGCTCGACCTGGGCGGAACGGGTGGTGAGGGCTTGGGCGCGGGTGCGCAGCGACACCAGTCGCTTGTCGATCTCGGCCGCGCGCTCCGGAAGCCGCTCCGCCTCCGTCCGTACGGCCTCGGCGTCGCGCAGCACGCGGTCGGCGCGCTGCAGTGTCTCGGGTACGCCGTGCCGTCCGGCGCCTTCGTTGAGCTTCGTCAGCTCAGGGGCGAGGCGGGCGAGACGCGCCGCGAGATCGTCCGCCCTCAATCCGGAGCCGCGTACTGAATCGAGAGCATTGCTCGCAGAAAGGAGCGCCTGTCGCGCCCGCTCGACGGCGGGCGCCAGCCGGGCCAGTTGCGTCTCCGCCTTGTCCAGCAACGGCCCGAGGCCCTGCTCGAACCGGTCGAGATCACCCTTGACCCGTACGAGTTCGTCCTTGGCCCGGGTCAGCTGCGCATGCGCCTGCGCGGCCACGGACGCGTCCAGGTCGTCCCGGTCCAGATCGTGCGCGTCCACGGCCGTGATGTAGGCGTGGCTCACCTCGTCGATGCGCTGCCCGAGCGCGGCGAACCCCTCCACGGCGCGGCGCGCCCCGGGCGAGCTGTCCACGGCCGTGATCGTCTCGATGGAGATCCGCAGATCCCGCTGCGCCGTGTCCAACTCGTAGAACGCCGCCGCGGCGGCGTCCTTGGCGGCCTGCGCGTCCGCCCGCTGACTCTCGCCCCGGCCACCGAACCAGCGGCGGGTGCCCCCGCCCCCGCGAAGGCGGCGGGCAGCACGGCCGCGACTGCGGCGAGCAGCGGAAGCGGGACGAGGACCAGCGCCAGAACGCCTCGGACCTCCCCCCGCACACCCCTGACGGCGGTCGCTCGTGCCTTGTCGTGCGGCCGTGCGTCTCTCGCCGTCACATCCCTCTCCCGTGCTGTGTCCGCCCTGCCCGGTCCCGGTCCGGTCAATTCTCCCACCAGGTAAGGACGAACACACGGGCTTGTCAGTTCGCGCTGCGCACCACGACTTCGCCGTTGTCGCTGCGGGCCTTGACGACATGAGTGCTGTTGTCGTCGGTCGGCACGGCCACGTCGACGTCCCCGTTGTCGCTCTTGGCGTCCACCGCGTACGGCGCGCCGGCCCCGGGCAACCTGATCTCGACCCGCCCGTTGTCGCTGTGGCTCTCCACCCGGTCGGGCACGCCTGTCAGCTCGAGCCGCACGGACCCGTTGTCCGAGCTGGCCACGACGCTCTTCCCCGACACCCGTTCCGCGACGACGCTGCCGTTCTCGCTGTCCAGCTCGAGCGCCCCACTGGAGTCGGTGACCTTCACGCTCCCGTTGTCCGAACGGAGCTTCAACGCCGTGTCGAACCCGCTAGCCGTCACGCTCCCGTTGTCGTCGTCCACGGTCACGGAGGTGCCCCGCGGCACCTTCACGGTGTGCCGGGCCACGCAGTCGCTGGCGATGGCGTCGCACTTCACCTTGAGGGTGAGCGTCCCGTCCGCCATCTTCCAGGTGGCGTCCGGCCCGTTCCCGAGGAACACCCACCCGTCGACCTGCCGGGTCACCTCCACCTCGTCGACGTCGGCGGGCACGAGCTCGATGTCGGTGTTGTCGGAGTCGATGGTCAGCGCCGTCCCGGTGAGCGCGAACGACTTCTTCTCGACGGGCGCCTCGCTGGCGTCCGCACTCCCGCACCCGGAGAGCCCGACCGCGAGCAGCGCGACCCCGGAGGCGACGACGCCGCCCCGGACAGCGCGGCGGTGATGACGACGGAGTCCGCTTGTCATGGCGATCTTTCCCCCAGGTAGCTGTGCGAGTAGCTGCGCAGATAGCTCTGCGTGATGTTCCTTCACCCTATGAGCGCGCCCGCCCCGCATCGATCCGGCCGCCCACCGTTTCCCTGGTGGGGCTATCCCCCGTACGCCCGCCGGGCGGCACGGTGACGAGCCGGCGGAGGCCGATCGGGGCACCGGCGGCGGTTTGGAGCTGCGGGGTATGCGCCATGTAGGCTGTGGCCTCATCCACGGGTGCGTAGCTCAGGGGTAGAGCGCTGCTCTTACAAAGCAGATGTCGGCGGTTCGAAACCGTCCGCGCCCACTCGCGTGAAGCACGACGAAGGCCCAGGTCACCGGTAGCGAACCGGGAGCCTGGGCCTTGTTCGTTCCTCAGTCGCGGAGGCGGGGGAGGGGCGTCGTGCCAGTTACGTGCCAGATTCCTCGTCGGACTCTGTCGGCCGGACCTTCCTGATCTGCTCGTCGACGTGCGCGGCGATGGCATGGTCACGGCCGTTCACCAGGTGCTGATAGATCAGCGCGGCACGCACCGAGGAGTGCCCCATCCGCTGCATCAGCTCACGCGTCGTGGCACCGCCGGTCGCGGCGAGGGTGTTCCCGGTGTGGCGCAGATCGTGGAAGTGCACGTCGCCGAGGCCGGTCGTCTCCAGGGCCCGCAGCCACAGGCGCCGGAAGTTGTTCCGGCGAAGCTGCCCACCCCGCGCCCCGGTGAACACCAGCCCGGTACGGCCCGGCTCGGCGTACGCGTCGAGATGAGCGGCCAGGTCCGCCGTCAGCGAGGCCGGGAAGGCCACGGTGCGCACGCCGGCCGCGCTCTTGGGCGTCTTCAGCAGGATGCCGTCCGTGCGGGTTTCCGCCAGCGCACGCCGCACGGCGACGGTTCGCCGCTCCAGGTCGACGTCATGACGCTGGAGCGCGGCCAGCTCCCCGAAGCGAAGTCCGGTGAAGGCTGCCAGGAGGATGAGCACCCGGAAGCGGGACGGCACGGCCTCGGCGAGCTGAAAGACCTCGGAGACCTTGAGGAAGGGGCGCTCGGCTGTCTTGGCTGCCCCGGCGCCCTTGATGCGGCAGGGGTTGCGCTGGATCACCTCGTCGTCAACCGCGGTGTTCATGATGGCTCGGAGGATCTGATACGCCTTGGCGACCGTCGGCTCACCGACACCGGACTCCAGCAGGCCGGCACGCCAGCGGCGGATCTGCGGTGTCGTGATCTCACTCAACACCACGTTCGCGAAAGTCGGCAGGATGTGGAGGCGCAGCGCACTGCCGTTGCGTTCGCGTGTGGTTGCCGCGTAGTCGCGCTCCTTGAACCATGCGTCGGCGTACACCCCGAAGAGAACCTTGTCGTCCGGGTTCTTCCACCGGCCGTCGAGGATCTCCGCTTCCTTGCGGACGAGCCACCGGTCAGCGTCGGTCTGCGACGGGAACGTTTCGGGCGCCGATCGAAGCAGCCCGTCCGGACCCTGGTAGCGAGCCTGAAAGCGCCCCGAGGGCAGCCTGCGCACCGCACCGAAGCGGCGACGCTTCCCCTTGGTGTTCGCCATCAGGCCACCGCCCCGAACCGGGCACGAGTGACGATCGGCTGGACCGTGTTGCTAGAGATGAACTCGACCAACGCGCTTTCAGGGATACGGACATGCCGTCCCACCTTGACGAAGACGATGCGGCGTTCTGCGATGAGCCGACGAGGAAACCGCTCAGTCGTACCCAGGACTTCGGCAGCTTGGGCCACGGTCATAAGACGGTCGTTCACAGCTTGCTCCCTTCCAGGGCGGCGAGTGCTTCGCGGGCGGTTTCGCGGTTGAGTTGGATGTCTCGGGCGATGGTGGCGGCGAGGGCGGATTCGCCGGGGGTGTGGCCGTGTCCGGCGTACTCCCAGGAGGAGAGGACGAGGACGGTGTCCGGGTCGCCGAGGGCGTCGTGGTCCTGGGCGGCGCGGTAGTCGGCGCGGATCTGGCGCAGTGTGCCGAGGGTGGTGGAGTAGCGGCGGGATTTGGTGGAGAAGTGGCCGCGGAAGCCGAGCATGTGGGCCCAGGCGCCCAGCTTCCGGTCCGGGTAGAGCGGGGCGAGGTCGAGGCATGCCTCGATGAGGCGGCGGGGGTGGTCGGGCACGTCCAGGAGGTCGAGGACTTCCCGGTTGCCGATGCGTCGGTCGAGGCTTCCGGTCGACTCGGCGGCTTTGGTGGCGTACTTGGCGACGTAGGAGGCGACGGCCTGTTCGGTGATGTCGGACCCGTCGCCGAATGCGCGGATCGGGCGGATGTCGAGCTGGCTGCCCCAGCGGAAAGGCCGGCAGGGCTGGTCCCCGGCGGCCGGGACGGTGATCGAGGTGTAGGAGTGGGCGACCGCAGCACGGATCGAGTCGTCGAGCACCTGCACCGTGGCCCAGGACGGCGGAGCGGTGTCGGGGCCGTCGGGGCCGTCGAGGCGGATCACGGCGTGGAAGTGGATCGCTCCGCGCTTCTGGAACTCGGCGACCTTGCCGTACGAAACCCGCAGGGTGTCTCTGAGTTCGCGCTGTGAGAGTCCGGCGCGGGCGGCGATCTCACGGCGGAGCCGTGTGGTGAAGCGCTGCCACAACTGGCCCGCGTGGTTGTTGAACAGGACGGTCCCGGCGTAGTCGTACGTGGTGGGGTCGAGGGCGGTGCCCAGGGCAGGGTCGTCCTCCGCGTGGTGGGTGCCGCAGCGGCAGACGCCACGGTCCGGACGGTTGTGGACCGGGCCGAACGAGGGCGCGGTGAGCGTGGCGAAGACGCGCGGGTGGTCGCGGACAGTCGCGGGGATGTCTTTGGACTCGTCTCCGGCCAGGCCCGCGCGGATGAGGTGGTAGGTGTCTCCGGCGTAGGTGTAGGCGCAGGTGGGGCAGCGGGAGGCGCGGCGGTTGCCGCAGGCGACCCGGAGGCGTCCGTCCGGCTCATGCTCGGTCGAGTACCGGCGCAGCGTCTCGCCGGTGGTCTTGTCCTTGGCGAGGGTCCAGCCGGTGAGGTGGATCGGGTCGGAGCAGCCGCCGGTGCGGTGGATTTGGTCTTTCCAGCGGTCGAAGCCGGGGGACCCGGCCACCCGGAGGACATCGTCCAGGGTGGCCGGGTCCAGGCCCGCCGCGGTGGCGGTGTGGGTCACGCGCTCTCCTCGTCGAGGTCCGGCAGGGCGTCAAGTTCGCGGGCGGCCTGGTCGGCTGCGGCGGAGATGGCGCGCAGGACGTCGGGGGTGCCGGCGGGGGCGATGAGCGCGACGTCCACGGTCCCGCCGCCGATGCGGAGGCTCACGAAGTCGTGGTCCGCGAAGACGACGACGCGTGTACGGGTGTCGGTGGTCAGGTGCGCGGTGACGGTGATGTCCTTCATGCCCGGCCTCCGACCAGCTGGGCGGTGCGGACGGGGCGGGTGCCGGTGCCGTGGCAGGCCGGGCAGTGGACGGTGATGGTGCGCAGGTTGCCGTGTCGGTCGCGGCCGCCGAGGGTGACGCGGACGGTGGGGAAGCCGTCGCAGTTCGAGCAGACCCGCACGGTGGCGGTGGTGGGCTGGGCCATGATGGGTGTTCCTTCCTGTCCTTCGGGATGGGTTGGGATGCGGCTCCGGGGCGGCGGTGACTTGGCGGTTGACGACCGCCCCGGGGCCGGTCAGAAGCGCTTGCGCGGGTTGTTGAGCAGTGAGCGGACGACGAGCGCGCAGACCGCGACCGAAGCCGCGGTGACGGCGACCGCTAGGAGCATCGAGACCAGGACCGCGCCGACGACGAGCACGACTCCGGCACCACCGGCGACCAGGGCGAGGAGGGTGCCCGGAGTCATCTGGACGGCGGGCCGAGCCGGGGCGGGCGCAGGCACGTGAGCAGCGGGCGAGGTGTGCTGGCAGGTGCAGGTCGGAGCGGAATGCTGCTGCTCGATGAGGGTCGGTTGGACGGCGAGCGGTGTGACGATGCCGGTCGGGGTCGGCATGGTGGGGATGCGCGGGCGGAGCATGACGGTCTCCCTTCGCTTACTTCTGGGTTTCGTTGACGACGTCGACGCCTGTGCGGGTGCCGGACTCGATGGCGGGTGCCAGGAAGGTGTCGGCGAGGAGGAAGCCGCCGAGGAGGAGCACGACGATCAGCCAGGTCGGCGGGCGGAAGAGCCGGATGCCGAAGTAGCCGAAGACGGCGATGACGAGGATCAGCGGGAGTTCGACGTTCATCGGTTGGTCTCCTGTCAGGCGATGCGGCAGCGGTGGGTGCGCGCGGCGAGAGTGGCGGCCGAGCGGCTGGTGTAGTCCGAGGACCAGCCGCAGCGGTCGGCAGTGCAGACGGCGGCGTGCTTGGTACGGCCCTGCCGGTCGCGGTGGGTGCCGACCTGAACCGGGCCGATCCGCATGACGGAGTGGAAGAAGTCGCGGGCAGACATGGCGGGTTGTCCCTTCTGATTAGGCGAGTTGGGCGGCGATGGCGTCGGCCATCGGGGCCGGGACGCCGAGGCGGGCGCGCAGGGTGTCGGTGTCGATCCGTGTGCCGGTGGCGGCGCGGTGCGCGTCGGCGACCTTGCGGGCGTGGTCGACCAGCGCGACCGGGACCGGCGGAGCCGGAGCGGCAGCAGGCTCAGCGGCGGTCAGGGCCGGAGCAGGGTCCGAAGGTTCGACCGGCTCGGGCTCAGAGGCGGGAGCGGGTTCGGCCGGCACAACCTCGACCGGCTCAGGCTCCGGCTTCGACTCATGGGCGGGGTCGGTCGCGGCGGGTGAGTGGGCGAGGAGTGTGCCGCCGAGGAAGGCGAGGGCGGGCCATCCGGCGATGCCGAAGCGCAGCCAGGCGGGCGGATGCGCCAGGTCGAGGAATCCGGCGGTGGCGACGTTCGCGCCGAGGGATGCGACCAGGGCGATCAGGAACCAGCACCAGGCGAGCCGGGACGGGCCGTCGTTGCGCAGTCGACGCCAGGCGGCGACCAGGAGCAGGTCGACGGAGACGGGGTAGGCCCATGCCTTCCATCCGGTCTGTCCGGCAGCGGCGGCGAGGTCGTGCAGGTGGGCGAAGGACAGGGCCCCGGCGATCACGGCTTGCACCAGGACGGCGTCGACGCGCAGTGAGCGGGTCATGTCTTCACCTCCTTTGCAGGGCGTTTTGGGCATGGCGGGGGTAGGGAGCTGGCGCGAGAAGGTCGCGCCGACCGGGGTGTGGGGGCGGGTCAGACGGAGGCGGGTGCCTCGGTCGGGGCCGGGATCTTCACCAGCGAGACCGTGGGCGGCAGCGGCCGGAACGGAGCCAGCTCCGGCAGGTCCGGCGTGCGGTGTGCGTTGGCATTGCAGACGTTCACGGCCTGGCGCAGCGAGGTGAACGGGGCGCGGATGCGGACCCAGCCGCCAGTCGAGTCACCGGCGACGGCGGTGCCGGGGCGGTTCGCGGGAATCTGGGTGGCGGCAACCACGGCGTCCGGGGAGATGTCGCCGAACGCCATCTTGGCGGAGGCTTCATCGTTGACCCGGTGTGCCGTACGGCCGGTGAGCTGGGCGCGGAGCATGGTGATTCCGTCGCCGAGTTCGGAGCCGAAGCGCTGCCCGCAGATTTCGACGTAGATGCCGGCAGCTCGGCCGAGCTGGACGAGCCGGACCAGTGCGGTGACGATCCGCTCGCGCCGCTTCTTCTCCGCCGAGTTGGCGAACAGCGACAGTTCCGCCACCTCGTCGACCAGGAGCACGATCGGAGTCGGGCGCAGGTGATCCGGCAGGCCCCAGATGTCGGCGGTGATCTCTGCGTCGGGGACGTCCGAGCTGATGCGCTGTTCGCGACGGACGATCCGGTACGTCGCAGCCATCCTCTCCACGAGGACGTCGAGCAGGTCCGCAGCATCGTCGGCATTGTCGGCAAGCGCTGAGAAGCGTCGGGCGAGAGGGTAGAGCTCTACTCCTTCCTTGCAGTCAATGCCGACCAGGGCGACGTCGAGTGCGGCGAGTTCCTTGACCAACTGCCGCTGGTAGACGGACTTTCCGGACTCGGTGGCACCGAGGTTGAGGGCGTGCGGGACCTGGCGGTAGTCGCGGTAGTGGACCTCCCCGTCCTCCCGCAGGGCGACGGGGATGCGTAGGCCTTCACGGATGACCCTCGCGGGCATCTGCACCCGCTTGAGCACGTCGTATCCGGTCATCCGCAGCTCGACGACACCCGACTTGATCTCGCGGGAGGTGACGCCCTGCATGGTGAACGAGTGCCGCAGCCGGTCGGTGGAGGCGGCGAAGTCGAAGGCGTCCTGACCGGGTCGGAGTCCCAGCCGCAGCACCAGTCCGGTGCGGGTCGGGCGCAGGCTCAGGATGCGTGGCGGTCGGGAGGCCGGGATGGGCCGGTGGGCGATGCGGGCCCAGGCCAGCCGCAGCCGGGACGGCGGGACAGTGAGCCCGCAGGCGTCCATGACCGAGGCGTACCGGATCAGGACCCGCAGGGCCGCGAGGGCGATGCCGAAGGCGAGCCAGTACCAGGCGGGGCGGCGCCACTTGAGCAGCAGCGCCAGCCCGACGACGACCAGCAGACCGATCGCTGTCCCGGTCACGATCAGGCCGCCTTCGGCTTGCCGGCGTCCGCGGCCAGGGAGGTGACGGCGATCGCGCGGAAGCTGATGCCGGGGCGCTTCTGTCCGTTGAACTCGTTCTCCCATGGCCGGGCCACCACGCCAGTGAGGCCGACCGGGGTGCCGGTGGTCAGCTCGCCGGTGAACCCGGTCTCCGGAACGGTCAGGCTCAGGATCTCGGCGTTGCCGTTCATGACGAACATGACGTCGACCGTCATCAGCGGTGCACCGGTGTCCCGGTCAGTGGCGACCTCTCCGGTCTGACGGTTGGCAATCTTCGGCTGCGGGGGCTGGGCCACCATCACGACGGCGCCGGTGGTGTCGACGGGAATCTGACGCATCGTCTTGTCTCCTGTAGTTGAGGGTGATTCGGGCCGCCGTAGCGGGCGGTGAGATCAGGAGACCGCAGCAAGTGATGGACACATCACGGCCCGTATGGACGTTTGGGGACGTCTGAGCTATCGTCAAAACGTCCCTAGCGTCCCCCAGGTGAGGGCGATACCGAGATGGCGAACGAGCGTCTGCGCGCGATGATTTCGGCGAAGGGCGAGACCGTTCAGTCGGTCGCGCAGCACGTCGGAGTGGACCCTAAGAGCGTCGAGCGTTGGATCACGACGGACCGCACGCCACACCGAGGTCACCGGTGGAAGGCGTCCAGCTTCCTCGGCGTGGACGAGGTCTACCTCTGGCCTGCGGTGACGAAGCAGGCGGAGACGGCCAGCACTTCGGAACTGGTGACGTACTACCCGCATCGCGGAGCAGTGCCGGCCACCCTCTGGTCATCGCTGATCGAGCAGGCGTCCAGCCACGTCGAGATCCTCGTGTACGCGGGCCTGTTCCTCTTCGACAGCCACCCCGACCTGCCGGACCAGCTCGCCGACAAGGCCAAGGCAGGGGCCCAGGTCCGGGTACTCCTCGGTGACCCCGAGTCGGACATGGTCCGGCAGCGTGGCGAGGAAGAGGGCATCGGCAGCGATCTTGCCGCCCGAGCACGGATCACCCGCCGCTACCTCGAACCAGCAACCAGGACACCGGGCGTCGAGGTCCGACTCCACGACACGATCCTCTACAACTCCATCTACCGGTTCGACGACGACGTCCTGGTGAACCCACACGTTCTCGGCGCACCGGCCGGACAGAACCCGGTCCTGCACTTCCGGTACATCCCCGGGGCCCGGACGTTCCGCCACTACATGAAGAGCTTCGACTACGCGTGGGAGCAGGGCACCCCGTCGTAACCGCAGTCGGCGACGGGCATGCGACGCTGGAGTCATGGCCCGCATCGACTACTTCAACGATCCGAACGCTCCGAAGGCGAACAGCATCGTCCCGTCCGTCACCGCCGTTGCCCGCAATGAGGCCGGCGAAGTGCTACTGATCCACAAGACCGACAACGATCTGTGGGCCCTGCCCGGCGGCGGCGTCGATGTTGGCGAGTCTGCCGCAGACGCCGCGGTACGTGAGACGAAGGAAGAGACCGGGTTCGAGGTCGAGGTGACCGGTCTGGTCGGCCTGTACACCAACCCGGCGCACGTCATGGCGTACGACGACGGCGAGGTACGGCAACAGTTCTCGATCTGCTTCACGGCGAAGATCACCGGCGGTGAATTGCGCACCAGCAGCGAGAGCAAGGAAGTCGCCTTCGTCCGGCCGGACCGGCTCGACGAGCTGAACATTCATCCGTCGATGCGGATGCGGATCGATCGCGGACTCTCCGGCGAAGCGACGCCTTACATCGGCTGAGCGTCGAGCCGCGCGAGAGTCCGCTCGACAGCGGCCCCGAGGTAGGGCCGGGCCTTGCTGATCGCGTTGTGCACTTCGCTGCCGGGCGCGTAGCGAACCAGGATCTCGTCGATGCGCCTATCGAAGTCGAAGCGCTGCCCGGCGGGGCCGGTGGTCATGTCGGCGAAGATCAGCGCGTCCAGGACCGGGGAGTCTTCCCGCTCGTACACGGCCAGCTCAGCCGAGAGCCCACGTTGCTCTGCTTCGTACACCGCGCCGGAGTGATGGGCGACGAGCCGCACCAGACGATCGGGCGCATCAAGCGAGGCCAGATGCCGGGCGCCGTCGAGCGGGTGGAATCCGGTGTCACGCAGCTCGGGTGCGTACCCGATGTCATGGAGCCAGGCCGCAGCGACGAGGAGGTCCCGCTCGTTCTCGGGCAGAGCCTCTGAGGCTTCGACAGCCCGAGCTGCGACCGCCTGAGTGTGCAGCCAGCGGTTCCCGAGCGGTGGCAACAACGACTCGGCCAGCTCGGCCGCTCCATGGGGCGTATCCAGCGCAGAAGGCATGGGCAGCACCGTAACTCAGCAGGCGGACAGGTCGACAGACCGACCGCAGGCCATGGGAGCGCGGTAAGAGTTTCTCTACTCGATCAAGGGCTCGCTCCGCTCGCCGCGCGCCCGGCTTGGCGCCGGGCGACGCTCCTGTCTCCGCCCCGCTCCGCCCGGCCGCCGGACGCGCGCGGCGCGAGCAGACGCAGAGAAGAACGGCCGGCACGTGGCTGGGGCGGTCGGCTCCGCGGCTTTACGCAGCCACCATGGGGCGAGCCTCGAAGATCGGGGCCCACATCGGGCTATTGCGGGCAGGTCCAGAGACTGCCCGATTTCGCTGAACAGCGTACGGGCCCCGATCTCTCGCCCCATGGCAGCTCCCGCCCAAAGCCGCTCCACCGACCTCGTAGGCCACTGCTGCACAGCTATCTTCGTCTCATGGATGCTGGGCTAGCAGCGGTACTTGGCGCAGGCGCGGGAGCCCTAGCAACGACTGGAGCCGCATTGGCGACTGGCTGGGCCTCGCGAGAGCAAGCGAAGATCACAGCTCGCGCTGAGCATCGCCGACAACGCAGGGAGCCTCGCCAAGGGCTCTATAAGCAGTTCATCGACGCCGCGAGCAACGCTGAGTGGTACATGGCGATGCTTCCGCTCCTCATCGCCACGGAGCACACGCAGGAACCAACTCCGGCAGAGCATGCGCGACGCTGTGGAGAACTCGCCGACGATGTTCGAAAGGCGTGGCTCGATGTGGTCTTGGCTGGGCCCGCCGAGGTGGCAGAGACAGCCTCCGACATCGAGGACTGCTGCCAGAAGCTAGGGACCTGTGCGGATGCCTTCGCAGAAGGCCAAGCGGACCCGAATCTGGAGCGCGATTGCAGGGACCTTGTGAAGCGTCTTTCCGCCCAGCTGCCTCAGTTCATCACCCAGGCGCGGGACGCCTTGGATGATGACGGAAGCGGGAAACGCCGGTAATCAGAACGACGTGCCCCTACCATGCGTGCCCGTCGAGCGGTAAGCCACGAGGAACAGTGGGCAATCACAGAGCCGGCCATGAGAAATCCCCAGGGCTCATCCGTCAGCGGCCTGCACTCCGTGGCGTTCACCATCTCCTGAGAGATTATCTACTACGTTCTGGTCATTTGCTTGAACGCCGTCGGCCAGGCGAGCCGCGAGATCATGCAGCCCCTCCCTGCTTTCTACAAGTACGCTCCGCGAACGCGTCGGTGCATCCTCGGAAAGGGAATACTGAACGATTACGTGGCCCCATATGCCAAAGTCCCCTACGCGTGCCGTCGGATGTGGCCATTCAAAGGCTGCGGCATCCCCGCAATGGGCGAACAGCGGAAGAGGTTGACCGTCTTCAGGCTGGAGATCGAAAGGTGGAACGTCGATTTGCTTGCCTGTCTCATCCGGCATCACATTGAGATCCGCTGTGAGCTTATGCAAGTAGACGCTCGCGGTTGTGGGTTTGGTGTTGAACCGTACAAAGCCGCTACTGGCATGTCTCCGGATCGCGATGTGGAATTCCACCGCTAGCCCAGCTTCCATCACGGTGGCCGACCTTGCAGCCGCTTCAGCGGCTCGCAAGGAGGCGGTAGCTGATTCCTTGGCTGAATCAGCTGTTCTACTTGTGTGACCGGCCAGCCTCCAGGTGAGAATGACGTATGCAAGAGTAACCAAAACCAGGACGCCACTGAAGATGACCTGGGCGATTTCCACGGCCACCACCTCAAGCCCTTGGGCAGATTAATCTCCTCTCTATCCATCCTGGACATTCCGTCACCCCTTTGCCACTGCGGCAGCGTTTGTTGCATGGGCAGGACCGACCTATAATGCGAAGCCCGCTATCTGGTTCCTGATTGAAGCATGGGCAATCTTCGGGGCGCGGCCCCACCTCCGCTTCTTCGCCGTGAGAACAGGCCTCCCCGTGGTACAGCAGCGCCGTACCGCAACCCCAGCAACCGCGGCCGACCGCTACCTTCCCCCCGAGGCCTCAAAGCGTCTGGAATGACCGGCGCTGACCGATCCGGCTAGAGCTACGGATCAGAAGGTGGCCGTACCGGCCGCCAACTCGGGGCCAAGGCGCTTCCTGTGGGGATGACATCTCGGCGACACCCAGATCCTCTCGGGCCCGCCGATAGAACTCGTCCCGCGCAGACCTGTAGTCGCTGAAGGCGCCACCGAGCAATGTCCGGATGCCGATTTGTCTTCCGGCTCGGCGTACGACCGTTGTCGGCGATGATGAAGCTCGTGAAGACGGAGATACTGGTGGCGCTGATCGGTGTTGCAGGCGTGGTCGGTGCCACCGCGGGGGCAGTCGTAGGAGCCTGGCTCCAGGCGAAGGGTGGCCACGCGCAGGCGGCTGCGGCGCGGGCGGCTGCTGACACCGCGGCCGGGGCCGCGTGGCATCAGACTATGAGAGACCTGCGGTGGTCGGTCCTGTCCGCCTACCTGCGGGCCGCTGCGGAAGCCCAAGAGGCCGACGAGGCAGTGCAACGAAGCGGGGCGCGGGAGGAAGTGGAAGCGGCAAAGAAGGCGTTCCATGCCTACCGGCTGGCCCACGCCGAAGCGGAGCTGGTGGCGCCCGATGATGTGGTGCCGGCGCTAGAGCGGCTGGACGCCGAGCTCCAGGGTATGCACACGGATGCGACCAGGCGCGCTCTCTCAATGCAGGCGTACCGAATGCTGGAAGACCTTTTGACGAGTGAGCCCGCCGCAGCGGGTTTGGCGCTGCAACGGCTTGATGAAGTCCAGCAAGGGCCCGCAGAGACGGTTCAGAACAGGATCACAGCCGCGCGCGATGCGCTGCGGGCGGTGCCGGGCCTCTCGCCGGGCTGCGTGGTGGCGCTGGGTATCCTCGGCCCCGAGGACCTCGAAGCGGTGCTCAATTACCGGGGGCGGCGGAGCGACGGTCAGGACGTTTTACCAGTGAACGCACGCGTCTGGTAGCCGCTATACGGGCTGCGCTCGGCACGAGCGTGTAGGTAGTACGGCCATCCAACCTGACATCACCATCTGACATCAACGGCGGCGTACAGCAGCATCATCGGGGAACCTTTCATGGTGCTGGCGTCGACATTGCATCCAGGTCCGACGGGTGTCCGGGCGAACTTACAAAGCAGATGTCGGCGGTTCGAAACCGTCCGCGCCCACTCGCGTGAAGCACGACGAAGGCCCAGGCCACCGGTACCGAACCGGGAGCCTGGGCCTTGTTTCGTTCCTCAGCCGGGGCGGGGGAGAGGTGTCGTGCCAGTTACGTGCCAGATGCCTCGTCGGACTCGGCGGGCCGGGCCTTCCTGATCTGCTCGTCGACGTGTGCCGCGATGGCATGGTCACGGCCGTTCACCAGGTGCTGATAGATCAGCGCGGCCCGAACAGACGAGTGCCCCATCCGCTGCATCAGCTCACGCGTCGTGGCGCCGCCGGTCGCGGCGAGGGTGTTCCCGGTGTGGCGCAGATCGTGGAAGTGCACATCTCCGAGGCCGGTCGTCTCCAGGGCCCGCAGCCACAGGCGGCGGAAGTTGTTCCGGCGAAGCTGCCCACCCCGCGCCCCGGTGAACACCAGCCCGGTGCGGCCCGGCTCGGCTACGCGTCGAGATGAGCGGCCAGGTCCTCCGTCAGCGAGGCCGGTCGGCGTAGACCCCGAAGAAAATCTTGTCGTCCGGGTTCTCCCATCGGCCGTCGAGGATCTCAGCTTCCTTGCGGAGAAGCCACCGGTCGGCATCGGTCTGCGACGGGAACCTCTCGGGCGCTGATCGCAGCAGCCCGTCCGGCCCCTGGTACCGAGCCTGGAACCGGTTCGACGGCAGCTTGCGCACCGCACCGAAACGGCGCCGCTTCCCCTTGGTGTTCGCCAACAGGCCACCGCCCCGAACCGGCGGCGAGCGGTGGCCACAGGCTGGACTGTGTTAGCCGCCACGAAGTCCGCCAAAGCCGGCTCAGGGATGCGGACATGCCGCCCGACCTTGACGAAGACGATCCGACGCTCGGCGATGAGCCGCCGGGGAAAGCGGGCGGTTGTCCCGAGGCGCTTCGCCACCTCGTCCACCGTAAGCAGCTGGTCGGTCATCAGCAGATCCCTTCCGTGGTGTCGTTTGTGAGTGAGGCGGCGAGCCATTCCTCGGCGCGGCCGAGTCCGGTTCCGGCAGAGGTCCAGTGCGCGAGGACGAGGGTGGTGTCGTCGTCCTGTGGTTCGGCCGGCAGGGCCTGGCCGCCGCGGGCGATGGCGGCTGCAAGGCGGCAGTACGGTCCTGGACCGACAAGTGCCGATCATCCGCAACGGCCGCGCACATTCACCAGCGTTCTACGCCATGTCGCGCGACGCCCTTTGCTGATCGTCTGGCTTGTCGCACTTGCCGTGCTCGCGGGCGTGGCCCAGCCCAACATCCCGCAGCCGTGGTCGAGCCTGATCTACATCCTGATCATGGCCGGGGTAGTGATCTCAATCACTCGCAGCCTCGATCAAACAGAGCGCCCCATCGAGAGCTAGTCACGTGCCCGTGCGTGCCCGATCAGCCAGTAGCGAGCGGGGAACCACGGGGAACCAGGGCGAGGCAAGCACTACACCCCAGGTCAACGACCACCCAGGTCGGGATGCATCCGCATGCGGCGTCTTCCGAACTAGGTGCGTGTCACCCGAACATAGGGAGGTTGTCGGCTGCGTACTCATCGGCTATGCGGAACACGCTGGCACAGCGTGGGCACTCCGCGCGGCCGAAGAGATACGTCACCCCTTCGGCCAGCCGGTCTTGACCGTCCCGGACCGCGAGGTCGTACATCCACCGCCCCATGCCGTCGAGCTCCGCAACGGACGCCGGCAGCAGGTCGCGCCGGTCGACATCGCCCGCGTCCCAGTCCCGGTAGGCCGAGTAGTACCCGTATCCCCCGATGGCGATAGTCACCGTCAGGGCGCAGTGCGGACAGTCCACCTCGTAGAACTCGTCGCTGAAGTCACCGAGGACGGCACTCCAGTGGAACTGCCCTTCGATCGCGAGGAGGGTGCGAAGGCCCCGGATGTAGTCGGTCGGACGCGTCCGGAGACGCTGGTCCACTAGTTCTCGAAGCTCCGCGATGGCGTCGGGGCTCTCCACGAACATGCGCTCGCCATGGTCGTCCGTCATCGCGCTGCGCACGATCCCTCCGGCCATATCCAGCGCTTGTGTTTCGCTCCGGGCGAGCGCGACCAGACGTGGCAGGGCGGCGAGACTCCCAGGGACGAGGGTCTCGCCCTCGATGCACAGCAAGGTGCATAGCTCGCGCCACACGCTCTCGTCTCCGGTCCCTGCCTCCACCTGCTCCAGGAGTGCGGGCACGAGCTCGGCGGTCCGAGGTACGTACAGGGGTTCCCACTTCGTCACCCTCACGCCGGCCACCTCGCCTCCGCCACCGGCCTCGTTCCCGTTCCCCGGGACTCCGGACGCCGCACCGGCAACCTCCACTGCCCCAAGCGATACAGCCGACGCCTGCGCCGAGTCTTCTACCTGTCCGCCCAGACCAGCATCATCCGCGAAGGACCCAACCGCGACTACTACTTGAAGAAGCGAGCCGAGGGCTGCAAACACGTCCAACCGTGATCGCCCTCGCTCGCCGACGTGTCGATGTCCTCTGGGGCCACTCCTCCGAGACGGAAGGCTCATCTCCACGCAACCACCATCCCCCTGCCCGGCCTGACAAGGGCCTCAGTAAGCTGCGGTGACCCAGGAGGCACAGCCGGTGAGCATCGGACCAGAACGATCAGCCCGCGTCGCAGCCATGATCGAATCGGCCCGATCGATCTGGGAAGTGACGCAGGACAGCAACACGTTGCAGCAGTGGCTGAAGGACCACAACTGCCATGGGACCGATGCTGTGTTTGTCACTATGGGCCTCTTGAACTGCGGACTTGGCGACGCTGGACGCATGTACTTCGGCGCCCCCTGCCGCCAGGCCGAGCGTGACTTCCACAATCAGGTTATGGACGACCTTGAGGCCGCCGGCGAAGACCGCTGACAGCGTCGGGGCCGCCCGCCGACCCCCTTGACTCGGTCATTAAGACTCCACCGACCTCCGGGTACCGTCGGTAGGCCGTTGATGGCGCTCTTTGAACTTCCCCAGGTGTCGCTCTTGAGGTGGCCAACCTGCTCAGGTGGTCTCCCCACCCATCGATCTCCGCGGCATGAGGTCTGACGGGGTGTTCGGCCGTCCGCAGCAACTCGTACACGGCATGGGTGTCACCTCGCACCAACTGTCACCTGATGAATCAAAATCATCACTCCACGTAGCGCAGGCCAGGACGGCCGCGCACTCGGCATCCCGAGGTGACACATGCAACTGCTGCGGACAAGGCAGCGCAGTCCGAGATCCGTCCTGTCGGCGGGGCTGGTCGTCTTGCTGACTACTTTGGCGACGTTGGCGCTGCCCGCACCCATGGCCGCTGCTCAGGCCCAGCGCGTCGAGTCCTGGGGTGCCAACGGCTCCGGGCAGCTTGGCGACGGCACCATGACCAACCACCCCACCCCTGGTGGGGTACGCGAGCTGAGCGGCGTGACGGCGGTCGTCGCCGGCTGCTCCCACAGCCTCGCCCTGCTGTCCAACGGGACCGTCCGCGCCTGGGGCAACAACAGCGACGGGCAGCTCGGCATCGGTACCACCGGCGGCACCAGCACCACCCCAGTCCCCGTCAGTGGACTGAGCAACGTGACCGCGGTCGCCACCAGCTGTGATCACAACCTCGCCCTGCTGGCCGACGGCACCGTCCGCGCCTGGGGCGACAACGACAGTGGGCACCTCGGCAACGGCACCACAGCCGACAGCAACGTTCCGGTCCCCGTCAGCGGACTCGGCGGCGTCCGAGACATCTCCGCAGGCTTCAACCACAGCCTGGCGCGCCTGGCGAACGGCACCGTCCGCGCCTGGGGCGACAACAGTAGCGGGCAGCTCGGCAACGGCACCACCACCGACAGCAATGTCCCGGTCCCCGTCAGCGGACTCGGCGGCGTCCGAGACGTCGCCGCAGGTGGCTTTTTCAGCCTGGCGCGCCTGGCGAACGGCACCGTCCGCGCCTGGGGCAACAACAGCAACGGAGAACTCGGCAACGGCAGCACCGTCAGCGAAAGCCTCGTTCCGGTTTCGGTCAGCGGACTCGGCGGCGTCCGAGACGTCGCCGCGGGCAGCTCACACAGCCTGGCGCGCCTGGCCAACGGCACAGTTCGCGCCTGGGGCAGCAACTTCTCCGGGCAGCTCGGCAACGGCAGCACCGTCGACAGCAACGTTCCGGTCCCGGTGCGTACCGGAATCGGCTACGTCAGGTACATCGCAGCGGCCGTCGGACCCTTCACCAGTTCGACCAGCCTGGCGGCCTGAGCCCACGCTGCGCCCCGGAGGCCGGCTCACCCCTGTGCTCCACCCAGCCCCGCCTGCTGTGGACAGATGGAGCACCACACCGGCCGCCGTCGGGGTGAAGATCTGCAATGGGTCGCAGCAGAAGTTCTAGGCCGCATAAAAGCACAAGAGGAGCTCGTGCGGTCCTTTCTTGCTGGGATGCATGTCCCAAAGCGCGCCATCACCGGCCAAAGTCCTTTCCCGGCGAAAGCCGTGCCAGGTCATGCGTGGAACCGCCGGCCCTCCGGAGCCGCAGAAGTACAGCAACCACCGGCGAACGCAGTCGACCGGCACCGGCCGCCGGACCACCAATGCCCAGCCGAGCAGACGTACGTCAGCAACCGCCCCGCCGATAGTTCGCATCGAGGGGCAGGGTAAGTGTCTGACTGCGTGACAACGCCGCCGCGTAGCAGCGGACAACCGAGCACACTGACGGACTATCGCAGCAGGTGAGGGGGCACAGTGGCCCAGGGGCTGGCGCCCGGCCAAGTTGCTTCGGGACGGAACGGTCGGACTGAGACGAGTCCCCGGTAGGACATGACAGACGACGCCTGCGCCCGCCGAGCCTGGGGCCGGCTGGTCAGCGCCCTTGAATTCGACTGGTCCCGCGTTCATCTCGATGGTTCCGTCCGCATGGAGGACAGGGCGGCGTTCGGTCATGCGGGCGCTGTAGGCCTCGATGTGGTGGATCGTTGCTCCGTCGGCCGCGGTGAAGTCGACGAGGGCGATGGCCAGCCAGTAGCGGGCCTGGGTCAACGCGGCCCGCACCGAGGAGGGCCCATGTGCTGCATCAGCTCACGCGTCGTGGCACCACCAGTCGCGGCGAGGGCGCTTCCGATGTGGCGCAGATCGTGGAAGTGCATGTCTCCGAGGCTGGTCGTCTCCAGCGCCTGTAGCCACAGGCGGCGAAAGTTGTTCCGGCGCAGTCGCCCGCCCCGCGCCCCGGTGAACACCACCGGTACGGCCCGGCTCGCCGTACGCGTCGAGATGAGCGGCCAGCTCCCCGAAGCGGAGGCCGGTGAAGGCGCCAAGCCAGCAAACAGGCCAACCGGAGCAACTGCGGCAACCCGAACGCCGGCCCGGGGCGCCGAAGCCTGCGAGGTTGAAAGCTGCCTCCCGCGGGGGCGCTCGGGTCCGGGATGACAGCGGAGGCGGGTGTGGCTAGCTCCGGTGCGATCTGCGTATTTGCATCATCACCCTGGCCAGCCTGTGTGCACTTCCTTTGCGTGGCAAATCACATTTGCCAACACGCCAGGCGCGATCACCCGCCAAAGGGCATGGCTACCCATAGAGTGCTCAATCTCGCGGCGGAATGGTCCTGGAATGCCGACATCCGAAACACAGGAGGAATCCGTTGTCCGATAACTATGCCAGCGCCAACGTAGTCAAGCTTGCAGGTCCTGGCGTTGCCGGGATGGAGCAGGACCCACCTCTTTTCCACTACGACGTCTCTCCCGAGGAGGTGCCGATGCTGCTGGCTGATCCCGTCGCGTTCCTTGAGCGGCGCGGAATGGGCAAGGAGCAAGGAATCGCACCTGCAGGAAAAATGACGGTCACTTTCACGTCGAACGTATGGGACGGTAATCAGTGGATCGAAGAATCCGGCGGCCCTGAGCTGAGGCACTCGTGTTGTTACGTCACCGATGCCCAGTCGGTCTGCGTGCCACACTCGCAACCGCACTGAAGCCGAAGAGCCGGAGAGGCTCTGAAGGCGGACCCGGCGCCGAGCATATAGCCGCGCCGGCACGATCAGCTCAGCGAGTGGATGAATCACGGCAGAGTGTTCGGCGGCGAGTGCCTTTCGGGTGCCGAGCTGCCCTGGAGTCAAGGGCAACAGCGGGTGATCGCCGTGGATACACGGTGGCGTTTTCCAGGTCGCCGGTCACACTCTCCAACCCGGACGTGAGGTGTCGCCCCCGGCGGGACGCCGGGGGCGACACCGTACGGAGCCAGGGCACTACGCCGATCCTCCGTGCCGATGTGGCCGGCGTGATGGCGAGCGGGCTGACGCCGAGCGCCATGGCAATATCAGGGGCAAGTCGTGGGCGGCCCACTTCCACTGACCCCCGGTACCGAATGGCCAGAGTGGATGCTATGGCTGGCTCCCAAGAGCCGGGTCCTGGCGATGGCGAACAATGAATCAGGCGGAATCCACGTCGCGTAATGTCGTGATCTGGATCAGTCGGATGAGTCCACCAGGAATGATCACGTAGTCCGCTGGCGAGGCCGTCGCCAGGTCTTGACCTGGAGCTTGAACGGCCACCGGATGGTGCAGAGCCACGTCCCGCTGCGCGATATCTCGCTCCAGGGAAACCATATGGCAACGGCCATGGACGCGGGTGCCGTCATCCATCAGCACCTCCACGATGGGATCGGATTCTCCGCGCGGGGTCTGTAGTAGGTCAGTCCAAACGGTGCCCGGGTGGTTGGAGAGATTGCTGTCGCTTCTCTTTCGACCTCGTATATCGCCTAGAACAGCGCATGTCATAGCGCTGAAGATGAAGAGTAGGCAGGCGGATCGTGCGAGATGCCAGGGGTGGGACTGCAGATACTTGTACCCGGACACGATGCCCTCGAGGGTAGCCAACCCCGGAACGACTTCGGCGAGCATGAAGAGGCTTCCCCCCACAGCCACCGCCACGAACGCGCCCACGGCAAAAAGTTCGGCGATCTCGCGTACCGAACCGTGCCGCTCTCGCAGGCCGCGCCGCTCGTACCGCACAAGGTAGAAGTACCCAGGCACGGCGACGAAGATCAGGGCGACCAGGCCGATCAGGCTCGACGGCATGCGGCACCTTTCATGACCGGGGTGGTCGGCTACGGCTGCCGATGGACTATTGGTCAGGCAGGTGGTGAAGCGTCTGGCTCGGACGGAGCGGGAGGCTGGTCGGGGTTTGGAGGGGGATCCTGGCGCCTGGAGGGGGTCCAAGGCCCTTTGCGGTACTCCATGGGTTCGTCATCAGGGTCAACATCGATGGTTGGCTGTTTCGCCGACAACTTATGCGGATTCTGTTGCACATCTTCCGATTCCAGCTGACCACCGGGTGAATTGTGCTCGGTTTCCTGTTCGTTGTTCAACTTCGAGGCTCCTTTCGGTTCATCGGACTCCGTACGCCGTAAAGCCGGCCCAGCGCGAAATTATCTCTGATGTATTGTCATCATTCAGCAGCTCTACAGCTGTCCGTCGACTGGCTTCCAATGGAGTACATCTCGCTGCCCTGTGTCCGAACCACTTCTCGGAATAGCGTGACGCAGCACGGGACCATACGGGAATCGGGCTGGCGAGAACGAATGCGGCTCCTGCCTCCTGAAATGCGTGCACCAAGGCGTTCGCTTGGTCACCGCCTAGTTCGAATGGCTCGTCCGGGCTTCCCTCGTCCGGCTCCACCAGAGCTCCGTGGCCACCGCGGCGATCGGTGGACGCGCGCCAACTGGTGCGGCAGGCTACAAGAACGACTTCCTCGAAGCGCATGCGACCGAGTGAGACTTCGCCAGCCTCGATGCAGCCATCCGCCATCTCCACACCACCCCGGAACGGCGCCTCGGGCGCCGCGAAGCCGTGTGTACCAAGGCATAGCACGGCGGTCTCGCCCGGGACGCGCGGGCCAGAGTGCAGCAAGGCCCGCAGCGCGGCGGTGTCTGCGGCCCGATCGATGACCGGTGGGCCGTACAGCTGATCTGGCGTGAGAGAGCTGGAGAGTTTATACAACAGGCGGCGTACCGGATCGAACTGCCTTTTGCCAGTGAGTAGTTCAGTAACGCCGACAAGGGCCACGCGCAGCCGTGCGCAAGGGCGATGGTCCAATACTGGTATGCATGCCAGGTTGGGGACGACCCCGATGGACGTATCGCGGATGAGATGACGATTCTGGTGGCGGACCGCTGTCCATGGCAAGGCGTGGAGTCGGCCGTGCGGTGACAGCAGACAGGTGCCGGCCGCGGCAATCACGTCAGCGAACGACTCGGGGATGAGGTCGCTCAGATTGATACCGTAGTCGTCCCAAAAATTCATAGGCTGCGGCTTGTTGCCCGACAACAGCAGACGCTGATGCGAGTCAAGGGCGCGGTGGGTCTTCTTGGACAGCGGCTGTACTGCCATCCGCAGCCCTTCATCGGCGGTCGCCAGGGCCGCCACAATGCTGCGCCCCTGTTCGTACAGACTCAGCGCGACGCAAGCACCGGCCCCGGTTCCCGATGCATGACTGCCGTACGCCGCGAGGTAGCTGATGAGTGTGGCGGGGTCGAAGGGCGGATCTTGCTGAAGCACTTGCCACCGTGGATCCACGGCACGGATACGGGTGAGCAGTGTGGCTCGGCGTTGAGAGAGCTGCTCGGCCAGTTCCGACTGTCCCTGGCGCTCGGCAAACCCGATGCGCTCGGTGAGGTCGTGAAATTCATGCCGGTCCGGCTGTTCGTCAGGGGGCGGTGCAGCCGGCACGGAAGTACGGGCCAGTGCCAATCGAGCGGTGAAAGCTCGAGCCTTGAGCAGGTCGGTCACCAGGGTGGCTAGTTCAGCATTGTCGGTCTCCTGTGCCGCTTGCAGGGCCTCGTCGAACAGTGGTTGTCGGAAGCGCAGGTGCAAGGTGTCGAAGCGGTGACCGAGGGGAGCCCGCAGCAGCCAGTCCGAAGCAACGATTGCCCTACGGTACGCCTCGGCCGCGGAGGCCGGTTCGCTCAGAGCCCGGTGTACCCGCGCTCTCTCCGTTTGCAAGCCCGCTTCCGCCGCGTGATCGGGATGAGCCCTCAGGTAGACCTCGCCGCGGCGGCACCAAACGAGAGCCTCCACTTGCTGGCCCTGTAGTCGAGAGCATTCGGCGCGCATGCGACAGTAAACGGCACCTTTGACTCGCTTGAGGTGCGCTCGCATGGACGTCAGGTCCCCGCCGGAGTCACGGCTTACGGGAGCCGTTCCAAAAAGTGGCGCAGCGCGGTCGAGCCAGCGACCCGCCTTCCCCGGTTGTTTTCGGCTCAACGCGCAAGCGGCGAGTTGCAGCATGCCTACTTCAGTCAGGCCTTGCTGCTCGTAGTGCGGCGCGAGTATCAAATAGGTCCTCTCAGCCTCTGCAGGGTGCCCGGTATCCCGCAAGGCGGCGGCTTTTGTATCCAGCACCTGGTGATAGACGGTCGATGCCGCGAGTAAGTGATCGGCTGATGCCGATTGTCCGCGCCGGGGCAGTTTCCTGCGGGCGGCCTCGTCGAGCAACGGTCCGTTTGGTAACAGCTCCCTCAGTTCTCGTTCCAGAGGCGCTTGAACCGTCAAGGCGGTGACCGAGTCGTACAGTTGATGCAAGGCGGCGGCCTGCACTGCGCGCAGATCACCATGAAGGTACCTCTGCGTCTCGCCGCTGCCGGACGCAAACACAGGCTCGCTCGCAAGTCGTCTGGCCTGATCCAGCAGAGCCAGTGCCTTACTGGCCTGAGACTGGCCCAGCGCATACTGCGCCCTGCTCACCAGATGCTGGCGCAACCTGAGCGGCCCTACCAGCGCGGCGATCTCACGTGCCGCTGCCCAGTGCTCCTGCATGCGCTCGCGAGGCCAATCTCCAGCCTCATGTGTGGTCGCCTCCCGCTCGTACACACCAAGCACTGCCCCCGCGATGTCAGCGTCTGAATGGAACCCGTGCGCCAATTCGCGGCCCGGCACGGTCAGTTGCTGTCTCGTCTCGAGCACCGACCGGCCGGCCTCCACGAGACGGTCAAAGATCACCCCGGTAGGCAAACCCGCATGCGCTGCCTGCCAATACAGCCGCTCCCTCTGCCAGAAGTTGTTGTTCGCGAAGGCGAATTTCTCCGCTGAATCATTCATCCGGCCCGCCAGCCCCCAATTCGCCAGAAGGAAGCAAGAAGAGCACACGCGCGCCAGCCCGTGAAGGGGGATGGTTTGAATAATCGTTTTTCCTTCGGTCTAGAACCTCTGAGCCGGGGGCGTGCGCCGGTAGAAGTTCCCAGGGTGGAACGCGCCGGTGACAAGTTCTGGCCACGTCGGTAACTTGTCGTGACGTGTGAGTGGCGCGAGCATACGACACGAGCGGCGCAGACTTCACATATCTAGGGGGAATTCGTGAGCATCTTTGCTCGAGCTAGCCGCGGATGTGGCGGCTATGCGCCTGTTCATTAAAGCCGCTGAGGTGTTTGGGGCAATTCTCGCGGTGTTTACCCTGATAGGAGGATGCACTCAGTACGAAGAGCATGATTGCTACTACTGTGTAGCTCCATGGGAACCGCAGTTCGTCTATTGGGTGGTAGAGCCGGTCCGGCCAGTCGATTACCGGAACGATGGGTACTGCGGCCCTTACGCCGGCGATCTCGACTGCTATTACGTCTATTACCCGGCACCGTGAATCTGGCCGTCTAGCGGCAGCCAGGAGGTCTCCGTGCCCGCTCTGGGCGCGAATCGGTGAACAACGGTCAACAGCGGGTGCCAGGAAGAGCCCATGGGGCCTCCTGGCACCCGCTGTTCTGGACTCGGATATGACGGCAGTGGCTTTCGGCAAGGTAGGCGCACGAGCGCAGGCGTAGGTTACGGCACTAGCGCTGATGTCTCCCGGTGGTCGCGTTGTTGCCCGACGAGGTGATCGTGCGACTTCCGCAACGCGTGCCTGGGCCACCGCGCAGTCGTTGCGGCATCATCGGTCATTCGGCCGGTATCCTTCGGCAATGGCGACCGTTGATCAACGCGTGAAGAGGCGGAACTCCGGGGGGAAGCGAGCTGCCCAGGCTGCGTGACGTGAATCCGCCGGCCGATCCCGGGGCTCGTCGTCTCTCACGGCGTCGGCCGCGCTCCGAGGCCCTTCGAGGTGTAGGTCGGGCACTGTGATTCGAGGGGCGGATACAGGGTGACAGCCATAAGCACGCCGCCGATCTGCCCACGCTGTGGCCAGGACCGGCTCCACTCCTACCGCTTCAAGAGCGATGGAGCGGTGTTCTCTCTGTGCACCGAGTGCGATTCGCTCTGGTGGCCGCAGGTGGCGACGGATATTGACAACGCGTTGTTCCTCGATGATGTCGTGGCAGCCAGGCTCGGCGAGGAGGGCACCCCCTGGACCACCCGTGTGTGGGCCGACGTGATCGAGCCCTGCCGGACGGGGCAGTCCGGGCTCCGGGCCGTGACGGCGGATGAGTTCGGCACGGAACCGTGTCGCTCGCCGCAAGCGGGCGGCTGTGACCGGGACGTCCTTGGGCCGCCGACGCGCCACGAGCGTGCGCAACACCCTTAGCGCGGCGCGGTGTCGTCGGCCGGGAACGCGGCGCCGTGGCCCGGCACGATCACGTCCGCGGCGGCAAGTACCCGGAGCCTGGACGCCAGCAGTATCGCGTGGTCCGGGGCCACCGGGTCGTCCACCGGGCCGTTGGGGCGCCACCAGAGGTCACCCACGAAGGCCACGACACCCGAGCCCGTGCCTGCCAGCAGGGTGATGTCCTCGCGGCTGTGTCCCGGGGTGCGGATCAGCCTGAGCGAGGAGGTGAGCTCGTAGCCCTCGGCGTCGCGATCGGTCCACTGGTCGTTCTGGTAGATCGCCTTGTGGTCGTGGACGCGAGCCCGGCCGAAGAGGCCGACGTTCATGGTGTTGTCGGGATGGTGGTGGCTGAGCACCACGTCGGTGATGTCGTCGGGGCCGATCCCCGACTCCGCGAGCGGGCCGAGGATCCGCTCGCGGCCGGCCACCATGCCCGGGTCGACGATCACGTGGCGTTCCCCGTCACTGATGTAGGAGACGGTGGCGGCCACCCCGGGACCGGTGGAAAGGGTGTAGCCGGTCGTCAGGATCTTGTAGGTGGCGCTGCGGCCGAGCGGTGTGTCTGTCATGGCCCCAAGTCTTCGGGGCAGCAACCTTCTTCACGAGTGGCCGCACTGCCACCGATCGCAGGAATCGTGCCACACTGCCCGCATGCCCCCCTTCGTGACGGTCGCCGCCTACGCCTCGCACGGTGTCGGGATGCTCGGAGTCGGCATCGTGTCCGAGGTGTTCGACGCCCGCGGCCCGGACCTGCCCCGCTTCGACTTCGCCCTGTGCACCGGCCGTCCCGGACGGGTCCGCACTGATGTGGGGCTGCCCGTCATGGTCGAGCACGGCCTGGACCGGCTGGCCGCCGCCGATCTCGTGATCGCCCTGCCCTGGGCGGACTTCCGTACACCACCGGCGCCCGCCGTGCTCGAGGCGCTGACCGCCGCGCATGAGCGCGGCGCGTTGGTCGCGGGACATTGTGTCGGTGCTTTCGCGCTCGCCGCGGCCGGTCTGCTCGACGGGCGGCGCGCCACCACCCACTGGCGGTTCGCCGGTCTGCTGGCCGAACGCCACCCGGACGTCACCGTCGAGCCCGACGCCCTGTACATCGACGAAGGCCGGATCGCCACAGGTGCGGGAGCCGCCGCCGGCTTCGATCTGTGCCTGCACCTCCTGCGGCGGGAGTACGGCGCCGCCACGGCCAACGCCATCGCGCGAGACCTGGTCCTGCCGTCCCACCGGGACGGGGGACAGGCCCAGTACCTGGCCACCCCGGCACCCGCGGACTGCGATGACGATCGGCTCGCCGACGTGGTCGCCTGGGCCCGCGAGCACCTCCACGAGCCGCTTCCCGTGGCGGAGTTGGCCCGCCGAGCCCTGATGAGCAGGCGCTCCTTCGCCCGCCGCTTCGCCGCCTCGACCGGCACCACCCCGCACGCCTGGCTGCTCGGCCTGCGGCTCGGTCGCGCCGAGGAACTCCTCGAGACCACGGGCCTCCCCGTCGAGGAGATCGCGCGACTGGTCGGTTTCGGAAGCGCGGCCGTCCTGCGCGCACAGTTCGTACGGCGTCGGGGAGTTCCGCCCCGCTCGTACCGCCGGTCCTTCACCCGTACCCCGTAGCCGGCGAGGGGCCGGCCCAGCCCTGCACCGGTGAACAGGGGCGCGCGTTCCTCGGCCGGAGAGGAGGGGAGAGGCGGGAGAGGAGGGAGAGGAGGGGAGAGGCGGGAGGGGAGGGGAGAAGGCGGCGGAGAGGCGTCGTGAACGTAGCTCAGCGGCTTCCGCTTACGGCGCGGGAACTACGATCGGCCCATGACGTCACATCAGGCGGATGCCGCGTAGGTCCCCACGCGAGGTGAGGGCCACCGTGCCCGACGGGCAACGCGACAGCACGGTGAGCAGGCTGTTCATCAGCGCGTGTCCTGGGCCGCCGGCGTGTACTGCCGTTCACACGTACCTCTTCGTCGACGGCCTCGACATGGTCGCGCGCAGCGACAGCAGCATGGCCGGTCTGGACACCAGGGGCAACTGCTCCACCCGGGCGGACCGCTCGGTCCGACGGATACGCCGTGCCAGGTGGATGTGGCGGCCCAGGAGCAGCCCGAGCCAGGGCCGGACAGGTTGACGATCCGGGTCAGGCTCCGTGGCGGGACGGTCATCTAATCCGACCTGCTGTTTCCGGGCCCCGACGGCAGGCCCGTCGGGGAAGGTCGCTTCCGCCTGGAGCAGTACCTTGGCGAGATCGAGCGAGCGTACGCAACGTTGCGGGACCGGCCCTGTGCCGGCTGCTGTGGAGCCGGAACCGGCTGCCTAGCCCTCGACGCGCACACCTCCTCCTGCCGAGCCGAAACCGGTGAGGGCGGGCGTCAGGGCTTCGGGACGCTGTAGCGCAGGTGGGTCACGGACCCCGCGACGGGTGCCCCCTGGGGGATCAGCCCGATCCGCTCCCCGGCGAACAGCGGCGTTCCCTCTCCCATCAGCAGGGGGACGAGGTGGAGGCGCACCTCGTCGAGCAGGCCCGCCCTGAGCAACTGCCGGGCGACGGCGGCACCCAGGACCAGGACGTCCTTGTCCCCCGCGGCTTCCGTGGCACGCCGGGCCGCGGCCTCCAGCCCGTCGAAGGCGAACGTTCCGCCGTTGTCGCCGAGCAGGTCCTCCCTGGTCCGGTGGGTGACCACGAAGCTGGGGACGCCGGGCCACGGCGTGCCGCCCCACGGGCCCCGGCCGAGGTCGAAGGTGCGTCGTCCGATGACGGTGGCCCCCACCGACGCGTCCAGCTCCTGGCGGATGCCGATGTCCACCGCGCCGTCCGGCCCCTTCCCGGCCATCCACTCATGCAGCTGTTCGCCGCCGTCCCCCATGGGTTCCTCCTCCCGGACGTTCGGTCCGGCCGTGAACCCGTCCAGGGACATCGACACGTCCAGCACCACCTTGCTCATCGCGAGCCTCCTTCGCGCCGTCGGCGCCGCCCTCCGGCACCGGTGCTCCTCCGTGCGGTCGACTCTGGCCGGGGTACCGGGAGACGGCAACACACGACATCACCGACCTCATGGATCAAGCGAGCCGGTGGGCCTTCGACGGTCGCGGGCCCCGAGCCCGGCACGGGCCGACACGGCAGGGACGGTCTTCTCGGGCGCCTGTTTCAGCCGGTGTCGCGCCATGACCGAGGGGGACTCACGGGGAGGCCGTCTCCCCTTGGCCCGGGAGAGCTGCCGGCGTCGCCTCGATCCGGGCCGCGCGGCGCTACTGGTCGCCGGGTCGGGGTGCGGGCAACGGGGGAGCCGATCGCTGGATTTGACCCACCCGTGGAGCGGAACCCACTTTCTCCGCTAGCATGTTCGAGCTCATAACGATCATGTCAAAATATCACAAATCGGTTGAAAAATTGATATCCACACTAGCGCGAGGGTCTTCGCGGCGAGGCGGCAGCCCTCGGCTCGGTGCATGGCGTCAGCCACGCGTCATGCTGTGGGTCGCGGTGAGCGCGGTGGGCCTCGGATTCCTCATTGCTCTGGAGATCGCCGCGCGTCGGTACGGCGAGCGGGGGCCGATCACCGACCAGGCGCGAGAGGTGATCTTCGCCCCCAAGTCGGGGACCGTGCTGTACGCCAGCATGGCGTTGATGTTGGTGGTGCTCCCGTGGCGGCAGCGGTTCGTCGCGCTGGGCGCCGCGATCGGCATCGACGCCGCCTTCTGGCTCGTGCGGTGGATCGTCGACGCCGAGATGATGTTCGGCAACGGCGCGTTGTGGGTGACGTTGGCCTGCGCCGTGATCGCCGTCACGCGCCGCACCGGCCGTGATCGCGCTCTGCTGCTGAAAGGCGTCGGACTGGCACTGCTGCTGGTGGCCGGCCGCAAGACCGGCTACACCTGGCTGATGATCACGTCGGAGACGCGCCCGACGGTGCTCGACCAGTACGTGGCGACCGCCGATCGCGCGTTGGGCGACCCGTCGTGGGTGGTGGGCCGGATCGTCGAGGCCACCGGCCCGGTCGGCGCCCACGTTCTCGACTGGGTCTACATCCAGCTCGCGGTGGCCGCGGTGCTCGTCGCGCTGTATCAACTGCGCAACGTGGCGGCCGAGCGCCGCTTCCCAGGGCATCATCTGGTGCGCACGTTTCTGGCCATCGGCCTGCTCGGGCCGGGCATCTACATGCTCTTCCCGGTGGTCGGACCGATCTTCGTCTACGGTGCCGACGGGGGTGCCTGGGCGGTGGCCGACCTGTGGCCGGACACACCGCCGCCGGTCGGCATCCCGCAGCCGATGCTCTTCGACGAGACCCCGCCGCGAAATTGCATGCCCAGTCTGCACACGGCGTGGGCCACCGCGATCTTCATCCACTCGCTCAAGGGCCCGTGGGCTCTGCGCTGCCTGGGCGCGTTCTGGCTGATCGCCACGCTCGGCGCAACGCTGGGCTTCGGCTACCACTACGGCGCGGACATCATCGCCGGTGTGGTCTTCACGCTCACGATCGAGACGGCTCTGCGGGCGCTCGACCGCGGCTGGGACCGGCAGGGTGTCCAGACGGTCGTCTACGGCACCGCGGTCTTCGCTGCGCTCCTGGCGTCGTATCGCTATCTCTCGGTGCAGATGGCCGAGCAGCCGTGGGTGTTCGGTCCGCTGCTCGTCCTGGCGACGGCCTCGGTGGTCTACGGCTACGTGCGGACCACCGGACGGTGGGACCGGCAGGCCGCGTCGGTGCACCTGCCGGCACCGCGACCCGTACCGAAGCCCGAACTGGTCGAGCCGAGTGCGGCCGCCGTGGTCGCCCCCGACCGAGCCGGCCGGAGCTGAGGACCGAATACGAAGCACCTCTCGGCGGTTCGACACCGTCCGCGCCGATCGGCGCGCGAAGGCCCCTCGCCGGCATGGCGAGGGGCCTTCTGCATCTGCCCTCGGAGTGCCTGCACCTCTCGCTGTGTGTGACTGCGCGGCGAGGTTCGTCGCCCACTGCTTCGACAGGCGTTCGGCGTCTTCCCGGACGCAGGGAAGTGCACGTCGGGCAGCGTGTTCCGGCGAGGGCGGTGCCGTCGGGCGCCACGCAGGTCACGGCCATACGCTGGAAGGAGACCCTCAAGCACGGAGGGCAGCATGGACCGCGATGCGATGATCCGCCTGTTCGAGGCTCACCGTGAGGCCGAAGCCGCCCGGGACTATGACGCCATCCTCGCCACGTTCGCCGAGGACTGCTTCCTCGAGACGGTGCCGCTCGGGTTGCGGAGTGAGGGCAGGGACGCGGCCCGAGCCGCTTACGTGGGGTACTTCACGGCATTTCCCGATCTCAGCCCCGATGACCAGGGCATCGCCTTCGGCGATGACGTTCTCGTGGTCTGGGGCACGTTGCGCGGGACGAGCGGGGGTGCCTGGCTGGGCGTACCTCCGAGCGGTGGGTCCTTTGCCGTGCCGTTCGCCAATGTCGTCCCGTTCAAGGGCGACCTCATGGCGGGCGAGACGATCTACTTCGACCTCGCGACGCTTACCGAGCAGGCCGGGTTGAACACCGAGCAGATCCGTGTGGCGGCCAAGGCGCGCGCGGCGGGGGGCCTGTAGTTCCCGTCGAGCAGCTCAAACGGTACCGGTCACAGAAGCGCTGATCAGGAGGGGCCCACGGGAAGCCCGGGGGCGAGGTCGCGTCCCGAGGGTGCGCCGGCCGCGAGGCGCAGGAGGCGGCCGGCGTCAGCCCGGTGCGTCAGGGAGTTGTGTCGCCGAGGACCGCGAACCGGGAGCGGTTCTCGGTGCCGTCCGGAGTGTGCCAGCTCGCGGTGACGTGGCCCCTGGTGTCCGGCGTCAGAGCGTCGGCGTCGAGGCGGCGGGTCACGTGGAGGCTCAGGCCGGGTGCCACCGCGAGGTACGTTCCGTGTGCGTCGTCGGTTACCGGCGCCGGCGTGGCCGTGCGTGGGAGCGGGGCTCCGGTGAGGTGCGCGGTGACCGAGGGGTCTGGCGTGTCGCTCACACTCTGGGCCTGCGGCTCGGCATTGCCCTCGACAAGGGCGAGCAACTGCTCGACGAGGACCGGGTCATGGGTCCCGTCGTACACCCAGCGCGTGCCGAGGACGCCGTGCTCGGACGTGCCGATGAGAGCGGCCTCGTCGGCTCCCTCGAGCGGCGCCGCGCGGTAGCTGAGAGGTACGTGGTAGGAGAGCGGCCGGTCACCGGAGGTGTCGGTGATCACCATGAACTCGATGCCCACCTCCCCCTTGGGGTCGTCGAGGCGGAATCCGCCGGCCTTGGAGAGTTCGGGCCTGCCCGCCGTGCCCTCGTACCAGGGCCGCGAGGGCAGCCAGGCGGCGAGGAGTTCCAGCTTGCCGGGGGTCATGGTGGTGCGGTGGATGACAGCCATGCATTCTGAACGATCAGGTGGCGGCCGCGGATTCCCCTCTACGGCAACGCCTTACTCGGAGTGGGACTTCTGGGACGGCCACATGCCGTCGTCCGTGAACTGCGTACCCCAGTAGTAGGGGTTGACGTCCCGGAGGGTGCGGGCGCGCCATCCCGTCGTCGAGTCGGCGTCCGGGACCGCGACCTGGACCTCGGGGCCCCACAGGGCGAGGCGTTCCTGGCAGATGCCGCACGGCGGCAGGATCAGTACCTGGTCCCGTTCCGGGTCCCGGTAGACGCAGACCGACGCGGTGACCCGTCGGTTCAGCGTGTACGCCTGGCAGATCGCGCCCGTCTCGTGGCAGAGCGACACCCCGCCGTTCAGGTTGTCGAGGCCGACGCTGGTGAGTATCCCGCCGTCGTCCAGGCGGAGCGCGGCGGCACCGCCCGGCTCGTCGGCGGGCCACCGGCGGTGCAGTTGTGCGAGCGCCGCGTCGACGAGCCTCTGATCAAGTTCCTGGTCCAGGTCCATACCGCGCATCCTGGCATGCGCCCGGGGTCATGGACGTGGTGAAGATCATGAAGCGATCCAGGAGGCGCCCTCGATTGCGCTCCTGGACGTGGGGAGGCGTGTGATCGGATGGAGCGCATGACGAGGACGACTCTGCATCTTTTCTGCTCCGCCGCGCCTCCCGTGTTCGACGTCGCCCAGGTGATCGAGCAGGCTCAGGCCGGTGGTTGGGACGTGTGTCTCGGCCTGACGCCCGACGCGGCGCGCTGGCTGGAGCCCAGCCTCGACGGCCTGGCGGTGCTCACCGGCCACCCGGTCCGATTCGCCTACGACCGGCCCGGAGAGCCGGAGGTCTGGCCGTCGGCCGACGCGGTACTGTTCGCGCCGGTGACGTTCAACAGCCTCAACGCGTGGGCCCTGGGCCTGACCTCGTCGTTCGTGGTGGGAGCCGCCGCGGAGGCGATCGGGAGGGGAGTCCCGACGGTGGCGGTGCCCTGTGTGAACGCCGCGTTCGCCCGGCACCCGCAGTTCGAAAGGTCTGTGGAGACGCTGCGTTCGGCCGGCGTGTCCGTCCTGTACGGCTACGGGGAGAACGGTCTCGCCCCGCACGAGCCGGGCCGCGTCCAGGGCCGGGGGCCAGGTCAGGAACGGGCGGGCGCGTACCCGTGGGGAGCGGCGCTGGACGTGGTGGGTGCGCAGGTCGCGGCCGGGCGGTCGTAACAGGCTCGGAGGTGAGCGTGTGGCAGGGGGCAGCGGTGCGGTCGTGTGCGACCGGCGGCTGGACGGACTGCGGACGACATAGTTGAGCGCGTTCAAAAACTCTGTCACGATGTCTCCGGCCGGCCATGGACACTCCGGCGCGGGACGAAAGGACGTCGTCGGATGACGAGCTCGATACTCCGGCCGCGAGGCCGTGTCCGTGTGCGTACGGCCCCCACGGGGATCGTCGCGGGCGGCACGGAGCCGACACGGATCCTCGACCGGCACCACCCCCGCGTCGCCATGCTCGTCCGCGGCCTCGGTACGACGGCCTCGTCGGGGACCGCGCCGGGTCCGGAAACGGCCGCCGCGGACCAGGTGCAGGCCCTGCGCAGGGCCCACCGATGGATCGCCACAGCCGTACGGCCCGTGTACTCGGTGCAGGACGAGCGGCCCGTGTCGGAGGTCCTGCGCCGAGGCCGGGGCTCGTGCAGCCAGAGACTGGCCGTCCTGGAGTCCGTGGCGCGGGCGTCCGGGATCGCCACCCGGGTACGCGGACTCGTGGTCGACGGAGCGTTCTGGTATCCGCGCTTTCCCCGGCTGCACCGGATCGTCCCCGACCAGGTCCTCCTCGCATGGCCGGAGTTCCGGATCGACGGTCTCTCGCCGGACGGGCACCCCGCAGCTTCATGGCTGACGGTCTCCGAACTCTTCGGTGAACTGGGCGAGTTGAGTGGTGATCCGGGTGGCGGCTTCACCAACGCCGAGGCGGAGACGCTCTTCGAGGCGCTGTCGAGGACGGCGATCGACTGGGACGGGTCGACGGCCTGCCCGTCCGCCGGCGCGCCCTGTGACCTGTCGGCCCACGTCCTCACGGACCTCGGTCACTTCGACTCGCGCGACGAACTCTTCTCCCGGCACGGCCAGACGCTCTGCGGAGCGGCCAGGCTGCTGGCCGAGCCCGTCCTCGGCCGACGCGCGGCCGGCGCATAGCGGTACAGCGGCGGGTGCACGGCGGTTCATGCGCGCCGGCTGCCTGCGGTACATGCCCTGCCCGGCCCGATCAAGTTCGTGCGCCGGTACACAACGACCAGCAGCATCCGATCTTCCAGAGACAGGCGCCACGAGCGGCCGCGTGACCGGTCCGTGGCGGGGGTCGACGTCTCACGCAACCCGTAGTTGCCAGTCAGAGGCAGGGTTCCTCCTTCCCCGCACCCACAGTCGCCCAGAAGATCACCTGCTTGACCTCAACCGAACTTGAGGTCATACGGTCTCCCCACGACCTGCACAGTGTGCGGGCCCACCCTGAGGTGCATGGAGGGGATACCCCATGACGACACAGCAGATCTCTGACGCCGAACTCGCCGGACAGCCCGCCGCGTACTGGACCGGTGTGGCCTACGAGGCGCTCATCGCGTACACCCGTGCCCAGCAGGCCGAAAAGGGCTACACCCAGCCTCAGTTCTGGCTGCTGCGCAACCTGTCGGTGAACGACATCTCGCCCGACGGCGAGGGGATGACCCTGCCCGAGCTGCGGGAGGCAATGACCTCCTACATCCGTCCCGAGGACGACCTGTCGGCGGAAGCAGAGGGGCTCCTTGCATGCGGCTGGCTGGCCCAGGACACCGAGGACCGGCTGTGGCTCACCCCGGAAGGGGAAAAGGCCCGCGTCGACCTGGCCCGCAACGCCCCCGCGATCCGCGCCGCCCTCCACGAGGGCATCGACGACGCGGACTACGTCACCACGGTGAAGGTGCTCCAGCAACTGATCCGGAACGCGGGTGGGACGGTCGCCTGATGGACCGCAGGCCCGGGGCAAAGCGCCACGGGCCAGATACTCAACCCGATCTTTGCGGGACAGCCCTCAGCCGTACGTGAGCGGCGCAGTCGGGCCCCGTCGAGGGTCCGAAGGTCCGGCGTAGCCTGAGAGCGGGGGCACGAGGAGGTGCACCATGGCCACACCGACCGTCTCCGCGCGGGAGATCCCCCGGACCTCCGCCGCGCGGGCACGTGAGGTGAACGAGGCGGAGATACGTGCCTCGCTCGCCGCGATGCGCGCGCTCGGTGCCGAGCGCGAGGCCTGGTCCCGGCCCACGGCCTGCGCGGGCTGGACGGTACGCGACATGGTCGCCCACGAGGTCGGGCAGTACGAGGAGTTGCCCAAGCCGTGGCTCATGATCAGCCGGATCAGGCGCGGCCGGGAGGCGCACCCCGATCTCGGTGCGCTCGACTGTCACAACGCGCGCCAGGTCGAGGAACGCAGTGACGTGCCGGGTCCGGAACTGACCGCCGATTTCGCCCGCCTCGCGCCTCGGGGCGCCCGCTCCCTGCGCCGTATGCCCGCCCCGGTCCGCAAGAGGGTGCGGCTCAGCCTGATCTTTCCCGAGGGGAAGGCGCTTCCCGAGGACTCGATGGAATACATGAACAGGGTCCTGGTCGCCCGCGACACATGGATGCACCGCGTGGACATCAGCGACGCCACCGGGGTCGACCTGGTGCTCGACGACCATGACCGCGAGATCGTGAGCCAGATCGTGCTGGACCTGGCGCTCGGCTGGACCGGTCCGCCCTGTCTGCTGGAACTGTCGGGCCCGGCCGGCGGCCGTCATCGGCTCGGCAGCGGCCCGCCCGCCGTCGTCCTCCGGGCGGACGCGATCGCCTTCGCCCGGCATCTGTCGGGGCGGCCCGCGCGCGGCGATCTGGTGTACGAGGGGGACGAGGAGGCCGCCGCGGCCCTCGACGCGGCCCGGGTCCTCTTCTGAGCCCTTCCTGCCCGGCCGGCAGCGCCGGTGGGTCCCGCGTCTAGTGGACGAAGCTGTAGCTCAGCCAGGGGCCCGCACCCGGCGCCGGGACGTCGGACGTCATCGACGGAATGTAGATCGACTCGCCGCCGGAGCAGTCGTCCGTCGGGTAGACGACGGCGTCCGTCTCCGTCTCGTTCTCGACCGCGACGGCGCCCGGGTGCTCGAAGTGGTGGCAGCCGGTGACCCTGGGGCTGGTGACAGTCGTGTGGTGTTCGTGCCCGCTCTCGTAGGTGAACGTGCCTACGGCGGTGCGGCCGAGGCCGGAGCAGCCCGCGGCGGTGAGGGCGAGGAGCACGGTCCCGGCAACGACGGCGGCATGCCGGTAAGGGGTCACGGACACGGGCGCTCCTCGTCCGGTCGGGGAAGGTCCTGGCGAAGGCCACCTTGCCGTCTCGCCGGGCAGCGGGCATCCGGGGAGCGGCCGGCCGGGGTACGGCCCCGACCCGGGGCCGTACCCGGTCCCGCGGCCGGGTGCCGGCCGTGGGACGGTCAGGACAGCAGCTCGGTGAGACGTTCGAGTGCGTCGCGGGCGGAGGCCCGCTCGTCCGCGCTGAGCTCGACCCCGGCGGCCTGTGACAGCATGCGCTCCGCCGTCTTCTCGTCGCCGAGCCGGTGCGCGACGTCCGCGCGCAGCACCAGCAGGCGCAGGAGCTGCGGGGGAGAGGGGTGCTCGCCGTCGAGTCGCAGGGCGTTATCGATGATCTTCGCGGCGCCCGGCAGGTCCTGCTTCGAGTCGACGAAGAGGTCGGCGGTGCGCAGCGCCCGCGCGACCCTCCCTTCTGATACGGGCCGTTGGTCGCCGTTGCCCGGTTCCGCGCCCTGCTTTCCGGCGTGGTCCCCGTCTTGGTGCGCATCGTGGCCGCCGTCCTGTTCCTGGGCGCCGGCTTCCTTGATCTCCTGGCCGATGCGGATGCTGTTGCCGCCGGGGTCCGTCATCAGGAACTGCCGCATCCCGTAGGACATGTCCTTCAGCGGCCCTATCCGTGGCAGACCGCGGCCGGGGATCTTTCCGTAGGCGGCCTTGAGGCCGCCGCGGAAGGTGGCGTGGAGGCCGTCGACATCGTCCGTGACGATGTAGCAGCCGGAGTAGGACTCCGCGGGGTCGTACCCCTTCATGGCGAAGAACTGCAATTGCACCGGGCCTCGTTCCACGACCGCGTACGGGTAAGGGCTCTTCTGGAAGAAGGTCGTCCCGAAACCCAGCGCTGTGTAGAAGTCGACCACCGGCTGGATCGCGTGGCAGGGGAGCAGGGGGATGGTCTTCTCGGTCATCCCGTGAGAGTAGTCAAAGTTGACTAGGTGCGCATGGGGAAGAGCAGGACTCGCCGTCGTGCCGCCCGGAAAACCCGCTCCGGCCCCGCCCGTTCTGCCGTCCTCGGCGCCTTCGGTGGGGTCGCCCGGCGCCGTGTGCGGGCAGCTCGGGGCAGGGCCCGGCCGGCTGGCCGGCAGCCTGGCCGGCGTGCGCCCAGAGGCTTTCCGAAGGCCGCTCGCACCGGCTCTGAGCTGGTCTTCCGTGCTGTTCGGTCGTAGCGTTCGACCATCGTTGAAAGGGGGGTCCTATGGACCGGGGCATACGTACGGTCGACGACGTCATGAAGCTTCTGGACGGTCTGTTCGCGCCGGAGGCCGACCGCTGGACCGAGGGTGCGGCCGACTGGTGGGACGACTTCTACAGCGACCGCTCCAAGCCTGTGCCGTTCTTCGTGGCGAAGCCCGACGAGAACCTGGCCTCGTACCTCGACAGGGGACTGGTCGCTCCGGGACGGGCACTCGATCTGGGCTGCGGTCCCGGCCGCAACGCCCTGCACCTCGCCTCACTGGGATTCCAGGTGGACGCCGTCGACCTCTCGCCGGTCGCGATCTCCTGGGCCGAGGAACGCGCCCGCGAGACCGGGGCCGGGGGCGCCGTCCGGTTCCACCGGGGCGACGCCTTCGCTCTCGACCCGGTCGAATTCGGCGGCCCGTACGACCTGGTGTACGACTCGGGCTGCTTCCACCATCTGCCGCCCCACCGGCGCGTCAGCTACCTTCAGCTCCTCGACCGGGTCCTCGCCCCCGGCGGTCGCTTCGCCCTCACCTGCTTCGCGTCCGGAGCGATGGGATCCGAACTGCCCGACACCGAGTTCTACGACCGGTCCCGGCTGCACGGCGGCCTCGCCTACACGCCCGAGTCGCTGCGGTGGATCTTCTCCGACCTGGAGGAGGTCGAGCTGCGTCGCATGCGCGACGAACCGGTCGGGTCCCCGTTGTTCGGGGAAGCCTTCCTGTGGTCGGCGCTGTTCCGCAGGCCTTCCTGAACAAGGCTGTTCAAGGGCCGCTGAACGGCCGTGCGCCCAAGGGGAGTCACAGCGCCGCCGTCCCCGCGAGCCGGGGACGGCGGCGTCGTTCGTGCCCGCTCCGCTACGGCTTGCGGCCCACCGCACCGTAGGCGTCCACGGCCGTCATGCCGCCCGTGTCGTCGGACTCCGGGCGCCACTGCGTCACCTGGACGACTCCGGGCTCCGCCAGCTCCAGGCCGTCGAAGAAGGCGGCGATCTCGTCGACGCTGCGCACGTAGTACGGGACCGCGCCACTGGAGTTGTACGCCTCGGAGGCCGCGATCATGCCCGCACTGGTGGAGGTGCTGTCGCTGATCACGAGGTAACTGCCCGACGGCAGACCCGCCATGAGCCGGTTCACCACGTCCCGTGCCTGGTCGTGGTCGGCGACGTGGCCGAGGGTGTTGAGGATCATCAGCGCGACGGGCCGGGACAGGTCCAGCGTGCCCTCGGCGGCCTTGAGGATCTCCTCGGGGGCGTACAGATCGGCGTCCAGGTACGCCGTCCTGCCCTCCGGCGTGCTCGTGAGCAGGGCCCGGGCGTGGGCCAGGACGAGCGGGTCGCTGTCGACGTACACGATCCGCGCATCCGGGGCGACGCGCTGCGCGACCTCGTGGGTGTTGTCGGCGGTGGGCAGACCCGTACCGATGTCGAGGAACTGCCGGATGCCCTGCTCGACCGCGAGATGCCGGACCGCGCGTCCAAGGAACTGGCGGCTCGTGCGGGCCACGTCGACGAGGCCCGGGAAGATGTCCTTGATGTGGTCGCCGGTCTCGCGGTCGACCTCGTAGTGGTCCTTGCCGCCGACGAAGTAGTTCCAGAAACGGGCGGAATGGGGCTTGCTCGTGTCGATCCGGGCGCGTATGTCCGCGGCGGCGGCGAGCTGGGGGTCGTGTTCTGACACGAGTGGGCCTCCTGGGCGCGAAACGATTCCTCGACCAGGTCCCAACCTAGACCAACCGGCCGGGGAACGGCTCGTTCCCTGATGACCCGCCTCGCGACCAACTCGCCGTGCACGCAGGGCGTTTACGGGATGTGAACGGCCCGGACGGCCGGGCCGGCGCCCACGGCCGTCCGTCGGGTGTCCGTCCGTGCGGCCGCGTCCGCCGGTCCCTAACGCCCCTCTGCGGCAGTGCGGTTGTCTCAACCGAGGGTGGCGAGAAGTTCGTTGCACGCCTGTTCGCAGGTCCGGCACGCCTCGGCGCAGAGGCGGCAATGCTCGTGCATGTCGGCGTGCTTCGCGCACTCGTCCGCGCAGGCCTTGCAGGCCGTGGCGCACGCCTGCACGATCGCGCGGGTGATGTTCGCGTCGTAACCGGTGTGACGCGACAGGACGGCCGCGGTGGCGGTGCAGATGTCGGCGCAGTCCATGTCGGTGCGGATGCACTTCGTCAGGTCGCCGACCATGCCCTCGGACAGGCAGGCGTCGGCGCAGGCCGTACACGCCTGTGCGCAGGCGGCGCACGCCTCGATGCAGCGGCTCATGGCCTCCTGGTCGACGCCGCCGAGGTCGGCGGGATAGGTGTTCAGCATGTCCTTCGCGGACGTGGTCATGGCCATCGTCATCTCCTCGTCGTGTGCGGCGCGCGGGCGGCGCGCGCAGGACGGGTAGCACGGCGCGGGCCTCCCAAACAGGGGCGGGCGGGGCCGTGGGCCACGCCCAAGGAGGCCGCTTCGGTGGCGGGCTCCTCGGTTCAGGTCGCGGCGCCCGCCCTGAGAAGGTCGTTCGCCTCCTCCGCGGTCAGCTCGGCCCCGTAGAGGCGCGCCCCGGGCTGGTGGGTGCGGCCGCCCCGCCCGATGTCGCCGGCGTCGACCGGGTCGAAGCCGATGTCCCGGATCAGCCCGGCGACCACTGCCTTGGCCTCCGTGTCGGTCCCGGAGATGGGGATGGCCAGCCGGCCCGGCTCTCCCTTGGGCCGGCCACGGTCGCGGAGGTTCTCCCAGTGGATCGCGTTGAACGCCTTCACCACGTTGGCGTTCGTGTGGGCGCGGATCTTCTCGCTGGAGGTGGTGCGGTCGTCGTCGAGTTCGGCGTCGTGGCCGTCGCGCTGCGCGTAGTAGTTGCAGGTGTCGATCACGACCTTGTCCTTGAGGGCGTCCGCCGGCAGTTCCTTGTACCGGCCGTACGGAATGCCGACCACGACGACCTGCCCGAACGTCGCGGCCTGCTCGGCGGTGACCGCCCGCAGGGTGCCGCCGATCTCCTCTACGAGCCCGGCGAGGGTCTCCGGCCCCCTGGAGTTGCTGATGACCACGTCATGGCCGACGCGCACGAAGTGGCGGGCCAGGGTCGAGCCGACGCGTCCTGCGCCGATGATGCCGATCTTCATGGGAATCTCCTCAGGTTTCCTCGTCACAACGTTCCGCCGTGCGGCGTCGGGGCGCGGGCCGGGGCGCCGGGGGCGGTCGGGCACAGGTGGTCCCGTAGAAGCTCGACGTGGTCTTCCCGTCCGTTTCCTGGTCCATCGGCGGCCGGGTGCCCCCGCCCCAAGCCGTGAAACGGCCAGGGTCCGGGGCCGCCGGGGTGCTGTGGAACGCCGGGGCGTTGTCGTAGGCGGCCGTTACTGTCGCCCGCATGACAGCCACGTTCGACCTGACCCTCGACTGCGCCGACGCGCAACTCCTCGCCGCGTTCTGGAAGACGGCCCTCGGGTACATCGACGAGCCGCCGCCCGCTCCGTACACGACGCGTGAGGAGTGGCTCGCCCAGTTCGACCTGCCGGAGGACGACTCGGCGGACGACGGGGCTTGGCTGTGCGCCCCCGACGGCACCGGCCCGCGCCTGTCGATCCTCAAGGTGCCGGAGCCGAAGACGGCGAAGAACCGGCTCCACCTCGACGTCCGCGTGCCCGGCCACGGCACCCCGGCGGAGCGGTGGGCCCGCGTCCGGGCGGAGTCGCAGCGGCTGGTCGCGGCGGGCGGCAGCGTCCTGGAGGCGTTCGACGGGCACCACATCGTGATGGCGGACCCGGAGGGCAACGAGTTCTGCGTCGCCGCGGCGTCCGCCGCACGGCAACGACTCGACGCGGGCGCGGAGGCCGCGGGCTGACGAGGGCACGAGGGTTCCGGGCCACGAGGACGACCCGGCCAGTGTGACGTCGGGTAGTGAGGCGGTCACGGCACGAGCGTGTCCCGGCCGGGACCGGTAGGGGCGGATCGGGGCGGTCGTTCCGCGGGTATGGCGGTTCGAGTTGCGGGGGGCGGTGGGCGGCGGATCGTGGAGGTGGGGTCGGCGGTTGCTGGGGCGTCGGCGGGCAAGGGAAGGAGTCGGGCATGGCGGACCGGCCGTGGGAGCCTGCGTCTGCCCGGGGCGCGCGCGGGTGGGTGGTTCTGGCCCGGGCCGTGGTCGCCCTGGTCGTCATGGTCGGCGTGGTCATGGCCGCGGGCGGTGGCGGCTACGCGCCGTCCGCGGTGGCGGCCGGCCGGAGCGTGGCGCAGCCGACGCCGTCCGTTCCGCCGCCGATCGAACTCAGCGGCACCGGGGACCAGGTGACGAAGCCCTTCGCGCTGACCGGCGGACTGGCCGTCCTGAGGGCGGAGTGCCCTTCCTGCAAGGGGAACTTCATCGTCGAACTGCTCGACGACAAGAACCAGGTCAAGGATGTCGTCGCCGACCGGGTCGGCGCCTACAGCGGGTCCAGGGCGGCGGGCGTGCAGGCCGGTGACCACGCCCTGCTGGTCGACGCGGACGCTCCGTGGAGCGTCGAGATCACGCAGCCCGGCGACCGGCCGGCGGCGGAACTGCCCAACAGCTCCACGGGCAGCGGAGACCGTGTCGAAGGGCCGTTCGCGGCGGGCAAGAGGATGGTCGTGCGGGCCACCCACAGCGGCGGTGACGACTTCGCCGTCACGGTGCTGGACGCGAAGGGCAGGGCGCAGGACCTCGTCTTCAACGAGGCAGGGGACTTCGACGGCGCCGCCGTCGCCCAGATGGTCAGCGCCGGGCCTTACTACCTGAATGTGACCGCCGACGGCGACTGGACCCTGGACCTGTCCGAGCCGTAGAGCGGCAGGCTCCGGGCCACCGGTCCGCGGGTGCCGCACGGCACCCCCGGACCGCCCGCCGCGGCCGTCAGGCGTCGTCGTCCTCCAGGTCGCCCTCGGTCTCCAGGAAGACCTGGCGCAGCTGTTCCAGCACCGCCGGGTCCGGCTTGGCCCACATGCCGCGGGACTCCGCCTCCAGGAGCCGTTCGGCGATGCCGTGGAGCGCCCAGGGGTTGGCCTGCTGGAGGAAGGCACGGTTCTCGGGGTCGAGGACGTACGTCTCCGTGAGCTTGTCGTACATCCAGTCCGCCACGACGCCGGTCGTCGCGTCGTAGCCGAAGAGGTAGTCGACCGTGGCGGCCAGTTCGAAGGCGCCCTTGTAGCCGTGGCGGCGCATCGCCGCGATCCAGCGGGGGTTGACGACCCGGGCGCGGAAGACGCGGGAGGTCTCCTCGACGAGGGTGCGGGTGCGGATCGTCTCCGGCCGGGTCGAGTCGCCGATGTACGCCTCGGGGGCCGTGCCGCGCAGGGCGCGGACCGTGGCGACCATGCCGCCGTGGTACTGGAAGTAGTCGTCGGAGTCGGCGATGTCGTGCTCGCGCGTGTCCGTGTTCTTCGCGGCGACGGTGATGCGCTTGTACGCGGTCTCCATCTCGGCGCGGGCCGGGCGGCCCTCCAGGCCACGGCCGTAGGCGTAGCCGCCCCACACCGTGTACACCTCGGCGAGGTCGGCGTCCGTGCGCCAGTCCCGGGAGTCGATCAGCTGGAGCAGGCCGGCACCGTACGTGCCGGGCCGGGAGCCGAAGATCCGGGTCGTGGCACGGCGTTCGTCGCCGTGCTCGGCCAGGTCGGCCCGTGCGTGGGCGCGGATGTAGTTGGACCCGTCCGGCTCGTCGAGGGAGGCGGCGAGGCGGACGGCGTCGTCCAGCAGGCCGATGGTGTGCGGGAACGCGTCGCGGAAGAAACCGGAGATGCGCAGGGTGACGTCGATCCTGGGGCGGCCCAGTTCCGTCAGCGGGACCGGCTCGAGGCCGGTGACACGGCGGGACGCGTCGTCCCACACGGGCCGGATGCCGAGCAGCGCCAGCGCCTCTGCCACGTCGTCGCCGGCGGTGCGCATGGCGCTGGTGCCCCACAGGGACAGGCCGACGGAGGCCGGGTACTCGCCGTTGTCGGTGCGATAGCGCTCGATCAGCGAGTCGGCGAGCGCCTGGCCGGTCTCCCACGCCAGGCGCGACGGCACGGCCTTCGGGTCGACGGAGTAAAAGTTGCGGCCGGTCGGCAGCACGTTGACCAGCCCGCGCAGCGGCGAGCCGGACGGTCCGGCGGGCACGAAACCGCCGGCCAGCGCGTGGACGGCGTGGTCCAGTTCGTCGGTCGTCCGGGCCAGGCGCGGTACGACCTCGACGGCGGCGAAACGCAGGATCGCCTCGACGTCCTTGCCGAGGTCCGCCGGGACCGCGGCCGGGTCCCAGCCGGCGGCCTCCATCGCCTCGACGAGCGCACGTGCGGTGGCCTCCGCCTCGTCGGCGGTGGTACGGGTCGCCGCGGACTCGTCCAGCCCGAGGGCCTCGCGCAGACCGGGCAGGGACTGCGAGCCGCCCCAGATCTGGCGGGCACGGAGGATGGAGAGGACCAGGTTCACCCGCTCGGGGCCGGTCGGGGCGCCGCCCAGTACATGCAGGCCGTCGCGGATCTGCGCGTCCTTGACCTCGCACAGCCAGCCGTCGACGTGCAGCAGGAAGTCGTCGAAGCCGTCGTCGTCCGGCCGGTCGTCCAGGCCGAGGTCGTGGTCGAGCCGTGCGGCCTGGATCAGGGTCCAGATCTGTGCGCGGATCGCGGGCAGCTTGGACGGGTCCATGGACGAGATCTGCGCGTACTCGTCCAGCAGTTGCTCCAGGCGCGCGATGTCGCCGTACGACTCGGCCCGCGCCATCGGCGGCACCAGGTGGTCGACCAGCGTCGCGTGCGCCCGGCGCTTGGCCTGCGTGCCCTCGCCGGGGTCGTTCACGAGGAACGGGTAGACGAGCGGCAGGTCGCCCAGGGCGGCGTCGGGACCGCACGCCGCGGACAGGCCCGCGTTCTTGCCCGGCAGCCACTCCAGGTTGCCGTGCTTGCCCAGGTGGATCATCGCGTCGGCGCCGAAGCCTCCGGCGTCCGCGGACGCCGCGATCCAGCGGTAGGCCGCCAAGTAGTGGTGCGACGGCGGCAGATCCGGGTCGTGGTAGATCGCGATCGGGTTCTCGCCGAAGCCGCGCGGCGGCTGGATGAGGATCAGCAGGTTCCCGCGGCGCAGCGCGGCCAGCACGATGTCGCCCTCGGGATTGCGGGACCGGTCGAGGAACATCTCACCGGGCGGCGGCCCCCAGTGCTCCTCCACGGACGAGCGCAGCTCGGCGGGCAGCGCCTGGTACCAGCGCTTGTAGTCCGCGGCCGGGATGCGTACGGGGTTGCGCGCGAGCTGCTCCTCGGTCAGCCACTCCTGGTCGTGACCGCCGGCCTCGATGAGCGCGTAGATCAGCTCGTCGCCGTCGCCGGACTCGAGGCCGGGCACCGCCTCGTCGCCGAAGTCGTAGCCCTCCTCGCGCAGCCGGCGCAGCAGGGAGACGGCGGAGGCGGGAGTGTCCAGGCCGACCGCGTTGCCGATACGGGAGTGCTTGGTCGGGTACGCGGACAGCACCAGCGCGACGCGCTTTTCGGCGTTCGGGATGTGGCGCAGGCGGGCGTGGCGGACGGCGATGCCGGCGACCCGGGCGGCGCGCTCGGGGTCGGCGACGTACGCCGGGAGGCCGTCCTCGTCGATCTCCTTGAAGGAGAACGGGACGGTGATGAGCCGCCCGTCGAACTCGGGCACGGCGACCTGGCCGGCCGCGTCCAGCGGGGACAGACCCTCGTCGCTCTCCTCCCACGCCGCACGGGACCCGGTCAGGCACAGCGCCTGAAGGATCGGCACGTCGAGCGCGGCGAGGGCGCCCGCGTCCCAGGACTCGTCGTCGCCCCCGCGGACGCGTCCGCGGGGCGGGTGCCGCCCGCAGCGAGGACCGTGGTCACCAGGGCGTCGGCGGCGGCCAGTTGCTCGAGCAGTTCCGGTTCCGGGGCCCGCAGCGAGGCCACGTACAGCGGCAGTGCGCGGCCGCCCGCGTCCTCGATCGCCCCGCACAGGACGTCCACGAAGGCGGTGTTGCCGCTCATGTGGTGGGCCCGGTAGTAGAGCACGGCGATCAGCGGGCCGCCGGTGACCTCACGGCGCTCGGCGCGGGCGAGACGGCCCCAGGTCGGGGCGGCGGCCGGGGGCTCGAAGCCGTGACCCGTCAGCAGCACGGTGTCCGACAGGAACCGGGCCAGCTGCTCCAGGTTCACCGGGCCGCCGTGCGCCAGGTAGGCGTGGGCCTCCGCCGCGATGCCGATCGGGACGGTGGACGCCTCCATCAGCTGGGCGTCGGGCGCCTGCTCACCGGTGAGGACCACGACAGGCCGCTCCTGGGCGAGCAGCAGGTCGATGCCGTCCTGCCAGGCACGCAGGCCGCCGAGGAGACGCACGACGACGAGATCCGTGCCCTCCAGCAGGGCGGGCAGCTCATCGAGCGCGAGGCGCGACGGGTTCGCGAAGCGGTACGGGACCGGGCCGGCCGCCGCCCGTGCGCTCAGTAGGTCGGTGTCGGACGTCGAGAGGAGCAGGATGCTCGGGTGCGCGGGGCGTCCTTCGGACGAATGCAGCATGTGGCGTCTGGCCTTCCTCGGGGTTTCCGCGCCCCGGGCGGTGGAAGACGGCGGGAGTTCCTGGCTCACCCGGTGGCGTGCGCGTGTGCTGCGCTGCTGCCGGGCTCACAGTGGCGGGACCGCGCCGGAATCTCACCGGGCTTCCTCCCCTGACGCCGTCTTCGGCGGTGGTGGGCCGTTTGGCCCGCCGAGCAGCATAGTAGGGGCCCTCCCTTCCCCGGTAGGGCGCTCGGAGCAGGCACCTTGTGTGATGGTCGGTATGCTCGCCGCCATGCCTCCGGCCCCCTCGAACCGCCCGAACAGGGACGAACCCCTCGTAACTCCCGTCCGGGACCGCGGTGATGCCTGCCCCGGCGCGCTGCGTCTGCACTCCGCGGACGACGGCGCGCTGGCGCGCGTCCGCGTCCCGGCGGGCGTCGTGAGCGCCGCGCAGGCGTACGCGCTCGCCGACGCGGCGGAGCGGCTCGGCGACGGTGCGCTGGACATCACCTCACGCGGGAACCTTCAGCTGCGGGGCCTCGGGCCGGGCTGCGCAGGGGAGTTGGCGGATCTGCTGGACACGGCCGGGCTGCTGCCCGCTCCCCGTCACGAACGCGTCCGCAACATCGTGGCCTCCCCGCTGTCCGGGCTCGACGGACGGGGGCACTTGGACGTCCAGCCGCTGGTAAGGGAGCTGGACGCGCTGCTGTGCGCGAGCGAGCGTGCGCCGGAGCTGTCGGGGCGCTTCCTGTTCGCGCTGGACGACGGCCGGGGGGACATGGCGGAGCTCGCGCCCGATGTGATGTTGCTCGCAGAACCGGGCGGCGCGGAGGTGCGCGTGACGGTCGGCTCGGCGTCGGCGCGGGTCCGCGCCGAGGACGGCCCGCGCGCGATGCTGCTCGCCGCGGAGGCGTTCCTCGACGCGGCGTCGGCGACGGGCACGAGAGCGTGGCGGGTACGCGAACTTCCCCGCTCGGGGGCCGAGTTGGCGGACGCGCCTGTGTGGCGGGAGCGTTGCTCCGGTCCGGTCGGTTCCGTGGGCCCGGGCGGTCGGTGCGCCTCCGAGGGCGCGGCGGCGCCCCGGTGGGGGCTCCGCGCCCCGGCCCCGGCGCCTCGAACGCCGGCGGGGCCGGGAACGGGCGGGCCCCGGCCCGGCCCGGTGGCGGGCGGTGACGGTGGCGTCGGTGGCATGAGTGTCGGGGTGCCGTTCGGGCGGCTGTCCGTGGGTGCCTGGCGGGCGCTCGCCCGGGTCGCCCAGGCGCACGGCACCGGTGAGTTGCGCGTCACTCCGTGGCGTGGGGTCGTCGTGCCGGGCGCCGGGCCCGAGCAGTTGGGCGTGCCGGCCGAAGCCGGGCTCGTCACCGATCCCGACTCGCCCTGGCTCGGCGTCGGCGCCTGCACCGGGAGGCCCGGCTGCGCCAAGTCGCTCGCGGACGTGCGGGCCGACGCCACGGCCCACCTGAACGCCGGCGCGGGCGGGCTGCCCGTGTACTGGTCGGGCTGCGAACGCCGCTGCGGTCACCCCCGCGGCACCTGGGTCGACGTCGTCGCGACCGGCGACGGACGCTACGACCTGGCCGTACGCGGCGCCGGCACCGACGAACTCCCCGGCCCACGAACCCTTCCGGAACTCGCCGACGCCCTCGCGGCGGCGCGCACCATCACCACCCCGACGAAGTGAGCGAGAGCACCGTGTTCGAGTACGAGAAGGACGGCGCGGAGATCTACCGCCAGTCCTTTGCCACGATCCGCGCGGAGGCGGACCTCGCCGGGCTGCCGGCCGAGGTCTCGCAGGTCGCGGTCCGCATGATCCACGCCTGCGGGATGGTCGATCTCGTCGCCGACCTGGTCCACAGCCCCGAGGTCGTCGTGCGCGCCCGCGAGGCCCTGCGGGCCGGTGCGCCGATCCTGTGCGACGCGCAGATGGTCGCCAGCGGCGTGACCCGCAAGCGGCTGCCCGCCGACAACGACGTGATCTGCACGCTGTCCGACCCGTCCGTGCCGGAACTGGCCGCGAAGCTCGGCACCACCCGCTCCGCCGCCGCCCTCGAGCTGTGGCGCGACCGCCTCGAGGGATCCGTCGTCGCCGTCGGCAACGCGCCCACGGCACTGTTCCGGCTGCTGGAGATGATCGAGGAGGGCGCGCCGCGTCCGGCGGCCGTCATCGGTGTGCCGGTCGGTTTCATCGGTGCCGCGGAGTCCAAGGAGGCGCTCGCCGCGCACCCGCTGGGCCTCGAGCACCTGGTGGTGCGCGGCCGCCGCGGTGGCAGCGCGATGGCCGCCGCAGCAGTCAACGCGATCGCGAGCGAGGCGGAGTAGTGGGCGACAACCAGAACGGCGACCAGCAGAACGGCGAGAGCCTGAGCGGCGAAAGCCGGAACACCGGCCGGCTGTACGGCGTCGGGCTCGGCCCCGGCGACCCGGAGCTGATGACCCTGCGCGCCGCCCGCGTCATCGCGGAGGCCGACGTGATCGCGTACCACTGCGCCCGGCACGGACGTTCCATCGCGCGGTCGATCGCGGCCCCGCATCTGCGCCCCGAGCACATCGAGGAGCGTCTGATGTACCCGGTCACCGTCGAGACCACCGACCACCCCGGCGGCTACCGGGGCGCGCTCGACGACTTCTACGAGCAGGCCGCGACCCGGCTCGCCGCGCACCTCGACGCCGGCCGTACGGTCGCCGTGCTCGCCGAGGGCGATCCGTTCTTCTACGGCTCGTACCAGCACATGCACAAGCGGCTCGCGCATCGCTATCCCACCGAGGTGATCCCCGGGGTCACCTCCATCAGCGCCGCCGCGGCCCGGCTGGGGACGCCGCTGTGCGAGGCTGAGGAGGTGCTCACCGTCATCCCCGGCACGCTGCCGGAGGAGGAGCTGACCGCCCGGCTCGCCGCGACCGACTCGGCGGTCGTCATGAAGCTCGGCCGGACCTTCCCCGCCGTGCGGCGCGCGATGGAGTCCTCCGGCCGGCTGGCGGAGGCCCGTTACGTCGAGCGGGCCACGATGAGCGGCGAGCGCACCGGCCGACTGGCCGACATCGACCCCGGGTCGGTGCCGTACTTCTCCGTGGCCGTCGTGCCGAGCCGCATCGCGAACCCGCGTCCCGCACCCGGCAAGGGCGAGGTGGTGGTCGTGGGTACCGGGCCGGCCGGTCCGCTGTGGCTCACGCCGGAGACCAAGCGCGCCCTCGCCGACGCCGACGAACTCGTCGGCTACACCACCTACGTGGACCGGGTGCCGCAGCGCCCAGGGCAGATCCGGCACGGCTCCGACAACAAGGTCGAGTCGGAGCGCGCCGAGTTCGCCCTCGACCTGGCCCGGCGCGGGCGGCGGGTCGCCGTCGTCTCCGGCGGCGACCCGGGTGTCTTCGCCATGGCGACCGCCGTGCTGGAGGTGGCGTCCCAGGACGCCTACAAGGACGTTCCGGTACGGGTCCTTCCGGGGGTCACCGCCGCCAACGCCGCCGCCGCCAAGGCCGGGGCGCCGCTCGGCCACGACTACGCGGTGCTGTCGCTGTCCGACCGGCTCAAGCCGTGGGAGGTCATCGCGGAGCGCCTGGCCGCCGCGGCCGCAGCCGACCTGGTGCTCGCGCTCTACAACCCGGGTTCCCGCAGCCGCACCTGGCAGGTGGGGAAGGCGCGCGAGGTGCTCCTCGGGCACCGGGCGCCCGACACGCCCGTCGTGCTCGGCCGGGACATCGGCGGGCCGGAGGAGAGCGTGCGGATCGTGCGGCTCGGTGAACTCGACCCGGCGGAGGTCGACATGCGCACGATCCTGCTGATCGGGTCGTCGCAGACGCAGGTGGTCCGGCGCGGCGACGGTCACGAGATCGTGTGGACCCCGAGGCGCTATCCGGAGTAGGCCCGCAGCCAGTCGGCTGCTTCCTCGGGGCCGGCCGCGACCGGGACGCCGTCGGGGACGGGCGGGCGGCGCACGATCACCACGGGCACGCCCGCCTCCCGCGCGGCCGTCAGCTTCGGTGCCGTCGCCGCTCCGCCGCTGTCCTTGGTGACGAGCACGTCGATGCGGTGACGCCGCAGCAGTTCGCGTTCGCCGTCGAGGGTGAACGGCCCCCGGTCGAGCAGCACGTCCATCCGGGGTGGGCACGCCCCCTCGGGGGCGTCGACGGACCGTACGAGGAACCACGCGTCACGGATGTGCGCGAAGGAGGCGAGACCCATGCGGCCGGTCGTCAGGAACACCCGGCTGCCGAGGGCGGCGGCCCGGTCCGCGGCCTCGGCGAGGGAGCCGACCGGATGCCAGTCGTCGCCGCCGGCAGGGGCCCAGCCGGGACGGCGCAGCGCCAGCAGGGGAACATGGGCCTCCGCGGCGGCCAGCGCCGCGTTGAAACTGATCGTTCCGGCGAAGGGATGGGTGGCGTCGATGACCGCGCCGACCTCGTGCTCGCGCAGCCACCGGGCCAGGCCCTCCGCGCCGCCGAAGCCGCCGACCCGGACCTCGCCGGGGGGCATCCTGGGAGTGGTGACGCGGCCGGCGAGGCTGCTGGTGACGCGGGCCGTGCCGTCGGCGTGCAGTCTCTCGGCGAGACGCCGGCCCTCGGTCGTCCCACCGAGGATCAGTACATGCATCGGAGTCCATCCATGAGCGCGGCAACGGGCGGCGGGCGTGAGGCCCAACTCAAGCACACCGGTCTGCGGCCCGGCTGGACTACCGGCGCCTGCGCGACGGCCGCGACGACCGCGGCGTACACGGCGCTGCTGACCGGCGAGTTCCCCGACCCGGTGACGATCACGCTGCCCAAGGGGCAGACGCCGGCCTTCGCGCTGGCCGCGGAGTCCCTGTCCGGCGACTCTGCCATGGCGGGGATCGTCAAGGACGCAGGCGACGACCCGGACGTCACCCACGGCGCGCTGGTGAGGGCCACGGTGCGGCTGCTGCCGGCCGGGTCCGGGGTCGTCTTCCGCGCGGGTCCCGGCGTGGGGACGGTCACCCGTCCCGGGCTGCCGCTCGACGTCGGCGAGCCCGCGATCAACCCGGTGCCGCGGCAGATGATGCGCGACCACGTGGGCGTGATCGCCGCGCGGCACGGCGGCGGCGGGGACGTGGAGATCACCGTCTCCGTCGACCACGGCGAGGAGATCGCCCGCTCCACGTGGAACCCTCGGCTCGGCATCCTGGGCGGTCTGTCGATTCTCGGCACGACCGGGATCGTGGTGCCGTACTCCTGCTCGGCGTGGATCGACTCCATCCGGCGCGGCGTGGACGTGGCGCGGGCCGTGGGCCGCACCCATGTGGCCGGCTGCACGGGCTCGACGTCGGAGAAGACCGTGGTGGCCCTGTACGGGCTGCCCGAGGACGCGCTGCTCGACATGGGCGACTTCGCGGGAGCGGTGCTGAAGTACGTGCGACGCCATCCGGTCGAGCGGCTCACCCTGTGCGGCGGCTTCGCCAAGCTCTCCAAGCTCGCCGCCGGCCATCTGGACCTGCACTCGGGCCGCTCCCAGGTCGACAAGGCGTTCCTCGCGGAGCTCGCCCGGCAGGGCGGCGCGGACGAGGCCCTGGCATCCGAGGTCGCCGTGGCGAACACGGGCCTGGCGGCGCTCCAGATGTGCGCGGCGCAGGGCGTCCCGCTGGGCGACCTGGTGGCGGCGGCCGCGCGTGACCAGGCGCTCGGCGTGCTGCGGGGCGCGCCGGTGGCGGTGGACGTGGTGTGCATCGACCGCGCGGGCACGGTCGTGGGCCGCGCGTAGCCCTCAGGCAGGCGGCGCACCGGGCCACCCGGCTCGTGCCGGGACGCTGAACGCGCCTCCGCCCGGGTGGGCGGCCGGCGGCTCCGGCCCGTCCCAAACACCCGGCCCGGCCACTCGGAGAAGGCCGTCCGGTCCGGCGCGGCCCGGTTCGGGAAGTGGGCCGCTACGGCCGTCGTCAGGCCATGAGGGAAGGCAGGGGGAACGACCCGCGCAGCGGCACACCACGGCACGCCCCGCAGCCGACCGGCCCACCACCCTCACCGCCTCGTCCGCGCGGCGCGCTTCCCGACCGGGGGCCGTGCCCGGCCTGGGCCCCCGCCCGGGGCGCACCGCCGCGCCGGGTCAGCAGGTGTGGCGGTCGCGCTCGGCGGAGTACAGGTGGCTGTCACGGAAGCCGGACGCGGCCAGGACACGGCCGACCAGGATCACCGCGGTGCGGGTCACGCCCGCCGCCTTCACCTGTGCGGCGATGTCCTCCAGCGTCCCGCGCAGCACGAGCTCGTCGGGGCGGCTCGCCATCGCGACCACGGCGGCAGGGCAGTCGGCGCCGTAGTGGGGGAGGAGTTCGGAGACGATCCGGTCGACGTGGCGGGCGCCCAGGTGGAGGACGAGCAGCGCCCCGCTGCGGCCGAGGGTCGCCAGGTCCTCGCCTTCCGGCATGGGGGTGGCCTGCTGGGCGACACGGGTGAGGATCACCGTCTGGCCGACGGTCGGGACCGTCAGCTCCCGCTTCAGCGCAGCGGCCGCCGCGGCGAACGCGGGGACGCCCGGCACGACCTCGTAGGGCACGCCCGCCGCGTCCAGGCGCCGCATCTGCTCGGCGACCGCGCTGAAGACCGAGGGGTCGCCCGAGTGGAGCCGGGCCACGTCGTGTCCCTCCTCGTGGGCGCGGACCAGCTCCGCGGTGATGGCGTCCAGGTCGAGCTGCGCCGTGTCGATCAGGCGGGCGTCCGGCGGGCAGTCGGCGAGGAGTTCACGCGGGACGAGCGAGCCGGCGTAGAGGCATACACCGCACGACGCCAGGGTGCGCGCCCCGCGCACGGTGATCAGGTCGGCGGCGCCGGGGCCCGCACCGATGAAGTACACGGTCATGTCGGATCTCCTGCTTTGGTGACGGACCATTGGGTGACGGGCATGGCCTGGCGCCAGCCGGTGAAGCCGCCGACGGGCACGGCGTGGGAGACGGCCAGGCGGACGAGTTCGCCGCCGTGGCGCGCGTAGCGCTCGGCCAGCAGCGCCTCTGACTCGAGGGTGACCGTGTTGGCGACGAGCCGGCCGCCTGGCGGCAGTGCGTCCCAGCAGGCGTCCAGCAACCCGGGGGCGGTGAGCCCGCCTCCGATGAACACCGCTGCGGGGACGGGGAGTCCGGCCAGCGCGTCCGGCGCGGCGCCGGTGACGACACGCAGGGCCGGCACGCCGAGTCTGTCCGCGTTACGGGCGATTCGCGCGGCCCGGACCGGGTCGCGCTCGACGGTGACGGCCCGGCAGGAGGGGTGCGTGCGCATCCACTCGATCGCGAGGGAACCGGAACCGCCGCCGATGTCCCACAGAAGTTCGCCCGGCGCGGGGGCGAGAGCGGCGACGGTCGCGGCGCGTACGTGACGCTTGGTGAGCTGCCCGTCGTGCTCGTACGCCTCGTCGGGCAGGCCCGGGGCGGCGGACAGCCGCAACGCGCCCTCGTCGAGGCGGCATTCGAGGGCTATGACGTTCAGCGGGTCGCCGGGAGGCTCGGCCCAGCTTCCGGCGTGGCCGTCCACGCAGCGCTCGCCCGTCGCGCCGAGCTGTTCGAGCACCCGCATCCGGGTCCCGCCGAAGCCCCGGTCGCGCAGCAGCGCGGCCACCTCGGCCGGCGTGTCCGGCCCGGCGCTGAGTACCAGCAGCCGGCGGCCGTCGTGCAGCGCGGCGGACAACTGCCCGGCGGGACGGCCGACGAGGGTGACGACGGCGACGTCCTCGACGGGCCAGCCCAGGCGGGCGCAGGCGTACGAGACGGACGAGGCGTGCGGGACGACGTACAGCGCGTCCGGGCCCATCTCCTCGGCCAGCGCGCGGCCGATGCCGTAGAACATGGGGTCGCCGCTGGCGAGGACGGCGAGCCTGCGGCCCCGGTGGGCGGCGAGCAGCCCGGCGAGGGCGGGCCGCAGGGGGCTCGGCCAGGTCACGCGCTCGGCCGCGCAGTCGGCGGGCAGCAGCTCCAGCTGCCGTGCGCCGCCGATGACGACCTCCGCGTCCCGCAGCGCGTCCTGCGCGGTGCCGGGGAGTCCTGGCCAGCCGTCGGCGCCGATCCCGACGACGGTAACTGCTGGTGAGCGTGGTGCGGGGGTCACTGAGCGGTACCTCGTCGGTGGAACGGCAGGGGCGCAGCCGCACTCTACTGGCCGCGTGCGGCGGCGTCGGCGGGCCCCCGGGTTACCCGCGGTGTCACGGCGCGGGCGACGGTCCGACGGCTGTCGGTGGTGCGCGGCACACTGGAGGCATGTGCCGCAGCATCAAGACTCTCCGTCCGCCCGTCCTTCCCGAAGAGGCCACCGAGGAGGACATCCGCGCCGCCGCCCTGCAGTACGTGCGCAAGGTCTCCGGCTTCCGGGCCCCGGCCGCGCACAACCGCGAGGTGTTCGACGAGGCCGTCGAGGAGATCGCGGAAGCGACCCGCAGACTCCTCGAGGGGCTCGAGATCCGCGGCTCCGGCGGCCATGCCGCTAAGCGGCAGGCCGAGGAGCCGGACGCCGCATGAAGTAGGCGGCGAGCGAGCCGGCGCCGAACAGCGCCAGCACGGACACCGCCGCGCCGATCCAGCTCGCGCCGAGCCACTGGCCGCCGAACCAGCCGAGCCCGACGGCGTAGCCGGCCCAGGCGATCCCGGCCAGGGCCGACCACGGGAGGAACTCCTTCACCTTGCGGTGCGCCGCGCCCGCGCCCAGCGAGACCACGGACCGGCCGGCCGGTGCGAAACGGGCGATGACGACGAGCGCGCCGCCTCCGCGTCCGAGCGCCACGCCGAGACGTTCCTGCGCTCTGGTCAGGCGGCGTGAGCGGGCGATGGCCCGGTCCAGCCGGTCGCCGCCGCGCCAGGCGAGCCGGTAGGCGACCATATCGCCGAGTACGGAGGCGGTCGCCGCGCACAGCACGAGGATCAGCAGCGAGGGGACCTCGCGCGGCACCTGGCCCGCCGCGCCGGCGACGGCCGCGGCGCCGGGCGCGGCCGTGGAGCCGGCGGCCGCGGCGGTGGCTGCCGTGATCACCAGCACTCCGCTGGGCAGCACGGGCAGGAACACGTCGAGAAGGACGGACAGGGCCACGACGGCGTAGATCCATGGGCTGCCGGTCAGCGACCCAATGCTCTCGAGCACCTTGACTCTCCCCGTTCCTGGCAGGGCCACGGTGTCGCGGGGAGCGGCAGGCGGCCAGACAGCTGTACAGCGTACGCCTGGAGTGCCGAGGACATCGACAAGGGGCGTTCCCCCGCCGGACACCGAAACGAAACCGCCCGTACGGAGCCCGTACGAAGCACGGAGCGAGTACGGGGCAACGGCCGTCGGCCGGGCCGTACCTGAGGTGGCCTCACGGCCCCCTGGACAAGGGCGGGGACGGAGACGCGGACGCCCGGCCCCTTCCGAAGGAGGGACCGGGCGATGCGTACGCCTGCGGCAGGGTCAGGCGGCGGCGGTGGCCCGTTCCTCGCGCTGCTCCGCCGGGCGGGCGGCGCGGCGCGGCGCGAACAGCCGGTCCAGCGCCAGGGCGCCGGGGCCGGTGAAGACCAGCAGCAGGAACGCCCAGCAGAACATCGCCGACGCCTCACCGCCGTTCTGCAGCGGGAACAGTGACTCGGGCTGATGGACCTTGAAGTACGCGTACGCCATCGAGCCGGAGGCGACCAGGGACGCGCTGCGGGTGCCGAGGCCGAGCAGGGCCAGGGCTCCGGCGACCAGCTGGATCACCGCCGCGTACCAGCCCGGCCAGGTGCCGGCCGGGACGGTGCCGCCGCCCGCCGCGCCGCCGAGGACGCCGAACAGTGAGGCGGCGCCGTGGCAGAGGAACAGCAGACCCACGACGGCACGGAACAGGCCGAGCGCGTAGGGCTGCGCCTGTTCCAGGCGTGCGGGCAGGGGGGAGGGACTCATGTGGGGGACTCCTTCGGTTTCGGGGACAGAACCGATGAGGGGGCCCCAGGTTAGGCAGACCTAATCATTACTTGCAAGTTCAACATTTTCTCGCGGGCTGCTTTTGGCCGAAGCTTCCCCCTCGGTGACGGCCCGCGGCGGCGGACACGCGAGAGCGCCCTGACCTGGCCTCCCACGATGCAGGCAGCGGCATCCTCCGGTTTGGTGACACGGCAGGCTGAATACCGGGCGCCCGGCCGAGGGGTGTCCTCGGCACGGCGCGCCATGGTTTGGCGGGAAAGCGGCGCTTCCCGGCCGGCGGGCCGCCGGTCAGGAGCCGTCCGTCAGCGGCCGGTCGAACACGGTCGTCAACTGCCCGCGGTCGTCCGCCCGCGCCCGGTCCAGCCGCAGCGACGCCCTCCGCCCTCGCAGGGTCAGGGTCATCAGCTGATTGCCGAACCAGGGCCCGCCCCGCGCCCCCACCTGACGAGTGGTTCACCGGCGCGGCCGTGTCGGGCGAAGAGCCGGCCCAGCCGCCGTCCCGCTCGGCTCCAGCCGAACCGGAAGCCGATCCTCACCGCCTTGGGGACGGAGTTGTGCACGGGCGAGCAGGTCAACTGGAGCACCCGCGCATCCGGGGCGGCGACGGCGCCCGCGCCCCCGGCACCGTCCACGGGGTCGCCGGGCCGTTCCGGCTCCGCCACGTACGCGTGATGGACGTCTCCCGAAAGCACGCACACCGTCGCCGGCGCGTCCGGACCGCTGCCCACCTCGGTGATCAGCCGCGTCAGTTCCTCGAACGAGGAAGGGAACGCCGACCAGTGCTCAAGATCCGCGTGGCGGCGCACCCTCTCCCCGAAGCGTGCCCACCACGCCCCCCGCTCGCCGCGGCACAGGGCGGCGTTCCAGGTCTCCGCGTCGTGGATCAGCGGCGGAAGCAGCCAGGGCAGCGACGTGCCGAGGAGGAGGTGGTCGTACGAGCCGCGTCCCTCCAGGGCCTGTTCGCGCAGCCACGCCGCCTCGCCCGCGTCGAGCATGGATCTGTTCTGCTCGTCCAGGACACGGGCGGCACGGGTGTCGATCATCAGCAGCCGGGTCCGGCCGAAGTCCCGCCGGTAGCTCCAGCGCGCCACGGACGCGTCCTTGTCGGCCGTCTCCGCGAACTGCCGTAGGGCCTGTGTGCCGTCGGGCGCCGACCGTACCGCCTTGTAGAGCGGGTCGGCGGCCAGTTCGGCGGGGGAGAGATTGCCCAGGTGCTGGTACACCCAGTACGACATCAGTGCGCTGAGGATCCGCTCCCGCCACCACGGCGTCGCCCGCATCTCGGCCAGCCAGGCCGTGCTGGTGTTCCAGTCGTCGATGACGTCGTGGTCGTCGAAGATCATGCAGCTGGGCACGGTGGAGAGCAGCCAGCGGACGTCCGGGTCGCGCCACGATTCGTCGTACAGCCAGGTGTACTCCTCGTAGTCCGCCACTCCGGAGCCCGGCGGCACCTCGCGGTCGCGGCCGGCCGACAGCCGTGCGCTGGTGGCCTCTGAGACCTCGTCCGCGTACACCTGGTCGCCGAGCAGCAGCAGGACGTCCGGGCGCTCCTCCTCGGCGGCCGAGGCCAGCTTGGCGGCCAGGGTGTCCAGGGCGTCCGGGCCCACCGGGTCGCGGCCGCGGGCGGGACGGGCGGCCCAGCGGCAGGAGCCGAAGGTGACCCGCACGGAGTCCGCGGCGACCTCCGGGGTGCGGATGGTGCTGGGAGGGTGCGGCGAGTCGTCGAGCGGCCAGACGCGCTCGCCGTCGAGGAGCACCTCGTAGGCGGTCGACGAGCCCGGTGTCAGACCGGTCACGGTGACCAGGGCGTAGTGGTGCCCGGCGACCGTGAACGTACGCGAGGAGCCCCGCCGCCCTGCTCGCAGCGGACCTCCGCCGTGCACGGGCGGCCGGTCTCGACCCAGACGGTCGCGGCGGTGCCCGTGTCCCAGTCGACGTGCCGCAGCAGCGGCCCAAGGCGAAGCCCGGTCATGTGATGCCCCTTCCGTCGCCCCGTACGGTACGGAACGACGGAGAGGGGCGGGCCGGTTCCGCCGACTCGTGGTGTGTCCCCGGCGCGGCTCTGTGCGGCGGCCGGTCAGCAGCCGTTCAGGATGCTCTGCAGCGCGCTCTTCTCCGCCGAGTCGACCTTGAGGTTCCAGTAGTACTTCGTGTGCACCCACATCCGGGCGTACATGCAGCGGTACGAGGTGACCGGCGGCAGCCACTCGGCCGGGTCCTGGTCGCCCTTGGACTGGTTGACGTTGTCCGTGACGGCGATGAGCTGCGGACGGGTCAGGTCGTTGGCGAACTGCTGGCGCTTGGACGTGGTCCAGCTGTTCGCGCCGGAACGCCACGCCTCCGCCAGCGGGACTATGTGGTCGATGTCGACGTCGGAGGCCGCGGACCAGGTGGCGCCGTCGTAGGGGGAGAACCAACGGCCGCTCGTCGCCGCGCAGCTGGAGTCCTGCTGGACGTCGGTGCCGTCCCGCTCGAGCACGACCTCGCGGGTGTTGCAGGCGCCCGACTGGGTGATCCAGTGCGGGAACAGGTCACGGCTGTACCCGGTGGAGGAGCCCTCCGCGGCCACGGTCAGCTGGCTGAGGTAGCTGCGGGCGGTGGTGGCGCTGACCGGGGTGGGCGGGGCGGCCTGCGCGGTGGGCGAGGTGGCCAGTAGGCCGGCCATGGCGAGGGCGGACGTGACGGCGAGCACGGCTGCGCGGCGGACGCCGAGGCTTCGACGCGCGTAGACACCTGACATGCGAACTCCTTCGAGGTGGGGGGAACTTGGCCGTTCGGGCGTGGCCATGTTCGCGGCGCCAGGTTTCTCGGGGATGGGCGCCAGGTAACAGGGTGGCGACATGGGCACGTCACATCAAGGGTTCTGACGCGCCGACATGATCCCTGGGGCGTCGTAATGTTGCGGCGTGCTGCTGCCGGTCAACCTCACCCTCGGGGCCGTGCTGGCCGTTCTGCTCGTCGCCGCGGCGACCGTGGCGGCCGTCGCCCACCTCGGGCGTTCCCGCGACATCGCCGTCGCGGGCGTGCGTGCGGCGGTCCAACTCGCCGTCGTGTCACTGGCGATCGGCTGGGTCGTCCGCTCCGTCCCGCTGCTGCTCGCCTTCCTCGTGCTGATGTACGCGGTCGCCGTCCGTACCGCCGGCCGGCGCATCACCGCCAACGGCACCTGGTGGTGGGCCGGTCTGCCGATCGCGGCGGGCGTGCTCCCCGTCGTGGCCGCGCTGCTCCTCACCGGACTGGTGCCGGTGAAGGGCATCACACTGATCCCCGTGACCGGCATCCTCATCGGCGGCGCCCTGAGCGTGACGGCGGTCGGCGGCCGGCGGGCGCTGGACGAGCTCGAGCAGCGCCGCGGTGAGGTGGAGGCCGGGCTCGCCCTCGGCCTGGCCGACCGTGACGCCCGCCTCGAGGTCGCCCGCGAGCCCGCCTCCGACGCGCTGCTCCCCGGCCTCGACCAGACCAGGACCGTGGGCCTCGTCACACTGCCGGGCGCCTTCGTCGGCATGCTGCTCGGCGGCGCCTCCCCCGTGGAGGCGGGCGCGGTGCAGCTCTTCGTGCTGGTCGCGCTGATGGCCGTCCAGGCGGTCGCGGTGGCCCTGGTGGTGGAACTGGTGGCCAGGGGACGCCTGCACCGGGAGGGCACGCGCCCGCCGGGCGCACGGCGCTGACCCGGTCCGGTCGGGGTCGGGCCCTGACCGACCACGGCGCGGCGGCCCGCCCGGACCGGTCTCGTTCCGGGCGTTCGGCCCTGCCACCCCGCCGCGGTCAGGCCCTCCCGGGCCGCTCTCGGCCCGCGCGGGCCCTGCCCGGTCCGGTCGGGGCCGCCCTACGGGCCTCGCCCGGCGGCCCGCCCCCACGCGGCGGCGGCGCTTCGCGTCCGCGCGGGGTCTCGCGTACTCTGTTCAGCGCAGAAGGGGAGTAGCTCTTCGCCGGACCGTCGACATACTGCTGGGCCTCGTGCCCGGCCGGCGCCCGGAGGCGGCCCGTCATCGGCGGTCGCCAGCGAGACCTTCGGCCGCAGTGCCCATGTGTCCATCCATGGCGCTGCCGTGCCGAAGCGACCCCTGAAACGCCTCAGGTCACTCTCGGCAGGGCCGCGCCGCGCCTACCGATTGAGGATCCATCCGTGATCAGCTTCACCGTCATGGCGATCACGTTCGGCGTCGTCTTCCTCGCCGAACTGCCCGACAAGACCGCCCTCGCCGGTCTCATGCTGGGCACCCGCTACCGCGCCTCTTACGTTTTCGCCGGTGTCGCGGCGGCGTTCGCCGTCCATGTCGCGCTCGCCATCGCCGCGGGCAGCGTGCTGACCCTGCTGCCGCACCGGCTGGTGCAGGCAGTGGTGGGGGTCCTCTTCCTCGCGGGCGCGCTGATGCTGCTGAAGAAGGGCGACGACGAGGAGGCGACCGTCAAGGCGCCCGCCGACCAGTCGTTCTGGAAGGTCTCGGGCGCGGGCTTCATGCTCATCCTCGTCGCCGAGTTCGGAGACCTCACCCAGATCATGACGGCCAACCTCGCCGCACGTTACGACAGCCCCGTCTCGGTCGGCCTCGGCGCCGTCCTGGCGCTGTGGGCCGTCGCCGCCATCGGCATCCTGGGCGGGCGGACGCTGATGCGGTACGTGCCGCTGAGGCTGATCACCAAGGTCGCGGCCTGCCTCATGCTGGCCCTCGCCGGCTTCAGCCTCTTCGAGGCGATCACCGGCTGAGCCGCCGGATCAGACGGCGCGCAGCGCGATCGTGCCGTCGTCGTGCGCGGTGACCGTGAGGCGGGTGAGGTCGGGCACGTGGATGTCGGGCGCCATCGCCGCGGCGCGGGGACCCACACCGACGATCCGCATGCCCGCGGCGCGGGCCGCCGTGATGCCGGCCTCCGAGTCCTCGAACGCCACGCAGTCCTCAGGGGCGAAGCCCAGTTCGGCCGCGCCCTTCAGGAAGCCCTCCGGGTCCGGCTTGCTGGCGCCGACGCACTCGGCCGTTACACGGACCTGCGGCATCGGCAGCCCGGCCGCGTTCATCCGGGCCGTGGCCAGCGCGAGGTCGGCCGAGGTCACGAGGGCGTGCGGCAGGGCGGCGACGGCGGCCATGAAGGCGGGGGCGCCGGCGACCGGGACGACGCCGTCGGTGTCGGCGGTCTCCTGGGCGAGCAGCACGCGGTTGTCGGCGTGGTTCTGCTCCATGGGGCGGTCGGGCAGCAGGACCGCCATCGTCGCGTAGCCCTGGCGGCCGTGGACGGTCTTGAGCGCCTCCTCGGCGTCCAGCCCGTGCTCGATCGCCCAGGCCCGCCAGACGCGCTCCACCACCGCGTCCGAGTTGACGATGGTGCCGTCCATGTCGAGCAGGAGGGCGCGAGCGGTCAGGGTGGTCGTCATGCGGACTCCAGAGCGCGGCGGAAGGAAAGCAAGCGGCCTCGCCCGCCGGTCAGGGAATACGGGCGAAGCCACTTTGTTCCTTCACGATACAAAACGGGGCGGGGTAAACGCCAATCCGTTTCAGGACGACCGTGTCTCGGCCTCCAGCGCGCGACGGGTGTGCGGGCCGTAGACGCCCAGCGGATCACCCTGGATGCCGCGGTCCCACTGGTAGATCTTCACGGCCTGCTCCACGTCATCGTCGAAGCGGCCGTCCGCGTCGTCGTACGGATACAGCCACAGCTGCCTCAGCCGCTTCTGGAGGTCGGCCACCGCCGCACCGCTGTCGCCGCGGCGCAGCGTCCCGCCGGCCGGCTTGTCGGACGGTGCCTCCGACACCGTGCCCGTCTCCTTGGCCGTCGACGCCGGGGCGGAGGGGTCGGCCGGCCGGTCGCCCGTGCTCGGGCTCGTGCGGGGCGCGGACCTCGACGGCGACGGTGACGCGGACGCCGAAGCGGACGGTGATGCCGAGGCCGACGGGGAGGGCGAGGCGGAGGCCGACGCGCTCGCGGAGGCGGACTCCGAAGGCGCTTCCGACACCACGCCGGCGGTCGGGGCACTGCTGCGGGTGTCCGGCGGCAGCGCACGGTCCTGTTCCTCGCCGCCGGCGAACAGTCCTCCGGCGAACGCGGCCGTCCCCGCCACGGCGACGGCCGCCACGCCCATGGCGAGCCCGGCGAACACCCGCCTGTTCCGCCGCGGCCCGTCACCCCCGTGACCATGACTGCTCCCGGCCGTGCCGCCGCCGACGGGCGCCAGGACGACGGTGTCGTCACCCCCATGGCGTGGGCCGCCGGCCCGGTCCGGCGTGATCTCCTCCGGCGGCAGCGCCCCGCCGTACGCGGCGGCGCCGTCGTGCGCAGCAGGCCCATGGCCGGGCGCCGTTCCGTCCGGCTCCACCTGGCCCGGGCCGTACTCCTGGCCGCCTGCGTCGGCAGGTGCCGAGGCGGAAGGTTCCTGCATGGGCCGCGGCAGCCCCGCCGCCCCTTGCCCGGCGGCGGCCGCGCCGGGGGCGAAACCCTCGCGCACGGGCGGCGTGTAGCTCTTCGCGCCCGGCGTCGAACCGTCGTGCGTGGGCGACGCGTGGGCCTCCCCGCCCCGGGCGAAGCCCTCGGGCGTGACGTCCCCTCGCGCGCCCGCCGCGCCGGGCACGTGGCCCCCGTGCCCGGCCGGGGCCGGACGAACGACGGTGTCCGGATCGGGCGGGCCGGACGGGGCGCGGTGCGGCGTGCCAAGGCCCTCCAGCGTCACGTACGGCCTGATCCGCAGCGGATCGAAGTCCTCCGCCGCCGCGGTGTCCGCCTCCCGTTCCGCACGCAGAGCGGCCCCCGCCCGCTCGGCGCAGTCACAGCCGGGCCCGGCGCTGCCGTCCGGGTTCCGCGGTCTGTCGCACTCCGGACATCTGTTTCCGGTCATTGCCGGTTCCCCTCCCCTTTGAATGCCGCCGATTATGCAACCGTCCCGCGCGACACCCAACGCCCCACCGGCCACACCGCCCCTCTCGGGAGGCCATAACCGGACAGACACACCACGATGGGATGGAACAGCGCCACGGAACCGAGGAGATCGGCATGGCTCAGGAGATGAGCACCGCCCAGGTGGGGTCCGCCCCGGCGAGGGGCACGACCGGCGGACCGTTCTCGTCGCCATCGGCGCGCTCCTGCTGGGCATGCTCCTGGCCGCCCTCGACCAGACGATCGTCGCCACCGCACTGCCGACCATCGTCAGTGAGCTGGGCGGCATGGACCACCTCTCCTGGGTGGTCACCGCCTACATGCTGGCCGCCACCGCCGCGACTCCCCTGTGGGGCAAGCTCGGTGACCAGTACGGGCGCAAGAAGCTCTTCCAGACGGCCATCGTCATCTTCCTCATCGGCTCCGCCCTCTGCGGCATCTCCCAGAACATGCCGCAGCTCATCGCCTTCCGCGCGGTCCAGGGACTCGGCGGCGGCGGGCTGATGGTGCTGTCGATGGCGATCGTCGGCGACCTCGTGTCACCGCGTGAACGAGGCAAGTACCAGGGCCTCTTCGGCGCCGTCTTCGGCGCGACGAGCGTCCTCGGACCGCTGCTCGGCGGCTTCTTCACCGAACACCTCAGCTGGCGCTGGGTGTTCTACATCAACCTGCCCGTCGGCGTCGTCGCGCTGCTCGTCATCGCGGCCGTGCTGCACATCCCGGTCCGCCGGACCCGGCACACCATCGACTACCTGGGCACGCTCCTCATCGCCTCCGTCGCCACCTGCCTCGTCCTCGTCGCCTCCCTCGGCGGCACGACCTGGGCGTGGGGCTCGACGCAGATCATCGCCCTCGCCGTTCTCGGGGCCGTGCTCCTCGTCGCGTTCGTCGCCGTCGAACGCAAGGCCGCGGAACCCGTTCTGCCGCTGAAGCTGTTCCGGATCCGGACCTTCACCCTCGTCGCAATCATCAGCTTCGTCATCGGTTTCGCGATGTTCGGGGCGATGACGTACCTGCCGACGTTCCTCCAGGTCGTCCAGGGCATCTCGCCGACCCTGTCCGGTGTCCACATGCTGCCGATGGTGCTCGGCCTGCTGATCACGTCCACGGCGTCGGGGCAGATCGTCAGCCGCACCGGCCGCTGGAAGGTCTTCCCGATCATCGGCACCGCCGTGACGGCGCTGGGCCTTCTGCTCCTCCACCAGCTCACGGAGAACAGCTCCACCTGGCAGATGAGCCTGTTCTTCTTCGTCTTCGGAGCCGGACTCGGTCTCGTCATGCAGGTCCTCGTCCTCGTCGTCCAGAACGCCGTCGGCTACGAGGACCTCGGCGTCGCGACCTCCGGTGCGACGTTCTTCCGCTCCATCGGCGCCTCCTTCGGCGTCGCGATCTTCGGCACGATCTTCACCAACCGGCTGGAGCACAAGCTCACCGACGCCCTCGCCGGGCAGGACGTGCCGCCCGGGGCCGGGGCCGCCGAGCTCGCCGCCGACCCGCGCTCGATCGCGGAACTCCCGTCGGCCCTGCGCCCGTCGGTGCTCAACGCGTACTCCACGGCCATCACGGACGTCTTCCTCTACGCCCTGCCCGTCGTCGCGCTCGCCTTCCTCGTCGCCTGGTTCCTGAAGGAGGACAAGCTCCGCGTCTCGGTGACCGCGCCGGACCACAGCGAGACGTTGGCCTCCAACCCCGTCGAGCGCTCCTCGCACGACGAGGTCGCACGGGCCCTGTCGGTGCTCGGCTCCCGCGAGGGCAGACGGCACATCTACGAGAAGATCACCGCGCGGGCCGGCTACGACCTGCTGCCCGCCTCCAGCTGGCTGCTGCTGCGCATGAAGCGCCACGGCGTCGTCGAACCGGCCCGGCTCGCCGAGACGACGCCCGTCCCGCTGCGCGCGATCACGGAGGCGACCCGTGAGGTGGAGGGACGCGGCCTCGCCCGCCGTGAGGGCCTCGACCTGATGCTCACGGACAGCGGCGTGGAGGCCGCCGTGCGGCTGGCGCAGGCGCGCGAGGAGTCGCTCGCCGAGTTGCTCGGCGACTGGTGGGGACCCGAACGGCCGACCGACCTCGTCCAGCTGGTGCACGACCTGAACGCGGAGCTGTGCGGCTCGGACGCCGAGCGGCCGCACAGTCCGGAACAGCACCGCGACCACGAGTACCGGCGGGGCCACCCCGTCTGACGTCCCGGCTGTGCCGTCCCGCCGGGCGCGTCCGCCCCGCCGGTGTGCCTCGTCGCGCTCCGGTCAGAGGTCCTTGCCGTACCAGATGTCCATGTACGGGCCGCTGCAGTACGCCGGTATCTCCGCGTAGCCGTGCCGCGTGTACAGCGCGCGGGCCTCCACCAGGTCGAGGCGGGTGTTGAGGACCATCCGCCGCGCGCCGAGGGTGCGGGCCTCGTGCTCCAGCGCCTCCATCAGCAGCGAGGCGCCCTTGCGGCCGCGGACGTCGTGACGCAGGAAGACCCGGGTGAGCTCCGCGCGCTCCTCGTCCAGCATCAGCACCCCGCCGCAGGCCGCCGCCTCGCCTCCGTACCGGCCCACGAGGAACTGGCCCGTCGGCGGCGTCAACAGCTCGACGCCGTCGCCGGTGAGCCCTTCGTCGACCTCCCCCACGGTCGCGGGCCGGCCCCAGTAGCGGCTCGCCACATCGTGGTAGTACGCGCGCCGCAGCGCGGTCGCGTCGGGGGAGTCGAACGGCTCCGGGGCCAGTGTCCACAGGGTCATGGACCCGTCGTAACCCGTGCGGCGGTTGTTTGGCCAATCATTTCCCGGTTACTCGCAGCTATGAAAGCTCGCGAACAGCGAGCGTCCGCCCACGGGTCCCCACCCGGAAGGTGAGTCATGTCGACCCTGACCACAGTTCTGATCGTCGCCGCGGTGATCGTGGTCCTTCTGATCATCGCCGGCTCCCTCTACGCACGCCGCGGCGGACACGCCGGCGGACGGCGGGCACTGCGTCGGCGGTTCGGCCCCGAGTACGAGCGGGTCGTCGCCCGCCACGACGGCGACACCAAGGCGGCCGACCGCGATCTGCACGACCGCGTCCAGCGCTACGGAGATCTCAGTCCGCAGCCCCTCGCGCCCGGCGTTCGAGAGCAGTACGACACCGCATGGGCCGCCGTGCAGGAACGGTTCGTCGACGACCCGCGTGGTGCCGTCGCCGACGCCGACCAGCTGCTGGGCCGCATCGCGGGCGAGCGCGGCTTCCCGGCCGCCGGTCGCTACGAGGAGCAGCTCGCCGCGCTCTCCGTCCACCACCCGCGCCACGTCGAGGGCTACCGCAGGCTGCACCGCGCCGCCCGCGGCGGCTCGGAAGCGAGTACGGAACAACTGCGCGAGGCGATGGTCGACGCGCGTGAACTCTTCGACGACCTCGTCGCCGACCGGGCCGTGGACCACGGCCGCCACCGGCCCGGCGCCCCCGACCGGTCCCACGGCCGTGGCCGCAGCCACATGCTGCGCCCGAAGGGAAGTGGCGTGTGATGCCGCACCCGAACCCGCACGAATCCTCCAGGACTGCCGTCCCGCCCGCTTACCCCGGCGACGCGGGAGACCTCGAAGTCCCCGCCGCGCCGGTCGGGCGGGACGGCAAGGACGACATACGCGCCACCGGCCTGCGACCCGAACGCGGCGCCGCGCACGGGTCCCGGCCGGGGCCGGTGGACGAGCCGCTGAAACCGGTCCTCGACCCCGGCGGTGCCACGACCGGCGGCGCCACGACCGGTGGCACCACCCCGCTCACCGCTCCTGGGGCAGGTGACGCGGAGCCGCAAGCGGCCCGGCTCCTGCCCCAGGACGAATCCGAGCGGCTGGAACACCGCCTGCACCACGCGCTCACCGGCTTCGTCGACTCCCCGCGCCGCGCGGTCGAGGAGGCGGCCGACGTCCTCGAGGACACCGGCGACCGGATCACCGCGTGCCTGGCGGAGCACCGGCGGACGCTGCGGCACTCCGCCGACGCCGGCGGCGACGACACGGAGCAACTGCGCCGCGCGCTCCAGGCGTACCGCGAGGTGACGGAACGGCTGCTGCGGATCTAGCGCGGCGCGGCGTCGGTCAGGACTGCGCCTTGGGCGCGGCCTGCTGCACGACCTCGAACGACCATACGGTGGACCCGGTGGCGGCGGGCTTGGGACGCTCGCCGCCACCGCCTTGTGCGCCGCCGCCTTGGTGGGCGGCCTTCATCGGCCCCTCCATCCAGGCCTGGAACGAGGCCTCGTCACGCCACCGGGTGTAGACCAGGTACTGGTCCGTCCCCTCGACGGGCCGCAGCAGCTCGAACCACTCGAACCCGTCCGAACTCTCGACGGCGCCGGCGCGGGAGGCGAACCGCTTCTCGAGGACGTCGCGCTGCTCGTCGGGGACGGTGAGGACGTTGATCTTCACGATGCTCATGCGGCCATCCTGCCGTACGGGGCGCTTTCCCCCACCCCGCCCCTTCCCGAATCGGGGCAGCCCCGGGCCCCTTACCGCGCTCCGCGCGGTGTAGTCGGGGGCTCCGCCCCCGGGCCCTCGCGCCTCAAACGCCGGCGGGCTCGAGCTGCCTCCGTCCTGTGGAGGCCCCAGCCGCCGACGAGGCTGGAGTTCCGGCGTGGGCGGGCGTGACCGCGGTGCGGAGGCCGCTGCGCGGGGCTGTTCCCCTACCCGCCCCTTCCCGAAAACGGGCTCCGCCCGGACCCGTACCGCCTTCGGCGGGGCCCTCAATCGCCGGGCGGGCTGGATTTCGCTCCGCGAAACCAGCCCCGCGCAGCGGACCCGCGTCGTCACGCGCAGCGGCCCCCCACCGTCACGCGATCACCCGCGCCACCAGCAGCCCGTCGTACCCCTTCGCGCCCACCGTCTGGAGCGCCGTCGCGTCCAGCCTCGGCTCGCGGGCGACAAGTTCGAACATCTCGCGTGTGCCGAGGATCGACGGGTCCTCGCTCGTCGTGTCGACGACGCCCCCGCCGCGCACCACGTTGTCCACGATGATCAGGCTGCCCGGCTGGGTCAGGCGCAGTGCCCACTCCACGTAACGGGCGTTGTTGCGCTTGTCCGCGTCGATGAAGACCAGGTCGAACGGGCCCGCGCCCGGTTCCGCCGCGATGCGCGGCAGGGTGTCGAGGGCCGCGCCGGTGCGGACCTCGGCGATCTTCGCCAGGCCCGCGCGGGCGATGTTCGCGCGGGCCACCTCCGCGTGGGCCGGGTCGTACTCGAGGGAGATCAGCCTGCCGTCCTCCGGCAGCGCCCGCGCCAGCCAGATCGTGCTGTAGCCGCCCAGCGTGCCGATCTCCAGCGCCGTGCGCGCGCCCTGCGTCAGCGCCAGCAGATGGAGCAGCTTTCCCTGATTCGGGGCGACGTTGATCGCGGGGAGCCCCGCCGCCCCGCTCGCCGCGAGGGCCTCGGTGAGGGCCTCGTCCTCCGTCACGAGGAGATCACTGATGTAGCCGTCCACGGCCTGCCATTGATCCTGAGTCATACGGTTCAACCTACTTTCACGAGGCCGTTCCGGGCGTCGGCGTGCGGCGGCTCGCCCGTACGCGCAGCAGCGACAGGGCAGCCACGGCCACGACGGCGGCCCCGCCGCCGACGGTCAGCAACCACACCGGCACGCCGGCGACCGTCAGCAGTTCGTCGTCCCAGTTCACCCGCCGAAAGGGTGTGTCGTGCGCGGTGGGCACCAGTTCGTGGTCGCCGTTGATCCGGCCGGGCTCGGGAAAGTGCTGGTCGAGTGCGGTGAGGAAGCGTTCCTTCCCGCCGGTGAGGTGGCCCACCGCGCCGCGCGGCTCGACCTTCCCCGCGTACGTCACCTCGGGTTCGGAGCCGCCGATGGTGTCGCGCGGTTCCATGCGGTGCGGCGCGAGTACGAACAGGCCGAGCGACTGGGCCGTCGTCGCGCGCCGGGACAGTCGCATCGGATAGACGAGCTTCTCGCTGGCGAAGCTCAGCCGCAGCGGGTCGAGCGTGCCGTCGAGCGTCGTGCCCTCGGTGCTCGGTGCCAGCCGTACGGCCACGTACTCCCAGCCCGCGTCGACGTACGGTTCCAGGTCCTCGTCGAGGCCCTTGGGCAGTTCGAAGCCGTTGTCGGCGAGCCAGTCGCCGAGGGCGTCCGGGTCGGTCGCGGTCAGCCGCGCCACGTCGAAGTCGCCGAGCCGTTCGCGGCCGACGACGCCGACCCCGGGGGCGGCGTCGCCCGGCATCGGTGCGCCCGCGCCCGCGCCGTCCGTGTCGTCGAAGGGCCAGTCGCCGCTCCGTGGCCAGAAGTAGTGGCGCGTACGGTGCACGGGCGCCGCGATCCGGACCAGTTCGTCGAAGAGGGCGCTGTCCGCGAGTTCGACGTCCGCCCGGCTCGGCACGGGCATGATCCACGCCGCTTCCGGCGCGTCCGAGTCGACCGTGAAGCGCATGACGATCTGTTCCGTGCGGCCGTCCCAGTCGATCACCGACGACTCCCGGGCGACGGAGAACTCCGCGTTCCGGTCCACCACCATCGCCCCGCAGCCACAGGCGTAGGCCGGGCTGATCAGCGATCCGAGTTGCAGCACGAGTACCGCCAGCAGCACCGTCAGCAGGCGCGCGCGTACCCCGAATTCTTGTATGTTCCCCCGCATACCGTCTGTGACGGCACCATGAACATCATCGGTTCCGCCCCGGACGACTCTGTTCCGCAACGATCCGGCGACGCCCGGTGCCGTTCCTGAGGCCGACGTCGGGTGGTCGGTGGTCCGGCGGCGATCCGGCGGTCGGTGGCCGAGAGGAATTCGGCCATAACGGGGTGACAGTCAGGCGAACAGGCGGTTGCGTAGGTCTTCTTCACGGGGCAGTGCCACGCTCTACGGACGCTCCGTGGACACCAGAACAGCACACACCAGAACGACAGAAACGGTGGGAGGCTCGGCGCGACGTGGCGAACGCGGAACGCAGCGTGCCCGGGAGTGCGACGGCGGATTCGAGGATCGGAGCGGCCAGGGCAGCGTTGTGGCTCTTCGCGGCCGTGCTCGCCGTACGGCAGACGGCGGCCGTCCTGACCAGCCCGCCCGGTGAGCGGCTCACCGACCTGGGGACGTGGATCGGCGAGAACGGCGTACTGCACGTCCCCGGCTCCCTCTACGACGAGGGCCGGTTCACCGGTACCCCGTTCGCCGGGCTGGTGCTCAAGCCGCTCGCCAGATCGGCGGAGCAGAGTCTCGGCGTCGCCTGGACGTTCGGCACGCTGCTGCTCGTGGTGCTCCTCGGCCTGGTCGCGGCGCGCGCCCTGCCGATCCCCGTCTCCCGCCGCAGCACGCTGCTGGCCGCGCCGGTCGCCATCAGCCTGCTGATGCTGTCGCTCCCGGTTCGCAACAGCTTCCACCTCGGCCAGACCAGCATCATCCCGGTGCTGCTCGTCCTCCTCGGCTGCCTCGTGGCGCGCGGCGAGAGACCGGCGGGCCTGCTCATCGGCGTCGGCGCCGCCCTCCAGCCGACCGTCCTGCTCTTCGCACCCCTGCTGTGGTTCACCGGCCGCCGCCGGGCCGCGGCGGCCTCCACCGGCACCTTCGCCGCCCTGACCGCCCTCGCCTGGGCGGCGATGCCCGGCGACTCGTGGGCGTACTGGGTGCACCACGTCGCGGGCGCCGGTCTCGGTGAGAGTCCTGACAGCCTCGCCAACCAGTCCCTACACGGCGCTCTGCTCCGCTTCGGCCTCGAGGGCCCGCTCGAGATCGCCGTGTACCTGCTCCTCGCGGCGGCCGTCGTCCTCTTCGGGCTGCGGCGTGCCGTCCGCTACGCGCACGACGGCCAGTTGCTGCTCGCCGTCGCCCTCACCGGCTGCGTCGCCGTCGCTGTCTCACCGACCGCCTGGCAGCACCAGGTCCTGTGGGTGCTGCTCGCCGTCGTCGGCCGCGTCGGCCGGCGGGCCTCCGACCGAATGCTGTGGCCCGTGCTCGTCGTCCTCGCGGTCACGCTGCCGGGCAACATGCTGCTGCCGAACCTCACGGTGCTCCACCCGGTACGGGAGAACGCGCTCCTCGTCGCGGCGTTGGCCGCGGCGTGCGCCGTGCCGTTCCTGAGGCTCGACTCGCCGTACTTCCGCCGCCCCGTCCCCACCGAGTACGCGGCAGCCGCCCCGGCCCGCTGGGCCCGCGTACCGCTGTTGCCGTTCTGGCGGCGCGTCCTCAGCCGCCCGAACCTGCTGCTCGAACTGCTCGTCATCCGCGTCGGCTACTCGGTCTACTCGCACATCCGGGCCGCCGCGACCGGCAGTGTCGGCGCGGCGGAGGAACACGCCCGGCAGATCCACGTGGCGGAGGGCGCGCTCGGCATCGACATCGAGCATTGGGTCAACCAGGCGGTGGTGCGGACCGAATGGCTCGAAGCCTTCTTCAACTTCTATTACACGTCGTTCCACTTCGTGGTCCCGCTCGCGATCCTCGGCGTCCTCTACGTCCGCCGGCCCTCCGACTACCGCTGGGCCCGCGCCTCGCTCGCCTTCGCGACGGTGCTCGCACTCCTCGGGTTCTGGCTCTACCCGCTGGCCCCGCCCCGGCTGATGCCCGGCATGGGTTTCATCGACACCGTCCACGGCCCGCAGGACCTCGCCAACCCGGACTACGGTGCGATGACCGCCGTCACCAACCAGTACGCGGCGATGCCGTCCCTGCACTTCGGCTGGTCGCTGTGGTGCGGACTGGTCGTGCTGGTACTCGCTCCCAGGCTGTGGATGAAACTGCTGGGGCTGCTGCACCCGCTGTTCACGGTCTGCGCGATCGTGGCCACCGCCAACCACTGGGTCCTCGACGCCGCGGGCGGCGCGGCGGTGGTCGGAGCGGGCTTCGGACTGACGTACGTACTGGCGGGCCGCAGAAAGCTGCTGGTGCCGGCGAAGTCCGTGCCGTCGGCGAGGTCGTCCGACGACGCGGACGAGAAGGAGACCGCCGCCGCACGCGCGTGAACCCCGGGGGGTACGGGCCTCGACCCGTACCCCCCGGGGTGTGGATCGCCGCGTTCAGCCATCGTCCGCCAGGTCGGCGCGTTCCGCCACTTGGGCGACCTCGAACCAGACCGTCTTGCCGGTTCCGCCCCGGCTGTCCACACCCCAGGTGTCGACGACGGCCTCCAGCAGCGCGAGGCCCCGCCCGGACTCGTCCTCCGGCCCGGCCTGCTGCGGCACGGGCAACTGCCCGCAGCCGTCCGACACTTCCACCCGGACGCCCTGCGGATGCCGCAGGATCAGCAACCCGCACCGCCCGCCGGGCACATGGCGCACGACGTTGGCCAACAGCTCGGTCACCGCCAGCTCGACGGACTCGGTCAGCTCCCGCAGCTTCCAGAGGATCAGATAACAGCGGACGATCCGCCGGATGTGCCGGGCGGAGTGGGCGCCTGCGGTGAAGCGCATACCGTACTGGGGAATCTCTTCGTTCACGGCACGAGCGTGGCCTGCGGTGACTACGCTCGGCTACCGAACGTACGCAACGTGCTGTGCCGTTGCGGCAGTTGAGCGAGGGGGCCACGCCATGTCCGACGTCCGCCACATCAATGCCCTCGACCCGGGCGCGTCGCCGCTCGACTACTACGGCTACGAGCTGCGCAGACACCGCGAGACGGCGGGCCTGACGCAGAAGCAGCTCGGCGCGATCGTGAGCTACACGGGCTCGCTGGTGGGGCAGGTCGAGACGGCGCGGAAGCTGCCCACGGCGGAGTTCAGCGAACGCGTGGACGCGGCGCTGGGCACGGGCGGGCTGTTGTCGCGGCTGCTGGGTCTCGTGCTGCGCAGTCAACTTCCGGCCTGGTTCCAGCAGGTCGCGGAGCTGGAGGCGCGGGCGACGGAGATCTGCGCCTTTCACACGCACTTGGTGCATGGACTGTTGCAGACGCGGGGCTATGCCCGTGCGGTACTGGGGGCGATGGATGTGGCCAACCTGGACGACCGCACGACGGTTCGTCTTGCACGTCAGAGCATTCTTGAGAAGCAGGTGCCGCCTGTTCTATGGGCAATCCTGAGCGAGGCCGCGCTACGACAGGAGATCGGCGGCCCGGATGTGATGCGAACTCAACTGCGACACCTGTTGTGCTACGCGGACGACCCCCGAGTGAACATCCAGGTGCTGCCGTTCAAGGCCGGTGTCCACGCCGGATTGCAAGGCTCATTCGATCTGTTCCGCTTCACGAGTGATCCGTCCATCCTTTATACGGAGGGCTACGGGGCGGGCCATCCCACCGCCAACCCGGACACGGTCAGGGACTGTTCGCTCCGTTACGATCACCTACAGGCCGCTGCCCTCTCCATCAAGGAATCGGCGCAGCTGATCCGGGACATCATGGAGGAGCACCATGGGGAGCACGACGGAGTGGCGTAAGTCCACCTACAGCGGCGACCAGGGCGGCTCATGCGTCGAGTGCGCGCCCCTCGGCAGCGCCGCCTGGCAGAGGTCGAGTTACAGCGACGACAAGGGCGGCGAGTGCGTCGAGTGCGCCGACGTCTCCCACGGTGTCGCCGTGCGTGACTCCAAGGACATCCACCGCCCCGCGCTCCACGTCTCACGGGGCGCGTTCGCCGCGTTCGTCGCGGCGGCGGCCAGGGGGGAACTCCGGGCGTCATGACGTCATCGGGACCGGCCGTCACGCGCCGCGCCCTGCTCGGAGCGGCGGCGCTGTTACCGCTGGCCGGATGCGCCAAGAGCAAGCCGGTGCCCGCTGATCCGTCCGCGGCCACCTCCTCCGCTCCCGCCTCTCCGTCGCCTGCGGAACGCCACGAACGGCTGGCAGAGTTGGAGCGCACGTACGACGCACGCCTGGGCGTGTACGCCCTCGCCACCGGCACCGGCGAGGTCATCGCCCACCGGGCCGACGAACGGTTCGCGTTCTGCTCCACGTTCAAGGGCCTCGCGGCAGCCGCCGTGCTGGACCGGAACCCGCTGTCGCACCTGGACACGCTCGTCAGGTACACCGAGGCGGACCTCCTGGAGAACGCGGCCGTCACGCCGCGCCACGTCTCCACCGGTATGACGATCCGGCAGCTCTGCGACGCGGCGGTCCGCTACAGCGACGGCACCGCGGGCAACCTGCTGCTCCGTGACCTCGGCGGCCCGGCCGAGCTGACCGCGTACGCACGCGGCCTGGGCGACACGGTCACCCGCATGGACCGGATCGAGCCGCTGATCACGGAGGCCACGCCGGGCGATCCCCGCGACACCACGTCCCCCCGGGCGTTCGGCTCCGACTACCGGAAGATCGTGCTGGGTGACGCCCTGCCGCCGGCGAAACGCGCCTTCCTCCGTGACCTGCTGGAGCGCAATGCCACCGGCGCCGGCGCCGCGCGGGTCCGGGCGGGTGTGCCGAAGGGCTGGACCGTGGCCGACAAGACCGGGACGGGCTCCTACGGCACGCTCAACGACATCGCCGTCGTATGGCCCCCGAAGTCCGCGCCGCTCGTCATCTCGATCATGTCCAGCAAGGCCACCGAGGACGCCGCCTACGACCAGACCCTCATCGCCGAGGCCGCGACGTACGCGGTGGCCACGCTGGCTCCGAAGGGGTAGAGCCCGCGGACGTACGCGTTCGCATCGACATGATGGCGCCGCACGGCCGCTGGGCGCAGGGGCCGGCCCCCTGAACGGAGTGCGCCGTCTACGCAGGGACCGCGCCGACGGCACACTCCTCTCAGTTCGGCGTCAGAACAGGCCCTTGAATCCGTTCCAGCCACCGGTGCCGATCAACACCCGGCCGCCGTACGTACCGGCACCCGTGGAGGCGTACCGCCACAGCTTCCCATTCGTGTCCCGAGCCAGCAGATCGGCGCGTCCGTCGCCGGACAGGTCACCGGTCCCGACGAGAGCCGAATAGACGTTCCACCCGCCGCCGACCCGCACCCGCGGCGTCACTCCGCCGGTGGAGGTCCCGTAGTAGCGCCACAGCACACCGGCGGAGTCCGCCCCGAGCAGGTCGCCACGCCCGTCCCCGTTCAGGTCCCCCGCCCCGACGATCCGCTTGTACAGCTTCCAGTTGGTCCCGATCCGCACCCGTGACTTCAGCCGGTGATCGGCCGTACCGGCGTAGAAGTACATGTCACCGGTGGATGCCTGACGGGCGACCAGGTCCACGAACCCGTCCCCGTTGACATCGCCGGACGACGTCAGCTGGTCGTACTGCCCCCAGCCGGACCCGATCAGCGTGTAGGGCGACGAAGCGGTGACGATCTTTCCGCACCCGGGCCGATAGGCCCGCAGCTGGTCGCCGACCCGCACGAGTACGTCCCCGCACCGGTCGCCGTTCACGTCCCCGAAGGGTACGAGTACGGAGTTGGCGGGGAACGTGTCGCCGGATCCGGCGACACGGGAGGACAGCCCGCCCGTACCCGTTCCCCGGTACAGCGATACGGCCCCGGCGGAGTCCGTCACCAGCAGGTCACCGAATCCGTCGTCGCCGGTCATGTCCCGCCACACCGGGGCAGCACCGCTCACGGCCACGGTCCCGGACGCCGCGAGGTCGGCCCCCTGTCCGTCGGCCGGCTTGACGGCCAGGCTCCAGGTGTGGGCGCCGTTGACCACGAGCTTCCCGCTCGCGTCCTTCCAGTCCCACGACGGCGCGACGAGACCACGGGCCTCGCCCCCGGTCAAGGTCCGCACGACCTTCCCGGTGGCCTTGTGCTTCAGCACCAGCGACCAGGAGGCACCCGGCTTCGACAGCCACCACCGCGGCTTCCAGGCCCCGGCCGCGATGTCGGCGGCCGGGATGTCGGCGTCGATGACGGCGATCCGGGAGGCGGGAACGCCCGACGGGACGATCCGCACCCGCCGGTCCTCGCCCGTGTAGGCGACGTGGCCGCCGAAGCGGTCCACCGTCCACCCGGACCGGCGTCCGGTCCGGTCGCCCAGTTCCGCCGCGGTGACGATCACCCGCTGGGGCAGGTCCGCCGCCGTGCCGCCGGCCGGGAGTCCGCCTTGCAGGTCGACGAGGGTGAGGCCGGCCGTGTCCGAGCGGCGGACCAGGTAGCCGTCGCCGAGCAGCGTCTCGTCGGCCCCGAGCCGCAGGGAGCGCTTCTCCTGCCGGTCGTGGACACCGCCGCCCCTGTAGTTGGGCCAGGAGTCGTCGCACTGCCAGTACACCCAGCGCCCCACGGCCTGGAGCTCGCGGGGGACGCACCCCGCGTCGAAGGTCTCACCGGCGGCACCCGTCGACAGGTTCTTCGCCGCCACCGTGGTCGGGACGCCCTGGCCGGTGTCGTCCCAGCCGCCGTCGGCGCTCCACAGGGTGTTGCCCCAGACGGAGGCCGCGACCGGCTCCCGCTTCTGGAGCACGCGGCCGGTGTCGCCGTCCCGGAAGTGCAGGACCGCCTGCTGGCCGCCCCATGCCTGGTCCACCACGCCGAACCGGCCCGAAAGGTCGACGACTTCCGGACTGCCGAGCCCGGAGGTCACCCGCGGCCCCCAGGCGGCGTTGCCGTTCCCGTAGAGCATGGTGACGTCCTGCTCGGTTCCGGCCTTGCGGCCGTGGTGTCCGTCACCGCTCGCGAACATGGTCACGCAGTAGCCGTTCTCCGCGTCGCCGCAGTCGCTGTCGCGGCCCGCCACGAGGCCGTCGACGGTCGAGTTCAGCTCCTCGGGGCGGCCGGAGGTCTTCAGCCAGGTGCTCCGGTAGCCGCCGACGTAGGTGTGCGGCATGAAGAGCTTCGAGTCGTCGGCCGTGGTGAGAATGCCGCTGCCCAGCGAGATGCCGGCCGGGTCGGCCTCCCGGTCCTCGATGTCCGCGACGCGCTTGCGGGTGACGGTGCCGTCCGCGGCGGGCGTGAAGAGGTGGTACCCCCAGTCGAGCGCGCCGTAGGCGGTGTTCTTCTCCGCGCCGGCCACCAGGAGCGAGCCGTCGGGCGTGCGGTGCAGGGAGGTGGAGGCGACGGCCAGCAGGGACGTCAGGCGGCTCCCGTCGAGGTCGCGCAGGGACAGCTCGCTGCCCCGGTACTCGTTGTCGCCCGGGTTCGGCCGGGACACGGTGACGAGGCCGCCGGCGAAGGGCCGGACGGTGTCGTCGTAGGAGATGTTCCGCAGGTCGAGGGTGGCCGGCTCCGCGTCCAGGTCGTCCCGGCGGTACACCTGGGCGGCGTAGGGCTCCGGGGCGCCGAGGTGGAAGACGGTGTCGCGGTCGAAGGAGACGCTCTCTCCATGCGTGGAGAGCGTCTTCACGTTCCCGGTGGCGAGGTCGACGACCCACCACCCCTGGGACATCGTGGTGTCCTCCCACTTGATCGCGCGGACGGCGACGGACCGGGTGTCGCCTTCGCTGATGGTGAGGTTCCACCCCTCCGGCAGACCCTCCAGTTTCTGGTCCCGCACCTCGCCGTTCTCCACGCGCAGCAGGTGCAGGCTCGTCTCGGCGTTCTCCGCACCGGTCCGGGTGATGACGGTGTCGCCGTAGGTCGCGACGTACGACTGGCCCTGCGGGATCGGGATCGTGACCGACGGTCCGCCGCCGGCCCGCTGCTGGAGCGTCACGTGCGGTGCCGGGGACTGCCCGTGGAGGGCCACGGTGTCGGAGCCGTGGCCGAATTCGCCCGGGTACTCGGCGAAACGGAAGTCGTCCACGTCGTAGGCGAGTGGCTTGGGCAGCCGGTGCTCGAGGACGGTGGCCGCGCCGGTGGCGTAGTCGATCCAGCGCAAACGGTCGTCGCCCTCCTGGGCGGCGAGGAAGCCGGTCTCGCCGGCGTTCAGGACGATGGTGGCGCGGGGCACGAAGCGTGCTCCCGGGCTGATGACGACGGGATCGGCGGATGCGCCGGGTACCTCGGCGACGGCCGTCCCCGAGGTGGCGCCGACTCCGGCGGTGACGGCGAGTGCGACGGTGAGAGCGGTACGGCCGAGCGCGCGCCGACGGCGCCCGGCCCGCTTGTTCAGCGGACGAATCACGAAAGAAGTCCCTCCCCAGGGCGCTCGGCGCAGAGGGGGCGTTCACGGAGTCGCCGCTCGTCCCTGCGCGAGCAGGGCGACAGTAGCAGGCGGGATCACTCGCACGACACCAGTTTCGAACCTGTTCAAGAGGCGGCCGAGGTCGGCGCCGGACCGCTGGGCGGACCCGGTCGGGCATACCTAACCGGGCGGGCCGCCGTCACAGTCGTGCGGGTCGGCGGCGCCGGTCGTGACCTGGAGTTCCTTTATGCCGTTCAGCCACGCCGAGCGCAGCCGGCGCGGGTCGCCGGCCAGGCGGAGGTCCGGGAGGGTGTCGGCTATCGCGTCGAAGATCAGGTTGATCTCCATGACGGCCAGGGACTTGCCCAGGCAGAAGTGCGGACCGCCGCCGCCGAAGCCCAGGTGGGGGTTGGGGTCGCGGGTGATGTCGAAGCGTTCCGGGTGGTCGAAGACCGCGGGGTCGTTGTTGGCGGAGGAGTAGAAGAGGCCGACGCGGTCGCCCTTCTTGATGCGGGCGCCGCCCAGGACGACGTCCTGGGTCGCGGTGCGCTGGAAGGAGACCACGGGTGTCGCCCAGCGCACGATCTCCTCCGCCGTCGTGTAGGGGCGCAGCCGCTTGTAGAGCTCCCACTGCTCCGGGTGGGTCAGGAAGGCGTGCATCCCGTGGCTGATCGCGTTGCGCGTGGTCTCGTTCCCGGCCACCGCGAGCAGGATGACGAAGAAGCCGAACTCGTCGGAGGACAGGTTGCCTTCGCCCTCCGCGGCGACGAGCCGGCTGACGATGTCCTCGGCCGGGCACTCCTTGCGCGCCGCCGCGAGGTTCATCGCGTACGAGACGATCTCCATCGCCGCCTCCGTGCCGACCTCCTCCGTGATGGCGTACTCGGGGTCGTCGTACGCGGCCATCTTGTTGGACCAGTCGAAGATCTTGGACCGGTCCTCCTGCGGGACACCGATGAGTTCGGCGATGGCCTGGAGGGGGAGCTCCACGGCGATGTTCGTGACGAAGTCGAAGCTGCCGTCCGGCTTCGCACCGCTCCGCGCCGTCTCCACGATCGAGCGCGCCCGGCGGCGCAGCGCGGCCTCCAGGGAGCGCACGGCGCGCGGGGTGAAGCCGCGCTGGACGATCTGGCGGACCCTGGTGTGCTCGGGCGGGTCCATGTTCAGCATGATCAGCTTCTGGACCTCGATCTGGTCACGGCTGATGGACTCGTTGAAGCGGATGACGGCCGTGTTGGTCCAGGAGGAGAAGAGCTCCGGGTGTGTGGAGACGTGCCGCACGTCCGCGTGCCGGGTGACGACCCAGTAGCCCTCGTCGTCGAAGCCGGAGATGCCGGCGGGCTGTTCGCACCACCAGACGGGCGCGGTGCGCCGCATCTCGGCGAACTCGGGGTGGGGGACGCGGGCCTGGAGGAGGTCGGGGTCGGTGAAGTCGAACCCTGGGGGCAGGTGGGGGCAGGACATCGGCAGCTCCCGCTTCAGCTTCGGGTCGCGGCCTGACGGTCTGATGGGCCATCAGGAAGTGGCCGAAAGGTAATAACGAGTTCTACAAGTAGCAAGGCTCACGGTCGGAACTGTTGCCTGCGCGGGTCGCAGTAAGAGGCGTGCAAGACCCTTGCGTACCGGCGGTAGCACTCATAAGACTTCTTGCAGAACTAGAACGCGTACCAGTTCACTGGTTCGAGAGTCCGACAGTTCCAGAGTTTCGAGAGTTCGGCCCTGAAGGGCGCCGGGACGCCCGGACGGCCGCGAGGAGAGGACGAGCTCATGGCCGCGGAACCCGTCATCGTCGAAGCCGTACGCACCCCCATCGGCAAGCGGGGAGGACTCCTCGCCAACCTCCATCCCGCCTACCTGCTCGGCGAGACCTACCGGGAACTCCTCGCACGCACCGGCATCCACGCCGACTGCGTCGAGCAGATCGTCGGCGGCACTGTCACCCACGCCGGCGAGCAGTCCATGAACCCCGCGCGCACCGCCTGGCTCACCGTCGGCCTGCCGTACGAGACGGCGGCCACCACCGTCGACTGCCAGTGCGGCTCCTCGCAGCAGGCGAGCCACATGGTCGCCAACATGATCTCGGCCGGGGTCATCGACATCGGCATCAGCTGCGGCGTCGAGGCGATGTCGCGGGTGCCGCTCGGCAGCGGGTCCAAGCACGGCCCCGGCAAGCCCTTCCCCGACGAGTGGAACGTCGACCTCCCCAACCAGTTCGAGGCCGCCGAACGCATCGCCCGCCGCCGCGGACTGACGCGGGAGGACGTGGACCGCCTCGGACTGCTGTCCCAGCAGCGGGCGGCGATCGCGTGGAGCGAGGAGCGCTTCAAACGCGAGACGTACGCCGTGCAGGTGCCGACCACGGAGGAGGAACAGGCGGCGGGACAAGGGATGTGGCGGCTCGTCGACCGGGACGAAGGACTGCGCGACACGTCGGCGGAGGCGCTCGCGGGTCTGAAACCGGTCATGCCGACCGCCGTGCACACGGCCGGGAACTCGTCACAGATATCGGACGGCGCGGCCGCCCTCATGTGGGCGTCCAAGCGCATGGCGCGGGCGCTCAAACTGAAGCCACGGGCCCGTATCGTCGCGCAGGCACTCGTCGGCGCCGACCCGCACTACCACCTCGACGGCCCGATCGACGCCACACGGGCGGTGCTGGGCCGGGCCGGCATGTCGCTCAAGGACATCGACGTCATCGAGATCAACGAGGCGTTCGCGTCCGTGGTGCTCAGCTGGGCGCAGGTCTTCGACCAGGATCTCGACAAGGTCAACGTCAACGGCGGCGGCATCGCGCTCGGGCACCCGGTCGGCGCGACGGGCGCCCGGCTCATCACCACGGCGCTCCACGAACTGGAACGCCAGGACAAGGAGTTCGCGCTGATCGCCATGTGCGCGGGTGGCGCGCAGGCGACCGGCACGATCATCCAGCGGATCTGAAGCCCGGGTTCGCCGGCGCGGGTCGCGGGGCCGGCCGTGGGGCTCGGCTGCCGCGCGGGCCCGCGGCAGGGCTGCGGGGTCGGTCTGCGGTACGGCCCCGGGCCTGACCCCAGGGCCGTACCGGCGGTGCTCAGGCGCGGCTCAGGCGCGGCACACGGGCGGCTCACGGGCGGGGAGCGCCGCCGGGGGACTCGAACGTGGCCCGCGCCTCGAACGCCGCCCGCCGTGTCGCCCGCCGCAGCGCCTTCAGAAGCGTCGCGCCGAGGGTGAACGTCAGCACCACCGTGAGCAGCGCTCGGCCGAGGTCCCAGCCGAGGGACGTGGCCGCGCAGTACGCGAGGAAACGGACCAGGTTCTCCTGCACCGGATCACCGGCGTGGAACGAGATGCCGGACGACATGCCGCTGATGATCGTCCAGCCGTACAGGTTCATGACCGTGCCGTACGCGAACGCCGCGAGCGCCCCGTACGCGGCGAGCATCAGCAGCTCCGCCCGCCCCCGCAGCCTCTCCGGGCCCGGCAGCAGGCCCGCGCCCATCGTGAACCAGCCCATGGACAGCATCTGGAACGGCATCCACGGCCCTACGCCGCCCGTCAGCAGCGCGGACGCGAACATGGTGACGGCGCCGAGCACGAACCCGAAACCGGGACCGAGGACCCGGCCGCTCAGCACCATCAGGAAGAACATCGGCTCCAGTCCGGCCGTCCCCGCACCGAGCGGTCTCAGCGCCGCCCCGACCGCGGCCAGCACCCCGAGCATCGCCACGGCCTTCGCGTCCATGCCGCTGTCGGCGATCGTCGCGACGACGACGGCGACGAGGAGCGGGAGCAGCGCGCCGAAGAGCCATGGCGCGTCGCCGGAGTGCGCCGCGAGCCCGGAGCTCTCCCCGGCGAGCAGCGGCCAGCCGAAGAAGACCACGCCGATCGCGCTGATCAGGACGAGCGCGGAGATCGAACGAGGGCCGAGGCGGACGGGACGGGTGGCCCGTGGCGTGGGCGGGACATCGGCCGTGGGCGGGACGGGGGTGCTCACGGGGCTCCCTCCAGGGCCGCCTCGACCTGGGAGACGGTCAGCCACGGCTGCGGCGCGAGGATCTTGGAGACCTGCGGTGCGAAGGCGGGCGAGGAGACCACGACTTCCGCCGTCGGCCCGTCCGCGACGACCTCGCCGCCCGCCAGGATCACCACCCGGTGCGCCAGTTCGGCCGCCAGCTCCACGTCATGGGTCGCCAGGACGATCGCGTGCCCGTCCTCGGCCAGACCCCTCAGCACGGCCACCAGCCGGCTCTTCGCCGCGTAGTCCAGTCCACGGGTCGGCTCGTCGAGGAGCAGCAGCGGAGGGCGGCCGGTGAGCACGATCGCCAGCGCGAGCGCCAGACGCTGCCCCTCCGAGAGGTCACGGGGGTGCGTCGTGTCGGGCACGCCCGGCAGCAGCTCGGTGACCAGTGCCCGGCAGGTGCCGGGGGCCGCGTCCGCGTCCGAGTCGGCGGCCGCGCATTCGGCGGCCACCGTGTCCGCGTAGAGCAGGTCGCGGGGCTCCTGCGGTACGAGCCCGACCTGCCGGATCAGCTCGCGCGGGTCCGTGCGGTGGGGAGTGCGGCCGCCGACCGTGACCGTCCCCGCCGTCGGTTCGACCATGCCGACGAGGGCGTTGAGCAGGGTCGACTTGCCGGCGCCGTTGCGGCCCATCAGGGCGACGGTCTCGCCGGGGGCGACGGCCAGGTCGACCCGCCGGAGCGCCTCGACGCGGGCGCGGCGGACGGCGAGCGCGGTGGTGGTGGCGACGAGGTGGGTGGCCTCCGGTGTCGAGGCCGCGGGGGGTGGGGAGGTGCGGAGGAGGCGGGCGAGGAGACGGTGGCGGGCGGGGCCGCTGCGCGGGGCTCGTTCCCCTACCCGCCCCTTCCCGAACCGGGCTCCGCCCGGACCCGGTACCGCGCTTCGCGCGGTGTCCTCAATCGCCGGACGGGCTGAATTTCGCTGCGCGAAATCAACGTTGCCGGGGGCGCTTCCCACGGCCGCCAGGCGGTCACGCAGCGCGTCCGCCCGGCGGCGGGCGTCGCGGACCGACAGGGGGACGGGGGACCAGCCCGCGAGGCGCGCCAGCGTCACCACCGGTGGGCGGACCGGCGAGTCGGCCATCACCGTGGCCGGATCGCCGACGACCGGCGCGGCCCCGGGCGCGGGCAGGAGCACCACCCGGTCCGCGTACTGGACGACCCGCTCCAGGCGGTGTTCCGCCATCAGCACCGTCGTGCCCAGGTCGTGGACGAGGCGTTGCAGCACAGCGAGGACCTCTTCCGCCGCCGCCGGGTCCAGCGCCGACGTCGGCTCGTCGAGCACGAGGACCTTCGGGTGCGTGGTCAGCACCGAGCCGATCGCCACACGCTGCTGCTGGCCGCCGGACAGCGTCGCGATGGGCCGGTCGCGCAATTCCACCAGACCCAGCAGGTCGAGCGTCTCCTCGACCCGCCGCCGCATCACGCCGGGGGCGAGGCCCAACGACTCCATGCCGTACGCGAGTTCGTCCTCGACCGTGTCGGTGACGAAATGGGCGAGCGGGTCCTGGCCCACCGTGCCGACCACGTCCGCGAGTTCGCGCGGCTTGTGGGTGCGGGTGTCCCTGCCACAGACCGTGACCCGGCCGCGCAGCGTCCCGCCCGTGAAGTGCGGGACGAGCCCGGACACCGCGCCGAGCAGGGTCGACTTGCCCACGCCGGACGGGCCGACGAGCAGGACGAGTTCACCTTCCGGGACGGTGAGGTCGATGTTCTCCAGCGTCGGCGCGGCAGCGCCCTCGTACGTCACGGAGACGTTCTCGAAGCGGATCACCTGGACGACTCCTTGGCTCCTACGGGGACGGCTCCTGCGGGGACCGGCGCGACGAACGCCGGAAGCAGGCCGATCAGCACGGACAGTGCGGGCCACAGCGGCAGTTCTGGTGCCGTCAGCGGTACGACGCCGGGGTGCAGCGCCTCGCTGCCCGGTACGGTCGCCGCCCGGACCATCAGCGCGGCGACGGCCGCGCCGGAACCGGCCACCAGCCAGGACCGCGCACCCCACCGGTCAGGGCGGTAGCGGCTTCGGACCGAACGCCGGCCGCCCAGCCACAGGCCACCGGCCGCCGCGGCCAGCCCGGCGAGCAGCAGCGGTACGCCGTAGCGTGCGCCCTCCGCGGCGAGCAGCCCGTACGATCCGGCGCACACCCCGAGCAGCCCGCCGAGGGTGAGCGCCGTCGTGGTGTGCCGCACGGCGGGCGGCACCTGGGCGGTGCGGCCGTACCCGCGGGCGTCCATGGAGGCGGCGACCGCGACGGACCGCTCCAGCGCGCCCTCCAGGACCGGCAGCCCGATCTGGGCGACGGCCCGCACACCGCCGGTCGGTCGGCCCCGCAGGCGGCGGGCGGTGCGCAGCCTGAGGACGTCCGCGACCATGTTCGGCGCGAAAGTCATGGCGACGACGACCGCGACACCGGCCTCGTACAGCGCGCCCGGCAGCGACTTGAGGAGCCGAGCGGGGTTGGCGAGCGCGTTGGCGGCGCCGACGCAGATGAGCAGGGCCGCGAGCTTCGCGCCGTCGTACAGCGCGAACACGATCTGCTCGGCGAACACCCGCCCGCCGATCCGCACGCCGTCCGCCCAGCCGGGCATCGGCACCTCGGGGAGCGTGAACAGCACGTGCGTACCGGCGATGGGGGAGCCGAGGGCGACGGAGAATACGACGCGTACGCCGATGACGAGCAGCCCGAGCTTGACGAAGGCGCCGTAGGAGCGGGCCCACGGCGCGTCGGTACGGCGGGCGGCCACGACGTAGCCGGCGACGCCGACGAGCAGCCCGAGGATGAGGGGGTTCGTCGTCCGCGAGGCGGCGACGGCCAGCCCGAGCGCCCAAAGCCACCAGGCGCCGGCATGCAGGGCGTTGCTCCGGCTCGCGACGGGGGCGCGGAGCGCGCCGATCAGGGGGCGCGTTCCGTGGCCGGGACCGTGTGGTGCGACGGCCCCGTGCGCTGTGGGCCGGGCCGGGGCCTGACCGGGCGCGTTGGGTGCGGCGGTCCCGTGCGGTGCGCCGGGGCGCTGCCCCGGACCCCGCGCCTCAATCGCCGGCGGGGCTTGATGTGCCCCGGTGTCTGCCTCGGCGCGACGCGTCGGCGGGGCTGGGTGTGCCGGGTCGTCGGCGTGCGGCTGGGGTGCGGGGCCGTTGGGTGCCCCGGCCCCGTGCGGTATGCCGGGGTCCTGCCCCGGACCCCGCGCCTCAATCGCCGGCGGGGCTTGATGTGCCCCGGTGTCTGCGTCGGCGCGACGCGTCGGCGGGGCTGGGTGTGCCGGGTCGTTCGGTTGGGCGTGCGGCGTGGGGCCGTTGGGTGCGGCGGTCCAGTGCGGTGCGCCGGGGCGCTGGCCCGGGCCCCGGGCCTCAATCGCCGGCGGGGCCGGATGCGCCCCGTCGGGGCGGGAGGTCATCGGTGGGTGTGGCGGGAGCGCCACACCGCCGCTCCGGCCAGGGTCAGGACCGCCGCGATGCCCGCGTAGACGCCCACCGACGGGCCGTCGCCGCCTGCCGGTTCCTTCGTCGTGACCACGGCCGTGCTCGAGCCCGTGCCGGGTGCCGGCGGGTCGGCCGGCAGTGCCTGGTCGCCGCAGCCCGAGCCGGGGTAGCCCGAGATCGCGCACAGCAGCGCCTCGCTGTTGTAGCGCAGCGGCTTCGCCACCTGTGCCAGTGCCTCCGCCGTCGTCGCCGCCGGGGCGACCCGCGCGCACGCCGTTCGCTGCGCGGGCGGCGTCCCGCCCTGCGGGGCGTCCGACGCCGTGCCGAAGTCGATGACGAGGGCGAGCCGCTTCGCGCCGTCCTTCGCGGGTGTTCCCGCGCAGATCGTGGCGAAGTCGGGCGCCGTGCGCGGGGTCGCCGCGTCCCCGCTGTCCTCGCTGACGGAGAACCGGAAGCCGTGCACGGATCCGTCGGCCGGGCGGGCGGTGGCCGGGCCCTCCGTGGCGTACGTCCACTCGCCGCCGCTGCTCTTCCAGAACGACCAGTAGCGGTAGCCCGCGGCCTGTGCGGGAGCCGCGACGGCCACCGTGAGCAGGGCGCACAGGCCGAGAAGGGCGAGGAAGCGGGCGCGCATCAGCTCTGGTTCTTCCTGCGGCCGCTGAACAGGAATCCGACACCGACGGCCGCGACGAAGAACACGCCCACGATCCACCAGGTCGAGGAGGACGAGTCGGAGGAGTCCTCGCTCTTCGCGGAGGCGGACGGAGAGGCGGCCGCCTGCGGGGCGGGACCGGTCGCGTTCAGGGCCGCGACCAGGTCCTGGCCGCCGAAGGACTTCGGGTCGGCGCCGGCCGCGCGGGCGGCGAAGATCAGCTGGGCGTAGGCGGCGGGACCGTTCTGCTTCGCCCAGGCCGCCGAGTTCTGCTGGAGCCACGCCAGCGGCTTCTTCGCCTGCTCGGCCAGGCCCTGCGCGGACAGCGCGACGATCGCGTCGGCCGTGTTGCCGTAGTCCGGTGCGGGCGAGGAGTCGTCGGCGCCCGGCATCGGCGGGGTGTCGAAGTGGCCCTTCTTCGCCAGCCCGTTCGCGAGGTACGCCGCGCCGTTGTGCGCCGCGCCCTCGATGTCGGTGGCCTTCTCGCAGGCCGTGCCCTTGGCGTCCTCGGTGCCGGCGCCGGTCGCCGCCAGGCCCTTGCCGTGGGCTGCGAGCACGGCCGCCGCGGTGGAGTCGGCGACGATGCCGGGGGACGCGACCTGGTAGACGAACGCGCCGCCGTCCTCGCCGCCGCAGGGCTTCGCGAAGGTCAGCAGCGCGTCGTAAGGAGTCTTGCCGCCCTTGGACTTCGCGGCGGCGGGCTGCTCGCCGGCCGCGGCGAGCGCGCCGATGACGACGGATGTCGAGTTGGCGTCGCTCGCGCCGCCCGGGTTGTAGCCCCAGCCGCCGTCCTCGTTCTGCACGGACTTCAGCCAGCCGACGGTCCTGTCGACCACGGCGTCCTGCCCTCCGAGCGCGGCGAGCGCCTGCACGGCCGCCGCACTGGCGTTGGTGTCGAGCGGCAGCTCGGCGTCGCAGTCCTTCGCGGTGTCGGCGCGGTACGAGGGGAAGCCGCCGCCCGCGCACTGCTGCCCGGTCAGGAAGGCGACCGCCGCGTCCGCGGGCCTCACGCCGGTGGTGTCCTGGGCGAGGAGGGCGAGCGACTGCCGCCACACACCGTCGTAGGTCGGGTCGCCCTTGCCGTAGAGCCCGGCGGGCAGTTCCGCGGACGGGGTGGGGGAGGGGGCCGCGAAGGCGGCGGGTGCGGCGGACAGGCCGAGCACGGCGGAGGCGACGAGCGCGGCTGCGCCGCGGCGAACGGTGGTCATGGCGGGCGGTGCCTCTCCTGCGGTACTCCCGGCGGGATCCGGGCACGGGCACGCTCAGGCACCTGGGCTCCGGCTCCGTATGCCTCGACGGTGCCGGTCACCGGCGGGCTGCCGGTGACACGAGCCGGTCACGACCTCGTACGGGGCATTCCGACTTGCCACCACGGACGGCGGCTCACGGTTGCGGGTCAGCGCCGGATTTCCACCGGCTTCCCCCCGTACGGGTAATGATGACGACGGCGCCACTCTACCGGCCGGTCGCGTACCCGGACGTGGGGCGCCCGTCACACCGCTGTCCACCGGGCCGGCTCCCCCGACGTGGGGCGCCCGTCACACCGCCACGTACCGGGCCGGCTCCCCGCCCGCCGCGACCTCCGCACGGCCGAGCTTCACCAGCCGCCGCAGATGCGCCTCCGCCTCGGACACGGCGATGGTGCGGGAGCCGTACGGGATCTGCTCCCAGGGCCTGTTCCACTCCATCCGCTCGGCGACCTGCCAGGCCGTGAGCGGCCGGGCCAGCAGCGCCAGCAGTCCGGTGAGCCGCTGCTCGTGGTGGGCGAGCAGCTCCCGCACCCGGTCCTGGGCGCCGGTGAAGGCGTGCTGGTGGGCGGGGAGCACTTCGGCGGGGCGAGCCGGCCGACGCGTTCCAGGGAGTCGAGGTAGTCGCCGAGGGGGTCGGTCACGGTGGCGTCGTCGGGATCCTCGTAGAGGCCGATGTGGGGGGTGATGCCGGGCAGCAGGTGGTCGCCGGAGAAGAGGCGGCCGTTGCCGGGACGGCCCGCCGGGTGAGCCTCTTCGAGGTGGAGGCAGACATGGCCGGGGGTGTGGCCGGGCGTCCATACGGCCCGCAGTCTTCGGCCCGCCAGGTCGAGCAGCTCGCCCGGGACGATCTCCCGGTCGGGCAGTGCCGGGCGCAGGCCGGGCAGTCCGCCCCCGCCACCGGCGGCGCGCGCGGCTCTCAGCGGTGCGATGTGTGCCTCGGGCGCCCCGGCGCGGGCGAGTTTGCCGGCGAGGTAGTCGAGCCACAGCCCCGATTCGGCCTCCCGGGTGCGGCGCACGACGGTGGCGTCGGCGGCGTGCATCGCGATCCACGCGCCGGACGCCTCGCGGACGCGGCCGGACAGCCCGTGGTGGTCGGGGTGGTGGTGGGTGACGACGACACCGTGGATCTCGGCGGGCGAGGTGCCGCAGGCGGCGAGCCCCGCCGAGAGCGTGTCCCAGGCGGTCGGGTCGTCCCAGCCGGTGTCGACGAGGACCGGCCCACGGTCGGTGTCGAGGAGGTGGACCAGGGTGTGGCCGAGCGGGTTGTCCGGGATGGGGACGCGCAGGGAGCGGACGCCGCCGCCGTGGTCGGTCACATGCCCAGCCGCTGCCTCGTCCGTCGGCGCCATGGCCATTGCCCCCTGTAACCGGAACTGATATCAGTTCTGAAACTGTGTCAGATAGTGCGCCCCGGCGGGAGGCAGCAGTCATGACCGAGCTCGTGGAACACGGAGAACTGTTCATCGGCGGCGAGTTGACGGCCCCGCTCGGCACGGAAGTGATCGAGGTGATCTCCCCGCACACCGAACAGGTCATCGGCCGCGTCCCGCACGCCTCACGCGCCGATGTGGACCGGGCGGTGGCCGCCGCGCGCCGGGCCTTCGACGAAGGGCCCTGGCCGCGCACGACGCTCGAGGAGCGGATCGAGGTCGTCGGCCGGATCAAGGACGCCGTCGCCGTACGGCACGAGGAGATCGCGCGGTCCATCAGCGCGCAGAACGGCTCCCCCTACTCGTGGAGCGTCCTCGCCCAGGCGCTCGGCGCGATGATGGTGTGGGACTCGGCGATCTCCGTCGCCCGGGAGTTCACGCACGAGGAGCGGCGCAGCGGCGTCCTCGGCCCGATCCTGGTGCGGCGCGAGCCGGTGGGTGTCGTCGCGGCCGTGGTGCCGTGGAACGTCCCGCAGTTCACCGCCGCCGCGAAGCTCGCCCCCGCGCTGCTCGCGGGCTGCACCGTCGTCCTCAAGCCGTCGCCCGAGACGCCCCTCGACGCGTACATCCTCGGCGAGATCGCGCGGGAGGCGGGGCTGCCGGAGGGAGTCCTGTCGATCCTGCCCGCGGGCCGGGAGGTCAGCGAGTACCTGGTCGGGCACAAAGGCGTGGACAAGGTCTCCTTCACCGGCTCCGTCGAGGCCGGCCGCCGGGTCATGGAGGTCGCCTCGCGCAACCTGACCCGCGTCACCCTCGAACTCGGCGGCAAGTCGGCGGCCGTGATCCTGCCCGACGCCGACCTCGCCACCGCGGTGGCCGGGATCGTCCCGGCCGCCTGGATGAACAACGGCCAGGCCTGCGTGGCCCAGACCCGCATCCTCGCGCCGCGCAGCCGCTACGACGAGATCGCGGAGACCTTCGCCGCCGCGGCCTCCGGGCTCGTCGTCGGCGACCCCCTCGACGTGGCCACCCAGGTCGGCCCGCTGGTCGCGGAGCGCCAGCAGCGGCGATCGCTGGACTACATACGCGTCGGGCAGGAGGAGGGCGCCAAGGTCCTGTGCGGGGGCGGCCGTCCGGCCGGACGGGAACGCGGCTGGTACGTGGAGCCGACCCTCTTCGGCGGCGTCGACAACTCCATGCGCATCGCCCGCGAGGAGATCTTCGGCCCGGTGATCTGCCTGCTGCCGTACGGTGACGAGGACGAGGCCGCCGCGATCGCGAACGACTCCGACTACGGCCTCAGCGGCAGCGTGTGGACGTCCGACGTCGAGCACGGCATCGACTTCGCACGGCGGGTACGGACCGGCACGTACAACGTCAACACCTTCAGTCTCGACATGCTCGGCCCGTTCGGCGGCTACAAGAACAGCGGCGTGGGCCGTGAGTTCGGCCCTGAGGGCTACGGCGAGTTCCTCGAGCACAAGATGATCCACCTGCCCGCCGGACACGGGAGCCACTGATGGGGGACCGCTGGCGCGTCGAGGTGGACCGCACCCTGTGCATCGGCTCGGGCATGTGCGTCGGCCACGCCCCGGACAGCTTCGACCTCGACGCGGCGCGCCAGTCGCACGCGCGGGCCACCACGGCCGACGCCGACGAGAAGCTCCTCGCGGCCGCGGAGAACTGCCCGGTGGAGGCCATCACGCTCACCGCGGCGGACAGCGGCGAGCCGGTCTTCCCGCCGGAGGAGTAGCCGCTGCGCCCCGAGGTCCGCAGGGTCCTAGTCCGTGCCGCGCCGGGTCTTCGGTGCGGCACGGCCCTGCGCCGTGCCGGGCGACGTCAGGTCGATCAGCCGGCAGACCGTCTCGATGTCGATCTTCACCTGGGCGATGGAGGCGCGCCCCGACAGCCAGGTGATCAGCGCCGAGTGCCAGGTGTGCTCGATGACACGGACGGCGGAGAGCTGCTCCGGCGTCGGGTGCTCGATCCCCATCGCGTCCAGGATGATCGCCGTCGTCTGCCGCGAGACGGTGTCCACTTCGGGGCTCACACTGCGGTCCGCGAAGGTCAGCGCCCGCACCATCGCGTCCGCGAGGTGCGGCTCGCGCTGGAGCGCCCGGAAGGCCCGCATAAGCGTCTCCGCGACCCGCTCGGAGGGGCTCTCCCCGCCCGGCGGGCGCTTGCGCAGCGTCGTGTGCATCTGCTGGAGCTGGTCCTGCATGGTCGCGACCAGCAGATGGATCTTGGAAGGGAAGTAGCGGTACAGCGTGCCGAGCGCGACGCTCGACGACTCGGCGACCTCCCGCATCTGCACCGCGTCGAACCCGCCACGGCTCGCGAGCCGGGCGCTCGCGTGCAGGATGCGGCGGCGGCGCGCCTCCTGCCGTTCGGTGAGGGGCGGCGTCGCGGGCATCGTCGGCCTTCCTTGCGCTGTCATAGTCCCGGTGTCCGTTCCCTCACCCGCCCGCCGTGGCGGGAATCACCTGATCCGCCGGTCACAGTCGCGCTACCGCCCGGTAGATTCGAAGTCCCTTGAACCATCAACTCTGAAACTTGTTCTAGATTAGCGCGACCGATTAGGCTCCGCCGAAACGCAGTGAGAAGGGGGCCCCGGGTGACCGCAGAGGCCATAGAGGCCGGCCCCCGAGCGGGCACGTCAGGCACGTCCGGCAGCGGTGACGCCCCGCTGCGCATCGCCCTCCTGACGTACAAGGGGAACCCGTTCTGCGGCGGCCAGGGCGTCTACGTACGCCACCTGTCGCGCGAACTCGCCCGGCTCGGCCACCGCGTCGAGGTGATCGGTGCCCAGCCCTACCCGGTCCTCGACGAGGGCGTGCCGCTCACCGAGCTGCCCAGCCTCGACCTGTACCGCAGCCCCGACCCGTTCCGCACGCCCGGCCGCGGCGAGTACCGGGACTGGATCGACGCACTCGAGGTCGCCACGATGTGGACCGGAGGCTTCCCGGAGCCGCTGACGTTCTCGCTCCGCGCCCGCCGCCACCTGCTGGCCCGGCGCGGCGAGTTCGACGTCGTCCACGACAACCAGACCCTCGGCTACGGCCTCCTCGGCGACATCGGCGCCCCGCTGGTCACGACGATCCACCATCCGATCACCGTCGACCGGCAACTGGACCTCGACGCCGCGGAGAGCTGGCAGCGCCGGGCCTCCGTGCGCCGCTGGTACGGCTTCACCCGCATGCAGAAGCGCGTCGCCCGCAGGCTGCCCTCCGTGCTCACCGTCTCCGGCTCCTCGCAGCAGGAGATCGTCGACCACCTCGGCGTACGGCGCGACCGCGTCCATGTCGTCCACATCGGCGCCGACACCGACCTCTTCGCGCCGGACCCCTCCGTCGCCGAGGTCCCCGGCCGGATCGTCACGACCTCCAGCGCCGACGTCCCCCTCAAGGGCCTCGTCCACCTCGTCGAGGCGCTCGCCAAACTCCGCACCGAGAACCCGGACGCCCACCTCGTCGTCGTCGGCAAGCGCGCCGAGGACGGCCCGGTGGCGCAACTCATCGAGCGCTACGGCCTCGACGACGCCGTCCGGTTCGTCAAGGGCATCACCGACGCCGAACTGGTCGACCTTGTGCGCAGCGCCCAGATCGCCTGCGTGCCGTCGCTGTACGAGGGCTTCTCGCTGCCCGCCGCGGAGGCCATGGCCACCGGCACACCGCTCGTCGCCACCACCGGCGGCGCGATCCCCGAGGTCGCCGGCCCCGACGGTGAGACCTGCCTGGCCGTGCCGCCCGGCGACGCGGAGGCCCTGGCCGCCGCCCTGCGCCGGCTGTTCGGCGATCCGGACCTGCGGGCCCGGCTCGGCGACGCCGGACGGGCCAGGGTGCTGGCCCGCTTCACCTGGAAGCAGGCCGCGATCGGCACCGCGGAACGCTACCGCGAGGCGATCGCCGCATCGTCCGCCGCTTCCGTGCGCACCCACTGACCCCAGCTCCACCAGGAAGACCCGAGCTCCGCCCCCAGGAAGGCAGACCCCCCGTGCTGACCGTCGACTTCTCCCGCTTTCCGCTCGCCCCGGGCGACCGCGTGCTCGATCTGGGCTGCGGCGCCGGCCGGCACGCGTTCGAGTGCTACCGGCGCGGAGCGCAGGTCGTTGCCCTCGACCAGAACGGCGAGGAGATCCGCGAGGTCGCCAAGTGGTTCGCCGCGATGAAGGAGGCCGGGGAGGCCCCCGCCGGCGCGACCGCCACCGCCATGGAGGGCGACGCCCTCAACCTGCCCTTCCCCGACGAGTCGTTCGACGTCGTCATCATCTCCGAGGTGATGGAGCACATCCCCGACGACAAGGGCGTGCTCGCCGAGATGGTCCGCGTCCTGCGGCCCGGCGGCCGCATCGCGGTCACCGTTCCGCGTTACGGCCCCGAGAAGGTCTGCTGGGCACTCAGCGACGCCTACCACGAGGTCGAGGGCGGCCACATCCGCATCTACAAGGCCGACGAACTGATCGCCAAGATGAAGCAGGCGGGCCTGCGGCCGTACGGCACCCACCACGCGCACGCGCTGCACTCGCCGTACTGGTGGCTCAAGTGCGCCTTCGGCGTGGACAACGACAAGGCGCTGCCGGTGAAGGCGTACCACAAGCTCCTCGTCTGGGACATCATGAAGAAGCCGCTGGCCACCCGCGTCGCCGAGCAGGCCCTGAACCCTCTGATCGGCAAGAGCTTCGTGGCGTACGCGACCAAGCCGCACCTTCCCGTGGACGCCGCCAAGTGACGTTGCCCGGACGTACCGAACACCTTGTCCTGCCCGGGGTCCTGAGCGCGGAGGAGGCCGTGGAGACCGTCGCCGGGATCCTCGCCGTGCAGCGCCCCGACGGCGCGATCCCCTGGTTCCGCGGCCACCACCTCGACCCGTGGGACCACACGGAAGCCGCGATGGCGCTCGACGCGGCGGGCGAGCACGATGCCGCCACCCGCGCCTACGAGTGGCTCGCCCGGCACCAGAACGACGACGGCTCCTGGTACGCCGCCTACCACGACGGCGACCCGGCCGCCGTCACGGACCACGGCCGCGAGAGCAACTTCTGCGCCTACATCGCGGTCGGCGTGTGGCACCACTACCTCGCCACCGGCGACGAGGTCTTCCTCGACCGGATGTGGCCGGTGGTGTACGCGGCCGTCGAATTCGTCCTGGGGCTCCAGCAGCCCGGCGGCCAGATCGGCTGGAAGCGCGAGCCGGACGGGACAGCGGTCAACGACGCCCTCCTGACCGGCAGTTCCTCCATCCACCACGCGCTGCGCTGCGCGCTTGCCGTCGCGGAGGAACGCGAGGAGCCCCAGCCCGACTGGGAACTCGCGGCCGGTGCGCTCGCCCACGCCGTCCGCCACCACCCCGAGCGGTTCCTGGACAAGGACCGCTACTCGATGGACTGGTACTACCCCGTCCTCGGCGGCGCGGTGACCGGCGACGAGGCAAAGGCCCGCATCGAGTCCCGCTGGGACGACTTCGTCGTGCCCGGCCTGGGCGTGCGGTGCGTCCTGCCGAACCCGTGGGTCACCGGCGGCGAAAGCTGCGAACTGGCGCTCGCGCTGTGGGCGGTGGGCGAGTCCGACCGCGCCCTGGAGATCCTCCAGTCCATCCAGCACCTCCGCGCGGAGGGCGGCCTGTACTGGACGGGCTACGTCTTCGAGGGCGAGCGCGCGATATGGCCCGAGGAACTGACGACATGGACGGCGGGCTCGCTGCTGCTCGCCGTGGCGGCGCTCGGTGGTGACGAGGCGACGACGGCGGTGTTCGGCGGTGAGCGTCTGCCGAAGGGGCTGGCGCCGGACTGCTGCGAGGTGGGCTGACGGGGGGCGTGGCCGCTGCGCGGGGCGTTTTCCCCACCCCGCCCCTTCCCGAAACCGGGGGCTCCGCCCCCGGACCCCCGCGCCTCAAACGCCGGCGAGGCTGATTTCGCGGAGCGAAATCCAGCCCGCCCGGCGCTTGAGGGCACCGCGCGAAGCGCGGTACCGGGTCCGGGCGGAGCCCGGTTCGGGAAGGGGCGGGGTGGGGAACAAGCCCGCCGCAGGCGGTCAGCGGCGTCGCAGCGCACCCGCCGCCGCGTGGCCGATGAACAGGTAGACGATCGCCGCCAGCCCGTAGCCCGCGACCACCCGCGCCCATTCCTTGTCGAAGGTGAACAGGTCGTGGGACCAGCCGGCCAGCCAGCGGGCCGTCTCGCGGACGAACTCGACGAGGTCGTTGGCCCTGTTGGCGTCCAGAAGGTACATCAGGATCCACAGGCCGATGACGAAGGCCATGACGTCCGCTACGACGGCGACGATTCTCGCCGCTGTGGTGGTACTGCTCGTAGTTGTTGTCATGCTCAGCGTGTTGCCGCTTGTGCGTGTGTGAAACCCTTTCGGGCTCGCCCAAGTGGCGGCACGTCAAGAGATTCGGGGCTCGGCGGCTGAGGCTGCCGCCGACGCCGCAAGCGCACCGGCGGCGGCACCTTCTCAAGGCCGGCCTGCGCGAGTTCCTAGGCGCGGGGACGGCGTGTATCGCGGGCGTATCGAAAAGCGCATACGCCACCGCAACGGCCCTCCGTCTCCAATGGGCGCATGAACCATCACCCGTCCCTGCCGGCACCACCCAGCCGCACGCGAAGGATCGTGCTCCTGAGCCTGGCGGTCCTCGGCCTGGCGTACGCCGTGTTCGTCCTGCGGCGGCCGCTCATGATGGCCGCTCCGACGTGCATGGCCGGGCGGTGGCACGGCTGCTTCGACACGTTCAACGGTGTGGTGCTCATGACGCTGGTCGCGCTGCCGTTGTCCGCGCTGCCGGTGTGGGTTCTGGCGCGCCGTCGGCAGGCCGCCGGTGTCCCGTCGGCGTGGCGGATGTCGCTGGCCGAGGTGGGCATGGTCCACGGGACGGTGCCGTTCCTGTGGATGACCATGATGCCGGGCGCCGGGGCCGGTGTCGTCCCCGGCCGGGTGAGTCTGGTACCGGTGCGGGACCTGCTCACGATGGGGCCGCTCGGGCTCGTCGGCAACCTGCTGGTCCTCGCGGCGCTGGGGTTCTTCGCCCCGATGCGGTTCGCGGCTCTGGCGTCCGTGCCGCGGATCCTGGCGCTCGGGGCGGGCTGCTCGGCCCTGGTCGAGACCGCGCAGTACGTCCTGCGGCTGGACCGGGTGTCCTCCGTGGACGACGTACTGGTCAACGCCGCCGGCGCCGTGCTGGCCGCGCTGGCGTCGCGCCGCTGGTGGCGCACCACGGCGGAGGCGCCGTCGGACCGGCATCGCCCCACGCCGGCACCCGCGGCGGCGTCGGCGGGCTGAGCCGTGTCCGGTGTGCACACGACCGTGCACACGTCGGCGACATGGTGTGCTGCTTAGGCTTCGGACATGCGTGTACTGATCGTGGAGGACGAGCCCTACCTGGCCGAAGCCGTCCGTGACGGTCTGCGGCTGGAGGCGATCGCCGCCGACATCGCCGGCGACGGCGACTCCGCCCTGGAACTGCTCAGCGTCAACTCCTACGACCTCGCGGTCCTCGACCGCGACATCCCCGGCCCATCCGGCGACGAGGTCGCCCGGCGCATCGTCGCCTCCGGCAGCGGCATCCCGATCCTCATGCTCACCGCCGCCGACCGGATCGACGACAAGGCTTCCGGGTTCGGGCTCGGCGCCGACGACTACCTCACCAAACCGTTCGACCTGCGGGAGCTCGTCCTGCGGCTGAGGGCGCTGGACCGCAGACGCGCGTACGCCCGGCCCCCGGTCCGCGAGATCGCGGGTCTGCGGCTCGACCCCTTCCGCCGGGAGGTCTTCCGCGACGGACGCTACGTCGCGCTCACCCGTAAACAGTTCGCCGTGCTGGAAGTCCTCGTCGCCGCCGAGGGCGGGGTCGTCAGCGCCGAGGAACTGCTGGAACGGGCCTGGGACGAGAACGCCGACCCCCTCACCAACGCCGTGCGCATCACCGTCTCCGCGCTGCGTAAACGGCTCGGCGAACCATGGATCATCGCCACGGTGCCCGGCGTCGGCTATCGGATCGAACCCGGTACGGACACCACCGACCCCGGCGGGGACGCCGACCCCGGCAGTACGCATGCATAGACGCCCAGGGCTCAGCGCCCGGCTCGGACTCACCCTCAGCTATGCCGGGTTCCTCGCCGTCGCCGGCGCTCTCCTGCTGGCCGTGGTGTGGATGTTCCTGCTGCGCCACGTGCCCGACAACAGCCAGGGTCTGCTCGGGATCTCACCCAACCGCTATCTGCTGGTGCGGACCTTCGCCCCCGCCGCGGCCATGGCCATGGCCTTCCTCCTGGCGTTCGGCCTTTTGGGGGGATGGATCCTCGCCGGCCGGATGCTCGCACCGCTCACACAGATCACGGCTGCGGCACGGAGGGCCGGGAACGGGTCGCTGTCCCACCGGATCCGTATGAAGGGCTCCCAGGACGAATTCCGTGAACTCTCCGACGCGTTCGACTCGATGCTCGACCAACTCGAGTCCCACGTCGCCGAGCAGCAGAGGTTCGCCGCGAACGCGTCCCACGAACTGCGCACCCCGCTGGCCATCTCGCGGACGCTCCTCGACGTCGCCCGCAAGGACCCCACGCGGGACCGGGGCGACCTACTCGAACGCCTGTACGCCGTCAATACGAGGGCGATCGGCCTCACCGAGGCCCTCCTGCTCCTCAGCCGCAGCGACCGCGCAACGTTCACCCGCGAGAGCGTCGACCTCTCCCTCATCGCCGAAGAAGCGGCAGAAACGCTGCTGCCCCTCGCCGAACAGCGGCGGACCACGCTCGACGTCACCGGCGTGGCGGCCCCGGCCGGCGGCTCGGCGGAGCTCCTGCTGCGGATGGTGACGAACCTCGTCCAGAACGCCGTCGTCCACAACCTCCCCGACGGCGGCACCGTGACGGTCCACACCGAGGCGTACCGCGACACGAGCGTGCTGCGGGTCGAGAACACGGGCCGTCGGCTCCCGCCGGGACTGGTACCGACCCTCACCGAGCCCTTCCGGCGCGGAACGGACCGCGTACGCACCGACGAGCACGCCGGCGTCGGCCTCGGCCTGGCCATCGTGCACAGCATCGTCCGCGCCCACGAAGGGACCCTCGACCTCGTCCCCCGCCCCGACGGCGGTCTCCTCGTCACGGTCCGGCTTCCTCGCACGCCGTAGGCCTCGTTCCCGAGCGGGGCCCACTCGATCCGGGCTCTGGGGACCCTCCCGCGGTGTCAGGCGTTCAGTTCGGCCAGCACCCGCAGCGTGTGCGGGTCCGGCGCGGTGACCAGCAGGTCCGTGACCGGGCCGGTCCGCCACAGTTCCAGCCGCTCCGCGATGCGTTCACGCGGTCCGACGAGCGAGATCTCGTCGGCGAAGTCGTCGGGCACGGCGAGCACCGCCTCCTGTCTGCGGCCCGCCAGGAAGAGTTCCTGGATCCGGTGGGCCTCCGCCGCGAAGCCCATCCGCGCCATCAGCCCGGCGTGGAAGTTACGGGTCGCGTGTCCCATGCCGCCGATGTAGAAGCCGAGCATCGCCTTCACGGGCAACAGGCCCTCCGCGATGTCGTCGCAGACCCGCGCCCGGGCCATCGGGGCCACCATGAAACCCGCCGGGAGGTCCGCGAGGGACGCCGCGTAGACGTCGGTCCGCAGCGGGGACCAGTACAGGGGCAGCCACCCGTCGGCGATACGGGTCGTCTGCGCGATGTTCTTGGGCCCTTCCGCGCCCAGCAGTACGGGGAGATCCGCGCGCAGCGGATGGGTGATGGGCCGCAGCGGCTTGCCCGTGCCGGTGCCGTCGTCGCCCGTGTACGGGTGGCGGTGGAAGCGCCCGTCCAGCTCCACCGGCCCCTCGCGGGCGAGGACTTGGCGGATCACGTCGACGTATTCCCGGGTCGCGGTGAGCGGGCTGCGGGGGAACGGGCGGCCGTACCACCCCTCCACCACCTGCGGCCCCGACAGGCCCAGCCCCAGCATCATCCGGCCACCGGAGAGATGATCGAGCGTCAGCGCGTGCATGGCGGTCGCCGTCGGCGTGCGCGCGGCCATCTGGGCCACCGCGGTGCCCAGCCGGATGCGGGACGTGTGCGCCGCGATCCACGTGAGCGGGGTGAACGCGTCCGACCCCCACGCCTCCGCCGTCCACACGGAGTCGTAGCCGAGGCGCTCGGCCTCACGGGCCAGCTCCAGCTGACCGGGGTCCGGGCCGCGGCCCCAGTAACCGAGGGCGAGTCCGAGTCGCATACCCGTCCGTCCTTCCCCCGCCCGGAGGTTCTCTGACGGTGCGTCAGGGTACGGCAACGGCCCCCGCCCGGAAGGGAGAGGGGCCGCGCTGTGTGCGAGAGGGATCAGCCGCGCTGAATGCCCGAGGTGTCCTGCAGTACGCCACGACGGCCGTCCTGCGTCTGGGCCACCAGACCGGGACCGCGCTGCTCCACCGCCAGGTACCAGGTGCCGGGCGCCAGTTCGGCGATCGGCGTCGGCGAACCGTCCTCGCCGTACAGCGGACGGGCCACCGGCACGGCGAACCAGAACGGGGTGAAGTCCGACGGGGCGCCGCCCTGGGAGGCGTCGGCCGGGGCCGCGGCCGCCGGCTGGGCGGCGGCCTGCGGCTGCCCGCCCTGCGCACCGTAAGGCTGCGGCTGACCCGGCTGGCCACCGAACGAGGGCTGACCGGCACCAGCGCCCGGGTAGCCGTAACCACCCTGCGGCTGGGGCTGCATGCCGTACGGCTGCTGGACGGCGGCCGGACTCGGGGCGCCGACGAGCGGTGCCTTGAGAGCCGGCACCAGCGGGGTGGCGACGGCGCCGCCGGCCAGGGCGATGGTGCCCAGCAGGCCGAGGATCGCGCCGGCGCCCGCGCTGTTCATGTCGATGATCGTCCAGAACATCGTCCAGAGCGCGAAGATGGTGAGGGCCACGCCGAACTGGCCGAGGTCGATACCGGCGACCTTGCGTCCCGGCATGCTGCGGCTGAGGATCAGCAGCGCGGCGCCGATGATGCCGCCGATGTAGATGGACATCACGATGTTCAGCGAGTCCCAGGCGTTCATCTCCGCGCTGGAGCAATCGACCCCGCTGGGGCAGTCCACGCTGGTGAAGCTGAGGAACGAGGCGATGAACAGCACCACCGCTGCTCCGATCACCACGCCGTCGCCTCGAGTGAGGGAGCGGATGTTCACGTAAAAATCCTTTGTCGTCGTCTCATCATCGGGGCGGTCTTCGCTGCCGCCTGTTCGGGCGGTGTGCGCTGACGCGGAGCTCGGGGGTGACTCCCCATCGTAGAGGTGAATCTATCGTCTGCCGGTTCCGGACGTCCGCCCGGTATCGCACTCACCGTTGTAGGTAGCTGCTGATGCCGTCCGCCAATCCCTGGGCCGCCTTCTGCCGCCAGCTCGGGCTGGTGAGCAGAGCGACGTCCTCAGGATCCCGCATATTGCCGCATTCGATGAAGACCTTGGGCACAGTCGAAAGGTTCAGTCCGCCCAGATCTTTGCGCACGTCGAGGCCGGTTCCGTCGCCCACGTAATTGGACGGTGAGCTTCCGGTGGCGCGCAGGAAGCGGCCGGCGATGCGTTCGCCGAGTTCACGCGAAGGGCCCACGATCTTCGAGGTGTCGGCGGCGCCCGCCTTGACCCGATCGGGGAGGATCACGTGGAATCCGCGGTTGCCGACGGCCGACCCGTCCGCATGGACCGAGACGACCGCATCGGCCCCCGCTTCGTTGCCGAATCGTGCCCGTTCGTCGATGCACGGACCGAACGGGCGGTCGCCGTCCTGGGTGAATTCGACCTGTGCGCCCTGCTCTTCGAGGAGTGTGCGGAGACGTCGTGAAACATCGAGGGTGAAATCGGCTTCACGGTAACCGGCGGCGGTCGCCGTGCCTGTCGTGTCGCATTCCTTGCGGTTGGTGCCGATGTCCACCTGGCGGTTGATCTCGCGGGTGTGCGAGAAGTTCCCGGGATTGTGCCCCGGGTCCACCACGACGACCTTCCCCGCCAGCGGACCGGTCTTCTTGGACGGGGAGGGCGCGGGGGACGAGGCGGGCGGCGTCACGGGCTTCGAACCGGACTGGGCCGCGGAAGGCGACGGGGCCTTGGAGCCGCCCGGTTTGCCCGCGGAGGTGGCGGACCCGGTGGGAGCGCTGCCGCCTCCGGAACCGTCGGTCTGCCACACCAGCCACCCGCCCGCACCGCCCACGAGCAGTGCCGCGCCCGCGACCACGGCGACGAGGCCGCGCCGGGAGGGGCGCGGCCGGGGATCACGGTGCTGGTTCTCGTCGTACGACACGCTCGCGATGCTAGCGGGCGGCGGGTCCGTTGGTCGGCCTGCTCGGCGGTGTCGCACCCGACCGGACCCCGTCCGGCGTGCAGGCCCGGCGTGCGGTCGCCGTCAGATGCCCGGGCCCGTGCGGCGCAGGACGCGCAGCGAGTCGGTGGCCGACACCTCGGTGAACGCGCCGGACGCCAGGGCGCGGAGGTAGATGCGGTACGGGGCCTGGCCGGTCCACTCGTCCACCGGGTCGGGGAAGACGTCGTGGATCACCAGCAGCCCGCCGTCCGCGACATGCGGGGCCCAGCCCTCGTAGTCGTTGGTCGCGTGCTCGTCGGTGTGGCCGCCGTCGATGAAGACGAACCCGGCCTTCCCGCCCCACACCTTCGCCACCTGCGGCGACCGGCCGACGACCGCGACGACATGCTCCTCGAGACCGGCCTTGTGCAGCGTCCGGCGGAAGGTGGGCAGCGTGTCCATGAGACCGACCTCGGGGTCCACCGTCTCCGGGTCGTGGTAGTCCCAGCCGGGCTGCTGCTCCTCACTGCCCCGGTGGTGGTCCACGGTCACGACGACCGTGCCGGCGTCCCGCGCCGCGTCCGCCAGCAGGATCGTCGAGCGCCCGCAGTACGTCCCGACCTCCAGCAGCGGCAGCCCGAGCGCCCCGGCCTCGGCGGCGGCCGCGTACAGGGCGAGGCCCTCGCCCACGGGCATGAAGCCCTTGGCGGCCTCGAAGGCGGCAAGGATCTCCGGCTTGGGAGCGGCGGCGGCCATGGGGTCCTCCTGGACGGGTCGTGCGGATCAGGCCATCGTGCCCTACGCGCCGGTAGGTCCCCCGTTCGAGGTGTCGGGCGTGATTCACCTCACCCGGGTGCGCCGCGGTGCTTACGGTCGGCCGGGAGCCACAACGAACGGGGGGCCGACGCGATGGTCCACATGCGCAACCTCGACCCCGGCGCATCGCCGCTGGACTACTACGGCGCGGAACTGCGCCGCCGCAGGGAAGCAACCGGCATGAACCAGGCCCAGTCGGGCTCGTGCATCTTCGTCACGGGCTCGCTGGTCGGTCAGATCGAGACGGCGAAGAAGGTCCCCACCCGGGACTTCAGCGAACGGGTCGACGCGGCGCTGGGCACGGACGGCATGTTCTCCCGGCTGGTCGGGCTGGTACTTAGGAGCCAACTGCCGCACTGGTTCCGGGCGTACGCGGAGATGGAGGCGAAGGCGGCGTATCGGCGGCGCTGAAGTCTCGCGTAATGGAGGAACGTTATGGGCACGGGAGTGCAGTGGCGTAAGTCGTCCTACAGCGGCGACACCGGCGGTCAATGCGTCGAGTGCGCGCCCCTTGGCGCCGCCGCCTGGCGCAAGTCCTCGTACAGCGGCGACACCGGCGGCGACTGCGTCGAGGTCGCCGACCTCACCCCCCACGTCGCCGTGCGCGACTCCAAGAACTCCGGCGGTCCCGCCCTCGCCACCACACCCGCCGCCTTCGCGGCGTTCGTCGCCGCCGGAGCCGGGCGGCTTTGACGGCCCTTTCCCGCGGGGAACGTGAGGCAGACGCGGACGGTCCGATGCCGTCCCGCCGTTTCCTTCGCCACCGGACCGACCGTCAGTCACGCCTTCCGGCGACGGGCTGCCGGTCATCCCTGCGGCGACCGAGCCCGGCGATCAGCACGGCTCCCACGACGACATGCATCAGGCCCAGCCACAGGCGGGTGGAGGTGCTGATGGCGGGGTCCGTCAGCGGCAGGAACGACAGCACCAGGGCCAGCACGGCCGTCACGACCCAGATCGTCCGGCCCCGCCGCGGTGCGAACCGGTCCAGGAGACCGCGCAGACCCCAGCCCGCCAGTGCGGACAGGACGCCGGCGATCAGAATCGGCGGGGCACCGAGCTCCACCGCGCCCCGCGGCGTGAACACCTCCAGCCGGGCGCCGAGCAGCGGGTCGGCCACCAGCCATACCAGTAGCGGAGCCATGGCCGCGGCCACCACGACAGGGACCGCCGCCCGCCGCTCACGCCGGACGGAAACCTCAGGAGCGATGGTCATCGCACTTCCTCCTCCTCATGGGGCAGTAGCGTCACGTGCAACAGCACTTCCACGAGACGACGGGGATCAATCGGCTCACCGCGGCCGCCGCCCGTGGGCCGGTGCCCGGCGGCCGGTACAACACCCACCACGGCACCCGTCCGGCCGAGGTGGGCCGTGACCACCCGCGTGCCCGCGCACACCTGCCCCGGGGAATGCCGTCGCCGCCATCACGGAGACAGAGCCCTCCTAGGTCCCTGGTCCTGGTCCCCTGCCACATGAGCCGTACGTCGAAATCAGGATGTACGGACCGACGTGTCGCTGCGACCATGACAGGCATGCCCCAAGCCCCCTCGAACGCGCAGAAGTCGCTCGCCCCCGCGCCCACCACGCCCTCGCCCCGTACCTGGGCGGTGATCCTCGCGGCGTGCGCCGGCGCGTTCCTCGTCGTGCTGGACGTGTCCGTGGTGAACGTGGCGCTGCCGTCGATGCGTGCCGACCTCGGGCTCTCCGCGACGGGGCTGCAATGGGTGCTCAACGCGTACTCGATCGCGTTCGCCGGGTTCATGCTCCTCGGCGGGCGGGCGGCCGACATCTTCGGCCGCAAGCGGATGTTCATCGTCGGGCTGAGCCTGTTCACCGCCGCGTCCGTCGCCGGGGGACTCGCCCAGGAGGGCTGGCAGTTGTTGGCCGCACGCGCGGTGCAGGGGCTCGGCGCGGCCGTGCTCGCGCCGGCGACCCTGACCATCATCACCTCCGCCGTGCCGCCGGGCCCGGCACGGACCCGGGCGATCGCCACCTGGGCGGCCGTCGGAGCCGCGGGCGGCGCGGCGGGCGGGTTCGTCGGCGGGGTACTGACCGACCTGCTGTCGTGGCGCTGGGTGCTGCTGATCAACGTCCCCGTCGGCGTGCTGGTGCTGGCCGCCGCCGTCCTGTGGCTGACGGAGAGCCGCACCGGCGGCAGCCGCCGGCTCGATCTGCCCGGCGCGGTGCTGGTGACGGGCGGTCTGGCCGCCGTGGCATACGGCATCGTGCAGACGGAGGAGTCCGGCTGGGGCGCCGGCGGGACGCTGCTGCCGCTGCTCGGCGGGCTCGCGCTGCTCGGCCTGTTCCTGGCCGTGGAGGACAGGGCGAAGGCGCCGCTCATGCCGCTGAAGCTGTTCCGCTCGCGGGCCGTGTCCGCCGCCAACGTGTGCATGCTGGTGACCGGTTCCGCGTCGTTCGCGATGTGGTTCTTCATGACGGTGTACGCCCAGAACGTCCTCGGCTACACGCCGCTCGAGGCCGGCCTCGCCCTCGTCCCCAGCTCCGTCAGCGTCATCGTCGGCTCGAAACTGGCGCCGTCGCTGATGGCCGGAGGCGGCGCGCGCAACGTCGCCGTCCTCGGCACCCTGATCGCGGCGACCGGATTCGGCTGGCAGTCCACGATGACCGCCGACGGCACGTACCTCACGGCGATCGCGGGCCCCGGGATCCTGATGATGGCGGGCATCGGTCTGGCCGCCACGCCGCTCGCCGCTCTCGCCACCTCGGGCGCGGACCCCGACGACGCGGGCCTGGTCTCCGGCCTCATCAACACCTCCCGCACGATGGGCGGTGCGCTCGGCCTGTCGATCCTGTCGACCGTCGCCGCCGCACGCTCCGGCGGTGCCACCGGACCGGAGGACCTGACGGCCGGTTACGCGCTGGCCTTCCGTACGGGGGCGGGTGTGCTCCTCGCGGGCGCGGTGCTCATGCTGCTGTGGCTGCCGCGGCCCGCGGCGGACCGGGCATGACGACGGTGGGGCACGCCGGGTGCGGTCGTCAGAGCCAGCCCTGCTGCCGGGCGGCCCGGACGGCTTCCATGCGGTTGCGGGTGCCGGTCTTGCCGATCGCCGACGACAGGTAGTTCCGTACGGTCGACTCGGACAGGTGCAGTGTCTCCGCGATGTCGGCGACCGTCGCCCCGTCCACCGACGCGCCGAGAGCGTCCCGTTCCCTGGCCGTCAGCGGGTTCGGCCCGGCGCCGAGCGCCGCCGCGGCCAGCGCCGGATCGACGACCGTCTCGCCGGTCAGCACCCGCCGGATAGCCTGGGCCAACTCCTCCACCGGCCCGTCCTTGACGAGGAACCCGGCCGCGCCCGCCTCCATGGCCCGCCGCAGATAGCCCGGCCTGCCGAACGTGGTGAGGATCAGGACCCGGCAGTCCGGCACCTCCCGCGCCAGGTTGGCGGCGGCGTCCAGGCCGCTGCGCCCCGGGAGTTCGATGTCGAGCAGCGCCACGTCCGGCCGGGAGGTGAGCGCCGCGTCCACGATCTGATCACCACGCCCCACCTGTGCCACCACGTCGATGTCGGCCTCCAGACCGAGCAGCAGCGCGAGCGCGCCCCGCATCATGCCCTGGTCCTCCGCGAGGAGGACACGCACCGACTTCGCCGGTCTGTGGTCCTGGGGCATCTCGTTCATGGATTCAGGCTACGGCCGCGACCGGCACCTCGGCGGTCACGCGGAAGCCGCCCTGCGGGGCCGGGCCCGACGTCAGCGTGCCGCCCGCCGCCGCGAGCCGTTCCGACAGGCCCCGCAGACCGCTGCCGGACGGGCCCGGCGACGGACCGGGGCCACGACCGTCGTCCGTGACCGTGAGACGGGCGTGGCCGGCGGCGCCCGTGAGGGCGATCTCGCAGCGGGACGCCCCTGAGTGGCGTACGACGTTGGTCACCGACTCCCGCACCACCCAGCCGAGGAGGGTCTCCGCCTCCGGTTCCAGCAGCGGGCCCGACAGGTGCACGAGGGGGTCGATGCCGGCGGTGGTCAGGGTGTCGCGGGCGCGGGCCAGCTCCGCGGTCAGGCTCCCCTCGCGGTAGCCGGTGACCGCCTCGCGGATCTCCGTGAGGGCCTGGCGCCCCACCGCCTCGATGTCGGCGATCTGGGTCAGCGCCGCCCGCATGTCCCTCTCTCCCAGCCGGCGGGCGGCCTCCGCCTTGACCACGATCACAGAGAGGGTGTGGCCCAGCAGGTCGTGCAGGTCACGCGAGAAGCGCAGCCGTTCCTGCTCGACGGCGCCGCGGGCCAGCTCCTCGCGGGCGGCGCGCAGTTCGCCCACCGTCTCGGAGAGCTTGAAGACGGCGGCGGTCACCATCGACGAGAGGAACGTGCCGTACACGACGCTGATCGCGACCCAGCCGTCCCGCCGGACGGCGACGGCGCCCGCGGCCACGCACAGCGGCACCACGGCCCACATCAGCGGACGGCCCCGCAGCGCCGCGCCCACGGCCAGGCCGAGGAGCGGGAAGAAGAGCAGCCAGTCACCGCCGTAGCCGGCGGCGAGGCAGAAGGTGAGCGCGGCCAGCGCCACCAGGGCGCCCCGGGTCACCGCGGAGTCGCGCCTGGCGTCGTCGAAGGCACGGAAGACGACGGCGAGGTAGAGCGTGTTGAAGGCGAGCACCCCGAGGGCGCCGACCCAGGGGTTCGGGGTCTCGCCCTTGACGAGATTGGCGACGGCGCCGAGCCCCATCAGCAGCCAGGGCAGCATCGCGAATCCGCCTGGCGGACCGGCTGCCACGGGCCCACCGCACTGACGTGTCCTGGAACGGTTCATGGCTCCGACGCTACGGACCGGCAGGCCCGCCCGGCAGAACCGTATGTACGGACCCGACGGTGACAAATGTCCCGGGCGCGCACGGCCGGCACGCGTAGCTGACGTATCGTCAGCAGTCTTCACAACCTCCGGAGGCCGCGCTATACATAGGGCCATCGGCCTAGAACGCGTTCTAGAACGGCTCGCCTGGCCGGTCCTGTACGACCTCGGTGCGGCCGACGGTGCGGACGGCCGTGCCGAGGTCTTCACCTCACCGAGGAGCAGCAGCCCCATGCCCATTGACGCCGCCAGGGCCGTCGCCGCGGAGCCCCGCTCCACCACCGTCACCTGGGACCACAAGGACATCCAGCTGTACCACCTCGGCGTGGGCGCGGGCCGCCCCGCCACGGACCCCGACGAACTGCGCTACACCCTCGAGTCCCGGCTCCACGTGCTGCCGAGCTTCGCCACCGTCGCGGGGGCGGGCAAGGGCGTCGTCGGCGGCCTCGACCTTCCCGGGCTCGACATCCGGCTCGCGTCCGTGCTCCACGGCGGCCAGCGCGTCGAACTGCACCGCCCGATCCCCGTCACCGGCACGGCCACCGCCACCTCACGGATCGCCGCCGTGTACGACAAGGGAAAGGCCGCGATCCTCGTCCTGCGCACCGAGGCGGCCGACGACGACGGGCCGCTGTGGACCAGCGACGCCCAGCTCTTCGTACGCGGCGAAGGCGGCTTCGGCGGGGAACGTGGCCCCTCCGAGCGCCTCGATCTACCCGACCGCGCCCCCGACCGGACCGTGGAGCGGCACATCCGCGAGGACCAGGCCCTGCTCTACCGGCTCTCCGGCGACCTCAACCCCCTGCACGCCGACCCCGACTTCGCCAAGCTCGCCGGCTTCGACCGGCCGATCCTGCACGGCCTGTGCACGTACGGCACGACCCTGAAGGCCGTCATCGACACCCTGCTCGGCGGGGACGTCACCCGCGTCCGCTCGTACCGCACCCGCTTCGCCGGCGTCGTCTTCCCCGGCGAGACCCTCCGCATCCGGATGTGGGACCTGCCCGGCGGGGTCCAGGTCGTGGTGACCGCCGCCGACCGGGACGACGCCCCCGTCCTCGCCGACACCCTCGTAGAAACCGTGTGAAGGGATCCGCACCATGCGCGCAGCCGTAGTGCACGAGATCGGCCAGGACAAACTCGAAGTCCTCGACGACGTCGAGGCGGTGGGCTTCGGCCCCGGCAAGGTACGGATCCGGATCAGGGCCACCGGCCTGTGCCACTCCGACGTCTCCGCCATGAACGGCGTCCTGCCGCAGCCCGCCCCCTTCGTGCCCGGCCACGAGGGCGCCGGCGAGATCCTCGACGTCGGCGACGGGGTCGGCGGACTCGGCGTCGGCGACCGGGTCCTGATGTGCTGGCTGCCCGCCTGCGGAGCCTGCGCGTCCTGCAAGCGGGGGCAGGGCCATCTGTGCCTGGCCGGGTTCATGAACGCCGGCACGCCCAACTTCCGCCGCCCCGGCGGAGACGTCTTCGGCTTCGCGGGCACCGGCACCTTCACCGAGGAGGTCGTCGTCGACGCGGGCTGCGCGGTGCCGATACCCGACGACGTCCCCTTCGACATCGCCGCCCTCATCGGTTGCGGCGTCACCACCGGACTCGGCGCCGCCATCAACACGGCACAGGTGGAGACCGGTTCCTCCGTCGCCGTCATCGGCTGCGGCGGCGTCGGTATCTCCGCGATCCAGGGCGCGAAACTGCGGGGCGCGGCCCAGATCGTCGCCGTCGATCCCGTCGCGTCCAGGCGTGAGGCCGCCCTGCGCTTCGGTGCGACGGAAGCGGTGGAGCCGGAGGCACTCGGCGACGCCAAGCAGCGGATCACCGCCGGGGAGGGCTTCGACTACGTCTTCGAGGTCGTCGGGAAGTCGGCGACGACGCGCACGGCCTATGAGGCGACCCGGCGCGGCGGGACGCTGTGCATCGTCGGCGCCGGCGCGATGGACGACGACGTGCGGTTCAACATGTTCGAGCTGTTCTTCGACGAGAAGCGCATCCTGCCGTCCCTGTACGGCGGCGGGGACGTGCTGCGCTCCTACGAACGGGCCATCGCGCTCTGGCGGGCCGGACGGATCGACCTGGCGGGCCTCATCACCCACCGGGTGCCGCTCGCCGGCATCAACGACGCGGTGGCGCAGATGCGCAGCGGTGAGGCCCTCCGAACATGCATCGAGATCTGAGGGGACGGGACGCATGTCACTCCCTCTCGAAGGTCTGAGCGCGATCGTCACCGGCGCGGGCCGCGGCCTCGGGCGGGCGGAGGCGCTGGAACTGGGGCGGCTGGGTGCGGCCGTCGTCGTCAACGACTACGGGCCGCCGGGACGGGACGAGGCGGTCGCCGGATCCGTGGCGGGGTCGGCCCCCCGGTCGGCCCCCCGGTCGGTCGCCCGGTCGGTCGCCGACGAGATCCGCGCGGCGGGCGGCCGGGCCGTGGCCCATTCGGGCGACATCGCCGACTTCCGTACGGCCCGCGCCCTGGTCGACCTGGCGGTCCACGAGTACGGCAAGCTGGACATCCTCGTCAACAACGCGGGCATCCTGCGCGACCGGATGGTCTTCTCGATGAGCGAGGACGAATGGGACGCCGTCATCCGGGTCCACCTCAAGGGCCACTTCAACACCACGCGATTCGCGGCCGCGCACTGGAGGGAACGTGCCAAGGCCGCGGTGGACGGCCAGGTGTACGGACGGATCGTCAACACCTCCTCCGAGGCGTTCCTCGCCGGCTCGGCGGGCCAGCCCAACTACGCGGCCGCCAAAGGCGGCATCGTCGGCCTGACGACCTCGACGGCGCACGCCCTCGCGAAGTACGGCGTCACGGCGAACGTGATCTGCCCCCGGGCGAGGACCCGCATGACCGAGGACGTCTTCGCGGGCTTCGCGGAAGCGGAACCGGGCGGCTTCGACGCCCTGTCGCCGGAGCACGTCGCGCCTCTGGTCGGCTACCTGTCCTCACCCGCGGCGGCCGTCGTCAACGGCCAACTGCTGGTCGTACACGGCGGCATGGTGGCGGTGGTGGAACGTCCCCGGGTGGCGGCGCAGTTCGACGCGTCACTGTCGAAGGGCCCGACGTTCAGCTTCGAGGAACTGGACGGTGTCCTGACGCCGTACTTCGGGTCGAGACCACAGGGCGAGACGTTCGCGGCGGGGGAGGTGCTGGGGCTGAGGCGGGGGTAGGGGGTGGCGGGCGCCCCGACCCGCGCCCCTGCCCTCACGCTCCGTCGCCCCCGGACGGCCTCCGATGCCGCCCCCGCCCCGGCGCCGACGACTCGTCCTTCGCCGCCGCGCCACCCCGGTGCCTACCGGCCCCCGCGCCCGGACTCGCGCCGCCGCCGGCTTCGCCCCGCCCCGTCGCCGCGGGCTGCGGACGCGGGCGCGTGTGGGTCGTGTCGGTTCGGGCTTCTGACATGTGGGAAGTCACCCCGTACAAATCGCTGCTTACACGTGTCGCAGGCCCCCCGGCCGTCGGCCGCAACCGTGGCCCGGTCGCCCCGGCCCGTGAGTCTAACCACGGGAACCGCGCCCGGTGAGCGGCGCCTGCTGCAACGGAACGGGCCTGCACACAACAGGACCCTCGGAGCCCTCGCACGGTTCCCCACCTGCGGCTTCCGCTTGTGCCGGTTCTGTGGCCGCCATGTGACCGAAGGTTTCTGCAGAGGCGCAGAGGGCCTCCGGAACCTCCGTACGGGTCACCCCGCACGGCACCGACTCGGTCGCGCACGGCAGTTGGAGCACGCCGTCCCGGTTCCAGGTCCCGGCGCCCGCCAACCACCCTTCCGGCGGTGCGAGTTGGATCATCCGGCGGGCCGACGGGCGCCACAGGCCCACCCAGCTTCCGGCCGCGCCGTCGATCCGCAGGGCCACCGCGCAGCTCTCCGGCATCAGGACCTGCCCCGGCTGCACCGCGAACGGAGTCACCAGCGCGTCCGGCAGCCGCAGGCTCCGGGGGAAACGCACCGGCCGTGCACTGCCCAACACGCCCCAGCCGAGCCGGTGCTGCCCGGGCCCGGGCGCGTTCGAACGGATCAGCAGCAGACCGCTGTCGGCGTCCGCGACCAGCAGCCGGTCGTCGCTCTCCTCCGTGATCTGCAGCAGCGGCGTCACCTCGCCGCCGCGCGCCAGGTCGACCACGACCGTCTTGACCGGGCCGCCGTCCGGCCGCCTGCGGTCCAGCGCGAGCAGCCGTCCCGCACGGTCCAGCCACGCGCCGCCCGAGCAGTGCCCCGCCACCTCCGCGATGCGCTCGGGGCCGCGGGCGCCGCCCGCCACCATCCAGATGCCGGTGGAGTGCGCGTTCGGCACCAGGGCGTGGGCGAGGACCCCGTCCGGGGACGGCGGCAGCAGTGTCAACTCCTCGGAGGGGACGGCCCCGAGAGGTAGCTCGCCGGTCGCCGGGCCGGTCGGGTACAGCAGGGAGAAGGTGTGCCGCTCCGCGACCCGGCGGCTGATCAGCACCCGGCCGTCGGAGAGCGGCAGGACCTGTGCGTCGCGCTCCTCCGGCTGGTCGAGCGGCAGCGGAACGGCGTACGGCTCCGGGCCGTCGAGGGTCCAGCGCTCGGGGAACAGCGCGTCGCCCGTCCCTGCCAGGCGGGCACCGTACGTGCCGTCCGCGGTGATCGTGATCGCCGGGGCCGCCGCGCCGCGGGGGACCTCCGCCTCGCCCGTGGTCCGTGCGCCGTCAGAACCGTCCGTACCGTCCGTACTCGCCACCGCCCCGTCTGCCGCGGCGGTCTCGATGGCACAGGCTGTCATCGATGCCTCACCTCCGGCCTCCGAAGCTAGGTATCGCACTTCCTGCCGAACAACACGTGAGAGGTCTCTTCACACATAAGGGTGGCCATGCCCTGATTCGCCTGAGATTGAGGAGACGGTTGTGCTCCCTGGCCTGGCCGTGCTTAAGGTAAGGCCCACCTAAGTACCGGATCAGGAGCACGTCATGTCCCTACGCCGCCGTGGCACAGCCGCCGCAGTCGCCCTCGCAGCCGCTCTCTCCCTCGCCGCCTGCGGCGCCGGCGGCGGTGCGGACAAGGACGCGGGCGCCAAGGCGGACGACGGTGGCAAGAAGGCCGTGGCCCAGGGCGGCAAGGACTTCGGCGACGCCGCCGCCAAGACGGCGGCGATGGGCACGGACGCCGAGCCCGGCGAGTTCCCCCGCACCATCACCCACGCCCTCGGCAAGACCGAGATCAAGGCCGCGCCCGAGCGGGTCGTCGTCCTCGACGTCGGCGAGCTGGACAACGTGGCCTCCCTCGGCATCCGGCCCGTCGGCTACGCGCCCACCGAAGGCGACGACGGCATCCCCGGCTACCTGAGGAAGGAAGCCGGCAATCCCAAGAGCGTCGGCACCATCAACAGCCTCAACCTCGAGGCCATCGCCGCCCTCAAGCCGGACCTGATCCTCGGCAGCCAGCTGCGCGCGAGCGACAAGTACGAGGAGCTGTCGCAGATCGCGCCGACGGTCTTCTCCATCCGCCCGGGCTTCACCTGGAAGGAGAACTACCTCCTCAACGCCGCGGCGCTCGACAGGACCGCGGAGGCGAAGGCCAAGCTCGGCGAGTACGAGAAGAAGGCGAAGCAGCTCGGCACCGACCTCGGCGAGAACAAGCCGACGGTCACCATGCTCCGTTACATGCCGGGCAAGATCCGCCTCTACGCGAAGGCGTCCTTCATCGGCACGATCCTCGACGACGCCGGCGTCCCGCGGCCGAAGAACCAGCAGATCAACGACCTCGCCGCCGAGATCAGCCCGGAGAAGATGGACGAGGCCGACGCCGACTGGATCTTCACCGGCGTCTACGGCGACCCGTCCAAGACCAAGCGCGACACCGCCGAGTCCAACCCGCTGTGGAAGGACCTGAAGGCCGTGAAGGCCGGGCAGGCCAAGGACGTTCCCGACGAGACCTGGTACCTGGGTCTCGGCGTCACCGCCGCCGGGGAGGTCCTCGACGACCTGCGCGGCTTCCTCGTCAAGTAGGGCACGGCCGCACAGGCGGGCGGGGCAGGTAGCCTTTGCTGCGTGCCCCGTCTGTCTGAAGTCATCTCCGCGCTCGACGCCCTCTGGCCCCCAGAGCGGGCCGAACAGTGGGACGCCGTCGGTACCGTCTGCGGAGACCCCGACGCCGAGGTCCTCCGGGTGCTGTTCGCCGTCGACCCCGTCCAGGACGTCGTCGAGGAGGCGCAGCGGCTCGGCGCCCACCTGCTCGTCACCCACCACCCGCTCTATCTGCGCGGCACGACGACGGTCGCGGCCGGCCACTTCAAGGGCCGGGTCGTGCACACGCTGATCAAGAACGACATCGCCCTGCACGTCGCGCACACCAACGCCGACACCGCAGACCCCGGTGTTTCCGACGCCCTCGCCGGCGCGCTGGACCTGCGCGTCGTACGGCCCCTGGTCCCCGACGCCTCGGACCCGAACGGCCGCCGCGGCCTCGGCCGGGTGTGCGAGCTGGACCATCCGGAGACGCTGCGCGAGTTCGCGGCGCGCGCCGCGAAGCGACTCCCCGCCACCGCGCAGGGCATCCGCCTCGCCGGCGACCCCGACGCGACGGTCCGCACCGTCGCGGTGAGCGGCGGCTCGGGCGACAGCCTCTTCGACCACGTGCGCGCCGCCGGTGTCGACGCCTTCCTCACCGCGGACCTGCGCCACCACCCGGCGTCGGAGGCCACCCAGCACTCGCCGCTCGGCCTGGTCGACGCCGCGCACTGGGCGACCGAATGGCCCTGGTGCGAACAGGCCGCGGCGCAGCTCGACGCGATTTCCGACCGGTACGGCTGGGACCTGCGGGTCCACGTCTCCACGACGGTCACCGACCCCTGGTCCTCCCACCACGATTCCTCTGGAGCCCCCAACTGAACGCCGCGCCCGCCGACCAGATCCGACTTCTCGACGTCCAGTCCCTCGACCGGCGCCTGTCGCAGCTCGAGCACAAGCGCCGGTCGCTGCCCGAGCACGCCGAGATCGAGTCGCTCACCAAGGACCTCACTCAGCTGCGGGACCTGCTCGTCGCCGCGCAGACCGAGGAGAGCGACACCGCCCGCGAGCAGACCAAGGCGGAGCAGGACGTCGACCAGGTGCGCCAGCGCGCCACCCGCGACCAGCAGCGGCTCGACTCCGGCGCGATCACCTCGCCCAAGGACCTGGAGAACCTGCAGCGGGAGATCGTCTCCCTCGCCAAGCGCCAGGGCGACCTGGAGGACATCGTCCTCGAGGTCATGGAGCGCCGTGAGTCCGTGCAGGAGCGCGTCGCCGAACTGACCGAGCGTGTCTCCTCCGTGCAGGCCAAGGCCGACGCCGCCACCGCCCGCAGGGACGCCGCCGAGCAGGAACTCGACAGCGAGGCCGCGTCCGTCACCAAGGAGCGCGAGGTCGTCGCCGGCTCCGTCCCCGCCGACCTGATGAAGCTGTACGAGAAGCTCCGTGCCCAGCAGGGCGGCGTGGGCGCGGCCCGGCTGTTCCAGCGCCGCTGCGAGGGCTGCCAGCTCGAGCTGAACATCACCGAACTGAACGAGGTCCGCGCCGCCGCGCCCGACACGGTCCTGCGCTGCGAGAACTGCCGCCGCATCCTCGTCCGCACGTCCGAATCGGGGCTGTAGTGCCGGTACCGCGCGAGTTCGTCGTCGAGGCGGACGGCGGCTCACGAGGCAACCCCGGCCCCGCCGGCTACGGCGCGGTCGTCCTCGACCCGGTCTCCGGCGAGACGCTCGCCGAGGCCGCGGAGTACATCGGCGTGGCGACCAACAACGTGGCCGAGTACAAGGGCCTCGTCGCCGGTCTCAAGGCGGCCCACGCCCTGGACCCGGAGGCGCTCGTCCGCGTACGGATGGACTCCAAACTGGTCGTCGAGCAGATGTCGGGCCGCTGGAAGATCAAGCACCCCGACATGAAGCCGCTGGCCGCGGAGGCCGCACGCGTCTTCCCGCCCGCGCAGGTCACCTACGAGTGGATCCCCCGCGAGCGCAACAAGCACGCCGACCGGCTCGCCAACGAGGCGATGGACGCGGGCAAGCAGGGCAAGCAGTGGGAGCCGTCGCGCTCCACCGCGGCCCTCGACGCACGCGACGAGGAAGCGGCGCGCGTGGTGGGCGACGCGGCGGCCGGCGCCGCGAAGGCCCGGGCGGCGCTCGTCCGCACCGGGGGCGCGTCCGCTGCCGCCGCTCCCGTCGTCTCCGACGCGGTCGCCGGCGCGGAGCTTCTGGCGACGCCGGCGGCCCCGTCCGCCGGGTGGGGCGCCCCCGACCTGGGCCTGCCCGCCACGTTCGTCCTGCTCCGCCACGGCGAGACGGTGCTCACCCCCCAGAAGCGGTTCTCCGGCAGCGGCGGCAGCGACCCGGTGCTCTCCGCCGTCGGCCGCCGGCAGGCCGACGCCGTCGCAGCGGCGCTCGCCGAGCGCGGCACGATCCAGGCGATCATCAGCTCCCCACTGCGGCGCTGCCGTGAGACGGCCGACGCCGTCGCGGCGAAGCTGGGCCTCGGCGTGAGCATCGAGGAAGGCCTGCGCGAGACCGACTTCGCGGCGTGGGAGGGCCTGACCTACGCGGAGGTACGTGAGCGCTACCCCGACGACCTCGAAGCGTGGCTCGCCTCCCCGAAGGCCGCGCCGACGGGCGGCGGCGAAAGCTTCGCCACGGTGGCGAGGCGGGTCGCCGCCACACGCGACAAGCTCCTCGCCCTGCACCAGGGCCGCACGATCCTCCTCGTCACCCACGTGACCCCGGTCAAGACCCTGGTCCGCCTGGCTCTCGGCGCCCCACCGGAGTCGCTGTTCCGGATGGAACTGTCGGCGGCGTCGCTGTCGGCGGTGGCGTACTACGCGGACGGCAACGCGTCGCTGCGGCTGCTGAACGACACGTCGCACCTGCGGTGACGCGTCGTGGGGCGGGGCCGCGTGCTCCCCTCCCCGCCTCTTCACGCTGTACCGATGTGCGGCTCCGCCGCGCGGCGGGCAAGCCCGGCCCCGCACCGCGCTTCGCGCGGTGTCCTTGATCTCCCCGTCGGTGATGCCACCCGCCCCCGTGGGGGCGTAGGGCGCCTACGGTTTGCTGCGGGGCGGCGGATAGCGTGCGGGCATGGCGAGGATGGGGAAGCGACGGGTCCTGTACCGGCAGGGCAGCGGATTCTGGCGGATGACGGCGAAGTGGGTCCTGGTCTTCGGGGCCCTGTGCCTGCTGGACGGCGGGCTGCTCCGGTCGTGGGGCGACGCTCTGATCTGGCCGGTGATCGGGGTCCTGCTGTGGGTGCCGTTCGGGATCGGCGTCGTCTGGTACCCGAAGAAGGACCAGCGCGTCGAGCTGACGGCGCGTGAACTGCGGGTGCGGCGCAAGCGGCTGCCGATGGAGAAGGTGAACCTGCTGCACGTGGCGCGGCTGTGGCTGGAGGGGCGGTCGACCGCGGACGACCAGCCGGTGGCGGAATGGACACGGTTCGACCGGGTGGTGTGGGTGCCGCTGTGGGACGGCCGAGCGTTCGGTGTGGAGTTCCGCGACCCGGCCGCGTTCGCCAAGGTCTTCGGCGCCTTCGCGGTCGCGGCGTGCGGCGGGCCCGACATCGTCCGCGCGAGGGCCGCAGCGCAGAGTTACCCGGATCCGCTCCCGATGCGGCCCCGCCCCGCCGACGACGCAGGCTCCTGGCCGGACCTCCTGGACATCTTCAACTGACAGCCGGAAACACCGGCGATGCTGCCGGTACCCGCACCCGGTGTCCTCGCTCTGGCACCAGCGCGGATCGGCCTCGTGAGCGAGCCGCCGAGGGCGGGCCGGCCGGGTCGGGTGTCGTCGGGGCGGTGCAGGCGGATGCTGCCGATGTTGTTCAACCGTGGCAGCAGCCGTGGATCCGGGCTTGGTTCGCCGGGCGAGCAGCAAGGGCGCGCGGGACGGGCGTCGTGGCGTCGGCGGTTGTAGCGCCGGTTGGTGCTGGGGCCCTTGTGGTCGACGGCGGCCCGGACGGTCACCTACACCGCCCCTGCGCGACCCAGCCCCGCCGCCTCCCGCGCCAGGGATTCGACCTGGCCCCAGTCCCCGGACGTCAGCGCGGCCGGGGGCAGCATCCATGTGCCGCCCACGCACGCCACGTTGGGAAGTGCGAGGTACGCCGGGGCCGTGGCCAGCGACACCCCGCCCGTGGGGCAGAAGCGGGCCTGGGGGAGCGGGCCGGCGAGGGACTTGAGGTAGGGCGTGCCGCCCGCCGCCTCAGCGGGGAAGAACTTCATGTCCGTCACCCCGCGTTCCAGCAGCGCCACTACCTCCGACGTCGTGGACACACCGGGCAGGAACGGCACGCCGGAGGCCTTCATCGCGTCGAGCAGGGTGTCCGTCCACCCGGGACTGACGAGGAAGCGTGCTCCGGCCGCCACCGCAGAGGAGACACCGGCCGGTGAGATCACCGTGCCGGCGCCGACGACCGCGTCGGGCACCTCCGCCGCGATCGCGCGGATCGCGTCGAGCGCGGCCGGTGTCCGCAGCGTCACCTCGATCGCCGGCAGGCCGCCCGCGACGAGGGCACGGGCGAGCGGTACGGCAGTGGCGGCGTCGTCGACGACGACGACAGGGATCACGGGGGCGAGGCCGAGCACGGAGGTCATGCGCCCCATCCTGCCCAGCCTGAGCACCAGGCGCAACGAGCGTTGCGCACACTGCAACAGTCAGTGGATCTCGGAGACCACCACGTCCAGTGCCCACGCCTTCCCGGCCGTCGCCGGAGGCTCCGCCTCGACCACATGGCCGAGGTCCCGCAACGCCTCCACCAGCGCGGCCGGCGACCTGGGCGCCGCCCCCGCCTCCAGCAGACTGCGGACGATCCGGCCCTTCGTCGCCTTGTTGAAGTGGCTGACCACGGACCGCTTCTCGAGCCCGGTCGACTCATCGATCCGGGAGTGCAGCACGCGCACCGTCGCCGTACGGCTCGCCACCTCGCCCTTCGGCTTCCACGGCGCCGTGTACGCCGACGACCGCAGGTCGAGCACCAGCCCTCCGCCGGCCTCCTCGGGGAGCACGGACTCCATCGGGCCGCGCCAGTACGCCCCGAGCGCGCCGAGGCCCGGCAGCTTCACGCCCATCGAGCAGCGGTACGGCGGGATGCGGTCGCCGATCCGGACCGCGCCCCACAGCCCGGAGAACACCAGCAGCGACTGCCGGGCCCGCCGGCGCGCGGCCGCGTCGAGCGTCGCGAGGCCCAGCGCGTCGTACAGGACGCCGGTGTAGATCTCACCGGCCGGACGGGTCCCCGCCGTCCGCAGTTCCACGTTCTTCGCGATCTCGCCGCGCAGTCCCTCGCTCAGGCCGAGGACCTGCCGCGCCTTCGTCTCGTCGGCGACGCACAGCTCGACCAGCTCGTCGAGCACCGCCTGCCGTGCCTCCGCGAGCCCCGGCAGGGACAGCGACTCCGGCTTCAGCGGAGCCCCGCGGCCGGAATCGGCCTTGCCCTCCGACGGCGGCAACAGCACAAGCACGGCAGGTCTCCTTCGTACGGACACGGGGTGGGGGTGCGGCCCCGCGCCAGAGTACAAAGGCGGCCCCTCCTCGCCGAAATGCCACCGCCCCCGACGCGACCTACGCTCGGTCCATGCCCCGCCGCCACATGAAAGCGACCGGCGCAGCCGAGGCCCCGCTGCGCGCCGCCCTGCGTGAGCTGCGCACGACGCTCGACGTGCCGGGGGACTTCCCGGCAGCGGTCCTCGCCGAGGCAGAGACCGCTGTCAGGACCCCGCGGCTGCCCGCCGAGGACGCCACGGACATCCCCTTGTTCACCATCGACCCGCCCGGCTCCGTCGACCTCGACCAGGCGATGCACCTCGCCCGCCGCGACGGGGGCTATCGCGTCCACTATGCGATCGCCGACGTCGCCGCCTTCGTCACGCCCGGCTCCGCGCTGGACGCAGAGGCCCACAGGAGGGTGCAGACGCTGTACTTCCCCGACGGGAAGGTCCCCCTCCACCCGCCCGGTCTCTCCGAGGGGGCCGCCAGCCTGCTGCCCGGTCAGAGCGCCCCCGCGCTGCTGTGGCGGCTCGATCTCGACGCGGAGGGACGTCCCGTCACCACGGACGTGCGCCGGGCGCTCGTACGCAGCCGGGCCAGGCTGGACTACGAGGGAGCGCAGCGGCAGATCGACACCGGCACGGCCGAGGAACCGCTCGCCCTCCTCAAGGACATCGGCACCCTGCGCGAGGCGCTCGAGGTCGAACGCGGCGGGATCTCCCTCAACGTTCCCGAGCAGGAGGTCACCGAGCGGGACGGCGGGTACGTCCTCGAGTACCGCGCCCCGCGCCCCGCCGACGACTGGAACGCGCAGATCTCGCTGCTCACCGGCATGGCCGCCGCCGGCCTCATGACCGCGTCGGGCACCGGCATCCTGCGCACCCTGCCGACCGCCCCGGACGGGGCCGTGGCGCGGCTGCGCCGCTCGGCGAAGGCCCTGCACGTCGACTGGCCCCACCACGTCTCGTACGCCGACCTCGTCCGCTCCCTCGACCCGCGCGAGCCGCGCAACGCGGCGTTCCTCCAGGAGTGCACGACGCTGTTGCGCGGCGCCGGGTACACGGCGTTCACCGGCGGGGTGCTTCCGGTGCCGGCCGTCCACGCGGCGGTCGCCGCCGAGTACACGCACTGCACCGCGCCGCTGCGCCGGCTCGTCGACCGGTACGCGGGTGAGCTGTGCCTCGCCGCCGTCGCGGGGCAGGAGCCGCCGGAGTGGGTGACCACCGCCCTGGACACCCTCCCCAAGGAGATGGCCGAGGGCGGCCGGCGCGGCAACACCGTCGAACGCGAGTGCCTCGACATCGTCGAAGCGATCGTGCTGCGGGACCGGATCGGGGAGGTCTTCGACGCGGTCGTCGTCGACGTGAAGGAGAACGACCCGGCGGCCGGTACCGTCCACCTCGAGGAACCGGCCGTCGTGGCGCGAGTCGAAGGCGGCGACGGCGCGCTGCCGCTGGGGGAGCGGCTGAGGGTGCGGCTCACCGAGGCCGACCCGGGACGGGCGACGGTGCGGTTCACGCCGGCGTGACCGGCGCCTTCGCCGGGCGCTCCCCGCCCACCGCCTCCCGCAGGGCCTTCGCGAACGCCCTGGCGTCGTCGGCGTGCACGCGGACCGTCCGGACGGGCCGCTCGCGCCCCAGCAGACCGGTGTACGTCACCGGCTCGGACAGCTCCAGCGTCACCGACGTCTGCCCGGCGATCTTCAGGTCGAGGACCTCGTCCTGCTTCTCGTGCGTGAAGAGCAGTTCGTACCGTACGGACGCGATCCGCTCCAGGGGTATCCGCAGGTCCACATGGCCGGCCTGGCGCAGCCGCAGCGTGTCCGCGGACAGGACGTGCGGGCGGGTGACGGAAGCGGCCTGGAGGCCCAGCATGAACAGGACGGTGTAGACGTCGACGACGAGCAGCACGGCGTGCACGAACGGCCAGTTCCGGAACAGCACCGCCATGACGACCGTCTCGACGGCGCAGACGAAGGTGAAGCCGTACATCAGCGCGGCCTGGTCGCGGGCGTGCCCGAAAGCGCGGTCGTCCGGCCCGACGCCGTCACGGCGCCGCGCGACCCGGAGGACCAGGCTGTACATCAGCCGCAGTTCATGGCCGACAAGCCGCAGCACGGGAAGCGGGACGAGCTCGGCCAGTGCCTGCCGCCCGGTCAGCCCGCCCCTCCGCAGCCGCAGATAGGCGAACACCTCCGCGGCGAGCAGCAGCACGACGGCCACCTCTGCGACGGCGAGGGCGACGGCCGGGATCCGCACACCGCCCACCAGGCACATTGCGAGCAGCAACTCGGCGGGCAGCACCGCGTAGGCCACGCCCCGCAGGGCCCTCAGCAGCCGGTTCACCTGGCACGCTCCATGACCAGCCGCAGGGCACGTTCCACGACGGCGGTCTGCGCGGGCGAGAAGTCCGCGAGGAACGCGTCCAGGAACCCCTCCGGGGGCGGCCGGTCCGTGCCGAGCTGCGCCACCACCTCGTCGGGCAGCATGTCGGCGAGGCCCTGGACCGTCCGCTCCACCCTCGGGTCGGCCGGGTCGGCTTCCGCGAGCGCGTCGAGCTCCTCGTACAGCGCGTACGCCTGCTCCATGGCGCCCGGAGCCTCGGTCATCCGGCGCATCGCTCCCATCAGCCGCTCCTGCTCCGCCGGGGGCGCCATCGTGTCGAGCAGCGCCAGCAGTTCACGGTCCTTGGCCGCCATCGCGGGCTCCGGCCCGGGCAGCGCCGCGGACGCGCGCGCCATGTCCCCGAACAGCTCCGCCAGCTTCGGGGACACCGGTCCCTCCGCGGGCAGCCGCCCCTCCCGGGCCTGTTCGAGGAGCGGGGTCAGCCGCGCCCGCCGCTCGTGGATGAGCGCTTCCTGCCGCCCGAGGTCGGCGTCCAGCTCCTCCAGCACCTCGACGAGATCCCGCCCCGCGTCCTCGGCGAGCACGTCGCGCACCTCGTCGAGCCCGAGCCCCAGCTCGGTGAGCCGCCGGATCCGCGCGAGCAGCACGGCGTCGCGGACGCTGTACTCCCGGTACCCGTTGGGCAACCGGACGGGCTCGGGCAGCAGCCCCAGATGGTGGTAGTGCCTGACGGCGCGCGTGGTCACACCGACCATCGCGGCGATCTCTCCGATTCGCATGATTTCAGTAGAAACGTTGACGCCGCGACAAGGTCAAGCGCCGCCCGGTCGGCGGAGCGGGACCCTTTGCCACGATCGAGGGAACGACCCCGATCACATGGACGGGCGGGTGCCTCGATGTCCGACGCTGACGACATGACTGCCGTGCCGCGTCGTTCGCCTTCGACCTGGAGACCGCCGACTTCCTGTGAAACGGCAGGTAGCATGGTCACCACGGCAGACGAGCCGGGCGGGCGGCCGCGTGGGGATCAGCAGTGATCCTCCCGAGGAACGTCCGGGCTCCACAGGGCAGGGTGGTGGCTAACGGCCACCCGGGGTGACCCGCGGGACAGTGCCACAGAAAGCAGACCGCCGGGGATCTCGGTCCTCGGTAAGGGTGAAACGGTGGTGTAAGAGACCACCAGCGCCTGAGGTGACTCAGGCGGCTAGGTAAACCCCACCTGGAGCAAGGTCAAGAGGGACCGCCGCAAGGTGGTCCTGCGCGGACGTTCGAGGGCTGCCCGCCCGAGTCCGCGGGTAGACCGCACGAGGCCGGCGGCAACGCCGGTCCTAGATGGATGGCCGTCGCCCCGACGACCGCGAGGTCCCGGGGCACAGAACCCGGCGTACAGCCCGACTCGTCTGCCCCACTTGCGTGTTGTACGCGAAAGGGCCTCCGACCGGCGTCGGAGGCCCTGCCCGTGATCAGGCCTTGGTGGATCCGCTGCACAGCCAGTCGCCGTTTCGCACGCCGTCCTTGCTGCGGACTATGCAGACCCGCACCGTGTCGTTCTCGGTCAGGTCGTAGTTGCAGGTCGTGATGCCGGTGCCGGGCTGGCCGATGCTGGTCGTGTCGTAGCAGCCGGTCCGGTGGTCCCGCCAGCCCCACGCGTCGATGTTGATCTTCTGCCAGCGCTCGATCTTGGCCTGCACCGAGTAGCCGTCCGCGGACGTGTCGGTCACATAGAGCCAGTCGCCGTCGGGATAGAACGTCGCCGTTCCCCAGGACCTGCTGACGCTCACGTTGAGGCCGCTCGCGGAGGCGGAACCTGCCATGCCGACGACGAGGGCACCGCTCGCGAGGAGGGCCGTGCCGGCCGTCACCGCCTTGCTGCGCGTCATGAAGTGTTCCCTTTCCAGAGACATGTGTTCGATGGCGTCCAGATCAAACCGCTGCCGACGAACGGGTGTCAACGAGGTTTACGGCGGGGGGAGTTGGCGCCCGCTGCCGAGATCGCCCGGTCGTCCGGCACCCCGGCCCCGCGGATCGAGGACCGTGCTCGACGCGGAGATCGGTCCGCGGGGCCACGCGTCCTCCGGGCGCCGGTGGAGTCGGCGGCGGAGTGCGGTGCGCCGGTGTTCATCGGTGCCGACCCCCACGTGCAGGACCGTTCGTGAGGGTCAGACACCTGCGGGAATGGGTGCTGTCCCCGATGGTGGCGGCGCACGCCCGCGTGTGACGGTGGCATGGACCCCCCACTTGCCGGTCTCCGGAAGGAGGAGTCATGACGGAGCCCGACATCGATCCACTGCACGACCTCGAGGCGCAGACCCGGCGGAGCGACCCCCGGTTCGCCCACGGTCTGCGGACAGCGCACCCACGCCGGCCGCGCGAGTACCGGCGACGGCGCGGCCGGGCCTGGGCGCTGCTGGTCCTCGCGTCGGCGATGCTCGTCACGGGCATGGTGCTGCCGCAGGGCCTGCTCCTCGCGTCAGGCCTGGTCGTCGCGGGGATGGCGACGTCCCTGCTGGACCCGCCGAAGGACCCGGGCCGCCGCCCCGAGCTCCCCTTACATGCGCCGGCGCGTCCCGTCCCGGCAGCAAACCCCAGGGCCTGACCGACCGGAACAAAGGAGGAAGTATCCGCTTCCGTCACTTGCGGCACGCCATCCCCACCACACTGCGGAAGGTGGTGACCCGTGGGGCATGCTGACACCCTGCTCGCCATGGGCGGCGCCTTCCTGGCCGCCGCCGTCTTCGCCCGACTCGGCAGGCGGATCGGCCTTCCGACCATCCCGCTGTTCATACTCGCCGGCATCCTGCTCGGCCCGCACACTCCGGGCATCGTGCTGGTCGAGGACGCGCACGACTTCGAGATGCTCTCCGCGCTCGGGCTGGTGCTTCTGCTGTTCTACCTGGGTCTGGAGTTCCAGCTCGACGACCTGAGGCGCGGCGGCAGACGCCTGCTGACCGCCGGTGGTGTCTACCTGCTGCTGAACGTGGGCGCGGGCCTGGGATTCGGCTTCGCCCTGGGATGGGGCGCACGGGAGGCCCTGGTGCTCGCCGGCGTGCTGGGCATCTCCTCCTCCGCCATCGTCACCAAGATCCTCCTCGACCTCGGCCGCATCGCCCGCCCCGAGACCCGCTTGATCCTGGGCGTCACCGTCGTGGAGGACATCTTCCTCGCCCTGTTCCTGGCCGCGCTCCAGCCCGTCATCAGCGGCGCCCAGGGCATCACGGAGACGATCCTCCAAGCGGCGAAGGCGTTCGGATTCCTGATGGTGCTGGCCGTCGCGGCCCGCTACGGCACCCGCCTGATCGGGCGGCTGATCGCGGTGCGTGACAACGAACTGCTGGTCATCAGCTTCCTCGGTGCCGCGATCCTCATCGCCGGCGTCTCCGAGGTCCTGGGGGTGGTCGACGCCATCGGTGCCTTCATGGTCGGCCTGATCCTCGCCGGAACACCGTCCGGGCCGCGGATCCGCGAACTGGTGCATCCGCTGCGCGACGCCTTCGCCGCGATCTTCTTCTTCGCCTTCGGCCTGGCCATCGACCCGGCAGACATCGCCTCCGTCACCGTGCCGGTCGCCGCCGCCGTCACACTGACCATCGCCATGAACGTGGCAGCGGGACTGTTCGCAGCACGCCTGTACCGCTACGGCCCCCAGCCCGCCGCGAACATCGCCACCACGCTTCTGGGGCGTGGCGAGTTCGCGCTGATCCTGGCCGCCATGGCCGCCGGCGCGGGACTCGACGGCCGTCTCGCCCCGTTCATCGCCGGCTACGTCCTCGTCCTCGCCGTTCTCGGCCCCATCGCCGCCGGGCGCGCGCACCTGCTCGCCCACGCCCTGAAGGCCGCACGCTCCCTGCTTCGTGGCGGCCGGGCCGGACCCTCCACTGCCGCGATCCCGCACACCGATCCGGCTCCACCCCCGCACGGCGCCACCGCTTCCCGTCCCTCCGGCGACATCACCTCGCCGGCCTCAGCCGCCCTGTCCTCGGATCCGGAGCGATAGGGCCGCGGCCCCGGAGGGGATCGGGCCGCCGGACGCAGGTCAGACGCCGGCCGACACCGTGTCCAGGTCGGACGTGACGGGTGCCGGGCGGGTGTCCCGCATCCGGTGCAGGAGCTTCGTGCACCAGATGCCGATGGCCGAGATCAGCATCAGCAGCGCCGCGGCCGGCCAGTAGTGGCCGCCGGCCAGGGCGGTCAGCGACACCGCGGCCAGTGGGGCGAAGCCACCGAAGATCATGTTGCAGATCTGGTAGGACAGCGAGATCCCGGTGTAGCGGACGCGGGGCGCGAAGCCCTCGGCGAGGATCGCCGCGATGGGGCCGTACAGCGCCGACATCGTGAAGCGCATCGCCAGCATCGCCGCGTAGATCAGGAAGACGCTGCCGGTGCCCATCACCATGAACTGCGGTACGGAAAGGACGATCACACCGATCAGACCGGTGATGACGACCTTGTGCGCGCCGACGCGGTCCCCGAGCCAGGACAGGCCGGGGGTGACGGCCAGTTCGAGGAAGGCGGCCAGGGTCAGTCCGTTGAGCAGCATGGATTCGGACAGGCCCAGTTCGCCGGTGCCGTATGTCAGCAAGTAGCTGGTGACGACGTAGTAGCCGCCGGTGGCCGTCGCGAGGGCGAAGACGCCGACGAGGACGGTGCGCCAGGAGGTCTGGAACACCTCGACGACCGGGAGCTTGTCCTGCTCCGTCCTCTGGGCGCGGATCTCGTCCATGACCGGCGCCTCTTCCAGCTTCAGCCGGATGAGGAGTCCGATGATGACGAGGACGGCTGACGCGAGGAACGGCACACGCCAGCCCCAGGTCTTGAACGCCTCGTCGCCCCACACGTGCATCAGCGAGAACGCGCCGGTCGACAGCAGCGCGCCGACCGAGGAGCCCAGCTGGGCGAAGGAGCCGAAGAACGTGGCCCGGCCCTTCGGCGCGTTCTCGACGGCGACCAGCACCGCGCCGCCCCATTCGCCGCCGATGGCGATGCCCTGGATGAGCCGGAGGGTGATCAGCAGCGCGGGGGCGAGCGCGCCGACCTGTGCGTAGGTGGGCAGCAGGCCGATCGCGAAGGACGCGATGCCCATCATGAGGAGCGTGATGACGAGGGTCTTCTTGCGGCCGACGCGGTCGCCGATGTGTCCGAAGACGATGCCGCCGAGGGGGCGGAGCAGGAAGCCGACGGCGAACGTGCCGAACGCGGAAAGGGTCTTGAGCAGGGGCGGCATGTCCGCGGGGAAGAACACGTCATCGAAGACGATGGCCGCGGCGGTGGCGAAGGCGTAGAAGTCGTACCACTCGATGGACGTTCCGGCGAGGGCGGCCAAGGCGGCTCTCATCGGGTTCTGCGGCTTGGCTGGCTGGGACACGGGGGCCTCCGGCAGGAGCGGGGAGCGGGGACGGTTTCTGACGGGCCGACGGGAGCGGGGGCTCAGCGACCGGGGGCGGCCCACGCACGTGACCCGCCGATCCAGGTCTCGCGCACAGCGATCGACGCGAGCTCGGCGGGGTCGGCGTCCAGGGGGTCGGAGTCGAGGACCACGAAGTCCGCGAGCATCCCGGTTGCGAGCGAGCCCACCGAGTGCTCCCGGTGCAGGGCGCGTGCGGCGGCGGCCGTGTGCGCGTGCAGGCCGTCGGCCACCGGGAGGCGCAGCGACGCGTCGCCGAGCACGGTGCCGAGGACGGTGCGCCGGGTCGCGGCGGCGGACACGGCCTCCAGCGGCGCGGGCGGCGCGACCGGCGCGTCGGAGGAGAACACCACCGGGACACCGGCCGGCAGGCACGCGCCGGCCGGGTTGTAGCGGTGGCCCAGGTCGCCGACGGCGGTGAGCGTGCCGTCGCCGGTGCGCAGGTGGTGCTGCGGCTGCATGACCGGTACGACGCCGAGGCCGGCCATGCGGGTGATCTGCTCGTCGGTGGGCAGCCCGCAGTGCTCGATGCGGTGGCGCATGTCGGCGCGCGGGACGTCCGCCTGCGCCTTTTCGATGGCGTCGAGCACCATGCCGATGGCGAACGGCGACTGGGCGTGCGTCGCCGTCTGTAGTCCGACCAAGTGGGCGCGGCGCACGATCTCCGTGTACTCCTCGGCCGAGTGGTAGAGCTGCCCGTGGTGGCAGCAGTCGGCCGCGTAGCCCTCGGGGAAGTAGGCCGTCCAGCCGCCGAGCGTGCCGTCCGCGTAGAACTTCACGCCCTGTACGCGGAACAGGTCGTCGCCGAAGCCATGGACGACGCCGAGGTCGAGGGCGGTGTCGAGGAGGGCGGAGGTGAGGTACGCCGAGACGCGCATCCGCAGGGCACCGCTCTCGCGGGCCCGCAGGTACGTCTCCATCTCGCGGCGCGAGGCCTGCGCGTCGCCGACCGTGGTCACACCGGCGGCGAGGAAGGTCTCCTGGGCGCGCAGCAGGTGGTCGGCCATGATGTCGTCCGGCTCGGAGAGGTGGAAGTTCGGGCCGTGGTTGCCGATCTTCACTCCGCCGGGGCCGGTGAGCCGGTCGCAGGCCGCGTCCCACAGCTGACCGTCGGGCTCGCCGCTCTCGAAGCGGCCGATGGAGCCGCCGTCCGGGTCGGGCGTGCCCGCGGTGATGGAGCAGGCGCGCAGGGTGTGGGTGTTGACGACGCCGCCGTGGCCGGAGGCGTTCATCACGTACACCTCGCGGTCGGTGGCGATCCGGTCGAGGTCGTGGCAGGTGGGGTGGCGGCGCTCGGCGAGGCGGCGGTGCTCGTAGCCGAAGCCGCGCACGGGCACGCCGGCGGGCAGGTCGCGGGCTGCCTCGGACAGCACGGCCACCAGGGTGTCGATGTCGGGGACGCGCTCGGGGCGGCAGTCGACCCAGGCCAGTGCCTGCCCGTACATCACCGGGTGGCAGTGGGCGTCGACGAACCCGGGATGGACGAGTCCGCCGTCCAGCTCCAGCGTCTTGTCCGCCCGGCCACCGAGGGCCGCGCGGGCGTCGTCGGCGGTGCCGACGTGCACGATCCGGTCGCCGCGTACGGCGACGGCCTCCGCGCGCGCGGCGGTGCCGGCCACCGCCACGGCGGCACCGGTCACCAGGAGGGTGCGGTCGTTACGGGGATCGGCGGAAGGGTTGTGCATGAGGGTCCTTTTCGGCCATGGGGAACGCCGGGGTCGACCAAGGCGACGCGCAACGGCTGATTCGTTCGTCTGGACGATAGGTAACGAACGACAAGTTGGCCAGAGGGTTGCGTGGATCAATCTTCGGAAGTTCTGGACTCTCTCACCTACGGATCGTCTGCGAGTAGGGTTGGTCGGCGCTGTCCGGTCCGTTCACGGGGCCGCCGGACCCCTGCGGTTCGGCGCGTCCATGTCGTAGCGCTCCTTGATCAGCTCCAGGTGCACCCAACTTTCCACGCCGCGCACTCCCGGGCAGGTCCGCATGTCGTCGAGGGTGGCGCGGACCGCGCCGAGCGACTCCGCGCTGATCGTGCCGACGAGTTCGGCGCGGCCGTTGCACGCGGACAGGAAGGACACGCGTTTCCAGTCCACGAGCGTGGAGGCGACCGGTTCGCGCTCGCCGTCGACCCGTACGGCGAAACCGCAGAGGTAGCCGAGGCCCAGCAGCTCGGGCCGCACCAGGGCGAGCACCTTCACGACCCCGCCCTCCAGCAGGCGCAGGGTCCGCGAGCGGGTGGCTCCCGGCGACAGGCCGACCCGCTCGGCCAGCTCGGCGAAGGGTAGGCGGCCGTCCTGCTCCAGCTCGTTCAGGATCGTCCGGTCGGTGTCGTCCAGCTCGTGCGCGCCCGGGTTGTCGGCCAGCAGGTAGGGGTCCTTCATGTGCCGGACGCTGATCAGCGGGTCCACGGTGGAGACGCCGGGCAGTGACCGCACCCGCTCGATCGCGCGGTCCAGGGCGTCGAAGCCCTCTGTGCGCAGCTCGGCCATGACGGCCCGCCGTCCGGCGGTGAGCGTGACGAAGGGAGCCTGGGGCATCGCCGCGATCTCCCGCGCCACCCGTTCCGCCGGGCCGTGCGTGTCGATCGACAGATGTGCGGACGCCGTCAGCCCGCGGACCACCGGGTGGACGACGGCGACGACCCGGACCGCCCCGGAGTCGAGCAGCCGCTGCACACGGGCCCGGGTCGCGGGGCGGGACAGGCCCACGCGCTGCGCCAGTGTCTCGTAGGTGAGACGGCCGTCGGTCTGCAGTTCGCGGACGACGGCCAGGTCGATGCGGTCCAGATCCACCTGGGCTGATCCCCTCGGTTCGGCGGCCCTGGCTGCTGTGCCGAGCCCGGGTCCGCTGACATTCTCGGACAACCGCCGCCCGAGGCGACTCGAACGTGAGGTGCGTCACGGGCGTACGCCACGGCTGGCGCTGGACAATCCTGTGAGACGAATCGTACGTTCAGGCGGTACCTAGCCGACGAATCATCTGCGGAGGATCGAATGGGCCGGCCCGTAGCCGTCTTCACGGACACCGAGGACCTCGATCCGGAACCTGGCGTACGGATGCTCGAGGACGCCGGTTTCGCGGTGCGGATCGCCGGCAGCCGCGACCCCGACGTCATCGCGCCGTCCGCTGCCGACGCCGCCGCGCTGATCGTCGGGTACGCACGCGTCGACGCCGCGCTGCTCGACCGCCTTCCCGCCCTGCGGATGATCGCCACCATGTCTGCCGGATACGACATGGTCGACACCGAGGCGGCCCGGCGGCGCGGCGTGTGGGTGGCCAACCTCCCGTCCGCGGCCACCGAGGACGTTGCCGTGCACGCCTTTGCCTCCGCGCTGTCGATGGTCCGCCGCCTCCCGCAGGCCGACGCAGCCGTCAGGTCGGGCGGTTGGAACGAGGAGTTCGCGGCGGGTGGGCTGCCGCGCCGCGCGAGCGAACTGACCCTCGGCCTGGTCGGCTTCGGCCGCATCGCCCGCCGCCTCGCGACGATCGCCGCCCCGGTGTTCGGGCGGATCGCCGCGTACGACCCGCACGCCTCGCAGGCGGACTGGCCCGCCGGCGTCGAGCGGTACGACGACCTCGAGCCGCTGGCCGCCGCCACCGACGTGCTCTCCCTGCACGTACCGCTCACCCCCGCGACGCGTGGTCTCGCCGGCGCGCGGCTGCTCGGCCTGATCCGGCCCGGTGGGCTGCTCGTCAACGTCTCCCGCGGCGAACTCGTCGACACCGCCGCCCTGCTGGACGCCCTCGGCAGCGGACGGCTCGCAGGTGCCGCGCTCGATGTCTTCCCCGTCGAACCGCCGCCCCCGGGCGACCCGCTGCGCGGCCACCCGGACATCCGGCTGTCCCCGCACAGCGCCTATCTGTCCGACACCTCACGCCGGGCCTATGTGTGCCGGCCGGCAGAGAACGTCATCGTCTGGCACCGCACCGGCCGTCCGCTCACCCCGGTCGTCGATCCCACCGCACCCCCCGCTGTCCCCGCGTCCGCCGAAGGAGCCGCCCGATGACCGCCGTACTGCCCGCCGAGACCGCACAAGCCCCCGCCACGGCCGACGAGGAGCTGCGGCTGCGTCGCGAACTGGCCGCCGTGTACCGGCTCGTGGCGCACTTTCGGATGACGGACCTGATCTTCACCCACATCTCGCTGCGGCTGCCCGGCCCCGACCATCACTTCCTCATCAACCCCTACGGGCTCCTCTTCGAGGAGATCACCGCGTCCAACCTCGTCAAGATCGACCTGGGGGGCGACCCGGTGGAGCCGACGCCGTATCCCGTCAATCCCGCCGGCTTCGTCATCCACAGCGCCATCCACGCGGCACGGCAGGACGCCCGATGCGTCCTGCACACCCACACCAAGGCGGGCTGCGCCGTGGCCGCCCAGCAGGGTGGGCTGCTGCCGCTGAACCAGATGTCGATGGAGTTCCACAACCGCGTCGGATACCACGACTACGAGGGCGTCGCCCTCAACCTCGACGAGCAGCGGCGGCTCGTCGCCGACATCGGCCCCCACCCGGCGCTGATCCTGCGCAACCACGGCCTGCTGACGGTCGGTGAGAGCGCGGCGCAGGCCTTCTTGCGCATGTACTACCTGGAGAAGGCGTGCGAGATCCAGGTCACCGCCCAGGCCGGAGGCGTGCCGCTCGTCGTGCCGTCCGCGGAAGTGTGCGAGTACACCGCGCGGCAGCTCTCCGGGGAGGAGACCGGCGACTTCGAGGACGACGGCGCCTACGACCTGGCGTGGGCGGCGATGCTGCGCCTCCTCGACCGCGTGGCGCCCGACTACAAGGACTGAGGCTCCGCGGGCCCGCTGAGTGAGCGGGACGCCACGCGGTCGAGGTGTGACGCGAAGACCTCCGCCGCGTCCGGGCTGAGCGTGCGCAGTGTCACCATGGCCGTGATGATCACGTCGCACAGCTCGGCCTCGACGTCCTGCCAGGTGTGTGTCGTGCCCTTACGCGGGTTCTGGCCCTTCGCGCCGATGACCGCCTCTGCGACCTCGCCCACCTCCTCGGAGAGCTTCAGTACGCGCAGCAGGACCTCCTGCTCCGGCGGGTACTTGGTGTGCGCGTGCAGCCAGTCGTGCAGGCGGCCGATCGTCTCCCAGCCGGTGTCCGTGTGCTCCATGACCGCAGGGTCCCACGGCGCTGCGGCCGGCGGCGGAGAAGGCGGAGGCACCGGTCCCCGACGTCCTCGCGGTACCGGCCGTCCCGTCAGCCCCGCCCGATGAACGGCATGTTCGTCGCCATCACCGTCACGAACTGCACGTTCGCCTCCAGCGGCAGTTCCGCCATGTGCCGTACGGTCCGGGCCACGTCGGCCGCGTCCATCACCGGCTCCGGCGCCAGCCGGCCGTCGGCCTGGAGGACGCCCGACTGCATGGCGTCGGTCATCTCGGTCGCCGCGTTGCCGATGTCGATCTGGCCGCAGGCGATCGCGTACGGACGGCCGTCCAGCGAGAGGGACTTCGTCAGGCCGGTCAGGGCGTGCTTGGTCGCGGTGTACGGCGCGGAGTTCGGGCGCGGCGCGTGTGCGGAGACGGAGCCGTTGTTGATGATCCGGCCGCCCTGCGGGTCCTGGTCCTTCATCTGGCGGAACGCCGCCTGTGCGCACAGGAACGCGCCGTTCAGGTTCGTGTCGACGACCTTGCGCCAGGCGGAGAACTCCAGGTCCTCGAAGCGGATGCCGCCGGGCCCGAACGTGCCCGCGTTGTTGAAGAGCAGGTCGAGCCGCCCGTAGCGCTCGCGCACCGTGGCGAACAGGGCCCTCACCGCCTCGGGGTCGGTCACATCCGTCGGCACACGGACCACGTCCGCGTCGGGCCGGACGTCACGGATCAGTGCCGCGGTCTCCTCCAGCGACTCGTCATGCCGACCGGCGAGCGCCAGTGCCCACCTCGGGCGGGCAGTCGAACCGGTGGCCGATTCCTGTCCGGCCCGTGCCAGTTCCAGTGCCACGCTCCGGCCGATGCCGGAGCCCGCACCGGTCACCACCGCGATTCTCACTACAGCGTTCATGCTTGCGCAGCGTACGCGCATGCGTCGTACACGGATCTCATCCGACCGCCATGCGGATGTTGTGTCCCCGACAACGCGGATTCGTCGGCTCCGGCTCCAATGCGACTGACAACAGCCGTAAGGGGAGGGCCACATGACACCCGCGCACACGATCCACTCGCCCGAGCTCAGAGCCGCCGCCCGGCACTTCGGGCGACGCACCTTCCTCACCACCACGTCCGCCGCCGCCGCGCTCGCCTTCGCGGTGAACCTGCCCGGTACCGCGCACGCCGGTACGGTCGACGGCCGCAAGCTCACCGAGAACCCCTTCACGCTCGGCGTGGCGTCCGGTGACCCCCGGCCCGGGTCCGTCGTGCTGTGGACCCGCCTCGCGCCCAGGCCGTACGAACCGGGCAGCGGCATGCCTGACGCCCGGGTCCAGGTCCAGTGGGAGGTCGCCCACGACGCCGCGTTCGCCCGGATCGCCAAGCGGGGCAGCGTCACCGCCCACCCCGAGTTCGGCCACAGCGTCCACGTCGAGGCCCCGGGCCTGGCGGCGGACCGGGTCTACCACTACCGCTTCCGCACCGGCACCTGGATCAGCCCCGCCGGCCGCACCCGCACCGCTCCCGCGCCCGGCGCCGTACTCGGCCGGCTGAAGCTCGCGGCCGTGTCCTGCCAGGCGTACCACGACGGCTACTTCACCGCGTACCGGCACCTCGCGGACGAGGACCTCGACGTCGTCTTCCACCTCGGCGACTACCTCTACGAGTACGCCGTGAACTCGGCGGGCGGCGCCCGCAACTACACCGACCGTGTCCTGCCGGCCCACTTCGACCGTGAGACGGTCACCCTGGAGGACTACCGGCTGCGGTACGGCCTGTACAAGTCCGACCCCGACCTCCGGGCCGCCCACGCCGCGCACCCATTCGTCGTCACCTGGGACGACCACGAGACCGAGAACAACTACGCCGACGAGACGCCGGAGAACGGCGTACCGCCGGAGGAGTTCCTGCTGCGCCGGGCCTCCGCCTACCGGGCGTACTGGGAGAACCAGCCGCTGCGCGCGCCGCAGCAGCCGTCCGGACCGGACATGCAGCTCTACCGTCGGCTGCACTTCGGGCAGCTGGCCCAGTTCGACGTGCTCGACACCCGCCAGTACCGCTCGGACCAGGCGTACGGAGACCGGGCGCACGTCTCGGGACCCGAGTCGGAGGACCCGTCGCGCACGATGACCGGCGCGCAGCAGGAGCGCTGGCTGATCGACGGCTGGCGAGCGTCCACCGCCGTGTGGAACGTCGTGCCCCAGCAGGTCAACTTCTCCCGGCGCAGCCTGGACCTGACCGACGACCCCAAGCTCAGCATGGACGCGTGGGACGGCTACCCCGCCTCCCGCGACCGTGTCCTGGACGGCGCGAAGTCCGCCGGTGTGGCGAACCTGATGGTCCTCACCGGCGACGTGCACGTCGCGTACGCCTACGACATCAAGCGCGACTACGAGACGCCCGGCGCGGAGATCGTCGGCACCGAGATCGTGGCCACGTCCATCTCCAGCGGCAAGGACGGCGCCGACAAACCGGCCACCTGGGAGACGTACACCACGGCGAACCCGCACATGAAGTTCTACAACGGGCGCCGCGGTTATGTGACGGTCACCCTCGAAGAGCAGCAGGCGCGCGCCGACTTCCGCACGGTGGCCGCCGTGACGACGCCGGGCGCGCCCGTCACCACGACCGCGTCGTTCGTGACGCAGGCGGGGAACCCCGGGCTTCAGCAGGTCTGACCTGCGTCCGGCACGTCGTGCGACGGCGTGTCGGACGGCCCGGGCCGGTCCTGTCACCGGTGCCCGCTGTCGGCGGGGTCAGGCGGTGGTGCGTGCCGTCATCCGCCGTGGCGCTCGCCGGGGAAGCGGACGCCGATGCGCTCACGTACCGCGTCGAGCGTCCGCATCACGGCGAGCGTGCCGTCGAGCGGGACGAGGGGCGACTCCTTCTCTCCCGCCCGCACGGCGCGCATCACCTCGGCCGCCTCGTGGTGCAGCGAGTCACGGCGGCCGTCGAAGAGGAACTCCTCCGGCTCCTTGCCGTCGCGGTGCAGGACGAAGCGCTCGGGGAAGAAGAACCCGTCCGGGACGTCGATCCGGCCGGCCGTCCCTGTCACGGACGCCGTGACGGGGGTGCCGGCCGTGATCGAGCAGGACAGCAGGGCCGTCGCTCCCTTGTCCGGCCAGCCGAGCAGCATCCCGGTGTTGAGGTCCACGCCTTCCGGGGACAGCAGCGCGTCCGCCTGGACCCGCTCCGGCTCGCCGAGCAGCAGCAGCGCGAACGCGACCGGGTAGACCCCGAGATCGAGCAGCGCGCCGCCGCCGAGCGCGGGGTCACGCAGCCGGTGGCCCGGGGCGAAGGGGCCCGCGATCCCGAAGTCGGCCTGCACGGTACGGACGTCACCGATGGCGCCCTCGTGGACCAGTTCGGCGATGCGGCGGACGGCCGGGTGGCAGTACATCCACATGGCCTCCATGAGGAACGTGCCGTGGAGGCGGGCGAGTTCGACGAGCTCCGCCGCCTCGGCCGCGTTCAGGGTGAACGGCTTCTCGCACAGCACCGGCTTCCCGGCCGCCAGACAGAGCCCGGCGGCGGCCCGGTGCGCGGAGTGCGGCGTTGCGACGTACACCACGTCGACGTCCTCGTCGGCCGCCAGCGAGGCCCAGTCCCCGTACGCCCGCGGTATGCCGAAACGGTCGGCGAAGGTCTTGGCGGACGCCTCGGTGCGGGAGGCGACCGCCACGACCTCGGCGTCGGGCATGGCCCCCAGGTCCTCGACGAACCTCGCGGCCATGCCGCCGGTCGCCAGTACGCCCCACCGCACGGTGTTGCTCATCACTCGTCCACCCCTGTCACGCCGAAAGGTCTCGATCAGTCCGGACGAGCTGAGAGCATAGATGTTGAAAATAGGATTAGGAGCTGTTGATGCCGGAGAGCGGCCAGAGCGAACAAGGACGAACCACTCATCCCGGACCGGCATCCACGCCCCCGGCCTCCGCTGCGGTCCCCGCGCCGCGGGATGCCGCAACGGTCGCAGCCGGGGCCGCTGTCACCGGCTCCGTCACCGGCTCCGTCGCCGGTTCGGCAGCCGCCGGCGTCGCCGCCGCACGCCGGGCGGGGCTCCTCGTCACACTCGTCCTCGGCGGCCTCACAGCGCTGCCGCCGCTGTCCATGGACATGTACCTCCCGGCGCTGCCCGCGGTCACCGACTCGCTGCACGCACCCGCGGCGACCGTCCAGCTCACCCTCACCGCCTGCCTCGCCGGCATGGCCCTCGGCCAACTCGTCGTCGGCCCCATGAGCGACAAGTGGGGACGCCGCCGCCCGCTGCTCGTCGGCATGCTCGTCTACGTCGTCGCCACAGCGATGTGCGCCTTCGCACCGACCGTCGAACTGCTCATCGGCTTCCGGCTGTTGCAGGGCCTCGCGGGCGCGGCCGGCATCGTCATCGCCCGAGCGGTCGTGCGCGACCTCTACGACGGCGTGGAGATGGCCCGGTTCTTCTCCACCCTGATGCTCATATCCGGCGTCGCGCCCGTCATCGCCCCGCTCATCGGCGGGCAGGTGCTGAGGGTCACCGACTGGCGCGGCATCTTCGTGGTCCTCACCGTCGTCGGCGTCCTGCTCACGCTCGTGGTCGTCAAATGGCTCGACGAGACCCTGCCGGTACAGAAGCGGCACAGCGGCGGAGTGGGCCAGGCGCTGCGCACCATGCGCGGGCTCCTCGCCGACCGGGTCTTCACCGGCTACATGCTCAGCGGCGGGCTCGCCTTCGCCGCGCTGTTCGCGTACATCTCGGCCTCGCCGTTCGTCGTGCAGGAGATCTACGGCGCGTCGCCCCAGACCTTCAGCCTGCTCTTCGGCCTCAACTCGATCGGCCTGATCGCCGTCGGCCAGATCAACGGCCGGCTCCTCGTCGGCCGGGTCAGCCTCGACAAGGCTCTCGGCTTCGGCCTGGCGGTGATCACGCTCGCGGCGACCGCGCTGCTGCTGCTGACCTCGGGCGTCTTCGGAGAGGTGGGACTGTTCCCGGTCGCGGCGGGCCTGTTCGTCCTGATGTCCGCGATGGGGCTGGCGATGCCCAACACCAACGCGCTGGCCCTGCTGCGCACCCCGCACGCGGCGGGCTCGGCGTCGGCACTGATCGGCACGGCGTCCTTCCTCGTCGGCGCGGTCGCCTCGCCGCTGGTGGGCATCGCGGGCGAGGCGACGGCGGTGCCGATGGCGGTCGTGCAGGTGGTGTGCGGGGTGGGCTCGCTGCTGTGCTTCTTGCTGCTGTGCAGGCCGTGGAGAGGGAAGGCGGGGGTGGTCTGAGGGGGGTGCATGAGCCGGGTGCGGGTGCGGGGCGCCTGCGGCGGGCTCGTTCCCCTAGCCGCCCCGTCCCGTCCCGAACCGGGGGGCGCTGCCCCCGGACCCCCTGCGCCTCCATCGCCGGCGGGGCTCAAGTTGCCCGGGCGCAGCGGCCCCGCCAGGACGCGGTGGCGCCGTCAGCGCGGCCCGCGCCAGGACATCGCGCCCCCGTCAGGACGTCGGGCGTGCCGCCCGCCACGCGTACACTTTTCCGGTGAACGCCGCCCCCGCCCCCACCGCCGAGACCCTGCGCAGCGCCCTCGCCGGGCTGCTGGACGGGCTGCCGCCCACGCAGGCCGCGCAGGCGGTCGAGCGGCTGATCGCGAACTATCGGGGGGACACCCCCACCGGCGCGCCCATCCTGCGGGACCGGAGCGACGTCGTCGCCTACGCCGCGTACCGGATGCCCGCCACCTTCGAGGCGGTGCGGGCCGCGCTCGACGCGCTGCGGGCCGCGGCGCCCGGCTGGGTGCCGGGCACGCACACCGACATCGGCGGCGGGACCGGCGCCGCGAGCTGGGCGGTCGCCGACGCGTGGGACGAGGCGGCGCCGAGCACGACCGTCCTGGACTGGGCCGAGCCCGCGCTCGCGCTCGGCCGTGAGCTGGCCCGCGCCTCGCAGGTGCCCTCCCTCCAGGCCGCCCAGTGGCAGCGCTCGCGGATCAGCTCGGCGCTCCGTATCGAGAGCACTGATCTCGTCACGGTGTCGTACGTGCTCAAGGAGCTCGACCCCGCCGCCCGCGCCGCCGTCGTCGCGGAGTCCGCGCGCGCGGCCGGCGCAGGCGCCGTCGTCATCGTCGAGCCCGGCACCCCCGACGGCTACGAGCGGACCATCGAGGCCCGCGACGCCCTGATCGCCGCCGGGATGCACGTCGCCGCGCCCTGCCCCCACAGCGCCGCCTGCCCCATAGAGCCGGGCTCCGACTGGTGCCACTTCGCCGCCCGCGTCTCCCGTTCGTCCCTGCACCGCCAGGTGAAGGGCGGCTCGCTGGCTTACGAGGACGAGAAGTTCAGCTACGTGGCCGCCACCCGTTTCCCCGTGGAGCCGGCGACCGCCCGGGTCACCCGCAAGCCGCAGATCCGCAAGGGCATGGTGCTGCTCGACCTCTGCACCACGGACGACGGTCTGCGCCGGGACACGGTGACCAAGCGGCACGGGGCGCTCTACAAGGACGCCAGGGACGCCGAATGGGGCGACGCCTGGCCGCCCCGCACACCGGAGTGAGACGAGACGTCTCGGTTCAGCGTTGCTAGATTGGCCGCCATGACCGAGATGAAGGCACCCGACTCCGCCCGCCGCAGCGAACGTTCCCGGCGCGCGATCTACGCGGCGGCCCTCGCCCTCGTCGGTGAGATCGGCTACCCGAAGACCACCGTCGAAGGCATCGCCGCCCGTGCCGGGGTCGGCAAGCAGACGATCTACCGCTGGTGGCCCTCCAAGGCGGCCGTGCTCCTCGAGGCGTTCCTCGACATGGCGGACCAGGCGGCGGAGGCGGCCGGGCCCGGCGGCTATGAGATCCCCGACACCGGCGACCTCGAGGCCGACCTCCGCACGGTCCTGCGTGCCACCGTCGACGAGATGAACACCCCCGTCTACGACGCCCCCGCCCGTGCGCTCACCGCAGAGGGAGTGGTCAACGCGGAGGTCGGCGCCCAGTTCGTCGAAAGGCTGCTCGAGCCCCAGCTCCAGCTCTACGTCACACGGCTGCGCGCCGCACAGGAGGCGGGCCAGGTGCGGTCCGGGATCGACCTGCGCGTCGCCCTCGAGCTCTTCACCGGGCCGCTCGCCCACCGCTGGCTGCTGCGCACCCTGCCCCTCACGCACGAGTACGCCGACCAGATCGTGGACTGTGCCGTGAACGGTCTCGCGCCCCGCGACTGATCCCGTGCGCCCCCGGGATGACGTCGTGCCCCACCCCGGTTGAGGACTGTGGCCACCCGGGGAGCAGGATGGTGGGACCATGGCAGGGTCCGCGTGGGCGAGCGTGAGGTGTGAGGGGATAGATGGGCGACGGTATCGGCCGCTACCGCGGCACGGAGGGCAGGCCTTCCCGGGAGAGCAGGCTGGCGCAGTGGCTGCGCCGCCGCAGCGGGAACACCGACGTGGAGGACCCGCAGCGCGAGGACCTGCTGCTGGCCGCCGCCGCCGCCGGACTGCCGCTCGCGCCCGCCGCCCACCCGATCGGCTACCGCTGCTCCTGTGAGCGCATCGGCTGTCCGACGCCGGCCACCCATCCGATCTCGTTCGCCTGGCAGACCCAGTCCACGACCGACAGGGCGCAGATCCAGCGCTGGGCGCAGGGCCAGCCGGAGGCGAACTTCATCACTGCCACCGGCATGGTGCACGACGTGCTCGACGTCCCTCTGGAGGCCGGCCGGGGCGCGCTCGACCGGCTGCTCGAGAGGGGCATCGACGTCGGCCCGGTCGCCCAGGTCGGCGAGGACCGGATGCTCTTCTTCACCGCCACCCGGGGCACCCCGGAGGACGAGGACGAGTGGTGGCCCTGCGCACTGGACTGCCACCCCGAGACAATGGACGAGCATCCCGGGCTGCGCTGGCACTGCCGCGGCAGCTACGTCCTCGTACCGCCCGCCCGTCTCCCCGGCGACGGTGACCTGGCGGTCGACTGGGTCCGCGGCCCGGAGCATCCGCTGCCGGACCCGCTCACCCTGCTCGAGGCGCTGACGGACGCCTGCGCGAAATACGCGGGCGAGAACGAGGACATCGACCACCACGCGGCAGCCTGGCCTCTCGGCCGCTGACCCCCGCCCCGTGGCGTCGCGCGGGTCGCGGTCCGGTGCGCCGCACGGCGGCCGCCCGCCGCTGACCGGCGGACCCGGTCACGAGCCCTTCGCCGCGGTCAGACCCGTCAGACGGCCCACGACCTCCACCGCCTGGCCGGGCTCGCCACCGTTGCCCGGCGGAACGAGGACCGCCTGGCTGGAGACCCGCTCCTTGGTGATCGTGTCCTTCACCTGACCGGTCAGCAGCGCCTTGACGTCCGGCACGACCTTCAGCCGCACGCCCTCCGCGGCCGTCTGGCGTTCGAAGTTGCGCACCGAGAAGAAGACGAAGGCGTCACCGTTCCGCGTCATCAGCCCCAGCGGCCCGAAGTCGCCCGTGTCCAGCGGCTGATCGAGGTACTGGGTGCGCACCCCCGGCACGTTCTCGCTCTTCTTACGGTCCTCGCGCCAGGCGGAGGTGTGCGGGCCGGGCTTGAAGTGGTCCGGCTTCCCGTTCTGCATGTACGAGGCGTACTCCTCGCTCAGGTTCCGGGGAGCGACCGCCGTCGCAGCGCTGTCCGGGGCGACGGGCTCCGCGTAACCGTCCTTGTCCGTCTTGAAGGCCGGGATCTGCTGCGGGAGCATGATCGTCAGATAGGCGGCCTTCCACCCCTCGTCCGCGCCCGCGCGCACGAAGACCAGCACCCAGCGGTTGTCCGCAGCGCTGTCGTCCTGGTCGCGGTTGGAGTCGGTGTCCGCGACGAACCAGCGCGGCCAGCCCGCCTTCTTGGGGATGGTGAACTTCGCGTCGGTCAGCTCCAGCGGCACATGGTTCGGGTTGCCGCCGGGGAAGTTGACCTGGCGGGCCTTGAGACCGGCCTGGTTGATCGCGCCGAGCGCACCGGTGACATGAGCCGCGTCCAACGCCGGGTCGTAGGCCTTGTCGGCCTTGTTGTACGCCTCCGTGAACGCCGCGAGGGCCTTCGCCGCCTCGTCCTTCGTCGCCGAAGGGACGACTTCCAGTTCCCCGTGCACCGTCACGCACGCGCTCGCCGTCAGGGACAGTACCGCCGTCGCCGCGAGACCCGTCGCCGCCCGACCCAGCCTTCTCATCGGTTGCCTTCTGCTCCTCGACCCCCATGGACCGTCCGAACCCTACCGGGGCCCGTGACAGGCCGGACGCCGGGACCGGATACAGCGCCCACACCGTGACCTCGACGACGGCCGGCCCGGCCTGAGGCCGAACACGCCCCGCGCCGGCGGCCCGTGCCGCCCCGCCCCGCCGCGACGGAGCCGTCGTGCAGCACGGCGACCGGTCGGCGTGCGCCGCCGTGAGACCGCCCGTACCTGAACCGGGATGCTTGAATGCCTGCGTGAACGAACGCGACGCGCTCGGCGTACCCGAGGTTCTCGACGTCCTCCACGTCTTCTGCGGCGGTGACGGGCGGCACGGCAACGCCCTCGGCGTGGTGCGTGACGCCCGTCGTCACCCGGACCGGGAGTCCCGGCAGGCGCTCGCCGCCGAACTGGGCTTCAGCGAGACGGTGTTCGTGGACGACCCGGAGCGCGGCACCGTCGACATCTACACGCCCGCACAGCGCCTGGCCTTCGCCGGCCACCCCCTCGTCGGCGTGGCCTGGCTGCTGGACCTTCAGGCCGTGCGTCCGCCGGCGGGCGAGGTGTGGGTGCGCGACGACGGCGAGTTCACCTGGATCACGGCCCGTGCCGAATGGGCGCCGCCGCGGCGGCTCGAGCAGTACGCGTCACCCGCCGAGGTCGACGCGCTGCCCCTGCCGTCGCCCGGCGACGGCAGGCTGTACGCGTGGGCGTGGCAGGACGAGGCGGCGGGCCGGGTGCGGGCGCGCGCCTTCGGGCCGCGCGGCGACCGCGCCGTGGAGGACGAGGCCACGGGCGCGGCGGCGCTGCTGCTGACCGACCGGCTCGGCCGGGCGCTGAACATCACTCAGGGCCGGGGGTCGCAGATCCTGACCGCGCCCGGCCCTGACGGCATCGTGGAGATCGGCGGACGCGTACGCCTCGCGGCACCCGCACTTGCCGCCGGGCCCGCGTCCGCGCCCCCGTCCGCCGAGGAGCACCGGCCCGCTCCCGCCGCGCGGATGACCCTCCAGCGCAGCGAGCGGCCCCGGCTGCCGCACGCGGTGACCATGCCGGAGGTCACGCGCTGAGCGGGAACTCCCGCTCGAGGTCACGGAGGATGGCCACGTTGTGGTCGAACGCGACCCGGCACTCCTCGATCATCCGCTGCTTCTCCAGGTCGTCGACGTCGACCGCGTCCAGCAGCTCGCGGTAACCGCGCTTGAACGCCGCCGGGTTGGTGATCTGCTCGAAGACGTAGAACCGGACGCCGTCGCCCTTGCGGTCGAAACCCCAGGTCTTCTCCGCCACGTCACGCAGCACCTGGCCGCCGGAGAGGTCGCCGAGATAACGGGTGTAGTGGTGCGCCACATAGCCTGCGGGCCAGGTCCGCGCGCACTCCTCGATCCGGGCCGCGTAGGCGGCCGTCGACGCCAGCGGTACGAGATCCTCCGGCCGGACGTCCGCGCCCCGCAGATGCCCGAGGTCGCGCTCCAGCTCGGCGGTGCGCATGAGCTCGGGCCGGATGAAGGGACCCGCGACCTGGTCGTCCTTCAACGTCTCGGCCGCGCCTTCCAGCGCCCGGTAGACGAACCACAGCTCCTCGGTGTACCGCGCGTACGCCTCGACGCTCAGCCGGCCGCCGAGCAGATCGTCCATGAAGGACGACATCTGCACGGTCGTGTGGCGCTCGTGCGAAGCGAGACGGATCTGCGTCGAGAAGGGCGTGCCGGTTGCATCCAAGGCGGGCCTCCAGGGACCGAACGGTCAGGAACGGACGGCAGCGGCTGTTGCCACCACCGATCCTGCGACTTAGGCTTACCTAAGTCAACGTGTTCCCGACGACCTGTCGGTAAAGACGTTACCCACCTCGGACGTCACGGCAACGTAAGAATGTCCGCCCCGGTGTCCGTCACCACCAGCGTGTGCTCGAACTGCGCGGTGCGCTTGCGGTCCTTCGTCACGACCGTCCAGCCGTCGTCCCACATGTCGTACTCGTACGTCCCCAGTGTGAGCATCGGCTCGATGGTGAACGTCATTCCCGGCTGGATCACGGTGGTCGCGTGCGCCGCGTCGTAGTGCGGGATGATCAGCCCGGAGTGGAACGACGAGTTGATGCCGTGCCCCGTGAAGTCGCGGACGACCCCGTAACCGAAGCGCTTGGCGTACGACTCGATCACCCGGCCGATGACATTGACCTGGCGGCCCGGCCTGACCGCCTTGATCGCGCGGTTCAGCGACTCCCGGGTGCGCTCCACGAGCAGCCGCGACTCCTCGTCGACGTCACCGCAGAGGTAGGTGGCGTTGTTGTCGCCGTGCACACCGTTGATGTACGCGGTGACGTCCAGGTTCACGATGTCGCCGTCCCGCAGCACCGTGGAGTCCGGGATCCCGTGACAGATGACCTCGTTGATCGAGGCGCACAGCGACTTAGGGAAACCGCGGTAGCCGAGCGTCGACGGGTAGGCGCCGTGGTCGCACATGAACTCGTGTGCGACCCGGTCCAGTTCGTCGGTGGTCACCCCGGGGCGATGTGCTTGGCGGCCTCCTCCATCGCCTGTGCGGCGATGCGGCCCGCGATACGCATCCGCTCGATGGTGTCCGAGTCCTGGACCTCCGGCCCGGAGTACGGGGTCGGCGCGGGTTTCCCGACATACTCGGGACGCCGGATGTTGCCGGGGACGGATCGGGTGGGAGAGAGCTCCCCTGGTACGAGCAGCGACTGGCCAGACATGGCAGCGAGTCTAACCAGGCCCGCTGGGGCAGCATGGCCTCAGAGGAAGGAGCCGACGATGGCCCTGTTCAAGAAGCGCACGGTGGGCAAGCCGGGCGAGTGGTACTACTGCCTCCAGCACAAGAAGGTCGAGGAAGGCCCCGAGTGCCCCGCGAAGGACCGCTTCGGTCCGTACGCGTCCCGCGCGGAGGCGACGCAGGCGATGGAGACGGCGCGGGAACGGAATCTCGAGTGGGAGAACGACCCCCGCTGGCACGACGGGGCGGCACGGCCGTCCGACGACTAGGGGCCGCTGCGCGAGGCGTTTCCCCCTCCCCGCCCCCACGCGGCGGAGCCGCACACCGATGCTCCCCGCCTGCGGCGGGGAGGGGGAAGACGCCCGCCGCAGGCGTCACGCGACCGCGCCCGCTGCCGCGCGCCGCGCCACCGCGTCCTCGTCCGTCTCCGCGTCGTACGTGACCAGCTTCGGCAGCACCGCCGCCAGCACCCCCACCGACACCACGCACACCACGCCGCCACCCCAGATCGCCGGGCGGGTGCCCGTCCAGCCCGCCATCGCGCCGGCGCGGACCTGGCCCAGCTGCGGGCCGACGCTGTACGAGAGGACCTCGATGCCCGCCAGGCGGCCACGGAGGGACTCGGGGATCGTCTGGTTCCAGATCGTCGAGCGGCCGAGGCCGCTCAGCATGTCCCCGGCGCCCGCGAAGGCCAGGCACAGCAGCACCAGCCACACGTTCGAGAACCATCCCGCCGCGGCCACCGCCAGCCCCCAGCCGGCCGCGCCGAAGACCACGAAGAGGCCGTGCCGGCGTACCCGGGACGTCCAGCCGCTGGTGAGGCTGAGCAGCACGGAGCCGACCGAGCCCGCCGCGTACATGAGGCCGAGCGCCCACTCCGCGTCCAGGTCGTCCGCAAGGAACGGGAAGATCGTGTTCGGGAAGGCGAACACCATCGCGGCCAGGTCGATCGCGTACGTCCCGAGCAGCACCGGCCGCGACCATGCGTACCGCGCGCCCTCCGCGATGCCCCGCAGGGACGGCTTCTGCGCGTCATGCGCCGGCGGCGCCGGGTCCAGGCGCAGGCACAGCAGCACGGAGACGGCGAAGCCGACGACGGTGAGTCCGTACGCCGTCGCATGACCGGCGTAGGCGACGACGACGCCCGCCACCGCCGGACCCGCGATCGCCCCCGCCTGCCAGCGGATCGCGTTGAGCGCCGCGGCCGCCGTGAGCTGGTCGTGCGGCACGATGCGGGCGATCAGCGAGTCCAGGGCCGGGCGCTGCAACCCGGCACAGGCCGAGACGCCCGCCGCCACCAGGTACAGGGGCCAGAGCATGGGCTCGGGCAGCGCCGCGTTCACGAGCAGGATCAGCGCCAGCAGCCCGAGACCGGCCTCGGTGCCGAGGATCATCCTGCGCCGGTCGACGGCGTCCGCGAGGGCGCCGCCGTAGAGGCCGAAGACGATCAGCGGGACCAGTTCGACCGCGCCCATCGCACCCACGGCGAGCGGCGATCCGGTCAGGTCCTTGATCTGCAGCGGCAGCGCGATCATCGCCATGAAGCTCGCGAAGTAGGTGACCAGCCCTTGTATCCACAGAAGCCGGAACCCGCGGGACGACCGCAGCGGGGAGAGATCGGGCAGCACGGCGGCGAGCTTGGACGGCTTGGAGGTCACGGGTGGCCATGTTCGGTCCGCTGATGGCCCCGGGCAACCGATTTTCCCCCGGCGTCACCAGCGGGGCGGTGGTGGCGCCGTCAGCTGGTCCGCGAGACGCGACAGCCGGTCCCTGAAGCGCGAGGGGCCGCGCGGCGCGGGCACGCAGTTCTCGCCGGCCGCCGCGCTCACCAGGTGCTGCACCGTGTCGATGTCGATCTCGGCCGCCCCGTCCGCGTGGTCCGGGCCCGGCACGGTGAGCGCCTCGTGCGCCAGCCCCCGCACCTCGGGGTCGCCGCCGTCGAGGGCCAGGACCGTCGCCCCGGCCCGTCGTGCGTCGTGGACCCGTTCCAGCAGGCCCGGGTCAGGTGCGGCGGGGGCCACGAGCAGCAGGGTCTCGCCGCGCCGGGCCGCCTCGAGCCTGCCCAGCCCGACGGCCAGATGCGCCGGGTCGCCGGCGTCCACCCTGTGCCGTACGAGCGTCGGGGCGAGCTCCGGCTGTCCCGACCATGCCGCCTCGTCGACGAGGTGGGCGGCCATGTGCCACGGCTCGTACTGCCGCGTCCCCACCAGCAGCAGCCCGCCGCCGCGCGGCACCACGGAGGAGCGCAGAGCCCCGGCGAACCGGCGGGCCGCCGCGGGCCATTGGGTCCCGGCGAGGACTTCGCGCAGCAGCGCGACGCGTACGGCATCCATGGACCGGCATCCTGCACCGCACCGCCGCGCGGTGCGGTCCGGTCGGGCACGGCTCACCCGATCGGGAGGCAGTACCGGGAAGTAAGGTCGGGCCATGACTACTCGTGGTACTGAAACTCCGGGCTCCGTGCCCAAGGCGCCCGCCAAGGACCCCTGGGACCTTCCCGACGTCTCCGGCCTCGTCGTCGGCGTCCTCGGCGGCACCGGCGACCAGGGCCGGGGACTGGCCTACCGGCTGGCCAGGGCCGGCCAGAAGGTGATCATCGGTTCCCGTTCCGTGGAGCGCGCCGAGGCCGCCGCCCAGGAGCTGGGACTCGGCATCGAGGGCGCCGACAACGCGGAGTGCGCGCGGCGCAGCGACGTGGTGATCGTGGCCGTGCCGTGGGACGGACACGCCAAGACGCTGGAGACGCTGCAGAAGGAGCTCGTCGGCAAGCTCGTCGTCGACTGCGTCAATCCGCTCGGCTTCGACAAGAAGGGCGCGTACGCGCTCAAGCCGGAGGAGGGCAGCGCCGCCGAGCAGGCCGCCGTCCTGCTGCCCGACTCACGGGTGACGGCGGCGTTCCACCATCTCTCCGCCGTGCTGCTGCAGGACGAGTCGATCGAGGAGATCGACACCGATGTGATGGTGCTGGGCGAGGTCCGCGCCGACACCGACATCGTGCAGGCGCTGGCCGCCCGTATCCCGGGCATGCGGGGCGTCTTCGCGGGCCGCCTGCGCAACGCCCATCAGGTCGAGTCGCTCGTCGCCAACCTGATCTCGGTCAACCGCCGCTACAAGGCACACGCGGGGCTGCGCGTCACCGACGTGTAGGACCCGTCCAGGCGTGTCCTGCACCGGCGAGGGCCCGCGGGCGGGGACGCGCACGGGGGAGACGGGCGGGCGGGGGGACGGATGGGGGACACTGGAGGGCCGAACCACCCGCAGGACCCGACAGGAGCCGTACCCCATGCCCCGCCTCGCTCTCTACTCCCTCGCCGTCTGCGCCCTTGCCGTCGTCGCGGCGGTGATCTCCTTCGTGCAGGGCATGTGGCTCGGGATCGTGTGGGTGCTGCTCGCGGGCCTCGCCTCGAACATGGCCTGGTACTACCTGCGCCGGGCGAAGGCGGAGCGGGCCGCCGGGTCCGGCTCCGCCTGACCCGTCAGGCGGGGACCGCGCAGAAGTCGTTCCGGCCGTTCCAGAACTCGAACAGGTCCCGGCCGCAGTAGATGCCGAGCTCGTCCACCCCGAGGGCCTGCATGATCCCGTAGACGGCGTCGAAGAACATGCCGTTGACCTCGGGGATGAAGAGGACCACGAAGACGATGATCAGCCCGAACGGGGCGATCGGCTCGACCTGCCGGCGCACCTTGTACGACAGCCAGGGCTCGATCACGCCGTAGCCGTCCAGGCCCGGGACCGGCAGGAAGTTCAGGATCGCGGCCGTGACCTGGAGCATCGCGAGGAACGCCAGCGCGAAGCGGAACGTGACCGGGACGCCGTCCAGCGCGCCCAGCCAGAACGGGGCGGTGCACACGGCGGCGAACAGCACGTTCGTCAGCGGGCCGGCGGCCGAGATCAGACTGTGCTTCCAGCGGCCGCTGATGCGGTTCCGCTCGATGAAGACCGCGCCACCAGGCAGACCGATACCGCCCATGATCACGAAGATGACGGGCAGCACGATGCTCAGCAGAGCGTGGGTGTACTTCAGCGGGTTCAGCGTCAGGTAGCCCTTGGCGCCGATGGAGATGTCGCCGCCGTGCAGCGCGGTGCGGGCGTGCGCGTACTCGTGCAGGCACAGCGAGACGATCCAGGCGGAGACGACGAAGAGGAAGACGGCCAGCCCCGGGCTGGCCGCGAAGTCGGTCCATACCGCCCAGCCGGTGACCGCCATCACCGCGGCGATCCCGAGGAAGACGGGACTGATGGCGCTGTCGCTGCGGCGCCTGGCGGCGGTGGTCATGAACGCGGCTCCTGTGGTGCGGCGGGGGTGCGGGCGGGTGTGCGGAGTAGACCGCACCGGCGCCACGGGGTCAAACGTCCCGGCGCCGTTCCCGGTTCCTGCGCCTGCCCCGGCGGGGCGGCGGCGACACCGGCGCGGCGGTCGGCCGGCGCTCACCACCGCCGCGACGGCCGGTTCGCGGACGGTGCTTGCCCGGCGGGTCGGTACGTGCTGCGCGCAGCCGCGACGGCAGGTTCGGGGTCACCGCCCGGTGGCGTCGGCATGCGGCGGCAGCGGCCCGGCGGCGGGTACGCGGTCGGTGCCATCGGCCAGGCAGGCGAGCACGCGGCGGCACAGGGCATGACGGTCGGCCCGGGCGGTGCTCGCCCGGCGGTCGGCCGGCGGGGCCGCAGGCGCGACGGCCGGTTCGCGGTCACCGTCCGTCCCGGCGACCGGCACGCGGACGCCGCCCGCCACGCGGGCGGCACAGGGCCGGACGCGGCGGTACGCAGGTGGCACCGGCGCGGCGGTCGGTGCGCGGAGGATGCAGGGACAATGGGCCGGTGCGCTATCTCCTGCTCGGCACCACACAGGCCGTCCGCGACGACGGCACGCCCGTCGCGCCCGGCGGCGTCCGGCTACGTGCCCTGCTGGCGGCGCTCGCCCTCCGGGCAGGGCGCACGGTCCCCGCGAACGTGCTGGTCGACGAGGTGTGGGACGGGGACCCGCCCGCGGATCCGGCCGGCGCGCTGCAGGCGCTCGTCGGCAGGCTGCGCCGCGCGCTCGGGCCCGAGGCGGTCACGCTGGCCGACGGAGGTTACCGGCTCTGCGCCGACCGCGACGACGTGGACCTCCACCGGTTCGACCGGCTGACCGCCGAGGGCGCCCGGGCGCTCGAGGACGGCGACGCGGCCAAGGCGGCGGCCCTCCTCGACGACGCCCTCGCGCTGTGGCGGGGACCGGCGCTCGCCGACCTGCCGGACCGCACCGCGGCCGAGGCACGGTGGGAGGCCCGCAGGCTGGACGCCCGCCGGGTGCGGATCGCCGCGGCGCTCGGCCTCGGCGGTGCCGCGGCCGCGGTTCCGGAGCTGATGGCCCTGTGCGAGGCGCATCCGCTCGACGAACGGCTCCAGGCCCTGCTGATCCGGGCGTTGCGCGACACCGGCCGGCCCGCCGAGGCCTTGGCGGCGTACGAGGAGGTACGCCGTGAGCTGGCCGAACGGCTCGGCACCTACCCGGGCCCGGAACTGGCCGCACTGCACGCCGAGTTGCTGAACCCGCCGGCCCCAGCCACCCCCGTGGGCAACCTCCGCGCCCGGCTCACCAGCTTCGTCGGCCGCGAACACGAACTGCGCGAGATCCGCGAGGACCTGTCCCGGGCCCGGCTGGTGACCCTGCTCGGGCCCGGCGGCGCGGGCAAGACGCGGCTGTCGCAGGAGGCCGCGGAACTGGCGGCCGCCCGGTCCGGCAGCCCCTGGCCGGACGGCGTCTGGCTGGCCGAACTCGCGCCCGTCGCCGACCCGTCGGCCGTTCCCGAGGCGGTGCTCACGGCGCTCGGCGCGCGGGAGACGGTGCTGCGCGGCGCGGGCGCGGAGGAGCTGCGTGCCGCCGACCCGCACGGAGCCGACCCGCTCGTGCGTCTCGCCGAGCACTGCGCCCGGCGCCGCATGCTGGTGCTGCTCGACAACTGCGAGCACGTCGTCGAGGCCGCGGCGCTGCTGGCGGAGCGCCTGCTGGGCAGCTGTCCCGGTCTGACGATCCTGGCCACCAGCCGCGAACCGCTCGGGGTCCCGGGCGAGCAGGTCCGCCCGGTGGGTCCGCTCCCGGACGCGACGGCGCTGCGGCTGCTGGCCGACCGGGGCGCGTCCGCCAGGCCGGGCTTCCGTGTCGACGCGGACGAGGAGACCGCCGCGGCGGCCGCGGAGATCTGCCGTCGCCTCGACGGGCTGCCGCTCGCCGTCGAACTGGCCGCGGCGCGGCTGCGGATGCTCACCGCGCGCGAGATCGCCGACCGTCTCGACGACCGCTTCCGGCTTCTGACGAGCGGCGCCCGTTCGGTCCTGCCCCGCCAGCAGACGCTCCGCGCGGTCGTCGACTGGTCCTGGGACCTGCTCACCCCCGAGGAACGGGCCGTCCTGCGCCGGCTGTCGGTCTTCACCGGCGGCTGCGACCTTCCGGCGGCGGAAGCGGTCTGCGCGGCGCCGGCCCCGGGCGGAAGCGCCACCGGGACCGGGGACGTGGGTGACATCGCCGGCGTGGTCGGCGCCCTTGTCGACAAGTCGCTCGTCGTCGCCGAGCCCGCCACCGACGGGCGGATGCGGTACCGGCTGCTCGAGACGGTCGCCGAGTACGCCGCCGAACGGCTCGACGAGGCCGGGGAGCGGGCCGGGGCCGAGCGCCGGCACCTGGTGCACTACCGGGAGCTGGCCCGTACCACCGACCCCCGGCTCCGAGGCCACGGCCAGCACGCCGCCCTCGCCCTGCTGCGGCGCGAGTACGAGAACCTGCGCACCGCCCTGCGGCGGGCGGTCGCCGCCCGCGACGAGCACGAGGCGCTGTGCCTCGTAATCTCCCTGGCCTGGTTCTGGCACATGCAGGACCTGCGCACCGACGCCCGCCATTGGACCGATGCCGTGTCCGCCCTCCACCACGACCCCTTCGCGCCGCCCGCGCGCCCTGCGCCGCCGCTCAGCGAGCGGTGCACGGACTCGCCCCCGCCGCTCACGCCCGAACTGCTCGCCGAGGCCCGGCGGCAGGCCGCGCTGATCCGGATGGTCAACATGGACCACGGCACCGAGAAGTGGACCACTCCGGAGAAGCTCGCCTGGCTGCGCCGCGTCGTCGACGTCTACGACGCGGGCCAGCCGCAGAGCTGCCGCTTTCCCGCCTCACTGTGGTTCTACGCCGTACTGGTCACGGGCGACGGTGACCAACTGCGCCGTGTCCTCGACCGGACGGTGCGGGTCGCGGAGGAGTACGGCCCCGAGTGGGAGCTGGCCAATGCCCTCCAGTGGCGGGCCAACATCCTGGCCAACCGCGGCATGTGGGCCGGTGACGCCCACCGCGACGCGGACCGCAGTCTGCGGATCTTCGAGCGCCTCGGTGACGCCTGGGGTATGGCGGAGGCGCTCTCGTCCCGCGGCGAGGCCCATGAGCAGCGGGGCGCGTACGAGGAGGCCGCCGCCGACTACCGCGCGGCCGTCGAGTACGCCGCCGTTCTCGGCGCCAGGGGCCAGGCACTCCTTCTGCGGGCCCGCCTGGCGAACATCCTGTTGGAGACCGGCCGGGGGGAGGAGGCGGAGATCATCCTGCGCGAGGTGGTCTCCGCCGGACACGACACCGGGTACGAGGCCAGGTCACTGGCCCGGGCGCTGCTCGCGAGCTGGCTCGGCCGCTCCGGCCGTACCGGCGAGGCACGCAGGGAGCTGGAGACGCTGCGCCGGGAGCTCAGGAGCGACACCCTCGCCATTTTCGAGGGCATCGTCATCGGCTCCCTGGCCTGGCTGGACACGGTCGACGGCCGTTATGCGGAGGCTCGCGAGGGAGTCCGTACGGCACTCGTCCACGCCATGGAGCCGTTGTCCATGGTGGTCGCCCCCCAGATTCCGTCGGTGCACATCCTGACGGCGGCCCGTGCGATCGCAGGCGAGGGTGACGCCCTGCTCGCTGCCCGGCTGCTCGGCGCGCACGAAGCGCTGCTTCCACCGCGGCACTTCATGGCCTTGATGGAGCGGGAGAACCGCCGCATCGCCGAGGAAGCCGCCCGCGCCGTCCTCGGGACGCCGCCTTCGAGGACGCGTACGCCGAGGGCGGCAGCCTCACGTTGGAGGAGGCAGCCGCCTTGGTGCGGGGGACGGAGTGAACGTCACGTCTTCTTACGGAACCTGGCGATCGCGAGCGGTGCCGTCACCACCGTGATGGCGGCGGCCCACCCCAGCGTCATCCACACCGAGTGGGCCACCGGCCCGCCGTTGATGAGCGCGCGGGCCGCGTCCGCGAGGTTGGAGAGCGGGTTGTACTCGGTGAACGACTCCAGCCAACCGGGCATGGTCGACGGCGGTGTGAAGATCGACGAACCGAACTGCAGGGGCATCAGTACCAGCATCGCCATCCCCTGGACGGCCTGTGCCGTCTTCATCGTCAGCCCCAGCAGGATGAAGATCCACGTCAGCGACGCGCCGAAGACCAGGGAGAGCCCGACGGCGCCGAGGAGTTCGAGCACGGAGGTCTTGATCTCCAGCCCGAGCAGGAAGCCCACGCCGAGCAGGATCGCGATGGCGACCAGCATCCGGCCCACTTCGACGACGATCTTCGCGACGAGGACCGACGACCGGGCGATGGGCATCGTCCGGAACCGGTCCATGACGCCCTTCCTGAAGTCGTCGTTGATGCCCGTCCCGACGGCCATCGCGATGCTCAGGCCCATCATCGCCATCAGCCCGGGGACCACGTAGTTGACGTACACGTCCTGGTTCCCCTTGCCGGAGATCGCGCCGCCGAAGACGTACACGAACAGCAGGGTGAAGACGATCGGCATCAGCAGGACGTCGAACATCGACTCCGGGTCCTGCTTGATCTGCATGATGTTGCGGCGCACCAGGGCGCCGATGTGCCGCAGGTTGGCCCGCAGGCCGATCCTCCCCTCCGCGCGGGGAACGACGGCGGGGGCGGTGACGGTTGCCGCGTTCATGCCGCGACCTCCTCGGGGATCGTGGTGCCGACGGGTGCGGGCGGGGTCTTGCCGCCGGTGATGGCGAGGAACACCTCGTCCAGGCTGGGCAGATGGGTGCCGATGTGCGCGATCCGGAAGCCGTGGGTGCTCAGCACACCGACGACCGCGGTCAGTTGCTCGTCGCTGAGGATCGGTACGTACAGCTGTCCTTCGTCCGGCACCGCCGACACGCCTCCGATGCCGTCCAGCCCGGCCTCGGTCACCGCCCGTGCCATGGTGGCGAGTTGTGCCGGGTCGCTCGGCCGGATCTGCAGGGTGCGCCCGCCGACCTTGGCCTTCAGTTCGTCCACGGCTCCGCCCGCGATGACCCGGCCGCGGTCGATGACGGTCAGCTCGCTCGCGAGCTGTTCGGCCTCCTCCATGTACTGGGTGGTGAGCAGCACGGTCGCGCCCTCGACGACCATCCGCCGTACCTCGTCCCAGACCTCGTTGCGGGTGCGGGGATCGAGCCCCGTCGTCGGCTCGTCGAGGTAGAGCACCGCCGGCCGGCCGATCATCGAGGCGGCCAGGTCGAGCCGGCGCCGCATGCCGCCCGAGTACTGCCCTGCGGGCCGCTTGGCGGCCTCGGCGAGCGAGAAGCGCTCCAGCAGTTCCTCCGCGCGGCGGCCGGCGTCCTTGCGGGACAGGTCCAGCAGCCGCCCGATCATGTACAGGTTCTCCCGTCCGGACAGCTTCTCGTCGACCGAGGCGTACTGGCCGGTGAGCCCGATGGTGCGGCGCAGCTGACGGGGCTGCCGAACCACGTCGTAGCCGGCGACGGTGGCGTGGCCGGCGTCGGGGACGATCAGCGTGGAGAGGCAGCGTACGAGGGTGGTCTTGCCGGCGCCGTTTGGGCCGAGGACCCCGAGGACCGTGCCTTCGCGGACGTCGAGGTCCACCCCGTCGAGCGCTTTGGTCTCCCCGAAGTGCTTGACGAGGCCTCGTACCTCGACGGCGTTCTTGTCGATTCGCGTCATGGGGACCACGGTGTCCGCCCGCGCCGACAGACGGCCGACAGATCACCGACAGGCCGCCGACGGGCCCTCGCAGACCGCCGACGCGGACCGGACGGGACGTCGCAGGCCGGCCTACGGGCAGGCGCCGGCCACGGCCATGTTGTCGACCGACGCGAGCGGGATCTCGACCGGGCCCGCCCGCCCGGCCACGGACAGGCGGACCGTGGCGCCGTCGGCCGACAGCAGCACGCCGCAGGTGGTCCCCGAACCGTGTGTCACCTTCAGGAACCCGGACCGGGCCGCAGGCGCCCACCAGGTGAGCGCCGTGCCGGCGAACAGCAGCGCGAGGGCCACCGCGACGGCACGGCGGGCACGGGTGAGCCGCCGGGCCGCCCGTATCGCCGTCGCCACCTCGAAACCGTCCACCGAGCCGTGATCGCGGTGGATGTCGGCCAGGGTCACGGCGAGCGGCCGGTTCCCCGCCTGCGCCGCCAGCGCGTGCCACAGACCCACCACGGCCAGGGCCAGTCCGCCACCGACGAGCACGGTGACGGCGACCCGCCAGCCGAAAGGCAGCTCGGCGGTGGTGCCCCGCCCCTTGACCACGATCGCCGCGCCGATCAGGGTGATGAAGGCCGCCAGACCGTTCCGCCACGCCTCCGCGCTCGCACGCACCGCCGGTAGCGACTCGCGCACCAGCTCCCGGAACCGGTCCCGCTCCGCCAGGTCGGTCGCACTGGGCGGACCGGCCGGCCTGCGGGGCCGCAGGTTCACACGATGTCCAGTTCGAGACGGAAGCTGGCACCGCACCCCGTCAGGCCCTCCGGGGCGTCCCGGTGGGTGCTGCCGCAGCCGCAGGAGATGTCCAGCACCACGGACTCCACCGGGCTCGCGTCCGCGGAACGGCCCACGCCGCCGGTGCCGGTGAGCGCGACCGAGACCTGCCGGTCGACGATGTGGTGGTCGCAGCGGGGACAGGGACCGGCCACGACGAAGCCGTACACGTCGCCCGAGCCGCGCGGCGACACCGTCAGCTGCCCGGCTTCGAGCAAGTCGTAGGCACGGTCCGTCAGTTCACGGTCGGTCGTGGCGAGATAGGCAGGGGCCGCTGCGTCGGACATGGCCACACTGTAATGAGCGCCGGTTTACCTTGAGTGCTGTTTCGACCACTCGCGGCAAGGGGGGCTCATGGCGGTCGGCAGCGGTGGGGGCAACGTCGGGGGCGACGGCTCGGGGGAGGACCGTGGGCGGCAACTGCTGTTGAACGGGATCGAGTTGGACCGCCACGGTCGTACCGAGGAGGCGGAGAGGCTCTTCAGGGAAGCCGCTGAGGAGTACGGCGACTTCAACGGGATGTACAACCTGGCACTGCTCGCGGAGCGGACCGGTCGGATCCACATGGCCCGTCTCTGGTACACCGAGGCGTTCCGCCACGGGCATCCTGAGGCCGCCAACAACCTGGGCGTACTGCTGCACAACCAGGAGGACCCGGACGCGGTCCAGTGGTTCCGGATCGCCGCCGCCACGGGCCATCCCCACGCCGCCGCCAACCTCCAGAGGCTGAGGGCCGCTCGCGCCGGTCCTTCGGTGGACCCGGAGACGGCGCCGGTGGTGAAGTACCTGAAGGCGGAGGCGGCGTTCAAGCGGTTCGAGGAGACGGGCGACGACGCGGCCCTCGTCGCGGCCGTCAACATCACCCGGGACGGGGTGCGCCTGGCGCCCGAGGGGCATCCGGCACGGGCGACGCTGCTGGGCGCCTTACGGGGAGTCCTGCGCCACCGATACGACCTGCGCGGTCACACCGCCGACCTGCGCGAGGCCGTCACCGTGGTGCAGGAGGAGCTGTCGGCCCGGCCCCCGGACGATCCGGGGCGCACGGACGCCGCACGGGCTGCCGTCGCGCTGCTCCGCGACCTGTCCCAGGTCCTCGGCGACGTGGGTCCGGTGCGTCAAGCCGTGGACATCGGCAGGCAGGCGCTGACGCGGCCGGGCGGCGACGAGGGATCACGGGCCCACCTCGAGGCGAGTCTCTGCGGCGCCCTGACATCGCTGGCCGTCCAGAACCCGGACACCGGTGCAGGGCCGACAGCGGGCACCGGCGGTACGGACGCGGAGGCCGTGGTCGACGGGTACCTGGACGAGGCCGTCGCGCTGGGGCGCGCGGCCGTCGGGCGCCTGCCCGCGGACGACGCGGTGTCACGCACCAATCTCGGTGCGGCGCTGCACCTGCGGGGCTCGCGCAGGAGTTCGCCGGACGACCTGGACGAGGCCGTCGCCCTGCTGCGCGCGGCGGCACGCTCCGCGGACAACCCAAGGCACGGCGCGGACGCCGCCACCAACCTCGCGTCGGCGCTGCGCAGCCGGGCCTCCCTCACGCGCCGGTCGCAGGACCGGCGCGAGGCCGAGGAGGTGGCGGAAGAGGCGCGGACCGTCCTTCGGGAGGCGCCCGCGGACCATCCGCGGACGCTGATGCACTCCCTGTTCGCGGCCGGTCGCTCCGCCTCGTCGGACGAAGCCCGTCGCGCGCTGGCCGCCGTGCCCCGCTCGCACGCCCTGCGACCGAAGCTGCTGTTGCTGCTGGCCACGGCACTCGAGGAGGAGGGTGACCGGGACGCCGCGGTCGTCGCGGCCCGGGAGGCGGCGGCCACCGCGGTGAGCAGGGAGAGCACGGTCGAGGCGCAGCGGCTCCTCGGATCGCTGCTGCTGCGTCCGCGTGACGGGACCGGGCCGGGCCGGGCCGAGGTGGAAGAGGCCGTGAATGCCTTCACCGCGGCGGTCGCGGCATGTGAGACGACGGACGTGGACCGCGCCGAAGTGCTGATCGGTCTGAGCGTGGCGCTCGTGAACCGTTTCCTGCACGCACCGGACGGCCCCGACCGCGACGCGGCGCTGACGGTGCTCCGGGAGGCGGCGCACGCCGTCGGCTCCTCCCCCCAGGACCGTCTGTCCGCCACCCGGATGTGGGCGGGCCTGGCCCATGAGGCCGGCGACACAGCCGACGCCCTGGTGGGGGCGCGCGTCGCGGTCTCCCTGCTGCGGGACGTCGGCTGGACCGGTCTCGAGCGGGCCGACCAGGAACAGGGTCTGCGCGGCGGGGCGGCGATGCCGAGGGAGGCGGCGGCCCTGGCGATCATCGAGGGCCGGCCGGAGCTGGCGGTGGAACTCCTGGAACAGGGGCGTTCGGTGCTGTGGCGTTCCACCCTGCACCTGCGCGACGACCTGGCCTCCCTCGCGGCGCGGGAGCCGTCCCTCGCGGCGGAGTTCGAGGAGATCCGCTCCGCACTGGACGGTGCCGGCAGGGTCGATCCGGAGACCCGGATGCGTCTGGCCCGCCGCTGGACACGACTGCGCGACCGGGTCAGGAGCCTGCCGGGCTTCGAGCGCTTCCTGGCCCCGCCCGCGTTCGGCGAACTCGCTCCCGCGGCGGCGGAGGGCCCCGTGGTCATCGTCAACATCAGCGCCGTGCGCTGCGACGCGCTCCTCGTGCTGCCGGGCGGGCAGGTCGACGTCGTACCGCTGCCCGACGTCGACTTCCGCGCCATGGACCGGGTCTGCAACACCTACCTCGAGCACCTGGGCGACGCGCTGGCACCCGGTGCCACGGGCCGGGTCCGGCAACGGGCGCGGCACACCGTCCACGACACCCTGGAATGGCTGTGGGAGAGGATCGCCCGGCCCGTGCTGGACCGGCTGGAGCTTCCGTACAGGTCAGAGGCGCCGCCGCGGATCTGGTGGTGTCCCACGGCCTCCCTGGTGTCGCTGCCGCTGCACGCGGCGGGGCGTTACCCGCGCACCGGCGCCGACCGGACCGAGCCGGTCGGGCTGCCGTTCGCGGTGGTGTCGTCCTACACCTCGACCCTTGCCGCACTCGTCGACGCAAGGCGGCGCCCGGCGGCCGGCGATCCCCGGCTGCTGGCCGTGGCGCTGTCCGACACGAAGCGGGGCCACGCGCCCCTGCCGGGGGTGCCAGAGGAGCTGCGAGGGCTGCGCGAGGTGTTCGGCCTGGGGCGGCTGAGCACCCTGGCCGACGGCGCGGCCACCGTCGCGGCGGTACGGGAGCAGCTGCCCGGACACCCGTGGGCGCACTTCGCCTGCCACGGCAGGCTGGACATGAACGCACCCGCCACGTCGGGCCTGTGCCTGCGTGACGGTGACATGAACGTGCTCGACTTCGCGGAGCTCCGACTGAACGGTGCGGACCTGGCGTTCCTCTCCGCCTGCCACACCCGGCTGGGCGGCGGGCAGCCGGACGAGGCCATCCACACAGCTGCGGCACTGCGCATGGCGGGCTTCCGCCATGTCGTCTCCACCATGTGGTCCGTCCAGGACCGGGTCGCGCCCGCCGTCGCCGCCGCGTTCTACCGCAACCTCGGCGCCTCCGGCGGCCTCTGCTCGGCCGGTGCCGCCGTGGCCCTGCACCGTGCCGTCGCGGAGCTGCGCGACGCCGACCTCACGAACCCGATGCTCTGGGCCCCCTTCACGCACGACGGTCCGTAGCGGAGGCGTTCCCGCGCGGGGCAGGCCGCCGGAGCTGCCGGCGGCCTGTGGCTCTTGCGGGGCCTGTCGTGCTTGCGCGGAGAGGGGAGAGCGGTCAGGACTTCGCGTAGTCGCCGAAGCCGACCCAGTCGAGCACTACGCAGGGCTCGTCGCCGACGACCCAGGCGTCGTGCCCCGGTGCGATGGACATGAGGTCGCCGGGTCCGAACTCGCCGGTCTCGCCGCCGTCCATGACGACCTTCATACGTCCGCTGACCGTGTAGCCGACATGTGCGGCCTGACAGCTGTCCGTACCCGCCATCGGCTTGATGTGGGTGGACCAGCGCCAGCCCGGCTCGAACACGGCACGGCCGACCGGCCCGTGCTCCGTGTTGATGACGTCGAGCTTGCCCTTCCCGTCCTTGAACGCACGTGTCTCGTCGGCCGAGTCGAAGTTCCTGCTCGTGATCGCGGCCATGATCCCGCCTCCTGGCGGTGTGGGTGGGTCCCCGAGGCCATCTCTCACACTACGCCGACAGCCCGCCGACGGGGGAAGATCGGCGGGCTGTCGTCTGTGCCGGGAGTGGCTCTTCGCGGCTGTGGGCATGGGTCAGTGGAAGCTGTGCTCCTCCGCGGGGAACGCGCCGCCCGCGACGTCGTCGGCGAAGGCCCTCGCCGCGTCGCCGAGGGTCTGGCGGAGGTTGGCGTACTGCTTGGTGAAGCGCGGCACCTTGCCGCCCGTCAGACCGGCCATGTCGGTCCACACCAGGACCTGGGCGTCGGTGTCGGGGCCGGCGCCGATGCCGATGGTGGGGATGTGCAGGGAGCGGGTGACCTCGGCGGCGAGCTCGGCCGGGACCAGCTCGAGCACCACGGCGAACGCGCCCGCGTCCTGGGCTGCCTTGGCGTCACGGATCAGCTTGTGGGCGGCCTCGTCGCTGCGGCCCTGCACCCGGTAGCCCATGGTGTTCACGGACTGCGGGGTGAGCCCCAGGTGCGACATGACGGGGATGCCGGACTGCACGATCAGCTCGGTCTGGGCCAGGGACCGCTCGCCGCCCTCCAGCTTGACCGCGTTGACGCCTGCCTCCTTGACCAGCCGGGTCGCGTTGCGGAGGGCCTGGACCGGCCCTTCCTGGTACGCGCCGAAGGGCAGGTCACCGACGACGAGGGCGCGCTTGGTGCCCCGTACGACGGCGGCGGACAGCAGGGTCATCTCGTCCATCGTGACGGGCACGGTGGTCTCGTAGCCGAGGTGGCAGTTGCCCATCGAGTCGCCCACCAGGACCACCGGGATCCCGGCCTCGTCGAAGACGGACGCCGTCATGGCGTCGTAGGCGGTGAGCATGGGCCACTTCTCGCCGCGCTCCTTGGCGGCGGCGATGTCATGCACGGTGATGCGGCGCGACTGCTTGCCGCCGTACAGCGCCTTGCTGCTGTCGGTGGCCTTCTGGGCAGGCTGAAGCGTCATGAGTATTCGGCTCCTTCGTCATCTCGAGGCGCCCTGACGGCGTCCCCGGATCGCCTCCCATGGTGGCACTTCATGCCACCCGGGGGAAAGAGGACCTCCTCACACGTCGCGCCGACTTCGGGACACGCCAGCCGGGGGCCGCCTTCGGGACACGCCCGCCGGGGTGTGATCCGTGACGCACCGAGTGTGCCCGTTCTGTCACAGCCTCCGTGGCACGCCCGGCGGCAGGAACCCGGCGTGCGTCCACATCGTCATCGAGTCAGAACAGCCGTCCGCGGACGGCGGGACGACCACCCGTCATCGCCTAGGGTCCTAAGGACGGCGGCGAGGCCGGGCGTGACAGCAAGGCAGTGAGGACAGCTCTATGGCGCAGGCGTACACGGCGGACACGGAGAACGGCACGGCCCGGACGCGGCCCACCGGGTCCTTTGCCGACAGACTCCGGGGGGTGCCCGAGCGGTGGCGCGGTGACCGCGGGATCTGGCGGCGCGGCGTCGTCCTCGCCGTCTGTGCCGTCCTGATCGCCCTGCTGATGATCCTGCACGCCCATGTCCCCAACCGGATCGGCAACCTCGGCAGCCTGACGGAGACCTTCCTGCCGTGGTTCGGCGTGTTCGTCCCACTGATCGCCGTCGCGGCGGTGCTGCGCCGCTCCGCCACCGCGCTGATCGCCGTACTGCTGCCGCTGGTCGTGTGGCTCAACCTCTTCGGCGGGCTGCTGGGCACGTCCGCGGCCACCGGCGGCGATCTGACGATCGCCACGCACAACGTGAACGCGGACAACCCGGACCCCACGGGCACCGCGGAGGACGTCGCCGCGTCCGGGGCCGACGTCCTCGCGCTGCAGGAACTGCCGACGGGGCAGGTCTCGGCGTACGAGAAGGCCCTGTCCGCCACGTATCCGCACCACGCGGTGGAGGGCACCGTGGGGCTGTGGAGCAAGTACCCGCTGACCGACACCTCGCCCGTCGACATCCGGATGGGCTGGACCCGGGCGATGCGCGCCACGGTGGCGACGCCCGGCGGTGAGGTCGCGGTGTACGTCGCGCACATGCCGTCCGTCCGCGTGAAGCTCCACGCGGGCTTCACCGCCAACCAGCGGGACAACAGCGCCGACGCGCTGGGCGAGGCCATCGCCCGCGAGCGGCTGGACCGGGTCGTCCTGCTCGGCGACCTCAACGGCACGATGAACGACCGCTCGCTGAACGCCGTCACGTCCCAGATGCGCTCCGCGCAGGGCGCGGCGGGCGACGGCTTCGGCTTCAGCTGGCCCGCGGCGTTCCCGATGGCGCGGATCGACCAGATCATGGTGCGCGGCGTGGAGCCGGTGTCGTCGTGGACGCTGCCGCGGACGAACAGCGACCATCTGCCGATCGCGGCCCGCGTGGATCTGTGACCTCGGTCCCACCGCGGCCCGTCCTGTGACCGCGCCCGGCCCGTGGGGGCCGGGCGCGGCCGTCTGCCCGGGTTCGGGGGGAACGCCGGCGCTACCCGCCGTTCACCGTGCGGAACAAAACATCTGAGAGCATTTGTTCCGAGAACGAACTTACTCGGAAAGGCTCACCCTCCCATGCCCTTGGCGCTCCTCGCCCTCGCCGTGTCCGCCTTCGGTATCGGAACCACCGAATTCGTGATGATGGGCCTGCTGCCCAACGTCGCGGAGGACCTGGGCACCTCCGTGCCCACCGCGGGCCATCTCGTCTCCGCCTACGCCATCGGCGTCGTCATCGGCGCGCCGCTGCTCACCGGCCTCGGCTCCCGCGTCCCGCGCAAGCGGATGCTGCTGCTCCTGATGGCGCTGTTCACCGTCGGCAACCTGGCCTCCGCCCTCGCGCCCGGCTTCGGCACCCTGCTCGCGGGACGCGTGCTCGCCGGACTTCCGCACGGCGCGTTCTTCGGCGTCGGCGCCGTCGTCGCGGCGCGCCTCGTACGGGAACACCGGCAGGCGCGTGCCGTCGCCACCATGTTCCTCGGACTCACCGTGGCCAACATCGTCGGCGTCCCCGCCGCGACCGCGCTCGGCCAGCAGCTCGGCTGGCGTGCGACGTTCCTCGTCGTGACCGCCATCGGCCTCGTCGCCATGGCCGCCCTGGCCCGCCTCGTGCCCGGCATGCCCCTCGACGCCCACCAGGGCATCGGCCGCGAACTGCGCGCACTCGGCGACCGGCAGGTGGTGCTCGGCCTGCTGACCGCCGTCTTCGGCTTCGCCGGAGTGTTCGCCGTGTACTCCTACCTCGCCTCGATGACGACCGGGGCGATCGGCCTGGGGGAGTCGTCCGTCACTCTCGTCCTCGCCCTGTTCGGCATCGGCATGACGCTCGGCGCGCTCGCCGCCGGCCCCCTCACCGACCGCGCGCTGCGGCCGACGCTCTACGGCTCCCTGGCCGCGCTCGCGCTGGTCCTGGCCGCCTTCCCGTTCACCGTCCACGTCCCGTGGCTCGCCCTGACGACCGTCGTCGTCCTCGGCGCGGTCGGCTTCCTGACCACCACGCCGCTGCAGATGCTGGTGATGCGCAAGGCCAAGGACGCCCCCACCCTCGCCTCCGCCTCGAACCACTCCGCCTTCAACCTCGCCAACGCCGGCGGCGCCTGGCTCGGCGGCGCGGCCATCGCGGCGGGCTGGGGCTGGACGTCCCCGGCGTTCGTCGGCGCGGTCCTCGCCGTCGTGGGCCTGGCGATCGCCGCCGTGGCCGGACTGCTCGACAGGGACAGCGACGGAAAGGGGGCCTCCCGCGTGATCGCGGGAAGCCCCCTCGCACCGGAGCCGATCAGTTCGTCGCCTCGCGCCAGCGGTTCGTGATCGGCAGCCGCCGGTCCTTGCCGAAGCCCTTCGCCGAGATCTTGGTGCCCGGCGGGTACTGGCGCCGCTTGTACTCCGCCATGTCCACCATCCGCAGCGTCTTCGTCACCAGCGCCTCGTCGAAGCCGGCCGCCACGATCGCGTCCTTGCCCTGGTCGCGGTCGACGTACAGCTCGAGGAGCCGGTCCAACACGTCGTAGTCCGGCAGCGAGTCGGTGTCCACCTGCCCCGGGCGCAGCTCGGCGCTCGGCGGCTTGGTGATCGACGCCTCCGGGATCGGCGGGGTCTGGCCCCGCTCCGCCGCGGCCCGGTTGCGCCACTTGGCGAGCCGGAACACGGTCGTCTTGTACACGTCCTTGATGGGCCCGTACGCGCCGACCGAGTCGCCGTAGAGCGTCGAGTACCCCACCGCCAGCTCGGACTTGTTGCCCGGCGCGAGGACGATGTGGCCCTCCTGGTTGGAGATCGCCATCAGCATCGTGCCGCGCAGCCGCGACTGGAGGTTCTCCTCCGCGAGCCCGGTGAGACCCAGCGACCCCATGTAGGCGTCGAACATCGGCTCGATCGGTACGGTGCGGAAGTTCAGCCCCGTCCGCCGCGCCAGTTCGGCCGCGTCACCCTTGGAGTGGTCCGAGCTGTACTTCGAGGGCATGGAGACGCCGTACACGTTCTGCGCGCCGAGCGCGTCGCAGGCGATCGCGGCGACAAGGGCGGAGTCGATGCCTCCGGACAGGCCGATCAGGACGGACCTGAACCCGTTCTTGGCGGCGTAGGCGCGCAAACCGACCACCAGCGCCGAGTACACCTCCTCGTCGTCGTCGAGCCGGTCGGCGTAACCGCCCGTCAGCTCGGCCTCGTACGCGGGCAGCGGCTCGTCCGACAGCACGACGCGGTCGATGCGCAGCCCGTCGTCCACGACGCCCTCGGGCGCTTCGGCGGCCGCCGCGGGCAGCTCGAGATCCAGTACGACGCTGCCCTCGGCGAACTGCGGCGCTCGCGCGACGACTTCGCCGTCCGCGCCGACGACGATCGAGTCGCCGTCGAAGACCAGCTCGTCCTGCCCGCCGATCATCGCCAGGTACGCCGTGGTGCAGCCGGCCTCCTGGGCGCGCTTGCGCACCAGCTCGAGGCGGGTGTCGTCCTTCTCGCGCTCGTACGGCGAGGCGTTGATCGAGATCAGCAGTCCGGCCTTCGCGCTGCGGGCGGCGGGTACCCGGCCGCCGTCCTGCCAGAGGTCCTCGCAGATCGCGAGCGCCACGTCGATGCCGTGGACCCGGATCACGGGCATGGTGTCGCCCGGCACGAAGTAGCGGAACTCGTCGAAGACGCCGTAGTTGGGAAGGTGGTGCTTGGCGAAGCTGAGCGCCACCTCACCGCGGTGCAGCACGGCGGCGGCGTTACGCGGAGACCCGGCGGGCTGACCGAACCGGGGCCGGCCCGTCTCCGAACGGTCCAGGTAACCGACGATCACCGGGAGTTCGCCGAACCCCTCGGAGTCCAGGCGCCCGGCGAGCGCGCGCAGCGTGGTACGGGACGCTTCGACGAAGGACGACCGCAGCGCGAGGTCCTCGACGGGGTAGCCGGTCAGCACCATCTCGGGGAAGGCGACGAGATGCGCCCCCTGCTCGGCGGCGTGCCGGGTCCAGTGCACGATCGCCTCGGCGTTGCCGGCGAGGTCACCGACGGTCGAGTCGATCTGATTCAGAGCGAGGCGTAGTTGAGGCACGGGCCCAGTGTAATCGTCTTTCTGACGCGATGTCCTTCGGGGTGATGCGCGGCACATCACCGGACGGCCCGGAGAAGGGGGCGGGCGCCACCGGCCCCGCCCCCGGCAGGACCGTCAGGTCATGGCGCCGGCGCTCTTCAGGCGCTCCGTGCCGCTCTCCGCGTAGACGCGCTCCGCCCAGCCGGCGATCTGGTCCTCGCTCAGGTGCTGCGCCAGATCCGCCTCGCTGATCATCCCGACCAGCCGCTTGTTCTCGATCACCGGCAGCCGCCGGATCTGGTGGCCCTGCATCTCCCGCAGCACCGCCGCCACGTCCGCGCCGGCGTCGATCCAGCGCGGGGTGCCCTTGGCCATCTCGCCCGCCGTGACCTTGGCCGGGTCATGGCCCATCGCGACGCAGCCGACGACGATGTCGCGGTCGGTGAGAATGCCGCACAGCCGCTCGTCGGCGTCGGCGATCGGCAGGGCGCCGACGTTCAGGTCCCGCATCAGCTGCGCCGCCCGGTCGAGGGTCTCGTGCGAGGGGATCCACCGGGCCCCCGGGTGCATGATGTCCTTCGCAGTGGTCATGGGGTCGTGCCTCCTGGATGCCGTACCGGCCCCGAGCCACCTCATTCTCATGGCCCCGTACGGCGTACGCGACCGCAGCCGCCCGGACCTCCCGGCCCACCGGCTGCTCGCACCCCGGCGACCACGGGGGAACGCGCACGGCCCCGTCCCGGAGAGGTCCGGGACAGGGCCGTGGGCGAACGGCGGCGCGTATCAGGTGCGCGGCTCCGCGCCGCGGCGGTGCAGCAGGTCGACCATCAGCTCGACCTCCGACGCCTGCGCGTCCACCATGCCCTGCGCGAGGTCGCGCTCCACCGTGACCGCGCACTGCTCGACGCAGCCCTTGGCCATGGCGATCCCGCCGTTGTGGTGGATGATCATCAGCTGCAGGTAGAGGACCTCCGCCTCCTTGCCGCTGAGCCGTCCCAGCCGCTCGAGGTCCGCCCTGCTCGCCATGCCGGGCATCAGCGAACCGTCCTCGGCCCGGTGACCGCCGCCGTGAGCGCCGTGGCCGGAGCCCCCCGCGGCCATCCACTCCATCGGCTCGGCGTCCGCGTCCACCTTCGGCAGACCCCACAGGTCCAGCCAGCCCAGCATCATGCCGCGCTGGTTGGCCTGGGTGTTGGCGATGTCGTACGCGAGCCTGCGCACTTCCTCGTCCTTCGTCCGGTCACGGACGACGAACGACATCTCCACCGCCTGCTGGTGGTGGACGGACATGTCACGGGCGAAACCGGCGTCCGCGGACGCCCCCGTCGGCGTACGGTCCGCGGGGGCGGATCCGCCGCTCCCCGCGGAGGCGACCGTGGCCGCCCCGGCGAAGAGCAGCGCGAGGACCACCGCGGTGACGGCCGCCCAGTGCGTACGCGTCATGACCGTCACTTGCCGCTCAGTCCGCCCGTGCAGGCCGCGCCCGGCTCGGGCGTCTGCGGGCCCTGCACGTACTTGGTGAAGAACTGGCTGACCCGCTTGTCGTCCGCGGAGTCGACGGTCACCTGCTTGCCCCAGGCGCTCAGCATGATCGCGCCCTGCTGGTCCTTGTACGGGCTCATCAGCGTGTACGGCGTCTTCTTGACCTTCTCGGCCAGCTTGTCCACGTCACCCTTGGCGGCCTTGTCGCTGTACGTCACCCACACCGCGCCGTGCTCCAGCGAGTGGACGGCGTTGACCTCGGGGATCGCCTCCTTGTAGACGTCGCCGTTGCAGTTCATCCACACCTGGCTGTGGTCGCCGCCGACCGGCGGCTTCATCTCGTAGGAGACGGCCGTCTCGACGTGGTTCCGGCCGAGCTTCTTCGCGTCCCAGGACTTCTCCTCCTTGACCGGGGCCTTCGCCTCGGCCACGCGCTGCTCCTTCTCCTCGGACTCCTTGTTGAGGACGAAGACACCGAAGCCGACGAGGCCGGCGACGACGACGGCGCTGATGCCGATGGTGAGGACGCGGTTGCGGCGCTCACGGGACTGCTCGGCCCGGCGCATCTGCTCTATCCGGGCCCGGCGGTCGTTGGTGGTGTTACGGGAAGCCATGGTGGCGGTGTCCTTCGTGAAGTCTGCGGAATGGGGGTTCAGCGATGCGTGCGAGGTCGTACGGGCGCTGTCACGTCCGCAGCACCTGAAGGACGTGCAGGTCCGGGGCGCGGGCGAGCACTCCGGAACGGCCTCGGCCGCCGGCGTCGGCGGCGGGCCCGGGGTGCGGGAGCGCGGCGCCCGCCTCCAGCGGAGCGTCGAGCTGCGGAGGCGGCACCGTGAGCACCGCGGGGCTGAGCACCGGGAGCAGCCCGCAGCCGCCGTCGTCGTACGGGCAGCTGTACGCGGTCGCCGTCCGTGCCGGCGCCGTCCCTGCCTCCGCCGCTGCCGTCGCCCCCGGTCCATGGGCCCGGGGAGAGGGCTTGCCGTGGTGCGTACCGGCCGGGCCGAGGCAGATGAAGAGCGCGCCGAGGAGCGTCGCCACGGCGCTCAGCAGAGCCGTGGGACGCGCGGTGCGCGAGAGGCGGTCGGTCCGCGAACCCCCCATGGCCGCAGATCGTAGTGGGCGGACGCCACCGGCACCCCGGACGGGCGGCAATTAACGGCACCCGGCGACGGCGAGGGGCCCCGCCGCGATGCGACGGGGCCCCTCGAGGGACGTGCCTCGGACCTGGTACGGCGCGTCGGACCCGGCGCGTCAGACCCGTTCCGGCGCGCGCCCGGCCGGCGCGGGCCGTTCCGCGGCGGGCTCCGCCCGTGCCCCGGCCTTGAACAGCCGGCCCGGCCACCAGAACCAGCGGCCGAGGTCGAGGGCGAGCGCGGGCACCAGCACCGTACGGACCAGGAACGTGTCCAGCAGGACGCCGATGCCGACGATGGTGCCCATCTGCGCCATCGTCACCAGCGGCAGTCCGGCGAACACGGCGAACGTCGCGGCGAGCACCACGCCCGCACTGGTGATGACCCCGCCGGTGGTCGTCAGGCCCTCCAGCACACCGCGTGCAAGTCCGAGCCGCTCCGACTCCTCCCTGACGCGGTGCATCAGGAAGATGTTGTAGTCGATGCCGAGGGCGACGAGGAAGACGAAGCCCATCAGCGGGAGCGACCAGTCGACGCCGGCGAAGCCGAGGACGTGCTCGAACAGGAGGTTCGAGGCGCCGAGCGCCGCGAAGTACGACAGCACGACCGTCGCCAGCAGCAGCACCGGGGCGACGATCGCCCGCAGCAGCCACACCAGTACGAGCAGGACCACCAGCAGCACCACCGGGATCACGGTCCTCAGGTCACGGTCCGCGGCCCGCTGGGTGTCCAGGGTCTGCGCGGTCGTGCCGCCCACCAGGGCGTCGGCCCCCTCCACGTCGTCCACTGCCGAACGCAGCGCGTCGACGGTGTCCTTGGCCGCGTCGCTGTCCGGGGCGTCCTCCAGGACGACGGACAGCGTGGCGAGTTCGCCGTCGGGCGTGCGGTCACCCGCGTCGACCCGGGCGACGCCCGGCACCTCCGCGGCGGCCGCCTCGACGGCGCCGGCCTGCGCCGCGTTCGTGACGATCTTCGCGGGGTCGGAGGCGCCCGACGGGTAGTGGGCAGAGATCCGCTCCTGGGCGACGACCGACTCGGGCCTGTCCTGGAACATCTCCGCCTGGGTGAGCCCCATGTTGATGCCGAACGCGCTGAGCGCCAGCACGCCCGTGACGCCGACCGACATCAGCCACGACCGGCGCGGACGCCGGGCGACGGCCGCACCGGTACGGGACCACACGGTGACCGCCTTCCGTACGGGTGTGCCGTGACGCGGCACGAAGGGCCAGAACACCCAGCGGCCCGCGATCACCAGCAGCGCCGGAAGCACGGAGACCATCGCCAGGAAGCCGCAGACGACGCCGATCGCGCCGACCAGGCCCAGCGAGCGGGAGGAGTTGATGTCGGCCAGCGACAGGCAGGCCAGTCCGACGGCGATGGTGCCCGCGGAGGCGAGGATCGCCGGCCCCGAACGCCGCAGCGCGATCCGCATCGCCGCGTGCCGGTCCTCGTGGCGGTGCAGCTCCTCCCGGTAGCGGGCGATCAGCAGCAGCGCGTAGTCGGTGCCCACGCCGAAGACGAGGACCATCAGGATGCCGGCGCTCTGCGGGTCGACGGGCAGCCCCGCGTACTTCGCCAGCAGATAGGTGCTGACCTGCGTCAGGACGGCGGCGAAGCCGACCGCCAGCAGCGGGAACAGCCACAGCACCGGGCTGCGGTAGGTGATCAGCAGCAGCACGGCCACCACCAGGCCGGTGGCGATCATCAAGGTGGCGTCGAGCGTGTCGAAGACCGCGACCTGGTCCATCAGCGAGCCGGCCGGCCCGCCGACGGCGACGTCCAGGCCGGGCGGGGCGTTGGCGCCGGCGATGTTGCGGATCTCCTCGACCCGGTCGCCGAGTTCGTCTGACAGCGGTACGACCACCATCAGGGCCCTGCCGTCGTCGGACGGCAGCACGGGGGACTGCTGCCGGCCCTCGGCCACGTGCGGGGCGAACGCGCGGCGGTCCGACTCGGCCGCGGCGCGGTCACCGGCGCCGAGCGGCCGGTCGGCGCTGTACACGACGACGACGGGCATCACCTCGTCGGTGCGGAACCTCTCCAGCTCCGTGTTGAACGCGGCCGACTCGGCCCCCCGAGGGAGGAAGGCGTTCGGTCCGGTGTCCTCGACCTCGCCGAGTTTTCCGGCGAGCGGGCCGAGGGCCACGGCGACGACGAGCCAGCCGAGCAGGACGAGCCATTTGGTGCGTCGGCCGCCGGGCGCCGAGGCCAGGCGCTTGAGCAGCGCTTTCATGAGTAGTCTCCTGAGTGTGGAGTGCGGGACGCACGGAGCCCGCGCCGCGGCGTGACGGGTTTGCAGACCTGCCGTGGCCTGGGGGAAGTGCCTGGGACTTGTGCTTCACGGGTACGGCCGGGAGTTGCAGCTCCTGGCCGTACCGCCTTCGCGACCTGTGCGCGCGGTCCTACTCGATCTCGCGCATCATCTTCTCCATCGAGGAGAGCGAGACGCGGGTCTGCGTCAGTTCGTCGAGCGTGCGCCGGTGCAGTTCGGTGCTGTCCTCCAGCAACTGCGCGTACTTCTCCGCGAGTTTGCGGTACTCGGTGTTCCGGGTCGCCAGCACGCGGGCCCGCCGGGTCGCGGCGACCTGCCAGACGATGACGATGCACAGCAGGAACACCCCGGCGGCACCGACCGCTCCCACGACGTCGCCGTTCATTTCGCCGTCTCCTTCATCGTGTTCTTCTCCGTGTCCTTGCCCTTGTCGTCCTTGACCTCGTCGGTGAGCGTCCGCGCAGCCCTCGCGACGACCTCGGGGGTCAGCGCGTAGCAGAACGGTGTCAGCTCGAAGAACTTCATCGCCTTGCCTCCCTCGGACAGCTCAAGCTCCCCCCGGACCAGTCCCGCCGCCTCCAGCCGCTGCAGATGCATGTGCAGCAGAGGGCGTCCGATGGCCAACTCGCGGGCGAGCCGGCTCACGTAGTCGCGGCCGTCCGAGAGGGCGGCGACGATGCGCATACGGTGCGGATTGCCCAGGGCGGTGAGGACCTTCAGCAGCGCGTCGCCCGTGAGCTCCGGTCCCTGGTCCGGGGCCGGGTTCTCGCTCATCGCGCCCCCTTCGCTCGTATGTGTCAGTTCAAACTGACACTCCACCCGGACATGTGTCAAAGAAACCTGACACATGTCCGGGTGGAGTGAGGGGGCCTCAGGGTCGTCTCGGGGTAGGCCCTGACCCACAATGGGCACAGCCGCGTGCGCAACCTCCCCGAAACCCGCGGATGGGATGCTCCAGGGAGCAGGCACGCGCCGTGACGGGCAAGGATGGGTGGAAATGGACAAGCAGCAGGAATTCGTGCTCCGCACGCTCGAGGAGCGCGACATCCGCTTCGTACGCCTGTGGTTCACCGATGTGCTCGGCTTCCTGAAGTCGGTCGCCGTGGCACCCGCCGAGCTGGAACAGGCCTTCGACGAGGGGATCGGCTTCGACGGCTCCGCGATCGAGGGTTTCGCGCGGGTGTACGAGTCCGACATGATCGCGAAGCCGGATCCCGGGACCTTCCAGATCCTTCCCTGGCGCGCGGAGGCGCCGGGCACGGCCCGGATGTTCTGCGACATCCTGATGCCCGACGGCTCGCCGTCCTTCGCGGACCCCCGCTTCGTGCTCAAGAGGATCCTCGCCAAGACCTCGGACCTGGGTTTCACCTTCTACACCCACCCCGAGATCGAGTTCTTCCTGCTCAAGGACAAGCCCGTCGACGGCAGCCGCCCCACACCCGCCGACAGCTCCGGCTACTTCGACCACACCCCGCAGAACGTGGGCATGGACTTCCGCCGTCAGGCGATCACCATGCTGGAGTCCATGGGCATCTCGGTGGAGTTCAGCCACCACGAGGGCGCGCCCGGCCAGCAGGAGATCGACCTGCGCTACGCGGACGCGCTGTCCACGGCGGACAACATCATGACGTTCCGCCTGGTCATGAAGCAGGTGGCGCTCGAGCAGGGCGTGCAGGCCACCTTCATGCCGAAGCCCTTCTCGGAGTACCCGGGCTCCGGCATGCACACCCACCTCTCACTCTTCGAGGGTGACCGCAACGCCTTCTACGAGTCCGGCGCCGAGTACCAGCTCTCCAAGGTGGGCCGCTCCTTCATCGCCGGCCTGCTGCGGCACGCCGCCGAGATCTCGGCCGTCACCAACCAGTGGGTCAACTCCTACAAGCGGATCTGGGGCGGCTCCGCCCGCAGCGCCGGCGCGGGCGGCGAGGCCCCCTCGTACATCTGCTGGGGCCACAACAACCGCTCGGCCCTGATCCGAGTCCCGATGTACAAGCCGGGGAAGACCGGCTCCGCCCGCATCGAGGTCCGCTCCCTGGACTCCGGCGCGAACCCGTACCTCTCCTACGCCGTCCTGCTCGCCGCCGGCCTCAAGGGCATCGAGGAGGGCTACGAGCTCCCCGCGGGCGCGGACGACGACGTCTGGGCCCTCTCCGACGCGGAACGCCGCGCGATGGGCATCGCCCCGCTGCCGCAGAACCTGGGCGAGGCGATCGACCTGATGGAACGCAGCGAGCTGGTGGCGGAGACGCTGGGCGAGCACGTCTTCGACTTCTTCCTGCGCAACAAGAAGCAGGAGTGGGAGGAGTACCGCAGCGAGGTCACCGCGTTCGAGCTGCGGAAGTCGCTGCCGGTGCTGTAACCGCAGACAGGAGCGCATCGCGCCTTGCCGATCCTTCGGGCCGACGGTCGTGGACCGTCGGCCCGAAGGCGTGCCCGGGCCGTCCCTGGGCCGTCTGATCGTCCGGGCGTCGCCTGGTGCGGCCGACGCGGCCTCGAAGGCCCTCCGGCGCGGTCGGACATCGGGTCCGCGGCAAAAAGCCCTACTTCCGACCACCTGTGCGGATGCGAAACTCGCCCGGTGCGGTGACCCTGGAGTCACGGGGGACCCTGCGTCGAGGAGGAAAACCCCATGTCCATGATGGACAAGCTCAAGAACATGCTCAAAGGTCATCCCGAGCAGACGGACCGGGGCATCGACAAGGCCGGTGACTACGTGGACGGCAGGACCCAGGGCAAGCACAGCCGCCACGTCGACACGGCACAGGACAAGCTGAGGGACCAGTACGGATCCGGTGGCGCCGGTGGGACGGAACGCCCCGACGAACCGCCCCGGTGACCTCACCCGCGTGAACGTACCGGCCCGGGCCGATGGGGCAGCGCCCACCGGCCCGGGCCGCTCTGCGTCTATCCCCCGACCGCCCCGACCGGCTTGCGGGCCAGCAGATGTGCCTGGGGCGTCTTCTCGTCCGGCTCCGCCTCACGCACCATGGTCGCCCGCACTTCGAAGCCCACCTTCCGCAACTGCTCCGTGACCAGATCCGGCCGCATCCGGCGGAAGTCGAGCGACACGCTGTGACCGAAGGCCTCCGTGTAGCTCGAGACGTCCTCCCCGACCTGGAAGGCCAGCGCCAGGTGCCCGCCGGGCGCCAGGAGCCGGTAGAACTCCGCGAGCACGCCCGGAACCTCGGCGGTCGGTATGTGGATCAGCGAGTACCAGGCGACGATCCCGCGCAGCGACCCGTCCGCGAAGCCGCCGAGCTCCGTCATCGACCCCTCGTCGAACCGCAGCCCGGGAAACGTGCGCCGGGCGAGCGCGACCATGGAGGGGGAGAGGTCGACGCCCCTGATGTCCGTCCCGAGCCGGTCGAGATACGCCGTCACCCGCCCCGGCCCGGACCCGAACTCCACGACGGGGCCGCCGCCGTCCTTCGCCACGGTCCGGGCGAAGGCGGTCAGCATGGCCAGGGTGAGCGGCTTGCCCTCCGGCTCGCTCTTGAACGTCTCCGCGTAGTCGGCGGCGATCGCGTTGTACGAGTCGCGGGTGTCCCGCAGGAACGAGGGTTCTTCGCGAGGCGTCGTCATACGGATTCGAACAACGGCCTGGCGGCGGCCCGGTGCATGATCCGGCCGACGAAGCCGGGTTCCGACGTGGTAGGGCCGAACTCCGCGCGCAGGGCGGTGAGATCGGCGGAAGACGCGTGATCGTTGTCCATGTCGGCCATGGATATCAGACGCGTCCGACAACGACGCCGGTCGCTCAGCGCTCGGCGCCTACGAGAAGAAGGCCGCCCGGGCCACCCGTTGCGGCGGGCCGGGGTCGAGCCCCCGCCCGCCGCCAGGGGTTTCGTCAGCGCTTCGACAGCGGCGACGGGGCCTCCTGGACGCACCAGCTGTTGCCGTCCGGGTCCTTGAAGAACATGAACGAGTTCCACTCCTCGCCCGCGCCCTCCTCCCAGCCCGTCGCGCCGACGTGCTGGACCGACGTCACCGGCACCCCGCGCGACATCAGCTCGGCGTGGGCCTTCGCGATGTCCGTGACGCAGAGCTGGAGGCCGTGGAGCGTGCCGGGTGACATCGTGGGCTGGTCGGGATGCGCGGGCATGCCGCTCAGCAGGGCGATGGAACAGCGCGACCCCGGCGGGGTCAGCTGGACGATCCGCATGCCGGGGGCGACCTCGGAGTCGAGGTCGACCTTGAAGCCGCAGGCTTCTGCGTAGAAGGTCTTCGAGCGGTCCAGGTCCGTGACCGGGACGGGGACGACTTCCAGGGTCATTTCCACGGGTGGATTCCTTTCAACGGGCCACGTCGGTGGTGAATTGCCGGCGGTCTGTCCGAACAAGGCGCCCTTCGCCGAGCCGAAGGCCGTTCGTGGCGCACCCCCGGAATACCAGTGCCGCGCCCACCTCGGGCGCGAACACGCCGTCGGTGGCCGAACGCCCGGTACGGGCCGTACCTTTCCACAGCGAGCGCCGCCCCGCGCGCGATCCTTGGATGCCGGTCACCAGGACCGCCCCGCCCCCGGGGCCGTGCCGGTGTCCCTGCTCGTGCGAACCGGCGTCGCCGATGCGGCGACCGCCGTCCCGGCGGACAGGCCGGGACGGCGGGAACCGCGTGGTCGCCGGGCCCCCCGCGCACGCCTGCGGTTACGCTCGAGCGCACACGGCGGCACGGCAGGACGGAAACCAAGATGACGGTTCCGGGGCGCAGGAGCAGCACCTTCACCCGGCTGCTGAGGCACGGCTTCACCGACCCCTCCGCAGCCTCACGCCTCCTCGAGCTCCCCGACATGGCGTCGGTACGCAGCGATCCCGTGCTCCTCGACGCCCTCGGCGCCACCGCCGACCCCGATCTGGCCCTGCGCTCCCTCGTCCGCCTCGCCGAAGCGCACGAACCGGACGAACGGCGCCGGTTCCTCGACAACCTGATCACCGCGAAGCCGCTGCGTGACCGGCTCCTCGGCGTTCTCGGGGCGTCCGAGGCGCTCGGCGACCACCTCGCCCGCCACCCCCGCGACTGGCACGCACTCGCCACCTACGAGTCGGCCGATCTGCACCCGGGCGTCGCCGACTTCGAACGCGGACTCGCCGACGCCACCGACGCCGTGTCCCTGCGCGTCTCCTACCGCCGCTGCCTGCTGGCCATAGCCGCACGCGACGTGTGCGGCACCACGGACGTGGCGGAGGCCGCCGCCGAACTCGCCGACCTCGCCACCGCCACCCTGCGCGCCGCCCTGGGCATCGCCCGCGCCGCCGCGCCCGACGACGCGGCAGCCTGCCGGCTCGCCGTCATCGCCATGGGCAAGTGCGGCGGCCACGAGCTCAACTACGTCTCCGACGTCGACGTCATCTTCGTCGCAGAGCCCACCAACGGCACGGAAGAGGCCAAGGCACTCCAGGCCGCGACCCGGCTCGCCTCCCACCTCATGCGGATCTGCTCCGAGACCACCGTCGAAGGCACCATCTGGCCGGTCGACGCCAACCTGCGGCCCGAGGGACGCAACGGCCCCCTGGTCCGCACCCTGTCCAGCCACGTCGCCTACTACCAGCGCTGGGCCAAGACCTGGGAGTTCCAGGCGCTCCTCAAGGCCCGGCCGGTCGCCGGTGACCTGGCGCTGGGCGAGGCGTACACAGAGGCGGTCGCCCCACTGGTCTGGCAGGCCGCAGAACGCGAGAACTTCGTCGCCGACGTGCAGAAGATGCGCCGCCGCGTCGTCGACAACATCCCCGCCGCCGAGATCGAGCGTGAACTCAAACTCGGCCCCGGCGGCCTGCGCGACGTCGAATTCGCCGTACAGCTCCTGCAACTCGTCCACGGCCGCAGCGACGCCACCCTGCACAGCGGCACCACGCTCGAAGCCCTCCAGGCCCTCGCCGCCGGCGGGTACGTCGGGCGGGCCGACGCCGCCCAGCTCGACGAGGCGTACCGCTTCCTGCGCGCCATGGAACACCGCATCCAGCTCCACAAGCTGCGGCGCACCCACCTCGTGCCCGAGCAGGAGGCCGACCTGCGGCGCCTCGCCCGCTCCCTCGGCCTGCGCACCGATCCCGTCACCACCCTCAACCGCGAGTGGAAACGCCACGCGTCCGTCGTACGCCGGCTGCACGAGAAGATCTTCTACCGGCCGCTGCTCGACGCCGTCGCCCAGCTGACCCCCGGCGAGACCCGCCTCAGCCCCAAGGCCGCCGGCCAGCGTCTCGAAGCCCTCGGCTACGCCGACCCCGCCGCCGCGATGCGCCACCTCGAGGCCCTCGCCTCCGGAGTGAGCCGCAAGGCCGCCATCCAGCGCACCCTGCTGCCCGTACTGCTCGGCTGGTTCGCCGACTCCGCCGACCCGGACGCCGGACTGCTCGGCTTCCGCAAGGTCTCCGACGCGCTCGGCAAGACTCCCTGGTACCTGCGGCTGCTGCGCGACGAGGGCGCCGCCGCGGAAAACCTCGCCCGCGTCCTGTCCGCCGGCCGCCTCGCTCCCGACCTGTTGCTGCGCGCACCCGAGGCCGTCGCCATCCTCGGCGACCCCGAAGGCCTGCGACCACGCGGCCGGGACCACCTCGAACAGGAGGTCCTCGCCGCCGTCGGCCGTGCCGACTCCGCGGAGGCGGCGGTCGCCGCGGCCCGAGGGGTGCGCCGCCGCGAACTGTTCCGTACGGCCGCGGCCGACATCATCGGCTCCTACGGCACCGAGGAGAGCCCCGCGGAGGCCGACGCCGGCACGCTCGTCGACCAGGTCGGCGACGCGATCACCGAACTGACCGCCGCCACCGTGGCGGGCGCGCTGCGCGCCGCCGTACGCGACACCTGGGGCGATACCCTGCCCACGCGCTTCGCCGTCATCGGAGTGGGCCGCTTCGGCGGCCACGAGCTCGGCTACGGCTCCGACGCGGACGTGCTCTTCGTCCACCGGCCCCGCGAGGGCGTCGACGAACAGGAAGCCGCACGGGCCGCCAACGGCGTCGTCTCCGAGATGCGCCGGCTGCTGCAACTGCCGACCGCGGACCCGCCGCTGCTGATCGACGCCGACCTGCGGCCCGAGGGCAAGAGCGGGCCCCTCGTGCGCACGCTCGGCTCCTACGGGGCCTACTACCGCCGCTGGTCCCTCGTCTGGGAGAGCCAGGCCCTGCTGCGTGCCCGGCCCATGGCCGGCGACACCGAGCTCGCCGAGGCGTTCATCGAACTCGTCGACCCGCTGCGCTACCCCCGCCAGGGCCTCGACGACGAAGCGGTGCGCGAGATCCGCCGGCTCAAGGCGCGCATGGAGTCCGAACGTCTGCCGAGGGGCGCCGATCCGACCCTGCACACCAAGCTGGGCAGGGGCGGGCTGAGCGACGTCGAATGGACGGTCCAGCTGTTGCAGATGCGGCACGGCTGGGAGGTGCCGGGCCTGCGCACCACCCGCACCCGCGAGGCCCTGCGGGCTGCCCACGCCGCCGGCCTCGTCTCCGCGGACGACGCCCGCACCCTGGACGAGGCCTGGGTCCTCGCGACCCGCGTCCGCAACGGCGTCATGCTCGTCCGCGGCCGCGCGGGGGACACGTTCCCGTCCGACGCGCGCGAGCTGGCGGCCGTGGGGCGGTACCTGGGGTACGGGCCGGGGCACGTGGGCGACATGCTGGACGACTACCGCCGGGTGACGCGGAGGGCGCGTGGCGTGATGGAGACGGTCTTCTACGACGCGTAGCCCCGGGGCGGGGAGGACGAGCCCGCCGAAGGAGCGGTCCGCGCCGGCCGCAGGGTCAGGTGCGGGCCGCAGGCAGGAAGCGGCGGACGCCGCCCGCCCCCCGGTCGCGGGGCACTTCGGCCACCAGCTGCGGAAGCTGGTGCGGCAGCGCCCGGTACCACGCGTACGACACCGCGAAGCCGAACATCAGGCACAGCACGCCGCCCACCGCGTCCAGCCAGAAGTGGTTCGCCGTGGCGACGATGACGACCAGCGTCAGGGTCGGGTAGAGCACGCCGAGGATCTTCGCCCACGGCGCCGTCGCCAGCGCGAAGATGATGACTCCGGACCACACCGACCAGCCGATGTGCATGGACGGCATCGCCGCGTACTGGTTCGACATGTTCTTGAGGTTGCCGGAGGCCATCGAGCCCCAGGTGTCGTGGACCAGGACGGTGTCGATGAAGGCCTGGCCGTTCATCAACCGGGGCGGTGCGAGCGGGTACAGGTAGTAGCCGACCAGAGCCACACCCGTGGTGGCGAAAAGGACGAGCCGTGCGGCAGCGTAACGGCCCGGATGCACACGGTAGAGCCAGACGAGCACACCGATGGTGACGACGAAGTGCAGGGTGGCGTAGTAATAATTCATCGACACGATGAGCCATGTCACCGAGTTCACCGCATGGTTGACGGACTCCTCGACCGCTATGCCCAGGGTCTGTTCCAGCTGCCAGATCCAGTCCGCGTTGCGCATGGCCTGGCTCTTCTGCTCGGGCACAGCGTTGCGGATCAGTGAGTACGTCCAGTAACTCACCGCGATCAGCATGACTTCGAACCAGATGCTGGGGCGTGCGGGCGTCCTGGGCGACCGCGGCCGGGAACGTGCAGGCGACTCGGCGGCCTCGTCCTCCACGATGGGTGACGGGGTCGCCGCCCGGCCTTCCAGAGTCTTCACGGTCGCTTCACCCATGAGAGAGGAGTCTGCCAGATGTGAGCCGCTCTCCGATCATCCCTCCGGCGGGTTCGCGGCGCATACTGTCCGACTCACGGACGAGGGGCTTCTCCGGGTCGGCCTCCGGGGCCCGATGCCGTTGAACCGCGAACCACCAGCTCGGGCATGAAGACGAACTCGCTGTGCACGGGAGCCCTGGGCCGGCCGGGTGCGGAAGCCGAGTGGCTGTCCCCCGTTTCCTCCAGGAGCGCCCGTACCGATGCCTGCCCCATCGCCTGCACCGGCTTCCGGACGGTGGTCAGCGGAGGGTCGGTGAAGGCGATCAGAGGGGAGTCGTCGAATCCCACGACGGAAATGTCGTCGGGCACTTCCAGGCCCCGGTGCCGGGCGGCCCGTATCGCGCCGAGCGCCATCATGTCGCTGGCGCAGACGACGGCCGTACAACCCCGGTCCATCAGCGTGGTGGCCGCGGCCTGGCCGCCCTCCAGTGTGTACAGGGAATGCTCGATCAGTTCCGCCGACGATCCGGGTGCGATGCCCAGTCGTTCCTGGAGCGCGAGCCGGAAGCCCTCGATCTTACGGAGCACGGGCACGAACCGCCGCGGGCCGACCGCCAGGCCGATCCTGGTGTGACCGAGTGAGGCGAGGTGGGTCACGGCGAGCTGCATCGCCCCCCGGTCGTCGGCCGAGATGAACGGGGCGCGCACCCCGGGCGCGAAACCGTCGACGAGGACGAAGGGGACGCCTTTGGCGCGGAGCCGGTCGTAGCGATCCATGTCGGCGGTGGTGTCGGCGTGCAGACCGGAGACGAAGATGATCCCGGAGACGCCGCGCTCGACCAGCATGTCGGTGAGCTCGTCCTCCGTCGAGCCGCCCGGCGTCTGGGTGGCGAGCACCGGGGTGTATCCCTGCCGGGTCAGGGCCTGGCCGACGACCTGGGCGAGGGCGGGGAAGATCGGATTGTCGAGGCCGGGCGTGATCAGCCCCACGAGCCCGGCGCTGCGCAGACGCAGGCGCACGGGCCGCTCGTAACCGAGCACGTCGAGGGCGGCGAGCACCGACTGGCGGGTGGTCGCGGCGACGCCGGGCCTTCCGTTGAGAACCCGGCTCACCGTCGCTTCGCTGACCCCCGCCTGGGTCGCGATGTCGGCCAGGCGTGCGGGTGCGGTCACGGACCGGACTTTACCGTCCGGAACTGCGGTTTCCCACCGGGCCTCGGCACCGTGGGGCCTGCGTCCGGCGGCCTCGGCTCAACGGGCGGCTTCCCACCGGGCCCCGGAGAAGCGGAAGTTGGCGGTCGGTTCCGCCGGGCCGAGCTGCTTCTCCAGCAGCAGCACGCCGTAACTGCTGCCGTCAGCGGCCCGCTTGGCCGGCTCCTCGCCCACCACCTGGTAGCCCGCGGCCTCGTAGTACGTCCGCAGGCGCGGATTGCGGCTCAGGCAGTCCAGCCGGGCCAGGTGCCGCCCGGCCGCGGCGATGCGGCGCTCGGCGTGGGCGAGCATCGCCCGCCCCGAGCCCGCCGGTGCGTGCGCGCGGGCGGTCATCAGGCGGTGCACGTACCCGGCGACGGGCGGCCGGACCCCCAGGCCTGCACGTCGTCCCACCACAGCTCGTAGGCTCCGGCGACCCGGTCGCCGGCTTCCAGCAGCCACACCTCGCCCTCGGCGATCCGGTGGCGGAAGTGGCCCGCGTCCTTGTCGCCCGGCTTCCACTGGTCGATGCCGTGGCGCAGCATCCAGTGCGCGGCGTCGTCGTAGAGGGCGACGAGAGCGGTCGTGTCGGAGGCAGTGGCGAGCCGGAAGGCGGAATCGATGGTCACCGGTCCGATGATGCAGGACGCCGGTGGCGCTACCGCAGGCGCTGGGCGGGCACGTGGGCGGCCGGCGCGCTTTCCGTGATCACGGGGAGCAGGGCCGTGAGCCGGCTCAGGAGGTCGCCGAAGGGGCCGTCCATCGGCTCGTCCGCGAGGAGGCGGACGAGCAGCGCGGCCATCTCCTCGTCGTAGGCGGCGCTCACCGCGGCCAGCGCCGCGAAGTCGTGGACCAGTTGCCGTTCGAGCTCGGCCCGCGGCACGCGCCGCCCGTCGAGCCAGATCAGCGCCGTGGACTCGGCGAGCGACACCCAGGAGCGCACGACCAGCTCCAGGCGCGCGGACGGCCTGTCGATCCCGAGATGCCTGAGGATCTGGTCGTGCGCGGCCTGCCGCACCTCGTCGATCATCGCGTTGGCCGTGGACGAGCCGACTGCGGGGCCGCCGCGCATCAACGCGGAGAAACCGGGGCCGTGTTCGTCGACGAAGTCGAAGAAGCGGCCCATGACGCGCAGCAACCGCGTGCCGAGCGGCCCCTCCCGGGGTTCCTGGAAGCGGGCGGCGAGCTCGTCGGCCGCCCGGCGCAACGCCGCCTCGTACAGGCTCTGTTTGCCGGGGAAGTAGTGGTACACGAGCGGACGGGAGATGCCCGCGGCCGCCGCGATCTCGTCGATCGAGACGTCGTCGGGCGAGCGGTGGCTGAACAGCTCCAGCGCCACACCGATCAGCTGCTGTCTGCGCTCCTCGACGCCCATCCTGCGCCGCACTCCGGTCGTCATGCGGACACCCTACCCATCGGCGTGCGGGCGCCGGGATGAGGACCGCCCGCCGAGGACACCGGCGGGACGCCGGTGACCAGTGCGTACACGGAGGGGCAGGTGATGCCGGCGGGCCGGGCGGGGCGGAAGGACCGCGACTGCCGTCACGGGCTTCCGGAAGGGCAGCGGCACAGCTCAGCGCAGCGGCCGCACCCGAGTGCCGTCCGCCAGAAGGCCGTTCAGTTCCGGCCGTGCGCCCTCGGCGGAGCGGACCGCCACCACATGTCCGGTGGCCCCTCCCTCCGCACCACCGCCCGCGACGGTGACGGAGGCGAGCTGCCCGCTCCCCGCCGCCAGCACGTACCACTGCCCGGCCCGCGACTGCCACAGCACACCGGCCAGCACGTGCGGTTCACGCACCCCGCACGAGGGCGAGTCCTCCGCCCGCGCCACCACCGTCCCCGCCGCGCCCGGACGGGTGGCGGGCGCCTGGAACTGGGCCATGACACGGCTGCCCGTGCCCCGCCAGGTCTCCGCACGCGTACACACCCAGCCCGCCGTGCCGTTCGCCTCCGGCAGTCGTTGCCGGGCGTACTGCCAGGAGTTGACGCTGCGCACGCCGTGCGCCCGCACGCCGGGCAGCAGGCACGCCGTGCGCGCCCACGACGCGCGCGCCGCCGCGCCCCGCACGTCCTCCGGTGCGCCGGGCGGGCCGTACGTGAGCTGCGCGGGCGTCAGTTCGCCGAGGTCCGTCACCAGCGTGAGGGTGCCGCCGTCGGTCAGTTCCAGGCCATGCCAGGCCCGGCACGCGCGTTGCTGCACGGGACTCGGCAGCCGCTCGGTGAGGCCGTTCGCGTCCTGCCGCACCGTGCGCGTCCGCCCGGCGGGGTCGAGCAGGTCCCGCACCGACACGTCCCGTACCCAAGGCGCCATGAGATAGCGGACGTTGTCCCGCGAGCGCCCGGCGACCAGCGCGCTCGAGCCGGCGGCGTCGGCCCCGTCCGTACGGGCGAAGTCCAGCGTCGCGTCCCCGGCCGCGCCCGGTGCCCCGGTCGTCTCGGCGTAGCGGACGATGCGCAGCCCGTCGTGGAGGACGACGACACGCGCCGCGCCGACCTCGCCCGCGAACAGCAGCTGCGGCGGTCCCATCGGCGGCCCGGACGGTGTCCCGGGTGTCGAGGTGACCCGGACCGCCTCTCCGGGGCCCGCCCAGGCGGTGAGCGCCCGGCGCAGCAGCGCACGGTCCGCGGACAGGGAGCCGCGGGCCGGCCATACGGAGAAGTCCCTGCGGGCCGACTCCCGCCAGGCCGTGGGCGCGACCCGCCCCAGCCGGTCCGGGTCCAGTGCCGCCTCCACGGCGGGGTTGCGGGTGTACGGCACGTCTTTGGCGCCGTCCTCGGTGCCGCCCGGCAGCAGGAGCAGCGTCCCGCACACCGCGAGGGCGGCGGCAGCCACCAGGGCCGCCCTGGTGTGTCTGCGGCGGCGCATCAGGTCGGTGGGCCGCACCTGGAGGGAGCAGGCGTCGAACTCGGACGAGCGGAGAAGTTCCGCGCCGCGTCTGCCGTCCGCCACCTCGTCGGCCTCCGCGAGAGCGGAGTCCGGGTCGGCCGCTCCTACCGAGGTCAGCACCTGGCGCACGTCACGGTCGGACAGCTTCTCCAGGTGGCGCAGCACGTACGCGGCCCTGCCCGGCCCGGACAACGCGGAGAGCCGCTGGTCCAGGGCGAGTTCGTCGGCGCCCCCCGAGCGGGGGAAGACCCGCAGACCCCACACGTGCGGCAGCAGCGGCGGGAACTGGGCGCGCCGGGGCAGTGCCCGCCGCCGCAGCGGCTGCGCCGCGTCCAGCGCCTGCCGCAGCACCCGGTCCCGTACGTACCGGTAGCCGGGGTCGCCGGCGCCCTCCGGACGGCGGGCCCGCGGCACGGACGGGGCGGGCAGCGAGGCGGTGGTGTCTCCGCGGGGGAGCGAACGCTGCACGACGGCATGGGCGGTCAGCACCCGGCGACCCTGGCCCGCGGACGGCGGGAGCACCAGGTAGGCGATCCGTACCAGGCGGGGATAGTGCTCGACGACGGCCGCCTCCGCCTGGCCGACCCCCACTCCGGCCCCCACTCCGGCCCGGACTCCTGAGCCGGCCTCCGTCCCGGTCACGGCGTCGGTGGTGACGGGGCCGGTGATGGGGTCCGGGGAAGGAACGACGTCGTGTGGGCGCACGTTCAGCAGAACGAGCGAATCGTCGTACGGTCACCGGGCGCGGCCCGACGCGACGCCGGGCTCGTGGGGCGTCAGGCCGGGACGACCAGGCGCCCGCGGATGCGGTCCAGCGCGGCCTGCGTGACGCCGAGCCCCTCCCGCACGTACTTCTCCATGGAGCCGTAGCGCGCGTCGACCTCGTCCAGGGCCGCCGCCAGGTAGTCGGGGACGACGCCGATGATGGACAGCGCCGTCTCCGGCTGCCCGCCCTGGAGGGTGTATCCCTCGACGAGCGGGGCGAACGCCGCACGCACCGCCATGTTGACGGACATGTACTCGGCCTCCACCGTCTCCGGCGTCGCCCCGAGCAGCGTGAGCACGATCGTCGCCGCCCAGCCCGTGCGGTCCTTGCCGGCCGTGCAGTGGAACAGCAACGGGCAGGCGTCGGGTTCCGCGACCTCGTTCAGGAACGCCCGGTACGACGAACGTGCCGAGTCGGTCGTCACGAACCCGCGGTAGATGTCACCGAACATCTCCCGGCCCCGGCCGCCGCCGAGTTCCCGCTCGGCGACGGCCGGATCGGTGAGCAGCCGCCGCAGCCTGGCCGCCGCCGGCATCCGGCCGGCGGCGACCTGATCGGCCAGGACGTCGGCGAGCAGCAGCCGCCCGCCTTCCGGGAGCCGGTCGGGCCGTGCCTCACGCTCCGCCCGGGTGCGGAAGTCGACGACGGTACGGATGCCGAGGGCGGCGACGGCCGGGTCGGACGCGGCGTCCATCCGGTCCAGGTGCCCGGAACGGAACAGCAGACCGCTGCGCACCGACCGGCCGCCGGGCAGAGGCGTGCCGCCCAGATCGCGGAGGTTCGCGACGGTGGTGGAGGGGATCGCGTTCATGATGCGGAATGTAGGCCCACCGGACGTCAGCCGCCGGTCGCGACACCGCCGCCCGTCAAGGACCAGCCGCTGAACCGCACCGTCCCGCGCGCACCGCTCCCGCCGTTCGTGGCGCTCATGAAGAACCCGGCGTCCTGCGTCGCCGCCGTGCCCGGCACCGACACGGTGGCGACCGCGCGCCAGGTGGTGCCGCCGTCGGTGGAGCACGCGCCGGTGAACGACGTCCCGGCGTTCTTCGTGAGCCGCAGCAGCACCGGCGCCCTGACCCCGGTGATCCGGCCGTAGTTGTCGATCGTGCCGTCGCCGTTCGAGTCGTACGACAGCGCGACGCCCTGCCCCGGTGTCACCGCCAGGTTCAGGAAGCCCGCGTCCCCGGGGGTCGCCAGCGAGTTGCGGACCATGATCCCGGCTCGTGCCCACGTGCCGGTGTTGTCCTGCGCGTCCACCCGCAGCACGATGCTCGCGCCCTCGGTGAACGCCCCGGGCAGGTAGGCGGTGCCGAACTGGGTGGTGCCGCGCCACAGGTCGTTGCCGGCCCCGTCGATCGCGAACCGGTCGCCGAGCTGGCCGAAGACGGCGCCGTTGGAGGTGAACGTGCGCCATGCGGGGTCCAGCGGCGCGGCGATGTACACGCTGCCCGGCTGGGTGGTGGTGACCCGGTCCTCGTCGAGCGGCCCGTACTGCGTCGTGAGTTCGTACGGCATGGGCCTCAGCGGCTCCGTCAGCGGATCAGCGGGCGCCGTGACCCGCCAGGAGACCTCGCCGCTGCCCCCGGCCGGGACGCCCTCCAGGGCGCTCGGGCCCTCGGGCGCGGCGTCGAGCCCGGCGAGCGCGAAGTCGATCCTGCCCGTGCCTCTGAGCCCGTTCATGTTGCGGAAGACCGCCGTGACGGTGCCCGAGCTGCCCGGGGTGAACGCCGGCGGCTCCACGTCCACCGTCACGGCGCCCTGGTAGGGCGCGCGGGCCAAGGTGTCGAACACGCGAAGGGCCGTGCTGTACGCGTCCCCGGTCGGCCGCACCGGATATGTGCGGCGTTCCAGGGTCCACGCCTCCTCCTGGGGATACCAGTCGAAGGACTTCGGCGCCCTGCCCGCGGCCATCGCGTCGGCCTGCTCCGTCAGGAACGCCTCCCACTGCGGCACATGGACGTCGGCCATCAGCCCCTGCCAGTCCCGGTTGGCGTAGTTGCTGAGGCTGTTCGCGGTCGGACGGTCCGCCCAGGTGGTGACCAGGGTGCGCGCGGTGCGCTCCAGCTGCACCGCCTCCTCCGGGCTGGTCGCCAGCCGCTTCGCGTCCTCCAGCCACGGCCCGAGCAGGAACTGGCGGTGGCAGCCGGCCATCGTGTCGCTGAGCCGCATCACCTTCAGCCACAGGGCCGACACGGCACGGAAGGCGGCCACGTCCTTGTTCCGGTGCGCGGCCCGCAACGCCGGCTGGAGCGTGCGGGAACGGTTGGCCAGCGCCTGGCGGGCCACGTCGGTCAGGTCGTGGCGGTACGCGTCCGAGCCGCGCAGCGGCGGCCGTACGGCGAGCAGCGCGGCGAACGCCCGGTCGAAGCCCGCCGGGTCGAACGCGGTGCCGATCGCCGTCGTCAGCGACGGCCGGCGTGAGAACAGCGAGTCGTACGGCCGGCCGTCCGTGCTCGTCAGCTTGTACGCCGTCGCGGCCAGCGCGGCGAACGCCTCCTGCGCCGACCGGTCGATGCCGCCGTACCGGATCTGCGCGTACTCGGCGAACCACGCGTCCCGGTCGATCTTCTCCTCGCGCCAGGCCAGTTCGCTGAAGAGTTCCAGCGCCGCCGGGTCCCGCTCCGCCGCCTCCGGCATGTACGCGGTGCCCACCAGCGCACTGCCCGGCTTGTCGCGCCAGACCGTGAACTTCTCCGTCCACCGGTCGGTGTTCGCGCCGATCGTCGTACGGCCGCCGAAGTTCGGGATCGTGCCGAAGGCGTACGGTGCCCCGCCCCAGTCGGCCTCCCGGTCGGTGACCGTGTCCAGATCGGAGAGGCCGTCGACGATGAGGACGCGGGAGGTGTCGATCGAGTCGAGCAGCACCGGGCGCGGGTTGGACTGCCAGCCGAGGATCACCCAGATGGCACCGGGCCGGGCCGTTTGAAGGGACGCCTCCACCGCGCGTGCGGCGTCCGGGACCGGCACGTCGCCCGCGGTGCCGCCCTCGTGCAGCAGGTCCATCTTGAAGTGCGACACGTCGCCGAACAGTTCGCCCTGGTGCCGGTAGAAGGCCGCGGCGACGTCGGAGAACGCCTTCGTCCGCGGGTCCAGCCAGTCGGGCCGGCGCATCCCGCCGCCCCAGGTGCCCTGCGGGATCACACGCGCGTCGCTGCCGGGGTTGTGGCCCGGGAAGTCGTCGGGCACGGTGCCGAAGTAGCCCGGCATCACAGGATGCATTCCCAGCTCCCGCAGCCGGTCGGCGATCCGCCGGCCCAACTCGGTCCGGCGCTCGATGAGGGCCGGCGACATCGGGCCGCCGTACTCGCTCATGTTCTGGAGCAGCCACCACGGCTGGTGCGAGGGCGCCGGCAGCCAGGTCCTGGCCTCCTCGTCCGAGTAGCCGAAGTCCCTCAGCAGCCGGTGGTAGACGGCCTCCTGCCCCGGCGTCACCAGGACCTCGTTGCAGCCGTGCAGGGCCAGGACGTCGATCAGCCGCTCCCAGCGCGGCCAGTCGGCGTAGGGGGCGGTGTAGCCGTCGTGCGTGTCGTTGTACGCGAACCGGTGGCGGACGGTGGCCCTGCGCTCGAGCGGACGACGGACCGCGGGCAGCCGGCGGGGCAGGTCGAGCTGGGACCCGGACCACGAGATGTGCGCGCGGCAGACGTACTTGAGATACCAGTGCACCCCGGTCAGCAGGACCGCCGGACCGGTACCGGCGACCTCGATGCGGCCGGTCGAGCCGGTGATCCGGAAGCGCTCGGGGCCGGTCAGCGCCGTCAAACGCAACTGGTCGGCGTGGTCGGGCAGCAGGCGGTGCAGCGCGGCGACGGCCGGACCGGTACGGAAAGCGTCCCCGGCGCCCGCGCCGGGTGCCGCGGGCGCGGAGGCGGGACGGGGCAGGGCGGTGGCCGCAGGAGTGTGCGCGGCGAGCACCGCGCCGGCTCCCACAGCTCCGGCAGTGCCCAGTAGCGAACGTCTCGACAGCTCGTTCATCAGCGCTCCTCCGTGTTGCTGACGCGACAACAGGTGCGTGCGGAGCGCAGGTTACCTGCGGTTCTGCCGCGCGAAGAGGGGGCGGGAAGGCACCATGGCCGGATGCGGACGAGTACGAGCACCAGCACACGGCGGGCGGCCCGGACAGGACTGGCAGTTGTCGTCCTGGCCCTGGCGGCGGCCTGCGGTTCCGGCGATGACGACGACGGGCGTGTCGGACCCGACAAGGGCGCGAAGGCGCCGAAGACGGCGACCGGCAGCCTGGAGGACCTCGCACGCCAGGCCGAATGCGAACCGAACATCCAGACGGACGCGGAGGAATTGCGCCAGGCCAACTGCACGACGGCCGACGGCAAGTACATCCTCGCGACCTTCGCCACCGACCGCGGCCAGCGTGAGTGGATCAACGAGGCCAACGACTACGGCGGTACCTATCTGGTCGGGCGCAAGTGGGTCGCGGTCGGTGACGAGAAGGTCGTGGCGGCCCTGCGGGACCGGCTCGGCGGCACCGTCGAGACCGGCGCGCAGCACGGCTCGGGCCACGGCGGCGAAGGCGGCGACAGCGGCGACGGCGGTGGGGACAGCGGCGGCGTCGATGACCACGACGGCCACGACGGCCACGAGGGTCACGACGGCGGCGCGGAGAGCGGGGAGAAGGGCGGAAGTGCCGGGGAGGGGCACCAAGGGCACCAGGGGAGCTGACCGGCCGGCCTGTCGGAGCGGGCCGGTCCGGGCGTCGTTGCCCGGACCGGCCCGGGACAGGCCGTGCCGGGCCGTCCGCAGACGGAAGGAGGCCGGGCCGGTCCGGGAATCTCCCGGACCGGCCCGGCCCTTGGGGTACCGGTGGGTCACCGGCCCTCCGCCGTACCCGGTGGGTCACTGACAGCGACGTCCGTCGTTGATGCAGTCCACCATCTCGTCCATCAGGTCCTCGTCGAAGACGTTGATGAAGTCACCGTGGTCGGTGATCGGCTTGTGCAGCTGCTCGGGGAACGAGTCCACCGCGAAGACCGACGCGTTGTCGCCGTCGAAGACCGGCGGCGGCACGTCGTAGACGATCCGCTGCACCAGTTGCGGGATCGGCTGGAAACCGTCCTGGCAACTGCCGTCCTCGTCGGCGAAGGCCACATGGGTGCGGTGGTTCGCGCTGTCGGTGTTCTGACCGTCCCAGCAGCTCTGGAACTTGAAGCTGCGCACCACCTGGCTGCCCTCGGGGCAGATCGGGTACTTGTCCTTCAGCTGGCGGTCCTCGAAGCCGGTGCAGCTCCAGGAGGCGTTGGCATTCGCGTCGCCGTTGGTCAAGGACTTGGCGTCACCGGTGATGATCCGGAGGAATTTCGGCATCGCGGTGACCTTGCTCCGCGGATTGCCCTCGAACGTCAGTGTGACCTCCGACGGTGTCTGGATCTCACCGACGTTCTGGTCGTTGCCGCCGCCGTCCTCGCCGGCGTCGAACTCGTTCTGGCCGTTCTGCAGGCGCAGCACAGGCCAGTAGTAGGTCGACTTGTCGCCCTGGTTGTTGCAGGTGGTGTCTCCGTTCGCGAAATCGTCGTCGCTGGCGAAAGCGTCATTGGCCTGGTTGCCCACATAGTCGTGCATGTGGTGCGCGCCGTTGCTGACACCAGGGGCGGCGATCACATTGTCGGAATTGAACTTCCCGTTCTCGTTCACGCCGCAGTCGGTGGTGAAAGTGCCTCGGGAGGCACCGCGGCGCTTCTGAGGCTCCTGGACGTTCGGCTCGACGGACTGGATGTCGACGAAGTCGCCCTCTTCCGGGCCGTTGCCGGCCTGGCCGCCGTTGTTGTTGCCGTCGTTCCCGCCGTTGTCCCCGTTGTTGCCGTCGTTGTTGTCGCCGTCACCGTTGTCCTGGCCGCCGCCGTCCTGGCCACCGTCCTGGTTCTGGTCCTGGCCGCCGTCGCCGTCCTGGCCGTCGTTCTGGCCGTCCTGCCCGTCCTGACCGTCGTTCTGTCCGTCGTTCTGGTCACCGCCGTCGTTGTCGTCGCCGCGGAGGGTGCACGGAGCGGTCGACTCCAGGCCCTGGGGGCGTTCGGCAGAGCGGTCGATCAGGGCGACGATGCGCTGGATGATCACCAACCGCTCGTTCTTCAGCGGCGTCAGAATCTCGTTCTGCGCGAAGGTGCGGTCGCTCTGGACGCGCTCCTTGTTGTCGGCGAACCGCTGGTAGTAGTTGGTGATCTGGGTGTCCAGCGTGGCGAGTTCCCGGTCGACCGCGAACCGCTGGTCGTCGGGGACCTGCTCGATGGAATTCACGACCTCCGGACAGTCGATCGTGGAGACCGCCTGTCCGGCGCTCTGCGTTCTGGGCCCGGTCCGGTCATCGCCCCAGCCCTCGTGGGCGGAAGCGTAGAAATTGGCCGCGACGAGCCCGCCCCCACCCAGAATGAGGGCAGCCGTGGCGGCGATCGCCCGGTTTGCCAGCGTTGAGCGTTTTCTCGATGTGCGTCCCATGGAACTCCAATCCCGGGGGAGGGAAGTAGCGTCGTTCCATACGCAGACCACCGACAGGGTGTTCAGTCCTGTGGGGAAATCGTAGAAGCCTCCACCGCCAAATCGTTTGGACGTAGCCGAAAAGGGGCACTGCCGCCCTGCTTCTCCGGGCGGGCCCACTTCTCAACTTCCGGTCGTACGCCCGTGATCCAGATACGCCAGCACCGCCAGGACCCGGCGGTTGTCGTCGTCCGACACCGGCAGCCCCAGCTTGGCGAAGATGTTCGACGTGTGCTTGGCCACCGCCCGTTCGGTCACCACCAGTTGCGACGCGATCGCCGCGTTCGAGCGGCCCTGCGCGACCAGCTCCATGACCTCCCGCTCACGTGGCGTCAGACTCTCCATGGGCCTGTCCTGCGAACGCCGCGACAACAACTGCGAGATGACCTGCGGGTCCATCGCCGTACCGCCCGCCGCCACCCGGCGCACCGCGTCGACGAACTGCTCCGCGTCGAAGACCCGGTCCTTCAGCAGGTACCCCACCCCGCCGTTGCCGTCGGCCAGCAACTCACGCGCATACAACTGCTCGACGTGCTGAGAGAGCACCAGCACCGGCAGTCCCGGCCTCGCCCGCCGCGCCGCCAGCGCGCACTGGAGCCCCTCGTCCGTGTGCGACGGCGGGAGCCGGACGTCGACGACCGCGACGTCCGGCTCCAACTCCGCCAGAGCCTCGGAGAGCTCGGGACCCGTCTCCACCGCGGCCAGGATCTCGAAGCCGAACGCCTCGAGCATCCGGACCAGACCGTCCCGCAGCAGGAACAGGTCTTCCGCTAGAACAACGCGCAAGGGATCTCCATGGTGACCATGGTGGGACCGCCCGCGGGGCTGCTGACGGCCAGGACTCCGTCGAATGTACCCAGCCGCCGTTCGACACCGCTCAGACCCGAGCCCGCCCCGACCACCGCGCCACCCTTGCCGTTGTCCGTCACCGAGATCCGCAACGCCCCGTCGGAGTACGTGATGTCCACCCAGACGCGGTCCGCCCCCGCATGCTTGACCGCGTTGGTGAGGGCCTCGCTCACCGCGAAGTACGCCGCGGACTCGACGGCCGCGTCCGGACGGCCCGGCAGCTCCACCTCCACCTCCGTCGGCACCGGCAGCCGCAGCGCCAGAGCCCTGACGCCGTCCCCCAGCCCCCGTTCGGCCAGCACCGGCGGATGGATGCCGCGCACAAGGTCGCGCAGCTCGGTCAACGCCTCCGCCGACGACTCCCGCGCCTTGGAGATCAGTTCCTTCGCCTGCGCCGGGTCCTTCTCGATCAGGGCCTCGATCGTGCCGAGGTTCATCCCCATCGCGACCAGCCGCGCCTGCGCCCCGTCGTGCAGGTCGCGCTCGATACGGCGCAGCTCCGCCGCCGACGTGTCGAGCGCGTCGTGACGGGTCTCGGTCAGCCGGTCGATGCGCTGCTCCAGCTCCTCACGGCCGGGCGTCAGTACGGCCCCCGCAAGCCTGAAGTGCGCCCTCACGAGACGGGGGTTGACGTGCAGCGCCACGATCATCCACACAAGGCCGAGCAGCGCCGCCTGCCTGGCCGTGTCACCGCTGTCGACCGGCAGGAACGTGTACCAGTACGTGCCACTGGCCTCCACGATCGGCTTCCAAAGCCCCGCCGCGAGCAGGAGACCGAACACGCCCTCCAGGATCAGCGCCGGCGCCAGGACCGCGACGGCGCCGCCGCCCGTCATGTCGGCGAGCAGCCACCGGATGTCCCGCCAGGTCGCCGGGTCCTTCAGCATCAGCGAGCACCGCTCGACCTGCCCGGTGACGCCCTTCCGCACGTCCTTGGGAAAGGGTCGGTAACGGGCCGGGATACGGACCTGGGACCACTGCGCGGCCAGCAGCCGACGGCGGTTCACGTGGGCCCGCAGGAGAGTCAGCGCCAGGGGCGTGGTGAACACGCCCACTCCGACGGGGATCAACGCGATCGACACCGTCGTGAGAGAGAAGAGAGCGACGGAACCGACCCACGCCGCCAGCGCGAGCACCAGCCCTTGCCCACCGGCGGTGAGCGCGCCGCGAGCCTTCTTGATCGCCATGAATCCCCCTGCTTGGGCGTGTGTTCGTCCGTCGGTCCCTGTCGATCACCAGTGTGGCGGCCACGAATGTGCGTCCGCACGGGTGGAGGGCACCGGGTGGGGGGTGTACCTGACGACACCATGGGGTCTCGACGCCTCTGGGGCGCGACCCGCCCCGGCGGGGCGGGGCTGCACTTGGGTGGTGCGCCGGCGCGGGGCGTGGCCCGGTCCCGTTGTCCGGCGCCCCTGCGGGGGCGGCGCCCGGTCCGGTGTGTGCGCCCCTGCGGGCCGGGCCGGTCCTGGCGCGTGCGCCCCTGGCGGGGCGGGGCTGCACTTGCGCCCGTCCGGGGCGTGGCCCGGCCCGGTGCGTGTGGCCACTGGCGGGGCGGGTCCTGGCTTGGGGGCGTTGTGCCCCGGGCCAGGCCAGGTCCGTCGTGGCGCCCCTGGCGGGGTGTGGCTGCGCGGGTGGTGGGTGCGGGTGTCGGGGCCTCCGGAGGGGGTGTCCGGAATGGCTGTCCTCACCGCGCTGCGCGCGAGTTGCGACGCTTTACTTCCGGACACCCCCTCCTACGACCCCGCCCCCTCACGCCGGTGGGGCCAACTCGGGCCGGTGGCCGTTTGCATGCGGGGCGACGGTCCGGCCTCTGGGCGTGAGCCCGAGGGTGTTCGCGGCGCGAAGCTACCGGCCTTGGGGGTGTGGGGGCGTCAGCACCCACCGAATCGTCCCTCTGAGGAGGGGAAAGGGGGCGTCAGCCCCTTGGGGTCCGGGGCCTGCCCCACGCGGCGGAGCCGCACATCGATGCAGTGGGAAGGGGCGGGGTGGGGAAGGGCCCAGCGCAGCGGCACGGGCCGGGCGAGGACCTGCCCATGCACGGCTTGTTCGGGGGTGTGGGAGCGTCAGCCCCGCCAGCCTTCCCCCTCCCCGGAGCCGGAGTGTCGGCCCCCGGGGGTCCGGGGCTTGCCCCGGTTCGGGAAGGGGCGGGGTGGGGAAGGGCCCCGCGCAGCGGCACGGACGCGGCGGCCGCGCAAAGCCCCAGGACTTACGGTCGGTCCGCGAGCAGGCGTTGCTCGACCTCCGGCGCCAGCCCCACCCGCGGACGGTCCGCACGGTGCGGCGCCGTGCCGCCCAGGGACGTGAGCCACGTCCACGTGTCGCGGACCGTGTCCGCGACCGGCCGGCACCGCAGGCCCGCCGCCGTCGCGCGGCCCACGCCCACGCCGTGCAGCGCCCCGTACGCCTCCTGCGAAGGCGGGATCCAGACCGGCAGGTCCGTCCACGGTTCGATGCCCGCCGCGAGGATCGTCTCCGCGTCGGTCCACCGCAGCCGTGCCGTCGAACCCGTCACCGTGACGCAGGCGTCGAGGAGTTCGCCCATCGTCGTGTGGCCGGGTTCGCTCGCCAGGTTGTACGGACCAGAGCGTCCGGCGGCCGCCGTGTCGAGGGTCCATTCGGCGAGGTCGCGGACGTCGATGTACTGCAGCGGGGTCTCCCGCGGCCCCGGCGCGAGCACGTCGCCGCCGCGTGCGATGCGGCCGAGCCACCAGGGGAGCCGGCCGATGTTCTCCCACGGCCCGAGGATCAGCCCGGAGCGCACCAGCAGCGAGCGTTCGTCGCCGAAGGCGTCGAGGACCGCCAGTTCGCCGCCCCGCTTGGCCTCGGCGTACGGCACGTCGACGGCGTCGGCGGAGCTGTCCACCAGCGGCGCCGTCTCGTCGTACCCGGCCGGCTGGGGCCAGACGTACACCGAGCAGCTGGAGATGTAGACGTAGCGCCCCACACGTCCCGCGAGCAGCCGGGCCGTGCGGCGGATCGCCGACGGCGCGCCCGACCAGGTGTCGACGACGGCGTCCCATGCGCCGTCGGCGAGCGCGTCGAGGTTGTCGAGCCGGTCGCCGAGGAGCACGGCCGCGCCCTTCGGCGCCGGATGCCTGCCGCGGTGGAAGACGGTGACGTCCCATCCGCGGGCCAGCGCCGCCTCGGTGACCGCACGCCCCGCGAACTCCGTACCGCCCAGAATCAAAAGCCTCATGATCACGACTGTGCCTCGGGGGAGCCCGCAGGGGACAGTGGTTCTGCTGCGGGAAGAACTTGTTCGTACCCACGGTCACTCTCCCGGACCCGCCGCCGTGGTGGCACCATGTCGGACGATGACGGACACCCGGTCGCCGATGCGCGCCCTGCGGGCCGCGCTCTTCGCGGCGGTGGCCGTCATTCTGGCCGCCATGGGGCATTCGTCCCTGTCTGCGCACGACATTCCGCCGTCCGCGCTGCTGGTCGCACTGGGTGTGACCGCCACCGCGGGATGGTGCGCGGCCGGACGCCGCCGCGGGTCCCGCGCCATCGGCGCCGGTCTGCTCGCCGTGCAGGGGGCTCTGCACCTGATCTTCTCGGACGCCGGCCGGCCTGCCGAGCACCACCACGGGCCCCAGGTGGAGACGGCCATGGGCCTCGCCGACGGGGCGGGCATGCTCGCCGTGCACCTGGTCGCGGCCGTGGGCTCTGCGCTCTGGCTCGCCCACGGCGAGGCCGCGTTCTTCCGGCTCGCGGGCACCGCGCTCGCGTTCGCCTTCACCCCGCTGCGACTGCTCCTCGGCGTCGTACGGCTTCCGGAACCACCGCGTCCGGTGGTCCGCCCGGCTGTCCCCGCCCGTCACCACGGTGTCGTCCTGGCGCACACGGTCGTCCGCCGCGGCCCGCCGACGCCTGCCGTACCTCGCGCCACGGCCCCCTGAGCCGCTGTCCGACCTGGGGGCCGGTTCCCCATGTCGACACCGAATCCTTAGGACCGCCATGTCTGTTGACGCTCCCGACCAGGGCGCAGCACCGCAGGCCGGCACCGGCCGGGCCGAATCCACCTCCACCTGGGGCGCGCTGCGACCGCTCGTGCTCCGGCTCCACTTCTACGCGGGGTTGCTGATCGCCCCGCTGCTTCTCGTCGCCGCTGTCAGCGGCCTGCTGTACTCCCTGTCCTTCCAGGCGGAGAAGTTCGTCTACCGCGACGAGCTCACCGCTCCCGTGACGGGCCCGTACCTGCCGCTCGGCGCCCAGCTCGACGCGGCCCGCGAGGCCCGTCCCGACGCCACCGTCACCGCCGTGTGGCCCTCGCACGAGGAGGGGGCGACCACCCGGGTCCTGATGGACGCTCCCGGTGTCGCGGAGGGCAGATCCCTCGCTGTCTTCGTCGACCCGTACACCGCCGACATACGGGGCGAGCTCCCCTCGTACGGCAGCTCCGGCGCGCTCCCGCTGCGGACGTGGCTCGACGAACTCCACCGGGACCTGCATCTCGGTGACCTCGGCCGCTACTACAGCGAGCTCGCCGCGAGCTGGCTCTGGGTCGTCGCCCTCGGCGGGCTGCTGCTCTGGCTGGGTCGCCGGCGCCGTACGAAGCGGGCCCTGATCCTGCCCGAGCGGGGCGCGAAGGGCCGCCGCAGGACACTGTCCTGGCACGGCTCCGTCGGACTGTGGGCCGTGATCGGACTGGTCCTGCTGTCGGCCACCGGCCTCACGTGGTCCCGTTACGCGGGCGAGAACATCGGCGCACTGCAGGACCGGCTGGGCGGCGCCACACCCACCGTCTCGGCCGTGATCGGCGAGGGCGGGGCGGCCGGCGGGGGCGACCACGAGGGCCACGGCGCCGGCGGACACGGAGCAGAGCACCAGGGCGCGGACGTCGGCATCGACGACGCCGTGGCCGCCGCCCGCGAGGCCGGCGTCGACGGCAAGGTCGCCGTGACGCTGCCGGCCGACGGCACCGGCTATGTCGTCAAGGAGACCGACACCCAGTACCCGGTCCATCTCGACTCGGTGGCGATCGACCCGGCCGACGGGCGTGTCATCGACGAACTCCGCTTCGACGACTACCCGTTGCTCGCCAAACTGACCCGCTTCGGCATCGACGGCCACATGGGCGTGCTCTTCGGCCTGGCCAACCAGCTCGTGCTGGCCGCCCTGATGGGCGCCCTGATCATGCTCATCGTGTTGGGCTACCGCATGTGGTGGCTGCGCCGGCCCACGAAGGAACGCGCGCTGAGCGCGGGGCGGCCGGCACCGCGCGGCGCGTGGCGGAAGCTGCCGGTCACCGTGCTGCTGCCGCTCGCAGCGGCGACGGCCGTGGCCGGCTGGTTCGTGCCGATGCTCGGCATCAGCCTGCTGGTGTTCCTGGCCGTCGACATCGCGCTGGGCGCCGCCGCGCGGAACCGGGCGCGCACCGGCGACTAGGGCGCGTACTTGTAGCCGACCCGCCGCACGGTCTGGATCGTGCGGCGGTGTTCGGCGCCCAGCTTGCGCCGCAGCCGCGCCACATGGACGTCGACGGTGCGGCCGTCGCCCACGTGCCCGTAGCCCCACACCGTGGTGACGAGCTGGTCACGGGTGTGCACCCGCTGCGGATGCGCCACCAGATGCGCCAGCAGCTCGAACTCGAGGTAGGTCAGGTCCAGTGCCCGCCCGTCCACATGGGCCGTGCGCCGGACCGGGTCGATCAGCACCGGCCCGCCGTCCGTCCCGTGCTGCGGGCGGCGGGACGCGGCTGCCCGTCGGCCGGTACGAGCACCAGGTAGCCGACCATCGGGGCCGCCCCGGCAGTTCGGGCAGGGTGTGCGGCGGTGCGGGCAGCCAAGTGGCGCCCGGCGGAAGGAAGTCGGCGACGTCGACCACTTCGTCGCGGTCGACGGCACGCAGTCGCTGCCGGTCGGAGGGACGCTGGGCGGGCCGGGCGACGGCGGAGAAGGAACGGGTGTTCGCCATGGGGAGGTCAGCTCTTTCGCGCGGAGGAAGACGGACGTACGTACGTCGTGCGCGCCGGCCGAGAACCGGGATGACGGTTTCAGAAGGCCTGCGCGCTCACGCGCGGCAACACACCCGGTCGAAGTCGTGATGCTGCCGGGAGGGCCAGAACGGCTCGAGGTCGGTGCGACCTGTCGCGATGCTCCGGTGGATGCTGGCCATGACCCCATTCAAGCAGACGCGAGGCGCGCGCAGCAGGCCCCTCTCACGCCTTGGTACGCCTTCCCCGTGCGGGTGTTGACCCCTGGTGCCCGTGCTGCCCGCTGTCCTCGGCCGCTCAGGCACACGGAAAGGGGCCCCGCCGGAATCGGCGGGGCCCCTTTCAGGGAGCTCTCTGCGCTCAGACCTGGCCGGCCTTCTCCAGCGCCGCGCAGCAGGTGTCCACCAGGAGGCGGGTCACCACGTACGGGTCGACGTTGGCGTTCGGGCGGCGGTCCTCGATGTAGCCCTTGCCGTCCTGCTCGACCTGCCACGGGATACGGACGGAGGCGCCACGGTCGGAGACGCCGTAGCTGTACTCGTTCCACGGGGCGGTCTCGTGCAGACCGGTGAGACGGTCGTCGATGCCGGCGCCGTAGTTCTTGACGTGGTCGAGGGGCTTGGAGCCCTCACCGAGCGACTCGCACGCGGTGATGATGGCCTCGTAGCCCTCCCGCATCGCCTTGGTCGAGAAGTTGGTGTGCGCGCCCGCGCCGTTCCAGTCGCCCTTCACCGGCTTGGGGTCCAGCGTCGCGGAGACCTTGAAGTCCTCGGCGGTGCGGTAGAGCAGCCAACGGGCCACCCACAGCTGGTCGGCGACCTCGAGCGGGGCGAGCGGGCCGACCTGGAACTCCCACTGGCCGGGCATGACCTCGGCGTTGATGCCGGAGATGCCGAGACCCGCCTTGAGGCAGTTCTCGAGGTGCGCCTCGACGACGTCACGGCCGAAGATCTCGTCGGCGCCGACACCGCAGTAGTAGCCGCCCTGCGGGGCAGGGAATCCGCCGGCCGGGAAGCCGAGGGGACGCTCACCGTCGAAGAAGGTGTACTCCTGCTCGATGCCGAAGATCGGCTCCTGAGCGGCGAACCGCTCGTAGACCTCGGCGAGCGCGGCGCGGGTGTTGGACTCGTGCGGGGTCATGTCCGTGTTGAGGACCTCGCACAGCACCAGGACGTCGTCGCCGCCGCGGATCGGGTCCGGGCAGGTGAAGACCGGCTTGAGCACGCGGTCGGAGGCGTGGCCCTTGGCCTGGTTGGTGCTGGACCCGTCGAAGCCCCAGACGGGCAGCTCAGCGCCATCGTTGAGGATCTTCGTCTTCGAGCGAAGCTTGGCGGTCGGCTCGGTGCCGTCGATCCAGATGTACTCAGCCTTGAAGGTCACGGGGCCTCATCCTTTGCGGGTGCAGCGGTATGCCGCGCAGCTTGGCAATGCGCGATTTCCCGGCCGTTGCCCGTTTGTGAACCCCACGTTACGCAGCGGGCCGGACGGCCGGGACCGGCCGGGGAGGAGCGCCTCCCGCCGTGGCCGGAGCAATGTCTGCGGCGTCCCGGACCGGGGCCGTGGACGGGCACGGCCGGACGCGTTGTCACTGGTCGGAGCCGCTTTCATCATGCTGGGGGCGTTTTCTGGACGCGTCACGGGAGATGTCGCCGGGGACGTCGTGGGCAACGTTTCCGGGAAGGTTCTGAGACACGCGACACATCCCCGCCGGTCGGTGATCGTCCCGGCCGTCGCGAACCGGGCCGGGAGGGGCGGGAAGGACGTCCGGCCGCCGGGAACGGGCCGGCGGCGGCCGTCGTATACAGGGGTGTCCACGGGTGCGCGCACGCCGGACCGGGCGGACCGGCGGCTCTGTGACCGTGCACACTGGTGCGCATGACGAAGCAGACACAGCCGATGCGTATCGGCCTCCTCGGTGCCGGGCCGTGGGCGGGGATGACGCAGGCACCGGCGCTGGCCGGGCATCCGGATGTCGTGTTCAGCGGCGTGTGGGGGAGGCGGCCGGAGGCGGCCGCGGCGCTGGCCGATGCCCACGGCACGGCGGCGTTCACCGGCGACCAGGGCATCGAGGCCCTGCTCGCGGTCAGCGACGCCGTCGCGTTCGCCGTGCCGCCGGACGTCCAGGCGCCGCTCGCCGCCAGGGCGGCCGCGGCGGGCCGCCACCTGCTGCTGGACAAGCCGGTCGCGACCAACGTGGCCGCGGCGCACGCGGCCGCCCGTGCCGCGCAGGACGCGGGGGTGGCGTCCGTGGTCTTCTGCACGCTGCGCTTCGCCGCCGACACGGCGCCCTGGGTGGCAGAACAGGCCGCCGCGGACGGGTGGTTCACGGCGCACGCCCAGTGGCTCGGTTCGCTGTACTCGGACGGCTCCGACAGCCCGTTCGCGGCCTCGCCCTGGCGGCGTGAGAAGGGCGGCCTGTGGGACGTCGGCCCGCACGCCCTCTCGGCGCTGATCCCCGTGCTCGGCGATGTGACAACGCTGTCGGGGGCCCGTGGCCCGGCCGACACCGTCCACCTGGTGCTGCGGCACGCCTCCGGGGCCTCCAGCACGGTGACCCTCGGCCTGAGCGCGCCGGGCAAGGCGGCCGGCACGAGCCTCGTCCTGCTGGGCGAGCGGGGCAGGGCGGAGCTTCCCGAGGGCTGGGGCGATCCGGTCGACTCGTTCCGCAGGGCGGTCGACGCGCTGCTCGGGTCCGCGCGGACCGGGCAGGCGCACGACTGCGACATCCACTTCGGCGTGCGGCTCACGGAGATCCTCGCGGAGGCGGAGGAACTGCTGGCCGGCACGGCGCCGTAGGAGACGGGAAGGCCGCAGCCGCAGGGCCGGCGGGGGCGTTACCGGGGCCTGCGGCTACGGCGGCGCTACGGCCGCGTGGTGGGGACGGGGCCGTGGCGCCGCCGGGTGTGCGGCCCGGCGGCCACGGCTCCCCCTGGGACAGTGGAAGGGGGAGCCGCTACGGCGTACGTCCTCGGATCCGGCGCGACCGGTACGGGTCAGCCGACGCGCTCGATGCGCGCGTTGCGGATGAGGAACTTGCCCGCCTCGCGCACCTGCTCGAAGGCCGCGTTGTTCAGCAGCGCGCAGCTGCCGGAGACGGAAGTGACCTCGACGGTCGTGGACTTGTCGTTGTCCAGGTTGGTCACCTTCAGCTGCGTCCCGACGGGGAACTCGCTGCTGGAGGCGGCGGGCGCGCCGCCCTCGCCGGAGAGCGTAACGGTGGAGCCGGCACAGACGACCTCGCCCACGGCGCCGCCGGCCTCCTCGCCCGCCTGGTCACCCTGACCGGCGCCCTGGTCCTGACCGGCGTCCTGGCCCTCGCCCGCGCCTTGGTCCTCGCCCGCGCCCTCTTCTGTGGGCGGTGCCTCGGCCGGCGGTTGTTCGGCCGGGGGAGCCGCCGCCTGGCCGCCGCCCTCTCCGGCGTCGCAGCCGGCGGCCTCCTGCTGGACCCTGATCTGCGCGATCACCGCCTCGCGGTTGGCGATCCGTGCCTCGGACTGGGCGTCGGGATTCGCCTGTTGACCTGCGATGAAGTTCTCGTTGTTGCGGACCGCCTGGGCGAGCCCGTCGCAGGCCACGGACGCTTGGCTTGTCCCGGTCATGACAATCGCGGTCCCGCCGGCCATGGCCGCCGCGCCGACGAGGAGGGCGAGCTTCTTCTTGCCGCTGAGGGTCTTCTTGCGTGACACGTAAGGGCTCCTGTCCCCGGCCGCGGGGCGGCCGGATGGTTCCTTGTGCCCTTACGTACGAGGAGCCGCGGGGGGCTGCTCACCGGTCCCGCCCGGCTCTTCCTTAACTTTCCTTAAGGCAGCGGCAGTTCGGCCCACCCCCGGTGCGGCACCCCAACCTCACGCGCCTGCCGCGTCCAGCACGGCGCGCATCTCCCGTACGGGCAGTCCCGGGTGCGCAGCCGCGCCCTCCCCTCGGTCGCGCCGCGCCGCTCAGCCGCGCCCCAGCGCGTCCCGCACCGCTTCCTCGGAGCGTCCCACCACCGCGGACCCGTCGTCCGCCGTGATGATCGGGCGCTGGATGAGCTTCGGGTGCTCCGAGAGCACCGCGACCCAGCGGTCGCGGGAGGAGGCGTCCCGAGGCCAGACGGCGATGCCCAGCTCTTTGGCGACGGCCTCGCCCGTACGCGTGATGTCCCAGGGCTCCAGACCCAGACGCTCGAGGACGGCGCGGATCTCGTCCTCGGTCGGCACGTCCTCGAGGTAACGGCGCACGGTGTACTCGGCGCCCTCCGCGTCGAGCAGATCCACGGCGCTGCGGCACTTGGAACAGGCGGGGTTGATCCAGATCTCCATGGGCTCCACGGTACCGCTCCTGAGCCCCTCAAATGCCGTCTGGCCAGGGGAAATTGTCAGTGCCCACCGGTAGAATGAACAGTAGTTCGGGATGGTCCCGCCACCGCGCCAGGAGGTTGCCGATGGCCGTAGCCACACTCACGACGAAGCCCCTGACCCCGCCCAGCAAGAAGCCGCTCCCGGCCGGACAGCCGCGCGAGTGGTACGTGTCCCACAACCGCCGGCTGAAGGCCATGCGCCTCGCGATCGCACTTCTCGACTCCGGTGTCTACCACCCGGCGACCGCCGACAACCGGCGGATCCGGTCGACGGCGGAGCGCATCGGCGTCCACGTCCCGTCCGACACGACATGCCGGATGGTCAGGGCCCTGATCCGCTACGGGCGCTGAGCCGGCCGGCTCACGAGGAGGCGGGGCGCCGGGGATCCGGCGCCCCGTTCCCGTACCGTTCCACCCGCACCGGGTCCCCGACCGCCAGCGTGCCCTCGCGCACCACAGCCGCCTTCGCGCCGAAGCTCACCTTGTTGTCGTAGGCGGGCTCCCGTCGGTACGTGGAGAGCGTGCGCACCGGTTCGGGGCCGGCCCGCAGTCCCGTGCGCTGGTCCACCAGCGGTACGGAGCAGCGCATCGCCCTTACGGAGTGGGCGAGTTGGACGCCGCCTGCCTCCAGGCGCCGCATGACGTCCTCGTCGTGGGGCTCCGCGCACCCGTCCAGCACGATGTTGGCGCGGAAGCGGTCCATCGGCACCGGGTCCCCGCCGGCGGCCCCGATCCGCGCGTTCAGCCCGTCCAGCGACGCCTGCGACACGACGAGCACGGCGTGGGCGTCCGCGAAGGCGACCTTCCCGGGCGTCTCGCCCCATCCGTCCCGGTCGAACCCGCTGGGCACCCGCACCAGCCGCGATTTGGCGCCGAGCACCTCGGAGAACCACTCGGCGGCGTCCTCGCCCTGGTCCGGGCAGTGCCCGACCGGCTGGTCGAACAGGCTCACCGGCCGCGGCTCCCCCTCGGGGTCGACCGCCACGACCACGCTCCCGATCCCGTGCGCGCTCAGCCGCAACGTCCGTCCGCCGTCGAGGAGCACCGGCCGGACCGCGGCCATGGCCGGCGTCCTGCGCTGACTCCGGAAGGTCCCGTCGACGGCGTCGACGACCATGAACGTCCGGTCGTGCTCCAGCCCCGTGGCGCCGAGCCGGGCCGACTCCACGGCCGTGCCGGCACAGCCCTTGACCGGGTAGTAGGTCAGCGACTGCACAGTGATCCCCATGCCACCCGATCGTAGCCGCGTGCGCCCCGGTGGCCCGCCGGTCACAGCCGGACCTCCAGCCGCTCCTTAGCGGCCGGCCACTCGTCGGCCAGCAGGGAGAAGTACACGCTGTCGCGCCACGTCCCGTCCGGCCGCCGCCGATGCCGCCGCAGTACACCCTCCCGCCGCGCCCCGAGGCGCGCGATGGCGTCCTGCGAGCGCCGGTTCATGTGGTCGGTCTTCAACTGGACGCGGCCCATGCCGAGTTCCTCGAAGGCATGGCCCAGCAGCAGCAGCTTCGTCTCGGTGTTCACGGCGGTCCGCCAGTATGCCCGCCCGTACCAGGTCCACCCGATCTCCAGGCGCTCGTCCCGCACGTCGACGTCCGAGAACGTGGTCCAGCCGACGGCCCGTCCGGAACCGAGGTGGATGACCGCGAACGGTACGTACCTGCCCTGCTCCGCCGCGGTCAGCAGCTCGCGGAGTGTGTCACCGAGCTCCGCCTCGCTCTGCGGGGCCGGCCCGCCCTGCCAGCGCCAGACCTCCTCGTCCATCCCGCCCGCGGCGAAGAGATCGGAGAGATGGCCCTCCGTGAGCGGTTCGAGGCGCACGTGGCGGCCGGTGAGCGTGACGGGGGAGGGAGCCTCGGCGGTCATGCCCAGAACCTAGACCGATACTGCACTAGATGCAACCAGTCTATGTACTAGTGCAAAACCTCCGAGGGGTCGGTCGTCAGTGGCTGTTCGCGGAAGACGAGCAGATGCCGCCAGAACAGCAGCCGCCGTAAGCCCGCCCCGGGCAGCAGCACCGCCGCCTCACGCCTGACGTCGGCCAGCGCCATGTCCGGCTGCCGCACCGGAGGCCGCGTCACGCGCCGCCCACGCTTCCCCGCACGGCACCTGTCCGCCACGCCCACGGCGAGCCGGGCGACGGCGTTGACGGGCACGGCCGCCAGACTCCACGCCCGGTCGGCGGGTGTCCTCTCCGCGTAACAGCCGAGGACCACAAGCACGCCCCCGGGTGCGAGCGCGTCCCGCAGCGCGGCGCAGGCGGTGGTAGTGGTCGTTGTGATCGAAAGGCATGCCGCGACCCTGCCACACGTACCGGACCGGGCACCGGGCCGTGAACGACCGCCGGCCGCGCCTTCCCCTGTGGGAAGAGCGCGGCCGGCGGCCCCTGAAATCCGGGACCTGTCCCACCGGTGCGACCGGTGGAGCGGATCTTTAGAGGTCGAAGTAGAGCTCGAACTCGTGCGGGTGCGGACGCAGCTGGATCGGCGCGATCTCGTTCGTGCGCTTGTAGTCGATCCACGTCTCGATCAGGTCGGACGTGAAGACACCGCCGGCGAGCAGGTACTCGTTGTCCGCCTCGAGCGCGTCCAGCACCGCCGGGAGGGAGGTCGGGACCTGCGGGACGCCCGCGTGCTCCTCGGGGGCCAGCTCGTACAGGTCCTTGTCGATCGGCTCGGCCGGCTCGATCTTGTTCTTGACGCCGTCGAGGCCCGCGAGCAGCAGCGCGGAGAAGGCCAGGTACGGGTTGGACGACGGGTCCGGGGCGCGGAACTCGACGCGCTTGGCCTTCGGGTTCGAGCCCGTGATCGGGATACGCATCGCGGCGGAGCGGTTGCGCTGCGAGTAGACCAGGTTGACCGGGGCCTCGAAGCCGGGGACCAGGCGGTGGTAGGAGTTCACCGTCGGGTTGGTGAAGGCCAGCAGCGACGGCGCGTGCTTGAGGATGCCGCCGATGTAGTACCGGGCGGTGTCCGAGAGGCCCGCGTAGCCCTGCTCGTCGTAGAAGAGCGGGGAGCCGCCCTGCCACAGCGACTGGTGGACGTGCATGCCGGAGCCGTTGTCACCGAAGATCGGCTTGGGCATGAAGGTCGCGGTCTTGCCGTTGCGCCAGGCGACGTTCTTCACGATGTACTTGAAGAGCATCAGGTCGTCGGCCGCGGCGAGCAGCGTGTTGAACTTGTAGTTGATCTCCGCCTGGCCGGCGGTGCCGACCTCGTGGTGCTGGCGCTCGACCTGGAGGCCGTTCTTGTCCAGCTCCAGGGAGATCTCCGCGCGCAGGTCGGCGAAATGGTCGACCGGCGGGGCCGGGAAGTAGCCGCCCTTGTAGCGGACCTTGTAGCCGCGGTTGTTCTCGATGGCGCCGGTGTTCCAGGCGCCCGCCTCGGAGTCGATGTGGTAGAAGGACTCGTTCGCCGAGGTCTGGAAGCGCACGTTGTCGAACACGTAGAACTCGGCCTCGGGGCCGAAGTACGCGGTGTCGGCGATGCCGGTGGAGGCGAGGTAGGCCTCGGCCTTCTTGGCCACGTTCCGCGGGTCACGGCTGTACTGCTCGCCGGTGATCGGGTCGTGGATGAAGAAGTTGATGTTGACCGTCTTGTCGCGGCGGAAGGGGTCGACACGGGCGGTCGACAGGTCGGCCCGCAGCGCCATGTCGGACTCGTGGATCGCCTGGAAGCCGCGGATCGACGAGCCGTCGAAGGCGAGCTCCTCGGTCGGGTCGAACGCCGCTGCCGGGATCGTGAAGTGCTGCATCACGCCAGGCAGGTCGCAGAACCGGACATCGATGAACTTGACGTCCTCGTCCGCGATGAACTTCTTGACGTCATCGGCGTTCTGGAACATCCAACTCCTCCTACTCCCACCCGGGAGGGGCGGGGTTGCAGCTCGTCCGTGCGGCCAGTGCGGTGGCACACGCTGGTCTCGACCGTAGGCGGACGGGATTTCTCCAGCATGACCCATTTGTTTCGACGAAGTTAACCGGACGAGGGTCACAGTGCGGGAACGGCCCCGGACGCAGGAGGGTGAAAGGGGGCGCAGTACCGTGGACGGGTGGACAACAGGCAAGCAATCGGATCGTGGCTTTCCGGGCCCCGCGCGGCCGCGGAGGACATGGGTGTCGACTTCGGGTACCGGGGTCAGCGGCTGGGTCTGCCGGAGCACGGCCCGGGCTCCGTCGCCCCCCTCGGGCGCCGCTTCGGGGCGCTCTTCATCGACTGGGGACTGTGTTTCCTGATCGCATACGGACTGTTCGCGGGCGGTGACCAGCAGGCGGCCGGGAACTGGGCCCTCGGCATCCTTCTCCTCCTCGGCATCCTGACGGTGGGCACCGTCGGATTCACGCCCGGTAAGCGTTTCCTCGGACTGCGGGTCGTCTCGGAGAACGGCGGACGTCTCGCCTTCGGGTGGGCCGTCGTCCGGACGGTGCTGCTCTGTCTCGCGATCCCCGCGCTCGTCTGGGACCGCGACGGCCGTGGCCTGCACGACCGGCTCGCCCGCGCGGTGCAGGTGCGGATCTGACCCGCCGCAGCCGCCGCGGACACGGGGACGCCGGTAACCGCCGGGCCCCCCAGGCCCGGGGCCCCGGCGCCGCCGACCCCCGCACGGCCCTGGCACTCGCCCGGCACCCCGCGGCCCTGGCACTCGCCGGCACCGGCCCCGGCCGCAGACACGGCCGGCACCGGCACCGGCGCCACCGGCACCCCGCACAGCCCTGGCAACCGCCGGCACCCCGCACGGCCGCGGACACCGTCGGCACCGCGCCCGGACACGCCCGCACCGCCCCGACACAGGCAGGGCCGGCACGGCACGCACACCGGCACAGATGTGAGGCGGGGCCCGGACATCGTCCGGGCCCCGCCTCACATCCGTCTGTACAGCGCGTCAGCGCATCTTTCCGCCGCGCGGCATCCGCATGCCCTTGGGCATCGGGCCCTTCGGCAGCGGCATGTTGCTCATCAGGTCGCCCATCGCCCGCAGCCGGTCGTTGGCCGCCGTCACCTGCGGGCCGGTGAGCACCCGCGGGAGCTTGAGCATCGTGGTGCGCACCTTCTTCAGCGGCACCTGACCCTCGCCGTTGCCGACGAGGATGTCGTGCACGGGGACGTCCACGACGATGCGGTTCATCTTCTTCTTCTCGGCCGCGAGCAGTGCCTTCAGCCGGTTCGGGTTGCCCTCGGCCACCAGCACGATGCCGGCCTTGCCGACGGCGCGGTGCACCACGTCCTGGTTGCGGTTCATCGCCACGGCCGGGGTGGTGGTCCAGCCGCGTCCCACGTTCTGCAGGACCGCGGCCGCCGCTCCCGGCTGGCCCTCCATCTGTCCGAAGGCCGCCCGCTCGGCACGCCGTCCGAAGATGATCGCCATCGCCAGGAAAGCCAGCACGAAGCCGAGGATCCCCAGATAGACCGGGTGACCGATCAGGAAGCCGATCCCGAGGAAGACACCGAAGGTGACGATTCCCACACCCGCGACGACAAGACCGACCTTCGGGTCGGCCTTCCGGGTCATCTTGTACGTCAGGGCGATCTGCTTCAGTCGCCCCGGGTTCGCAGCAGCGTCAGCGCTGTCTGAATTTGCCTTCCTCGCCATACCGGAAGTTTACGTGGCCTATGACGTGCGGGTCGCCACGGCCTCCAGTACGTGCTGAGCATCCACCCGGTCCTTGGCGCGGCGGCGGTCCTCGAGGACCGCGGTCCAGGCGTTGCGGCGGGCCGTGCGCTGGCCGGCGCCGAGGATGATGGACTCCATGGCGCGCAAGGCGCCGGTGACGGACGGGATCGGGTTGGCACTGACGTGGCGTGCCGGCACGGCCTGCATGGTGGCGATTCCCCCTCGGGGTGAGCGGCGGTGAGTGGGAGCTGTGCGTGAGTCGAGCGTCACTGACTGGTGTTACCAGGGCATGACCGGCCGGTCAAACGCTGATGAAGGGCCGATTCGCGGGTCGCGGAGTTCCGGGGACGAGAACGCGGCCCGTACCCACCCCCGACCTGCGGGGAGGGTACGGACCGCGTCCAATCGGCCATTACCGGCCGGTAGGTGCTTGTGCCTGAATTCACACAGCCTGGGCGCCCGTGCCGGCCTCGACGCCGGCAGCGGAGCCACGGGCCTCCATCGCCTGCTGGAACAGCCGGCCGGCCCGGTACGAGGAACGAACCAGCGGACCCGACATCACACCGGAGAAGCCGATCTCGTCGGCCTCTTCCTTGAGCTCCACGAACTCGTGCGGCTTCACCCAGCGCTCCACGGGGTGGTGGCGCACCGACGGGCGCAGGTACTGGGTGATCGTGATCAGCTCGCAGCCCGCGTCGTGCAGGTGCTGGAGCGCCTCGCTGACCTCCTCGCGGGTCTCGCCCATGCCGAGGATCAGGTTCGACTTGGTCACCAGGCCCGCTTCACGGGCACGCGTGATGACCTCGAGCGAGCGCTCGTAGCGGAAGCCCGGGCGGATCCGCTTGAAGATGCGCGGCACGGTCTCGACGTTGTGCGCGAGCACCTCGGGACGCGAGGAGAAGACCTCGGCCAGCTGCTCGGGCACCGCGTTGAAGTCGGGGATCAGCAGCTCGACCTTGGTGTGGCCGCCTTCGCGCTCCGCGGTCAGCGCGTGGATCTGGCGCACGGTCTCCGCGTACAGCCAGGCGCCGCCGTCCTCGAGGTCGTCGCGGGCGACGCCGGTGATGGTGGCGTAGTTCAGGTCCATCGTGACGACGGACTCGCCCACACGGCGCGGCTCGTCACGGTCGAGGGCCTGCGGCTTGCCGGTGTCGATCTGGCAGAAGTCGCAGCGTCGGGTGCACTGGTCACCGCCGATGAGGAAGGTCGCCTCGCGGTCCTCCCAGCACTCGAAGATGTTGGGACAGCCCGCCTCCTGGCAGACCGTGTGCAGTCCCTCGCTCTTGACCAGTTTCTGCAGCTGGTTGTACTCGGGGCCCATCTTCGCCCGGGTCTTGATCCACTCGGGCTTGCGCTCGATGGGGGTCTGGCTGTTGCGGACCTCCAGGCGCAGCATCTTGCGTCCGTCGGGTGCGACTGCGGACACGACCGGCTCCCTACAGCTTCGATTCTTCGGCGAACACCAGGGTACGCCCGTTAAAAGTGCGGCCTTACGTTCGGCCAACCTGTGGCCACGGGACCGCATTCCCGCCCGTGTTCCGGGCCGGGGTCCCCGGCCCCGCGGGACGGGGCCGGGGACCCCGGCTCAGACGGGCGTCTTCTCCGCCTCGGGTGCCGTGGTGGGCACCGCGTCACGCACGATCTCCCGGGGGCGCGGCTCCGCGTTCTCCAGCACCTCCCGCAGGTGCCGCTCCAGCACGGGCAGCACCTCGGCGATGGTGATGTCGCGGCCCAGCTCGTTCGCGAGCGAGGCGACTCCCGCGTCCCGGATGCCGCACGGCACGATCTTGTCGAACCAGGTGTTGTCCGGGTTCACGTTCAGGGCGAAGCCGTGCATCGACACACCCTTGGCGATACGGATGCCGATCGCCGCGAGCTTGCGGTCCTCGCGGCGCTGGCCGGCGTTGGAGGGGGCGTACTCGGGGCCGTTGAGCCGCGGGTCGAACTCCTCGTCCGTCAGCCGGGGGTCGAAGTCCAGAGAGAGGCCGCCGGCGGCCGGGCGCTGCTCCACGGGGTCGCCGAGCACCCAGACACCGCTGCGGCCCTCGAGCCGGCTGGTCTCCACGCCGAACTCGGCGCAGGTGCGGATCAGCGCGTCCTCGAGACGGCGTACGTGCGCGATGACGTCCACGGGGCGGGGCAGCTTCAGGATCGGGTAGCCCACCAGCTGGCCGGGGCCGTGCCAGGTGATCTTCCCGCCACGGTCCACGTCGACGACGGGCGTCCCGTCCAGGGGCCGCTCACTGTCCTCGGTGCGCCGGCCGGCCGTGTAGACGGGCGGGTGCTCCAGCAGCAGGCATGTGTCGGGGATCTCGTCGGCGAAGCGGGCGGCGTGGACTTCGCGCTGCTTCTGCCATGCCTCCTGGTACTCGACGGCTTCGTCGCCGAACCCCAGTCGGACGAACCGCAGGTCACTCACGGCTGTGCCTCCCTCGAACCTCCGCCCGGTGATGACCGGGCCCCAGCCACTGTACGGCGGGCCGGAACCGAACGGCCGGGCAGGGCGGACCGTCAGCTCCCCGGTCCAGCGGTGCCGTCAATCCTCACACGATCGGATGAATATAGGGCGAAGGTGGCGGAACAGCTGTGGATGGCCGCTAAATTCGCGCCGTTCCTCCCCCAGAGCTTCTCCCTCAGCGCTACGCCTGGGGGGACCCCAGGAGGTACCCCCATGGGCTGCTCCCGGCCCGGAAGGCAGGAGACGCCACAACCGATGACGGAACGGACCACCCCGCGCACCCCCAACCGGCAGCTCGCCGCGCTCATCGCGGAGGCCGGGTTCTCCCACGCCGGCCTCGCCCGCCGGGTGGATCAGCTGGGCCTCGAGCACGGCCTCGACCTGCGCTACGACAAGACCTCCGTGACCCGATGGCTGCGGGGACAGCAACCGCGCGGGACGACGCCCGCGCTGATCGCGGAGGTGTTCACCCGCAGACTCGGCCGCCGGCTGTCCGCCCAGGACCTGGGGCTCGACGCCTGCGCCCCCGTCTACGCGGGGCTGGAGTTCGCCGCCACCCCGGAGGAGGCCGTGGACATCGTCAGCGGCCTGTGGCGCAAGGACTCGGGCAGCCACGCGGAGCTCCGCAAGATCGCATTCACGCCGGCCGGACTGGTCGTGCCCAGCCGGGACTGGCTGATCGGCGGAGCCGACGAGCGCGTGGGCCGGGGCGAGACGCACCCCGGCTCCGGCCGGGTGCCGCAGCAGGGCCCGAGGGTCGCCGTCCCACGGCAGCGTGGCGCCGGCGACCGGGGGCCCGGACAGAAGGTCTCCGGCGGTGACATCGCGGCGCTGCGTGCCGTCGGCGAACTCTTCCGCGCCCTCGACCACGCCTACGGCGGCGGGCACGCCCGGCAGGCCCTTGTGCGCTACCTGGAGCACGAGGCCGAGCCGATGCTGCGCGGCACGTACGGCGAGACGACCGGGCGGCGCCTGTTCGCCGCGGCCGCCGACCTCACCAGACTGGCCGGCTGGACCTCGTACGACATCGCGGCCCACGGACTCGCCCAGCGGTACTTCGTCCAGGCGCTGCGGCTCTCCCAGGCGGCGGGGGACCGGGCGTACGGGTCGTACGTGCTGGTCACCATGAGCCGGCAGGCCGTCTACCTCGGACACGGCCGGGAGGCCGTGCAACTCACCAGGGTCGCCCAGCAAGGGGTGGGGCCGTCGGCCCCGCCACCGGTCCAGGCGCTGCTGCACTGCGCGGAGGCCCGCGGGCACGCGGTGCTCGGCGAGGCGCGGGCGTCCACCGCCGCGCTCGTACGGGCCGAGCGCGCGCTGGAGGCCGCCCGGCCGGGGGACGACGTGCCGCACTGGGCGCGCGCCTTCGACGAGGCGCAGCTGGCGGACGAGTTCAGCCACTGCCACCGCGACCTGCGTCAGTACCGCAGCGCCGTGCAGCACGCGGAACGCTCCCTCCAGCTGCGCGCCCCCGCCTTCGCCCGCAGCCGGCTCTTCTGCCGGATCGTGCTGGCCTCCGCCCGGCTCGGCCTGGGCGAGCTGGACCAGGCGTGCGCGTTGGGTGCGGAGGCGGCGCTCCAGGCGTCCGAGATGCGGTCGGTGCGGGCCACCGAGTACGTCCGCGAGTTCGAACGCCGGCTGGAGCCGTACCGCGACGCGGCACCGGTCCGGACCTACCGCGACCGGGTGGCCGCCCTGGGCTGACGTCGGGCCGGCGGGCGGGGTGGCGGCCCCGCCCGCCGGTGCCCACACGGCCCTGCCGGGCCTCAGGCCGCCGCTGTCAGCGCCGCCGCCGCACATCCCGGCCGGATACCGAAGTCGCTCAGCACCGCGTCCGCCGCCCTCCGCCCGGAGAACAGGGCACCCTGCGCCGTGCCCGTGTCGCGGTGGTCGCCGCAGACGTAGAGACCGGACAGCACCCGCACCGGGCGGCGCAGATCGTGCGGCGCCGGCATCGCGGGCACCGCCTCCGGGTCGTGGTGGACGGCGAGGAGCTCCCAGTCGTCCGTCGCCCTGCTGTAGAGATTCGCCAGCTGCCGCCGCACCCGGCGGTCCAGGTCCTCCGGCGGTGTGCCGAGCAGCGTCGAGGAGATCAGCACGCGCCCGTCGGAGGCGCGCGACGGATCGACCTCGCTCATCACCGCCGTGTGCGACACCGGTCCGTTCCTGTCCCCGGCCAGCACCAGCGACGGCTCCCGGAGCGGGGACTCGGGCGCCGTGTGGTGCACCACCGTCACCGGATGGAACGACGGCACCCGCAGCCCCGGCAGCAGCCCGGCCGCCGCCCGTGCACCCGTCGCCAGCAGCACGGAGCGGCAGCGGATCTCGCCGAGCTCCTCCGTGGTCACGGACGTCGTCGCGACGTCGGTCACCCGCACGCCCGTCCGTACGGCCCCGGCCGGCAGCCCCGCCGCCATCAGCTCCGGCAAGGTCGCCGCGCCGCCCGCCGGCACGCACAGACGGCCGCGCGCGTAACCGCGCAGTACGAGATCCGCGCAACGGCTGGACGTGCCGGTCAGATCCGGGTCGCCCAGCAGCGCCGACAGCAGCGGACGCAGGAAGCCGTCCACCGTGCGAGCGGGCAGGCCGCGCCCGAACAGCGCCTCGGCGGCGGACCGTTCAGGGCGGGCGAGGAGACGGTCGACGGGTGTCGCGGCGAACCGCGCCAGGGACGCGGCCAGCCGTGCCTGGTCGAGCTGGCGGGGCCGAGGGGCGCTCGCGAGGGCGCGCGCGACGGAGAATGCGACCCCCGCGCCCTGGGCGGTCGGGGGCGATCCCCGCCCCGCACCCCGCCTCGCGGGGGAGGAACCCCACCGCCCGGCGTTCCCCACCTCGCCGGTCCGCTGCAGCCGGCCCCCGCTGTGGACCAGCACACCGGGCGAGAACATCCGCAGATCGGCGTCCCGGAGCACCGCGGTGCGGCGCAGCTCCGGGAACGCGGTACAGAGCAACTGGCCTGTCCGGTCGAGCCGGAAGCCGTCGAGCTGCGTGGTGGCCATCCTGCCGCCCACCACAGGGGCGGCCTCCAGGACGTTGACCGTGACACCCGCACTGGTCAACCGGTGGGCCGCCGAGAGTCCGGCGATCCCGGCCCCGACGATGACGACATCCGCATCATGAGCGGTGCTGAGCACGTGCCCCTCCCCGAGGTCGGCGCGGCTGGTGGGGAGCTCATGCCCCCAACAGGACCGAGGAATACCCGAGTTCGGTTCGAGACTAAAGAGGTAGGCGGTCGCCTGAGGTAGCGCACATCGCGGAGCACCGGAGCGCGGGGGCGCACGCCGCGCCCCCGCCCGCCCGGACACGGTCCAGGTCAATACATCCAGGGTCTCTCGTTCGGATCATGCCGGGCTCGCGGGCCCTGGCAGGCACCAGGCCCCGCTCCCTGATCCGGCCTGATCCGAACGAAAGGCCCTAGCGCAGCGCCGCCCGGATCGCGTCGTCGATGCGCGGGAAGGCGAACGGGAACCCCGACCCCAGCAGGACACCCGGCAGCACCCGCCCGCTGTTCAGGACGTCCTCCGCCAGCCCGCCCAGCACCACCCGCAGGGCCGGCGCCGGCACCGCGAACGGCGTGGGACGGCGCAGCACCCGGCCCATCGCCCTGGTCGCCTCCCGGTTGGTCACCGGCTCGGGGGCCGTCAGGTTCACCGGGCCGGACAGGGACTCGGTGTCGATGATGTGCCGCAGCGCCGCCACGGTGTCGTGCAGCGCGATGAAGCTCCAGTACTGCCGGCCGCCGCCCAGCGGGCCGCCCAGCCCCGCCTTGAAGAGCGGGAACATCCGGCCCCAGGCGCCCCCGTGCCGCGCAACCACAAGTCCCGTACGGGCCAGAGCCGTTCGGACACCCGCCTCCTGCGCCGGGGCCGTGGCCTCCTCCCACTCCACGCACACGCCGGGCAGGAACCCCTCCCCGGGCGGCGCGCCCTCGTCCACGGGCCGGCCGCCCGTGTCGCCGTAGTAGCCGACCGCGCTGCCGCTCACCAGCACCCGCGGCGGCACGTCCAAGGACGCCACGGCCTCCGCGATCGCCGCCGTGCCGAGGACGCGGCTGTCGCGGATCTCCTTGCGGTACGCGTCCGTCCAGCGACGGTCGCCCACCCCGGCTCCCGCGAGATGCACCACGGCCTCGCAGCCGATCAGACCGGCCACGTCGACGTACTGCCGTGCGGGGTCCCAGTGGACCTCGTCCCCGGCGCTCGCCGGGCGCCGCACCAGACGCACCACCTCGTGCCCGTCCGCGCGCAAGGAGTTCACCAGCGCCCCGCCGATGAGCCCGGAGGCGCCGGTGACGGCAATTCGGGTTCTCTGCATGGGCCCATCCTGCCCCGGTGGTCCGACATGGCACAGTGGCCCCATGCCCGAGTCGCACATACGCCCCGCACGACGTGACGACGACGCGGAGCTGGGGGAGCTGGACCGCGCCGCCTGGTCGCCGTTGCACGCCGTGACCCCACGGCCGCAGCCGCCGTACGACTCGTTCTTCGACGCCAGCCACCGCCCTGAGCAGTTCCTCGTCGCCGAGGACGGGTACGGGGCGATCCTCGGCTACATCCGGGTGGCCCCGCCGACCCCGCTCGCCTGCAACCGGCATGTCCGCCAGATCCAGGGCCTCGCCGTGGCCGAGCGGGCCCGCGGCCGCGGTGTCGGGCGGGCGCTGCTGCGGGCGGCGTGCGACGAGGCCCGGCGGCAGGGAGCCGTGCGCATCACCCTGCGGGTGCTCGCCCACAACGCGCCGGCGCGGGCGCTGTACGTGGCGGAGGGCTTCGTGGTCGAGGGGGTACTGCCGGGCGAGTTCCACCTCGACGGACGCTATGTGGACGACGTGCTGATGGGCCGCACCCTCACAGGCACCGGGTAGGCCGCCGCGCCAGGCACCGTGCCCTGCCGGGAGGCCCGCTCCCTCACACCCGCCGGGCGGGCCCGCCGCCGGACGCGTGCCCTTCACCCTCGGTGTCCAGGTGCGGCAACAGCCGGTCGAGCCACCGGGGGTCCACCAAGCCGCTCTGCCCAACAGCGTCATCGCGGCGGGTACGAGCAGCAGCCGGACGATCGTCGCGTCGATGAGCACGCTTGCTGCGAGTCCCAGGCCCAGCATCTTCACCACGATGTTGTCGCTGAGGATGAAGGCGGCGAACACGCTGACCATGATCAGAGCGGCGCAGGTGATGACGCGGGCCGTGATCTCCAGTGCGTGCGCCACACTCGCCTTCGGGTCGCCGGTCTCCAGCCACGCCTCGTGGACGCGGGAGAGCAGGAAGATCTCGTAGTCCATGCTGAGACCGAAGACGATGGCGAACATCATCATCGGCACATAGCTCTCGATCGGCACCTCGCCCGACACGCCCAGCGCCGGTCCGCCCCACCCCCACTGGAAGACGGCCACGACCACGCCGTACGCGGCGGCGATGGACAGCACGTTGAGCACGGCCGCCTTCACGGCGACCAGGACACCGCGGAACACGACCAGGATCACGAGGAACGCCAGACCGACGACCACCGCGATGATCAGCGGCAGCCGGCTGGAGACGATGTCGAGGAAGTCGACCTGCGCCGCGGTCGTCCCGGTGACGTAGGTGCGGGCGGCGGTGCCCTTCACCGCCTCCGGCAGCACGTCGTCGGACAGGTGGTCGGTCAGGTGCGTGGTCCGTTCGTCCTGCGGCGCGGCGACGGAGTACGCCGTGGCGATCAGCACATCGCCGTCGGAGGTGGCCTTCAGCGGGGTCACGGTGGCGGCGTCGGGCACGTTCGTGAGCGCGTTCTGTGCCTGCGTGGCCAGCGCCGACCGGTCCGACTGCGGCACGTCGGACTGGTCGATGACCAGCGTCAACGGCCCGTTGGAACCGGGTCCGAAAGCCGTCGACATGAGGTCGTACGCCCGCCGGTCGGTGAACGACTTCGGGTCGGCGCCGTCGCCGATGTGCCCGAGCTGGATGAAGAACAGCGGCACCGCGAGCACGGCCAGGACGATCGTCCCGCCGGCCAGGAACCACCACGGGCGGCGCTCCACCCGCTGTGCGTACCGGTGCCAGGCGCCCTGGGCCTGTTCGCCCGGCCCGGCGTCGGTCTCCGCGACGGGCCTTCGCACATGCAGCCGGTCGATCCACCGGCCCGTCAGCCCGAGCACGGCGGGCACCAGGGTGAGCGCCCCGAGCACAGCTGTGACGACGGTGACGGCGGCCGCCAGGCCCAGCTTGCCGATGAAACCGATGCCGGACACCCACAGCCCGGACAGCGCGATGACGACCGTGCAGCCGGAGACCAGCACGGCCCTGCCGCTGGTGGCCGTGGCCCGGCCGGCCGCCGCCACCGGGTCACGGCCGTTCATCAGGTTCTGGCGATGACGGGTGACCAGGAACAGCGCGTAGTCGATCCCCACCCCGAGCCCGATCATGGTGGCCAGAGTGGGCGAGACGGTGGCGAAGGTGAACGCAGCGGCCAGCAGCCCCAGCAGGGCGAGTCCGCAGATCACCGCGATCAGGGCGGTCACCAGGGGCAGTACCGCCGCGAGGATGCTGCCGAAGCCGATCAGCAGCACCAGGATCGCCACCGCGAAACCGATCGCCTCACTGGTCCGGTCGTCGGCTTCCGGCCGGGCCAACTCGCCGAGAGTGCCGCCGTACTCCACGTCCACCCCGGCGGCGCGCAGCGGCTGCACGGCCGAGTCCACCAGGTCCAGATAGGAGTCGCCGAGTGTGGAGGGCTGGACGTCGAACCGGACGGTGATGTAGGCCGTCTTCTCGTCGGCGGAGAGCGGCCCGACGTCCGGGGTGCCGGCCGGCGGCTTCGGAGGCTCTGTTCCGGGGGCGGGCAGCGGGTTCTGCGCCGAGAGCACATGGGGGAGTTTCCCGAGGGCGGTCACCGCCGTCGACATCTGGCTGCTCACGTCGGTGAGCGGCTTCGCCGAGTCGTGGAGCACGATCTGCGCGCCGTAGCCGCCGGCGGACGGGTCGTGTGCCTTGAGCACGTCCAGGCCGTCCTGGGACTGGGTGCCCGGCAGTGCGAAGTCGTCGGAGTAGTCGCCGCCGTACGCCCGGTCCAGGGCCTGAAGGCCGACCACGGCGGCCAGCCACAGAACGAGCACCGTCACGAAGTGGCGCGCGCACCACTCGCCAATGCGCCGGAGCAGCCCCTTGCTGCGACGTGGGGCGGGTGTGACGGTGGAGGCCGGCGGTCGCGACATGGGCTCATTGAAGTCCGGCCCGGTCGCGGCGGCTTCCCGCCCGGGACAAACGGGTGACCGGTCCGGAACGCCCCGGCCCGGGTCCGACGGCCCGTCAGTCGCTGCCGAACCGCTCCCAGAGCCGCGGGAAGCGTTCGGCGAGCACCGCGTCGTCGTCGAGGTCGAAGGGCGTGCCGGCCGGCTCCGCCGACTGCACGGGGATCCCCAGGTCGGGCGCGTCGGCGCCGGTCAGCTGCTCGTACGCCTCGTCGGCGGCGTAGCCCAGTTCCTCGCCGTCGCCGTCGATGTCCTCGTCGAAATCGTCCAGCAGCTCGGCCAGGGCGTCCGGTTCGTGCACCGCGCTCTCGAAGGTCTCCCGGCCCTGTCCGATGAGCCAGCAGCGGAAGTAGTCGAAAGCGTCGTCGCTCGCCCCGCCGAGCAGGACGGCCGCCGCGCCCCACAGGTCCCAGTGGTAGGCGCGGTTGTAGCGGGCCTCGAAGTGCCGTGCGAAGTCCAGCACGGAGTCGGGGTCGAGCTGCAGCAGCCGTTCGACGAGCAGCTCCGCGTGTTCCTCGGGGTCGCCCTCGGCGGCCTCGCGGGTGCTGTCGATGATCTCCCAGAACTCCGTCTCGTCCATCACGGGTCAAGCATCGTGGTTGGCAGGGGCCGTCGCACGCGGAGCATGCCGAAACGCGGCTGTTTCGCAATACGGTGGCTCCGGTCGGCCCAAGCCCGACAGAAGGTGTCCGGTTTCCGTGCGACGGTCGGCTCATGACGACGACGAACAAGCCGCTCGGCGGCAGGATCGCACTGGTAGCGGGCGCCACCCGGGGCGCGGGACGTGCCATGGCCGTGGAACTCGGCGCCGCGGGCGCGACCGTCTACGTGACCGGCCGGACCACGCGCACCAGCGTGAGCGAGGTCGGCCGCCCCACGGAGACCGTCGAGGAGACCGCCGAACTGGTCACGGCGGCCGGCGGCGAGGGCATCGCCGTGCCCACCGACCACCTCGACCCGGAGCAGGTGAGGGCACTGGTCCGGCGCGTCGAACGTGACCACGGACGGCTGGACGTGCTCGTCAACGACCTCTGGGGCGGAAACTTCCTGCTCGACTTCGACACCCGGATGTGGGACGTCGACCTGGAACGCGGGCTGCGGATGCTGGACCTGGGCGTGAAGAGCCACATCATCACCAGCAGCATCGCACTGCCCCTGCTGGTGCGTGAGCCGGGCGGCCTGGTCGTGGAGGTCACCGACGGCACGGCGGAGACCAACAAGGGGTTCCGCGAGAACTTCTACTACGACCTGGCCAAGAACGGCCCCATCCGGATGGCCTTCATCCTCGGCGAGGAACTGAAGAGCGTCGGCTGCACCGCCGTTGCCGTCACCCCCGGCTTCATCCGCTCCGAGGAGATGCTCGACATCTTCGGCCTCACGGAGGAGAACTGGCGCGACGGCATCGACAAGCAGAAGCACTGGGCCCTGTCCGAATCGCCCGTGTACCTCGCCAGAGGCGTCGCGGCGCTCGTCGCCGACCCCGAGCGGTCCCGCTGGAACGGCCTGTCCCTCGACAGCGGCCGACTGGCAAGGGAGTACGGCGTGACGGACGCGGACGGCAGCCGGCCGGACGTCTGGGGCTACATGCTGGCCGAACAGGCGGGCGGCACACCGGCGGTGGAGAACTACCGGTAGAGGTCACGCAGCGCGGCCGCCGCCCGCGCGAAGCGGGCCCGCAGCTCCGGCGGCCCGAGGACCTCCACCTCGGGCCCCAGCGACAGCAGTTGGCCGTACGCGACGTCCGGCGACTCCACGGGCAGCGTCAGCGTCACCCGCCCCCGGCCGTCCGGCGGACCGGCCGCCGCCAGCGCCTCCTCGGCGGCGCCACGGTCCGTCACGTACGGCAGCCGGCGCGCGCCGTCCTCGGTCACGCGGACGACGGCCTCCGCGCGGAGGATCGACCGGGTGAACTGCGCGGCACGCTCCTGCCAGAACGCGGCCAGCTCGAAGTCCTCGTCCCGTTCGAACCGCTCCCCGTCCGCCTCCACCGACGAGAACCGGTCGATGCGGTAGACCCGCAGCGTGCCGTCCGCCCGCGCGCACAGGTACCAGACGCCGGCCTTCAGCACGAGCCCGTACGGTTCCAGCCGCCGTTCCACCTCGGTGTCCTTGCGACGGTACGTGGCCCGTACGCGGCGGTCGTCCCACACGGCCTCCGCGAGGACCGGCAGCAGTTCCGGGGTCTTCGGTTCCTGGTACCAGCCGGGGCGTCGAGGTGGAAGCGCCGGGCCGCGGACTCGGGCGCGTTCCGAAGCGAGGGCAGCAGCGCCGCGGACACCTTCAGACGTGCCGCGGACGCCGCGTCCTCCAGTCCCATGTCGCGCAGGGCGCCCGGGAGCCCGGACAGGAACAGGGCCTCCGCCTCGTCGCGCCCCAGACCGGTGAGCCGGGTGCGGTACCCGCCGATCAGCCGGTATCCGCCGGCCCGCCCACGGTCGGCGTAGACCGGGACCCCGGCCTCCGACAGGGCGAGCGCGTCGCGGGTGACCGTGCGCTCGGAGACCTCCAGCTCCCGTGCGAGCTCGGCGCCGGTCATGGAGGGCCGCGACTGGAGCAGCAGAACCATCTTGATCAGCCGGGCAGCGCGCATGCCCCCATCATCGCGCAGCGGGGGCAAGCGGTACCTGGAGCTCCGTCACCCACTTCTCCTTGTCGGGCGGGCACTCCAGGTACACCTCGCGGGCGTAGCCGGCCGAGCGGTGGCCGCCGGCGTCGATCCAGCGGGCCAGGTTCTGCTCGGTGGGCATGATCGTGTCCATGGGGCCGCGGTGCACGATCGTCGCCGCCCGCTCCACGGCGGGGAGTTCGGTGATCTCGATGTCCGTTCCCGGCCGTGTCTCCGCGGAGACGGCGCACCCGGCGTGCACCACGATGCCGTCGCCGTCCGGCGCGTCCTCGTAGAAGGCGATGCCGGGTCCGGCCGGCGTGACACCGGCGGCCTTCAGCCGGGAGAACAGCTCGTCGTACATCGGGCCGATCACGGGGCCGATGTGCTCGGGGGCGTAACTGGCGGCGACGGCGGACAGTTCGGCGACGCGGACCGCCGGGGTGCTCTTGATCATGACGTCCTGGGTGGGCATACGACCCTCGCTCTCGATCGACCGGAGCCTCGCCTCGACCTGCGCCAGCCCGGCGGCCGCCGCGGCCATCGCCTCCCGCAGTTCCGCCTCCCGCAGCCTGAGCATCCCGCGCAGCTCCTCCGTGGTCACCTTCTCATCGAGGATCTGCCGCACCTGCTGAAGCGTGAAGCCGAGGTCCTTGAGGGCGATGACGCGGTTGAGCGTGGCGAGCTGGGCCGCGGAGTAGTAGCGGTAGCCGCTGAAAGGGTCGGTGTGCTCGGGACGCAGCAGCCCGACCGCGTCGTAGTGACGCAGCATGCGGGCCGACACACGGCCGTGCCTGGCGAAGTCTCCGATGGTGAACATGACGTCTCCCAGTGCACGGCTTCACACGGTGTCAAGGTCAAGCGTCCCAGCCGCGCCGCCGCGCGCCGTACGCCACGGAAAGCGCCGAAGCACCCACTTCGCGTTAGCGTGCCTTCAGGTCGCTTCTGGACATTCAAGAGAAGACCCCAAGGACGGCAGATGGCTCAGCAACTGACAGAGCAACCCCGTGAACAATGGTCGAGCCGCACCGGATTCTTGCTTGCCGCGATCGGTTCGGCCGTCGGACTCGGCAATATCTGGCGATTCCCGGCCATCGCCTACGAGAACGGCGGCGGCGCCTTCCTGCTGCCGTACCTGGTGGCCCTGCTCACCGCGGGGATTCCCCTGCTGATCATGGAGTACACGATCGGGCGGAAGTACCGGATGTCGCCGCCCGTCGCCCTGCGGCGGATGGCCCGGCCCGCCGAGACCATCGGATGGTGGCAGGTCGTCATCTCGTTCGTGATCGCCACCTACTACGCCGTCATCATCGCCTGGGCCGTGCGGTACATGGGCTTCTCCGTCGGGCAGCAGTGGGGTGACGACCCGGAGGCGTTCCTCTTCGGGGACTTCCTCCGGGCTCCGGAGACGCCTGGTTTCATGGACGGTTTCGTGTCCGGTGTGCTGTGGCCGCTCCTCGCCGTGTGGGTGGTCGTGCTGGTCATCCTGGCGTTCGGCATCCGGAACGGCATCGAACTGGCCAACAAGATCTTCATCCCGCTGCTCGGGGTCCTGTTCGCGGCGCTGGTGATCCGCGCGCTCACGCTGGACGGCGCGGCCGACGGGCTCGACGCTCTCTTCACCCCGAACTGGTCCGAACTCGGCAACGGCAGCGTCTGGGTCGCCGCGTACGGGCAGATCTTCTTCTCGCTGTCGATCGGCTTCGGCATCATGGTCACCTACGCGTCGTACCTGGGCCGCCGGTCCGACCTGACCGGGTCGGCGATGGTCGCGGGCTTCGCCAACAGCTCGTTCGAGATCCTCGCGGGTATCGGCGTGTTCGCCACCCTCGGCCATCTGGCGGCCGCTGCCGGCGTGGGGGTCCACGAGGTCGCCACCGCGGGCATCGGGCTGGCGTTCGTCGCCTTCCCGGCCGTGATCTCGGAGATGCCGCTCGGCGGCCTCTTCGGCGTGCTGTTCTTCGGGTCGCTGGTGATCGCGGGACTCACCTCACTGATCTCCATCGTGCAGGTGGTGGTCTCCGCCGTGCAGGACCGCACCGGAATGGGCCGACTGCCGGCCGTGTTCGGGGTCGGCGGCCTGATCGCGCTGGTCTCGATCCTGCTCTTCCCGACCGAGTCCGGAATCTTCCTGCTCGACGCCTCCGACCACTTCATCAACCAGTACGGCATCGCGCTGGCCGCGCTGGTCGCGCTCGTCGTCATCGTCTGGGTGCTGCGACAGCTCCCGTCGCTCCAGCAGAACGCGAACGCGACCTCGGCCATCCGGCTCGGCGTCTGGTGGCGGATCTGTCTCGGGGTCGTCACGCCCATCGTGCTCGGCTGGATGATGGTCGACAGCCTGCGGGCGGAGTTCGATGAGAACTACGAGGGCTACTCGACCGGCTTCCTGCTCTCCGCGGGCTGGAGCGTCGCCGTCGGAGCGCTTCTCATCGGAGTGATCCTCGCGTTCCTGCCCTGGCCGGCCGGCGGGGAGAACCCGGATCTCGACATGGAAGCGCCCGCCGAACGGAAGGACCACTGATGTCCGCCAGCGCCATCGTCATGATGGTCATCGCCATCGTCATCGTCTGGGGTGGACTGATCGCCGCCATTCTCCGGCTGCGCAAGCACCCGCACGAGACGGATCCGACGCCCCCCGGCACGCACGCGGCCGAATGACCGTGGTGGTGTGACCGGGGACCACCCGAACGAACAGGGGCCGACGGTCCGCCGCCCCCTGTTCGTCCGGAGGCGAGGCCTACAGGCCGTAGCGCTCGCGTGCCTCCTTCACGGCCGAGGCGGGGACCTCACCGCGCTTCACCAGCTGGGCCAGGGCCGCGACCGTGATCGACTGCGCGTCGACACCGAAGTGGCGGCGGGCCGCGTCACGCGTGTCCGACAGGCCGAAGCCGTCCGTGCCGAGCGAGGACCAGTCCTGCTCCACCCACTGGCTGATCTGGTCCGGCACCTGCCGCATCCAGTCGGAGACCGCCAGCACCGGGCCGGGCGCGCCCTCCAGGGCCTGGGTGACGTACGGGGTGCGCTGCTCGCCGCGGAGCAGGGCCGCGTCGGCCTCGAGCGCGTCGCGGCGCAGTTCGCCCCACGAGGTCGCGGACCAGACGTCGGCGGCCACGTTCCAGTCGTCCGCCAGGAGCCGCTGGGCCTCGAGCGCCCAGTGGATCGCCGTACCGGAGGCGAGCAGTTGAAGCCGCGGCGCGTCCGCGCCGGCAGCGCCCTCCTTGAAGCGGTACAGGCCCTTGACGATGCCCTCTTCGACGCCCTCCGGCATGGCGGGCTGCGGCTTGGGCTCGTTGTAGACCGTGAGGTAGTAGAAGACGTCCTCAGGATTCTCGCCGTACATCCGGCGCAGGCCGTCCTTGACGATCACCGCGATCTCGTACGCGAACGCCGGGTCGTAGTTGAGCGACGCCGGGTTGGTGGCGGCGATCAGGTGCGAGTGGCCGTCCGCGTGCTGGAGGCCCTCACCGGTCAGCGTGGTGCGGCCCGCGGTGGCGCCGACGATGAAGCCCTTGCCGAGCTGGTCGGCGAGCTGCCACATCTGGTCGCCGGTCCGCTGCCAGCCGAACATCGAGTAGAAGATGTAGAACGGGATCATCGTCTCGCCGTGCGTCGAGTACGACGTGGCGGCGGCGATGAAGTCGGCCATGGCGCCGGCCTCGGTGATCCCCTCGTTGAGGATCTGGCCGTCCTTGGCCTCCTTGTAGTACATCAGCTGGTCGCGGTCGACCGGCTCGTACGTCTGGCCCATCGGCGAGTAGATGCCGGCGGAGGGGAACAGCGACTCCATACCGAAGGTGCGGGCCTCGTCCGGGACGATCGGCACCCAGCGGCGGCCCGTCTGCTTGTCCCGCATCAGGTCCTTGACCAGGCGGACGAAGGCCATGGTCGTGGCCATCTCCTGCTTGCCGGAGCCCTTGTGCAGCGCCTTGAACGCGCGCTCCTCCGGCTGGGGCAGCGGCGCTGAGGCGTGCACCCGGCGGGCCGGGGCGGGGCCTCCGAGGGCCGCGCGGCGTTCCTGGAGGTAGCGGACCTCGGGGGAGTCGGCGCCTGGGTGGCCGTAGGGCACGACACCGCTGTCGAAGGCGCTGTCCGCGATCGGGAGCCCGAGCAGGTCACGCATGCCCTTGAACTCGTCGATCGTCAGCTTCTTCATCTGGTGGTTGGCGTTCTTGGACTCGAAGCCCTTGCCGAGGGTGTGGCCCTTCACCGTCTGGGCGAGGATCACGGTCGGCGCACCCTTGTGGGCGAGCGCCGCGCGGTACGCCGCGTACACCTTGCGGGCCTCGTGGCCACCGCGGGAGGTGTGGAAGCACTCGGCGATCTTGGCGTCGGTGAGGAGCTTCCCGAGCTCGACGAGCGCGGGTTCCGCACCGAAGAAGTGCTCACGGATGTAGGCCACGTCGCGGGTCGCGTACGTCTGGAACTGCGCGTCCGGGACCTCGCGCAGCCGGCGCACCAGGGCGCCCGTGGTGTCGAGCTGGAACACCTCGTCCCAGGCGGAGCCCCACAGCGACTTGACGACGTTCCAGCCGGCGCCGCGGAACTGGGCCTCCAGCTCCTGCACGATCTTGAAGTTGGCGCGGACCGGGCCGTCGAGACGCTGCAGGTTGCAGTTGATCACGAAGGTCAGGTTGTCCAGCTGCTCACGGGAGGCGAGGGCGAGTGCCGCGGTCGACTCGGGCTCGTCCATCTCGCCGTCACCGAGGAACGCCCAGACGTGGGAGTTCGAGGTGTCCTTGATGCCGCGTCCCTGGAGGTAGCGGTTGAACCGCGCCTGGTAGATCGCGGACAGCGGGCCGAGGCCCATGGAGACGGTGGGGAACTCCCACAGCCAGGGCAGCCGGCGGGGGTGCGGGTACGAGGGGAGGCCCTTGCCGCCGGCCTCCTGGCGGAAGTTGTCGAGGTGGTCCTCGGTGAGGCGGCCGTCGAGGAAGGCGCGGGCGTAGATGCCGGGGGAGGCGTGGCCCTGGATGTAGAGCTGGTCGCCGGAGCCGTCCCCCTCCTTGCCGCGGAAGAAGTGGTTGAAGCCGGTCTCGTAGAGCCAGGCCGCGGAGGCGAAGGTGGCGATGTGGCCGCCGACGCCGTGCTTGGCGCCCCGGGTCACCATGGCCGCGGCGTTCCAGCGGTTCCAGGCGGTGATCCGGGCTTCCATCGCCTCGTCGCCGTCGAAGGCGGGCTCGGCGGAGGTCGGGATGGTGTTGACGTAGTCCGTCTCCAGCAGGCGGGGCAGGGCCACACCGGCCTTCTCGGCGTGCTGGAGCGTGCGGCGCATCAGATACGCGGCGCGGTGCGGGCCTGCGTGCTCCGCGACGGCGTCGAGGGACGCCGCCCACTCGGCGGTTTCCTCGGCGTCGCGGTCCGGGAGCTGGTCGAGCTCGCTCGGAAGCTTGCCTACGGGGTCGGTCATGATCGCCGCCTTCCGGACAGGAGGGGGGTTGAGATAAGGGGGTGCCGTGTCTGGCAGGACAGGGCGACGGGTCTGGTGGACCCGGTGACGACTGTAAGTCTCTGATCGATGATCGATCAAAGCCTGGGGTGAAATTGGCATCGGGTGCCTCAAAAGTGGGCACGCTGTGCCGCGACGAAAGGGTCTAATCGGGCGCGTAAGTGCCCGTTCGAGCAGGCCCGACCCCAGGCGTGCGGCTGCCTGGAGAAGGCTGCAGGCCGGCGCAGCGTGCGAAGAGCTACGGGCGGGGGACCGGCTGTGACCCGCCTACGCGCGCGGGGCGCAGCCGAGGACGTGCGCCTTCACCAGTGAGCCGATCTCCGGGTCACGTCGGCGGAAGGCCTCCACCAGGTCCTGGTGCTCCTCCGCGTACGACTTCTGCACCGTGCCCAGCCAGCGGATCGACAGTGCCGTGAAGACCTCGATCCCCAGCCCTTCCCAGGTGTGCAGAAGGACGCCGTTGCCCGCCGCCCTGACCAACTCCCGGTGGAAGGCCACGGTGTGGCGTACCTGCCCCGCAGAGTCGCCGGTCCGGTCCGCCTCGTACAGCGCCGCCACGTGCGGCTCCAGCGTCGCGCAGTCCTCCGCGAGGCGCACCGCGGCCAGTTCGGCCGCGATCTGCTCCAAACCCGCCCGGACCGGGTAGCTCTCCTCCAGGTCCGCCGCGGTCAGATTCCGCACCCGTACGCCCTTGTTGGGCGCCGACTCGATCAGCCGCAGTGACTCCAGTTCGCGCAGCGCCTCACGCACCGGCGTCTGGGAGACCTCGAGTTCGGTGGCGATCCGGCGCTCGACGATCCGTTCCCCCGGCTTCCAGCGCCCGCTGACGATCCCCTCCACGATGTGCTCGCGGATCTGATCGCGCAGCGAGTGGACGACGGGGATGGTCATGGAGCGCTCCTTAAAGCCGCGTCGACCTGTGGCCCTTAGACAATACGGCTGCGCCCCCGCCCGGAAGTACTCCCGGGCGGGGGCGCAGCAGGTGAGGCTGGTTACAGCGGTGCCGCTCAGAGGCCGAGCTCGACCTCGAACTCACCGGCCTCCAGGATCTGCTTGACGGCCGTCAGGTAGCGGGCGGCGTCGGCGCCGTCCACCAGACGGTGGTCGTAGGAGAGCGCGACGTACGTCATGTCGCGGATCGCGATCGTCTCACCGAGGTCCGGGTGGTTCACGACCACCGGACGGCGGACCGTGGCACCGATGCCCAGGATGGCGACCTGGTTCGGCGGCACGATGATCGTGTCGAACAGCGCACCACGCGAGCCGGTGTTGCTGATCGTGAAGGTCGCACCGGCGAGGTCGTCCGGAGTGATCTTGCTGGCGCGCACGGCGCCGGCGAGCTCGGCGGTCTTCTTGGCGATACCGGCGAGGTTCAGGTCGCCCGCACCCTTGATGACCGGCGTCATCAGACCCTTCTCGGAGTCCACGGCGATGCCGATGTTCTCCGAGTCGAAGTACGTGATGGTGCCCTCGGCCTCGTTGATCCGGGCGTTGACGACCGGGTGGGCCTTCAGCGCCTGGGCGGCGGCCTTGACGAAGAACGGCATCGGGGAGAGCTTGACGCCCTCACGGGCCGCGAACGAGTCCTTCGCACGGGCACGCAGCTTCATCAGCTTGGTGATGTCGACCTCGACGACCGAGGTCAGCTGCGCCTGGTCGTGCAGCGCCTTCATCATGTTGTCGCCGATGACCTTGCGCATGCGGGTCATCTTGACCGTCTGGCCGCGCAGCGGGGACGCCTCGAGCTTCGGGGCCTTGGCCGCGGCCGGGGCGGCAGCGGCGGCGGGCGCCTGCGCGGCGGCCTTGGCGGCCTCCGCGGCGGTGATGACGTCCTGCTTACGGATACGGCCACCGACGCCGGTGCCCTTGACCGAACCGAGGTCGACGCCGTTCTCGGCGGCGAGCTTGCGGACCAGCGGGGTCACGTACGCGTCGCTCGCCTCGACGGCGGCGGGCGCGGCCGGGGCGGCAGGAGCCGCCGGGGCCTGGGCCGGCGCGGGAGCCGGGGCGGCGGGAGCCGCCGGGGCCTGGGCCGGCGCGGGAGCCGGCGCGGCCGGAGCCGGTGCCGGGGCGGCCGCGGGTGCCGGAGCCGGCTCGGGGGCCGGAGCGGCGGGCGCGGGAGCCTGGGCGGGGGCCGCCGGCGCGGGGGCCGGAGCAGCGGCCGGGGCGGGGGCGGCGGCCGGAGCCGCACCCTTCGCACCGATGACGGCCAGCTTGGCGCCGACCTCCGCCGTCTCGTCCTCCGCGACCACGATCTCCAGCAGCACGCCGGAAGCCGGGGCCGGGATCTCGGTGTCGACCTTGTCGGTGGAGACCTCGAGCAGCGGCTCGTCCTCGGTGACCTCCTCGCCGACCTCCTTCAGCCAGCGGGTCACGGTGCCCTCGGTGACGCTCTCGCCGAGCGCCGGGAGGACCACGTCGGTGCCTTCGGCGGAGCCACCGCCGGCTGCGGCCTCCGCGGTCGGGGCGGGAGCCGGGGCGGCAGCCTCGGTGGACGGCGCGGCCTGCGGCGCCTCCTGGGCGGGCGCGGGCGCCTCGGCCGGAGCCGGGGCGGGAGCCGCGGCCTCGGCAGCGGCGGGGGCCGGGGCGGCAGCGGGGGCGCCGCTGCCGTCGTCGATGACGGCCAGCTCGGCGCCGACCTCTACGGTCTCGTCCTCGGCGACCTTGATGGACGCGAGGACACCGGAGGCAGGGGCGGGGATCTCGGTGTCGACCTTGTCGGTCGACACCTCGAGCAGCGGCTCGTCGGCCTCGACGCGCTCTCCCTCGGCCTTCAGCCAGCGGGTGACAGTGCCCTCGGTGACGCTCTCACCGAGCGCCGGAAGGGTTACGGAAACCGCCATGGTTTCAGTTGCTCCTTAACGATGTGCGGAAGTGGTCTGTCGCGCCCGTAACTGACTAGTCGTGGGAGTGCAGCGGCTTGCCGGCCAGGGCCAGGTGGGCCTCGCCGAGCGCCTCGTTCTGCGTCGGGTGCGCGTGGATGAGCTGCGCGACCTCGGCCGGCAGAGCCTCCCAGTTGTAGATCAGCTGAGCTTCACCGACCTGCTCGCCCATACGGTCACCGACCATGTGGACGCCGACCACGGCACCGTCCTTGACCTGGACGAGCTTGATCTCGCCCGCGGTCTTCAGGATCTTGCTCTTGCCGTTGCCCGCCAGGTTGTACTTCAGGGCGACGACCTTGTCCGCACCGTAGATCTCCTTGGCCTTGGCCTCGGTGATACCGACGGAGGCGACCTCCGGGTGGCAGTACGTCACCCGCGGCACGCCGTCGTAGTCGATCGGGACGGTCTTCAGACCGGCCAGCCGCTCCGCCACCAGGATGCCCTCGGCGAAGCCGACGTGCGCGAGCTGGAGGGTCGGGACCAGGTCACCGACCGCGGAGACGGTGGGCACGTTGGTCTGCATGTACTCGTCGACCAGGACGTAGCCGCGGTCCATCGCGACGCCCTGCTCCTCGTAACCGAGACCCTGGGAAACGGGGCCGCGGCCGATGGCGACCAGGAGGACCTCGGCCTCGAAGGTCTTGCCGTCGGCGAGGGTGACGCGCACGCCGTCCTGGGTGTACTCGGCCTTCTCGAAGAAGGTGCCCAGGTTGAACTTGATGCCGCGCTTGCGGAAGGCACGCTCGAGCAGCTTCGAGCTGTTCTCGTCCTCGACCGGCACGAGGTGCTTGAGGCCCTCGACGACGGTGACGTCGGTGCCGAACGACTTCCACGCGGAGGCGAACTCGACGCCGATGACGCCGCCGCCCAGGATGATCGCGGACTTCGGCACGCGGTCCAGGACCAGCGCGTGGTCCGAGGAGATGATGCGGTTGCCGTCGATGTCCAGACCCGGCAGGGACTTCGGCACGGAGCCGGTCGCCAGGAGGACGTGGCGGCCCTGCACGCGGCGGCCGTTCACGTCGACGGAGGTGGGGGAGGACAGCCGGCCCTCACCCTCGATGTAGGTCACCTTGCGGGAGGCGACCAGACCCTGCAGACCCTTGTAGAGGCCCGAGACGACCTCGTCCTTGTACTTGTGAACGCCGGCGATGTCGATGCCCTCGAAAGAGGTCTTGACACCGAACTGGTCGGCTTCACGAGCCTGGTCCGCGATCTCGCCGGCGTGCAGCAGAGCCTTCGTGGGGATGCAGCCGTTGTGCAGGCAGGTGCCGCCGAGCTTGTTCTTTTCGATCAGTGCGACGTCCAGGCCCAGCTGAGCTCCGCGCAGCGCCGCAGCGTAACCGCCGCTACCACCGCCGAGGATCACTAGGTCGAAAACGGTGCTGGCGTCGTTCGCCACGTCACGTCCTCCATGCATGTGCGCCGTTCGCCGGGCCCCCGTCTCGGGAGATGACCGGCCGGTCGGCTGGTGTTCGGCCGCTGTCTCTTCGGCCCTGTGGTGGGGGCCCTGTCCTGCCGAGAACCCATCTTCGCACTTGTTGACGGACGGCGGGACGCGGGGCCGGAGCTTGAGATGGTGAGCTTGAGCGCTTTTCCCCGTTACCGGGACGTAATGAAGGCGGGCCTGCAGCACGGGGGCGGGGCGGGGAAGAGGCGCCGCGCAGCGGCGCCCGCGGCCCCACCCGCCCCCCGTGCCGATACGGTCCGCTAGCCCAGGTCGCCCGCGGCGGTCCGCTCCGCCAGCTTCACCAGCGTGCGGATCGACGACCCGGTGCCGCCCTTCGGCGTGTAGCCGAACGGCGCGCCCTCGTGGAACGCGGGGCCCGCGATGTCCAGGTGCGCCCAGGTGATGCCCTCGCCCACGAACTCCTTCAGGAACAGGCCGGCCACCAGGCCGCCGCCCATGCGCTCACCCATGTTCGCGATGTCGGCGGTCGGCGAGTCCATGCCCTTGCGCAGCTCCGAGGGGAGCGGCATCGGCCAGGACGCCTCGCCGACCTCCTCGGCGATCTCGTGGATCGAGGTACGGAACGCGTCGTCGTTCGCCATGATCCCGAACGTGCGGTTGCCGAGCGCCAGCACCATCGCACCGGTCAGCGTCGCCACGTCGACGATCGCGTCCGGGTTCTCCTCGGACGCCCTCGTCAGCGCGTCCGCGAGCACCAGCCGGCCCTCGGCGTCGGTGTTGAGCACCTCGACCGTCTTGCCGCTGTACATGCGCAGCACGTCGCCGGGGCGGGTTGCCGAGCCGGACGGCATGTTCTCGGCGAGGGCCAGCCAGCCGGTGACGTTGACGGCGAGGCCCAGGCGGGCCGCCGCGACGACAGCGGCGAACACGGCGGCCGCGCCGCTCATGTCGCACTTCATCGTCTCGTTGTGGCCGGCCGGCTTCAGGGAGATGCCGCCCGAGTCGTAGGTGATGCCCTTGCCGACGAGCGCGAGCGTCTTGGCGCCCTTGGAGTGCGTGTAGGAGAGCTTGACCAGGCGCGGCGGGTTCTGGGAGCCCTGGCCGACGCCGAGGATGCCGCCGTAGCCGCCCTTGGCGAGCGCCTTCTCGTCGAGCACCTGCACCTTGATGCCGTGCTCCTTGCCGGCGGCCGTGGCCACGGCGGCGAAGGCCTCGGGGGTGAGGTCGTTCGGCGGGGTGTTGACCAGATCGCGGGCGCGGTTGATCTCCTCGGTGAGCGCGACCGCGCGCTCGGCGGCGGCCTTGAACGCCTTGTCACGCGGCTTGGCACCCAGCAGGGCGACCTCGGCCAGCGGCTTCTTCGCGCCGTTCGCGTCGGCCGTGCCCTGGTACGCGGTGAAGGCGTACGCGCCGAGCAGCGCACCCTCGGCGATGGCCTCCGCGTCCTCCACGGACTCTATGGGCAGCGCGAAAGCGGCCTTCTTGGTGCCGGACAGCGCACGCGCCGCGACACCGGCCGCGCGGCGCAGCGCCTCGGCGCCGTACGCCTCGCCGTCCTCAGGGGCCGCGCCCAGACCGACGGCCACCACGACCGGGGTCTTCAGGCCGGACGGCGCGGGGAGCTTGGTGATCTCGCCCTCGCCACCGCCGGCGCCGAGGGTCTCCAGGACGGAGGCGAGCTTGCCGTCGAACGCCTTGTCCACGGCCTCGGCGCCCGGCGCGACCACCGGGCCCTTGGCGCCCTTCGCCACGCCGACGACAAGGGCGTCGGCGCGCAGCGTCGCAGCGCCTGCAGTGCTGAGAGTGAGAGCAGTCACGGTGGTGAAATCTCGCTTCCGTTGAGTTCCGAGGGTGCGGCGAGGGCGGATCGACACCCCACACCGGACAAGAGCCTACGCGCGGCCGTATGTATCGCTCACGGCGGCGGCGGTTCACTCGTGCGTGGTGTCTCTTTCATGTTTCGCCCGGAGGTCGGCACCACTCGGCCACACTCACCACATTCGGGCGACGGGGCGTGGGTCCCGTCGTGTCATCGGCACGGAACTTCCCTACGTCTGCCAGGTGTTGGGGAAGCGTGCGAGGGGGGAGTCACATGGAGCAGCAGCGTGCGCGCGAGGCGGGACGCCGGTCCGGGACCGGGTCCGGCGGCGCCGACCGTCCGGCCGGCGGCGAGGCCGTCGTCGGCCGCCGCCCCGAGGCGCAGACGTTCGGTGGGGACGTGACGGCCTCGGCGGCTGACCGCCGCGGGCGTGCCGGCGGGCCCGCCCGCGCCCGCCGGGGCGCCACAGGGGCCCTCGGGAACGGCGGAGGGTCCGGAGGCGCCGGGAAGCGGCGCGCCCGGCCGCGCCCCGGCCGCGCGGCGGGCGGCCGTATCCTCGTCGCCGCGACCGCCGCCGTCACGCTGGCGGGGATCCTGCCCGCCGCACAGGCGGCCGCCGCGACGGTGCCGCGCATCGACCTCGTGGTGCTCGTCGTCGACGACGGGAGCGCGGCCGTCGACGCGATCGTCTCCGAACTGGCGGGCACGGGAGTGCCCCACCGGACGCTCGACCTGAACGACCCGGCCCGGCCCCGGGTCGACGCCTCCTTCCTCAGCGACACCGTGGACGGACGCCCGCGCGCCAGGTTCCAGGGCGTCGTCGTGCCCGACGAGGACCCGTTCGGGGCGGACACCACCACCGGGGCCGCGGAGAACGCCGCCCTCTTCGCGTACGAGCGGACCTTCGGGATCCGCCAGGTCGACGCCTACACCTGGTCCCACCCGGGCGTCGGGCTGGAGTACGTCGACAACGGCGGCTACGCCGGCGTGCTGGACGGCGCGCGCAGCGCGGTGACCGCCGCCGGGCGTTCCGGAGTGTTCGGTTACCTCGACGGGCCCGTCACCTTCGAGGACAACTCGCCGCTCGTCGCCGAGAGCTACGGCTACGCGGGCCGCCCCCGGGAAGGATTCACCAGCCTCCTCGACGCACCCGTCGGCGACGGCTCCGCCCGCGCGAGCCTGATCGGCGAGTACACGCACGACGGCCGCCGCGAGCTGGTGGTGACCTTCGCGTACAACCGCCACCAGCGGCAGTTCCGTGTGCTCGCGCGCGGCATCGTCGAATGGCTCACCCAGGGCGTCCACCTCGGGCAGAGCCGCAACTACTTCTCCGTCCACATCGACGACGTCTTCGCGCCCGACGCCCGCTGGGACACCGTCCGCGACTGCACCCCCGGCGACATCGACTGCCCGGGCGGCGGCGAAGGGGCCGGTGCGCCGATCCGGATGACCGCTGCCGACGCCGCGCACGCGGCCGCCTGGCAGCGGAGCGCCGGGTTCACCCTCGACATGGTCCACAACGCGGGCGCCGGCGAGGAGTGGAAGGCGGAGCACGGAGGCAGCGATCCGCTCACCGACCGGCTGCTCGCCGACAAGGCGCAGTACCGCTGGATCAACCACACCTACACGCATCCGTTCCTCGGCTGTGTGCAGGACGCGTCCACCGTGCCCTGGAAGTGCGCGACGGACACCGCGGGCAACACCCGCTGGGTCGGCCGTGCCGAAATCTCCGCGCAGATCCGCGACAACCACGACTGGGCCGTGCGCAAGGGCCTCCCCGTCGACCGCACCGAACTCGTCACCGGTGAGCACTCCGGCCTGAAGACCCTGCCGCAGCAGCCGGTGGACAACCCGCACCTCGCCGGCGCCCTCGCCGACAACGGGGTGAAGTGGATCGCGAGCGACAACTCCCGCGAGCCGCGGCAGCGCCCGGTCGGCGCCGCGCAGACCGTGCCACGGCACCCCATGAACGTGTACTACAACGTGGGCACCGCGGCCGAGATGACCGACGAGTACAACTGGATCTACACGGCCGCCGCCGACGGCGGCAGCGGAGTCTGCGAGACCAACCCCGCCTCCACCTGCCTGCCGGAACCGCTCGACACCACGACCGGTTACGCCTCGTACATCGTCCCGCAGGAGGCCCGCACCGCCCTCGGCCACGTCGTCGCCAACGATCCCCGCCCGCACTACGTGCACCAGTCCAACCTCGCCGAGGAACGCCTCCTGTACCCCGTGCTCGACAGGGTGCTGGCCGACTACCGTGGCCTGTTCGCCGACAGCGCCCCGGTCGTCAACCCCCGCCAGCGGGAGGCCGGTACGGAACTCCAGCGGCGCGCCGCGTGGGAGCGGGCGCTCGCGGACGGCAGGGTCACCGCCTACCGCATCGGCGGCACGGTCACCGTCAAGGCGCCCTCCGGTGTCGCCGCACCCGTCACCGCCCCGGAAGGCACCCGTAAGCAACGGCTGCTGACCACCACGGTGTTCGGCTCCGCCTACGCCGGGACGCGCTCCGAGTGGACCACGCCCGAACTGCTCCAGTCGGCGATCACGCTCCGGCTGCCGTCCTGACCCGACGGCGCGAACCGGCCACCGCCGACCATCGTCCTGGGGGGACACCATCCATGCCGAGCTGCGGCCGTCATGTCACCATGCTCACCGAAGGCACCTATCCGCACGCCCACGGCGGCGTCTCCACCTGGTGCGACCAACTGGTGCGCGGAATGCCGGAGGTCGACTTCCAGGTGGTCTCCCTCACCGGCGGCGGACGCGAGCCGGTCACCTGGGAGATGCCGCGGAACGTCTACCGGCACACGGTGTTCCCGCTGTGGGGGCCGGAGCCGGCCCGCCGCCGGCTGCCGCGGCGGGACCGTGAACGCTTCCTCGGCGTCCACGAACACCTCCTGCTGTCGATCCTCGACCCGTCGGCCGGCTGCGACTTCGGCGAGGCGCTGGACGGCCTCGCCGGCTACGCACGCGCCGGGCAGCTGACGGCGGCGCTCCGCTCCGAGTCCGCGCTGCGGTCGCTGATGTGGGCCTGGACCATGCCGCACCTGGAGCTGTCCGCGGCCCGGCCCACCGTGCACGACGCGCTCACGGCCCTCGATCTGCTGGAGCACACCCTCCGGCCGCTCGCCGCACGGATACCCGACGACTCGATCGCCCACGCCGTCAGCGGCGGCCTCGCCACCCTGCCGGCGCTGGCCGCCCAGCGCCTCGACGGCGTGCCGTTCCTGCTCACCGAGCACGGCATCTATCTCCGCGAGCGCTACCTCTGGTACCGCGGCGAGGCCCAGCGGGCGCCGGTGAAGGCGCTGATGCTGGGCTTCTACCGAGAACTCAGCTCGCTCGGCTACCGGCGCGCCGACCTCATCACCCCGTGCAACCGGTACAACCGGCGGTGGGAGAAACGGGGCGGCGCGCCCGACGACCGCGTTCGCACCGTCTACAACGGGGTCGACCCGCACGCCTTCCCCGACGCCGGCCCGGAACCCGAGGTGCCGACGATCGCCTGGGCCGGCCGCATCGACCCCATCAAGGACCTCCGGACACTGATCCGGGCCTACGCGATGGTGCGCGCCGAACTCCCCGACGTACGGCTCCGCCTGTTCGGCGGCGTCCCCGCCGGCGGTGAGGCCTACCGCATCCGGATGGAGAAACTCGCCGCCGAGCTGGGGGTCGTGGACGGGATCAGCTGGGAGGGACGGATCAGCGACGTGGCGCGCGCCTACGCGTCGGGGAGCGTGGTGCTGCTCTCGTCGATCAGCGAAGGGTTCCCCTTCTCGCTCATCGAGGCGATGTCCTGCGGCCGTGCCACCGTGTCCACCGACGTCGGCGGGGTCCGGGAGGCGGTCGGCGACACGGGCCTCGTCGTGCCGCCGCGTGAGCCCGCGCTGATGGCGGAGGCGACGCTCGGCCTGCTGCGGGACGCCGGACGGCGGGCAGAGTTCGGCCGGCTCGCCCGGCAGCGGGTCGTCGACCGGTTCACGCTCCGGCGCTCGGTGGACGCGTTCCGCCGGATCTACCTCGAACTGGCCGGGTTCCCCGAGCCGGTGACACGTCCCGTCGCGGAGGCCACAGACGCCGCAGGGGCGGCGTGCGCGGAGACCGCAGAGGCGGCCCTGCGGTGAGCGCAACGCCACCCGCCGCTCCGGCCGACCCGATCGGCGAACTCGCCCACCGCATGGACGGCGTGATCGCCCGTGCCGTCCACCCCGACGAGATCGCCGCCGTCCTCGAATCGGACGGCATGACGGACGACCACATCCGCAGCACGTACGGCCGCGCCGACTCGTTCGCACTCGCGGAGGCGCTCCACGAGAGGGTCCCGCGCCGCTACCCGGAGCCTTCGCCACCCGCCGCCGATCCGTGGTGGGCCGGGCTCCTCGGCTGTCTGCTGCGCGGTCTCGTCTTCGCTCTCCCGGGTCTCGCGTACACGCTGGCCGCCCCGCTGCTCGAGGGTGCGGCCCTCGGCCCGCTGCTGGCCGGCGCGCTCACCGGCTGGGCCTGGAACCAGGCACTGTCCCACCGGGCCCACTCCTGGTCGGCCTTGGGCGACCGGCCCGCCGCGCTCCGCTGCCTGCGCACGGGCACCGCGGCGGGCGCTCTGCTGAGCACCGCGGCGGCCGTCGTGTGCGCCGGACCGGGCCAGGGGCACACCGCCGTGTTCGCGTCGGCGCAGGCGCTGTACGGGTCGGCGGCGACGGCCCTGCTGGTACTGGGCCGTGAACGGGCGCTGCTGTACGCGCTCCTGCCGACGGCCGGGGGCACGGTCGTGACCCTTCTCCACGACCTGCCGCCGTGGTCCCGGTCGGCGCTCCTGCTGGCGTCCCTGGCGGCGGCCACCGGCCTGGCGGTCCACGCCACGCGCCCCGAGTCCTCCGTGACCGGCCGAAACCGTGCCCGCCGACCGGCCGGAACGGCGCGGGACCGGCCCGGAGCTCCGACGGCACGGCCCCGGCCGCCGCACCGGCCACGGGTCCTCGCGTCCCTGCCGTACGGGGTGTTCGGACTCGGGGCCGGAACCCTGGTGCTGTACACCGCTCTCGGGGACGTGCTCGCGGGCCGTACGGGCGCGGCTGTCGCCGCGCCCGCCGCCGTGGCGCTGACCCTGAGCATGGGGCCGGCCGAATGGCTGCTCCGCCGCTTCCGCGACGGGACCGTCGCCGGGCTGCGCGCGAGCATCACACGCGGGGAGTTCCGCCGGTGCACCGCCGCGGTCCTCGCGGAGTGTCTCTGCGGGTATCTCGCGACCCTGTTCGCCATCGCCGTGGCCGGGACCGTGCTGTGGCCCGGCGCCCCCGCGCTCGGCGGGGTGCGGTCGGCCACCCTGCTGCTCGTCGGCGCGGTGCTGTGGACCGGGCTGCTGCTCCAGTCGTCCGGAGCGGCGAACCAGGTCGCGGCGGTCTGCGCCGGGGCCGCCGCCGTGCAGACCCTCGCGCTGCTCACCGGGACCGGCGGCCCCGCGCTCGTCGGGCTGTGCGTGGCCGCCGCGTCGGCCTCCGTGCTCGCCGTACTCGTCTGTGTTCTGCTGGGCCGTGCCACCGCCCACCGTCTCTGACTCAGGAAGCGCCCGTGAAAAGCCTGTTGGTGCCCTTCTACGAGCACCCCGCCGACCGGCCGGACGCCTGGGACGCCGTCGTCGCGGCTGCGTCCCGCCTCTACGGCGTCGTCCTCAATCCGGCCGACGGGCCCGGCACCGCACCCGACCCCGGGTTCGCCGCGGTCGCCGGTCGGCTACGGCGTGCGGGGGTGCGCGTACTCGGCTACACCGACACGGACTACGGCCGCCGCCCGCACGCCGACGTCGTGCGGGACCTGCTGCGCCACCGGGACTGGTACGGCGCCGACGGCGCATTCCTCGACCAGGTCTGCTCCGGGGCCGGCACCCTCGCCCACTACCGGCGGCTGGCGGCGGAGGCCCGGTCGGCGGGGGCGGCCACCGTGGCCCTCAACCACGGCGTGCACCCCGACCCGGGCTATGCCGGGTTCGCCGATCTGCTGGTCACCTTCGAGGGCCCGTGGGACGCGTACCGGGCCGCCGGCATCCCGTCCTGGACCGCGGCCCACCCGCCGGAACGGTTCTGTCATCTCGTCTACGCGGCCCCGCCCGGCGCACGCGCGGGTGCCGCGGTCCACTGCGTCGTCCCGGGCACCGGCGCCCACCCCTGGGGCACGCTCCCGCACCATCTGGAGCCCGCCCGGTGAAACGTTCGCCCTTCCTCCTCCTGGTCCTCCTGCTGGTCCTGCTCGCGGGATGCGCGAGTGCGCCCGACGACGACGAAAGCAGGCCGACGCGCCCTCCCCGGCCGGTGCGGCCCGCCGGCGAGCGGTGGCTGCCCGGCCCCGGCCTGGCGTGGCAGTGGCAGCTCAGCGGCCGCCTCGATCCGACCGTCGACGTGCCGGTCTACGACATCGACGGCTTCGACCACCCCGCCTCCGCCGTCGCCGACCTGCACCGCCGCGGCCGCAAGGTCATCTGCTACCTCTCCACGGGCGCCTGGGAGGACTTCCGCCCCGACGCCGACCGGTTCCCGAAGTCGCTCCTCGGCCGCGGCAACGGCTGGGAGGGCGAGCGCTGGCTCGACATCCGCCGCACCGACCTCCTCGAACCGCTGATGGCCGAACGGCTCGACATGTGCAGGGACAAGGGCTTCGACGCGGTGGAGCCGGACAACATGGACGGCTACGCCAACCGCACCGGCTTCCCCCTCACGGCCGGCGACCAGCTCCGCTACAACCGCCTGATCGCCCGCCTCGCCCAGGAACGGGGTCTGTCCGTCGGCCTCAAGAACGATCTCGACCAGATCCCCGAACTGGTCGGCGACTTCGACTTCGCGGTCAACGAACAGTGCGCGGAGCACGACGAGTGCGCCGCGCTCAGCCCGTTCGTCCGCGCGGGCAAGGCGGTCTTCCACGTCGAGTACGAGCTGCCGACGCGGGAGTTCTGCCCCACGACGCGGTCGCTCGGACTCAGCTCGATGCTCAAGAGGTACGAACTGGGAGTGTGGCGCGAGCCCTGCCCGTGACGTGGCGGGTCAGCGGGAGAGGACGTAGCAGCCGGCGACCTGGACGCCGCCCTCTCCCCAGCCGTCCTCACCGGGCCAGGTGAACCAGTAGTGCGGCTGCTGGTTCAAGGACGCGTCGAAGACCGGGTGCGCGGGCGTCTGCTCCTTCTCGGCACCACCGGAGCAGGCGGTGCGGAGCACGATCGCCGCGGCGGCCGCGGCGAGCATCGAAAAGAGGAGGACGTGTGGTCACGGCGTTCGGACCGCTCGCTCTCCGGTGGGTTGTACGTCCCAGGGTCACGGAACGGAAACGGCGTCAGCCCAGCGCCAGCGCCACCAGGGCCACCGCGCCCGCCGTCTCCGCCAGCGCCCCGAACACATCGCCCGTCACCCCACCGAAGCGCCGCACGCAGTGCCTCAGCAGGAGCTGGGCGGCCAGCAGACCGGCCGCCACCGCGAGGACGTGGTGCAGCGCCTCGTACGGTCCGAAGAGCGCGCCCGCGCCCGCAGCGCAGATGCCCACCACGGCGCCCACGGCGAGTGCCGCCCGTAGGGGAACGGCCCCCGCGACCGCCGCCCCCAGGCCCTCGGGGCGGGCCGGAGGGACACCGGGACGGCAGGCGAGGGTCAGCGCGAGACGGGCGGTGACGGCCGTCAATGCCGCGGCCGTCGCGCCCAGCGCCCAGCTCCGCGCGTACAGTTCGGCCAGCGCGGCGACCTGTCCGAGCAGCACGAACAGCAGCGTGATCACGCCGAACGGCCCGACGTCGGACTGCTTCATGATGCGCAGCGCGTCCTCCGCGGGCCTGCCGCTGCCGAGCCCGTCGGCCGTGTCCGCGAGCCCGTCGAGATGCAGGCCCCGGGTGAGCGCGGCCGGCACCGCCGCCGTGGCCACCGCGGCCAGGAGCGGCCCCGAACCCAGCAGCGCCAGGAGTCCGCCGGCCGCCGCGGCGGACAGCCCGACCACGAGCCCCGCGAGCGGCGCGCACAGCATCCCGGCACGCGCGGCTTCGCGGTCCCAGCGGGTGACACGGACGGGGAGCACGGTGAGGGTGCCGAAAGCGAAACGTATGCCGTGCGCAGAGGCCGCGGCGGCGGTCCGAGGAGTCATCGCGCGAAGGGTAGCCCGAGCCTCATGGCGGTAAATTGCGCATACTGCGCGAAGCGTTCTAAACAGGAGCGGGTGGCATGGGTCACTGGTTTTACCGCAACATCCTGGAACCCGGGAAGCTGCCGATGCTGCTCGCGCTGGCCTCCTTCGTGGTCACGTTCCTGCTCACACGCATGGTCACCCGGCTGATCAGGGCGGGCCGGGGGCCGTTCAAGAACGTCACTCCCGGCGGGATGCACATCCACCATGTGGTGCCCGGCGTGGTCCTCACCGTGGTCGGCGGCTTCGGTGCCGTGGGCAGCGGAAGACACGGCGTCGGCGCCGCCGTCTGCGCGGTGGTCTTCGGGATGGGAGCCGGCCTGGTCCTCGACGAGTTCGCCCTGCTCCTCCATCTGGACGACGTCTACTGGACGGAAGAGGGCCGCAAGAGCGTCGAGGTCGTCGTCCTCGCCGCTGCGCTCGCGGGGCTGGTGATCAGCGGGTCCGCGCCGTTCGAGGTGGAGTCGCTCACGGCCGACGAACGCCAGAACCGGGCCACGGTCGTCCTCACTCTCGTGATCAACTTCCTGCTGGCCCTCATCGCCCTTCTCAAGGGCAAACTCCGGATGGGCCTCATCGGCGTGCTCGTGCCGTTGGTGGCACTGGTCGGGGCTGTACGGCTCGCCCGCCCCGCGTCGTACTGGGCCCGCAGATTCTACCGGCGCCGCCCGAAGGCCCGCGCCAGGGCGAGACTGCGTTCGGTCCGCCACGACCGGCGCTGGGCGAAACCGCGCCGGGCGTTCCAGGACCTGATCGGCGGGGCGCCGGACCAGGAGCCGCCCCGCGAGCCGTGACCGCGCAACCCGGTCTCCGGCGACCTCGGCCGCCGTGCGTCACATCGCCCCGGTCTCCTCCGCCGTCTCCGCCGCCGCCTCCGGATCCGCCGTTCCGGGACGCTCCGGCAATTCCGCCGCCAGCGCGGCCGCCGCCTGCACCAACGGGAGCGCCAACATCGCGCCCGCCCCCTCGCCCACCGTCACGCCGTGGTCGAGCACCGGATTGAGCGCCATCCGGTCCAACGCCTTCGTCTGCGCCGGCTCGCCGCTCACCTGCCCCGCGATCCACCAGTCCGGCGCACGGAACGCCGCCCGCTGCCCCACCAGCGCACACGCCGCAGACACCACGCCGTCCAGGATCACCGGCATCCGGCGCACCGCGCTCTGCAACAGGAACCCGGTCGTCGCCGCCAGGTCCGCGCCGCCCACCGCCGCCAGCAGCTCCAGCTGATCACCCAGCACGGGCCGGGCCCGCCGCAAGGCGTCCCGGATCGCCGCGCACTTGCGCATCCAGGCCAGGTCGTCGATGCCGGCCCCGCCGCGCCCCGTCACCACGGACGCGTCCGTGCCGCACAGCGCCGCGATCAGCGTCGCCGCCGGTGTCGTACCGCCCACGCTCAGGTCGCCGAGGACCACGAGGTCCGTACCCGCGTCGGCCTCCTCGTCGGCGATCGCCATGCCGAGGCGCACCGCCTGCTCCGCCTCCTCGGGAGTGAGCGCGTCCTCGATGTCGATACGGCCGCTGCCGCGCCGCACCCGGTGACGCGACACCTGCTCCGGCAGCAGATCCGGGTCGCAGTCCAGACCCGCGTCGACGATCCGCACCGGCACGCCCGCCCGGCGGGCCAGTACGGCCACCGGGCTCGCGCCCTCCAGCACGCCTCGCACCAGCCGGTGCGCCGTACCCGACTCCCGTGCCGACACGCCGAGTTCCGCGACGCCGTGGTCGCCGGCGAACAGCACCGCACGCGGCCGCTCGATCGCCTTGACCGGGACGGACGCCTGCGCGGCGGCCAGCCACTCGCCCAGCTCGTCGAGACGGCCCAGCGCACCCGGCGGCACGATCAGCCGCTCCCGGCGTTCCTCGGCGTCACGCCGCGTACCGCTGTCCGGGCGCTCGATCAGATCGGAGAAGTCGTCGAGATTCAGCCTGCTCATTCGCCGAACAGTACCGGCACGCGCCGACGCGCGGACGGCCGACCGGGGACCGTGCCGCGACGGCCCGGGCCCGCCTCGGGCGGACCTCAGCCCCGGAGCACCAGCGCCTGGCCCGCGACCACCAGCAGCACGTGCTCGCACTCGTCCGCGAACGCCGCGTTCAGCCGGCCCAGCTCGTCGCGGAAACGCCGCCCGGACGCCGTGGCCGGGACCACCCCGGAGCCCACCTCGTTCGTCACCGCCACGACCGTACGGGCCGTCGCCCGGACCGCCGCGACCAGTTCGCCGACCCGCTCCCGCAGCGCCCGCTCACCCTCCGCCGCCCACCGCTCGTCGTCCCAGGCACCGGCCTTGTCCATGGCGTCCGTCAACCACAGCGACAGACAGTCGATCAGCAGCGGCGGCCCCTCCGCCTCCAGCAGCGGCACCAGATCGCACGTCTCCGTCGTACGCCACGAACCCGGCCGGCGCTCACGGTGCGCGTGGACCCGGGCCGCCCATTCCGCGTCGCCGTCCCGGGCCCCGCCCGTCGCCACGTACAGCACGTCAGGGAACGCCTCCAGCCGGCGCTCCGCCTCCAGCGACTTCCCCGAACGCGCCCCGCCCGTCACCAGCGTCCGCCGGGGCACGTCCGGCACCGCGTGGTACTCGCCGACGATCAGCGTCGTCCCGTCCGGCACCGCACGGGCTCCCGCGGCCGCCAGACGCCGGGTCAGTTCGGGGCCGCCCTGGGCATCGTGGTCGAAATGCACGGCGACCACGTCCGTCGTCGCCCCGATCGCCCCCGACGCCCGCAGCCGGGCGATCGCATCCGGACGGCCCACGACGTCGGCCACGACCATCTCGTACGCCGCCAGCCCTTCCGCGAGCCCCGCGGGGGCGGCGCCCGGCGGCAGATACAGCAGCCGATCGCCGTCCGGGGACGTCACCTCGTAGCCCGTGCCAGGGTGGTCCATCGGCAGGGCCCGCACCCGGTGCCCGCTGATCAGCGTCAACTCCCGCCCGTCCGGCACCCTCCCCGCCGTCGGGAGCCCCGCCGGCAGATCCAGGGGCGGGCCGTCATGAGGGTGCGTCAACAGCACCTGCCGTACGCCCACGAGCGAATGCCCGGCCCGCGCCGCGGCGAGCGCGGCGCCCGGCGTCAGATCCAGAAGCAGCGCCCCGTCCACGAGCAACGCGGTCGCCGCCCGCGCCTCCGGGCCGCGGGCGGTGGCGCACACGGCGCAGGGGCAGTCGGGCCGGGGGAGGCCGGCGGGAGCGCCGGTGCCGAGCAGAGTCAGTTCCACGCCTCCGATCCTGCCGTCTCGCCCGAGCGGTGCGCGCCCGGCTACGCTGCGGGCAGCAAACTGATCAGCTTGCCCTAGGGACGTGGGAGGCGCACATGGCGTGGACGTGGCGGTTCGAGAAGTCCGACGGTACGGAGGTCCAGCCGGCGGTGGAGCCGGAGGAGTTCACGACGCAGGGCGACGCGGAATCCTGGATCGGCGAGCACTGGAAGGAACTCCAGGAGGGCGGGGCGGACCAGGTCGTCCTCTCGGAGGACGGCACGAAGATCTACGGCCCATGAGCCTCCACGAGTCCTGAGCCCCGCCCTGCGGGGCGTCGCTTCGGCCGGGCCCGGCCGGGGGCATGACGCTCCCGGACCGGGCCCGGCGCCTGCTCCGGGCCGGGGCCGGCCCGGAGCCTGCTCCGAACCTCGGCCGGGCCCGGTCCCTGGCGTCGGGGCCGCCGGGTTCCCCCTGACCCCGTCACATCTCGCCCAGCGTGACCGTGACCGCCCGCTCCCGCCCCCCTCGTTCCAGCGTCACGGAAACCTCCTCGCCCGGTCGTTCCGACGCCAGTGCCTCAGCCAGGGACGTGATCGTCGTGATCTCCGCGCCGTCCAGCTTCGTGATGATGTCGCCCGCCCGGATCCCCGCCTTCGCCGCCGGGCCGTCGCCGGACACGGAGACGACCGCGACGCCCGACGGGCGGTAGTCGTCGTCCAGGACGGTGCGGCCCGTGATGCCGAGGGCGGCCCGGCCCGAGTCCCTGACCTCGCCGTACTTGATGATCTGGTCCGCCACCGTCCGCACCATGGAGACCGGGATCGCGAATCCGATGCCTGGCGCGGTGCTGCCTTCGAGGCCGGGGTCGGACGCGGCCAGCGTCGGGATGCCGATGACCTCGCTGCTCAGATTGACGAGCGCGCCCCCGCTGTTGCCGGGGTTGATCGCCGCCGAGGTCTGCACCATGTTGCCGAGGGTCGCCCCGGTCCCGCCGCCCTCGCTGCTCGCACTGACCGTGCGGCCCACGGCGGAGACGATTCCCTGGGTGACGCTGCTGGACAGCCCGAGCGGTGAACCCATGGCCAGGACGATCTGGCCGACCGCGACCTCGGAGGAGTCCCCGAAACGGGCGGCCCGGAGGCCCGGGGGACCTCGTCGAGCTTGACGACGGCGAGGTCCTGCTCGGGGAAGGCGGAGACGAGCGTCGCGGTCAGCGGCTGCTCACCGGTGGCGACGGTGACCTTGAAGCGTTCCGTCCTGCCCACGACATGTGCGTTGGTGACGATGTGGCCCTTGTCGTCGTAGACGATGCCGGAGCCGAGGCCCTGCCCGGCCTCGATCTGGACGACGGAGGGCAGCACGTTCGCGATGACTTCCCGGTAGTCGTCCTCGAGCTCGCTCGCGGCGACCGGGGCTGCGGCGGCCCGGGTCGAGGACACCGGCTCGGGCCCGGCGGCCGGCGAACAGGCGGCGGTCAGGGCGGCCACGCAGAGAACGGCGACCGTGGGCGCCGCCTGCCGGAGGGTTCGAGGGGCCGGGCGGGGAGATGCGTCCATGCCCGGAGTATCCCTACGGCCGCCCGGCCGGTGCCTGCGTTGCGCCGCCGATCAGGGGGCGGCGCCGGGAGTCAGATCCGCCGTACTCCGCACAGGTGCAGCAGCGCCGCCACCCCGCGGTACGGGTCGGTGCGTCCGGCGCGCTCCTCGAGCATCAGCACTTGGTGCAGCTCGTCGGCGGCGGGGAGTTCGACGTCGTTGCCGACGTGGTCCGTGAAGATCCGCACCCCGTACCAGGCGTGCAGCGGCGCGGCGATGCCGTCCAGAGTCGCCGTGAGGGCTGCGAGCCGGTCGGCGCGCACCTTCAGGCCGAGGCGGTTGGTGTAGGTGTCCGTGTCGAAGGCGTCCAGCGCCGTCTGCCAGTCCCCGGCCGCTCCGGGCCGCATGGCCAGCGCGTCGCCGTTGCGGACGAGCAGGGACAGCAGCCCGCCCGGCGCCAGCATCCGGGCCAGGCCGGCGAGCAACCCGTCCGGCTCCGCCACGTACATCAGCACGCCGTGGCAGAGGACCACGTCGAAGCTGCCCGGCAGGAAGTGCACGCCGGTGTCCCGGCCGTCGCCCTCCACGAGCCGGACCCGCTCGCGGATACCGGCGGGCTCGCCCGCCAGTGCCTCACGGGCGGCCTTCAGCATCACGGCGTCCGACTCCAGGCCGGTGACCGTGTGCCCCGCGCGTGCCAGGCGCAGGGCCTGGGTGCCCTGGCCCATGCCGACGTCGAGCACCCGCAGCCGCTGGCCGACGGGATACCGCGACGTTATCTGTTCCTCGAGCTGCCGGGCCACCAGCTCCTGGCGGACGGTGTTGCGCAGACCGCCTGCGCCGGCCAGCCAGTTCGCGGACGCCTCCGGCGTGAAGCCGCCAGGCTGCGACGAATCGGCGCTCAGGGCCGCTCTCCGCGCTTGACCTGCGGCTTGGGCAGACGCAGCCGCCGCATCTGGAGCGTACGCATCAGGCCGTAGGCCACGGCTCCGCGCTTCGGCTCGTTCGGGAAGCGCTCGCGGAGCTGCTTCTTCAGACGGATCGACAGACCGATCGAGTCGACGACGATCAGCACGATCACGCCGAGCCAGAGCAGCAGCGCGATGTTCTGCAGCTGGGCGACCCGGACCATGCTCAGCACCAGGATCACCACCGCGAGCGGCAGGAAGAACTCCGCGATGCAGAAACGGGAGTCGACGAAGTCGCGGACGAAGCGCCGCACCGGGCCCTTGTCGCGGGCCGGCAGGTAACGCTCGTCGCCGCTGGCGAGAGCCTCCCGCTGCCTGGCCATGTCGGCACGGCGGGCTTCACGCTGGCGCTTCATCGCCTCCTTGCGGTCCTGCGGCGCACCACTGGAGGCACGACGGCGCTGGCCCTGTGCCTCACTGCGCTTAGGCGTCGGGCGGCCCTTGGGGGCCTCGGGGTCGCGGGGCTGCTTGGAGAGGTCCGCCGTCACCTTGCCGGTGGGGGCCTTCTCTTCCTTGGAACGGCTACGGAACACAAAACCCAAGGGTACGGGTTGCGGGGCATGGACCCCACCCCGGTGGGGAACGATCCCGCAACGGCGTGCGTCCGTAAGGGACAGAACGGGACGGCGGGCACAGCTCCCCTGACGGCCACCTACTCCTTGCGCCGGATCGGAGCCGTACGCAGTCGTCCTTGGGGATGAGCGCATCCGCGCTCGAACAGTGCGGTAATGGATGCAGGGCCCGTACTGTGGGTTCTGTTGGAGTGCTGAAGCCGTAGTCCGTCAGAAGGGGGCGCGCGAAGCCCATGAGCGGTGTCATGAAGCGTATGGGGATGATCTTCCGCGCGAAGGCGAACAAGGCCCTCGACCGGGCCGAGGATCCGCGCGAGACCCTCGATTACTCGTACCAGAAGCAGCTGGAGCTGCTTCAGAAGGTCCGCCGCGGAGTCGCCGACGTGGCGACCTCCCGCAAGCGCCTCGAGCTGCAGCTGAACCAGCTCCAGGGACAGTCCTCGAAGCTCGAGGACCAGGGCCGCAAGGCGCTTGCCCTCGGCCGTGAGGACCTGGCCCGCGAGGCACTGTCCCGCCGTGCCGCGCTGCAGCAGCAGGTCACCGACCTCGAGACCCAGCACCAGACCCTCCAGGGCGAGGAGGAGAAGCTGACGCTCGCCGCGCAGCGGCTCCAGGCCAAGGTCGACGCCTTCCGCACCAAGAAGGAGACCATCAAGGCCACCTACACCGCGGCGCAGGCGCAGACCCGGATCGCGGAGTCGTTCTCCGGCATCTCGGAGGAGATGAGCGACGTCGGCGTCGCGATCCAGCGCGCCGAGGACAAGACCGCCCAGCTCCAGGCGCGGGCCGGGGCGATCGACGAACTGCTCGCCTCCGGCGCCCTCGACGACCAGTCGGGGCTGGCGAAGGACGACATCCAGGCCGAGCTGGACCGCCTGTCCGGCGGCACGGACGTCGAGCTCGAGCTCCAGCGGATGAAGGCGGAACTGGCCGGTGGCCCGGCGTCGAAGCAGGCGATCGAAGGCGGCGCGGCCGGTTCGCAGGACGCCACGCAGCAGCAGAGCAGCCCGCACAAGTTCGACAAGCAGTGACCGTCAGTCCGGATCAGTACGGAGAGTAAGGACTCGTCATGATCGTACGGATCATGGGGAGGGCCAGGTGGAGGTGGCGGAGAGCCACTTCGCCGAGCTCGACAAGCTCGACGACGAACTGCTCGCGGAGATGGAGAGCGGCGACGGGGCCGGCTTCCGCCGGACCCTGCACGCGCTGCTCGAGAAGGTCCGGGAGCTGGGGGAGCCACTGCCCGACGCCTCTCTCGAACCCTCCGAACTGATTCTCCCCGCGCCGGACGCGACGCTGGAGGAGGTCCGTGAGCTCCTCGGCGAAAACGGCCTGATCCCGCCGGTGGCGTAGAGGCCGGCGCCCGCGCCCGCACTCCAACACGCGCGCCCCTGCTCCACTACAAGCGCCGGCGAGGCCGACTCTGTCAGCCTCGCCGGCGCTTGTCGGTACGGGGGCCCGGGGTGCGGAGCCCCCGGTTCGGAACGTGGGGGTTGCCCCCTCGGCCGCCAGGCTGTCGGGGGAGGGCAGGAGAACGGCCCCGCGCAGCGGTCACCCCCGTCACCGTGGTCCGCCGCCCCCTTCCCACGCCGTAACGTTGCCTGACGTGACCCCATTCGCCGCCCGGTACGACCGCGTCCGCAACTGGCTGCGCGCGCACCCGCTGGCGCTGGACGGCGCCCTCGCCGTGGCCGCGTTGATCTGCATGGTGGCCGGCTCCTTCGCCGATCCGAACGGGCCGCACGGCCCCACCTTCGGCACCCGCACCCCCGACGCCCGCAGCGCGGTCCTGATGCTGGTCGCCGCCTGCGCGCTCGTCTTCCGGCGGCGTGAGCCGATGGGCGTGCTGCTGGTCACCGGCGCGGTGTCCGTCGTCGAACTGGTGGCGGGCGACCCGGCCGCCCCCGTCGCGATGAGCGCCGTGATCGCCCTGTACACCGTCGCCTCCCGCACCGACCGTCCGACCACCTGGCGTGTCGGCCTGCTGACGATGACCGTGCTGACCGCCGCCGCGATGGCCTTCGGCTCGAGCCCCTGGTACACGCAGGAGAACCTGGGCATCTTCGCCTGGACCGGGATGGCGGCCGCAGCCGGTGACGCCGTGCGCAGCCGGCGCGCCTTCGTCGATGCCATAAGGGAGCGGGCGGAGCGCGCGGAGCGGACGCGGGAGGAGGAGGCGGGGCGCCGGGTCGCGGAGGAGCGGCTGCGGATCGCCCGCGATCTGCACGACGTCGTCGCGCACCACATCGCGCTGGTCAATGTGCAGGCCGGGGTCGCCGCCCATGTCATGGACAAGCGTCCGGACCAGGCCAAGGAGGCGCTCGCGCACGTACGGGAGGCGAGCCGCTCCGCGCTGAACGAGCTGCGCGCCACCGTGGGGCTGCTCCGCCAGTCCGGGGATCCGGAGGCGCCCACCGCGCCCGCGCCCGGTCTCGCGGTCCTCGACGAACTGGTCACCACGTTCCGTCAGGCCGGCCTCCCCGTCGAGGTCGCCCGCGCCGACGAGGGGGAGGCGCCGCCGGCGGCCGTCGACCTGGCCGCGTACCGGATCATCCAGGAGGCGCTGACCAATGTGCAGAAGCACGCGGGGAAGGACGCCAAGGCCGAGGTGAGCGTCGTGCGGGTCGGCTCGACGCTGGAGGTGACCGTCATCGACAACGGCCCCGCCGACGCGGCCGGTCCCTCCGACGGCGGCGGTCACGGCCTGCTCGGCATGCGGGAGCGGGTCACCGCCCTCGGCGGCACCCTCACCGCGGGACCCCGCTACGGAGGCGGCTTCCGGGTGCAGGCGATACTGCCGCTCAAGGTGCGGGCCGCCCGCGCGGGGGAGGACAGATGACGATCAGGGTGCTGCTCGCCGACGACCAGACGCTGCTGCGCAGCGCGTTCCGGGTCCTGGTGGACTCCGAGCCGGACATGGAGGTCGTCGGGGAGGCGGCCGACGGCGCGGAGGCGGTGGCGCTGGCCCGCTCCGAGCGGGCCGACGTGGTCCTGATGGACATCCGGATGCCCGGTACGGACGGGCTCTCCGCCACCCGCGAGATCAGCGCGGACCCGGAGATGTCGCACGTACGGATCGTCATGCTGACGACCTTCGAGGTCGACGAGTACGTCGTGCAGTCGCTGCGGGCCGGCGCCTCCGGCTTCCTCGGCAAGGGCGCCGAGCCGGACGAACTCCTCAACGCCATCCGGGTCGCCGCCGCGGGGAGGCACTGCTGTCGCCGGCCGCGACCAAGGGACTCATCGCCACCTTCCTCGCGCAGGGCGGAGCGGCGGACGACGACGGCCGGCACGCCGGGGACTTCTCCGAGCGGCTCTCGGCGCTCACCGTCCGCGAGCGCGAGGTGCTGGTGCTGGTGGCCGGCGGCCACTCCAACGACGAGATCGCCACCCGGCTCGAGGTCAGCCCGCTCACCGTCAAGACCCACGTGAACCGCGCCATGGCCAAGTTGGGCGCCCGCGACCGCGCCCAGCTGGTGGTCACCGCGTACGAGTCGGGACTGGTACGTCCAAGGGTGGAGTGAGGCGGAGGACGCGCTACTCCAGCTGCGGTATGCGCGGCGTAAGGAACGGGACCTGGGGGCTAGGGAACGGCCCCTCCTCGTGGCCGAAGGTATAGGCGGGCCTCTGTGCCCGTCCCCGCGCAAGCCACAGAAGAGAGACCCCATGTCCTGGCTGTCCAGATTCAGCCTGTCGCAACGGGCCCTGATAGGGCTGATGTCCATCGTCGCGATCGTCTTCGGTGCGATCGCCGTCCCGCAGCTCAAGCAGCAGCTCCTGCCGTCCATCGAGCTCCCGATGGTCTCGGTGCTCGCCCCCTACCAGGGCGCGTCGCCCGACGTCGTCGAGAAGCAGGTCGTCGAGCCGCTCGAATCGAGCATCAAGGCCGTCGACGGCATCGAGGGCATCACGTCCACGGCCAGCGAGGGCAGCGCCGTCATCATGGCGACCTTCGAGTACGGGGACGGGGGCAAGCAACTCGTCGCCGACGTCCAGCAGGCCGTGAACCGGGCCCGCGCCCAACTGCCGGACGAAGTGGACCCGCAGGTCATCGCCGGGTCGACGGACGACATCCCCACCGTCGTGCTCGCCGTCACCTCGGACAAGGACCAGCAGGCACTCGCCGACCAGTTGGAGCGGACCGTCGTACCGGCGATCGAGGACATCGAGGGCGTGGGCCAGGTCTCGATCGACGGCGTCCAGGACCTTCAGGTCTCCGTCACCCCCGACGACCGCAAGCTTGCCGCCGCGGGCCTGAACACCATGGCGCTCTCCGAGGCGCTCAGGACGGGCGGCGCGACGATGCCCGCCGGGTCGTTCTCCGAGGACGGCAAGAGCCGCACGGTCCAGGTCGGCGGCGGCTTCACCAGCCTGCAGCAGATCGAGGACCTGCGGATCGTGCCGGCGCAGGGCACGAAGGGCAAGCCCGTACGCCTCGGTGACATCGCGACCGTCGAGCAGACGGAGGCGAGCCGGGTCTCCCTGACCCGTACGAACGGCAGGCCCAGCCTCGCCGTGCTGGCCACCATGGACAACGACGGCAGCGCCGTCGCCATCTCGGAAGCGGTCCAGGACAAGCTGCCGGGCCTCCGCAACGACCTCGGCGCGGGCGCGGAGCTGACCGTCGTCTCCGACCAGGGCCCGGCGGTCTCCAAGTCGATCTCCGGCCTGACCACCGAGGGCGCGCTCGGCCTGGTCTTCGCGGTCATCGTGATCCTGGTCTTCCTCGCGTCGCTGCGCTCGACGCTGGTCACGGCGGTGTCCATCCCGCTGTCCGTCGTCCTGGCGCTGATCGTGCTGTGGACCCGTGACCTGTCGCTCAACATGCTCACCCTCGGCGCGCTGACCATCGCCATCGGCCGGGTCGTCGACGACTCGATCGTGGTCCTGGAGAACATCAAGCGTCACCTCGGGTACGGCGAGGAGCGGCAGAGCGCCATCATCACCGCGGTGAAGGAGGTGGCGGGCGCCGTCACGTCCTCCACGCTGACCACCGTCGCGGTGTTCCTGCCGATCGGTCTCGTCGGCGGCATGGTCGGCGAACTGTTCGGTTCGTTCTCGCTGACCGTCACCGCCGCGCTGCTGGCGTCGCTGCTCGTCTCGCTGACCGTCGTCCCCGTCCTCTCGTACTGGTTCCTGCGCGCCCCCAAGGCCGTGCAGGGCCTGGACCCGGAGGAGGCCCGGCGAAAGGCGGAGGAGAAGGAGGCGCGGAGCCGGCTCCAGCGGATGTACGTCCCCGTGCTGCGCTTCGCGACCCGCCGCCGCCTGACGAGTGTCGCCCTGGCGGTCGTGGTGCTGTTCGGCACCTTCGGCATGGCCGGACTGCTCAAGACGAACTTCTTCGACCAGGGCGAGCAGGAGGTCATGTCCGTCAAGCAGGAACTGCCGCCCGGCACCAGCCTCGAGGCGGCCGACGCCTCCGCCAAGAAGGTCGAGCAGATCCTCGCCGGCGTCGACGAGATCAAGGACTACCAGGTCACCGTCGGCTCCTCCGGCTTCATGGCGGCCTTCGGCGGTGGTACCGGCGCCAACCAGGCCTCGTACCAGCTGACGCTGAAGGACTCGGCGTCGTACGAGAAGGTCCGCGACCACCTCGACGAGGAGCTCGGCAAGCTCGACGGCGTCGGCGACACGACCATCGCCGCCGGTGACGGCTTCGGCAGCCAGGACCTGAGCGTCGTGGTGAAGGCGTCCGACTCCGACACCCTCCAGAAGGCGTCGGAGGCGGTAAGGGCAGAGGTCGCGAAGCTCGATGACGTGACCGACGTCCAGAGCGACCTGGCCCAGTCCGTACCGCGTATCTCCGTCAAGGCCACGCCGAAGGCGGCCGACGCCGGCTTCACCGACGCCACGCTGGGCATGGCCGTCGGCCAGGCCGTCCGCGGCACCCCGTCGGGCAAGGCGATCCTGGCCGACACCGAGCGGGACATCGTCATCACCTCCGCCAGGCCGGCGAAGACGATGGACGAACTGAAGGCGCTGCCGCTCGGCCCGGTGAAGCTCGGTGACATCGCCGAGGTGAAGCTGGTTCCCGGTCCGGCCTCGATGACCCGGATCGACGGATCGCGGGCCGCGACGATCACGGCGAAGCCGACCGGCGACAACACCGGTGCGGTGAGCACCGCGCTCCAGTCGAAGATCAACGCGCTGGACCTGCCCGAGGGCGCGACCGCCTCCATCGGCGGCGTGTCGGAGGACCAGGAGGAGGCGTTCTTGAACCTCGGTCTGGCGATGCTGGCGGCGATCGCGATCGTCTTCATGCTGCTGGTGGCGACGTTCCGGTCGCTGATCCAGCCGCTGATCCTGCTGGTCTCCATCCCGTTCGCCGCGACCGGCGCGATCGGCCTGCTTGTCGCGACGGGCACGCCGATGGGCGTGCCCGCGATGATCGGCATGCTGATGCTCATCGGCATCGTGGTCACCAACGCGATCGTGCTGATCGACCTGATCAACCAGTACCGGGCCCAGGGCCTCGGCGTGGTCGAGGCGGTCGTCGAGGGCGGCCGGCACCGGCTGCGCCCGATCCTCATGACGGCCCTGGCGACGATCTTCGCGTTGCTGCCGATGGCGCTCGGTGTCACGGGCGAGGGCGGCTTCATCGCCAAGCCGCTGGCAGTGGTGGTGATCGGCGGTCTGATCACGTCGACGCTGCTGACCCTGCTGCTGGTGCCGACGCTGTACGCGATGGTGGAGCTCCGCAAGGAGCGCCGCCGCGCCAAGCGTGCGGCGAAGCGGGAGGCCGCGAAGCCCGCGGAGACGGACGAGACGTCCCTGGAGCCGTCGAACGCCTAGTCTCCGCCGGTTCCTGCACACACCAGGGGCCCCGCAGCCGACCGGCTGCGGGGCCCCTGGTCGTTGTCCTGAGCGGGCACTGACCGCATGCGTGAAGGGGCGTCCCGCCGCGGCGGGACGCCCCTTCACGCATGTACGGCGGCGGCTACGGCAGCGCCAGCATCCGCTCCAGCGCGAGCTTCGCGAAGCTCTCCGTCTCCTTGTCGACCTCGATGCGGTTGACCAGGTTCCCCTCGGCCAGCGACTCCAGGGCCCACACCAGGTGGGGCAGGTCGATGCGGTTCATCGTCGAGCAGAAGCAGACCGTCTTGTCCAGGAAGACGATCTCCTTGCCCTGGTCCGCGAAGCGGTTCGCCAGGCGCCGGACCAGGTTCAGCTCGGTGCCGATCGCCCACTTCGAGCCGGCCGGGGCCGCCTCGAGCATGTTGATGATGTACTCCGTCGAGCCCACGTAGTCGGCGGCGGCGACCACCTCGTGCTTGCACTCGGGGTGCACCAGGACGTTGACACCCGGGATGCGCTCACGCACGTCGTTGACGGAGTCCAGAGAGAACCGGCCGTGCACGGAGCAGTGACCGCGCCACAGGATCATCTTGGCGGCGCGCAGTTCCTCCGCCGTCAGACCGCCGTTGGGCTTGTGCGGGTTGTAGAGCACGCAGTCCTCGAGCGACATCCCCATGTCCCGGACGGCGGTGTTGCGGCCGAGGTGCTGGTCCGGGAGGAAGAGGACCTTCTCACCCTGCTCGAAGGCCCAGTCCAGCGCGCGCTTGGCGTTCGACGACGTACAGATCGTGCCGCCGTGCTTGCCCGTGAAGGCCTTGATGTCCGCGGAGGAGTTCATGTAGGAGACAGGTACGACCTGCTCGGCGACGCCGGCCTCCGTCAGTACGTCCCAGCATTCGGCGACCTGCTCGGCGGTGGCCATGTCGGCCATCGAGCAGCCGGCCGCGAGGTCGGGCAGCACGACCTTCTGGTCGTCGGAGGTGAGGATGTCGGCGGACTCGGCCATGAAGTGCACACCGCAGAAGACGATGTACTCGGCCTCCGGCCGGGCCGCGGCGTCCTTCGCCAGCTTGAACGAGTCACCGGTGACGTCGGCGAACTGGATGACCTCGTCGCGCTGGTAGTGGTGGCCGAGGACGAAGACCTTTTCGCCGAGCTTCTCCTTGGCCGCGCGGGCGCGCTCCACCAGGTCCGGGTCGGACGGCGAGGGCAGGTCGCCCGGGCACTCCACGCCACGCTCGCTGCGAGGGTCGGCCTCGCGGCCGAGCAGCAGCAGTGCGAGCGGAGTCGGCGACACGTCGAGCTCGGGGCTGGTCTGGGCGGTGGTCACGAACACGCACCCTTTCTTCGTCTGGCAGAGCGCTTTTCGTCTATTTGACGCTATCTATCATAACCGCTTCACGTCACTTTGACGATGGCCATAGTGTCGATGTGACGCACCCCCCTGTCCCCAGGGTGACGCACACCCCGTCCCCAGGCCGGTGCTTCTCCATGGCCGGGTGTGCGAGCATGAAGGGGACAGACGAGCGGTCCGGAATGAATCCAGGGCCATGCCGGTTGCACCGTCGGCAAGCAGTCCGCACAACCCGGGAGAGAAGCAGATGTCCGTATCGGACGAGACCACCACCGTGAGCGACGGCATCCTCCTGTCCGACGCCGCCGCGGCCAAGGTCAAGGCCCTGCTGGACCAGGAAGGCCGGGAGGACCTGGCGCTGCGCGTCGCGGTTCAGCCCGGCGGCTGCTCCGGCCTGCGTTACCAGCTGTTCTTCGACGAGCGGTCCCTCGACGGCGACGTCGTGAAGGACTTCGACGGTGTCAAGGTCGTCACCGACCGTATGAGCGCCCCGTACCTGGGCGGCGCCTCCATCGACTTCGTCGACACCATCGAGAAGCAGGGCTTCACGATCGACAACCCGAACGCCACGGGTTCCTGCGCCTGCGGCGACTCGTTCAGCTAAGAGTCCGGCTGCTCATGCCGAAGGCGGCGGACCCGGTCCCGGGTCCGCCGCCTTCGGCATGTGGCACGAGGGGCGTCAGCCCTTGCGCGGGAGTGGCTTGCCGGTGTTCGCGTCGACGACCTTCCGGCCGTCCAGCGGCTCGTCCAGCGTCACGGACGCCTTGAGCTCCTTGGCCAGCATGATGCAGACCCGCTCGGGGTCCGGGTTCGTCTCCACGATCCGGACCTTCACCTGGTCACCGCTCTCGGTCGCCTTCGCCTCGTAGTTGCTGCACACGCCGCCCCAGAAGGTGACGGTCAGGGTCCGCCCCTGCACGCTGTACGAGATCTGGGCCGGACCCTGGTCGGCCGGGTCCTTCGACGGATCCGCCGGAGCGATGTCGTGCGCCGGCGGCTCGGCGCTCTTGAGGAAACGCTCCTCCACAGCGGTGTGCGTCACCGTGAACGGCCGCTCCCAGTCCTTCGCCGCCACCTCGAACAGCCACGACGGCACCAGTGCCTGCCGCCCGTCCACATACTGCGCCGAGAGCCCGAAGACGGCCTTGCCGATCGTCAGCCGCTCCGGCCCCGCGGTGGTGCTGTCGGGCTCACAGGGCGCGTCCGGCTTGATCTCGCCCTCGTGCGGGACGGGGGTGGCGCACCCGCCGATGCCGACGCGTCCGCTGTCCTTGCCCGCCTTGTTCAGCTGATCGACCGCGTCCTCGGCGGAGACCACCGGGTACGTGTCGCTCTTCGCGGGCTTCTTCAGCTGCCCGCTTCCGCCGACCACAGTGCCGTCCGCACCCACCTGGACACCCGTCGTCCAGCCGTACGTCGGCAGGCCGCCCACCACCGGATCGGCATTCACGACGCGCACCGCGCCCATCAGCTGGCCCGCGTTCAGCGCGGCCTCGCCCTGGCCCACGGCCCGCAGCACCGGCGCCGCGGCCTTCTTCGCCTCGGACTCGCTCACCGGCTTGCCGTCCTCGCCCGCCGAGCCGCCCGAGGGCAGGCCTTGCCCTTCAGGCAGTTGTCCCCGCCCGGCGAAGCGAAGCGGGCGAACGTCCAGGTGCCCGGGGCTTCCTTGTTCACCTGGAGCGTCGGCCCCTGGCCGTCCTTGGTCGGCCCGATCTTCCAGGCCGGTCCCTCCAGACGCGGTGCCCCCGGCAGGCCGAGCGCCTTCGCCAGCCGGGACACCTCCGCCTCCGTGACGTTCCCCGTCGCCCGGTGCACGGCCGCGCGGCCGGGCCCCTCCGGCAGATCGCCCTTCGCGCTGTAGACGACGCCGCCTCCGGACGGGTCGGGCTCACCTGGCGCGATCCCGCTCCTGCTACCGCTTCCGCCGAGGTCCAGGGCCAACGGCGGAGGATTCTTCGCTCCGGCGGCACCGCTCTTGGCGTCCGTGGCGTCCGCGCCCTCGGAGCCGGCGGTCGCGAAGTACGCACCGCCACCGCCGGCGACCAGCACCGCGGCCGCCACAGAGGCGACGACCAGCGGGGAACGCCGACGGCGGGGACTCTCCTGCGTGTTCTCCGTGCTGCTCACCGCATCGCTCCTTGTCTCGCGCCTCCTGCTGCGGAGGACACGTGTGGGACGGAGCGGGGGAGCACGTGGTTCCCTTCACCTCGTCCCCGGAGCCGGCCGCCGGTGCCGGAGCCGCTGCGGGGCCGGGCGGTGTCAGTCGCCGTACTCCGACATCGCGTCCACCAGCCGCGCGGACGCGGACGGCACCACGACACCGTGGATGAGGGACGGGTGCACGGGCGCGGGCGCCGCAGCCGCCGGTACGACCCAGTGTGGTGCCATCCGGGCGCAGTCGCCGCGCAGCTGGGCCAGACTGATCTCGGACTCCCGCGGGTCCCGCTGCGGCCTCGGCTCGAGCGCCGCCGTGTACTTGGTCATAGCCGCACCGTATGCACCTGGGAGTCCAGGAAAAAAGCCCTACTATCGGGTAGTTTCCGCACGTGGCCGGGTTCGGGGCCCGGTAGCGTGGACTGTCACTGCCAGCCCGCCTCAGGAGCGCCTCACCGTGCGTATCGCAGTCACCGGCTCCATCGCCACCGACCATCTCATGACCTTCCCCGGCCGCTTCGCCGACCAGTTGGTCGCGGACCAGCTGCACACGGTCTCCCTCTCCTTCCTCGTCGACACGCTCGACGTGCGCAGAGGCGGTGTCGGGGCGAACATCTGCTTCGGCATGGGGCAGCTCGGCACCGGCCCGATCCTCGTCGGCGCGGCGGGCTCGGACTTCGACGAGTACCGCGCCTGGCTCGACCGCCACGGCGTCGACACCGCGTCCGTCCGTATCTCGGAGGTCCTGCACACCGCCCGCTTCGTGTGCACCACCGACTCCGACCACAACCAGATCGGCTCCTTCTACACCGGGGCGATGAGCGAGGCCCGCCAGATCGAACTCAAGTCGGTGGCGGACCGCGTCGGCGGCCTCGACCTCGTTCTGATCGGCGCGGACGACCCGGAGGCGATGCTGCGCCACACCGAGGAGTGCCGCTCGCGGGGCATCCCGTTCGCCGCGGACTTCTCGCAGCAGATCGCCCGGATGAGCGGCGACGAGATCCGGATACTGCTGGACGGCGCGGCGTACCTCTTCTCCAACGAGTACGAGAAGGGCCTCATCGAGTCCAAGACCGGCTGGACCGACGAGGAGATCCTCGGCAAGGTCGGCCACCGGGTCACCACCCTCGGCTCGCGCGGCGTCCGCATCGAGACCGCGGACGCGGACCCGATCGAGGTCGGCTGCCCCGACGAGGAGGCCAAGGTCGACCCCACGGGCGTCGGCGACGCGTTCCGCGCGGGTTTCCTCTCGGGCCTCTCGTGGGGCGTGGACCTGGAGCGTGCGGCTCAGGTGGGCTGCATGCTGGCGACGCTGGTGATCGAGACGCTCGGCACACAGGAGTACACCCTGCGGCGGGCGCACTTCATGGAGCGCTTCACGAAGGCGTACGGGGACGAGGCGGCGGCGGAGGTCCGCGAGCACCTCTCCTGACGCGCCGGGCCCCGCCTCGCGGCGGGGCCGGCCCCCTCCCCGCTGTCCCGACGTGCGGCCCCGCCGCGTGTCCGGGCCGGCCCCGGACCCGGTACCGCGCTTCGCGCGGTGCCCTGGGGCTCCTACGGCCTGGCGGCCGTGGGACATGCGCCCCCGGACGGGCTGACATGCCGCTGCGCGGCAATCAGCCCGTCGGCGGGTCCCGCCTTGCCGGCGGCCTCCGGCCCGCCGGCCCTGGCTCCGCCGGGCGGGCACAAGGTGCCTGGCAGCTGCAGCCCTGCCGACCTCCGAGGCACGAGAGTCCGGCCGGGCCTCCTCACACCTCCAGGCGCAGGGGGGTCCCCGAAACGCCACGCGAAGCGCGGTACCGGGTGCGGCGGGAAGTCGGCGGGGAGGGAACACGTCTGCCGCGAACGTCAGCTCAGGCGCCGGACCACGTACGCCACCCCCACCTCCGCCCCCCGTTCCCCCACGTACTCCTGCCCCCGCATCCCGCACCAGGCGGGGATGTCCAGTCGGGCCGCCTCGTCGTCGGAGAGCACCGTCACAGTGCGGCCGACCGGGACCTCGCCGATGACCTTCGCCAGCTCGATCACCGGGATCGGGCACCGCCGCCCGAGGGTGTCCAGCACCAGGGACTCGGACGCCTCCGGAGGCTCGGACGAGGAGGACGCCCCCGGCCGCGCCGCGGCCGCAGTCGCAGGCGCCGGCGCGCCGAACCGCTCCCGTACCCCCGCCACCAGCTCCGGCAGCACCCCCAGGAAGCGGTCCACGTCCTCCTCCGAGGTGTCGAACGGCGCCAGCGACACCCGTACGTTGCCCTCCGACAGGACGCCCATCGCCCTCAGCACATGGCTCGGGATCAGCGTGCTGCTCGTGCACGACGAGCCGGAGGAGACGGAGAAGCCCGCCCGGTCCAGTTCGTGCAGCAGGGTCTCGCCGTCGACATAGAGACAGGAGAACGTCACGACGTGCGGCAGCCTCCGCACCGGATCGCCGACCACCTCCACGTCGGGCACCAGTTCCGGCACCCGCGCGCGGATCCGGTCCACCAGGGCCCGCAGCCGGGCCGACTCGGCCGCCGCCTCCGCGCGTACGGCCCGGAGCGAGGCGGCCGCCGCAACGATCGCCGGGATGTTCTGGAAGCCGGCGGACCGGCCCGACTCCCGCTCGTCGGCGGGGCCTTGCGGGGCGAACCGGACGCCCTTGCGTACGGCGAGCAGCCCGACACCCGACGGGCCGCCCCATTTGTGCGCACTCGCGGTGAGCAGCGACCAGTCCCCTTCCACGGGCCCCCAGGCGAGCGACTGCGCCGCGTCCACCAGGAGCGGCACGCCCAGGGAGCGGCACGCCTCGGCCACTTCCCGCACGGGCTGCTCGGTGCCGACCTCGTGGTTGGCGGACTGCAGGCAGGCCAGGGCGGTGGCCTCGCCGAGTTCGGCGGTGTAGGCCTCCGGTGCGACCGCTCCGTGCCGGTCGACGCCGACCTCCGTCACCGAACCGCCGGCGGCCTCCCATGCCTCGGCCGCGTGGAGCACGGCGGAGTGTTCGACGGCGGAGACGACGAGCCGCCGGCCGACACGCCGACGCCCCGCGAGCGCCCCCGAGACGCCGGCGTGGATCGCCTGCGTCCCCGAAGGAGTGAACACGAGCTCGTCGGGGCGGCAGCCGACGGCGTCCGCCGCGGCCTCCCTGGCGGCGTCGAGGAGCAGCCGGGCGCGGCGGCCCTCGCGGTACAGCCGGGCGGGGTCGGCCCAGCCCTCGTCGAGGGAGGCCTGCAGAGCCTGGCGGGCGACGGGGTGCAGGGGAGCGGCGGAGGCGGCGTCGAAATAGGGCACGTCATCACGCTAACCCCGGCCAGGACACGGAGCGTCAGTTGCCTGCCGGAATCGGGCATTCCGGGGCGCTCCGCACCTCCCCCGAAGGGAGCAGACACCCCTTCGGGGTGCCGGACGGCGCGTTGGGCACCCTCCCCGCGCGACCCCAAATAGCGTCCAGTAGGGTTTGGTCCGCATAAACATCCAAACCCCTGCCCGCGTCAGGGCCGGCGACCGACCAGCGAGACGGCCGCAGCCCGGCCGCGCGGGCCGAGACTCTCGGGAAGGCGCTACGTGAGTCCCAACGGCTCCGACCGCTCGTCGCGGCGCCCGATGCGGCGGAAGCTGCCGCAGGTGCTGACTGCGGGCCTGATCCTGGCTACCGCCTCCGGTTGCTCATACAACTGGGAGGATTTTCCCCGCCTTGGAATGCCCACCCCCGTCACGGAGGAGGCGCCGCGGATCCTCTCCCTCTGGCAGGGCTCGTGGGCGGCTGCGCTCGCCACGGGCGTGCTGGTGTGGGGCCTGATCCTGTGGAGCGTGTTCTTCCACCGGCGCAGCCGCACCAAGGTGGAGATCCCTCCGCAGACCCGGTACAACATGCCGATAGAGGCGTTGTACACCGTGGTTCCGATCATCATCGTGTCGGTCTTCTTCTACTTCACCGCGCGTGACGAGTCGAAGCTCCTCGAGCTCTCCGACAAGCCCGCCCACACCATCAACGTGGTCGGCTACCAGTGGAGCTGGGGCTTCAACTACCTCGAGGACGTGGACGGGAACCCGGCCACCGGGGACGCGGCCGCGGACAAGGAACTGAACGCGATCCCGGACAAGTACACCGATGACTTCCCGGCGGGTGCGGAGGGCGTCTACGACGCCGGTATTCCCGGCACCCGGAACCCGCAGAACGGCAACCCGGGCCCCACGCTGTGGCTGCCCAAGGGGGAGAAGGTCCGGTTCGTCCTGACCTCGCGTGACGTCATCCACTCCTTCTGGGTGGTCCCCTTCCTCATGAAGCAGGACGTCATCCCCGGCCACACCAATGTCTTCGAGGTGACCCCGAACCGCGAGGGCACCTTCATGGGCAAGTGCGCCGAGCTCTGCGGCGTCGACCATTCGCGGATGCTCTTCAACGTCAAGGTCGTCTCCCCGGAGCGCTACCAGCAGCATCTGAAGGAGCTTGCCGAGAAGGGGCAGACCGGCTTCATCCCGTCTGGCATCGAGCAGACGGACCCGGCCAGGAATGCGGAGAAGAACCAACTGTGAGCATCCTCAACGAATCCCAGGGTGCCGCCGTGGCGGACGAAGACTCGTACGAGAACGAGCTGCCGGTACGGCGCAAGCAGCCCGGCAATGTCGTCGTGAAGTGGCTGACGACCACCGACCACAAGACGATCGGCACGCTCTACCTCGTCACCTCGTTCGTGTTCTTCTGCATCGGTGGCCTGATGGCGCTCTTCATGCGCGCCGAGCTGGCCCGGCCGGGCACGCAGATCATGTCGAACGAGCAGTTCAACCAGGCGTTCACGATGCACGGCACGATCATGCTGCTGATGTTCGCGACGCCGCTGTTCGCCGGTTTCGCGAACTGGATCATGCCGCTGCAGATCGGCGCGCCGGACGTGGCCTTCCCGCGTCTGAACATGTTCGCGTACTGGCTGTACCTCTTCGGCTCGCTGATCGCGGTGGCCGGCTTCCTCACCCCGCAGGGTGCGGCCGACTTCGGCTGGTTCGCCTACGCCCCGCTGTCGGACGCGGTCCGTTCGCCGGGTGTCGGCGCCGACATGTGGATCATGGGTCTGGCCTTCTCCGGCTTCGGCACGATCCTCGGTTCGGTCAACTTCATCACCACGATCATCTGCATGCGCGCTCCCGGCATGACGATGTTCCGGATGCCGATCTTCACCTGGAACGTGCTGCTGACCGGTGTGCTGGTCCTGCTCGCCTTCCCGGTCCTCGCGGCAGCGCTGTTCGCCCTCGAGGCGGACCGCAAGTTCGGCGCCCACATCTTCGACGCCTCCAACGGCGGCGCGTTGCTGTGGCAGCACCTCTTCTGGTTCTTCGGGCACCCCGAGGTGTACATCATCGCCCTGCCGTTCTTCGGCATCGTCTCGGAGATCATTCCGGTCTTCTCCCGTAAGCCGATGTTCGGTTACATCGGTCTCATCGGTGCGACGATCGCGATCGCCGGTCTGTCCGTGACGGTGTGGGCCCACCACATGTACGTCACAGGCGGCGTGCTGTTGCCGTTCTTCTCGTTCATGACGTTCCTCATCGCGGTACCGACCGGTGTGAAGTTCTTCAACTGGATCGGCACGATGTGGAAGGGGTCGTTGTCCTTCGAGACACCGATGCTGTGGACCATCGGCTTCCTGGTCACCTTCACCTTCGGTGGCCTGACCGGTGTCATCCTCGCGTCGCCGCCGCTGGACTTCCACGTCTCCGACTCGTACTTCGTCGTCGCGCACTTCCACTACGTCGTCTTCGGCACCGTGGTGTTCGCGATGTTCGCCGGATTCCACTACTGGTGGCCGAAGTTCACGGGCAAGATGCTGGACGAGCGGCTCGGCAAGATCACGTTCTGGACGCTGTTCATCGGCTTCCACGGCACGTTCCTGGTGCAGCACTGGCTGGGCGCCGAGGGCATGCCCCGCCGGTACGCGGACTACCTCGCGGCCGACGGCTTCACCGCCCTGAACACGATCTCGACGATCGCGTCGTTCGTGCTGGGCCTGTCGATGCTCCCCTTCATGTACAACGTCTGGAAGACGGCGAAGTACGGCAAGAAGATCGAGGTCGACGACCCGTGGGGCTACGGCCGCTCGCTCGAGTGGGCGACCTCCTGCCCGCCGCCGCGGCACAACTTCCTCACTCTGCCGCGCATCCGCAGTGAATCGCCCGCGTTCGACCTGCACCACCCGGAGATCGCGGCTCTCGACCAGCTCGAGGACGGCGGCCACGGTGCTCCGGTGGCGGCCGTCGGCAAGGAGGAGAGCAAGTGAAGATCCAGGGCAAGATGTTCCTCTGGCTGAGCGTCTTCATCCTGGCCGTCGCCATCCTGTACGGCGTCTGGTCGAAGGAGCCTGCCGGTACCACCGCGCTCTTCCTGGCCTTCGGCCTGAGCGTCATGATCGGCTACTACCTGGCCTTCACGGCCCGGCGGGTGGACGCCATGGCCCAGGACAACAAGGAAGCCGACGTGGCCGACGAGGCCGGCGAGGTGGGGTTCTTCTCCCCGCACAGCTGGCAGCCGCTCGCGCTGGGCATCGGCGGCGCGCTCGCCTTCCTCGGCGTGGCGCTCGGCTGGTGGCTGCTGTACTTCTCCCTGCCGGTGATCCTGGTCGGCCTCTTCGGCTGGGTGTTCGAGTACTACCGCGGTGAGAGCCAGAACCAGTAGCACCACCTGAGACACACGGGACGGGCCCGGATCACCTCACTCCAGTGAGGTGATCCGGGCCCACTCGTTCGGAGTCATCCGGCGCGCCGCGACTGACGATCCTTCATAGCGTGTGCTCATGAACCACACGCCTCGTATCCGTGCCGTCAGCTGTATCGCGCTGGTCGTCTCCCTCGGTGTGGTCGCGACCGCGTGCGGCGAACCGGACCGGCACCCCCTGTCCGCCGCGCCGTACGACGCGGCGCGGCAGGTGAGTTTCAACGCCGGGTCAGACTCGAAGGTGGACCCCGAGAAGCCCCTGGAAGTCACCTCCACCGGCGACGGCGGCCGGATAACGGACGTCACCGTCATGGACGAAGCGGGCCACTACCTCGCCGGCGAACTCGCCGCGGACGGCGTCCGCTGGCGCTCCACCGCCCCGCTCGCCGCCGGCGCGAAGTACACCGTCCGGGTCTCCACGGAGGACGACGAAGGTGCTCCCGGGCTGCGCACGATGCTCTTCGAGACGGAGCCCGCCAAGCGCTTCCTCACCGCCGAGTTCGGCCCCAAGGCCGGCACGTACGGCGTGGGCCAGCCCATCACGGCCAAGCTCAGCCTTGCCGTCGGCGACGGCAAGGGCAGGGCGGTCGTCGAACGCGCCCTGAAGGTCGGCTCGAAGCCCGCAGTGGAGGGTTCCTGGCACTGGGTCGACGACAAGACCCTGCACTACCGCCCGAGGGAGTACTGGCCCTCCGGCGCCACCGTGAACGCCACCAGCAACCTCCAGGGCGTCAAGGTCGCGGGCAAGCTCTACGGAGGCCGCTCCAAGCCGCTGAAGATCACCATAGGTGACCGCCTCGAAGCCGTCACCGACGCCGGGTCGCACACCATGACGGTGATGCGCAACGGAGAAGTGATCAAGACCATGCCGGTCACCACCGGCAAGCCCGGCTTCGACACGCGCAACGGCATCAAGGTCGTGCTGGGCAAGGAGTACTTCGTACGGATGCGGAGCACCAGCATCGGCATCGCCGAGGGCAGCTCCGAGTCCTACGACCTGCCCGTCTACTACGCGACCCGGGTGACGTGGAGCGGCGAATACGTCCACGCGGCGCCCTGGTCGGTCGGGTCACAGGGTTCGGCGAACGTCAGCCACGGCTGCACCGGGATGTCCATGGAGGACGCCGAATGGTTCTACAAGACCGTTCGGGAGGGTGACATCGTCAAGGTCGTCAACAGCTACGGCGACATGATGGACACGTTCGGTAACGGCTTCGGCGACTGGAACCTGTCCTGGGACAAGTGGCGCAAGGGCAGCGCCCTGGTCGCCGGCTCCGACGCGGCGGAAGGCAACGTCACCGAGGTGTCCGCCCGCCTGCGCCCCCGGGTATGACCCGCCCTCCCCTGGTCAGGCCTCGATGGAGAGCCGGCTGCGCAGCAGGGCCGCCAGTGAGGCGGCGAACTCCACCGGGTCCACCGGAAGCGTCACCGCGGCCTCCGCGCGGCTCCAGGTGGCCAGCCAGGCGTCCTGCGGGCGGCCGATCAGCAGCAGCACCGGCGGGCAGTCGAAGATCTCGTCCTTGATCTGACGGCACACGCCCATACCGCCCGCCGGGACCGTCTCGCCGTCCAGGACACAGACGTCGATCCCACCCTCGTCAAGGGCCTTGAGGACGGCGGGCAGGGTCGCGCACTCGACGAACCGCACCGGCGGAACGTCGGCGGCCGGCCTGCGTCCCGCCGCCAGCCTGACCTGCTCGCGGGTGTTGGAGTCGTCGCTGTAGACCAGGACCGTGGCGCTCGACTGCATGGTTCCTCCGCACTCGTTCGATCAGGCTGTTGCGCCGGATGCTACTCCGTCCCGCTGCCGGTCAACACCGGTTCGGACACGCCTTCGATGGGCCGTTCGGCTCCCCCGGAGGACCCCGCGGGGAGTGGGAACACTCCGAACGGCACCCCCCGGAGTGAGGGCGGGATAAGCGACCGACATAATGTCGGTCGTGGCGACAGCAACGACAGTAGAAACCGGGCACGCGCACCCGTCGGTCAATCGACCGAACCTCACCAGCGTCGGAACCATCATCTGGCTGAGTTCCGAGCTGATGTTCTTCGCGGCCCTCTTCGCGATGTACTTCACCCTGCGATCGGTGACGGGTGCCGAGTTCTGGGCAGAGAAAGCCGATGCGCTGAACTTCCCGTTCTCGGCGACCAACACCACGATCCTGGTGCTCTCCTCACTCACCTGTCAGCTCGGCGTGTTCGCCGCTGAGCGGGGCGATGTGAAGAAGCTCCGCACCTGGTTCGTGATCACGTTCGTGATGGGTGCCATCTTCATCGGCGGTCAGGTCTTCGAATACACCGAGCTGGTCAAGCACGAGGGGCTCTCCCTCTCGTCCGACCCGTACGGCTCTGTGTTCTACCTGACCACCGGTTTCCACGGCCTGCACGTGACGGGCGGTCTCATCGCCTTCCTGCTGGTCCTGGGAAGGACCTACGCGGCCAGGAGATTCACCCATGAGCAGGCAACCGCCGCCATCGTCGTGTCCTACTACTGGCACTTCGTCGATGTCGTCTGGATCGGCCTCTTCGCCACGATCTACATGATCAAGTAATCGGCGCGGGCGGTTCGTCCCCGAGCGGGCACCGCCTGAAGCAGACACAGTCCAGAAGCATCGACGCAGAAGATCCTGACACCGGGGTAATCCGTGAAAAAGCTCTCCGCACGACGACGCCATCCGCTGGCGGCGGTCGTCGTCCTACTCCTCGCGCTGGCGGCCACTGGGGGGCTGTACGCCGCGTTCGCACCCGCGGACAAGGCGCAGGCCGACACAACCGCCCAGTCCCTCGCCATCAAGGAGGGGCAGAAGCTCTACACCGTCGGCTGCGCAAGCTGCCACGGAACCGGCGGTCAGGGCACCTCAGACGGCCCGTCCCTGGTCGGTGTCGGCTCCGCCTCCGTCGACTTCCAGGTCGGCACGGGACGTATGCCCGCCCAGCAGCCCGGCGCGCAGGTGCCGAAGAAGAAGAACATCTACACGCAGGCCGAGATCGACCAGCTCGCGGCCTACGTCGCCTCCCTGGGCGCAGGTCCGATCACGCCGACCGAGAAGCAGTACAGCCCGGAAGGTGCGGACATCGCCAAGGGTGGCGAGCTGTTCCGCAACAACTGCGCCCAGTGCCACAACTTCACCGGTGAGGGCGGCGCGCTGACCGAGGGCAAGTACGCCCCGAGTCTGGAAGGCGTCAGCCCCAAGCACCTCTACGAGGCCATGCAGACCGGCCCGCAGAACATGCCCTCCTTCCCCGACACGACGATGCCCGAGCAGCAGAAGCGGGACATCATCGCGTACGTCAAGGCCGTGAACGGCGAGGAGACGCCGACCCCCGGCGGATTCGCGCTCGGTGGCCTGGGTCCGGTTGCCGAGGGTCTGTTCGGCTGGATCTTCGGTCTCGGTTCGCTGATCGCTGTTGCCATCTGGGTCGCGGCCCACACCGCTAAGGCCAAGAAGTCATGAGTAGCCAAGACATTCCAGAAGAGAACCTGCCTGCAGAGCAGGGCGCCGCGCACGACGCGGCCCACGGTGGCAGCACCGCCGTCGCACAGCGCCACGACGATCCGTTCGCCGATCCGGGACTGCCGGCCCACAAGCCGCGCATCCAGGACATCGACGAGCGGGCCGCCAAGCGCTCCGAGCGCGCCGTTGCCTTCATGTTCACGCTGTCGATGCTGGCCACGATCGGCTTCATCGCCGCGTTCGTGATCTTCCCGGTCGACAAGATCGTCTACATCTGGCCGTTCGGGCACATCAGCGCCCTGAACTTCTCGCTGGGTGTGACGCTGGGCCTGGCGCTCTTCTGCATCGGCGCGGGCGCCGTCCACTGGGCGCGCACCCTGATGTCCGACGTGGAGGTCGCCGACGACCGGCACGCGATCGAGGCCGAGCCCGAGGTCAAGGCGAAGGTCCTGGCCGACTTCGCGGACGGTGCCCGGGAGTCCGCGATCGGACGGCGCAAGCTGATCCGCAACACCATGTTCGGCGCGCTGGCCATGGTGCCGCTCTCCGGTGTGGTCCTGCTGCGCGAGCTCGGCCCGCTGCCCGAGGACAAGCTCCGCAAGACGCTGTGGGCCAAGGGCAAGCAGCTCATCAACATGAACACCAACGAGCCGCTGCGTCCCGAGGACGTCGCGGTGGGTTCGCTGACCTTCGTCATGCCCGAGGGGCTGAAGGAGAGCGACCACAACTTCAACACCGAGATCGCCAAGGCGGCCGTGATGATCGTCCGGCTCCAGCCGGAGGACATCAAGGACAAGCGTGAGCTCGAGTGGTCCCACGAGGGCATCGTGGCCTACTCGAAGATCTGTACGCACGTCGGTTGCCCGATCAGCCTGTACGAGCAGCAGACGCACCACGTCCTCTGCCCGTGCCACCAGTCCACCTTCGACCTCTCCGACGGCGCCCGCGTCATCTTCGGTCCGGCCGGTCACCCGCTTCCGCAGCTGCGGATCGGTGTGAACGCCGAGGGCAACCTCGAGGCGCTCGGCGACTTCGAAGAGCCCGTCGGTCCTGCCTTCTGGGAGCGCGGATGAGCACTGCAACGGATACGAAGAAGAAGGCGCCCGCCGGCGAGCGGGTGGCCGACTGGGCGGACGGCAGGCTCGGGATCTACTCGTTGGCCAAGGCCAACATGCGCAAGATCTTCCCGGACCACTGGTCCTTCATGCTCGGTGAGATCGCGCTCTACAGCTTCATCATCATCATCCTCACGGGTGTGTACCTGACGCTGTTCTTCCACCCGAGCATGAACGAGATCGAGTACCACGGCTCGTACGTGCCGATGCAGGGCATCCGGATGACCGAGGCGTACGCCTCGACCCTGGACATCAGCTTCGACGTCCGCGGTGGTCTGCTGATCCGGCAGATCCACCACTGGGCCGCGCTGATCTTCCTCGCCGCGATGTTCGTGCACATGATGCGCGTGTTCTTCACGGGCGCGTTCCGCAAGCCGCGTGAGATCAACTGGCTGTTCGGCTTCCTGCTGTTCGTCCTCGGCATGTTCACCGGTTTCACCGGTTACTCGCTCCCGGACGACCTGCTCTCCGGCACCGGTGTCCGCTTCACGCAGGGCGCGATCCTGGCGACGCCGATCGTCGGCACCTACCTGTCGATGTTCCTGTTCGGCGGCGAGTTCCCCGGCCACGACATGGTGGCGCGGTTCTACTCGATCCACATCCTGCTGCTGCCGGGCATCATGCTCGGGCTCGTGGTGGCGCACCTGATCCTGGTCTTCTACCACAAGCACACCCAGTTCGCGGGTCCCGGCCGGACGAACAAGAACGTCGTCGGCATGCCGCTGCTGCCGGTCTACATGGCCAAGGCCGGAGGCTTCTTCTTCCTGGTCTTCGGTGTCATCGCGCTGATCGCCGGCATGTTCACGATCAACCCGGTGTGGGCCCTCGGTCCGTACCGTCCGGACCACGTGTCCACCGGCGCCCAGCCCGACTGGTACATGGGCTTCGCCGAGGGCCTCGTCCGAGTGATGCCGGGCTGGGAGATCAACCTGTGGGGCCACACCCTGGTCCTCGGTGTGTTCATCCCGCTGGTCCTCTTCGGTCTCGTCCTCGCGGTGCTCGCGGTCTACCCGTTCATCGAGTCGTGGATCACCGGCGACAAGCGCGAGCACCACATCCTGGACCGCCCGCGCAACGCTCCGACGCGTACCGCGCTGGGCGTGGCCTGGGTGACCGGCTACGTGATCATGCTGCTGGGTGGCGGAAACGACATCTTCGCGACGCACTTCAACCTGTCGATCAACGCGATCACCTGGTTCGTGCGCATCACGTACTTCGTCGGACCGGTCCTCGCGTTCATCATCACCAAGCGGATCTGCCTGGGTCTGCAGCGGCGCGACAAGGACAAGGTGCTGCACGGACGCGAGTCCGGCATCATCAAGCGCCTGCCGCACGGTGAGTTCGTCGAGGTGCACGAGCCGCTGGCACAGGGCGACCTGTACAAGCTCACCGCGCACGAGCAGTACAAGCCCGCGGAGATCGGCCCGACCGTCGACGAGAACGGCGTCCGCCGCAAGGTGAAGCGCACCGAGAAGCTGCGCGCCAGGCTCAGCAAGAGCTACTACGGCGAGCACAACCAGATCGACAAGCCCACCGGGGACGAGTACAAGGAGATCACGAGCGGCCACGGCCACCACTGATCGCCCGACGGACACGTCCGGCAGACACGTCGCCACAGCGAAGGGCCCCGTCCACTCGATGGACGGGGCCCTTCGCCGTGCCCGGGGCTGGATAGGGTGGGATCCACCCCTGTCGGCTTGTGGACCCTGGAGCGGACCATGAACGTTGTGACCCCAGTAGGCGGCGACAGCGTGGCGGCCCACTCCTGGCCGAGCGTGCTGAACGCCCTGCTCGAGAACCGCGACCAGAGCGCGGACGCGACGGCGTGGGCCATGGACCGGATCCTCAGCGGCGAGGCCACCGACGCGCAGATCGCCGGCTTCGCGGTGGCCCTGCGCGCGAAGGGCGAGACGGTGGAGGAGATCACCGGTCTGGTGCGGACGATGTACCGCCACGCCAATCTGATCGAGGTGCCCGGGGGATGTGTCGACATCGTCGGCACCGGCGGCGACGGCGCCAAGACCGTCAACATCTCCACCATGTCCGCGATCGTCGTCGCCGGTACCGGTGCCAAGGTCGTCAAGCACGGCAACCGTGCCGCCTCCTCCGCGAGCGGCGCCTCGGACGTCCTGGAGAAGCTCGGCGTCAATCTGGAGCTGACCCCGCAGCGGGTGGCCGAGGTCGCGGCCGAGGCCGGCATCACCTTCTGCTTCGCCGTGAAGTTCCACCCGGCTCTGCGTCACGTCGCCATGGCGCGCAAGGAACTGGGCATCCGGACGGTCTTCAACTTCCTCGGTCCGCTCACCAACCCGGCGAAGGTGACCGCGCAGGCGACCGGCGTCGCCGACGCCCGGATGGCGCCGATCATGGCGGGAGTGCTGGCCGAACGCGGCTCGTCCGCACTGGTCTTCCGCGGCGACGACGGCCTCGACGAACTGACGACCACCTCCACCTCCCACGTCTGGATGGTGCGTGACGGCGCCGTGCGCGAGGAGACCTTCGACCCGCGGGACATCGGCATCGAGCTGGTCCCCGTCGAGGCGCTGCGGGGCGCGGACGCGTCGTACAACGCCGACGTGGCGCGCCGGCTGCTGGGCGGCGAGACCGGGCCCGTACGGGACGCCGTGCTGCTCAACTCGGCGGCGGCGCTGGCGGCCCTGGAACCGACCGACGGCACGCTGAACGAGCAGCTGGCGGCCGGTGTGGCACGGGCGGCCCGGTCGATCGACTCCGGTGCGGCGAGGGCCGCGCTGGAGCGCTGGGTCGAGGCCAGCAACGCGTAGCACGGTCTTGGGGCGCGGTCCGGATGGTGGACCGCGCCCTTGCGTCTGCCGCGACGTGTGGCAGGATGCTGGCCAAGGTCATGAGTGACAGCGATTACGGCCCCGGCCCGCTGTCCGGCAACCCTCCGTCCGTGGCGGGGTGCCCCGGGTGAAGACCAGGCCGCAGGCAGCGAGGTCTGTGGCAAGCGCGGACCCCCGCGGCGTCATCGACCGCCGCGTCCCTGGGGTCCTGGTCCTCGAGGGAGCACTCTCGTGAGCAAGCGAATGCGATAGGGCGTCTCCGCCCCTTCTTCAACACCCTCCGCACGGCGTCGCCGTGTGCCGAGGCAATCCCGTATCCGGGTTCTGAAGCCGAATCGCCTTTCCTGCTGGGAGATACCGCCATGTCCGTGTACCCGAACGCCACCGAGACCGCTGTCGCCGAAGCCGCCGACCCGTCCCTCTGTGCCCCGCTGCCGGTCCTCGGCCGGGACGTCACCGTCCCGCTCGTCACCGGCGGCGAAGTCACCTACGCGGCCCTCGACTACGCGGCGAGCGCCCCGGCGCTCCAGCGGGTGTGGGACGACGTGGCCGCGTACGCCCCGTACTACGGCAGCGTGCACCGAGGCGCCGGGTACCTGTCGCAGTTGTCCACCGACCTGTTCGAGAACAGCCGGGTCGTGGTGCACGAGTTCCTCGGCTGCCGCGACGACGACGAGGTGATCTTCACCCGGTCCACGACCGACTCGCTGAACCTGCTGGCCGCCGCGCTCCCCGACGACTGCGAGGTGTTCGTCTTCGAGACCGAGCACCACGCCTCGCTGCTGCCGTGGCGGGACGCCCGGGTGACGTACCTGAACGCGCCCCGCACGCCCGGTGAGGCCGTACGGACGCTGGAGCACGCACTCGCCCACCGCGACCCCCACGGCCCGGCGCTGGTCTGTGTGACGGGTGCGTCCAACGTGACCGGTGAGCTGTGGCCGGTGCGGGAACTCGCCGCCGCGGCCCACGCGCACGGCGCCCGTGTCGTTCTCGACGCCGCCCAGCTCGCGCCCCACCACCCGCTGTCCGTCAAGGAGCTGGACGTCGACTGGGTGGCCTTCTCCGGGCACAAGCTCTACGCGCCGTTCGGCTCCGGTGTGCTCGCCGGCCGGGCGGACTGGCTGCGCGAGGCCGAGCCGTACCTCGCGGGCGGCGGCGCCTCGCGCACCGTCGCACGGCGCGCCGACGGCGGGGTGGAGGTCGAGTGGCACACCACCGCCGCCCGGCACGAGGCCGGCTCGCCCAACGTGATCGGCGTCTACTCGATCGCCGCCGCCTGCAAGGCGCTCACCGAGGCCGGTTTCGACCGGCTGGTCGCCCGGGAACAGCACCTGATCGCGAAGGTCCGCGAAGGGCTCGCCGAGGTCCCCGAGGTCCGGGTGCTGTCGCTGTTCGGCGACGAAGCCCCCTCGCGTTCCGCTGGAGGGACCCCCACCCGCGTCGGTGTCCTCTCGTTCGTGGTGGACGGGTGGAACAGCTCGCACTTCGCCGCGGCACTGTCCGCCGAGTACGGCATCGGCGTCCGGGACGGGCTCTTCTGCGCCCACCCGCTGGTACGCACCCTGCTGGGCAGCGACCCGCAGGACGTCGGCGAGTGCGGCGCCCCGGAGGCCGGGCCGGGAGAGAGGTCGCTCAACGCCATCCGGGTCAGCTTCGGCGCGGGTACCCCGACGAGCACGTGGAGAGGTTCGTGCGGGCCGTCAAGGAGCTCGTCCGCGACGGCGCGCAGTGGAAGTACCGCACCGAGGACGGGCGTTGCGTGCCCGACCGCGGCTGACTCAGGCCGCGAGCCGGGTGCCCAGCAGCACCATCCGCAGCGCGCGTTCGGCCGCGTCGGCGAGGAACTCGCCGGCCCGGTCCAGCGCTTCCGGCAGCGGGACCGGCGCCGGCACGATCGACCCGTAGGCGTCCACGCCCGCGGCCCGCACCTCGTGCACGCCGTGGCCGAGCGTCCCGGCGAGTGCCAGCACCGGCACCCCGGCGGCCCTGGCCCGGTGTGCCACCTCGGCCGGGATCTTCCCGCGCACGGTCTGGTTGTCGAGCGCCCCCTCCGCCGTGATGACCAGGTCGGCGCGGGCCAGCCTGGCATCCAGGTCGACATGGTCCAGCAGCACGTCGAAGCGGGGCAGCAGCCGGGCGCCGAGCGCGGCCAGCCCCGCGCCGAGGCCGCCCGAGGCACCCGTGCCGGGGGCGGTCCGCAGGTCGACGGCGGCCGGCAGGGCGGCGGCGAGGTGCGCGGCCCAGTGTTCCAGCGCTGCCGAAAGCTCCTCGACCTGCGCAGGGCTCGCGCCTTTCTGGGGGCCGAAGACCCGGGCCACGCCGTGCTCGCCGCACAGCACGTTGTACGGGTTGCAGGCCACCAGGATCTCGGCCGCGGCGATACGCGGGTCGAGGCCGGCGCTGTCGATCCGCCCGAGGCGCGACAACGCGCGTCCCCCCGGCCTCAGTTCGTGCCCCTCGGCGTCCAGGAGCCGGACGCCGAGGGCCTGGAGCGCGCCCGCCCCGCCGTCGGAGGTGCCCGAGTCGCCGCAGCCGACGAGGATCCGCCGGGCACCGGTGTCCAGCGCGGCCCGGATCAGCTCACCCACGCCGTAGGTGGTGGTGGCGCCCGGGTCCCTGCGGTCCGGCGGCACCAGGGCCAGTCCGGCGACGGCGGCCATCTCGACCACCGCGGTGCCGTCACCGAGCCGGGCGAAGTGGGTCGGTACGGGAGTGCCGAGCGGTCCCGTGGCCCGGCGGCGCACCAGCCGGCCGCCGGTCGCCGCCGCCAGCGCCTCGGCCGTGCCCTCCCCGCCGTCGACCAGCGGGACGAGGTCGATCTCGGCGTCGGGCGCGACCCTGCGCAGCCCTTCCGCGATCGACTCCGCGGCCTCCCGGGCCGTCAGGGACTCCTTGAAACCGCTGGGTGCGACGGCGATACGGATGGGGGAACGGTTCATGGCTGGGTCTCCAGAAGGACGGGCACGCCGAGCAGCGGCCAGACGGTGAGGGCGAACAGCAGCACGAGGGCGGCGCTGAGCGGCGCGAGGAGGCCGGACAGCCGCAGCAGATCGCGCGGGGTGAAGGTGGGCACACCGTCCGGCGGGTCGGCGAAGAGTGTGACCGGCTTGGCGGAGGCGGGCAGCGTGTGGCAGAACCCGGCCGCCGCGGTGGACGCCAGGGCCGCGGCGACCGGATTGACCTCGGCGGCGACGGCGGCGGCCACCACCAGGGGAACCAGCACGGACGAGCGGGCGGAACGGGACTGAAGCACGAGGTGCGAGGCCGTACTGACCACCACGATCACGGTGAGGAACAGCCACGCCGGCAGGTCCCCGGGCAGCCCGCCCACCAGCCACCCGGCCGCTCCGGACCCGGCCAGCGCCATCCCCATCGCGGTCGTCGCCGCCATGAACAGCAGCAACGGCCAGGGCACCGTCCGCAGCCCGTCCTTCAGCCGCACGGTGCCGAGCGCCGGCGAAGCCGCCACCACCGCGCCGATCAGGGCGACCACCGCCGGCGGTACCCCGTGCAGCGGCTCGCTGCACCACAGCGCCACCACCGTGCCCAGCAACAGCAGGCACCGTGTCTCGGCGGTGGTCAGCGGACCGGTCACCGCCGTGGGGGAGTGCGCCTGGAGCAGCGTGGGCGTGATGCTGACCGGCCCCCGGCGCTCCGCCCGCGAGGTGGTGGTCAGCAGCACGGTCTCGGCCGCCAGATGCGAGGAGACCACCGCCAACGGCAGGCCCAGCAGCAGCCATTCGACGAAGCCGAGCCGCTCACCGGTCTGCTCCCACAGCACGCTCACCGTGATCAGATGCGCGCCGGCGCCGATGAGGGTCGCGACGGCGGACAGCAGGACCACCGTCGGGAACAGCAGCGCCAGCATCACCACCAGCCGCCGCCGGTCGGCGAGCGTCTTGGCGAGAGCGAGGAACACCGGCATGGCCAGCGCGGCCCGGCCGGACGTCGCGGGCATCGCGAACGCGGTGACCACGAGCGCCGCGGTCGTCAGGTGCACCAACTGCCGTACGGTGCGCGCCCCGCCGACAAGGAAGGCGGCCGCCCGTCCCGCCAGCCCCGTCCTGGCGACGGCGGCCGCCAAAACGAACGCGCAGATCAGCAGCCAGACCGTCTCGTCGCCGAGGGTGGCGAAGAGGGTGTCGGCGCTGATGACGCCCGTCGCGGTGAGCGCCAGCCCCGCGCCGAGGGCGATGTAGGTGTCGTCGACAGGTGCGGCGACCCAGGCGCAGGTGGCGAGCGCGAACACGGCGAGCGTGAGCCGTGCTTCACCGTTCAGCGACGGGAAGACGGTGGGGACGGCGAGCAGCGCGCAGACGCTGAGCGCCGCGCACAGCCACACCGTCTGGCGGAGGGAGAGGGTCACGACGAACAGTCTTCGAGCGGGCCGTGAGCCGCCGATGAGCCCCGGATGAAGGAAAGTTCATCCGGAGACACACCCTTTGCCGCTGTCTACGGCATTCGGTAGCCCATGCCCCGTACCGTCTCCAGCCGTTCGGCACCGAGCTTCTTGCGCAGCGCCCGCACATAGACGTCCACGATGTTGGAGCCGGGGTCGAAGTCGTAGCCCCACACATGGGAGAGGATCTGCTCGCGGGACAGCACCTGGCCGGGATGGCGCAGGAACAGCTCCAGCAGTACGAACTCACGTGCCGTCAGGTCGACCGTCCGCCCCGACGCTCGGGCCCGGCGGGTCCGCAGGTCCAGGCCGAGGTCGCCGCTGCGCAGGACCGTGACCTCCGGGGCGCGGGCCGCGGTGCGCAGCCGCAGCCGTACCCTCGCGAGCAGCTCCTCGAAGCGGAACGGTTTGGTCATCCAGTCGTCGGCGCCGCCCTCGAGGCCGGCGACCGTGTCCCGTACCGAGTCGCGGGCGGTCAGCACGACGACGGGCAGGGTCACCCGGGACTCGCGCAGCTCGCGCAGCACGGTGAAGCCGTCCCGGCCGGGCAGTCCGATGTCCAGCAGCATCAGGTCGAAGCCGCCGGACAGGGCGTGGCCGAGAGCGGTGTCGCCGTCGGCGGCGACCGTGGTGGTGAAGCCGTTGGAGCGCAGCCCCTTCTCGACGAAGGACGCGATCCGCTCCTCGTCCTCGGCGATCAGAATGCGGTTCACAGCGCGTCCTCCATGACGAGTACGAATGTCGCCCCTCCGCCGTCGGTGCGGCGCAGCTCGACCCGGCCGCCCCGGTGCCCCTCCGCGATGGCCCGGACGATGGACAGGCCCAGCCCGGCGCCGCTCGTGCGGGCGCCGCGCCGGGCGGTGCCGCGCCGGAAGCGCTCGAAGATCACCCCGGCGTCCTGCTCCTGCACCCCCGGCCCGCTGTCGGCGACGTACAGCTCCAGCCGGTCCTCGACTGCGCGGGAGCCGATGCGTATCCGGGCGCCGGGGACGGTGTGCTGCACCGCGTTCTGCGCCAGCTGCACCATGGCCTGGGTGATGCGCTGCGGATCGAGCACCGCCTCGCGGTCCGCGACCTGGTCCAGCACCCAGTCACGCTCGCCCAGCGCCCGCGCCTTCACGAACACGTCGGCGGTCAGCTCGCCGAGCTGCACCGGCTCGGGACGGATGAAGTCCGGCCGCTCGGCCTTGGCCAGCAGCAGCAGGTCCTCCACGATCCGGCTCATCCGGTCGAGCTCGTCGGTGACCAGGCGGACCGTCTCGCGCTGCTCGACCGGGTCGTCGCCCATGACCTCCAGATGGCCGCGCACGATGGTGATCGGGGTGCGCAGCTCGTGTCCGGCGTCGTCGACGAACTGCCGCTGGCCCGCAAAGGCCCGCTCCAGCCGGTCCAGCATGGCGTTGAAGGTCTCGGCGAGCGCGGCGATGTCGTCCCGGCCCTGGACAGGGATCCGCTGGGTCAGGTCCTGCTCGGTCAGCTGCTCGGCGGTCGCCCGGACCACTCGTACGGGTGCCAGGATGCGGCCGGCCACCACCCATCCGATGCCGGTCGTCAGCAGCAGCGCCACACCGGAGATCACGAGCAGCGTGCGGAACGCGTCGTCGGCGATGGACCGCTCGCCGTCGGCGTGGAACGCGACGACGAATGCCGCCGGGTGACCCGGCCGGGCGGAGTCGATGGGCACCTTCGCCCAACGCACCTCGCCGGCCGGCCGATCGAGGACGCCGGAGGAGGCCTTGGAATCCAGGATCGCGGAGAGGGAGGTCCGGTCCGGGTGCAGCGCGACGGAGGCGCGTATGTCGCGCGACTGCCGTATGACGTGGAGGCTCTGCCCGGCCGGGCGGGTCAGTCCGAGCAGTTCCTCGTCGGGATCGGAGTACTGGCGCTGGAGGAAGACCCGCAGCAGCTTCTCCGGGTCGGTGAAGGTGCGGCCGGTGTCCGGGTCGACGCCCTGGGGCACGAAGTTCCCGAACTCCTGGGTCTCCTGGGTGAGCAGCTGGTTGATCCGGTGGTCGATGTCCCGCAGCAGCAGTGACCGGGTGGTGGTGGCGACGGCAGCCAGAGCCACCGTCATCATCAGCAGCAGCCAGAGCAGAATGCGGACCCGTGCGGAGATCCGGCGGTCAGTTCTCTTCACCGGTGTCGTCATCGTCGTCGTCGGTGGCCGCCGGACCCGGCACGACGGCGTCGCCGGTGGGGCGCGGGATCGCCGGCGTGGCGCTCGGGCTGCCCGACGGGGTGCCGCCGGGGGTGGCGGACGGCGCGGGCGAGGCGGGACGCGGAGTGGCGTCCAGCTCGACGGCCGGCGGCACCCGGGGCGTTTCCGGGGCGTCGGTCAGGGCGTAGCTGGTGGCCGCGATACCGAGCGGGATGGCGACGACGGCGGCGAGGGTCGCCATGCGATGGGTGAATGCCATACCGCTCATCGTCGGGTCCTGGCGGAAGGCCCGGATGAGGGGCAGATGAGGATTCCTTCATGAACGACCCGCAACGAGCCCCGCCCCGGGTCCGCACGCCCGGGCGGCCACGGCCGCCGGACCGGTCCTACGCGTCCAGCCCGATGGCGAACGCCGCCTCCAGGTCGTGCTGCGAGTAGGTGCGGAAGGCGACATGCGTATCGGTCCCCTCGACGCCGGGGATCTTGCTGATCCGGCCGGGGATCACGTCCGCCAGGTCGTCGTGCCTGGCCACGCGCACCATGGCGATCAGGTCGTAGGTGCCGGTGACGGAGAAGACCTCGCTGACGCTGTCCAGCGCGGCGATGGACTCGGCGATCTCGGGGATGCGGTCCACGCTGGTCTTGATGAGCACGATCGCGGTGATCACGGCTGGCTTTCTCCCTCGGTCGCTGCGGATGCGTTCACTCTAGTCCCACGCCCGTAGCGGCCCCACGCGTAGACGAAGCCCGCTCCGAAGCCGACCAGGTGCGCCAGATACGCGACGCCCGGCCCGCTGCCGGCGCCCCTGGCCGCCAGCCACTGCAGGACGAACCAGAAGATCAGCACCGCCCAGGCGGGGAAACGCAGCGGCAGGAAGAAGAGGAAGGGGAACAGGCTGGTCACCCGTGCCCTCGGGAAGAGGAAGAGGAACGCCCCGAGGACGGCGGAGATCGCTCCGGAGGCTCCCACCAGCGTCTGCTCGGAGTCGGCGTTGACGACCGCGAACACGAGCAGCGCGAGATAGCCGGCCGCGATGTAGAAGACCACGAACTCCAGCCGCCCCAGCCGCTCCTCCGCCATGGCGCCGAAGACGAACAGGAACAGCATGTTCCCCAGCAGATGCAGCCAACTGCCGTGCACGAACAGCGCGGTGAGCGGGGTGAGCAGAGCGCCCGGGGAGCCGGCCGTCAGCTCGGCGGGGATCACGCCCCAGCGCTCGAAGTACCCCGCCTGGGCGACGAGCAGGCGGTCACCGAGGCCGTACACCGGGTTGAATCCGGATACCGGGCTGATGACGAAGATCGCGCAACAGACCGCGATCAGGCCGTACGTCACCGCGGGCCCCGAGGCCGCGTTCCTGAGCGCTTCCCTGGCCGTGCCCCACCTACTGATCATGGACAGAGCATGGCGTAGCAGGACCGAACGGTACAGAGTGCCTCGCCGCGACACCGGGTACCTGCAAGGCCGTAGGGTTACAGGCAGTACATCCGCAGTTCGACGGCGCACCGCGGTACCGCACCCGCATGAGACAAGAGGACGGCACGATGACGACGGTTCCCTCGCCGACCGCCGAAACCAGGTGGCGCTGCACGCTCTGTGGCAATCTGACGCGTTTCGACGTCACACGCTCGTCGAAGGTCGTCGAGTACGTCCATCTGGACCTGGCGGGCGAGCCGACCGTGGAGGAGCGCGAGGTCGTCAGTGAGACCATCGAGTCGGTCCGCTGCCGCTGGTGCAACGCGGTGGACCAGATCGAGCTGGTGGACAGGCCGGGAGCCGGTTCCTGAACGGAGCGGCCCCCATGGGTGGTAGGGGTGACGGATCGTGGAGCAGCCTGAGAACGGCGGCGGGCCGGCCGGTGCGGCCGGTGACGCCGCCGAGGCGCTCGACCGCCCGCTGCCGGAAGGTGTGAGGCGACGGGTCGTCGCCCTCGTCTCCGACGCCTTCGGCGGCCTGACCGTCGCCGAACTGCCCGCCCAGCTCCGGCAGTACGCCCGCTTCACCCCTACCCGGCGCGCCAAGTTCGCCGGGAACGCGATGGCCGCCGCGCTCGAGGGAGACCCCATCTTCCGCCAGCGCATCGGCGAACGGCTCGGCAAGTCCCAGCCCGAGCTGGTCAAGGCACTCGAGTCCGGATCGCCGCCCGCCGCCGCGGACCCCGCCGACGTGGCGGCGGCCGCCTATGTGCTGCGCCCCGCCGGCTGGGTCAAGATGGTCGCCGCCGCCGGCGAGGAGGCCCAGCGGGCCGACGCCGAGCGCGCCGACGAGGCCGGCCGGCGCGAGCTGGACCGGCTGCGCGAGGAACTGGCCCATGCCCGCGACCAGATCAGGTCGGAGACCGAGCGGCTGCGCGCCGAACTCGACAGCGCCCGCAAGGAGAACGAGTCACTGCACCGCAAGCTGCGCAGCGCCCAGGCCGATCTGAAGCGCGGCGAGGCCGCCCGGCGCCACCGGGACGCCGAGATCGACGGTGTTCGGGCCCAGGCCGCGGCCCAGGTGTCGGCGGCGGAGAGCGAGACCCGGCGGCTCAAGGCACGCCTGGCGGAGGCCGAGGCGGCGGTCGAGGCGGGCCGCCGTGCCGCCCGCGAGGGCCGTTCCGTCGAGGACATGCGGCTGCGCCTGCTCCTGGACACGGTGCTCGACGCCGCCCAGGGGCTGCGCCGCGAGCTGGCCCTGCCGCCCGCGGGCATGCACCCGGCCGACACGGTGGAGGCCGTGGAACCGGGGCGGATGTCGCCCAAGGACATCGCGGCACGGGCGCTCTCCGAGACGGATCCCGCCCTCCTCGACCAACTCCTGGCGCTGCCGCAGGCGCATCTCGTCGTCGACGGCTACAACGTCACGAAGACCGGATATCCCACGATGCCGCTGGAGAAGCAGCGGCTGCGGCTGCTGGGCGGCCTGTCGATGCTCGCCGCCCGGACGGGCGCCGAGATCACCTGCGTGTTCGACGGGGCGGAGCTGGCCGCTCCGGTGCTGCTGGCGCCGCCGCGCGGGGTGCGGGTGCTGTTCTCCAAGGCGGGTGTGACGGCGGACGAACTGATCCGTCAGCTGGTGCGTGCGGAGCCGCCCGGCCGGCCGGTGGTGGTCGTCTCCACGGACCGCGAGGTGGCCGACGGCGTCGCGAAGGCGGGCGCCAGACCGGTCGCGTCCGCCTTGTTGCTGAAGCGGCTTTCGCGCGTCTCGTAACTCCGGCGGCATATGCCCGATTTCGGGTCTCCGCAGGTGGGACGCTGTGTCAAGTTTCCCTCACTACACGTGTGATGAGAGTAAAGAATGGGCTCCCTGGGTAAGATTTTTCCCGTGAGGATTTGAAGTGATCACAAGAAGGTCACTAAGGTCGGGGCTCGAACCTTCGCGCGGTTGATCGCCCATCCGGGGCGACAGCGAAGGAACCGCCGAGTTCGTGCAGTTCGACCCCATTTCCCCCAGGGACCCGATGCGCGGACGCCGGGGATTCGCGTCCCCCCACTGCCCGGTAGGCGGCTCGAGGAAGAAGGAGCTCGCCTTCGTGGCGTCCCACCGTCGTCCCAAGCAGCCGAGCCGCACCCGCGTGACCGTGCTCACCGCGACCGCCGCAGCGGCCGTCGCCCTGACCGCCCAGACCGCCCAGGCCGACCCGAAGCCGAGCAAGAGCGAGGTCAAGGAGAAGGTCGACAAGCTCTACGAAGAGGCGGAGAAGGCCACCGAGAAGTACAACGGGGCCAAGGAGCAGCAGGAGAAGCTCGACGAGCAGATCGACGCGCTGCAGGACAAGGTCGCCCGCGGGCAGGACGAGCTCAACACCCTGAGGGACAGCCTGGGTTCGGTGGCGAGCGCCCAGTACCGCACCGGTGGCATCGACCCCTCCGTGCAGCTCTTCCTCTCCGGCGACCCGGACACCTACCTCGACAAGGCCTCCGCGCTGGACCAGCTCGGCGCCAAGCAGACCGAGGCGATCCAGGAGATCCAGGCCAAGCAGCGCACCCTCGCGCAGCAGCGCCAGGAGGCCCAGAGCAAGCTCGGCGACCTCGCCGAGACCCGCAAGACGCTCGGCGAGAAGAAGAAGGAGGTTCAGGGCAAGCTCGCGGAAGCGCGGCAGCTGCTGAACTCCCTCACCGCCGCCGAGCGCGCCGCGCTCGCCGCCGACGAGAGCCGCGCGAACCGCGCCAGCGCCCGTGTCGACCTCGGGCCGGCCGTGCCCGCCTCGCAGCGCGCGTCCGCCGCGTTCGCCGCCGCGCAGTCCCAGATAGGGAAGCCGTACGTCTACGGCGCGTCCGGCCCGAACTCCTTCGACTGCTCGGGCCTCACCTCCTGGGCGTTCGCGCAGGCGGGCGTCTCCATCCCGCGCACCTCGCAGGCGCAGGCCAACGCCGGCTCCCGCATCTACTCGCAGAGCCAGCTCAAGCAGGGCGACCTGGTCATCTTCTACGGCGACCTGCACCACGTCGGCTTCTACGCGGGCAACGGCCAGGTGCTGCACGCCCCGCGAAGCGGCACCAACGTGCGCTACGAGTCGATCAACAACATGCCTTTCCAGTTCGGCGTGCGTATCTGACGCACGGTCGGACGGACTGCCGGTCAGGCAGTCGGACGGATCGTTCTGCGGGTCCTCACACCCGCCCGAACGGGGGAATTCGTCCCCTTCGTACTGACGCGACGCCCCGCCGGTGACCTGTGGTCTCCGGCGGGGCGTCACTCTTTGTGCCCGCCGGGGTCTTTGGTCACCTCGTGTTCACCCGGTTACTCTCTGCCGCGCATCGAACCCGGTTCCCCGGAAGTCCCGGTGGAACCGCTGCGAAAGTCCTGCGGAAGGGAGCGCGGCACGTGGTGTCCCACCGCCGACCCTCACAGCCCGGCCTCACACGGAGTGCCCGGGGCACCGTCCTGTCCGCCGCGGCGGCCACGGCCGCCGCCGCCCTGGGCGCCGGTGCCGCACCGGCAGGTGCCGAGCCGGGAACCGGCGCGGAGGCGACCCGGGCCAGGGTCGACCGGCTCTACGAGGAGGCCGAACGGGCCACGGAGCGCTTCAACGCCGCGGACGAGCGTGTCGAGGCGCTCCACGAACAGGCCGAACACGCGCAGGACAGGGTGGCCCGCAGCCAGGAGCGGATCAACCGGATGCGCGAAGCGCTCGGCTCCGTGGCAGGGGCGCAGTACCGCTCCGGCGGCATCGACCCGGCGCTGGCGCTGCTGCTCTCCCAGGACCCGGACGGCTACCTCGACGCGGCGGCGACGCTGGACCGCATCTCCGAACGCCACTCCGCCGCGCTGACCGACCTCCGCCAAGAGCAGCGCGACCTCGGCCAGGAACGCTCGGAGGCCGCGCGCGACCTGGCCGAACTGGAGCGCAGCAGAAGCGCGGTGGCGCGTCACAAGCGCACCGTGGAACGCAAGCTCGGCGAGGCCAGACGCCTGCTGAACGCGCTGCCGGCCGAGGAACGGGAGGCGTACGACCGGTCCTCGCGCTCCGGCCGGGACGACCTGGCGGGCATGACAGCACTGCCCGGTGTCCCGGCCGCCAGCGCGCATGCGGCGGCGGCCATGGCGGCGGCACGCAGCGCGGTCGGCCGCCCCTACGTGTGGGGCGCCAGCGGGCCCTCCGGCTTCGACTGCTCGGGCCTCGTGCAGTGGTCCTACGCCCAGGCGGGAGTGGGCCTCCCGCGCACGTCCCAGGCCCAGGCGGACGCGGGCACCCGCGTGCCCCTGTCGGAGGCCCGGCCGGGCGACATCGTCACGTACCGGAGCGACGCGAGCCATGTCGGGATGTACGTGGGGAACGGGCAGGTGGTCCATGCGCCGTATCCGGGGGCGGCGGTGCGGTACGACCCGGTGGGGATGATGCCGGTGCACGCGGTGACACGGGTGTAGGTGGGGCTGGTGGGGCATGGGATGCCTCGCGGCGATCGAGGCGCGTGGTGCGGGGGCGCCCCCTGGGAACCTCGCGGTGGCGGTCCGGGCGGTCCGGGCGGTCCGGGCGGTCCGGGCGGTCCGGGCGGAGCGGACGGGGCGGGCCGGGGCGGGTCGTTACGTACCATCGCAGGATGGCATCGCACGGGCGCGCGCAGCGCACAGCAGGGACGGCGCTCGCCGTGCTCGTGCTCGTCGGCGGGTGCGGTGGCATCGGCCCCGCGCCCGTGGACCCGGCCGTCGAGGAGATACAGCAGGCCCTGGACGTCCGGGCCGCCGCCCTGCTCGGCCACGACCGCGCCGGCTACCTCGCGTCGCTCGAGCCGGGCGCGGCCGCTCTGCGGGCCGCGCAGGGTGAGGAGTTCGACAACATCGCCGACGTGCCGCTGCACTCGTGGGGGTACCGGGTCAAGGGCGTGCGGCACCAGGCCGGGAAGGCCGTCGCCGACACCGAGCTGCGGTACCGGATAGCCGGTTACGACAGCGCGCCGATGACCGTCTCACGCACCCTCGAGCTGACCGAGCGCGACGGCCGCTGGTACGTGACCGCCGACCGCGCCGGCACCGGCGCCCCGCAGCAGCTGTGGCAGCAGGGCGATGTGGACGCCGTACGGGGCAGTCACAGCCTCGTCCTCGGCGTCGGACAGGACGAGAAGCGGCTGCGTGAGCTCGCCGCCGCCACCGACCGCGCCGTGCCCGCCGTATCGGGCGCCTGGCCGTCGACCTGGGCAGGCAGGGTCGTGGTGCTCGTACCGGACTCGGTGGAGGCCATGGGGAGGCTGCTGGGCACGCCGGCGGCCGGGTACCGGGGTATCGCGGCCGTGACCACCGGCGAGACGGGCGGCGCGAAGGACGGTTCGCCCGCGGACCGGGTCGTCGTGAACCCGGAGGCGTACGGGCTGCTCGGCGAGTTCGGGCAGCGGATCGTGCTCACCCACGAGACCACCCATGTGGCGACCCGGGCGCACACGTCCGCCGCGACACCGATGTGGCTGTCGGAGGGCTTCGCGGACTGGGTCGCGTACCGCGGAACCGGACGTACCGCCGCGGAGGCCGCCCCGGAGCTGCTGGAAGCCGTCCGGGCAGGGGACGTGCCGGCCGTACTGCCGTCGGACCGGGACTTCTTCTTCGGTGGCGACGCGGACGCGCTCGCGCGGGCCTACGAGGGCGGTCGGCTCGCGTGCGAGATGATCGCCGGCCGCTGGGGCGAGGCGAAGCTCACCGCGTTCTACCGGTCCGTCGGGGAGGGCCCGCGGCGGGAGGGCGCGATCGAACGGGCTCTCGGCGAGGAGCTCGGCACCACACCGGAGGCGTTCACCGCGATGTGGCGGGACTTCCTTCGCGAGCAGCTGGGCTGATCCGGGCCGGCGGCCGCGGCGGGGGAACCGTCTGCCGCCACAGCCGGCGGCAGGCGGTGACGGTCGCGGCCACCAGCAGCCCGTTGCGCAGGACGAGCAGCGCGATGCCGGACGGATCGCTCGCCACGACTTCCGCGAACCAGATGGGGAACTCCAGCACCGTCACGGCGGTGGCCGCCAGCACCAGGCAGGCCGGAAGCGTCATCCGGCTGCCGGGGAACACCAGGCACACGGCGGCCAGGCCGACCAGCCACACCATGTACTGCGGGCTGATCACCCGACTCGTGGTCGTGAACAGCAGCACCGCCGCGAACGCGGCGTCGCACGGCGTGGACGGCCCGAACTCCTTCGCCCGGAGCCGCCAGAGCACCAGCCAGCCGAGCGCGAGGACGGACAGGCCGAGGGCGGCCGTGCTGACCAGCGGGACGTACGGGCCGAGGAACTCGACGGACCCGTAGTTCAGCAGCACCTGCCCCTCCCAGCCGAAGTGCCGGGCGAAGTGGAAGACCAGGGCGCCCAGCGACTCGACCTCGGTACCCCGGTCGCGCTGGAAGGTGAGGAACGCCAGCCCGCCCGGCATCAGGGTGCACAGCAGCACGGTGACCGCCCCGGCCGTGGCGGCCGCGGCGGCCCAGGACCGGACCGTGGTCCGCCCTCGCGGAACCCCCAGCAGGAGAAGCACCGGCCACACCTTCAGCACAGCCCCGAAGCCCGCCAGCGCCCCCAGGGTCCGCGGCCGGCGCACGCCGGCGAGGAGCGCGGCGACGGCGACGGCCGTGACCATCAGGTCGTAACGGGCGTACACCGTCGGGCCGAGCAGGGGAACGCCCACCACCCACACCCAGGTGCCGCGCCGTGCGGTGCCGCGTCGCTCCGCGTAGCGCAGCAGGAGCAGGACCAGCAGGTCGCACACGAGGACGAGGACGAAGAAGGCGGACGTGTAGTCGAGACCCGGGAGGAGCCCGGGGGAGAGGATCGCGAGCGCGCCGGCGGGCGGGTACTGCCAGGTCACGTCGTCCAGCGGGTACGTGCCGGTGCTCAGCACCTCGTACCAGCCCCGGTAGATCGCCGAGACGTCGCTGGTGACGTCGGGCCCGGGGAAGACGACGACCTTGAAGACGAACAGCAGCAGCGCGGTCCTGGTGAGCAACCACACCGCGAAGGGGAGGATCGTGCCTCGCGCGACCGCCGTCGGCATCGTGTCTCTTTCGTCGGTGGGGGAGCCGGGGGACGACTCGGGAGCTGAGACTGCCATCATGCCGTGGCGGTGCCCGAACCAGGCGACCGGGCCGTTCGGTACTGTCTGCGGCGATGCACAAGACCTTGATCGTGACCAACGACTTCCCGCCCAGGCCCGGCGGCATCCAGGCGTTCCTGCACAACATGGCGCTACGGCTGGACCCCGGGCAACTCGTCGTCTACGCCTCCACCTGGAAGCGCGGCCGGGAGGGGGCGGAGGCGACCGCGGCGTTCGACGCCGAGCAGCCCTTCACGGTCGTACGCGACCGTACGACGATGCTCCTGCCTACCCCACGGGTCACCCGCACGGCAGCGCGCCTCCTGCGCGAACACGGCTGCGAGTCCGTGTGGTTCGGCGCGGCCGCCCCCCTCGGACTGATGGCCCCCGCGCTGCGGCGCGCGGGCGCGCGCCGGCTGGTGGCCACCACGCACGGCCACGAGGCCGGCTGGGCGCAGCTGCCCGCGTCACGGCAACTGCTCCGCCGCATCGGCGAGGGCACGGACACGATCACGTACCTCGGTGAGTACACGCGCTCACGCATCGCCGCGGCGCTGACGCCGGAGGCCGCGGCCCGCATGGTGCAGCTGCCGCCGGGAGTCGACGAGAAGACGTTCCATCCCGGCTCGGGCGGCGACCTGGTCCGGCGACGGCTCGGCCTGAGCGACCGACCCGTGGTGGTGTGCGTCTCACGCCTCGTACCGCGCAAGGGCCAGGACACGCTGATCCGCGCCATGCCCGCGATCCTCGCGAAGGTGCCGGACGCGGTGCTGCTGATCGTCGGCGGCGGCCCCTACGAGAACGAGCTGCGGGGTCTCGCGGCGCAGACCGGGGTCGAGGGGTCGGTGCGCTTCACCGGCGCTGTGCCGTGGTCCGAGCTCCCTGCGCACTACGGCGCCGGTGACGTCTTCGCCATGCCCTGCCGGACCCGCAGGGGCGGCCTGGACGTCGAGGGCCTCGGGATCGTCTACCTGGAGGCGTCGGCGACCGGCCTGCCCGTCGTGGCGGGCGACTCGGGCGGCGCGCCGGACGCCGTGCTCGACGGCGAGACCGGCTGGGTCGTCCGTGGCGGCTCTGCGGAGGAGTCGGCCGAGCGCATCGTGCACCTGCTGGAGGACCCGGAGCTGCGGAAGCGGATGGGGGAGCGGGGGCGGGCCTGGGTCGAGGAGAAGTGGCGCTGGGACCTGCTGGCGGAGCGGCTGAAGGCATTGCTCTGAGGGGGCGGGGCGGCGGGCGTGGCCGCTGCGCGGGGCTTGTCCCCTCCCCGCCCTTCCCGAACCTGGGCAAGCCCCGGGCCCCGTACCGCCCTGCGGGCGGCGTACCGCGCTTCGCGCGGTGACCTCAACGCCGGGCGGGCTGAAATGCCGCTGCGCGGCATCCAGCCTCGCCGGCGGAGGCAACTTCAGCCTCGCCGGCGACTGAGGCGCGGGGGCCCGGGGGCGGCGGAGCCCCCGAGGGTGGTCAGGAGCGGTAGATCGATTCGATCTCGTCCGCGAAGTCCTTCGCCACCACGTTGCGCTTGAGCTTCAGCGACGGCGTGATGTGGCCCGCCTCCTCCGTGAACTGCGCCGGCAGGATGCGGAACTTGCGGACCGACTCCGCCTTGGAGACCGCCGCGTTGCCGTCGTCGACGGCCTTCTGGATCTCCGCCCGCAGGTCCTCGTCGTCGCGCAGGGACGCCGCCGTGGAGCCGGACGGCTTGCCGTTCTCCGCGGACCAGCGGCCCAGGAACTCCTCGTCGATGGTGACGAGCGCGCCGACGAACGGGCGGCCGTCGCCGACGACCATGCACTCGGCGACGAGGGCGTGCCCGCGGATGCGGTCCTCGATCACCGCGGGGGCGACGTTCTTGCCGCCGGCGGTGACCAGGATCTCCTTCTTGCGGCCGGTGATCGCGAGGTACCCGTCCTCGTCGAGGGTGCCGATGTCGCCTGTGTGGAACCAGCCGTCGGCCAGTGCGTCGGCCGTCGCGCTCTCGTTGTTCCAATAGCCGGAGAAGATGTGCTCGCCGTGCAGCAGCACCTCGCCGTCGTCCGCGATCCGCACCACGGAGCCGGGCAGCGGCTGGCCGACCGTGCCGATCTTCTGGCGGTCCCACGGGTTGAACGCGGTCGCCGCGCACGACTCGGTGAGGCCGTAGCCCTCCAGCACGGTGAAGCCGATGCCGCGGAAGAAGTGGCCGAGCCGCTCGCCCAGCGGCGCGCCGCCGGAGACCGCGTACTCGCCGCGGCCGCCGAGGACGGCGCGGAGCTTGCTGAAGACGAGCTTGTCGAAGACCTTGTGCTTGAGCTTCAGGCCGACCGGCACGCCGCCGGGGCCGCCCAGGGCGCGGCTGTAGGCGATGGCCGTGTTCGCGGCCTTGTCGAAGATCTTGCCCTTGCCGTCCGCCTGGGCCTTGGCCCGAGCGGAGTTGTAGACCTTCTCGAAGACCCGGGGCACACCGAGGATCAGGCTCGGCCGGAAGGACGCCAGTTCGTCGGTGAGGTTCTTGATGTCCGGGACGCAACCGAGCCTGATCGGCGCCATCACGGCCGCGATCTCGACCATGCGGCCGAAGACGTGCGCGGCGGGGAGGAACAGCAGCACGGAGCTCTCGCCCGTACGGAACAGCGGCTTCAGACGCTCGACCAGGTTGCCGCACTCCGCGAAGAAGGCGCGGTGGGTGAGCACGCAGCCCTTGGGGCGGCCGGTGGTGCCGGAGGTGTAGACGATGGTCGCCGGGTCGTCGGCCTTGGCGGAGGCGCTGCGCTCGTCGACGGTCGCCTCGGAGATCTCCGCGCCGGCGGCGGTCAGTTCGTCGACCGCGCCCTTCTCGATCTGCCAGACGTTCCGCAGGGCCGGCAGCGACTCGCGCACGGACTCCACGGCGGCGGCGTGCGCGTCGCCCTCGACGATCACGGCGGCGGCGCCGGAGTCACCGAGGATCCACTGCACCTGCTCCGCCGAACTGGTCTCGTAGACCGGTACGGTGACCGCGCCGGCGCTCCAGATCGCGAAGTCCAGCTGGACCCACTCGTAGCGGGTGCGGGACATCAGGCCGACCCGGTCGCCGGGCCGGATACCGGCGGCGATCAAGCCTTTGGCGGCAGCACGCACCTCGGCGAGGAACTGCGTCGCGGTGACGTCGGTCCATCTGCCGGCGACCTTGCGGCCCATCACCGCCACATCCGGGTGCTGCGCGGCATTGCGGCGGATGAGATCCGTCAGGTTGCCGTCCGTGGGGACCTCGTACAGGGCCGGAAGGCTGAACTCGCGCAAGACTGCTGCTCCTCATCGGGCGCCGGCGCCACGGCTCTGTGTGATGCACCGGCTGCGGTCCAAGATCGGGCAGGTGCTCGGTGGGGGTGAGCACGACTGGACTGCCCGGACGTTACCCACGAGTACACGGTTCCCGATAGGGGTTCCCGGCCAATGTTCTGTGCGTCACACATCGATGGCTGGACTTCGCGCAGAGTATTCCACTCTCCGTGCGGGACCCAAGTAACCGCAGGTAGGCCCCCTCTACCCAGGTACTCTCGACGGGTTCTAGGGTGATCGCCATGCGAGTCAACGTGGTCAGCGATGTGCACGGCAATGCAAAAGATCTCGCCACTGCGGGCGACGGCGCCGATGCCCTGATCTGCCTCGGTGACCTGGTGCTTTTCCTTGACTACGCCGACCACTCACGCGGCATCTTTCCGGAACTGTTCGGCGTGGAGAACGCCGACCTGATCGTGCAACTGCGCACCGCCCGGCGCTTCGAGGATGCCCGGGAGCTCGGACGCAGGCTCTGGGGAGAGCTCGACATCGACAGGGAGACCGCCATCGAGGCGGCCGTACGGCGCCAGTACGCCGAGCTGTTCGCCGCCTTCCCCACCCCGACGTACGCCACTTACGGCAACGTCGACATCCCGGCCCTGTGGCACGAGTACGCCCGCCCCGGCACCACCGTCCTCGACGGCGAGCGGGTCGAGATCGGCGGCCGGGTCTTCGGATTCGTCGGCGGCGGACTGCGCACCCCGATGCGCACCCCGTACGAGATCTCCGACGAGGAGTACGCCGCCAAGGTCGAGGCGATCGGCGAGGTCGACGTGCTCTGCTCCCACATCCCGCCCGACATTCCCGAGCTGACGTACGACATCGTCGCCCGCCGCTTCGAACGCGGCAGCCGCGCCCTGCTGGACGCGCTGCGGCGCACCCGGCCCCGGTACGCGCTCTTCGGTCATGTGCACCAGCCGCTCGTCCGCCGGATGCGGGTGGGCGCGACCGAGTGCGTCAACGTCGGGCACTTCGCGGCCGGCGGCCGTCCCTGGTCCCTGTCCTGGTGACCCGGGGCACGCACCGGAGGGCCGTGCGATCGCGATAGCCTGCACCCCACACACCTGCCCGGTCCGTACCGCACTGTGAGGAGCCGCAGAGATGGCGGAACACACCAGCTCGAGCATCACGATCGATGCGGCACCGGCCGAGGTCATGGGCGTCATCTCCGACTTCACCCGCTACCCGGAGTGGACCGGCGAGGTGAAGGAGGCGGAGGTGCTCGCCACCGACGCCGAGGGACGGGCCGAGCAGGTCCGCCTGGTGCTGGACGCCGGCGCGATCAAGGACGACCACACCCTCGCCTACACCTGGCACGGGGCCGACGAGGTCAGCTGGACCCTGGTGAAGTCCCAGATGCTGCGCGCGATCGACGGCTCCTACCGGCTCTCGCCGGTCGGCGGCGGCGACCGTACCGAGGTCACGTACCAGCTCACCGTCGACGTCAAGATCCCCATGCTCGGCATGATCAAGCGCAAGGCGGAGAAGGTCATCATCGACCGCGCCCTCGCCGGTCTGAAGAAGCGCGTCGAGAGCGGCGCCGGCGCCTGATGCGCAAGGTCCTCGTCACCGGCCTCGGCGGCGCGGGCCGCACCACCGTCGCCGCCGCCACGGCGCTCGCCGAGGCCGCACGCGGCAGGCGAGCGCTGCTCCTGTCCGCCGACCCGGGCGACGTGCTCGGCGCACCGGTCACCGCCCGCCCCGAGGAACCCGCCCGCGTCCGCGAGGGCCTGTGGGCCGCCCGCATCGACGCCGGCTCCGACTTCCGCGCCGAGTTCCTCGACCTCCAGGAGCGTGCCTCCACGGCGCTGGACCTGCTGGGCGCGGCCAGGCTCGAGGACGAGGAACTGACACGGCTGCCAGGCAGCGAGCAGTTCGCCCTGCTGCGCGCGCTCACCGTCGCCTCGCGCGGCGGCTGGGACGTGGTGGTCATCGACATGCCGCCGCTGCACGAGACGATCGCGTTGCTCGCGCTGCCCGAGGAACTGCGCCGCTATCTGCGCCGCCTCCTCCCGCAGGAACGCCAGGCCGCCCGCGCACTGCGCCCCGTGCTCGCCCAGCTCGCCGGAGTCCCGATGCCCGCCCGGTGGCTGTACGGGACCGCCGAGCGCTGGGACACCGAACTGGCGGGTGTGCAGGCACTGATCGAGTCCGTGAACACCACCCTTCGGGTCGTCGCCGAGCCGGGCCCTCGGGCCTCCGCGGCCCTCCTCGAGGCACGCGCCGGACTCGCCCTCCACGGACTCCCCGTGGACACCCTGGTACCGAACCGGAGCCTGCCGAGGGAATCGGCGGACCCCTGGCTCGCCCCTCTCGTCGCCCAGCAGGAGAAATGCCTGCACGAGTGGTACGGCGCCTGGCTGCCCGGCGCCTCCCTGTGCGAGGTCCCCCACCTCGGCCGGGATCCGCAGGGCCTCGAGGACCTCGCGCTGCTCGACACCCGAGCCGTCCGCACCGCCGCCGGCGGGGACGGACCACGGGGCGACGGACTCGCCGTCGAAGGCGTCCCGGACCGGGAAGGCCCCCGAGGAGGCGTCGGCCGGATCGAACGGCCCGAGCCGTCCGCGGCCGGCCCCGACGCCCAGGAGGCCCTCTACGTGTGGGAACTGGAGCTGCCCGGCATCGTCAAGGACCGGCTCTCACTCGTCCGCCGTGGGGATGAACTCCTGATCGAGGCGGGGCCGTTCCGCAGGGTCCTCCCGCTGCCCTCGGCGCTGCGCCGCTGCACCGTCGCCGGCGCGGGTCTCGCGGACGGCACACTCAAGGTCCGCTTCACGCCGGACCCGGGACTGTGGCCGCGGACACGCTGAACGCCGTACCACCGTTCGGGTACCGTCGAGAGCACACAACCCCTCGAAACGGCCCCCAGGAGTACGTCATGAGCGATGCGAACGAGCGCCCCGACGCCGACGCCTGGGCCACCGCCTGCGAGGAGGACCTCCAGCAGGAGCGGGCCCGGCGCCGGGCCGAATACGGGCAGCCGCCCGGTTCCGCGGCGGAAGAACTGCGCAAGCTCTTCGACGTCGTGGCGGAGAAGGTCACCTCCTTCCAGTCGTCCCTGCCCGGCATGGCCGCGCAGAGCGCCGTCCAGCAGTTCGTGACCCAGGCGAAGGCCGCCGTCGAGCCGGTCATCGAACGAAACCCGCAGGTCTTCGACCACCTCGCGGCCGCCGGCGGCGAACTGCTCGCCGCCTACCGGTCCGCCGTCGAGGGCCAGGAACGCCGCTGGACGCAGCGCCCCGCGGGCTCCGAGGACGCCAAGGACACCGACGACCCGCGCGACGAAGGCCCCGGCGGCAGCGAGCACATCGACCTGGACTGACCAGGGCATGCCCGCCCTCGGGTACGGTTGGCCTTAGCGGGGCTCGACCGAATACTGAGGGACACATGGGACTCACCATCGGCGTCGACATCGGCGGCACGAAGATCGCGGCGGGCGTGGTCGACGAAGAGGGCGCCATTCTCGAGACGCACACCGTGCCCACCCCGTCGACTCCCGAAGGCATCGTCGACGCGATCTGTGCTGCCGTCGCAGGAGCCGGCCAGGGCCACGAGATCGAGGCCGTCGGTATAGGAGCCGCCGGTTACGTCGACGACAAGCGCGCCACGGTCCTCTTCGCGCCGAACATCGACTGGCGCCACGAGCCGCTCAAGGACAAGGTCGAACAGCGTGTCGGCCTTCCCGTCGTCGTCGAGAACGACGCCAACGCCGCCGCGTGGGGCGAATACCGCTTCGGCGCCGGCCAGGGCCACGAGGACGTCATCTGCATCACGCTCGGCACCGGCCTCGGCGGCGGCATCATCATCGGCAACAAGCTCCGCCGCGGGCGGTTCGGCGTCGCCGCCGAGTTCGGGCACATCCGGGTCGTGCCCGACGGCCTCCTCTGCGGCTGCGGCAGCCAGGGCTGCTGGGAGCAGTACGCCTCCGGCCGGGCCCTCGTCCGCTACGCCAAGCAGCGAGCCAACGCCACACCGGAGAACGCGACGATCCTGCTCGGCCTCGGCGACGGCACCGTCGAAGGCATCCAGGGCAAGCACATCAGCCAGGCCGCACGGCAGGGCTGCCCCGTCGCCGTCGACTCCTTCCGTGAGCTGGCGCGCTGGGCGGGGGCCGGTCTCGCGGACCTGGCCTCCCTCTTCGACCCGTCGGCGTTCATCGTCGGCGGCGGTGTCTCCGACGAGGGCGACCTCGTCCTCGACCCCATCCGCAAGTCCTTCCGCCGCTGGCTGATCGGCGGCCAGTGGCGGCCGCACGCCCAGGTGCTCGCCGCGCAACTGGGCGGCAAGGCGGGGCTGGTGGGCGCGGCGGACCTGGCACGCCAGGGCTGACCGCGGAATCCGTCTCCGGCAGGTGCCCGCCGCGCCCGCCGAAGGGCGCGGCCTTGTGGGCCGCGTCCTTCGGGAAGCGCGGCGGGCACCGTCGTATGTTGCTTCCATGGCGATCACCCAACTGCCCAAGTGCCGGACCGAGCCGGACGGTTCGGCCGTGGTCCGGGTCCTCGGCTACAACATCCGCTCCATGCGCGACGACGAGGAGGCGCTGGCCCGGGTGATCCGGGCCTGCGAACCCGACCTGGTGTTCGTCCAGGAAGCGCCGCGCTTCTTCCGCTGGCGCAAGCACGCCGCGCGGCTCGCCGCGAAGACCGACCTGGTGATGCTGTCCGGCGGAGCGACGGCGGCGGGCCCGATGCTGCTGTGCTCGCTGCGGGCCACGGTGGAACGCACCGAGGACGTCCTGCTGCCGCGCACCCCCGGCCTGCACCGGCGGGGCTTCGCCACGGCCGTCGTCCGCTTCGGGGGCGCGCGGGTGGGACTGATCAGCTGCCATCTGAGCCTCGCGGCCGACGAGCGCCTCTCCCAGGCGGAGCTGCTGCTGGAGCGGCTGAAGGCGATGGACGTGCCGCACGCGATCGTCGCGGGCGACATCAACGAACGGCCAGGCGGCCGGGCCTTCGGCCGCCTGGCGGCGGAGCTGCAGGACTGCTGGGCGGTGGCCCCGTGGGGCGGCGAGTTCACGTCCACGGCGGCCGGGCCGCACCAGCGGATCGACGCGGTCTTCGCGACGGAGGGGGTGGAGGTGCTGGGGTGCGGGGTGCCGGATCTCCCCGCCGCGGACCTGCGGACGGCGTCCGACCACCTCCCGGTCCTGGCGGCCCTCCGCGTCCCCGCGACGCACTGACGCGCTCACCTGTGGCGGGCGCTTCCCTCTCCCCGCACCTCCTTGCTGCATCGATGGGCGGCTCCGCCGCGTGGGGGCTCCGCCCGGACCAGACACCGCGCTTCGCGCGGTGTCTGCGGGGCTCTGCCCCGCACCCCGGCGCCTCGATCGCCGGTGTCTGCGGGGGCCCCGGCGACTCGATCGCCGGCGGGGCCGGGAATGCCCCCGTCGGCGTAGCCGGAACCGCCGCAGGCGGGCCTGGTTCGCGAAGCGAATCCAAGCCCGCCTGGGGGCACCTCCCACGGCCGCCAGGCCGTAGGGCCAGTTCCAGGGCACGGCCGAATGCCTCACGAGGTCCGGGGCTTGCCCCGCAACGCGGCGGAGCCGCACCTGAACGGCTTCGCGCCCGGCGGGTCGGCCGGTTCCTCGCGGTATCCGGCGACGATGCGCTCGGCGGGGTCGGCCGGTTCCTCGCCGTATCCGGCGAGCATGGCCGCCCAGGCCGCGTCCCCGTCGATGAGGCCCCGCCACGCGGCGGAGCCGCACACAGCGGGAAGGGGCGGGGCGGGGCAACGCCCCGCGCAGCGGCCTGGTGGCCGCCCCGCGGTCAGACCACCGCGCCCCGCCCCGGATCGTCGTTCTCGTCGTCGTCGCCGTGCGACATCCGCGCGACCAGCGTCGCGAAACCGCCCAGGAAGCCGCCGACGCACAGCGTCGTCAGCCACCACGTCATGTTCCACCGCAGGATCACCGCGATGAGCATCAGCACCGGCCCGCCGATCACCGCCAGCCACGCGAACTTCGACGTCGCGTCGGCCTCCGGCAGCGGCGGGGGCTCTGGCGGGACGAAGTGGCCCTCGTCGCCGTCGCCGTCGCCGTCGCCGTCGTCGATGTCGCCGTCGGGCGGCTCCACGACCTGGTAGTCGCGCGGCCCGCCGACGCCCGGTGCGAAGGTGACCGAGCTGCCCAGCGCCGGCTTGTCGTCGTCGGGCCGGCCCGCGGGCGCGGGCCCGGGATCCGGTGTGTCGTTCATGTCGCTCTCCAGGAGCGCCAGGTCCTCCACCGACTTGAACGGCTTCGCGCCCGGCGGGTCGGCCGGTTCCTCGCCGTATCCGGCGACGATGGCCGCCCAGGCCGCGTCCTCGTCGATCGGTTGCGGCTCACGGTCCGCGTCGTGCTGGTCAGCCACCGGTCGTGCTCCCTCCCAAGGCTTCCGGCGCGGGAGACCCCGTGGTCCCCGCGCTCGGAGCGAGCCGGCCGATGAACGCGTAACTCTCCTCGAAGATCCGCTCCGCATCGTGGTCCAACGTCGCGACGTGGTAGCTCTGTTCCAGCAGGATCTCGGTGACGTCCGTGGAGGAGACACGGCTGAGGATCCGGGCCGAGTCGGCGGCCGGCACCACGTGGTCCTCCGGGCTGTGCAGCAGCAGCATCGGCTGCGTGACCTGCGGAAGCTCCCCGTCGACCATACGGAAGAACTGCCGCACCGAATGCGCGGCGTGCAGCGGTACCCGGTCGTACCCCAGCTCCTCCACGCCCTGCTTGGCGATGTCGCTGGTCAGGCCCTTCGTGGACGGCACCAGGTGGCGCACCACGGGCAGCAGCGACGCCATCGCTCCGTGGACCTTGTTCGCCGGGTTGACGACGGCGACGCCCCGCACCGCGTCGCCGTGCCTGGCGGCGAGCCGCAACGTCAGGGCACCGCCCATGGAGAGGCCGAAGACGAACACGTGCCGGCAGCGCTCGAGCAGCGAGCGCAGTTCCCTGTCCACCTCCGCGTACCAGTCCTGCCAGCCGGTGACCTGCATGTCCTGCCAGCGGGTGCCGTGACCGGGCAGCAGCGGCAAGGACACCGTGAGGCCCCGCTCCGCCAGATACTCGGCCCAGGGCCGCAGCGACTGCGGGGAGCCGGTGAATCCGTGACAGAGAAGGACGCCGACCTCGCCGCCGTCGTGGCGGTAGGGCTCGGCTCCAGGAAGGACCGGCACCGGGGTCTCCTGTTCGTGAGGTACGCGGGCGTACGGGAAGGTCGAGGGTGTCCTTCACGGTACGCGACCGGACCGACACCGACCAGGGCCGTTCCGGCACGCGGGCACGGCGGCGACGGACCCGGCGCGGCGGACGGGGGCCGACCTCGGGATAAGGTCTGTTCGAAAGCAACAGGAGGCATTCGAGTTGATCTACGGCGCCATGAAGTTCTCCATCGGGGGTTCGCTGAAGCTTGCCTTCAGGCCCTGGGTGGAGGGTCTGGAGAACATTCCGGCCGAGGGCCCCGCGATCCTCGCCAGCAACCATCTGTCGTTCTCCGACTCGTTCTTCCTCCCCGCTGTGCTCGACCGCAAGGTCACCTTCATCGCCAAGGCGGAGTACTTCACCTCGCCGGGCGTGAAGGGCAAGCTGACGGCCGCGTTCTTCAAGGGTGTCGGCCAGCTGCCGGTGGACCGTTCGGGTGCCCGCGGCGCAGGCGAGGCGGCGATCAAGGCCGGGATCGACGTGATCGAGTCCGGTGGACTTTTCGGCATCTACCCGGAGGGCACCCGCTCCCCGGACGGCCGCCTCTACCGCGGCAAGCCGGGCGGCCTCGCCCGTGTGGCGCTGGCCACGGGCGCGCCAGTGATCCCCGTCGCGATGATCGACACCGAGAAGATCCAGCCGCCCGGCAAGGTCGTCCCCAAGCTGATGCGCCCGGGTATCCGGATCGGCAGGCCGCTGGACTTCAGCCGCTACCACGGCATGGAGGGTGACCGCTTCATCCTGCGCTCGGTGACCGACGAGGTCATGTACGAGATCATGAAGCTGTCCGGCCAGGAGTACGTCGACATCTACGCGACGGCCGCGAAGCGTCAGATCGCCGACGCGGAGAAGGCGGAGAAGGCGGCCCGGGCCGAGGCGGAGAAGGCCAAGAAGGCGCAGCGGCCGGCCGCCTGACCGGCGCGGCGCTGCTACGGGGTGGGGGAGATGGCCAAGCGCGAGCGTGTCGTGCGGATGTCGGTCGAGCTGCCGCTGTGGCGTGCGCTGACCGCCTACCGCGTGCTGACCATGGTCTACGCGGTGCTGCTCTTCGTCTTCACCCGGCAGAACTTCGAACGCCCGCTGGTGGCGGCCGGCTTCCTCGCGGTGCTGGCCGTCTGGACCCTGGCCACCCTTCCCAAGGTCGCGAACGCGGCGCGCTGCACCAGGGGTTTCCTGGCCACGGACCTGACCATCGCCCTCACCGGCATACTGCTCACCCCGCTCGCCGACGCGCACGCCCAGACCCACGACGGCCCCACCCTGCCCTCGATCTGGACGGCGGGCTCCGTGCTCGCCTTCGCCATCAAGGGCGGCTGGCGCTGGGCCGGTTTCGCCTCGTCGTTCGTCGCCGTCGCCAACATCATCGAGCGGGGCGAGCCCAGCCGGGACACCTTCCACAACGTCCTGCTGGTGTGGGTCGCCTCCATAGCGATCGGCTACGTCGTCGAGGTGGCCCGCGCCTCCGAGCGCACCCTTGCCCGTGCCCTGGAGATCGAGGCGGCGACCCGTGAGCGGGAGCGCCTGGCGCGTGACATCCACGACAGCGTTCTCCAGGTCCTGGCGATGGTGCAGCGGCGGGGCACGGCGCTGGGGGCGAGGCGGCGGAGCTGGGCAGGATGGCGGGCGAGCAGGAGGTGGCGCTGCGCAGCCTCGTCGCCGGCGGTCTGGTCCCGGCGTCCCGGGTGTCGGAGGACGAGTCCGAGGGCGCGGTCGTACGGATCGTGGAGGTCCCGGACGACGACGGGCCCGCGCGGCCGTGCGACCTGCGGACGCTGCTCGCCCCGCACGCCGGGGCGAAGGTGACGCTGTCGGAGCCGGGCGCACCCGTCCTCATGGACGCCCCGGCGGCCCGTGAGCTGGCGGCGGCGGTCGGGGCCGCACTGGACAATGTGAACAGGCACGCGGGCCCGGACGCCCAGGCATGGATCCTGGTCGAGGACTGGCCCGACGAGGTGATCGTGACGGTCAGGGACGACGGTCCGGGTATCGCGGACGGCCGGCTCGCGCAGGCGGAGGGGGAGGGCCGGCTCGGAGTCGCCCAGTCCATCCGCGGGCGGCTGCGGGATCTCGGCGGTACGGCCGAGCTGCTGTCGGTCCCCGGCCAGGGCACGGAGGTAGAGCTCAGGATCCCCCGGGGGAAGGCAGCGAAATGACGGATCAGCGGACGCTCAAGGTGATGGTGGTCGACGACCACCCGATGTGGCGGGACGCGGTGGCACGCGACCTCACGGAGGCCGGGTTCGACGTGGTCGCCACGGCGGGCGACGGTGCGCAGGCCGTGCGCCGGGCCAAGGCCGCGGTGCCCGACGTCCTCGTGCTCGACCTCAATCTGCCCGAGATGCCGGGCGTGCAGGTGTGCAAGGAACTGGTCGGGGCCCTGTCCGGACTGCGTGTCCTGGTGCTGTCCGCCAGCGGGGAGCACGCGGACGTCCTGGAGGCGGTGAAGTCGGGCGCCACCGGCTATCTGCTGAAGTCGGCCAGCACGGAGGAGTTGACGGACGCGGTGCGCCGCACGGCCGCGGGCGATCCCGTCTTCACACCGGGCCTCGCCGGTCTGGTGCTCGGCGAGTACCGCCGGCTCGCCTCCGAGCCCGGTCCGCCGGCCGGCGCGGACGAGCCGAAGGCCCCGCAGCTGACGGACCGGGAGACCGAGGTACTGCGGCTGGTCGCCAAGGGGTTGTCGTACAAGCAGATCGCGGAGCGGTTGGTCATCTCGCACCGCACCGTCCAGAACCATGTGCAGAACACCCTGGGCAAGCTTCAGTTGCACAACCGCGTCGAGCTGGTGCGGTACGCGATCGAGCGCGGCCTGGACGACGTCTGACCGCACGGCAGGCCGGTTCGAGGTGTACCCGTACGAGTGAATGGCGGACGGCCGACGACCGCGCCACGCACAGGAATCGACCATTCGCCCCATCCCTGAGTGACCTGCGTCACCATTAGCGTGACGGTCACAGGCTCATCAGGCGAAGGGACGTTTCCATGCGCGTCGGAGTACTGACCGGGGGCGGCGACTGCCCCGGCCTCAACGCGGTCATCCGCGGCCTCGTCCGCAAGGGTGTGCAGGAGTACGGCTACGAGTTCGTCGGCTACCGCGACGGCTGGCGCGGGCCGCTGGAGGGCGACACCGTCCCGCTCGACATTCCGGCCGTCCGCGGGATTCTCCCCCGCGGCGGCACGATCCTCGGCTCTTCCCGTACCAATCCGCTGAAGGAGGCGGACGGTGTCCGCCGTATCAAGGAGAACCTCGCCAAGCACGAGGTGGACGCCCTCGTCACCATCGGCGGCGAGGACACCCTCGGCGTCGCGGCGCGGCTCTGCGACGAGTACGGCATCAGCTGTGTCGGCGTACCCAAGACCATCGACAACGATCTGTCCGCCACCGACTACACCTTCGGCTTCGACACGGCGGTCGGCATCGCCACCGAGGCGATCGACCGGCTGCACACGACCGCCGAGTCCCATATGCGGGTCCTCGTCGTGGAGGTGATGGGGCGTCACGCGGGCTGGATCGCCCTCCACTCCGGTCTCGCGGGCGGCGCCAACGTCATCCTCATCCCCGAGCAGCGTTTCGACGTCGACCAGGTCTGCGCGTGGGTCACCTCCCGTTTCAAGGCGAGTTACGCGCCGATCGTGGTGATCGCCGAGGGCGCGATGCCCAAGGACGGCGAGGCGGTCCTCAAGGACGGCACGCTCGACTCGTTCGGCCATGTCCGCCTCTCCGGCGTCGGCGAGTGGCTGGCCAAGGAGATCGAGAGCCGTACGGGCAAGGAGGCCCGCACCACGGTCCTCGGCCACGTCCAGCGCGGCGGCACCCCGAGCGCCTTCGACCGCTGGCTCGCCACCCGCTTCGGGCTGCACGCCATCGACGCGGTGCGCGACGGGGACTTCGGCAAGATGGTCGCCCTCCAGGGCACTGACATCGTGCGGGTGCCGATCGGGGAGGCGACCGCCAAGCTCAAGACGGTCGACCCGAAGCTCTACGAAGAGGTCGGCGTCTTCTTCGGCTGACGCGGCGGTGGGCCGTATATTCGCGACATCCGGATGTTCGCGGATATCCGGCCCACAGGTCGTGAACCGGGAGAGAACGTGGAAATCCTCGCCTACGGTGTCCAGGCCGACGAGAAGCCGCTCATCGAGAAGGCCTTCGCGGAGCTCCATGGGGGCGTCCGGTGCCTTGACGTGTTCCTCGACGCGGACACCGCCGCCATCGCCGCCGGCCACGAGGTGATCTCCACCAGCGTCAACGCCCAGTTGGACGCCGAGGTGCTGCGGACCCTCGCCGCCGGCGGCACGCGGATGATCGCCCAGCGGTCCACCGGCTTCAACAACATCGACCTCGATGTGGCCGAGCGGCTCGGGCTCACCGTCGCCAGGGTGTCGTACTACTCGCCGTACTCCGTCGCCGAGTTCGCCTGGACGCTTGCCATGGCCGTCAACCGGCGTATCGTCCGCGCCGCCAACCGCACCCGCGACTTCGACTTCCGGCTCGACGGCCTGATGGGCCGGGACATGCGCGGCCGCACCGCCGGCGTGATCGGCACCGGCAAGATCGGCGAGGCGTTCACCCGGATCGCCCACGGCTTCGGCATGCGGCTGCTCGGCCTGGACGTCGCCCCCAACCCGGTCTGCGTCGATTTGGGCATGGAATACGTCGACAAGGACGAACTGCTCGCCGCCGCGGACCTGGTCACCTTGCACGTGCCGCTGCTGCCCGCCACCCAACGGCTCATCGGCGCCCAGGAACTGCGCGCGATGAAGGACGACGCGATCCTGGTGAACTCGAGCCGCGGCGGCCTCATCGACAGCGATGCCCTCGTCGGAGAACTGCGCAAGGGCCGCTTCTCGGGGGTGGGCCTCGACGTGTACGAGGCTGAGGCCGGGCTGTTCTTCCTCGACAGGTCCATGGAGGCGGTCGACGACGACACCCTCGCCCGGCTGATGACGTTCCCCAACGTCCTGGTCACCTCCCACCAGGCGTACTACACAGCGGACGCGGTCGCCCAGATCGTGGACACCACTGCCCGGAACATCAAGGACCACCTCGAGGGCCGGCGCAGCGAGAACGTGCTCGTCCCCGCCGCGCCCGCCCCCTGAACGCCGTGTCTCAGCCGACCAGAACACCCGCCAGCAGCGACGCCGTCAGCGCCGCGCCGTTCATGGTCAGCACCGACTCCGGATGGAACTGCACCGACGCGAAGCCGCTGCCGCGCAGCGCGTGCACATCCCCCGTCGCCTCGTCCCGGCTCACTTCGATCCGGTGCAGGGCGAGTTCGGCCGCGGTGACCTCGTCGCAGCGCGCGGTGAAGCTGTTGTAGAAGCCGACCGTCTCAGGCCGGCCGAAGAAGTCGATCCGCTCCTGCGCCCCCTGGTACGGCTCGTCCTTGCGGACGATCTCCAGCCCCAGCTCCGCGGCCAGCACCTCATGGCCGAGGCATACGCCCAGCAGACCATGGCGGTGCCCCTTCAGCAGGTCGGCCGCGAGGGCGCGCAGGAAGCGCATCTTCGGATCGGACGCGTCGGCCGGATCGCCGGGGCCCGGCCCGAGCACCACGGGTCCCGGGTGGCCGAGGGCCCGCTCCCGCAGCCCCGGCGCGTCGTACCGCACCACGGTCACCTCCAGCCCGGTCGAGCGCAGCAGATGCGCCAGCATGGCGGTGAAGGTGTCCTCCCCGTCGACGACCAGGGCGTGCCCGGAGAGTCTCGCGGCCGGCTCCTGCATCCGGAGCCAGAACGGGGCGAGGTCGGCCCGGCGGGAGTCCAGGGCCGCCCGCACCCGCGGATCGTCCGCCAGCCGCGGCGCCGGGCCCCCGGCGTCGGACCGTCCCGGCCGCACTCCCAGCGCGGCGAGCACGCCCGCGGCCTTGGCATGTGTCTCCGCGACCTCGCCGGCCGGGTCGGAGTGCCGCACCAGCGTCGCCCCGACCGGCACCCGCAGCGTGCCCGTGGCGTCGATGTCGGCGGTACGGATCAGGATGGGCGAGTCGAGCGTCTGGGCGCCGGAGGCGTCCCGGCCGATCAGCGCCAGCGCCCCCGCGTAGTAGCCGCGGCCGCCCACCTCGTGGCGCGAGATGACCCGGCAGGCGTTCTGCAGGGGCGAGCCCGTGACCGTGGCGGCGAACATGGTCTCCTTCAGCACCTGGCGCACGTCGAGGGACGAGCGTCCCCGCAACTCGTACTCGGTGTGGGCGAGATGAGCCATCTCCTTCAGCCGGGGCCCCACCACCACCCCGCCCATGTCGCCGACCGTGCACATCATCTTCAGCTCCTCGTCGACCACCATGGACAGCTCCTCGCGCTCCTTGCGGTCGTCGAGGAAGGCGAGCAGCGCCTCGGCGGTCGGCCCCCCGGGCGGATACCGGAAGGTGCCGCTGATCGGGTTCATCACGACCGTGCCGCCGGTCATCCGCACATGCACCTCCGGGCTCGCCCCGACCAGCGTGCGGTCGCCCGTGTGGACCACGAACGTCCAGTACGCGCCGCGTTCGCCGGTCAGCAGGCGCCGGAACAGAGCGAGCGCGTCGGCCCGGCCGAAGCCGTCGATCCGGCCGGTGAAGGTGCGCCGGATCACGAAGTTGGCGCCTTCGCCCTGCCCGATCTCCTCCTCGAGGACCCGCCGCACGATGTCCGCGTACTCCTCGTCGCCGACGTCGAACGTGCCGCCCTCGACCCGTACCTCGTGCCGGGGGAGTTCCTCCAGGATCTGCTCGAGGGCGAGTTCATGGCTCTCGCGGGCCACCAGCACCGCAAGGGGCGTGCCGTCGTCGGTCACGTCGAAGCCGCGTTCCGCGATCTGGCGGAAAGGCACGAGCGCCAGGGAGGGGTTCGCGCCCACCGGGATGTCGGCCAGGCGGGCGGCCTCGTGGACGTCACCGATCAGCACCTCGACGGTGCCGTGGTCGCGGCCGGGCGTACGGCGGTGCAGCAGGGCGAACGGGGGGCAGTCGTCGTCGAGCAGTCGTCCGATGAGCATGCGGGGTGTTCCTTCCGGGAGGGAGGAACGGCCGCTGTCGGGAAAACAGTGAAGGCCGCCCCTCGGGCGGCCTTCGCGATCGGTACTGCGCGCGATCAGGAAGCAGTGGGCCGCCGGAGAGCGGTCCACCACCAGTTCTGGATCTGCTGCGCGAACATGACGCCGACGATAACGCATCCGCCCGCGCCGGCGGGGCACGTCCCACGATGAGGACGGCCCCGACGACGCGGGCGGGGTGTGCGAGGTGACGCGGATCAGACCAGCGTGTTGTAGATCTGCCAGCCGTTGCCGACCGAGGTCCGGGCGGCGAAGGGAGCCGTCGGGACGCCGGTGCCCTTGTAGAACCACAGGGCGCCGGACGGCTCACGGCCCACCATGTCGGCGATGCCGTCCTTGTTCAGGTCGCCGGTGGAGACCAGCATGTTGAACATGTTCCAGCCGCCGCCGACCCTGATGCGCGGGGCGAACGGAGCCGTCGCGTTGCCGGTGCCCTTGTAGAACCACAGGTAGCCGGACTTGTCCCGGCCGACCGCGTCGGCCTTGCCGTCCTTGTCGAGGTCACCGGTGGCGACGAGCATGTTGTACGTCTGCCAGCCGTCGCCGACCTTGGAGCGGCGGGCGAAGGGAGCGGACGGGACGCCCGTGCCCTTGTAGAACCACAGGGCGCCGGACGGCTCACGGCCCACCATGTCGGCGATGCCGTCACCGTCGAGGTCCCGCGAGCCGACGATCATGTTGAACATGTTCCAGCCGGGGCCGACGTTGACGCGGGCCCGGAACGGCTGGTTCTTGTTGCCGCTGCCCTTGTAGTACCAGAGGTAGCCGGAGCCGTCCCTGGCCACCATGTCACCGGTGCCGTCGGCGCGGAGCGGCCCGAGGTCGGTGACGGCGTTGTAGCCCTGCCAGCCGCCGCCGATCCGGTAGCGGGGGTAGAACGGCGTCGTCGCACTGCCGGTGCCCTGGTACTGGTACAGCGAGCCGCCGGCGTCACGGGCGAGCACGTTGAACCGGGTGGTGCCGGCGTCCGGCGCGGTGGGCGTGGCCTCCACGACGTCCGCCGCCTTCACCCAGGTGATCTTGTGGTGGAAGCGGATCGGCACGTAGAGCGTGTCGCCTATGACGTTCTTCTGCGCGGAGCCGAACCAGTCGTCGCCCTTCACCGCGGGTCCGGCCTTCACATAGGCCTGGCCGGAGGCGAAGGTGAACTTCGTCAGGTGGGCGTTCTCGTCACCGGGCGCCTCGAGGCCCGCGGCGGTGTAGGCGGCGGTCTCCGGGAAGGAGCGCCCGTAGACCTTGGCCGAGGTCGCACCGGCCTTCACCTTGACGCTCGTGGCATCGGTCACCGGGACGGTGTACTGGCCGCCCGGGTTGTAGAACCAGGCCTTCTTGCCCGCGTACCAGATTGCCGTCCAGTTGGTCCTGGCCTCGGCGACGACGTAGCTGCCACCGGCACGGACCTTGTTCCCGTAGTTCGAGCCCTCGGACCAGAGGGAGGTGAAATACGGGTCGGTCAGCGTCGACGCGCTCGTCGAGGGCGACGTGTAGAGGTAGCCGAAGTTGGACGGGCGGGCGGTGACGGCGTTGCCGCCGACCGTGAGCTTCGGCTGGTTCGCCGTGGTGAACGGGGGAACGACACGGACCACTTGGCCGGCCGCGAGCGGACCGCCCGCGCCCTGGTCGCCCTGCGGGGCGCCGAGCAGGCCCATGTAGTGGTTCCAGTCCCAGTACGGGCCCGCGTCCCAGTGGAGATTGGCCATGCCGGCGTCCGTCTGGAGCGCCACCTCGTCATGGCCGATGATGTGCTCGCGGTCCAGCGGCACGTCGTACTTCGCGGCCAGGAACTTCACCAGGTCGGCGGAGGACTGGTACTGGGACTCGGTGTACCACTTGCCTTCCTTGATCGCGTAGCCCTCGTGCTCCACGCCGATCGAATGCATGTTGTGGGTCCAGTTGCCCGCGTGCCACGCCAGGTGCTTGTTCTCGATCATCTGGGTGACCAGACCGTCCGAGGCGCGGATCAGATAGTGCGCGCTGCCCGGGACGTCCGGGTTCGTGAGCGCCGCGAGCGAGCCGTCGTAGCCGCCCTCGGTGTCGTGGATGACGATCTGGCGGATGCCCACGCCCTGGTTCGGGCGGTCGCCGAGCGTGTAGTTGCGCTTGCCCGTGCTCGACGTGCGGGACGGCACGAAGTTGCAGTTCAGGCCGGCGGGACACTCGGGCGTCGGCGCCGCCGTGGTGGAGGCGTAGCTCGCCGCCAGCGGGACGTTCGCGGGCTTGACCGGCCGGACCGACGGGTCGGCCGGCAGGGAGACCTGCTCGCCGTCCAGCGTGAGCTCCCGCTCACCCGTCCTGATCGACTCGAAGACCCGCTTGGCGAAGAGGTCGGCGCCCTTCTTCTCCGGCGACTGGCTGTAGCGCGCCACGGCCGGGTACCAGGCGCCCGGGTCGTCGGACAGCTCCGCGCCGGCCTCCTTCTGGTACTCCGCGAGCAGGGCCGCGCCGGCCCGGATGGACTCGAAGGTGTCCTTCTGGACCGCCTCGGGGGAGCTGTCGATCAGCTCGGCGGCCTTGTCCACGGTGTGGAGCCGGGGATCGTCGGTGTCGACGGTCGCCTCGGCCAGAATCCGACGGACCTTGGCAGGATCGAAGGACTTCTCGATCTCCCGCTTGCCGCTGCCGTTGAAGTGGGCGATGGCCTCTTCGCCGGCCTCCTCCGTCTCGATGTCCTCCGGGTCGACGTCCGTCAGGCCCATCACGTTGTACGCGCCGGTGACGCTCGGCTCGCCCTCGTGGGCCTCCCAGCGCGTCTGCCGGTACGAGACCGCCATCAGCACGCTCCGGGGTACGTCGAACTCGCGCGCCGCCTCCGCGAACTGGCTCTGGAGCGACTCGTTCCGGCTGCCCTCGTCGCCGAGACCGACGAGGTCGGGTGATGCCACCGCGACCGTCCCGATCGTGGCAGTGGCGACGACTGCTGCCGCCACCCCGTAGAAGAGCCGTTTCTTCTTGCGATCTCTGCGGTGCCCCTGGCTCACGCCCACCCCTGGTCCGTCTTGTGTTGTGATCCGTTTCGAAAACGCGCCGCAGGGTAACATCACTCGATCGGGTGAACGTCGTCGGGGGACATTTCGGGCGGCCGTCTCAGTCGCTGGGCACGCGGCCGGACAGGTGGCGGGACGCCGTAGGGTTGTGCTTGTGACCGTGAACGCTAAGACCACCGCTACCGGTGGCAACACCTGGCGAAACCTGCCCGCGGCGCAGCAGCCCGAGTACCCCGATGCCGAGGCTCTGCGCGATGTGATCGCGGACCTCGAGTCGTATCCGCCGCTCGTTTTCGCGGGCGAGTGCGACCAGCTGCGCGCCCGGATGGGAGCCGTCGCCAAGGGCGAGGCGTTCCTGCTCCAGGGCGGCGACTGTGCCGAGGCCTTCGACGCCGTCTCCGCCGACCACATCCGGAACAAGCTGAAGACCCTGCTCCAGATGGGCGCGGTCCTCACCTACGCCGCATCCGTGCCCGTGGTGAAGGTCGGCCGTATCGCCGGCCAGTACTCGAAGCCCCGCTCCAAGCCGACCGAGACCCGCGACGGCGTGACCCTGCCGACCTACCGCGGCGACTCCGTCAACGGCTTCGACTTCACCGAAGAGGCCCGCATCCCGGACCCCGAGCGCCTCAAGCGGATGTACAACGCCTCCGCCTCGACGCTCAACCTGGTGCGCGCCTTCACCACCGGCGGTTACGCGGACCTGCGCCAGGTGCACGCCTGGAACCAGGACTTCGTGAAGTCGTCCCCCTCCGGCCAGCGCTACGAGCAGCTCGCCCGTGAGATCGACAACGCGCTGAACTTCATGAAGGCCTGCGGGACCGACCCGGCCGAGTTCCGCACGGTCGAGTTCTTCTCGTCCCACGAGGCCCTGCTGCTGGACTACGAGTCGGCCCTGACGCGGACCGACTCCCGCACCGGCCGGCTGTACAACACCTCGGGCCACATGGTCTGGGTCGGTGAGCGCACCCGCCAGCTGGACGGCGCGCACATCGAGTTCGCCTCCAAGATCCACAATCCGATCGGCATCAAGCTTGGGCCGACGACGACGGTGGACGAGGCACTGACGTACATCGACCGTCTCGACCCCGACCGCGAGCCGGGCCGGCTGACCTTCATCGTCCGCATGGGCGCCGACAAGGTCCGCGACAAGCTCCCCGAGCTGGTCGAGAAGGTCACCGCCTCCGGGGCGACCGTGGCCTGGGTGACCGACCCGATGCACGGCAACACCTTCGAGGCGGCGTCCGGGCACAAGACCCGCCGCTTCGACGACGTGCTCGACGAGGTCAAGGGCTTCTTCGAGGTCCACAAGGCGCTCGGCACGCACCCCGGCGGTATCCACGTCGAACTCACCGGTGACGACGTCACCGAGTGCGTGGGCGGCGGCGACGAGATCTTCGTCGACGACCTGCACCAGCGCTACGAGACGGCCTGCGACCCCCGGCTGAACCGCAGCCAGTCCCTTGACCTGGCGTTCCTCGTTGCGGAGATGTACCGCGCCCAGTAGGCGAGGCGATACGCCGGTGGGGCGCGGATCCATGTGATCCGCGCCCCACCGGCATATGCGGGGCTTTTGCCCGCCCGGACCTCCGGGGTAAGGTTAGGTTAGCCTCACCGATCAACGGGACGGCGACAACCTATCGATCCCGGGAGGTGAACCGCGTGTACGTCTGCTCGTGCTTCGGCATCACGGAGAAGCAGGTCAAGGAGCATGCGGATGCCGGTGCCTGCACCCCCCGGCAGATCGCGTCCGTGTCCAAGGCCGGCACCGACTGCGGTTCCTGCGTGCGGCGCATCCAGGGGATCCTGGGCCGCGGTGCCTGCCCCCGCCGTGAGCTGCTGGAGCAGGGCAGCGGCGCATCCGTCCTGGCCGCCGAGCCGGACAGTGGCACCGGGCCCGCGCTCGGCGAAGCCGCCTAGCCGGGACCCGGCCCGTCGCCGGTCCGTGCTTCTCGCCTAGGACTCCGGCTGCTCGATCAGCTGCGCGATGTACAGCGCCTCACCGAGCTTGTCGACCAGTTCCAGCTGGGTGTCGAGGTAGTCGATGTGGTGCTCCTCGTCCGCGAGGATCGACTCGAAGATGTTCGCCGAGGTGACGTCCCCCTTCGCGCGCATGACGTCGATACCGCGCTTGAGGCGGTCGATCGCCTCCACCTCGACCTGCCGGTCGGCCTGGAACATCTCGGTGACCGTCTGCCCGACGCGCACATGGAACAGCCGCTGGTAGTTCGGCAGACCGTCCAGGAAGAGGATCCGGTCGGTGAGCACCTCCGCGTGCTTCATCTCGTCGAACGACTCGGCCCGGGTGTATTTGGCGAGCTTCGTCCAGCCGAAGTTCTCCTGCATCTTCGCGTGCAGGAAGTACTGGTTGATCGCGGTCAGCTCGGCAGTCAGCTGCTCGTTGAGGAACTCGAGGACCTCGGGGTCGCCCTGCATCGCAGAGGCTCCTTCCGCGCGTATGTCTGGGCAGGTTCGCGCATCCTCGCACCGCGGCACGGGAGCGTCCAGTAAGTGCATGCTTAGTAGGAGTTGCCCGAATCGGGCCAGACCTGGTCATGACCACCCCTCCCGGTCTGTCACCATTGAAGGCATGGGTCAGCCGGAGAGCCGGGAATACCGCGCACCAGAGGAGTCCGAGCTTCCGCCGGGGCAGCGACTCCAGCGAGGCTGGCCCGTCACCCACTACGGACCTGTACCCAAGTTCAAGCCGGACCGCTGGGAATTCAGGGTCTTCGGCGCCACCGCCGACGGTGAGAAGCGCTGCTGGAACCACGAGGAGTTCTCGGCGCTGCCCTACTCGAGCGTGGTCGGCGATCTGCACTGCGTGACGAAGTTCAGCATGCTGGGGGCCGAATGGGGCGGCGTGCCCGCCCGTACGATCGTGGAACTCGCCCCGCCGGCGCCGTCCGTCAGCCATGTGATGGTCTGGGCGGAGTACGGCTTCAGCGCCAATCTGCGCCTCTCCGACTTCGTCGCGGAACGCACGATGTTCGCCACCCACAAGGACGGCGAGCTGCTGACCGCGGAGCACGGCTTCCCCCTGCGTCTCGTGGTCCCGCACCTGTACGCCTGGAAGGGGCCCAAGTGGGTCCGCGGTGTGGAGTACATGACGGCCGACCGCCGTGGCTTCTGGGAGGAGCGGGGCTATCACAACCTCGGCGATCCCTGGCGGGAGCAGCGGTACTCCTACCAGGAGGAACCGGGGGACGGCCCGGAGCTCTGAGCCCGGGCCGTGAGGTCGCCTGCGACGTTTCAGTGGTACTGGTGAACCACCGCGTGCCCCTTGCCGCGGCCGATCATCCACTTGTTCATCGGCGTCGTGACCACGAACGCGACGAGGAACGCGAACGCGAGAGCACCCCAGAAGAGGAAGTCGCCCAGGTGGGCGTCCATCGCGCCCGGGACGAGGAGCAGTACCCCGTTGTCGACGATCTCCATGACCGTGATGGAGATGGTGTCCGCGGCGAGGGCCACGCCGATCGCCGCCTTCAGGCTCAGGCCGGCCCGCAGGACCGCCCACAGGGTCAGCGAGTAGCCGAAGAAGAAGGCCAGCGCGATGGCGAGGATCATCGTGGGGACGTTGCCCCAGCCGAGCGCGGTACCGATGATCATGCCCAGCACCTCGCCGATGGCGCAGCCGGTGAGGCAGTGCAGGGTGGCCTTGGCCGCCATGCTCCAGCTCGCCTTGCCGGCGCCCTGCGTGTGGCCGTGGTGATTGTGGTGCCCGTGCTCCGAGTGGTCCATCTGTGTCTCGTGCTGCATGGCGTGCCCCCACTGTGCGGTAGTGGTTCCTCCGACCAAGAGGAACCGTATACCCCCTAGGGGTATTTCACAGGGTCCCGGCGAAGTTCTTTCAGCCGCGTCACGTCCGCGGCATGTCCCTCCTTGCCACCGGGCGTCTCGATGATCAAAGGCACGCCCGCGGTGGCGGGATGCGCCATCAGCGCACGGAACGGTTCCTCGCCGATGTGGCCCGAGCCGATGTTCTCGTGACGGTCCTTGTGTGCCCCGGAGACGTCCTTCGAGTCGTTCGCATGGATCAGCTTCAGCCTCCCCTCGCCCACCGTTTCCACCAGCAGATCCAGTGTCCGCGCCATCCCGCCGGGCGCCGCCAGGTCGTGCCCCGCCGCGAAGATGTGGCACGTGTCCAGGCAGACGCCCAGCTTGGGATGCGCGTCGAGTGCCTCGAAGTAGGGACCGAAGTCCCAGGTACGGGAGCAGAGCGAGGAGCCCTGGCCGGCCGTCGACTCCAGGAGCAGAAACGGATCGTCGTCGTGCGTCAGCTCGTCCAGCATCGGCAGCATCCGCTCCCGCACCTGGGCCAGCGCCACCTCACGGGCACGGCCGCCCGTCGCCGAACCGGTGTGCACCACCACGCCCCGGGCGCCGATCTCCCTGGCCCGGCGCAGCGAGTGCCGCAAGGAGAGGACCGACTGCTCGACGGTGGCTTCGGTGTGCGAACCGAAATTGATCAGATAGGGGGCGTGCACCCAGGCCGAGATGCCCTCGGCCGCGCACTCGGCCCGGAACTTCTCGTCCTGGGCAGGGTTCCCCTTCGGCGTCGCCCAGCCCCGCGGATTGGCCACGAAGACCTGCACGGTCTCCGCCCCCAGCTCCCTCGCATAGACGAGCCCGGTCGTGGCGAGGCCGCCGGCCACGGGAACGTGGCCGCCGACAGGGTTGCGCATGAGAACTAGAGCCCCTTGGTCTTGATCGTGATCGTGCTGCCCTCCGGCGCCTGGCCGCCGCCCTCGACGGACTGGCTCTCGACCTCGTCACCGAGGAACGGGAAGTTCTTCTCGACCTTCACCACGAAGCCGGCTTCCTCCAGCTCGGCCTTGGCGTCGTCCACCTTGTCGCCGACCACGTCCGGCACCTCCGCCATCCGCGGGCCCTTCGAGACCGTCAGCGTGACCGTGTCGCCGCCGGCCAGCCTGGCCCCCTCGGCGGCCGACTGCCGGGCGACGGAACCGGCCTCCTGCTCGGAGTGGATCCGCTCCTCGGCGACCTTCACCTTCAGACCGGCTTCCTCGAGCTCGGCCGTCGCGTCCTCGACCGAGTCACCCGTCACGTCCGGCATGTCGATCGGAGCACCCTTGCTGACGACGATCGACACGGCGGTGTCGGGGCTGCGGCCACTGCCGGCGGCCGGGTCGGTGCGGACCACCGATCCCTGCGCGACGGTCTCGTCGAACTCCCTGGTCACCACGCCCGGCGCCAGCCCCACCTTGCGCAGCTCGCGCTCAGCCTCCGCCAGCGGCTTGCCGGACACGTCGGGAACCTTCACGATCTCCGGACCGCGGGAGACGATGATCGTCACGGAGCCGTTGCCCCGTATCCGCTCGTTCGTGCCCGGGTCGCTGTCGATGACGGTGCCGCGGGCCACTGTCTCGCTGAAGTCGTGGCGGACGGTCTTCAGGTCCAGGCCCGCCTTGTCGAGCGCCTCCCGGGCCTGCTGCTCGCTCTTGCCGATCAGCGGCGGGACACGGGTGAACTGGCCCGAGTTGATGTACCAGACACCCGCACCCACACCGATCACGGTGATCACCGCGAGCAGCAGGGCGAACAGACCACGACGCGACAACGGCAGGCCCCGGCCGGCCGGGCGCACCGGATCGGGCTCCGGTCGCTCCGGAGGCGGCAGGAGCAGCCGGGCCGTGTGGTGCACCCCGGGCGCCGCGTCGGCCGGCGCCCGCAGAATGACGTCCGTACGGTCCTCTTCGGACGCGGCGCCGTCCGATCCGCCCTCCACCGGTTCCCCGGTACGGGCCCGCGGCGGGACCGCGTCCAGCTGCTCCGCGCCGAGCGCCGCCCGTGCCTCACGCGCCTGCGCCAGCAGGGCCACCGCGTCGTGCGGGCGGACCTCGGGATTACGGGCCGTCGCGCTCGCCACCAGCTCGTCCAGCTCGACGGCGAGCCCCGGGAAGAGCGCGGACGGCGCCGGGACGTCCGCGTTCAGGTGCTGGTACAGCACCTGGGCCGGAGTGTCACCGGCGTGCGGCTTGGCGCCCGTCAGCATTTCGTAGAGCACGACCCCGCACGCGTACACGTCGGCGCGTGTGTCCGCCGTGCCGTACTCGATCTGCTCCGGCGCGAGGTAGGAGACGGTGCCGAGGACCGTGCCCGAGGTGTTGGTCACGGAACCGACCGCGCGCACCAGACCGAAGTCGGCGACCTTGACCCGGCCGTCGTCCCCTATCAGCACGTTCTCCGGCTTCATGTCCCGGTGCACGAACCCGGCCCGGTGCGCGGCGCCGAGCGCGGCCAGCACGGGCTCCAGGATGTCCAGCGCGGCCCGCGGCTGGAGGGCGCCGCGCTCACGCAGGACGTCACGGAGGGTGCAGCCCTCCACGTACTCCATCGCCAGATACACGTACGCGCCCTGAGCGCCCTGGTCGAAGACCCCGACCACGTTCGGGTGCGCCAGCCGTGCGACGGACTTCGCCTCGCGGATGAACCGCTCCACGAACGTGACGTCCGTGGCGAGATCCGGATGCATCACCTTGAGAGCGAGCACCCGGTCGAGCCGGGTGTCGACGGCCCGGTAGACCGTGGCCATGCCGCCGACGGCGATGCGCGCATCGACGCGGTAGCGGCCGTCGAGCACCTGCCCGACGAGAGGGTCCTGGAGGGTCGTATCCACGCGCCGATTCTACGAGCCGCGGAGACGGGGTCCGACGGGTCGGACGGGGACGGGGCGGGACTGCAGCCGAGCTGTGACGCGGTGGTGGCGTGGGCGGGGCCGACGAAGTCGTCCCCGCCCGGCTTCGCGGGCACCGTCGAAGGCGGGCGGGAGCCGGGTGCAGCCCCCACTCGGCGGACCGCACATCGGTGCAGCGGGAAAGGCCGGGCGACACGGTGCGCCGCGGGCGGCCACGCGCCCGCACCCGTGATCCCGCCCCCTCAGAACGCCGGCCGCTCCGGGTCGAGCGCCCCCCGCCCCTCGTGCGGCGAGGACGCCACCGCGAAGTGGCGTCGCGGGATCCGGCCCGCGCGGAACGCCAGCCTGCCCGCCTCCACCGCGTGCCGCATCGCCTCCGCCATCAGGACCGGCTCCTGCGCCCGCGTGACGGCCGACGCCAGCATCACCGCCGCGCACCCGAGCTCCATAGCCAGCGCGGCGTCCGACGCCGTGCCGGCACCCGCGTCCAGGATGACGGGGACGTCGGCCTGCTCGACGATCAGCTGGAAGTTGTGCGGGTTGCGGATGCCGAGCCCGGAGCCGATCGGCGAGCCGAGCGGCATGATCGCCGCGCACCCCACGTCCTGGAGCTTCCGCGCGAGCACCGGGTCGTCGTTCGTGTACGGCAGCACGGTGAAGCCGTCGTCGACGAGCGTCTCCGCCGCGTCGAGCAGCTCCACGCCGTCCGGCAGCAGCGTCCGCTCGTCCGCGACGACCTCGAGCTTGATCCAGTCGGCGCCGAGGGCCTCTCGGGCCAGGCGGGCGGTGAGCACCGCCTCGCCGGCGGTGAAGCAGCCGGCGGTGTTCGGCAGGACCTGGATGCCGAGCCGGTCCAGGACGGACAGCACGGACCCCTGGACGGTCGGGTCGAGGCGCCGCATCGCGACGGTCGTCAGTTCCGTGCCGCTCGCGACGAGCGACCGCTCGAGTACGTCGAGGCTGGGCGCCCCGCCCGTGCCCATGATCAGACGGGAGTCGAAGGTGGTCCCTCCGAGAGTGAAACGGTCGTCGGCCATGGCCGTTCAGCCTCCCTGCACTGCGGTGAGAATCTCGACGCGGTCCCCGTCGCCGAGCCGCGTGGCGGGCCATTCGCCGCGCGGGACGACCGCCTCGTTGACGGCGGCGGCGACGCCCGAGGGTGCGGCGGAGAGCGCTGTGACGACCACCTCCAGCGTGGTGCCGGCAGCGACGTGGCGGGCCTCGCCGTTGACGAGGACGCGGATCGGACCGTCGGCGGCGACCGAGGCGGCGACGGGGGCAACGGCAGGGGCGGCGACAGCCGTGTCGGGGCTGTCGTTGACGGAGGTGTTCATGCGGGCTGCTCCTGAAGGACGGACGAGAAGCGGCGCGGGGAGAAGGGCCGTGCCACCTCGGGCAGTTCACCGGTCGTCAGCGCGTCGGCCAGCACATCACCGGTGACGGGTGTCAGCAGCACGCCGTTGCGGTAGTGCCCGGTGGCCAGCAACAGTCCCGGCAGCTCGGTGAGGCCCAGCAGCGGCGCGTTGTCGGGGGAACCGGGGCGCAGTCCCGCCCGGGTCTCCACGAGGGGCAGTTCGGTGATGCCGGGCACCAGCTCGTGCGCGTCGCGCAGCAGCTCGTACACCCCGCCCGCGGTGACCGTCGTGTCCCAGCCGAGCTCCTCGCTGGTCGCGCCCACCACCAGCTCGCCGTCCTCGCGCGGCACGAGGTAGACATGGCTGCCGCGGACCACGGCACGCACCGTGCGCGACAGGAACGGCGCGTAGGGGCGTGGCACGGTCAGCCGCAGGACCTGGCCCTTCACCGGGCGCACGGGCGGGAGCACGTCCTTCGGTACACCCTCCAGCCGTCCGCTCATGCTGCCGCCGGCCAGGACGACCTGTGCGGCGGTGACTTCGGAGCCGTCGGCGAGCACCGCCCCGGTCGCCCGGTCGCCCGTCACCAGCAGCCGCTCCGCCCAACTGCGGCGGAAGTCGACCCCCGCCCGCTCGCAGGCGGTGATCAGGGCCGCGGTCAGCCGGCGTGGGTCGACCTGGTGGTCGCCGTCGACCCGCAGCCCCCCGCGGACGCCTGGGGCGAGCATCGGCTCGAGGCGGCGGCATTCGCGGCCGGTGAGCCACTCGGACGCGAGCCCCGACCGGCGCTGGAGGGCGTGCAGGTCCCGCAGATGCGCCCGGTCGTCGGCGTCGAGGGCGACGGCGAGCGTGCCGCAGGAGCGGTAGCCGACCCGCCGGCCGGACGTCTCCTCCAGCTCGGCGACGAAGTCCGGGTAGCGGCGCGCGGATTCGAGGTTGAGGCCGAGCAGCGTCTGCTCGCCGTAGTGCAGTTCGGTGACGGCGGCCAGCATCCCGGCGGCGACCTGCGCCGCCCCGCCGCCCGGTTCCGGGTCGGCGACGGCGACCCGCAGCCCCCGCTGCGCGGTGCGCCAGGCCGTGACCAGGCCGATGATCCCGCCCCCGATGACGAGGACGTCTGGGCTCGGTGTACGAGACATGGGCGTCCAGCCCCTCCCTTCGCCGGCATGACCCGGATCAGGTTCGTACGGTCGGAGGCCGTCCAGCCTCCCTCTCAGCCCGGTGCGTCCGGGCTCCCGCGAGTGCCTTACGGTGGCCACCCTAACCTCACCCCCGACGCGTTGTAAGGGAGCCGCAGCAGTGGCGAAGTCGCTCGACGGTCTTGTTCTCTCCCCGGTCGCCGACCAGGCCCCGGGCCAGGTCGGCACGCGGACCCGGTTCACGTACCACGAGGAGCAGGGCCGGATCTGGGCCGAGTACGAAGGCGGTGACGTGGTCCGCGGCCACCTGGTGGGCACCAGGGACGGCGACCGGCTGGACTTCCGCTATGTGCAGCTCAAGACGGACGGCGGGACGTCGTCCGGCCACTGCTTCTCCACGGTCGTGGACCTGCCGGACGGCCGGGTGCGGCTGGAGGAGAACTGGCGGTGGGAGTCCCAGGAGGGCAGCGGGACGAGCGTCGTGGAGGAGCAGGCTTCCTGACCGCACGCCTCCTGACCCCCAGTCAGGTACGTATGGTGTGCGGGTGGACGAACGGCAGCAGCAGACGCGGGCGGACGACGGGCAGCGGACGGCAGTGCCGCGGCGGCGCGCGGTGATCGTCGGCGCCGGCATGGCCGGTGTGCAGACCGCGGTCGCCCTTCGCGAGCAGGGATTCACCGGCACGGTCACCCTGATCGGCGCGGAGCCGCACCAGCCGTACGACAGGCCGCCGCTGTCCAAGGCGATCCTGCTCGGCAAGGCGGAGGACTCCGCCTTCGACATCGACTTCGAGGCACTCGGCGTGGAACTGCGCCTCGGTCTCGAGGTGACCCGGGTGCGGACCGACGCGCACGAGGTCGACACCGTGTCCGGCCCGGTCCCGTACGACGTGCTGGTCCTGGCCACCGGCGCCGAGCCGGTCACCCTGCCCGGCGCCGTCGGCGTCACCGGAGTCCATCTGCTGCGCACGCTCGACGACGCCGCCCGGCTGCGGCCGCTGCTCGCCGAGCAGCACGACATCGTCGTGGTCGGCGCCGGCTGGATCGGCGCCGAGTTCGCGACCGCAGCCCGCCAGGCGGGATGCCGCGTCACCGTCGTCGAGGCCGCGGGCCGCCCGCTCGCCGGGACCATGCCCGCCGAGGTCGCCGCGCCGATGGCCGCCTGGTACGAGCAGCACGGGGCCGAGCTGATCACCGGCGCCAGGGTGGAAGCCGTCGAGCCGGGAGCCGTCGTCCTGGCCGGAGGGCGCAGGATCCCGGCCGGTGCCGTGGTCGTCGGTATCGGCGCGCGCCCCGCCACCGCACTGCTCGCGGGCTCCGGCATCGAGCTCGGCCCGGACGGCGCAGTGGTCGCCGACCGGTACCTGCGTGCCTCCGCTCCCGATGTGTACGCCGTCGGGGACTGCGCCTCCTACCCGTCCGGCCGTTACGGCGAGCGGCTGCTCGTCCACCACTGGGACAACGCGCTCCAGGGTCCGCGCACGGTCGCGGCGAACATCGTCGGCGACCAGGAGCCGGGCCCGCGGGCGCCGGAGGAGTACGACCCGGTGCCGTACTTCTGGTCCGAGCAGTTCGGCCGTTTCGTCCAGTACGCGGGTCACCACGGCGCCGCCGACACGCTGCTGTGGCGCGGCAGCCCGGCGGAGGACACCTGGTCCGTGCTGTGGCTGCGCGAGGGCGCGCTGGCGGCCCTGCTGACGGTGGGCAGGCCCCGTGATCTGGCTCAGGGCCGCAAGCTGATCGTGTCCGGGACCGAACTGGATCCGGCGCGGGCGGCCGACCCTTCCGTCCCTCTGAAGGCGGCGGCACGGTAGGTCCTGGCTACCGACTGTCGGTCCTGGATGGCAGGCTTGTCCCCGTGACCGAGATTGACGCAAAGATCGATGCCCTCGTCCCCGCCTGGCTCTACCTGCCGGACATCGCGGAAATGCTCGATGTCGAGGTGACGCGCGTGCGGCAGCTGGTCAAGGACGGCCAGCTGATCGCCGTGCGCCGCGGTGAGAACAGGGCGCTCCAGGTGCCTGCCGCCTTCATCGACGGCAACAAGGTGGTCAAGGGCCTCTCCGGGACCCTGACCCTGCTGAGGGACGACGGCTACAACGACGAAGAGATGCTCGAGTGGCTCTTCACCCCCGACCCGACCCTGCCGGGCACGCCTGCGCAGGCGCTCAGCGAGAATCGCGGCACGGAGGTGAAGCGCCGGGCCCAGGCGCTCGCCGTCTGAACCGACGGAAACCATCATCGCCGGCGGATGCACGGCCCGGGCCGCCCGGCCCGTGCGTCCGCCGCCCAACGGGGGGATCGCCTCATGTCCACGGCTCACGCGCTGCTGTCCGACGCCCGGCTCTATCTGTGCACGGACGCCCGTAAGCGACAGGGCGACCTGCCCGAGTTCCTCGACGCCGTCCTGGCGTCCGGCGTGGACATCGTGCAGTTGCGTGACAAGGGCATGGAGGCCGCGGAGGACCTGGAGCACCTCCAGGTCTTCGCCGACGCCTGCCGCCGGCACGGCAGGCTCCTCGCGGTGAACGACCGCGCCGACGTGGCTCACGCCATCGGCGCCGACGTGCTGCACCTGGGCCAGGGCGATCTGCCGGTGCCGGCCGCCCGCGCGATCCTCGGGGACGGCGTACTGATCGGCCGCTCGACGCACAGCGAGTCCGAGGCGGCCGCCGCCGCCGTCGAGCCCGGCGTGGACTACTTCTGCACCGGCCCCTGCTGGCCCACGCCCACCAAGCCGGGGCGGCACGCCCCCGGGCTCGACCTGGTGCGGTACACGGCGGGGCTGACCGGTGACCGGCCGTGGTTCGCGATCGGCGGGATCGACGCGGCCAATCTGGACGAGGTGCTGGACGCGGGGGCGCGCAGGGTCGTCGTCGTACGCGCGATCACCGAGGCCGGTGATCCGGCCGCGGCCGCCGCCGACCTGGCGAAGCGTGTCAGGGAGCGGACCGCCTGACGGCGGCGGTGATCGTCCATCTCTGTCCAAGGGATGGACAAGACACCGGCAAAACAGACATATTTCCCTGATTCGGTTCGAGGATCCCCTCGGTCTGGCTAACCTGCCGGTATGGCCCTCGGTACTGCTTCCACCAGAACGGATCGCGCACGCACGGTGCGCGACATGCTTGCGACGGGCAAGACGTCGTACTCGTTCGAGTTCTGGGCGCCCAAGACCGAAAAGGGCGAGCGGAACCTGTGGAACGCGCTGCGCAGGGTCGAGGCGGTCGCTCCGAACTTCGTCTCCGTGACCTACGGCGCCGGCGGCTCCACCCGCGCGGGCACGGTCAAGGCCACGCAGGAGATCGCCGCCGACACCACCCTCACGCCGGTCGCGCACCTCACCGCGGTCAACCACTCCGTCGCCGAACTGCGCAACATGATCGGCCAGTACGCCGACGCCGGCATCCGGAACATCCTCGCCGTCCGCGGCGACCCGCCCGGCGACCCGATGGGCGAGTGGGTCGAGCACCCGGAGGGCGTGAGCTACGCGGCCGACCTGGTCCGGCTCATCAAGGAGTCCGGCGACTTCTGCGTGGGCGTCGCGGCCTTCCCCGAGATGCACCCCCGCTCGAAGGACTGGGACGAGGACACCCGGCACTTCGTGGACAAGTGCCGAGCCGGCGCCGACTACGCGATCACGCAGATGTTCTTCGTGCCCGAGGACTATTTGCGGCTTCGTGACCGGGTCTCCGCGGCAGGTTGCGAAACCCCGATCATTCCCGAGATCATGCCCGTCACCAGCGTCAAGCAGATCGAACGCTTCGCCACGCTCAGCAACGCGCACTTCCCGGCCGAGCTGAAAGAGCGCATCCTCGCGGTCAAGGACGATCCGGCCGCTGTACGCTCCATTGGCATCGAGTTCGCGACGGAGTTCTGCGCGAGGCTGCTCGCCGAGGGTGTCCCGGGGCTGCACTTCATCACGCTCAACAACTCCACCGCGACGCTCGAAATCTACGAGAATCTCGGACTGCACGAGCAGTCGTGACCGGTCGTACCCGCCCCGTCCCGGGGCGGCGGCCGCAGGAGAGGGGCGGACATGGGCTGGACGGTCCTCTATATCGCGTTCGGCATCGTCGCGCTGTGGCTGCTCGGTGAGGTGCTGCTGCAGTACAAGGCACGGCTGCGCTGGCGGCTGCTCGCGTTCGGCGGCTTCCTGGGCGTCGTCATAGGCGTGCTGCTGCCGTCCGTGGTGGTGATCGCCCTCGGCGCCATGGCCTTCGCGGTCGGCCAGACCTATGTGACCCTCTCCTTCCGGCGCGGTTTCTCCACCGGCTGGGCCCTCGGCGGCAGCCCCGGCGTGAGCAGGCGGCGCAGGTCCGCCGCGGACCGGGAAGCGACGAGGGAGCCCACGCTCGAGGTCACCGACCTCTCGTACGACTCGGCCGAGCAGGACTACGACATGGCCGGCCCGGCGGCGGACGCCACGGGACCCGCCGTCTACGAGCCGCAGCCCCTGCCCGACGACACCGGCCAGTACGGCGTCTACACCGAAGAGGCGTACGCCGCCCGGCCCGCCGCGGAGCAGGCGGGGACCCGCGACGAGAGCTACGCCGCACAGAGCTCCGGCTACGGCGCCTACAACGCCTACGACGACCACGGCTACGCGCAGCCGCAGCCCGCGGAAGCGGCGACGTACGCCGGCCAGTACGACTACGGCACCGACAGCCAGCAGTACGCCACGTACTCCGACCCTTATGTGGGCGGCCAGCAGTACAGCACCTACGACACGTATGGCGGCGGCTACGGCGACCAGCAGCAGTACGCCGGCTACGGGCAGCAGCAGGGGTACAGCGAGACCCCGCCCGGCGGCGTGTGGGTGCCGCAGCAGCGTGAGGGCGACCAGCAGGAGCAGCCCCCCGCGTACTACGACAACGGGTACAACGAACAGCAGCAGTACCGCTACTGAGCTTCGGCAGCGGCGGCCGCCGGCTTTCGGCCGCGGCCGTTCAGCGGGAGCCGCGGAAGTCCGCGCCCTCCACGATCAGCCCGGCCACCAGCGCACCCGACATGCCCGAATGCGCAAGCCCGCCCCCGGGATGCGCCCAGCCCCCGGCGAGATACAGGCCCGCCAGGGGACACGTGTTCATCGCCGGCAGGAACGCCCCCGACGCGCCGGCGAGCGCAGGGGCCGGGACCGCGGCCGAACCCGTGGAGCGACGGGTGTCCTGCGGAGTGCGCACCACGCGCCACAGGATCCGCTCACGCAGCCCTGGGACGGCGGCCTCCGCCGCCGCCACCATCCTGTCGGCGGCACCCTCCGCGATCTCCACCCATCCCTGCCCGCCGGCCGGCTCGGCCGGCACCGTGGACGTCAGCGTGACCGTCTCGTGGTCGTCGTCCGGCCGCAGCAGCGGGTCGTCGGGCCGCATCACGACCACGGTCGGCCGCGGGCCGGGCCGGCCGGCGCGGATCGCGTCCCACTCCGCCGCCGGGTCCGGGGTGTGCACCACGGTGCGGTGCACGGTGCCGGCCGGCCGGCCGCCGCGCAGCGCGAGGTGGACGGTCAGCCGGCCGGTGCCCGGTCCCGGCCGCGTCCGCGGTTTTTCGTCCGGACTGGCCCACGTAACGACGCGGTTCTCGAACAGCGACGGCACCGGGGCCCCGGAGACCACCATGTCCGCCTCCACAGGGCCGCCCCGGTCCAGCTCCAGACCGGCGGCACGGCCGTCCTTCTCCAGCACGCCCGTCACGGCGGCACCGAAGACGAACTTCACCTTTCTGGCCATGCAGCGCTCGTACACCGCGTCGGCGAGGGCGCGCAGGCCGCCCTTCACGTACCAGGAGCCGAAGGTCTGCTCCATGTACGGCAGCACCGCGGCGGACGGGGGCGCGCTGTGAGGGTCGAGGCCGTACGCCACGGCGTGGCTGTCGAGCAGTGCGGCGAGGCGCGGGTCGCGCAGCTCGCGTGTGCCGATCTCCGCGAGTGTGCGTGCGGGCCGCCGCAACAGGCCCTGCCGCACAGCCGGGTAGGGGTCCCTCGACAGGAACGCGGTGTCCGCGGGCAGCGGTTCCTCCAGCAGCGGACGGCGTGAGCGCTCCCAGGCGTCCCGGGCGCGATTGAGGAACTCGCCCCAGCGTTCGCCGGAACCCGGACCGAGTTCCGCTTCGAGCGCGGCGAGGGTGCCGGCCCTCGACGCGTTGGGGAGGCTGACGTCCGTGCCGTCGGCGAAGACGTGCCGGCTCGCCGGGTCCACCTGCGTCAGCTCGACGCACTTCTCCAGCGGTTCCTTGCCGGTCTTGACGAACAGGTCCCGCCAGACCGCCGGGATATGCAGCAGACCGGGCCCGGTGTCGAAGGCGAAGCCGTCCCGCTCGAAGCGGCCCACCGAGCCGCCGTGGGTCGCCAGACGCTCGTACACCGTCACCCGGTGGCCTGCCACGGCCAGCCGGGCGGCCGCCGCCATCGCGCCCATCCCGGCGCCGATCACCGCAATCCGTGCCATGACCACGACTTTATTACCCGCGACCACCGGTTTCCCGGCCGGGTGCGCGCCGGGCCCGGCGGCCTGCGCTCACCAGTCCGGTGGTCGGTGGACGCCCACCGCGCCCAGGCTTCTCTCCTCCCGGCGCTGCGCCCTGCGCCGCAGGAACCGGCGGATCCTCGAGGCGAGGAAGAGCACCGTGACGATGCCCAGTACGAGGAGCGTGCCGGCGATGACGGCGGCGGCCACCGGGTTGAAGACCGCGAAGGAGATGATCCCGGCGACCCCGAGGTCCTCCGCGACACTCACGGCGATGTTGCTGAACGGCTCCGGCGAGGTGTTGATCGCCATCCGGGTGCCCGCCTTGACCAGATGGCTGATCAGCGCGGTCGAGCCGCCCACGGCTCCCGCCGCGAGCTCCGGCAGCGAACCGCTCTCACCCGCCAGCAGCGCGGCGACCACGGCGCCGGCGACGGGTCGGATCACGGTGTGGACCGTGTCCCATATCGAGTCGACGTACGGAACCTTGTCCGCCACCGCCTCGCACAGGAAGAGCACCCCGGCGGCGATCAGGACATCGGGGCGCTGGAGCGCCTGCGGCACCTGGTCGGAGACGCCGGACGCGCCGAGCACGCCGAACATCAGGACCACCGCGTAGGCGTTGATCCCGCTGGCCCAGCCGCTGGTGAAGACGAGGGGGAGTACGGACACGGACGCGATCGTAACCACCCGGCGGCGGTCGCGGGTGGGGTCGAGCGCGGAGTGCTGAGTATCCCTACCTACGCGCCGAGATGAGTATGTGCGCGGATGGGGCCGGGCCCGCCCGGACGGAAGAGTGGGGACCACGGAAGGGGCGCGGCACCGGCACCGACGACACGGGGCGGCGGAACGGTGCGGCTCCCCTGACGGAACGGGGGTTGCAGGACGGAGGGCCCACGACCACGGGGGACAACGGGGGTCGGGCTCTCCGGACCACGGGGGTGGCGGGGGGAACGGGGAACGCAAACGCCGGGCGGCTGGAGGACCAGCCGGCCGGCGTTTCGTGTCTGCGCCCCCGCTGCGGGGGAAGGGACCTCACGCGCACTTCCCACGCGACCTGTTCCGTGGCGCCTGTTGTGGGTCGCGCAGGGCAGGGCTCAGTCCCGGCGGCCGCTCACCCGGCCGTGCAGCAGCAGCGACAGCGCCCCGTGGACGTCGTCGAGCGACCGTTCCCGCTGGAACGCCTGCCAGTCCAGTGCCGCCACCAGCACCATGCCGACCAGCGCGGCGGCCGTGAGCGGAATGTCGACCTCCTCGCTCAGCTCGCCCGCCTCCACCCCTTCGCGCAGCACCGTCTCCACAACGGCCACCGCCTGCTGCCGCACCACCAGGAGCGTGGACTGCCAGGCCCGGTTGGTGCGCCACAGCTCGGCCACGTACAGCTGGGTGAAGGCCGGATAGCGGTCGATGAACACCAGACCGGCCCTGATCATGGCGTCCAGCGCCTCGACCTTGGAGCCGCCGCGCTCGGCCGTACGGTCGGCGGCCTCCTGGAGCGAAGCCGTGAGGAGGCCGACGCCGAAGCGCAGCAGCTCCTCGAAGAGTTCGGTCTTGCTCTTGAAGTTGTAGTAGACCGTGCCCTTGGCGACCCCGGCGCGCTCGGCGATCTCGTCGACCGTGGTGGCCGAGAAGCCCTGCTCCGCGATGAGCGTCACGGCGGCCTCGTAGAGCTTCGCGCGCGTCGCCCGGCGTCTGCTGCTGCTGTCCATGGGACCGATTCTCACAGGTCCGGGCGCGGTCACAGACTCAGCTCCGGGTGAAGCCGGTCCAGCGTCCAGACCTGCTTTCGTCGGGCCGAGAGGGCGGTCAGGGCCAGCGCACCGGCCGAAAAGGCCAGCAGCACCGCACACGCCTGCCACACCGGACCGGGTCCGCCGCCGGTGATGAGCCTGCGCAGCGCCTCGACGACGTAGGTCATCGGCAGGAACGGATGGATCGCGTTGAAGAAGCCGGGACTCGTCTGTACCGGGTAGGTGCCGCCCGCCGACGTCAGCTGGAGCATCAGGACCGCGAGGACCAGGATCCGGCCGGCGGCGCCGAATCGGGCGTTGAGCCACTGGATGATCGCCGCGAAGCAGAAGGTGACCAGGGCGAGGAAGCCGACGGTGCCCGCCGCGTGGGCCGTCTTCAGCCCGAGACCCCAGTACAGGACGGACATCAGGGCCGCCACCTGGAGCAGACCGATCGCCGCCACCGGAAGCAGACCCGCCAGGGCGATCCGCCAGGCGGACGCCCCGGTGGACAGGGCCCGGCGGTTGAGCGGCTGAATGATCATGTAGGCGACCATCGCGCCGACCCAGAGGGAGAGCGGGATGAAGTACGGGGCGAATCCGGTGCCGTAATTGGGCGCCGAGTGCAGGGAGTTGCCGGCAAGCCGGACAGGGTCGGCCATGACCTCGGTGCGGCGGTCGCGGTCCTTCTTGTCGTAGTCCGGGATCTTGTGGACGCCGTCGTTGAGCCCGACCGCCAGTTCCGTGGATCCGTCGGCGAGCCGGAACAGTCCGCCGTCCAGCTCGCCCGCGCCCTTCTTGAGCTTGCCGACACCCGAATCGAGTTCGGTGGACCCCTTTTTCGCGGTGGTGAGGCCGGTGTGCAGCCGGTTCGCGCCCTTGGCGACCTTGTGGGCGGCCGTGTTGAGCTCGTTGATCTTGCCGAGGGCGTATTCCAGGTTCTCGTCCAGTTTCGGAGCGCGCCGGGCCAGGTCGTCGGCCTTCTTCTCGAGGTCGGTGAGGTGCTTCTTCAGTGTCTTGAGCTCGCCGTTGCTGTTGCCGATCAGCACATTGAGATCGTCGGCGATCTTGGCGACGTCCGCCGCGGTGTCCTTGGCGCGCTCGAGTTCGGGGCACGCCTTCGGGTCGGGGAGCAGGGCCTGGTCGCACTGTGTCCGGTGGATCTCGCTCAGCGCGTCGGCGGCCTTGTGGGCGCGGATCGCGGCGCCGGGGGCCCGTTCGGTCAGCAGGCCGAGATTGCGCTGGACGGCCCGTGAGGAGTCAGCCACCAGCCGGGCGGTGTCACCGATCGACTTCCCGTTGTCCTTCAGATACGGACGCGCCTTGTCGGCATAGCCGTTTACCTTGTCGGCGAGCACTTGCGTGCCGTCGGCGACCTGACGGGAGCCGCTGTCCAGTTCGCCGGCGCCCTTGTGGAGCTTCGTGATCCCTCCGGCGAGCTTGCCGCTGCCGTCCTTCGCGTCCGTCAGGCCGTCCGCGAGGTCCTCCGAGCCCTTCTTGGCCTTCCCGACGCCGCTCTTGAGCTTGTCGGCGCCCTTCGCCGCCTTCTCCGTCGCCTCGTGGATGTCGGAGAAGGAGATGAAGATGCGGTCGAGGAACGACCGAGAAGCGTTGGTCGACGCGGCGGTACGCACCTCGGAGAAGACCGTCCGGGAGATCTGTCCGACGATGTAGTTGTTCGCGTCGTTCGTGCGGACCTGGAGGGCACCCGTCTCGGGGGAGTCGCCCGAACTGGAGGCGATGCGCCGGCTGAAGTCCTCCGGCATGGTCAAGGAGAGGTAGTACGTGCCGTCCTCGACGCCCCGGCGGGCCTCGGCGTCGTCCACCTCGTGCCACTCGAAGACGTCGCTGTCGAGCAGGCCCTTGGTGATCTCGTCACCCGCGGCGATCCTCTTGCCGGACGCGGTGGCGCCCTTGTCGTCGTTGACGAGGGCGACGGGAATCCTGTCGAGCCTGCCGTACGGGTCCCAGAAGGACCACAGGTACAGGGCGCCGTAGAGCAGCGGCAGCAGCATGACCGCGACGATCGCGGCGGCCGGCAGCTTTCCCCGCCCGAAGCGCTTCAGCTCAAGCGCGGCCAGTTTCGGCGATCGCATCGGCCGCCCCCTCCTCGTCGATGTTCACGTCGGTGTCCTTGCCGGTCTCTTCGGCCGGGCTGTCGGCGGAGCTCGTGTCGGTGCTCTCGTCGGCGCCGGTGCCGGGGGCCCGGGCGGGAGTCTCGTCGGTGTCGGTGTCGGTGTCGGTGTCGGTGTCTGCGTCGTCGTCGCCGAGCGAACCGGTCCCGGTGGGCCGGGTGCGTACGACGACGGCGTCCTCCGGCGCCTCGTTGCACACCGCGACCACGGTCGTCCCGCTCTCCGCGACCGAGCGCAACAGGTCCCAGGCAGCGGCCCGTTCGGTGTCGGACAGCTTGAGGCCCACGTCGTCGACCGCGAGTAGCCGGGGGCCGCCGATCAGTGCCAGGGCCACGGAGAGCCGCAGCTCCTCGAGCCGCTCGAGATCGCGTACGGCCGTGCGTTCCCCCTTGGGCAGCGTCGCCGGCTCCAGCCCGGCGGCTGCCAGCGCCTTCTCGACACGCTCGGCCGCAGCGGCCGTCCGCTCCGCACGGGGCCGGAACAGAGCCCGGAACGAACCGTCGAAGCGCCTCTGCAGCAGGGCCCGTTCGCGCAGGTGCTCAGCGACGGTGAGCGCCGGGTCGAGATCGCTGACCCCCGGCACCGGACCGAGCGCGCTGATCCGGCGCACCGCGGCCATCCCGCGCGGCAGTTGCAGGCCGGCGACCTCCGCACGGCCTTCCGTGGGGCGCATCCGTCCGGTCACAGCGAGCAGCAGGCAGGTGCGCCCCGAGCCCGACGGACCCTCGATCGCGACGAGCGCGCCCGGCTCCGCGTGGAGGTCCACCGAGCGGAAGGCCCAGCCGCGCGGGCCTCTCAGCCCCAGATCCTCGATGCTCATGGCCGCGCCCTGCGGGCTGTCCACCCGCCCCACCCCGATCCCCATCCCGTTCCCTCCGTCAGTTTTAAACTGACCAGTCAGTGCAAAAACTACCCCCGAACCCTTGATCGAAGCAAAAGACCAGGTCAGGGCCGATTGTCAGTGGGTGCCTCCACGATGGACACATACGGCCACAGCGCCGTCACACGACGACAGGAGGCTCGTCATGGCCAGCTACTCAGCAGCCGCCGCTCACCGGCGCCGCTCCACCGGCCCTGCCCCCTCATCGACCGGCCCGGCGCACGACGTGCATCCCGTCCTGCGCCGGTCCTCCGCGCCACCCGCCGCCCTCGATCTGCTCGCCCAGGCCCGTAGCGGACTCGAGGAGGCCGCGACCCTGGACCAGCCGAACGAGCGGTACGCCACGGCGCATCTGGCCGCTCTGCGCACGGCCGCCGCGGTGCTCGCCGCCCGCGGCCGCCCCGAGACCGGTGCGCGGCGCAGGCAGCGCATCCGCAGCGCCTGGGAGGTGTTGCCGGAGATAGCGCCGGAGCTGTCCGAATGGAGCCTGCTCTTCGCCTCGGGCGCCGAGCGCCGGGCCCGCGCAGAGGCGGGCATACGGGGCGCGGCCGGCCATCGTGACGCCGACGACCTTCTCAGGGACGCGGCCATGTTCCTGCGCCTGGTGGAGCGCCTGCTGGTGCTTCAGCCGGCCCTGCCCCGGCCCAGGGTGTCGCAGCCGCATCAGGACACGCCCGGCGACGGCACGGCGACGCGGCGAGGGGACGTCGCCGGCTGAGCCGGGGAGCGCGGGGAGCGGGATGGCCCGAGGGACCGGCCAGGGGGCGGCCGGGGGGCCGGCAGGGATCGGTGGGGCACGCGGGGACCGGCCACGGTGCCGGGCGGGGGCGGCGGGGGCGGCGGGGGCGGCGGGGGCGGCGTGGACGCCGTGGACGCCGTGGAGGGGAGGCGGGATGCCTCGCGATGGCTCGGGATGAGACGGAACGTCGGCCCGGACGGCGGAGGCAATAGGGTGGGAGCAGGCCAACCAGCACATCGCCCGAGGAGCCAACTGCCGTGTCGGAACCGTCCCCCACCGGTGGGGAGACCCCACCGCGCCCCTCTCGCGCCTCTCTCCGCACCGCCGTGGTCTGGGATGTCCTCAGGGACGCCCTGGACCGCCGGGTCAAGGCGACCGGGACGGACTCGCTGGACATCCTCGACACCGGCGGCGGCACCGGGAACTTCGCCGTGCCCGCCGCCCAGCTCGGCCACCGGGTCACCGTCGTCGACCCCAGCCCTAACGCCCTCTTCGCGCTCGAGCGACGGGCTGCGGAGGCCGGGGTCGCCGAGCGGGTGCGCGGCGTCCAGGGCGACATCCACGGCCTCTTCGACGTGGTCGAGCGGGGCGGCTACGACACCGTCCTCTGCCACGGCGTGCTCGAGTACGTCGACGACCCGGCCGAGGGCGTACGTAACGCGGTGGAGGCGCTCAGGCCCGCCGGAGCACTCAGCCTGCTCGCCGCCGGGCTGGGCGGCGCCGTCCTCGCCCGCGCCCTCGCAGGGCACTTCAGCGAGGCCCGCCAGGCGCTGAGCGACCCCGACGGCCGCTGGGGCACGGGCGACCCGGTACCCCGCCGCTTCACGGCCGAGCAGCTCACCGAACTCGTCGCACAGGCCGGTGTCGAGGTCGGCGCCGTGCACGGAGTTCGGGTCTTCGCCGACCTCGTTCCCGGCGTTCTCGTGGACACCGAGCCCGGTGCGCTGGACGCCCTGCTGAAGCTGGAAGCCGCCGCCGCCGAACTGCCGGCCTTCCATTCCGTCGCGACCCAGCTGCACGTCCTGGGTGAGAAGCGCGGCTGATCAGCGGCGCAGCCGCAGATGGAGTACGCCACAGACCCTCCGTCGTCGGGCTTCGCACCGTATGATCGGGGGACACCATCCGGCATGACGGATCGGAGGTTGGGGAATCTAGGCCTCAGCAACCCGATCGGGCATGGCGGCCCGGAAGGCGTTTTGCGAGAGGGCGGGTTTCACGGGGGCGAATCCCTGCCTATCCTGGAAGGGCCGCTTACCGGTCGCCCCCGCGACCGACGACGAGGAGGACTCCGTGCCGCTCTCGGAGCACGAGCAGCGAATGCTCGAGCAGATGGAGCGAGCGCTGTACGCCGAAGATCCCAAGTTCGCGACAGCGCTCGAGGGAAGCGGGCTGCGTACGTACACCCGGCGACGGGTCTACCAAGCAGTCGCAGGCTTCCTGGTGGGTATCGCGCTCCTCATGGCCGGAATGGTCGCCCAGCAGATCTGGATCAGTGTGGTGGGCTTCCTGGTGATGCTCGGCTGTGCGGTGCTCGCGGTCACGGGCTGGCGCAAGGCGCCGAAGCCGGGTGAACAGCAGCAGACATCCGGCGGACACGGTCGCCGGCAGTCGCACCAGCGCAGATCGGTGATGGACAGGATCGAGCAGCGGTGGCAGCGCCGCCGCGACGAGCAGGGCGGTCACTGAGCCGTCCGGTCCCGACCGGACGACGAGTGGACCTCCGGCCCACAAGTTCGGAGTACGAGTGAGGGGCGACGCCTTCGAGCGTCGCCCCTCACTCGTGTTCCCGGCTCCTGTTCCCGGCTCATGCTCCCGGATCGTGGGCCGCCGCCGCTCGTACGGAGAGCCTCGTGCGCCAGTAGGGCCCGTGTGCCCGGGCGTTACCGCCGCCCGGCTGCACGCCACCGCCCCGGTCCGGGCCCGTGGTGGACGGGCCCGGCCGGGGCGGGACGGGCGGGGTCAGCCGCGCTGACGGGTCGGGCGGCGCAGGAACGCCGTCCATCGGTCGAGCCGCAGCCGCCGCACGTTCCACCGGTCCGTGAAGGCCGACCAGCGTTCCGACAGGGCCCATACGACCCGGACGGAGGAGCGGGGCAGCAGCCGCGCCCGCATCCGGGTCCGGAAGCCCACCGCGCGGATCAGACCGGCCTGGATCTGCCGCGCGTCGTCCGCGAGGCCCGTGCCGGCCCTCGGGACCGGCGCGTACAGGACCTGCTCCACAGAGCGGGCCACCCGGTGCACGGCCGCCGCGGGCTCGTCCTCCAGCTTGCCGAGCCTGACGATGCGCGCCGCCGCCTTGCGAGGCGTCAGCGACTCGTCGGGGAGGATGCCGACGTCCCACGCGGAGTCGGTGACCTCCTGCCAGGCGGCCAGGGTGCGGCCCGGATCGTCCACGGCCGTACGGCCGGCGGCCGCCTTGCCGTCCGCGTCCAAGGACACGGCGGAGGCTCCCGGTGAACCCGGACCCCCACCCTGCGAACCCGCCTCGCCCTTGGCCGGCCGGCGCACAGGCACGCCGAGCCGCCGGGACCTGGTCACGAGCCGCCACAGCAGCGGCACGGCCAGCAGCAACAGCCCGCCCATGACGCCGGTGGTCACCAGCAGCACCGTGCCCAGCGTCGAGTCGTCGGCCGTCGGCGGCCGGACGTCACGAGGGTCGGCCGCGCCGCACTCGCCGAGCTGCCGCTCCTGGCGGGGACACGCGTCGTCCTCGGGCCGGTTCGACTGCTCGGGGGCCGCGGAGCTGCCCTCCTCCGGCCGCGCCGGGTCGGAGGCGCCGCCCGAAGGCGTCTGCTCCTGCGTGTACTCGGGTCGGAAGCCGCGGCTCGGCGTCGGCTCGAAGCGGGTCCATCCCACCCCCTCGAAATACAGCTCGGGCCAGGCGTGGGCGTCCCGGAGGCCGACCGACACCGTGCCGTCCGACTGCGTGGTGCCCGGCTGGAAGCCCACAGCGACGCGGGCAGGGATGCCGAGGGTGCGGGCCATCGCCGCCATCGAGAAGGAGAAGTGGACGCAGAAGCCCTCCTTCTGCTGCAGGAAACGGCTGATCGCGGTGACGCCCGTACCCGACCGGACGTCGGTGTTGTACGTGAAGCCGCCGGTGTCCGCGAACCACTCCTCGAGCTTCTCCGCGCGCTCGTAGTCGTTCGCCGCGCCCCTGGTCACCGTGACCGCGGTCCGCCGGACGTCGCCGGGCAGCGCGTCAGGGACGCGGGTGTACTCCTGCAGGAGCGCCGCGGGGGGTGCGGGAGCGTCCGCCAGCTGCTCCTGTGTCGGCTTCACGATCAAGCTGTTGACCGAGTACTGGGCGCCCGCGGTCGTCTGGCCCCTGTCGCCCACCAGGGTCCGGCCCGCGGGCTCGTAGCGCCAGCGGCCGTCGATGGCGACCGCCGTCGCCGGATGGGGCATCGGCAGCCAGTCCTGCTTGTACGACCCGGCCGCCGACAGGTTCGTCCTGACCTCGGTGACCTGGACGGAGGGGCTCAGTCCGGCCGGCTCCGGCAGCCGCTCCGGCACACCCGTGACCTTGCGCTGCGACGAGCGCCACGACGTGCCGTCGAACCGGTCCAGGGACAGGATCCGCAGATACATGTCCTGGTTGTCCGGAGCGTTGCTGCGGTAGCGCAGCACCTCACGGTTCTGGGGCTGGTTCAGGTTGTCCTGGAGCGAGACCAGTGGGTTGACGGCCGAGATCGTGCCTCCGCCGCCGCCGGGGCCGCCACCGGGGCCGTTGCCCACCCCGCCGATCAGTCCGCCGTCCAGGGCGGGCAGGGCCGCCGGCACGACGAGAGCGACACCCAGCGCGAGGACACCGATCCTGCGGCCCGCTCTGACCGGCGCCTGCGGGCGGCCCTCCGTCGGGTCGAAGCCGCCCGTGGAGCGGTTGCGGGTGCCCGAGCCGCCGCCGAAGACGCGTCCCCACTGGGACAGCCGGTCACGGCCCTCGGCGAGCAGGAGCAGCAGATAGCCGGACGCGGCCAGCAGGAACCACAGCCAGCTCGCCTCGCCGCCGGAGAGTCCGGCGGCCACGGAGTAGAGCGCCAGCAGGGGCAGACCGGCCGGGGCGGCGCTGCGGAACGTCACGGCGAGCGCGTCCACCGCGAGGCCGATCACCAGCACCCCGCCGATCACCATCAACCTGATGCCGTCGGTGGCCGGGGCAGGAATCGCGTATTTGCCGACATCGTCCGCACCGGCGCGCAGCAGCTCCCCGAAGTGGACGAAGGCGTCCGGTCCCGGCAGCACACCGAGGAACGCCTGGCCCCGGGCGAATACCGCGGTGAGCAGCAGCAGTGTGACCAGCGTCTGCGCCGCCACGGTCAGCGGCCGGGGCAGCGGGACCCGGCGGGCGAGCGCGCCCACCCCGGTCTGTATCGCAAGCAGGAACCCGGCCTGGAACAGCCAGTTGGGCGGATCGACCAGCGGCAGCAGGGCTCCCGCCGCCATCAGCGTGGCGGCGAAGGCGCACACCGCGAGCCGTGCGCGACCGCTCATGACCAACCTCCCGGCGAACCGTACGTGCCTGCGCCGGAAGCCTCGACGCGTTCCCGTGCCGCCTGCTGCCACAGATCCGTGAGCCGTGCGCCGGGCGTCACCGCGAGGGCGGTCCAGCCCGACTCGCGCAATTGCCGGACCCGCTTCTCGAGCGGTCCCGGGGCGGCGCCGCCGCTCACCCATGTGCCGCTGTCCAGCACGAACGCGACCGCTGAGCCGCTGCGCTGACGCATCCGGGCCGTCAGCGCGGCCTGTTCGTCGTCCAGATCGCCGAGGAAGGCGATCAGCAGGCCCTCGCTGCCGCCGCGCATCACGTCGAACGAACGGGACAGGCCCGCGCCGTCGGAGTGGTCCACGACGGCGAGCGTGTCCATCATCAGACCCGCGGAGTCGGCGGACTCCTGCGAGGAACCGGCGAACCCGTCCGCGCCCTCACCGGGCACGGAGGTTCCGGTGTCGGTCAACAACCGCACGGCGAAGCCGTGTTCCAGCAGGTGCATCAGCGCGGAGGCGGCGCCGGACACCGCCCACTCGAACGCCGAGTCGGGACCCGCACCCTGATAGGCCACACGCCGGGTGTCCAGCAGCACGGTGCACCGGGGCCGCTGGGGCTGCTCCTCGCGCCGGACCATCAGTTCGCCGTAACGGGCGGTCGAGCGCCAGTGGACCCGGCGCAGGTCGTCCCCGTAGCGGTAGGCGCGGGGGATGATGTCGTCGTCGCCGGCCAGCGCGAGCGAGCGCTGGCGGCCGTCGCCGTACCCGGAGGCCTCGCCGGCCAGCCGCACCGCCGGCAGCGACTCCGTGCGCGGAATGACCGTGAGGGTGTCGAACGCGCTGAACGAACGGGTGAGCTCGCACATGCCGAACGGATCGGTCAGCCGCAGCTGGAGCGGCCCGAGCGGATAGCGGCCCCGCAGGTCCGAGCGGACCCGGTACGAGACCTCGCGGCGGCCGCCCGCCTCGACCCGGTCCAGCACGAAGCGGGGCCGTGGCCCCAGCACGTACGGCACATGGTCCTGAAGCATCAGCAGGCCCGTCGGCATCCGAGAGACGTTGTCCATCCGCAGATGGACGCGCGCCTCGGAACCGGCGGGCACCCTGGCGGGCGACAGCCGGCGGCTCGCGGCCACCCGGTAGCGGGTGCGGTAGAGGACGGCCACACAGATCAGCGGCAGTCCGGCGAGCAGCAGCCCGACGCGCAGCAGGTCGCTCTGGCCGAGCACATAGGCGCAGACGGCCGCCGCCACACCGGCCGCGAGGAAGGAACGGCCGCGGGTGGTGAGCCCGCCGAGCGCCGCGCGCACGCCGCCGCCGCCCGTTGCCGCCGGCCCCGTCGAGGCGGCTCCGGCCGACATCACAGCCGCCGGGCGCCGGGCTGCTGGCCGTACAGCGGCGGCTGGGCCGCCCGGCCGGCCGTGTACGAACCGTCGGAGGAGCCGCTCGTCGGAACCGCGGTGCGCTGGACGATGTCCAGGACGACCTGCTCGGCGGTGCGGCGGTTCAGCTGGGCCTGCGCCGTGGGCAGCAACCGGTGGGCGAGCACCTGCACGGCCAGAGCCTGAACGTCGTCCGGCAGGGCGTACTCGCGGCCGCTGAGCGCGGCGGACGCCTTCGCGGCGCGCAGCAGGTGCAGCGTGGCGCGGGGGGACGCGCCCAGTCGCAGATCGGGGTGGCTGCGGGTCGCCGACACCAGCTCCACCGCGTAACGCCGCACCGACTCGGCGACGTGCACCGCGCGCACGGCCTCGATCAGCTTCACGATGTCATGGGCGTGCGCCACGGGCTGCAGGTCGTCGAGCGGCGACACACCGCCGTGGACGTCGAGCATCTGGAGCTCGGCTGCCGCGCTGGGGTAGCCGATCGAGACGCGCGCCATGAAGCGGTCGCGCTGCGCCTCAGGCAGCGGGTAGGTGCCCTCCATCTCCACCGGGTTCTGGGTGGCCACCACCATGAAGGGGTTGGGCAGTTCGTAGCTGTGCCCGTCGATGGTGACCTGGCGCTCCTCCATCGATTCAAGCAGCGCCGACTGCGTCTTGGGCGACGCGCGGTTGATCTCGTCGCCGATCACGATCTGGGCGAAGATCGCGCCCGGCTTGAACTCGAACTCGCGCCGCTGCTGATCGAAGATCGACACACCGGTGATGTCCGACGGCAGCAGGTCCGGCGTGAACTGGATGCGCCGCACGGAACAGTCGATGGATCTCGCCAGCGCCTTGGCCAGCATCGTCTTGCCCACGCCGGGAACGTCCTCGATGAGGAGATGTCCCTCCGCGAGCAACACGGTCAGCGAAAGCCGTACGACCTCTGGCTTGCCCTCGATCACGCTCTCGACCGACCTGCGGACAAGATCCGCTGTCGTGGTCAGATCCGTGAGGCTCGCTCGATCGTCATAGGTCGTCACCCGGCCCTCCTCGGCCCGTTCATAGGGCCGGCGCACTTCGGACGGCACGGCCCAACCCCGAAACATGGACGCCGCCTCCGGAAGGTCCGGAAGGGGGTCACACCCGCATTCTTGTTGGCGTTGCCGCGTTGTGTCACTCGCCTGTGGATAAGTGGGCGGGATATGTCGGGGTTGGGGTGCTATATCGCGTGCTCAGCTGCTCACTCAGCGGGGTCGATCTCGCGGAGCAGGCCCGTGGTGACGTCGAAGACGAAGCCGCGTACATCGTCGGCGTAGAGCAGGAACGGCGAGGTGCGCACCCGCTGCATCGACTGCCGGACGTCCTGGTCGACATCGCGGAAGGCCTCGACCGCCCATGCCGGCCGCTGCCCGACCTCCTCCTCCAGCTCGATACGGAAGTCCTCCGTGATCGACTCCAGACCGCAGCCGGTGTGGTGGACGAGGATCACGCTGCGGGTGCCGAGGGCGCGCTGGCTGATGGTGAGCGAGCGGATCACGTCGTCGGTGACCACTCCGCCGGCGTTGCGGATCGTGTGGCAGTCGCCGAGCTCCAGTCCGAGCGCCGCGTGCAGGTCGAGACGGGCGTCCATGCAGGCGACCACGGCCACCTTGAGGACCGGACGCGCGTCCATCCCCGGGTCCCGGAACTCCGCGGCGTAGCGCTGGTTCGCTTCGACGAGACGATCAGTGACTGTGCCACCGGTGCGTGTGGAGTCGGCGGCGGGCTGGTACGCAGAAGTCGACATGCAACGAAGGTAACGGTCACCGGCCGCGCCGGCCCGGTGTGAGAGCGGACAAAAGAACGTCAACGACCCGTGCTGTGAGGTAACCCACAAGCCTGACACGGCAGGCCGCACGACGCGCTGGCCGGTTGATTGACCGGCCGGACCAGTGGACTAAAGTGACGCGAAGTTCACGGAGGCCGACCACACATGCGCCGGCCCCCGCACATTCCCCGCGTGCGCGGCGTACGCACGGCCCGGCCATGACCCGCCCGCGCCGGATCTGAGAGGGCGCATGAGCCAGACCCGACACGTCCCGGTGATGCTCCAGCGGTGCCTGGACATGCTGGCCCCCGCGCTCCGGACGCCCGGCGGAGTCGTCGTCGACTGCACCCTCGGCCTCGGCGGCCACAGCGAGGCCCTGCTCGAGCAGTTCCCGGACACCCGTCTCGTCGCACTCGACCGTGACACGGAGGCCCTGCGTCTGTCCGGCGAGCGGCTGGCCCGGTTCGGTGAGCGGGCGACCCTGGTCCACGCCGTCTACGACGAGCTCCCCGATGTCCTCGCCCGCCTCGGAATTCCCCGCGTCCAGGGCGTGCTGTTCGACCTCGGTGTCTCCTCCATGCAGCTCGACGAGGCCGACCGCGGCTTCGCCTACGCCCAGGACGCCCCGCTGGACATGCGGATGGACCAGACGACGGGCATGAGCGCCGCCGAGGTCCTCAACACCTATCCCCCCGGCGAACTGGTGCGGATCCTGCGCGCCTACGGCGAGGAGAAGCAGGCCAAGCGGATCGTGTCCGCCATCGTGCGGGAGCGGGAGAAGGAACCGTTCACCAACAGCGCCCGGCTCGTCGAGCTCATCCGCGACTCGCTGCCGCAGGCCGCCAAGCGCACCGGCGGCAACCCGGCCAAGCGCACCTTCCAGGCCCTGCGGATCGAGGTGAACGGAGAACTGGCGGTGCTCGAACGGGCCGTCCCCGCCGCGGTCTCCGCGCTCGCCGTCGGCGGACGGATCGCCGTGCTGTCGTACCACTCCCTCGAGGACCGGCTGGTCAAGCAGGTGTTCGCGGCCGGCGCCATGAACACCGCACCTCCCGGACTGCCCGTGGTGCCCGAGCAGTACCAGCCGCGGCTCAAGCTGCTGACCCGCGGGGCGGAGCTGCCCACCGACGAAGAGGTCGCCGAGAACCGCCGTGCGGCCCCGGCCCGTCTGAGAGGGGCGGAGCGCATCCGGGAGGACGTGGCGTGACCACAGCGTGCGGGCGACTGCGCACGGCCGGCGGAGAAACGAACCGGAGGACACCTTGAGCACAGCGGCCAAGCAGCTGAAGGGAAGGGCCGTACGGCTCACGCGGCTGATGCCGTCGGGGCCGAGCACCGCGGCCCGTACCCCCTTCGTCCTGCTGGTCGTGCTCCTGCTGTCCGGTGGGCTGATCACACTCCTGCTGCTGAACTCCTCGCTCAGCCAGGGCTCCTTCGAGCTGAGCGAACTGAAGAAGAAGACCACCGAACTCACCGACGAGCAGCAGGCGCTCCAACGGGACGTGGACCGTCACTCGGCCCCGACGCCCTCGAGCGGCGCGCCCGCGAACTGGGCATGGTCCCCGGTGGCGGGCCCGCCTTCCTCGGCCCGGACGGCAAGGTGCTCGGCGTACCGCGCAAGGCCACCGCGGAGCCGCTGCCGCCCCCGCCGCCGTCCACCGGGCCCTCCGCAGCGCCGTCGCCGTCGGTGCAGACACCGCCCGCGGCCGCCGCGCCGACCGCCTCCGCGCAGGCGTCGTCGGCATCCACCGGGACGCAGGGGCTCTCCGGACCGCCCGCCGCTCCCGGGGCTCCAGGCTCCACCGTCCGTACGTCCCCGCAGCCGAACCCGACGATCCCCGGCAGGTGACGCAGTGCCCTCCAAGGAACCACCGCGGCGCCGGGTGCCAGGCCCCGCCCGGCGGCCCTCCGCGCAAGCCGCCCAGCGCTCAGGCCAGCGGCCGGGTCAGCGGTCCGCCGCCCGCAGGCCCCACCCCGCCCGGCGCCCGGCGCCCCGGCGCGTACGGCTCGGCAATCCGCGCCCCCGGCTGAGGCTGGTCAGCCTGGGCCTGACGCTGGTGATGCTCGCTTTCGTGGTCCGGCTGCTCCAGGTGCAGGCCGTCGACGCGAGCGCCTACGCGGCCAAGGCGGAGAAGAACCGCTACCTCAGTCGCACCCTCGCGGCCGAGCGGGGCGAGATCACCGACCGGGCCGGAGTCGCGCTCGCCACCAGCGTGGACGCCTACGACATCACTGCCGACCCGAAGATGTTCACGCCCGAGGACAGCAAGGCCACCGACGCGCCGGAACAGGCGGCTCAGCTGCTCGCCCCCATCCTCGGCAAGGATCCGGCCGAGCTCGCCGCGAAGCTCGAGAAGCCCGGCTCCCGCTACGCCGTGCTGGCCCGCCGCCAGACCCCGCAGGTGTGGAACCAGATCAAGGACCTCAAGAGCGTCTACGCGCAGAAGGCCTCCGCCGACAAGAGCAAGGGCGGCCCCGGGGCCAACGTGCTGGCGGGCGTCTTCCAGGAACCCAGCAGCAAACGCGTCTACCCCAACGGTGATCTGGCCGCCGGGATACTGGGATTCGTCAACGCCTCGAACCGGGGGGCGGGGGCATCGAGTCCATGCTCGACGAGACGCTCGCCGGCAAGGACGGCACCGTCACCTACACCCAGTCCGGCGGGCGCCGCGTCCCCACCGCCTCCTCCCGCGAGGTCCCCGCGGTCCCCGGCTCCGACGTGGAACTGACCATCGACCGCGACATCCAGTGGGCCGCCCAGAAGGCCATCGAGGACCAGGTCGGCAAGTCGAAGGCCGACCGCGGCTACGTCATCGTGCAGAACACCCGCACCGGCGAGATCCTCGCCATGGCCAACGCCCCCGGGTACGACCCCAACGACCTCGGCCAGGCAACCTCCACCTCCCTCGGCAACGCGGCCCTGCAGGACGCGTACGAACCTGGCTCCACCGCCAAGGTGGTGTCCATGGCAGCCGTGCTCGAGGAGAAGAAGGCCACCCCCGCGACGCACGTCGTCGTCCCCAACCGGCTCCACCGCGGCGACCGGCTCTTCAAGGACGACATCGACCACCCCACCTGGTACCTGACGCTCAACGGCGTTCTCGCCAAGTCCAGCAACATCGGCACGATCCTCGCCACCGGGCAGCTCGGCACATCGCAGCCGGAGGCCAACAAGGTGCTCCACTCCTACCTGCGCAAGTTCGGCCTCGGCAGCCCCACCGGGCTCGGATATCCGGGCGAGACCCCGGGCATCCTCGCCGCGCCGAAGGACTGGTCCACCTCGCAGCAGTACACGATCCCCTTCGGACAGGGGCTGTCGGTCAACGCCGTACAGGCGGCCTCCGTGTACTCCACCGTCGCCAACGGCGGCGTGCGCATCGAACCCACGCTGGTGCGCGGCACCAGGGGGCCCGACGGCCGCTTCACCCCGGCGGAGGAGCCGGAGAGGACCAGGGTCGTCAGTGAGAAGACCGCCGACACCCTGGCGACCATGCTCGAGTCCGTCGTCGACGACGAGGAGGGCACCGGCACCAAGGCCCGGATCCCGGGCTACCGCGTCGCCGGCAAGACCGGAACGGCGAACCGGGTCGACCCCGAACTCGGCGTCTACAAGGGCTACACCGCCTCGTTCGCCGGCTTCGCACCGGCCGACGACCCGCAGATCACCGTCTACTGCGCCATCCAGAACCCCACCAAGGGGAGCTACTTCGGCGGCCAGATCTGCGGTCCCATCTACCAAAAGGTCATGCAGTTCGCGCTGAAGACCCTGCAGGTCGCCCCGACCGGCAAGGGCCCGGCCCGGCTGCCCGTGACCTTCGAACCCGGCGAGTGACCGGAGGTACCCCAGTGACGACGATCACCCCCGATCCCGGGAACCGGCCAGGGGAGCGCCCCTCATTTTCGCCCGGGCCCGGTGCGCCCGGTACGCTCACCGCCGTGCCACAAGCTGATCAGTACCGAACCGCCCCGCAGGACGCCCCCGCGAAACAGACGGGAGCGCCCCGTCCGGAACGGCCCCGCCCGACGAAGCTCGCGGAGCTCGCGGCCCGGCTGGGGGTGCAGACGCCGGGGGCCGCGGAGATCACCGGCATCACCCATGACTCACGGGCGGTACGCCCGGGCGACCTCTACGCCGCCCTGCCCGGCGCCCGTTTCCACGGCGCCGACTTCGCGGCCCAGGCCGCCGACCTCGGCGCGGCCGCGATCCTCACCGACGAGAGCGGCGCCGAACGCGCCGCCGCGATCGGCGTGCCGGTCCTCGTCACGGACGATCCGCGCGGCCGGATGGGCGAACTCGCCACCGAGATCTACGGGCACCCCGGCGACGACCTCCTCCAGATCGGCATCACCGGCACCTCGGGCAAGACCACGACCGCCTACCTCGTCGAGGGCGGCCTCAAGGCGGCCGGGCGGTCCACGGGCCTGATCGGCACGGTCGAGATGCGGATCGGCGACGAGCGCATCAAGTCGGAGCGCACGACCCCGGAGGCCACCGACCTCCAGGCGCTGTTCGCGGTCATGCGCGAGCGCGGCGCCGACGCGGTCGCCATGGAGGTCTCCAGCCACGCCCTGGTGCTCGGCCGGGTCGACGGCTGTGTCTTCGACATCGCCGTCTTCAACAACCTCAGCCCCGAGCACATGGAATTCCACTCCGACATGGAGGACTACTTCCAGGCGAAGGCGCAGCTGTTCACGCCGCAGCGCAGCCGGAAGGCGGTCGTCAACTTCGACGACGAGTACGGCCGCAGGCTCGTCGAAGAGGCCACCGTGCCCGTCACCACCTTCTCCGCGGAGGGCCACCCGGACGCCGACTGGCGGGCCGAGGACGCCGAAGTCACCGCAGTCGGCTCGACGTTCACAGCGGTGGGCCCGGCGGGGGAGCGGGTACGCGCCCATGCGCCGCTGCCCGGCCCCTTCAACGTCGCCAACGCACTGGCCGCCGTCGTCACCCTCGCCGTCGCCGGACTCGACCCGCAGACCGCGGCCGACGGCATCGCCGCGGTACCCGGGGTGCCCGGCCGGCTCGAGCGCATCGACGCGGGCCAGCCGTACCTCGCGGTCGTGGACTACGCCCACAAGACCGACGCCGTGGAGTCGGTGCTGCGCTCCCTGCGCAAGGTCACCAAGGGCAAGGTGCACATCGTGCTCGGCTGCGGCGGCGACCGTGACAAGACCAAGCGCGGCCCCATGGGCGCGGCCGCCGCGAGGCTGGCCGACACCGCCGTGCTGACCTCCGACAACCCGCGCGGCGAGGACCCCCTCGCGATCCTCGCCACGATGCTGGCGGGTGCCGCGGAGGTGCCGGTCCACGAGCGCGGCGACGTGATGGTCTACGAGGACCGGGCAGAGGCGATTGCCGCGGCGGTCGCCCGTGCCGAGGCCGGCGACACCGTGCTCGTCGCGGGCAAGGGCCACGAGCAGGGCCAGGACATCGCCGGTGTGGTCCGCGCGTTCGACGACCGCCAGGTACTGCGCGCCGCCATCGAACGCGCCGTCGGCAGCGCAGCCGCCAAGAAGAATCAGGGATGACCCAGTGATCGCCCTCTCCCTCGCCGAGATCGCCGAAATCGTCGGCGGGCAGTCGCACGACATACCGGATCCGGCCACACCGGTCACCGGCCCCGTCGTCATCGACTCCCGGGCGGTCGAGCCCGGCAGCCTCTTCGCCGCTTTCCAGGGCGAGAGGGCCGACGGGCACGACTACGCGGAGCGGGCGGTGGCGGCAGGCGCGGCAGCCGTGCTCGCCACCCGCCCCGTCGGAGTGCCCGCGATCGTCGTCGACGACGTGCAGAGCGCCTTGGGGCGCCTGGCCCGTCATGTCGTCGAGCGCCTCGGTACCAAGGTCGTCGCGCTGACCGGCTCGGCCGGAAAGACCAGCACCAAGGACCTGATCGCGCAGGTGCTCCAGCGCAAGGGTCCCACCGTGTGGACACCCGGATCCCTCAACAACGAGATCGGACTGCCCCTCACCGCGCTGCGTGCCACCGAGGAGACCGAGCACCTGGTGCTCGAAATGGGAGCGCGCGGAATCGGCCACATCCGCTACCTCACCGAGCTGACCCCGCCCCGGATCGGTCTCGTGCTGAACGTCGGCACCGCCCACATCGGCGAGTTCGGCGGTCGCGAGCAGATCGCGCAGGCCAAGGGCGAGATGGTCGAGTCGCTTCCTCCGGCGGGAGAGGAAGGCGGAGTCGCCGTCCTCAACGCCGACGACCCGCTGGTCCGTGCCATGGCCTCCCGTACAAAAGCCCGCGTGCTGCTGTTCGGTGAGGCCGACGACGCCGCCGTACGCGCCGAGAATGTCCGTCTCACCGAACTCGGACAACCCACTTTCACGCTCCACACACCCACCGGGTGCAGCGATGTGACCATGCGGCTGTACGGTGAGCACCACGTGTCGAACGCGCTCGCCGCGGCCGCCGTCGCCCATGAGCTGGACATGTCCGCCAGTGAGATCGCCCTCGCGCTCTCGGAGGCGGGCACCCTCTCCCGCTGGCGTATGGAGGTCACCGAGCGTCCGGACGGCGTGACGGTCGTCAACGACGCCTACAACGCGAACCCCGAGTCCATGCGCGCCGCGCTCCGAGCGCTGGCCGCCATGGGCAAGGGACGTCGTACGTGGGCGGTGCTCGGGCAGATGGCCGAGCTCGGTGACGAGGCACTCGTCGAGCACGACGCGGTCGGGCGGCTTGCCGTCCGGCTCAATGTCGGCAAGCTCGTCGCGGTCGGGGGCAGGGAAGCGTCCTGGTTGCAACTGGGCGCATACAACGAGGGTTCGTGGGGTGAGGAGTCGGTGCACGTGTCCGACGCGCAGGCGGCGGTCGACCTGTTGCGCAGAGAATTGCGCCCGGGAGACGTCGTGCTGGTGAAGGCTTCCAGGTCGGTCGGTCTGGAGCGGATCGCACAAGCGCTGCTCGAGGGTCCCGAGGGTGAGGGTGCCGTCCGATGAGGCAGATCCTCTTCGCGGGAGCCATCGGTCTGTTCCTGACCCTGATCGGTACCCCGCTGCTGATCAAGCTCCTGGCCCGTAAGGGCTACGGGCAGTTCATCCGCGACGACGGCCCGCGCGGCCACGCCGGGAAGAAGGGCACGCCCACCATGGGCGGCATCTCCTTCATCCTGGCCACGCTCATCGCGTACGCGCTCGCCAAGGTGATCACCGGTGAGGACCCGACCTTCTCGGGTGTCCTGGTGCTCTTCCTGATGGCCGGCATGGGCCTGGTCGGCTTCCTCGACGACTACATCAAGATCGTCAAGCAGCGCTCGCTGGGTCTGCGGGCCAAGGCGAAGATGGCCGGCCAGCTGATCGTCGGTATCGCCTTCGCCGTGCTGTCACTGCAGTTCGCCGACCAGCGCGGCAACACCCCGGCCTCGACCAAGCTGTCGTTCATCACCGACTTCGGCTGGTCCATCGGCCCGGTGCTGTTCGTCGTCTGGGCGCTGTTCATGATCCTCGCGATGTCGAACGGCGTGAACCTGACGGACGGTCTCGACGGCCTCGCCACCGGCGCCTCGGTGATGGTCTTCGGCGCGTACACGTTCATCGGGCTGTGGCAGTTCCAGGAGTCCTGCGCCAACGCGGTGACCCTGACGAACCCCAACGCCTGTTTCGAAGTGCGAGATCCGCTCGACCTGGCGGTCGTCGCCTCCGCGCTGATGGGTTCCTGCTTCGGCTTCCTGTGGTGGAACACCTCTCCCGCCAAGATCTTCATGGGCGACACCGGCTCGCTCGCGCTCGGCGGCGCGCTCGCGGGCCTGGCGATCTGCTCCCGTACCGAATTCCTGCTCGCCCTCCTCGGCGGCCTGTTCGTCCTCATCACGATGTCCGTGGTGATCCAGGTCGGTTCGTTCAAGATGACGGGCAAGCGGGTCTTCCGGATGGCGCCGCTCCAGCACCACTTCGAATTGAAGGGGTGGTCCGAAGTCCTTGTGGTGGTCCGGTTCTGGATCATCCAGGGCATGTGCGTCATCGTGGGCCTCGGTCTCTTCTACGCGGGATGGGCAGCCGACAAGTGAGCGACTGGCAGGGCATGAACGTCACCGTTGCCGGCCTCGGCGTGAGCGGCGTCAGCGCCGCCCGCGCCCTGGCCGGGCTCGGCGCACGGGTCACCGTCGTGGACGGCGGATCCGGCGAGACGCACGAGGCGCGCGCGGCCGAACTGGCCGAAGCGGGCGTCGTCGTGCGGCTCGGTGACGCCCGAACCCTGCCGGAGGGCACCGACCTGGTGGTCACCTCGCCCGGCTGGAAGCCGTCCAGTCCGCTGTTCGCCGCCGCGGCGGCCGCCGGTGTCGACGTCGTCGGTGACGTGGAGATCGCGTGGCGGCTGCGCGGCCCGGGCGCGGCGCCGTGGCTGGCGATCACGGGCACCAACGGCAAGACGACCACGACCCGGATGCTCGCCTCGATCCTGACGGCGGCCGGCCTGCGGACCGCCGCGATCGGCAACATCGGCACACCGATCATCGACGTCGTCCTCGGCGACGAGCGCTACGACGTGCTCGCGGTCGAGCTCTCCAGCTACCAGCTGCACTGGGCGCCCTCGCTGCGCGCCCACTCCGCGGCGGTGCTCAACCTCGCGCCCGACCACCTCGACTGGCACGGCTCCATGGAGGCCTACGCCGCCGACAAGGGCCGCATCTACGAGGGCAACACGGTCGCCTGCGTCTACAACGTCGCCGACCCCGCGACCGAGGAACTGGTGCGCGCCGCGGACGTCGAAGAGGGCTGCCGGGCCATCGGCTTCACCCTCGGGACCCCGGGACCGTCCCAACTGGGCGTCGTGGAAGGCATCCTGGTGGACCGCGCGTTCGTCGCCGACCGCCACAAGCAGGCGCAGGAGCTGGCCGAGGTCGCCGACGTGAACCCGCCGGCGCCGCACAACATCGCCAACGCCCTCGCGGCGGCGGCGCTGGCCCGCGCGTTCGGCGTCGAGCCGGCGGCCGTACGGGACGGGCTGCGCGCATTCCGGCCCGACGCGCACCGCATCGAGCACGTGGCCGAGGTGGCGGGGGTCGCATACGTCGACGACTCCAAGGCGACCAACACCCATGCGGCGGAGGCCTCTTTGGCCGCCTACGAACCGATCGTGTGGATCGCCGGCGGACTTGCCAAGGGGGCCACCTTCGACGAACTGGTCACCGCGTCGGCGAAGCGGCTGCGGGGCGTCGTCCTGATCGGCGCCGACCGCGCGCTGATCCGCGAAGCCCTGGCGCGACACGCGCCCGAGGTCCCTGTCGTCGACCTCGAGCGGACCGACACTGGGGCGATGTCCGCGGCGGTACGGGAGGCGGCCTCGCTCGCCCGGCCCGGAGACACGGTCCTGCTGGCACCGGCCTGCGCCTCGATGGACATGTTCACCAACTACAACGAGCGGGGCGAGGCCTTCGCGGAAGCGGTCCGGGCCCTCGCCGACGAGCACGCCTGACAGCCGCGAGGTCCGGCTGGCGCCGGGCACGACTGGAGGGGACAGCGACCATGCCGGCCACCGAGGGGCCCTTCGGCCCCGCCCAGCCCGCGCCTGCGCCGCCCGCAGGGGGTGCCGGGTCCTCCCCGCCGTCCTCCTCGCGCCCCTCCGCCGCTGCGGGCCGCAGCGGCCCGCTCCCCGCCCACCCCGCCGGCTCCCCGGCCCCCACGGCGCCGCACAGCGCCCCCGACGGCGCGTTCCAGGCCGTCGGGGGCGACGGTCAACGGGCCCAGGGCGTCGTGGACGCCGTGCGCGCCGTACGGGACAGGCTCGCCGGGCTGGTCCCGGCCGGCCCCCTGCCCGCGCCGGCCGGCGCGGCCGGTGCCGGCCTCGCGCTGCGGAGCGGCACCGGTGGGGACGTGCGGCGGGCGCCCCGTGTGCGGGGCGGTGGGGCGAGCGCCCCGCGTACCCCCCGCGTCGGCGGACCCCGGGGGCCACGGCGGCTGTACGAGCAGGCCCGCAGGGCCTGGGACCGGCCGCTCACGGCCTACTACCTGATCCTCGGCAGCAGCATGCTGATCACCGTCCTCGGGCTGGTGATGGTCTACTCCGCGTCGATGATCCAGGCGCTGGAATACTCGCTGCCCGCCTCGTACTTCTTCCAGAAGCAGTTCGTCGCCGCGGTCATCGGCACCGTGCTGCTGCTGGTCGCCTCCCGGATGCCCGTCAAACTGCACCGGGCGCTGTCCTACCCCCTCCTGGTGACCACCGTCTTCCTGATGGTGCTGGTGCAGGTGCCCGGGATAGGGCATGCGGTCAACGGCAACCAGAACTGGATCTATCTCGGCGGCCCCTTCCAGCTGCAGCCCAGTGAGTTCGGCAAGCTCGCGCTGATCCTGTGGGGCGCGGACCTGCTGGCCCGCAAGCAGGACCGGCGGCTGCTGACCCAGTGGAAGCATTTGCTGGTGCCGCTGGTCCCGGTCGCTTTCCTCCTCCTCGGCCTGATCATGCTCGGCGGGGACATGGGCACGGCGATCATCCTCACCGCGATCCTGTTCGGTCTGCTGTGGCTGGCGGGGGCCCCGACCCGGCTCTTCGCGGGAGTGCTCGGCATCGCCGGTTTCGTCGGTCTGCTGCTGATCAGGACCAACGAGAACCGGATGTCCCGGCTGTCCTGCATCGGCGCGATCGACCTCGGACCGGAAGGCGAGTGCTGGCAGGCCGTCCACGGCATCTATGCTCTTGCGTCTGGCGGATGGTTCGGTTCCGGTCTCGGCGCAAGTGTGGAAAAATGGGGCCAACTACCCGAACCGCACACCGACTTCATCTTCGCCATCGCCGGGGAGGAACTGGGCCTGGCGGGGACGCTGTCGGTGCTCGCCCTGTTCGCGGCTCTAGGCTATGCGGGTATCCGCGTCGCCGGACGCACGGAGGACCCCTTCGTGAGGTACGCGGCGGGAGGTGTCACCACGTGGATCACGGCCCAGGCCGTGGTCAACATCGGTGCGGTGCTCGGTCTGCTGCCGATCGCCGGCGTCCCGCTGCCGCTCTTCTCCTACGGAGGGTCCGCGCTGCTGCCGACGATGTTCGCCGTCGGGCTGCTGATCGCCTTCGCGCGAGAGGATCCCGCGGCAAAGGCGGCCCTGGCCGTGCGGAGGCCCGGGGTGAGATGGAAGACGATGAGACGGCGCGTCAAGAAGCGTCCGTCCGGAGAGCGGTGAATTTCGGTGCATGTCGTACTCGCCGGTGGGGGGACCGCCGGCCACATCGAGCCCGCGCTCGCCCTCGCGGACGCCCTGCGCAGGCAGGACCCGAGCGTGGGCATCACAGCCCTCGGCACGGAGCGCGGTCTCGAGACCAGGCTTGTGCCTGAGCGCGGCTACGAGCTGGCGCTCATCCCCGCCGTTCCGCTGCCGCGCAAGCCCACACCTGAGCTGATCACCGTCCCGGGGCGGCTCCGGGGGACCATCAAGGCGGCGGAGCAGATCCTCGAGCGGACGAAGGCCGACTGCGTCGTCGGCTTCGGCGGCTACGTCGCGCTGCCCGGCTACCTCGCGGCCAAGCGTCTCGGGGTGCCGATCGTCATCCACGAGGCCAACGCCCGCCCCGGTCTCGCCAACAAGATCGGCTCGCGGTACGCCGCCGGCGTGGCCGTCGCCACGCCCGACAGCAAGCTCCGCAACTCCCGGTACATCGGCATCCCGCTGCGCCACACCATCGCGACGCTCGACCGCGCGAGGGTCCGCCCCGAGGCGCGCGCCGCCTTCGGCCTCGACCCCAACCTGCCGACGCTGCTGGTCTCCGGCGGCTCGCAGGGCGCCCGCCGCCTCAACGAGGTGATCGAGCAGATCGCTCCGGTGCTCCAGCGCTCCGGGATCCAGATCCTGCACGCGGTCGGCCCGAAGAACGAACTGCCGCGCGTGGACAACATGCCCGGGATGCCGCCCTATGTGCCGGTACCGTACGTGGACCGGATGGATCTCGCGTACGCCGCGGCCGACATGATGCTGTGCCGCGCGGGCGCGATGACCGTCGCCGAACTCTCCGCCGTGGGCCTGCCCGCCGCTTACGTACCGCTGCCGATCGGCAACGGCGAACAGCGGCTCAACGCCCAGCCGGTGGTCAAGGCGGGCGGCGGACTGCTGGTGGACGACGCCGAACTGACCCCCGAGTGGGTCCAGGGCAACGTCCTCCCGGTGCTCGCCGATCCGCACCGGCTGTACGAGATGTCGCGTGCGGCCGCCGAGTTCGGCCGCAGGGACGCCGACGATCTGCTCGTCGGCATGGTGTACGAGGCGATTGCTGCACGCCGGCAGGCGTGAGAAGGCAGGGAGCGTGGCCGGACCGACCACCGCGGAACGCGGTGCGCGCAAGCCCCCGGACGGACCTGAGGGACCGGACGGCAAGGCCCGCCCGCGCCGCGAGGACCCTCCCGCCGGCCGTTTCCGGCGGCCCGGCCCCCGCTCCCTGCTGATCGCCCTCGGCGCCATCGCCCTCCTCGCCGGTACGGTCTGGCTGCTCTACGGCTCCTCCTGGTTGCGCGCCGAGCGCGTGGCGACCAAGGGCACCGACGTCCTCACACCCGGCGAGGTCCGGGCCGCGGCGGCGGTGCCGATCGGCGCTCCGCTCATCTCCGTCGACACCGACGCCATCGAGGCCGGATTGCGGCAGAAACTGCCGCGTATCGACTCCGTGGCGGTCGAACGGTCGTGGCCGGACGGTATCGAACTGGTCGTTACCGAACGAAAGCCGGTCCTGCTGCTCGAAAAGGGAGCAAAGTTCGTCGAAGTGGACGCAACCGGAGTGCGGTTCGCCACGGTCGGCAAGGCGCCCGCGGGTGTTCCCTTGCTGCGGCTGCAAGTTGACGGCTCGCCAAGTCTGAGCCGATTCGGAGGAGACCGTCTCGTCGCGGAAGCGGTCCGGGTCAGAAGTGAACTTCCCGGGAAAGTCGCAGCCGATCTGCAGAGCATGAAAGTAGTCTCATATGACTACATCTCCCTGGAGTTGAGCGGCAATCGCACCGTGTTGTGGGGCAGCTCGGGGGAGGGCGAGGCGAAGGCGCGGGCGCTCGAAGCGCTCATGAAAGCAGCCCCCAAGGCCGGGCACTTCGATGTGAGCGCGCCCAGCGCCCCTGCCTCATCGGGGAGTTGACGCGCATCTGTGCTGGCCAGCACCCTGGTTGGTCATTGCTGTGCGTGATCACATAGGGTGAAAAGAAAAACGGGAGGTTCGGCGTGTTCGTTGAACGGGCGCCACTTGTCGACTTAGTGTCCTGTTCGGAAGAGTCCAGGGAACAGACACACTGGTAACCCTAAACTTCAGCGTTAGGGTTCGGGTCGGCAGCCGGCTGGTCGGGCCGTCCCCATTCGACATCAGTCGTCGCAGCGCGGCCCCGCGAGGCGGCGACACGTAACTCGAGGCGAGAGGCCTTCGACGTGGCAGCACCGCAGAACTACCTCGCAGTCATCAAGGTCATCGGTGTCGGCGGCGGTGGTGTCAATGCCATCAACCGAATGATCGAGGTCGGTCTCAAGGGCGTCGAGTTCATCGCTATCAACACGGACGCTCAGGCGCTGTTGATGAGCGACGCCGACGTCAAACTCGACGTCGGCCGCGAACTCACGCGAGGCCTCGGCGCCGGAGCGAATCCGGCAGTCGGTCGCAAGGCGGCAGAGGATCACCGCGAGGAGATCGAGGAGGTCCTCAAGGGGGCCGACATGGTCTTCGTCACCGCCGGCGAAGGCGGCGGCACCGGCACCGGCGGCGCACCCGTCGTCGCCAACATCGCCCGCTCGCTGGGCGCCCTCACGATCGGTGTGGTCACCCGCCCGTTCACCTTCGAGGGCCGGCGGCGCGCGAACCAGGCGGAGGACGGCATCGCCGAACTCCGCGAAGAGGTCGACACCCTCATCGTCATCCCGAACGACCGGCTGCTGTCCATCTCGGACCGCCAGGTCAGCGTTCTGGACGCCTTCAAGTCGGCGGACCAGGTTCTGCTGTCCGGTGTCCAGGGCATCACCGACCTCATCACCACCCCGGGTCTGATCAACCTCGACTTCGCCGACGTCAAGTCCGTGATGTCCGAGGCCGGCTCGGCCCTCATGGGCATCGGCTCGGCACGCGGCGACGACCGCGCGGTGGCCGCGGCGGAGATGGCGATCTCCTCGCCGCTCCTCGAGGCGTCCATCGACGGCGCGCGCGGCGTCCTGCTCTCCATCTCCGGCGGCTCCGACCTCGGCCTGTTCGAGATCAACGAGGCGGCCCAGCTGGTCAGCGAGGCGGCCCACCCCGAGGCGAACATCATCTTCGGCGCCGTCATCGACGACGCGCTCGGCGACGAGGTCCGGGTCACGGTCATCGCGGCCGGCTTCGACGGCGGTCAGCCGCCGACCCGCCGGGAGAACGTGCTCGGCTCCGCCTCCAACAAGCGGGACGAGCCGGCCCCGACCTCGGCCCGCGGTACCGACGGCCCCCGCTCCACCGGGCTCGGCACCGTGCCCGTGCGCGAGGAGCCGGCGCCCGCGGAGCCTGCTCCGGTCGCGAGCGACCTGGGCTCGCCGGCCGGTCCGGCGCAGGTCCCGACGGCCCGACCGTACCCGGACAGCCAGGCGGAAGAGCTGGATGTTCCGGACTTCCTGAAGTGACGGTGCAGCACGACGCGATACACGAGAGCGGCGCCCACTTCGCCTTCACCGACCGGTGGGGCGGGGTGAGCGCCGTTCCGTACGAGGAGCTCAACCTCGGCGGGGCCGTCGGCGACGATCCCGGCGCCGTGCTCGCCAACCGGGAGATCGCGGCCAGGTCCCTGGGGCTCGACCCGGAGTCGGTGGTCTGGATGAACCAGGTGCACGGCAACGACGTCGCCCAGGTGGAGGGGCCGTGGCCGACCCCGGACGTACCTGCGGTCGACGCGCTGGTCACCGCACGGCGCGGCCTCGCCCTCGCCGTACTCACCGCCGACTGCACACCGGTCCTCCTCGCGGACCCGGTCGCCGGTGTGGTGGGGGCGGCGCACGCTGGACGTCCCGGGATGATCGCGGGCGTCGTGCCCGCCGCCGTCGAGGCGATGCGGAAACTCGGCGCGGAGCCGGAGCGCATCATCGCCCGTACCGGACCGGCCGTCTGCGGTCGCTGCTACGAAGTACCCGAGCAGATGCGGTCGGAAGTGACCGCCGTCGAGCCGGCCGCCTGGTCGGAGACGAGCTGGGGGACCCCGGCCGTCGACGTCACGGCCGGGGTGCACGCACAGCTCGAGGCGCTCGGTGTGCGCGACCGCCGGCGGTCCGGGGTCTGCACACTGGAATCGAGCGACCACTATTCCTACCGGCGTGACCGCACGACCGGACGGCTCGCCGGATACGTCTGGCTGGAGGACCGGAAGACCCCATGACCGACCGCAGAACCGAACTCGCCAAGAACCTGGCGGCGGTGGAGGAACGTATCGCCTCCGCCTGCGCGGCAGTGGGCCGCGAGCGGGACGAGGTGACCCTCATCGTGGTCACCAAGACCTACCCGGCGAGCGATGTGCGACTTCTCCATGAACTCGGTGTGCGTCATGTGGCGGAGAACCGTGATCAGGACGCGGCCCCCAAGGCCGCCGCCTGCGCGGATCTGAACCTTCGCTGGCACTTCGTCGGTCAGTTGCAGACCAACAAGGTCCGTTCTGTCGCGAGTTATGCCGATGTGGTGCAGTCCGTCGACCGCCCGAAGCTCGTTTCCGCCCTCTCCACCGCCGCGGTGCGGGCGGAACGCGAACTCGGCTGCCTGATCCAGGTCGCGCTGGACGCCGAGTCGGGCCGGCAGGGGGAGCGCGGCGGCGTCGCGCCGGACGGCATCGAGGAGTTGGCGGCGGCGGTCGCCGGCTCACCGGGACTGCGGCTCGACGGACTGATGACCGTCGCGCCGCTGGCCGGACCGTACGCGGGACGGCAACAGGCGGCGTTCGAGCGGCTGATGGAATTCTCATCAAGCCTGCGCGCAGTCCATCCGGCTGCGAACATGGTGTCAGCAGGGATGAGTGCGGACCTCGAGCAGGCCGTCGCGGCCGGAGCGACACATGTGCGCGTCGGTACGGCGGTACTCGGAGTCCGACCCCGGCTCGGGTAACGTCGCGAAGCAAGTCGGACCACAGTAGAAAATATGGTCATTCCCGCCCAAAGCGGGCAGACCGAGTGGATCGCGGGCACTTGGTGACGAATGCCGATCCACCACAGAGCGGAGGACTCAGAGAATGGCCGGCGCGATGCGCAAGATGGCGGTCTACCTCGGCCTCGTGGAGGACGATGGGTACGACGGCCGGGGTTTCGACCCCGATGACGACTTCGAACCCGAGCCGGAGCCCGAGCGGGAGCATCGGCGGCACCAGCCTCCCCGCCAGATCGAGCGCGAGGAGCCGGTGCGTGTGGCGGCGCCGCCCGCACCGCGTGAGCCGGTTTCCCTCCCGGTCGACAGTGGACGCCCGGCGCGGATCGCCCCCGTGGCATCCATCACACCTGAACGCCCGAGCATGGAGAAGAGTGCACCGGTGATCATGCCCAAGGTCGTGTCCGAGCGGGAGCCCTACCGCATCACCACGCTGCATCCGCGGACCTACAACGAGGCCCGTACCATCGGGGAACACTTCCGCGAGGGCACCCCCGTGATCATGAACCTCACGGAGATGGACGACACGGATGCGAAGCGACTTGTCGACTTTGCCGCGGGACTCGTCTTCGGTCTGCATGGCAGCATTGAGCGGGTGACGCAGAAGGTGTTCCTGTTGTCGCCTGCTAACGTCGATGTCACGGCGGAAGACAAGGCCCGCATCGCAGAGGGCGGGTTCTTCAACCAGAGCTGAGAAAAGACACCGGGAACGACCCGGCCGAACGGCCGGCGAAGACGAGAGTCAGGGGAGAGGGAAGCGCGGGATGGGCGTCGCACTGGATGTGGTCTACATCGCGCTGATGTGCTTCCTTGTCGTGCTGATCTTCCGGCTCGTCATGGACTACGTCTTCCAGTTCGCCCGTTCATGGCAACCCGGCAAGGCGATGGTGGTCGTTCTGGAGGCCACCTACACTGTCACCGATCCACCGCTCAAGCTTCTGCGGCGATTCATCCCGCCGTTGCGTCTCGGGGGCGTGGCACTCGACCTGTCCTTCTTCGTTCTGATGATCATCGTCTACATCCTGATCTCCATCGTGCGCGGCTTGGGGAACTCGATGTGAGCGATACGGTCCTGCCGACTGCCGACGACTACGTAGAGGTGAAGAAGAGATGCCGCTGACTCCCGAGGACGTGCGGAACAAGCAGTTCACGACCGTCCGCCTCCGAGAAGGCTATGACGAGGACGAGGTCGATGCCTTCCTCGACGAGGTCGAGTCCGAGCTGACCCGTCTGCTCCGCGAGAACGAGGACCTGCGCGCGAAGCTGGCCGCGGCGACGCGTGCCGCCGCGCAGAACCAGCAGCAGCAGCAACAGGGCATGCGTAAACCGCCGGAGCCCCAGGACGGCCGCGGCCCGGGCGGGCCCGGTGCCCCCGTGCCCGCCGCCATATCGGGACCGCCGGTCCAGCAGCAGCCCCCGCAGATGGGTCCGCCCCAGCTGCCTGGCGGAGCACCGCAGTTGCCGGCCGGTCCCAGCCACGGCGGCCCCCAGGGTCCTGGCGGCCACATGGGCCCCGGCCCGATGCAGGGCGGACCCATGGGTGGCCCGATGGGCGGCCCCATGGGCGGACACGGCGGCCCGCAGGGTCCCGGTCCGATGGGGCAGGGGCCCGGCGGAGACAGCGCCGCGCGCGTACTCTCGCTGGCCCAGCAGACCGCTGACCAGGCGATCGCGGAGGCCCGTTCCGAGGCCAACAAGATCGTCGGCGAGGCGCGTTCGCGCGCCGAGGGCCTGGAGCGGGACGCCCGCGCCAAGGCCGACGCCCTCGAGCGGGACGCCCAGGAGAAGCACCGCGTCGCCATGGGTTCCCTCGAGTCCGCGCGCGCCACGCTGGAGCGCAAGGTCGAGGACCTGCGGGGCTTCGAGCGCGAGTACCGGACCCGGCTGAAGTCCTACCTGGAGAGCCAGCTGCGTCAGCTGGAGACCCAGGCGGACGACTCCCTGGCCCCGCCGCGCCAGCCCGCGGCCGCGTCGCTGCCGCCGTCCCCGGCGCCTTCCATGGCACCGGCCGGCGCGAGCGCCCCGTCCTACGGCAACCAGACGATGGGCGGCCACGGGCCGTCGCCGTCCGGCCCGTCGTACGGCGGCCAGCAGCAGATGTCGCCGGCGATGACCCAGCCGATGGCACCGGTGCGGCCGCAGGCGCCGCAGCCGATGCAGCAGGCGCCGTCGCCGATGCGCGGTTTCCTGATCGACGAGGACGACAACTGACGGGCTTGCGCGCGCAGCGCGCGTAGCCGTCGGCAGACTGCGGGGCCGGGCCCGGGGTGCGAATGCACTCCGGGCCCGGCCTTTTGCGCGTGGCGGGTGCGGGTGCGTGGGCGCCTGCGGCGGGCTGTTCCCCTACCCGCCCCTTCCCAGACAGGGCTCTGCCCGGACCCGGCACCGCGCTCCGCGCGATGTTTCGGGGGCTTCGCCCCCGGACCCCCGCGCCTCTGACGCCGGCGGGGCTGGAGTTCCTCCGGCCGGCGGCGGCTGAGTCGCCGACCGGGCTGGGTTCCGCGTAGCGGGCATTCCAGCCCGTCCGGCGTTTGAGGACACCGCGCGGAGCGCGGTAGCGCGTCCGGGCAGCGCCCGATCCCGGGGAGGGCGGGTAGGGAACGGCCGCGCAGCGGCCTCCGCGCGCCCGCCACCTGAGGGCCGACCCCGCCCGGCCTCGCACCGGGGCCCGGCCCGGGGCTCGGGGCTCGGGGCTCGGCACGCGTGCGCACCAGGGCCCGGCGCGCACGCGTGCCTCGGGCCCGGCCCGCCGGCCCACGCGCCCGGGTGGCGGGGCCAGCGGGTTCGGAAGAGCCCGCCGGGTCCGGAAAGCTGGCGGGGTCGGGGGTGGCCCGCGGGTCCGGGGAGAGCCCGCGTGGCGTTCGGAGCGGCGGGCCGGGAAAGCCGACGGGCCCGGTTACGGACGTGGCCGGGCCCGCGGGGTCGGAGCGCGCTACGCCTTGCGCGGGCGGAACGTGAGCGACAGCGAGCCGGCGGGCCGGGAAAGCCGACGGGCCCGGTCACGGACGTGGCCGGGCCCGCGGGGTTGGAGCGCGCTACGCCTTGCGCAGGCGGAACGTGAGCGACAGGCCCTCGTCCGTGAACGGCGCACCGTACGTGTCGTCCGGTGCTTCGCCCTCCGCGAAGTCCGTCGCCAGCACCTCGTCCGCGATCAGCGACGCGTGGTCCGCCAGGGCCGAGGTGACCTCGGGGTCCTCGGAGGCCCAGCGGAGCGCGATACGGTCCGCGACGTCCAGGCCGCTGTTCTTGCGCGCCTCCTGGATGAGGCGGATCGCGTCACGTGCCAGGCCGGCCCGGCGCAGCTCCGGCGTGATCTCGAGGTCCAGCGCGACCGTCGCACCGGAGTCGGAGGCGACCGACCAGCCTTCCCGCGGGGTCTCAGTGATGATGACCTCCTCCGGGGACAGCGTGATCGTCTCGCCGTTGACGTCGAGCGTCGCCTCGCCGGACCGCAGCGCCAGGGACAGCGCCGCGGCGTCCGCGGCCGCGACCGCCTTGGCCACGTCCTGGACGCCCTTGCCGAAGCGCTTGCCCAGCGCACGGAAGTTGGCCTTGGCCGTGGTGTCCACGAGTGAGCCGCCGACCTCGGACAGGGACGCCAGCGAGGAGACGTTCAGCTCCTCCGTGATCTGGGCCTGGAGTTCGTCGGAGAGCGCCGAGAAGCCGGTCGCCGCCACTAGGGCCCGCGAGAGGGGCTGGCGGGTCTTCACACCCGACTCGGCACGCGTCGCGCGGCCCAGCTCGACCAGCCGGCGGACCAGCGCCATCTGGGTCGACAGCGTGGGGTCGATGGCGTCCAGATCGGCCTCCGGCCAGGAGGACAGGTGGACGGACTCAGGGGCGTCCGGCGCCACCGGGACGATCAGGTCCTGCCAGACCCGCTCGGTGATGAACGGCGTCAGCGGCGCCATCAGCCGCGTGACGGTCTCCACCACGTCGTGCAGCGTCCGCAGCGCCGCCGCGTCACCCTGCCAGAAGCGGCGGCGCGAGCGGCGCACGTACCAGTTCGACAGGTCGTCGACGAACGCGGAGAGCAGCTTGCCCGCGCGCTGGGTGTCGTACGCCTCCATCGCCTGTGTGACCTGGTCCACCAGGGCGTGCAGCTCGGACAGCAGCCACCGGTCGAGGACCGTGCGCTCGGCCGGGGCCGGGTCGGCGGCCGAGGGGGCCCAGCCCGAGGTGCGGGCGTACAGGGCCTGGAAGGCCACCGTGTTCCAGTACGTGAGCAGGGTCTTGCGCACGACCTCCTGGATCGTGCCGTGACCCACGCGCCGCGCCGCCCACGGAGAGCCGCCGGCCGCCATGAACCAGCGAACGGCGTCCGCGCCGTGCTGGTCCATCAGCGGGATCGGCTGAAGGATGTTGCCGAGGTGCTTGGACATCTTGCGGCCGTCCTCGGCGAGGATGTGGCCGAGACAGACCACGTTCTCGTACGACGACTTGTCGAAGACCAGCGTGCCGACGGCCATCAGCGTGTAGAACCAGCCGCGGGTCTGGTCGATCGCCTCCGAGATGAACTGCGCCGGGTAGCGCTTCTCGAAGATGTCCTTGTTCTTGTACGGGTAGCCCCACTGCGCGAACGGCATCGAACCCGAGTCGTACCAGGCGTCGATCACCTCCGGCACGCGCGTCGCGGTGGCGGAGCACTGCGGGCAGTCGAAGGTGACCGCGTCGATGTACGGGCGGTGCGGGTCCAGGTCCGACTGGTCGGTCCCCGTCAGCTCGGACAGCTCCGCGAGCGAGCCGACGCAGGTGAGGTGGTCGTCCTCGCAGCGCCAGATCGGCAGCGGCGTTCCCCAGTAGCGGTTGCGGGAGAGGGCCCAGTCGATGTTGTTGTTGAGCCAGTCGCCGTACCGGCCCTGCTTCACCGAGTCGGGGAACCAGTTCGTGGCCTCGTTCTCCGCCAGCAGCCGGTCCTTGATCGCCGTCGTGCGGATGTACCAGGACGGCTGCGCGTAGTAGAGCAGCGCGGTGTGGCAGCGCCAGCAGTGCGGGTAGCTGTGCTCGTACGGGATGTGCTTGAAGAGCAGACCGCGGGCCTCGAGGTCGGCGGTCAGCGCCTCGTCCGCCTTCTTGAAGAAGACGCCGCCGACCAGCGGCACGTCCTCCTCGAAGGTGCCGTCGGGGCGGACCGGGTTCACGACCGGCAGACCGTAGGCGCGGCAGACCTTGAGGTCGTCCTCACCGAACGCGGGGGACTGGTGGACCAGACCCGTACCGTCCTCGGTGGTCACGTAGTCGGCGTTGACGACGAAGTGCGCCTCCGCCGGACGGCTCTTGTCGGTTCCCTCGCCGGCGCTCGGGAACTCGACCAGCTCGAAGGGGCGTCGGTACGTCCAGCGCTCCATCTCCGCGCCGGTGAACGTCTGACCGGAGGCGTCCCAGCCCTCGCCGAGCGCCTTCTCCAGCAGCGGCTCGGCGACGACGAGCTTCTCCTCGCCGTTCGTCGCCACGACGTACGTGACGTCGGGGTGTGCGGCGACCGCCGTGTTGGACACCAGGGTCCACGGGGTCGTCGTCCACACCAGGAGCGCGGCCTCGCCCGCGAGCGGGCCGCTCGTCAGCGGGAAGCGCACGAAGACGGAGGGGTCGACGACCGTCTCGTAGCCCTGCGCCAGCTCGTGGTCGGACAGGCCGGTGCCGCAGCGGGGGCACCAGGGCGCGACGCGGTGGTCCTGGACCAGCAGGCCCTTGTTGAAGATCTCCTTCAGCGACCACCACACCGACTGGACGTAGTCGGGGTCCATGGTGCGGTAGGCGTCGTCGAGGTCGACCCAGTAGCCCATGCGGGTCGTCAGCTCGGCGAAGGCGTCCGTGTGCCGGGTCACCGACTCGCGGCACTTGGCGTTGAACTCGGCGATGCCGTAGGCCTCGATGTCCTTCTTGCCGGAGAAGCCGAGCTCCTTCTCGACGGCGAGCTCGACCGGCAGGCCGTGGCAGTCCCAGCCGGCCTTGCGGCCCACGTGGTAGCCGCGCATGGTGCGGAAGCGCGGGAAGACGTCCTTGAAGACGCGGGCCTCGATGTGGTGCGCGCCGGGCATGCCGTTCGCCGTGGGCGGGCCCTCGTAGAACACCCACTCGGGCGGCCCTCGGACTGCTCGAGGCTCTTGGTGAAGATCTTGCTCTCGCGCCAGAAGTCGAGCACGGCGTGCTCGAGCGCGGGCAGGTCGACCTGGGCCGGCACCTGACGGTACTGGGGGGTGTCATCTACGAACTCCTCCGGCGGACAGTTTCTCTTCCGTCGGAGGGACGAGAGCGCCGATGCTGCGCGGCTCCCGCGGTACCACCCTCCTTGGCGGTGCACAGGTCACCGCCCCCTCATTGGGGTCGCGACGCCGGTTCTACCGGCCGCGGGACGCCCGCGGCTTTCTTCCGGCGGCTCCGGGGTGATGCTTCACGTCGCGCTCGCCCCCGGGCTCTCACCGTCCCCGGGTCGCTCATGGCTGCGTACGCCGCTACTCGTCCCCATCCAAGCCTTTCGCTGGGCCCAGTGTACGGGCCTCCACGTCGAGCGTCCGACCGCTTTTCGACCGCGGCGCGGTTGACCCGAATGGCCACACCGGTCACGTGGACCTCCTCCTGGGGTGCGGTACGGCCCGCACGGCGGATTACCCGGCGGAGAGCTGGGCACAACCGATGCAGTCCCGGCTTCTCGCAGCGCGGGGCGGGCCGAACCGGCGGCGTGCCCCGTTGCCGCGGGGCTGGGGTCGATTTATCGTCCCAGCACGATTCGCGAGCAAGATCACAATATGTGAAGGGGCCGCGGCCATGGTGGCGAAGAAGACTGCCGGGAAGACGGCGTCCGCGCGTTCCGCCGCCGCGGGGGCGACGTCCGGGAGGCCGGCCTCCCAGGAGCCATCCGGCAAGAAGGCCGCGCCCCGGAAGTCCACGTCCGGGACGGCCGGCACCGCCGCGGAGCCGGTGGCCCGCAAGACGACCGCCACGGGATCACAGGGCACGGCGGCCCGCACCACCGGCAGATCCGTGTCGCGTAAGGCTTCCGGCGGCGGGACTCCGGCGAACAGGACGACGGCGAGCCGGTCGACGACCAGGAAGAACCCGGCGAAGAAGGCGGTGGCCGAGGAAGCGGCAGGGACCGGAGGTACGGCAGGGAAGGCCTCGGCCGCGGCGAAGAGGACGACCGAGCCGGCAGCCGGCAGCACGACAGCCAAGGAGACCTCAGCGAAGAGGACCACGACCACGACGAGCACCAACCGGACCGGGGCCGCCGCGAAGCCGGCCCCGGCCGACGAGGCGGCAGCCGAGACGGCTCCGGCCGGCAAGGCGGCGGCCAGGACCAGGAAGGCGGCCGCCAAGAAGGCGTCCACCGCCGGCAAGGCCGGCGCCGAAAAGACCGCGGCGAAGGTGACGAGCGTGGCCGACGAGGCTGCGGCCGGGGAGCCGGCAGCCGAAGCAGCCCCGGCCGGCAAGGCGGCGGCCAGGACCGCAGACAAGGCCACCGCCGGCAAGGCGGCGGCCAGGACCAAGAAGACGACCCCGGCCAAGAAGGCGGTGGCCGAGGACGCCGCCGAGGCGGGGTCGGCCGGGAAGGCCGCCGCCACGGCGGACGGCGCAGAGAAGGCGGCGCCGGCGAAGAGGACCACGGCCCGCAGGGCCGCGAAGAAGGCCGGTACGGACGCCGATCGGGCGCCCGCACCGGTGACCACGGAGGCCGCCGACCGGGCGACCGCCGCGAAACAGGCCGCGCCCGCGGCCGAGGGGGCGGCCGAGGCCGCACAGCAGACAGGAGCCAGGACGGTGGCAGCGAAGAAGACCGCGGGTAGGGCATCAGGCGCAGGCGGGAGCGCGGTGGCGGTTTCCACGCCCCCCGCGGCGGCCGCGACACCGCCGGGCGAGCTGGCGGTGCGGCCCGGTGAGGATCCGTGGACGCAGGAGGAGGTGGACGAGGCGCGGGCCGAACTCGAGGGCGAGGCGGCTCGGCTGAACGCGGAGATCACGTCCTCGGAGGCGGCGCTCGCCGGACTGATGCGGGACTCCGGCGACGGTGCCGGCGACGACGAGGCCGACACCGGCGCGAAGAACATCACGCGCGAGCACGAGATGGCGCTCGCGGCCAACGGCCGCGAGATGCTCGAGCAGACGGAGCGCGCTCTGCAGCGGCTCGACACCGGCACGTACGGTCTGTGCGAGAGCTGCGGCAAGCCGATCGGCAAGGCCCGCATGCAGGCGTTCCCGCGGGCGACCTTGTGCGTCGAGTGCAAGCAGAAGCAGGAACGCAGAGGCTGACCGCGCGGAGGCGTGCCGTACCCTCGTCCTCAGTCAGGAACCTAGGGTTGAGGGACTCACGTGGCAGAGGCGGAGCGCATCATCGGTACGCCAGATGTTGACGACGAGGCTGCGGCGCCCGCCGAGCCGCCGAAGGGCAAGCGCAAGATCGCCGTGCTGTTCGCGGTGGCGCTCGTCGCCTATCTGCTCGACCTCGGCAGCAAGCTGCTCGTGGTGGCCAAGCTGGAGCACCACGAGCCGATCGAGATCATCGGCGACTGGCTGAAGTTCGAGGCGGTACGGAACCCGGGCGCCGCGTTCGGCATGGGTGAGGCCTTCACCATCATCTTCACCTGCATCGCGGCGACCGTGATCGTCGTGATCGTACGGCTGGCGCGCAAGCTCTACAGCGGTCCCTGGGCGGTCGCCCTCGGTCTGCTGCTGGGCGGGGCGCTCGGCAACCTGACGGACCGGATCTTCCGTTCGCCCGGCGTCTTCGAGGGCGCGGTCGTGGACTTCATCGCGCCCGCGCATTTCGCCGTCTTCAACCTCGCGGACTCCGCGATCGTGTGCGGTGGTGTCCTCATCGTGCTGCTGTCGTTCAAGGGCCTGGACCCCGACGGGACAGTCCACAAGGACTGACAAGGCATACTCGACGGGTGAGTACGATTCCCGAGATCCGCACCCTGCCCGTACCCGACGGCCTGGAGGGTGAGCGTGTGGACGCCGCCATCTCCCGGATGTTCGGGTTCTCCCGTACGAAGGCTGCTGAGCTGGCCGCTGCCGGGAAGGTGCAGGTCGACGGCTCGGTCGTCGGCAAGTCCGAGCGTGTGCACGGCGGCGCCTGGCTCGAGGTGGAGATGCCGCAGGCCCCCGCACCCGTGCAGATCGTCGCAGAGCCCGTCGAGGGCATGGAGATCGTGCACGACGACGACGACATCGTCGTGATCGTCAAGCCGGTCGGCGTGGCCGCGCATCCCAGCCCCGGCTGGACCGGCACCACTGTCATCGGCGGTCTCGCGGCGGCCGGTTACCGCATCTCCACGTCGGGCGCCTCCGAGCGCCAGGGCATCGTGCACCGTCTCGACGTCGGCACGTCCGGGCTGATGGTCGTCGCGAAGTCGGAGCGCGCGTACACGCTGCTGAAGCAGCAGTTCCGGGAGCGGGTCGTCGACAAGCGCTACCACGCGCTGGTGCAGGGCCACCCGGACCCCCTGAGCGGCACGATCGACGCCCCCATCGGCCGGCACCCCACCCTGGACTACAAGTGGGCGGTCACGGCGGAGGGCAAGCCCTCGGTGACGCACTACGACCTGATCGAGGCCTTCCGCGCGGCCTCGCTGCTGGACATCAAGCTGGAGACGGGCCGCACGCACCAGATCCGGGTGCACATGGCCGCGCACCGCCATCCCTGCGTGGGCGACCTGACGTACGGCGCCGACCCCACGATGGCGAAGCGGCTCGGTCTGACCCGGCAGTGGCTGCACGCCGTGCGACTCGGCTTCGAGCACCCGTCGGACGGGCAGTGGGTGGAGTACGAGAGCACCTACCCGGCCGACCTCCAGCAGGCGCTGGACCGGATCGAGGCGGAGAGCGCGTGACGGTGTACAGCGTGCGGGTGGCAGCGGGCCGGGCCGACCGCGAGGCGTGCTTCGCCGTCCGCAAGGAGGTCTTCGTCGCCGAGCAGCAGGTGCCGGAGGAGATCGAGTACGACGCGTTCGACGCCGAGGACGCGGACACCGTCCATGTCCTGGCCGTGGCCGAGGACGGCCGCGCGCTCGGTACCGGGCGGTTGCTGCACGGCGCCTCGGCGCTCAAGAAGACCGGCGGCGATCTCACGGTCGGTTCGCTCGGCAGGCTCGCGGTCAGCAAGGCGGCGCGCGGCCTCGGCGTGGGCGTGGCGCTCGTGCGCGCCATAGAGGAGGCGGCCCGGACGCGTGGACTCGCGGCCGTGGACCTGCACGCGCAGACCCATGCGCTCGGGTTCTACGAGCGGCTCGGGTACGCGGCCTACGGCTCCGAGTTCCTGGACGCCGGCATTGCGCACCTGGCGATGCGGCGGGCCCTCTAGGGCCTCCCCGGCTCCGGTCCGCCGGGCGGGCCCTGGCGGTGTTCCGATGCCCCGGCGCCGTCAGCCGCGGCCCGTGCGGGGGGCCTCGTCGCTCGTGGGCGTGTAGTCCCCCGCGTTGTTGCTGTGGATCTCTTCCTCTCGTGGGGGAGCGGCCTGCCGCGGCCACCGGCCGTCCGGCGGCAGGGAGGCCGCGGCCGTGGCGATCCGGGGCAGGGAGTACGGATGCTTCTCGTGCAGCCAGGCGATCATCTGCTCGCGCACCGTGCAGCGGGCCGTCCATATGTCGTCGGCGTCCTTCGCGGTCACGACCGCACGGATCTCGATCGTGCTGGGTGTGGTGTCCGTCACGGCCAGGCTCCAGTCCCTGCCGTCCCAGGCATTGCAGCCGGCGAGGATCTCCTTGAGCTTCTCGCGCATCAGGGCGACCGGTGCCGAGTGGTCCAGCTGGAAGTAGACCGTCCCCGTCATCTGGGCCCCGCCGCGCGACCAGTTCTCGAACGGCTTGCTCGTGAAGTACGACACCGGCATGGTGATGCGGCGCTCGTCCCAGGTCCGTACGGCGAGGAACGTGAGGGTGACCTCCTCCACGACGCCCCATTCGCCGTCCACCACCACCGTGTCGCCGATGCGGACCATGTCGCCGAAGGCGATCTGGAAGCCGGCGAAGAGATTGCCCAGGGTGGACTGGGCCGCGACACCGGCGACGATGCCGATGATGCCCGCGGACGCCAGCATCGAGGCGCCGAACTTCTCCATGCCGGGGAACGTCAGCAGCATCGCGGCCACGGCGACCACGGCGACGACGGCCGTGACGATCCGCATGATCAGCGTGATCTGGGTCCGCACCCTGCGGACCCGGGCCGGGTCGCGGGTGGAGGACGCGTAACGGGTGTACGAGGACTCCACGGCGGCGGACACGATGCGGGTCACCAGCCAGGCGCTGGCGCCGATCAGGACCAGCGAGAGCACATGGCCGACAGCCGTCTCATGGCGCTCGACGAGGGACCAGCGGGTCTCCCGGTAGGCACCCCTCAACAGGGCCCCGAGGACCACCACCTGGAGCGGCAGGCGGCAGCGGCGCAGCATGTCCCACAGGGGGGTCTCCGGGTGGCGGTCGTCGATCCGGCGCAGCACGCGGTCGACGGCCCAGCCGAGCGCGACGGTGAGCAGGACCGCTCCGCCGAGGACGGCGGCCGGGCGCAATATGTTCTCCATGTCTCCATGACTCCGTGCCGGTGAAGGCGGCTGGCAGGATGGCCGGATGAACGTCATCCTTTTCCATTCGACCTTCGGTCTGCGCCCCGCGGTGCACGCGGCCGCGGACCGGCTGCGTGCCGCAGGGCACGAGGTGCGCGTGCCCGACCTGTTCGACGGGCAAACCGCCGGGACCGTCGAGGAAGGCAGGGACCTCAGGGAGAAGATCGGCACGGACGAGCTGCTGCGGCGGGCGATCCACGCCGCCGCGCCCTACTCGGACCAGGGGCTGGTCTACGCCGGGTTCTCGCTCGGCGGGGCGCTCGCGCAGAATCTGGCGCTCGGGGACGAGAAGGCGCGCGGGCTGCTGCTTCTCCATGGCACGTCCGACATCGCGGAGGGCGCGAGCGTGGACGGCCTGCCGGTGCAGCTGCACGTCGCCGACCCGGATCCGTTCGAGCCGCACGACTGGCTGAACACCTGGTACCTGCGGATGCAGCGGGCGGGTGCGGACGTGGAGGTGCACCGCTGTCCGGGGGCCGGGCATCTGTTCACCGACCCCGATCTGCCCGACTACGACGAGGCGTCGGCCGAGCAGACCTGGCGGACGGCCCTGGGGTTCCTGGAGACGCTCTGAGAAGCGGAGGCCGAGCACGGCGGTCCACCCCGGTGTGTGACGTCGCGCACGGCGGTCCGCCCGGTGCGCACAGGGCGCGCCGGGCGGACCGGCCGGGGCGGTTCGATCAGGCGCGGTACGCCGTCCAGTGGTCCTTCATCCGCTGCACCTGGCCCGAGGTGAACTGGTACATGCAGGCGTCGTACGTGTAGTCCATGAAGTTGTGGATCGGGTCCACACCGGTCTTGCCGGCGCAGCTGTCACGGCCCGTCGGGCAGGCGTACGCCGGGCTCTTCTCGGCCGGGGTGTCGGTGACGTAGTCACCGTTGCCGTTACAGCCGCCCTGGAAGGTGTGGTACAGCCCCATCCAGTGGCCGACCTCGTGTGTGGCGGTGTCGCCCTCGTCGTAGTTGGCGGCCGAGCCGCCGGGCAACGAGGCGTCGAGCACGACCACGCCGTCCATGGAGGCGTTGGAGTTGTACGAGGACGGGAAGGTCGCCCAGCCGAGCAGGCCGCCGCCGAGCTTGGCGGTGTAGAAGTTCAGCGCGCCGGCGCCGCCCTGGCGGAGGGTGGACTTCATCTGCTTCTCGGCGGTGGAGCCGGAAGTGAGGTTGTACCAGGCGGCGTTGTTCGTGTAGTCGGTGCCGGCCAGGGTGAACTGGAAGCCCGAGTCGACGTTGCCGGTGCCCTGGCCGGCGTAGGCCGCGTTCAGGACCGCGAGCTGGCTGCTGATCTGCGCGGCGGTGAGCTTGCCCGTCTCGCCGTCGTGAATGACGTGGAAGTAGACCGGGATCGTCGTCGCGGCGGCGGCAGAGAAGTCACGGCCGCTGGTGCGGGCGGAGTCGAGTCTCTTCTTGAGGTCCGCGTCCATGGCCTTCGCCTTGGCCTCGGAGATCTCGTTGGGCTCGTGGGTGTGGCCGGCACCGGGACGGGTCTCCCTGGCGGCGGCGCCGGCGTGCGCGTCCTCGGCGCACTCCTCGGCCGTGGCGGCGGCCGATACGGCCGCCTTCGGCGCGGCGACGCTGCCCGGGGCGGAGAGCGGAGCGATGGCCAGGGTTCCGGCCATGATCGCCGTACCGACTGCGCGGTGGCGCAGTCGGGGGGATATACGGGCAAGAGCGCGCATTACGTCTCCTCGCGGGGGGTTGTGAAGGGGCCTTTCCTGGCCACCGCGGGGAGATTACGGGTGCATGTCAGATCTTGATGAGGATCCTTCAAGCCCAATCAATCCAGGGGTGATTACGGACATCGAGGAGAAACGTTTCGGCCGTGTCCGGGGTTTGAGATGTGCACGTAACGAATGCAGTGACGACGGCGGGTGGTGTGTCCGCATTGATGGTGCGGAACACGCCACCCGCCGTGATGATGTGATCTTCCGTTAACGTGGCGTCGTGTGGCTGGAAATCGCCCCTAGCGCACCGGCTGGTTCACCCGCTCGACCTTCTGCGTTCCGCTGAGCGTCCGGTAGGAGCGGGACCACGACGACGATGCGTCCTGCTTCGTCCGGTCGGAGATCGTGTAGTAGTCCATCTGCGAGCGTTCGGCGGTCACGTCGAGCACGCCGTAGCCGTGGGCGTCCATGTCGACCCACTTCACGTGGCGGTTGGCGGCGCGCACCGCCGCGGACGCGACCAGCGAGACGGTCCCCGGCGCGACATGGAGGATGTCGTCCAGGTTGTCCGAGCTCACCGACGTCACGACGAACTCGGTCGCCGCGGACGCCGAGAGCGGATACGTCGCCGCCCTGACCGGGACGTCGTTCGCCCACGCCATGTGGATGTCGCCGGTGAGGAAGACGGTGTTCTCGATGCCGTGCCGCGTCAGGTGGGCCACCAGCTCCTTGCGGTCGTCCGTGTAGCCGTCCCACTGGTCCACGTTGACGGCCAGCCCCCCTTGGGCAGACCCATCAACTCGGCTATCGGCTCCAGCAGATGCGCGGGAAGCGAACCGAAGGCGACCGGCGAGATCATCACCGAGGTGCCGACCAGCTGCCACGACGCGTCGGAGGCAGTGAGTCCTGACTTCAGCCAGTCGAGCTGCGCCCGGCCGGTGAGCGTGCGGTCCGGGTCGTCCACATCGCCGTTGCCGATGCCCGACTGCTGCGAGCGGAACGAACGCAGGTCCAGCAGATGCAGATCCGCGAGCTTGCCGAAGCGCAGCCGCCGGTAGACGGTGCCCTCGGTGGACGTCCGTACCGGCATCCACTCGAAGTACGCCTGCTTGGCCGCCGCGACGCGGGCCGCCCACTCGCCCTCGGCGCCGGGCGTATGGTTCTCCGCGCCGCCCGACCAGGCGTCGTTGGCGAACTCGTGGTCGTCCCATATCGCTATCAGCGGGTGCGCGGCGTGCAGCGCCTGGAGGTCGGCGTCCGTCTTGTAGGTGGCGTGCCGCAGCCGGTAGTCGGCGAGCGTCACGATCTCGTGCAGCGGCGCGTGCTTCCGTACGCCGTACTCCTCGGCCGGGTAGCCGCCGGCGGCGTACTCGTAGATGTAGTCGCCGAGATGCAGGACCGCGTCGAGGTCGCCGCGGGCCGCCAGATGCCGGTACGCGGAGAACCAGCCGGCCTCCCAGTTGGCGCACGACACCACGCCGAAACGCACGCCCGGCGTGGCCGCGTCGGTGGCGGGGGCGGTACGGGTGCGGCCCGCGGGGGAGGCGGCGCCGCCTGCGGTGAAGCGGTACCAGTAGGAGGTTCCCGGACGCAGGCCGCGCACATCCACCTTGACGGTGTGGTCGAAGGCCGCCTTCGAGACGGTGGTGCCGCGGCCCACGACCCGGGTGAAGCCCCGGTCCTCGGCGACCTCCCAGGCCACCTCGGTGTCGGGGCCCTTGCCGGAACCGGGCAGGGCGTCCGCGCTCGGAGTGACGCGGGTCCACAGCAGCACGCCGTCGGGCAGCGGGTCGCCGGAGGCGATGCCGTGTAGGAATGCGGGGGCCTGGTCCGCCGCGCCGGCGGGGGAGGCGGTGGCCGCGAGAACGGGTGCGGCGACAGCAGTGGCGGCAGCGGCCTTGACGACCGTGCGGCGACTGGGAGTTGAGGAAAATCGACTGGTCACGGCCGATCAGACTACTGATCAGTACGTCGAATGGGCGGGCGAACGGAAAAAGTTCGCCCGCCCATCCGGAGCGGTAGACCAGCGTGTCGCCCTCCGGACCACCGACGGCTTCCGGGAGGGCGGGTATCAGCCCGCCAGCGCCCTGTCGATCGCGGTGCTGAACTCCTGCACCGTCATGGGCGCGTTGTCGCTGCCCTCCGCGGTCACGTTCTTGCCGTCCATCCTCAGGGTCGGGGTGCCCTTGACCCCGCTCTTGTCGAACGTCTCCGACATCTTTATGGCCCAGGCGTCGAACGTCCCGTCCTCGACGTTCTTCTTGAACTCCGCGTTGCTCTTGAGCGCGGGCACCGAGTCGGCGACCTCGAGGAGGTAGGAGTCCTTGGCGAACTTGTCGTCGTTCTCCTCGGGGTGGAACTCGGCCGAGTACAGCGCCGACTTGTAGGCGAGGAAGGCGTCGGGGCTCACGTTCAGCGCGGCGCCGAGCGCGCTCAGCGCGTTCTTGGAGCCCTCGCCGTTGGTGGCGTCGTCGATGAAGGTGGCGCCGATGTACTTGATCTTGTACTTGCCGGCAGCGACGTCCTTGTCGACCGTCCCGCCGACCGCCTGCTCGAAGGTCGCGCAGACCGGGCAGCGTGAGTCCTCGTACAGCTCCAGCGTCTTCTTCGCGCTGTCCTTGCCGACGACGACGGTCGTCCCGTTCTTGCCGGAGGTGTTCTTCGGCGCGGTGACGTTCGACTCCTTGGCCACCGACTCCCAGTGGCCGGGCTTGTTCGCCTGCATGATGCCGAAGCCGATACCGCCGGCGACGGCGAGCACCGCTATGCCCGAGCCTATGACGACGAGCTGCCGGCGGACCTTGTCCTTCTTGGCCTGCCGCTCGCGCTCCTCGCGCAGCCGCTCGCGGGCCGCCGCCTTGTTGGCCTGGCTGTTGCGCTTGCTCATGATGATTCACTCCGTGTGGGGTCGTGCGGGGACGTAAGAAAAGGGGATCTCCGGTTCAGGCGCAGAGCGCGACCGCCACGGGTGGTCCCCTCCGTCCCACGGAGTGCACCAGCAGACGGGTGCGGGAAGGGCGATGCAGGTACCGTCCAGGACGTGATGCCGGCCGCGCCGGGCCGGGCGCGTGCACCGCGGCCACCGCCAGCAGCAGCGGCCGGAAGGCGACGGCGCCGACCGCCCGCACCATAGCCGCCAGCGCGGCCTCGCCCCGCCGCAGCCAGGCCGCGGCCACCAGGCCGACACAGACGTGGGCGGCCAGCAGCAGCCATGGCTGCGCCGGGTCGGGGCTGCTCAGCAGGGCCGCTAGCCCCTGCTCGTCCCCGGGCAGCGCGGTGCCCGGCAGCGCCGAGCCGACCTCGCCGCCGCACAGCACGTCGAACCCGACGGCGCGCAGCGAACCGGCGATCGGTCCCCCCGCAGGGCCGTAGCAGACATGCTGACCGGTGGTGAAGACCGTGTCCGCGGCCAGCTCCAGCGGTATCAGCAGCCCGGCTATACGCCAGAACCCGCGCTCCCTGCCCGACAGCGCGAAGGCGGCGGCGAACACGGCTGCGGCGAGGGCGGCGACGGTGGAGAGCGGAAGCGGGGCGCGGGACAGCAGCACATGCGAGGCGGCGGACAGCGTCACGACCAGTGCCGTGAAGATCGCTGCCCGCAGCCCTCTGAGCCGCATCCCGGACATGTTCATCGCCGCCGAGTGTGCCACGGGTTCATTAAGGGCCTCTTAAAAGAGGAGCCCGTGAAGATCTCCGGCGAGCGCCCGCGCCTACAGGCCGGGGATCTGCCCGTTGCGGAACAGGTCGACGAAGATCTGGTGGTCGGCCCGCGCCCTCGCGCCGTAGCGGTGAGCGAAGTCGACGAGCAGGTCACCGAAGCCGTCCTCGTTCGCGGCGATCGCCGCGTCGATGGCCCGCTCGGTGGAGAACGGCACCAGGGAGTGGCCGCTCTCGTCGTCGGCGGCGGCGTGCATGGTCGCCGTCGCCCGGCCGAGGTCGGCCACGACGGCGGCGATCTCCTCCAGGTCGTCGATGTCGGACCAGTCGAGATCCACCGCGTACGGCGAGACCTCCGCCACCAGCTGGCCGGAGCCGTCCAGCTCCGTCCATCCCAGCCACGGGTCGGCGTGGTCCTGGAGGGCGCGCTGCGAGATGACCGTGCGGTGCCCCTCGTGCTGGAAGTACTCGCGGACCTCCCGGTCGGTGATGTGCCGGGACACCGCCGGGGTCTGGGCCTGCTTCATGTAGATCACGACGTCGTTCTCCAGGGCGTCGCTGTTGCCCTCCAGCAGGATGTTGTACGAGGGCAGACCTGCCGAGCCGATTCCGATGCCGCGCCGGCCCACGACGTCCTTGACGCGGTAGGAGTCGGGGCGGGTCAGGCTGGACTCCGGCAGTGTCTCCAGATAGCCGTCGAAGGCGGCCAGGACCTTGTACCGGGTGGCCGCGTCCAGCTCGATGGAGCCGCCGCCGGACGCGAACCGGCGCTCGAAGTCACGGATCTCGGTCATCGAGTCCAGCAGCGAGAACCGGGTCAGCGAACGCGCCATTCGCAGCGCGCTCAGCAGCGGCCCGTCCGCCGTGTCCAGCGTGAAGGGCGGCACGTCGTCGTCCTTCGCGCCGGTCGCCAGGGCGTGGATGCGCTCCCGGTAGGCGGCCGCGCAGATCCGCACCAGTTCCGTGATCCGCTCGTCGCTCAGCGCCTTGGTGTAGCCGATCAGGGCCAGCGAGGCGGCCAGCCGCTTCAGGTCCCAGGTGAAGGGGCCGACGTACGCCTCGTCGAAGTCGTTGACGTTGAAGATCAGCCGGCCGTTGGCGTCCATGTACGTGCCGAAGTTCTCCGCGTGGAGATCGCCGTGGATCCACACCCGGCTCGTCCGCTCGTCCAGGTAGGGACCGGTGTGCTGTTCCCGCTCCATGTCGTTGTAGAACAGACAGGCCGTGCCCCGGTAGAACGCGAACGCCGAGGCCGCCATCTTGCGGAACTTGACCCGGAAGGCGGCCGGGTCGGCGGCCAGGAGCTCGCCGAAGGCGGTGTCGAAGACGGCGAGGATCTCCTCGCCGCGCTGTTCGGCGGTGGGCTGCGGGACCGGCATCTCTGAGCGCCTCCTGGTACATGACAAATGGGACAGCATTTCCGCCCCGTCCAACGCATGAAGGTACGCAGGAGTGCCCTCGGAGTGTCAGTGCGGCGACGTAGACTTCCACGCTGTCCCCCAAAGCGGGGGTCCGGGGGTCGCACCCCCAGGAGATTGCAGCCCGGAGGCCCGCCGCCGTGACCAAGCCGCCCTTCACGCACCTTCACGTCCACACCCAGTACTCGCTGCTGGACGGTGCTGCGCGGCTCAAGGACATGTTCGAGGCGTGCAACGAGATGGGCATGACCCATATCGCCATGTCCGACCACGGCAACCTCCACGGGGCGTACGACTTCTTCCATTCCGCCAAGAAGGCGGGCGTCACGCCGATCATCGGCATCGAGGCGTACGTCGCCCCCGAGTCCCGGCGGAACAAGCGCAAGATCCAGTGGGGCCAGCCGCACCAGAAGCGCGACGACGTCTCCGGCTCCGGTGGTTACACCCACAAGACGATCTGGGCGGCGAACGCCACCGGCCTGCACAACCTGTTCCGGCTCTCCTCCGACGCGTACGCGGAGGGCTGGCTGCAGAAGTGGCCGCGTATGGACAAGGAGACCATCGCCCAGTGGTCGGAGGGCCTGATCGCCTCCACCGGCTGCCCCTCCGGAGAGCTGCAGACGCGGCTGCGCCTCGGCCAGTTCGACGAGGCCCTGAAGTCCGCCTCCGAGTACCAGGACATCTTCGGCAAGGACCGGTACTTCCTGGAGCTGATGGACCACGGCATCGAGATCGAGCGCCGCGTCCGCGACGGACTGCTGGAGATCGGCAAGAAGCTCGGCATCCCGCCCCTGGTCACCAACGACTCCCACTACACCTACGCGCACGAGGCCGCCGCCCACGACGCGCTGCTGTGCATCCAGACCGGCAAGAACCTCTCCGACCCGGACCGCTTCCGGTTCGACGGCACCGGCTACTACCTGAAGTCGACCGACGAGATGTACGCGATCGACTCCTCCGACGCCTGGCAGGAGGGCTGCCGCAACACCCTGCTGGTCGCCCAGCAGGTCGACACGGAGGGCATGTTCGAGGCCAAGAACCTCATGCCCAAGTTCGACATCCCCGAGGGCCACACCGAGGTGACGTGGTTCAAGGAGGAGGTCATGCGCGGCATGGAGCGCCGCTTCCCCGGCGGCATCCCGGAGGACCGCCAGAAGCAGGTCGAGTACGAGATGGACGTCATCATCCAGATGGGGTTCCCGGGGTACTTCCTCGTCGTCGCCGACTTCATCATGTGGGCCAAGAACCAGGGCATCGCGGTGGGCCCCGGCCGTGGTTCCGCGGCGGGCTCGATCGTCGCGTACGCCATGGGCATCACCGACCTCGACCCGATCCCGCACGGTCTGATCTTCGAGCGGTTCCTCAACCCCGAGCGCGTCTCCATGCCCGACGTCGACATCGACTTCGACGAGCGCAGGCGCGTCGAGGTGATCAGGTACGTCACGGAGAAGTACGGCGCCGACAAGGTCGCCATGATCGGCACGTACGGCAAGATCAAGGCGAAGAACGCCATCAAGGACTCCGCCCGCGTGCTGGGCTATCCGTACGCGATGGGCGACCGGCTCACCAAGGCCATGCCCGCCGACGTCCTCGGCAAGGGCATCGACCTCAACGGCATCACGGACCCCTCGCACCCGCGGTACAGCGAGGCCGGCGAGATCCGCGCGATGTACGAGAACGAGCCGGACGTGAAGAAGGTCATCGACACCGCCAAGGGCGTCGAGGGACTGGTCCGGCAGATGGGCGTGCACGCCGCCGGCGTGATCATGTCGAGCGAGACCATCACCGAGCATGTCCCCGTGTGGGTCAGGCACACCGACGGCGTGACCATCACCCAGTGGGACTACCCGCAGTGCGAGTCGCTCGGCCTGCTGAAGATGGACTTCCTCGGCCTGCGCAACCTCACGATCATGGACGACGCCATCAAGATGGTGAAGTCCAACAAGGGCATCGACCTGGAGATGCTCTCCCTGCCGCTCGACGACCCGCAGACCTTCGAGCTGCTCCAGCGCGGTGACACCCTCGGCGTCTTCCAGTTCGACGGCGGGCCCATGCGTTCCCTGCTGCGGCTGATGAAGCCCGACAACTTCGAAGACATCTCCGCCGTGTCCGCGCTCTACCGCCCGGGCCCGATGGGCATGAACTCGCACACCAACTACGCCCTGCGCAAGAACAAGCAGCAGGAGATCACGCCGATCCACCCGGAGCTGGAGGAGCCCCTCCGGGAGGTCCTGGACGTCACGTACGGCCTGATCGTCTACCAGGAGCAGGTGCAGAAGGCCGCCCAGATCATCGCCGGGTACTCGCTCGGTGAGGCCGACATCCTCCGCCGCGTGATGGGCAAGAAGAAGCCCGACGAGCTGGCGAAGAACTTCGTCCTCTTCCAGAAGGGCGCCCGCGAGAAGGGCTACAGCGACGAGGCCATCCAGGCCCTGTGGGACGTGCTGGTCCCCTTCGCCGGATACGCCTTCAACAAGGCGCACTCCGCCGCCTACGGCCTGGTCTCCTACTGGACGGCGTACCTCAAGGCCAACCACCCCGCCGAATACATGGCGGCGCTGCTCACCTCGGTCAAGGACGACAAGGACAAGTCGGCCGTCTATCTGAACGAGTGCCGACGCATGGGCATCAAGGTCCTGCCGCCCAACGTCAACGAGTCCATGTCCAACTTCGCCGCACAGGGCGACGACGTGATCCTCTTCGGCCTCACCGCCGTGCGCAACGTCGGCCAGAACGTCGTCGAGTCGATCATCAAGACCCGCAAGGCGAAGGGGAAGTACAGCTCCTTCCCGGACTTCCTCGACAAGGTCGAGGCCGTCGTCTGCAACAAGCGCACCGTCGAGTCCCTGATCAAGGCCGGCGCGTTCGACGAGATGGGCCACACCCGCAAGGGCCTCGTCGCCCACCACGAGCCGATGATCGACAACGTGGTCGCGGTCAAGCGCAAGGAGGCCGAGGGGCAGTTCGACCTCTTCGGCGGTATGGGCGAGGAAGCGAGCGACGAGCCGGGCTTCGGGCTCGACGTCGAGTTCTCCGACGTCGAATGGGACAAGTCGTACCTGCTCGCGCAGGAGCGCGAGATGCTCGGCCTCTACGTCTCCGACCACCCGCTCTTCGGCATCGAGCACGTCCTTTCCGACAAGACGGACGCGGCCATCTCCCAGCTCACCGGCGGGGAGCACGCGGACGGCGCGGTCGTCACCATCGGCGGCATCATCTCCGGCCTCCAGCGCAAGATGACCAAGCAGGGCAACGCCTGGGCCATCGCCACCGTGGAGGACCTGGCCGGCTCCATCGAGTGCATGTTCTTCCCGGCGACGTACCAGCTCGTCTCCACCCAGCTCGTCGAGGACACCGTCGTGTTCGTCAAGGGCCGCCTCGACAAGCGCGAGGACATCCCGCGTCTGGTCGCGATGGAGCTGATGGTCCCCGACCTGTCCTCGGCCGGCACCAACGCGCCGGTGGTGGTGACGATTCCGACGGTCAAGGTCACGCCGCCCATGGTCAGCCGCCTCGGCGAGATCCTCAGCCACCACAAGGGCAACACCGAGGTGCGGATCAAGCTCCAGGGCCCGCGCAAGACCACGGTCCTGCGGCTCGACCGGCACCGTGTCCAGCCCGACCCCGCCCTCTTCGGCGACCTCAAGGTGCTGCTCGGCCCGTCCTGTCTGGCCGGCTGACCGGTCCCGCACGCAGAAGGGGCGCTCCCGTCGTCACGGGAGCGCCCCTTCTGGCTTGTGCGATCAGCTCCTGATCAGTCAGTTGTGACCGAAGCGCTTCTGCCGGCCCTTGTGAGCCACGTCGGAAGGTGTGACCGCCTGCGCCCGCTGCTCGGCCTGGGCCTCCATCGAGGAGCTGCGCGCCTGCTGGGTGCCGCGCTCCGCGGGAGAAGCCTTGCTCTGAGTGCGTTCCTGCTTCTTGTTCTTGGCCATGGGATGCCTCCTGTGGGGGTTTTAGGGGCCAGGGCCGCGACCAGACTCACATACCCGTAAAACAGCCGCATTTTGGATCATTGCGGACCGTAGTCGGCCCCGGTGGGCAGGTGTGCGGCGCGATCCGCCACGCCGATGATCGAGTTCCGGACGTCAACCCTCCCGTGGTCGGGCAGACTCGACAGAAACCCGCAACAATCCCGGATCTCGAAGCACCGTTGAGCTCCCGAAAGAGGGTGGAACGCGTGGACCGCTGCGTCGTCCTGGTGGACGCCGGCTATCTGCTGGGCGCCGCTGCCAGCCTTCTCGCCGGAGAGCCCGCCCGATCGCGGATCACCGTCGACCACGCGTCCCTCATCCAGGGCCTGCGCGAACTCGCGGAAGCCGACACCCGGCAACCCCTGCTGCGGATCTACTGGTTCGACGGCGCCCCCGACCGGGTCCCGCAGCCCGAGCACCGACGGTTGCGGGTGATGCCCCGGGTGACCGTCCGGCTCGGTGCCCTGACCCGCAGCGACGGACGCTGGGCGCAGAAGGGCGTCGACGCGGCGATGCACGCGGAGCTCACCGAACTGGCCAGGAACCGCGCCTGCTCCGACGTGGTCCTGGTGACCGGCGACGGCGACCTGCTGCCCGGGCTGATGTCCGCGAAGGAACACGGGGTCGCCGTCCACCTCTGGGCCGTGCAGGCCGCCGACGGCGACTACAACCAGTCGGAGGACCTCGTCGCGGAGGCCGACGAGCGCCGGGTCCTCGACCGTGCCTGGATCATCCGGGCCGTACGGGCCAAGGAACTCACCGGCATCTGCGCGCCGCCGCCGGTTCCCCGGCCCGAGATCGCCGCCATCCTCTCCGCGCCGCTGCCCGAGTCCGCGCTCGCCGCCGCCGCGGAGCGGGCGGAGGACGCCGTACGCAACGGCACCAGGCCCGCGCCGGCCGAGGACGACGGGCAACCCGCACCCGCCCCGGCCGGCCCCAAGGGCGGCGTGCCCACCCCCAAGGACCTCGCCGGGCTGCGCGCCCCCGGCCAGCCCTCCTCCCACCCGGCATCCCACCCGCCGAACGCCACCCTGCGCTGGTCCTCCGACAAGGGCTGGATCGAACGGCCCGGCGGCGGAACACTGGGCGAACCCCCGGAGACCGCCTCACTGCCCACCCTGGCCCAGCTCACCAGCGCCGAACAGCGCTGGGCCGACCGCGAGGAGGACATCACCACCGTCGGCGGCGATCCCTTCGAGGTCGGCCAGGTCTTCGCGCGGCGCTGGATGGAGCGGCTGCCGGAGAACGGCCACGTACAGAAGCTGTCCACGCTCTACCCCCGCATCCCGCACCGCATCGACGGCGAACTGCTGCGCTACGCCGCACGTTTCGGACTTCTCGCGCACAAGGACGACCAGATCGACGAGCACGACCGCTACGCGATCCGGGCCGGCTTCTGGCGGGAGATCGATGTACGGACGGCCGCAGATCACGGCCCGGCGGGTGAGCAGCCGGGGCCCGAGGGCATCCGGGGCGGACGGACCCCGTAGTCTCGTACCTCGTGAGTACGGTGTGCGTGGTGCGGGATCTGGTCAAGACGTACCCCGCCGCGCGCGGCAGACGGGGCACGCCCGGGACACCCGAGGTGCGTGCCAGCGACGGCATCAGCCTCGAGGTGCGGCGCGGCGAGATCTTCGGGCTGCTCGGACCCAACGGCGCGGGCAAGTCCACCCTGGTGCGACAGCTCACCGGCCTGATGCGCCCCGACGCCGGCTCGGTCCACGTCCTCGGCCACGACCTCGTACGGCACCCCGAGCGCGCCGCCCGGCTCATCGGCTACCTCGGCCAGGAGTCCACCGCGCTCGACGAACTGACCGTCGCGCTCGCCGCCGAGACCACCGGGCGGCTGCGCGGACTGGCCGCACGCCGAGCGCGCGCGGAGCGGGACGCCGTCCTCGAAGAACTGGGCCTCACCGGCCTCGCCGGCCGCCCCCTCAAGAAGCTCTCCGGCGGGCAGCGCAGACTCGCCTGCTTCGCGGCCACCCTGGTCGGTGAGCGGCCGGTCCTGGTGCTGGACGAACCCACCACCGGGATGGACCCCGTCGCACGGCGCGCCGTATGGGCCGCGGTCGACCGGCGCCGCGCCGAACACGGCGCGACGGTGCTCCTGGTCACCCACAACGTCATCGAGGCGGAGACCGTGCTCGACCGGGTCGCCGTCCTCGACCGTGGCCGGGTCATCGCCTGCGACAGCCCCTCCGGGCTGAAGGAGCACGTCGCCGGCGAGGTACGGGTCGAGCTGGTATGGCGCGAGCGCGCCCCGCTCGACGTGCCCGAGGTCGCCGCGCTGCGCGGCTCCGCGCAGGAATCGGGGCGGCGCTGGGTCCTCCGGCTCGGCCCGGAAGAGGCACGGGCGGCGGTCGCCGCGGTGACCGGCGGCGCGGCCTTCGCGGCGCTCGACGACTTCACCCTGGCCACCCCGAGCCTGGAGGACGTGTACTTGGCACTCGGGGGGAACGCGACGAAGGGGCTGGTCAAGGCGTGAGCATCGTGTCCGCCAAATCCGACGCGGCGGTGTCCGCGCGCCGGACGCCGGCGGAGGAGACGACCGCCGCGCCGCTCGCGCCGAGAGCGCGGCTGCTGCCGGCGCTGGCGGCCGTGTACCGGGCGCAGCTGTCCCGGGCGCGCGTCGCCCGCATCCCGCTGCTGTTCGTGGCGACGTTCCAGTCCGTCGGGATCATGGTTCTGATGCGGGGCGTCGTCGACGGGGGCGCGGAGGCGCGCGCCGTCGTCGCGGGCGCGAGCGTGCTCGTCGTCGCCTTCGTGGCGCTCAACCTGCTCGCCCAGTACTTCGGCCAGCTACGTGCCGGAGGCGGCCTCGACCACTACGCCACCCTGCCGGTGCCCCCCGCGGCCGTGGTGCTCGGCGCGGCGGGCGCGTACGCCTCGTTCACCGTGCCGGGAACGGTGGTGACGGCCGTCGCGGGAAGTGTGCTGTTCGACCTGCCGCTGACGCATCTGTGGGTGCTCGCCGCCGTCATCCCGCTGTCCGGCGCGGCACTCGCCGGGCTGGGCGCGGCCCTCGGCCTGCTGGCGCCCCGCCAGGAAATGGCCACGCTGCTCGGGCAGCTGGGCATGTCGGCGGCGCTGCTGCTCGGCGTGCTGCCGGCCGACCGGCTGCCGGAACCGGTCTCCTACGCGCGTGATCTGCTGCCGTCCACGTACGGGGTCGAGGCCATGGCCCGGACCTTCGACGCCCACCCGGACTGGCCCGCCGTCGCCCTCGACCTCGCCGTCTGCGCGGCCGTCGGCGTCGTCTCACTGGCGGTCGCGACGTGGGCCTACCGGCGGGCAGCGGTCCGGTGAGGCGTCACCCGGGCGGGCCTGGCACGATGGCGGTGTGACCGCACCTCTGACGCCGCCCCACCAGCCGCACGAGCCTTCCCGGGACGACAACGCCTGGCAGGCGCCGCCCACCGGGCCGGGGTCGTCCTCGATGTACGCGTACGACACGGCGAAGGACGAGGCCGAGTCGGCCGCGGAACTGCGGAAGGACCTGCGGGACTCCGCGCTGATCCTCGTGGCCGTCACGCTCCTGGGCGTCGCCCTGGGCTTCCTCTGGCTGTGGCTGGCGCCGCGGGTACCGCTGGTCTCCAACGACGAGGCGGTCTTCCTCAAGGACACCGAAGGCGAGGAGGCGATCGGCGCGGACGGCACGTTCCTGCTGTTGGGCGTCGCTCTCGGGGTGCTGACCGCGGTGGCCGTCTTCCTCTTCCGACGGCGCGGCGGCATCGCGCTGGTGGTCGCCCTGGCGGTCGGCGCCGTGCTCGGCTCCCTGCTGGGCTGGGGCATCGGCATGTGGTTCGGCCCGACGCGGGACGTGGTGGAGCAAGCGCGCCAGGTCGGTGAGGGGGTCACCTTCGACGCGTACCTGGACCTTCGGGCGAAGGGGGCGCTGCTGGCGTGGCCGGTGGCGGCGATGGTGGTACATCTGGGGCTCACGGCGCTGTTCGGGCCGCGGGATCCGGAGCCGGAGTGGCCGACGGGGCCGACGGGGGCGCCGGCGCCCCGGCAGTGACGTTTCCCTCCGGGCGGCGGCGCGGTGCGGGTCCGGGCGGAGCCAGGTTCGGGAAGGGGCGGGTAGGGGAACGGCGCCCCGCAGGGCTACGCGCGGGCGATCGGCGCCAGGGTTGCCGAGGTCAGGGATGCCAGGTCCGTGGGGGACAGTTCGACCTCCAGGCCGCGGCGCCCCGCCGACACGCAGATCGTCCCGTGCGCCGACGCCGACGCGTCCAGCACCGTCGGCAGCCGTTTGCGCTGCCCGAGGGGCGAGATGCCGCCGCGGACGTAGCCGGTGGTGCGTTCCGCCGCCGCCGGGTCCGCCATCGTCGCCCGCTTGCCGCCGACGGCCGATGCCAGCGCCTTCAGGTCGAGCCGGCCCGCGACCGGGACGACCGCCACCGTCAGCGCGCCGTCCACGTCCGCGACGAGTGTCTTGAAGACCCGATCGGGGGAAACGCCCAGCGCTTCCGCGGCCTCCTCGCCGTACGAGGGCGACGACGGGTCGTGGTCGTAGGTGTGCACGGTGAACGGGATGCCCGCCGCCGTGAGGGCGACCGTCGCCGGCGTACCGCCCGACTGCTGCTTCTTCGTCTTCTTCGTCGCGTTCTTCGCCACGCCAGGTGTCCTCGCGTCAGTTGGGGCTGGTGGGCCGCCACGTCAGATCGACGGCCGGCAGCGACGGCAGGTGCCGCAGCATCGCCGTCTCCGCGCGCAGCAGCGTCAGTTCCTCGCGCAGTCGTGTCGCCGTGTCCGGCGCCTGGAGCAGCCGCTGCTTCGCGGGGGTGTCCAGCACCGCCGCCGCGGCGACGAGGTAGGAGACGACCGACGGCTCGTCCGGCAGTTCCGCTCCGGTCGACAGCGAGCGCTCACGCGCGCCGGCCAGCCGCTTCTGGTAGCTGCGGAACGCTCGCAGCACGCCTTCCGCGAGGGTGGCGGCGCCGTCGCCCGGCTCCTCCGGGATCTCTTCGAGCTCCGCGGTGAGGAAGGGCCCGCTCGCGTCGACCGACAGCAGTTTGACGCGGGTCGTGCCGGTGGCGAGCACTTCGAAGCTGCCGTCCCCGCGTTCGCGGACGGTCGCCGCGTCGGCGATGCAGCCCACGCGGTGGAAGGCCTGGATCGGGTCCGGTCCGAAGCCGGCGGCGGGGCCGCGTTCCACGACCGTGGTCGGGTCGGGCATCCCCGGGGCGGCGGGCGCGACCTCGCGGCCGTCGCGGATGGCGACCACGGCGAAGCGTCGGGGCTCCTCCTCGTCCGCCTTCAGCAGCTCGCGCATCATGGCGCGATAACGCTCCTCGAAAATGTTCAGTGGCAGCACAAGGCCCGGGAACAGAACCGAGTTCAGCGGGAAGAGCGGCAGGCGAGCGGTGGTCACAGCGGTCAAGAGTAATGGTCGAGCGGGCGGGCCTGTCCTCCCCGTCCACGCAGCGGCGTCGCCGACGCGACCTCGATCCGTACGTCGCCCCTGGCCTGGAGGAACCGGCCGAGCGGGTCCTCCGTCACCGACGACCACGGGAACGAGGTCGCGTGCGGGCCGATCAGCCGGAACTGGTTCAGCGCCTCCTCCCAGCGCCCCCGGGCCACCAGCACATAGGCGAGGAGGTTGCGGACCTCTGCCGGCCACGGGTCGCCCGGCCCGTATGCGCGCGACAGCGTGATGGCGAGGTCCGCGGCCGCGTCGATCCGGTCGTCCTGCACCGATGTCCTGGCCTCACCGCCGAGCAGCTGGGAGAAGGCCGCCCGTACCGGCAGGGCCTGGACCAGCGAGCCGGGAAGCGCGTCGGCGGCGGCCTGCTCCGCGAAGTCGAAGCACTCGCGATGCGAGCCGTACCACTGCGCGGACAGGTATTTGAGCGCCGCGACATGGCAGCCGTAGTGGTGCGAGGAACGGCGGACGGCCTGTTCCCACAGGGCTTCGAAGGCCGTGTGCGAGGCGTGGGTGCCGCGCGCGTGGTCGAGCGCGATGCGCCAGGGCACAGGGTCGCCTGGACCGGCCTCCGCCGCGGCGTCGATCAGCGGGCCCACCTCCCGCAGCAGTTCCGTGCGGGCGGGCGACTCCCAGGCCCTGCGGACCGCGAGCTCGGCCTTGACCACGAGGGCGTCGGCGTCGCGCGGAGCCGCGCCCAGCCAGTCGCCGAGCCACTCGTCCCGGTTCCGGGCGAACGCCGCGAGCCTGACGACGTACCGGTCACGGTTCTCCCATTCGGCTGATTCCCGTGTGGTCGCCAGCAGCTTGGCGGCCGGTTCGTACTCGCCGACCGCGGCCGCGACCAGCGCCGGCCCGAGCCGGTCGTCCGGGGCGTCGAGCAGTACCGCCTCGTCAGGGGCGAGGCAGTGGGTGAGCCGTGGCGTATGACGGATCATGCGCGCGGTACGGATCAGGGCGCGGATCAGTGACATGGTGCGGACCATTGAAAACGCGCAGGTGAACGCCGCGCCAGAGGGCAGCTGTGAAGCTTTGGTGGCAACGGAATGGTTGTCCCGGCCGAAGTCAAGAGACGGTAAAGAAAGCGACTAACCGCGACGGAGGAGCCGGGAGGCGCCCGCCGCGACCGTGGTCGCGAGGATCCAGCCCAGCAGCACCAGAACGGCGGCCGCCCATTGCCATCCGCCCTGTAGCCGCCAGTGGCCGTCCTGGCCGAGATTGATCACCGGGATGAGCAGGTCGAGGGCGTACAGCGCCGGGTTCCACTCGGGATGTTCGTCGGGCTTGATGGGCGGTGGGGCGACCTGGGCGAAGGCGATCGCGCCGGCCGCCCAGAGCACCGCCATCCACAGGGCCGCCCGGCCGGGCCGGTAGCCGTACGCGACCGTGAGGTCCTGGAGGTATCCCCACAGCTTCCCGGCCAGCGGCAGCGTCTCCCGCCGGCGGCGGTTCTTGGCCAGCAGCACCTCGCGGGCGTCCGCGTCCTCGCCGCTGTTGCGCAGGACGGTCGCCAGCCGCTCGTACGGCTCCGGCGAGTACTCGGGGGTCGCCGACGCGACCCACTCCAGCCGCCGGGAGAGCGGGAACTCCTCGTACGGCACCAGGTTCTCGTAGACGAAGCCGCCCATCGCGAGCCCGCCCGGGCCCGGCCAGCTCGCCGCCAGGTCGATCAGCGTCACGACCTTCGCGCCGTTCAGTACGACCCGCCCCTCCTCGGGGCGCTCCGCGTTGAACCGCAGCTCGGGTGTGGCGATCCTGCGCAGCGACAGCTCCTCGCGCGGGCTCAGCACGAACCGCGCCCGCTGGAGGTCGACCGCGTCGCCGAACCGCCCGTCGTCGAGCCGGACCCCGCCGTGGCACTCGAAGGGCTGCAGCCGGGAGCCGCGCGCGGGGGTGCCGTAGGCGGCGATGCCGAACGGGGGAGTGGCGCCCTGGTTGCCCGTGGTCACGCTCACCCAGGCGCCCGTCATGTACAGCGTGCGTTCCACACTGAGCTGGGGGGCGTTGAGCGCGCGGCGCTCCGCCGCCGCGCGCAGCCGGCTGCCGCGCAGACTGAGCGAGACGCCCACCTTCGCGCCGCGCAGGCTGAACTCGCCGTAGGTCTCTATGAGTTCGGCCTGTAAGTCCTGGGCCACCGACATGCCGTCCGCGGTGATCGCCCGGCCCCGGCGGTCGGGTCGCACATGGATCTGGTTGATCAGCAGGTCCGTGCCGATCTGGGCGTCCGTGAGCCGGATACCGTGCTCGACGCGGCAGCGGGGCAGATGCAGATCGCCCTCCGTGCGCAGCCTGGCCGCCTCGATCCGCGGGATCGCGCAGCCGACCATGCGCACGGTCGTGAAGTGCGCCTCCGGCATCAGCAGTTCGTTCTCGAAGCGGCAGCCGTGCAGCTCCACGTACGGGGAGATACTGCCGCCGGCCAGCTTGAGGGTGCCGGTGATCAGGACGCCGCGCAGTTTGAGCGCGCAGACCCGGCCCGGCCTGGCGGCGGGTCCGCTCAGCAGCAGCCGGGCCACGATCGACGCCCGGACGCTGCGCTCGGGACCCCAGGGCAGGGGGGAGAAGGGATCGTTCAACAGGGGATCGGTGTCACTGAGGTCGTACGTGCTTCCGTTTCTGAAGGCGTTCCACATGTGGAGCTCGGTCGGGCTCAGCCCGTCCGGGGGCCCGTCGTCCAGCGGCTCGGTCACTGCCGCTCCTCCGCTTCGTTGGCTCGTACAGCTGTTCTTCCCGCTGAGTGACGGCCTGAACGCTAGTGGTGATGGTCAACTTGTGGGGCCTGTATCAGCCACTGATACGGGAAACAAGCGTTGGATCGGGTCTGAGAGAATTGGTTCCGTGATCTCTCGAATCGATCTGCGCGGCGACGCCCTCCCCGAGGGTGGCGCTCTGCGCGACCTGCTGCCCCGTGCCGACTTCGACGTTGCGGCCGCCCTGGAGAAGGTGCGGCCGATCTGCGAGGACGTGCATCATCGCGGCGACGCGGCACTGATCGAGTACGCGGAGAAGTTCGACGGTGTGCGGCTGGACCAGGTACGGGTGCCGGCCGCGGCGCTGAAGCGCGCGCTGGAGGAGCTCGACCCCGCCGTCAGGGCCGCCCTGGAGGAGTCCGTCCGCCGGGCCAGGATCGTCCACCGTGCCCAGCGCCGCAGTGAGCACACCACGCAGGTCGTGCCCGGCGGCACCGTCACCGAGAAGTGGGTGCCGGTCGACCGGGTCGGCCTGTACGCCCCCGGCGGCCGGTCCGTCTACCCCTCCTCCGTGATCATGAACGTGGTGCCGGCGCAGGAGGCGGGCGTCGCGTCCCTCGCGCTGGCCTCTCCCGGACAGAAGGAGTTCGGCGGCCTCCCGCACCCCACGATCCTCGCGGCCTGCGCCCTCCTCGGCGTCGACGAGGTGTACGCGGCCGGCGGCGCCACCGCCGTCGCGATGTTCGCCTACGGCACCGAGTCCTGCGCGCCCGCGAACATGGTCACCGGCCCGGGCAACATCTGGGTCGCCGCCGCGAAGCGCTACTTCACCGGCCGGATCGGCATCGACGCGGAGGCCGGCCCGACCGAGATCGCCGTCCTCGCCGACGCGACCGCCGACCCCGTGCACGTCGCAGCCGACCTGATCAGCCAGGCCGAGCACGACCCGCTGGCCGCCGCCGTGCTGGTGACGGACTCGGAGGAGCTGGCGGCAGCGGTCGAGCGCGAGCTGGAGCCGCAGATCGCCGCGACCAAGCACGTCGAGGACCGGATCGTGCCCGCGCTCAGCGGTAGGCAGTCCGCGATCGTGCTCGTCTCCGGCATCGCGGACGGCCTCGAGGTCGTCAACGCCTACGGCGCCGAGCACCTGGAGATCCAGACCGCCGACGCCGCAGCCCTCGCCGCCCGGGTCCGCAACGCGGGCGCCGTCTTCGTCGGCCCGTGGGCCCCGGTGTCCCTGGGCGACTACGCGGCGGGGTCCAACCACGTCCTGCCGACCGGTGGCTGTGCCTGCCACTCCTCCGGCCTGTCCGTGCAGTCCTTCCTGCGCGGCATCCACATCGTGGACTACACCAGGGACGCCCTCGCGGAGGTCACCCACCACGTGGTGACGCTCGCCGAGGCCGAGGACCTGCCCGCGCACGGCGCCGCCCTCAAGGCCCGCTTCGACTGGAAGGTGCCGGGCCAGTGACCGACATCGGCAGCACCCCCGTCTCCCCCTGGGACGAACTCCCCATCCGGGACGAGCTGCGCGGCAAGTCCCCCTACGGCGCTCCCCAGCTCGACGTCCCCGTCCGGCTGAACACCAACGAGAACCCGTACCCGCTGCCGGAGCCGCTCGTCGAGCGCATCGCGGAGCGGGTGCGCGACGCGGCCAGGCAGCTCAACCGCTATCCCGACAGGGACGCGGTCGAACTGCGCACCGAGCTGGCCCGCTACCTCACCCGTACGACCGGCCACGCGGTCGCCCGGGAGAACGTCTGGGCGGCCAACGGCTCCAACGAGGTCATCCAGCAGCTGCTCCAGGCCTTCGCCGGCCCCGGCCGGATCGCCATGGGCTTCGAGCCGTCGTACTCGATGCACGGCCTGATCTCCCGCGGCACCGGCACCGGCTGGATCTCCGGCCCGCGCAGTGACGACTTCACCATCGAGACCGCCGCCGCCACCGCGGCCGTCGCCGAGCACCGCCCGGACGTCGTTTTCATCACCTCGCCCAACAACCCCACGGGCACCGCGGTCGACGCCGCGACGGTCGTGGAGCTGTACGAGGCGGCACAGGCGGCGAAGCCGTCGCTGGTCGTCGTCGACGAGGCGTACGTGGAATTCAGCCACCGGCCGTCGCTGTTGTCGCTCATCAAGGGCCGCACGAACCTGGTGATCTCCCGCACGATGTCCAAGGCCTTCGGCGCCGCCGGACTGCGCCTCGGATATCTGGCCGCCCACCCCGCCGTGGTCGACGCCGTCCAGCTGGTGCGCCTGCCGTACCACCTGTCCGCCGTCACACAGGCCACCGCCCTGGCCGCGCTGGAGCACACCGATACGCTGCTCGGGTACGTCGAGCAGCTGAAGACCGAGCGGGACCGGCTGGTCACGGAACTGCGCGCCATCGGCTACGAGGTCACCGACTCCGACGCCAACTTCGTGCAGTTCGGCCGGTTCGACGGCGAGGACGGCGCGCACAAGGCGTGGCAGCGGATCCTCGACCGGGGCGTACTGGTCCGCGACAACGGCGTACCGGGACTGCTGCGGGTCACCGCGGGCACGCCCGAAGAGAACGACGCGTTCCTCGATGCGGTTCGCGCACTGAAGAAGGAGCAGCACTGATGAGCGGCCGCGTAGGACGGGTCGAGCGCACCACCAAGGAGACCTCGGTCGTCGTCGAGATCAACCTCGACGGCACCGGCAAGGTCGACGTCGCCACCGGCGTCGGCTTCTACGACCACATGCTCGACCAGCTCGGCCGGCACGGTCTGTTCGACCTCACCGTCAAGACCGACGGCGACCTGCACATCGACACCCACCACACCATCGAGGACACCGCCCTCGCGCTGGGCGCCGCCTTCAAGCAGGCCCTCGGTGACAAGGTCGGCATCTACCGCTTCGGCAACTGCACCGTGCCGCTGGACGAGTCGCTCGCCCAGGTCACCGTGGACCTGTCGGGCCGCCCGTACCTGGTGCACACCGAGCCCGAGAACATGGCGCCGATGATCGGCACGTACGACACGACGATGACCCGGCACATCTTCGAGTCCTTCGTCGCACAGGCGCAGATCGCGCTGCACATCCACGTCCCGTACGGGCGCAATGCCCACCACATCGTGGAGTGCCAGTTCAAGGCACTCGCCCGCGCCCTGCGGTACGCCTCGGAGCGTGACCCCCGCGCGGCCGGCATCCTTCCGTCGACGAAGGGCGCCCTGTGACCGGCCTCTCGACCATCCTCATCGTCGTCGGGCTGTTCCTCGCCGGCGGTGCGTACTCGTTCTCCAAGCAGAAGATGCCCAAGGGCACCGTCGTGCTGCTCGCCGGAGCGTCCGCGATGTGCCTGATCGCGGGCGTCATGCGGATTCAGGGGATCTGGGAATGACCACAGCGACGCCACAGAAGAAGGTCGTCGTCCTCGACTACGGGTTCGGCAACGTCCGCTCCGCGGAGCGCGCGCTCGCCCGGGTCGGGGCCGACGTCGAGATCACCCGCGACTACGACAAGGCGATGAACGCCGACGGACTGCTCGTCCCCGGCGTCGGCGCCTTCTCCGCCTGCATGGACGGCCTCAAGCAGGCCCGCGGCGAATGGATCATCGACCGCCGGCTCTCCGGCGGACGCCCCGTCATGGGCATCTGCGTCGGTATGCAGATCCTGTTCGCCCGCGGGATCGAGCACGGCGTGGAGACCGAGGGCCTCGACGAGTGGCCCGGCACCGTCGGCCCGCTGAAGGCGCCGGTCGTGCCCCACATGGGCTGGAACACCGTCGAGGCGCCCGCCGACAGCAAGCTCTTCGCCGGCGTGGACGACGACGCCCGCTTCTACTTCGTGCACTCCTACGCGGTGCGCGAGTGGGAGCTGGAGGTCACCAACCCGGCCATCCGCGCGCCCCAGGTCACCTGGGCCACGCACGGTGAGCCCTTCGTCGCCGCCGTCGAGAACGGCGCCCTGTGGGCCACCCAGTTCCACCCCGAGAAGTCCGGCGACGCCGGCGCCCAGCTGCTGACCAACTGGATCGAGACCCTCTGATGCCGAAGCTTGAACTCCTTCCCGCAGTCGACGTCCGCGACGGCCAGGCCGTCCGTCTCGTCCATGGCGAGTCCGGCACCGAGACGTCGTACGGCTCCCCCCTCGAGGCGGCCCTCACCTGGCAGCGTGCCGGCGCCGAGTGGCTCCACCTCGTCGACCTCGACGCCGCCTTCGGCACCGGCGACAACCGGGCGCTGATCGCCGAGGTCGCCGGAGCCATGGACATCAAGGTCGAGCTGTCCGGTGGCATCCGCGACGACGCTTCCCTCGAGGCCGCTCTCGCCACCGGCTGCCGTCGCGTCAACCTGGGCACCGCGGCGCTGGAGACCCCCGAGTGGGTCGCCAAGGTCATCGCCGAGCACGGCGACAAGATCGCCGTCGGTCTGGACGTCCGCGGCACGACGCTGCGCGGCCGTGGCTGGACCCGCGACGGCGGCGACCTCTACGAGACCCTCGCCCGCCTCGACTCCGAGGGCTGCGCCCGTTACGTCGTCACCGACATCGCCAAGGACGGCACCCTGCAGGGCCCCAACCTGGAGCTGCTGAAGAACGTCTGCGCCGCGACCGACAAGCCTGTCGTCGCCTCCGGCGGCGTCTCCTCGCTCGACGACCTGCGTGCCATCGCCTCGCTGGTCCCCGAGGGCGTCGAGGGCGCCATCGTCGGCAAGGCGCTGTACGCCAAGGCCTTCACCCTGGAAGAGGCCCTCGCGGCGGTGTCCGCATGACCGCAGGTCCCCTTTCCGGCTCCGGACCGGTGCGCCGGGTCGGCTCCGGCGGCCCCTGGGAAGAGGCCTTCGGCTACTCCCGTGCCGTCGAGCTGCCGAACGGCCTCGTCCTGGTCTCCGGCTGCACGTCGGTCATCGGGGGCGAGATCGCCGCGGGCAGCCCCTACGAGCAGACGGTCACCGCGTTCGGCGTGGCGATCGACGCGCTGAAGCAGCTCGGGCTCGGCGCCGGTGACGTCGTACGCACCCGGATGTACATCACGCACGCCCGCGACGTGGACGACATCGGGCGCGCCCACAAGGAGATCTTCGGCGAGGTCCGGCCGGCCGCGTCGATGCTCGTGGTCTCCGGCTTCGTCGACCCCTCGCTGGTCGTCGAGGTCGAGGTCGAGGCGTACCGGCCGACCGGAACCGATGGAGGTGCCGCATGACCCTCGCGGTACGGGTGATCCCCTGCCTGGACGTCGACAACGGCCGGGTGGTCAAAGGCGTCAACTTCCAGAACCTGCGCGACGCGGGCGACCCCGTCGAGATGGCGAAGCTGTACGACGCCGAGGGCGCCGACGAGCTGACCTTCCTCGACATCACCGCCTCTTCCGGCAACCGGGAGACCACCTACGACGTGGTGCGCCGCACCGCGGAGCAGGTGTTCATCCCGCTCACCGTGGGCGGCGGCGTGCGCAGCGCGGAGGACGTCGACAAGCTGCTGCGGGCAGGCGCCGACAAGGTCGGCGTCAACACCGCGGCGATCGCGCGGCCGGAGCTGATCCGCGAGATCGCCGAGCGGTTCGGCCGCCAGGTGCTGGTGCTCTCCGTCGACGCCCGGCGCACCGTGGACGGTACGTTCGAGGTGACGACGCACGGCGGCCGCAAGGGCACCGGCATCGACGCCGTCGAATGGGCGCACCGGGCCGCCGAGTTGGGAGCCGGAGAGATCCTGCTCAACTCCATGGACGCCGACGGCACCAAGGACGGCTACGACACCGAGATGATCGCCGCCGTGCGGAAGCACGTCACGGTCCCGGTGATCGCCTCCGGCGGAGCGGGCCGGCTCGCCGACTTCCCGCCGGCGATCGACGCGGGCGCGGACGCGGTGCTCGCCGCGTCCGTGTTCCACTTCGGCGATCTGCGGATCTCGCAGGTGAAGGACTCGCTGCGCGAGGCGGGCCACCAGGTCCGCTGACACGCCGCCCGAAGGGGCCGGCAGGACATCGCGTCCTGCCGGCCCCTTCTGCTGTGTGCCGGGCCGGTGCCGGGCGGCCCGCCCCGGCGGACGCCGGTCCGCGAGGAGGCCGGTGAACTTGCCGATGCCGTACCGGGGTCCGGGCCCCGACGGTGGTACCGCCATCAACACGGCGGTACGCGACCGGCACGGCGGACTCCTGGTGACGACGGGTCAGGTCCTGCGGCGCGTAACCGCCTCGACCCGAGAGGACCCTCCTCGTGCACCTCACCCCCACGAGCCGCACCCGCCGCCGTTCCCTGCTGGGCGCGGCGGCCGCCGCGGCGGCCGCCCTGTGCGCCACCCTGCTGCCCGGCACGCAGGCCCAGGCCGCCGACAACCCGTACGAGCGCGGGCCCGCTCCGACCGTCTCCTCCATCGAGGCCTCGCGCGGCCCGTACTCGGTCTCCGAGACGTCCGTCTCCTCGCTGGCCGTCACGGGCTTCGGCGGTGGCACCATCTACTACCCGACGTCCACCGCGGACGGCACGTTCGGGGCCGTCGCCATCTCGCCCGGCTTCACCGCCTACGAGTCGTCCATCGCGTGGCTCGGCCCCCGGCTCGCCTCCCAGGGCTTCGTCGTCTTCACCATCGACACCAACAGCATCTACGACCAGCCCGGCAGCCGGGGCGACCAACTCCTCGCCGCGCTCGACCACCTGACCCAGCGCAGCTCGGTCCGCGGCCGGATCGACAGCTCCCGGCTCGGGGTCATGGGCCACTCCATGGGCGGCGGTGGCACGCTCGAGGCCGCCAAGACCCGTCCCTCGCTGCAGGCGGCGATCCCGCTGACCGGCTGGAACACGGACAAGACCTGGCCCGAACTGCGCACCCCCACCATGGTGATCGGCGCCGACGGTGACACCGTCGCCTCCGTCTCCTCGCACTCGGAGCCGTTCTACCAGTCGCTGCCGTCGTCGCTCGACAAGGCGTACCTGGAGCTCAACAACGCCAACCACTTCACCCCGAACAGCAGCAACACCACGATCGCGAAGTACAGCATTTCGTGGCTGAAGCGATTCATCGACAACGACACCCGGTACGAGCAGTTCCTCTGCCCGCTGCCGCGGCCCGGCCTGACCATCGAGGAGTACCGGGGCAACTGCCCGCACACCTCCTGACCCGTCCGGAGCGGCTCCCCTCCCGGAGCGGCTCCATCCGGACGGCATGACGTTGCCGGTGGCGGACGACCGCCACCGGCAACGTGCTGTGCGGGCGCACAGTCCGGGGCGGCTCACGATGGGACCGTGCCCAGCACGGCGGGCCAGGGCCGCGAAGCCCGGACCGGACCCTTCCGGAGGGTAGTTACGCGGGAGTAAGTTGCCGGGCGTGAATCCATCGACGACCGTGCACAGTCCCCTTCGGCTGTACGGCCGAAGCGGTGAACTCGCCCTCCTCGACGAGCTGTCGGGCCGTCTGCGCGAAGGCCGCGGCAGCACCCTCGTGATCACCGGGCCGCCCGGCCTCGGCCGCAGCGCCCTCGCACGGCACGCCGTCGGCACCCGGCGCGAGGGGACGGTGCTCCACACGCGTGCCGCCCCGCCGAAGCCCTGCTGCCGTACAGCGGACTCCATGCCCTGCTCTGTTCGGCGCCCGGACCCCTGCCCGGACCGGCCGACGACGTGACCCGCGCGGGAACAGCGCCCACCGCCCTGCTGGAGCTGCTCAGGACCCTGGGATCCCACGGCCCGCTGCTGCTCTGCGTCGACGACGCCCACGCCTGGGACCGTGACTCGCGCATCGCGCTCGGCTTCGCCGCCCGCCGCCTCGCCCCGCGCGACCGCGCCGCCGTACTGCTCACCGCGACCGACGATCCGGGCGGCGGTGACGCCTTCACGGGACTGCCGCGCCTGCGGCTCGGACCGCTCGACGACACGGCTACCGACGCGCTGATCGACCGGCTGACGGAAGGCCGGGCCGACCCCGTCGTACGGGACGAGCTGCGCCGGGAGGCAGCGGGCAACCCGGGGCTGCTGACCGCGATCACCGCGAGACTCACCCCCGACCAGCTCGCCGGCCACGCCCCGCTGCCGCACCCCCTGCCCGGCGCGGAGCGCATCCTGGACGCGTACGCCGCCCGCACCGAGGCACTGCCCCGGACACCCGGCTCCTGCTGCTCCTCGCCGCGGCGGCGGAGGAACACGAACCGGAAGGCGCCGGCGCCGACGCGGCGCTGCTGCTGCGCGCGGCCCGGCTGGCCGGCGTCGACCCCGACCGCCTGCTGCCCGCCGAGCGGGCGGGTGCACTCCACAGCGACGGCACGCGGGTCCGCTTCACCCACCCGCTGCTGCGCACCGCCGTACTGCGCCGCGCGCCGCTGCCACGCCGGCGGACCGCGCACCGACTGCTGGCCGCCGCCCTCGACGGGCCGCACCTCACCTTGCCGCGACTGGTCCAACGCGCCTGCGCGGCAGGCGGATACGACCCGTTCCTCGCCGACGCGCTGGCGGGAGCGGCAACCGCGCCCCGGCCGCACACCGACCGCGCCACGGCTCTCGCGCGGGCCGCGGAACTCACGGCCGACGAGATCCTGCGCGGCATACGGTTATCGGCCGCGGCCGAACACGCCTGGCTGGACGGCGAGCCCGGCCGGGCCCGCGCGCTGCTGGCCCGGGTCCGTGCCGTACCCGCTTCCGGCCGGGCCCACCACGTACGCGGGCTGATCGCCCTGTGCGACGGCCCGGTGGCCGACGCCCACGAGTCCCTGCTCGCCGCGGCCGCGCTCCTGGCCGCCGACGACGCCGACCGCTCGACCGCCGCCCTGCTCTCCGCCGCGGACGCCGCCTGGGCCATGGGCGACCCGCACGGCTACGCGGACGCGCTCGCCCGGGTCCCGGCTGCGGTGGCCGGCGTCCCGGACCCGGCCCGTGCCCCCCGGTCCGCCTCGGAGGACCCTGAGCGGGACGGCCGCGAGGCGCTCGGCAGGTATGTCGCGGGCATGCGGGCCGTGTTCGCGGGACGGATCCGGGCCGGCCACGCCCTGCTGCGGGAATGCGTCGAGGCGTCCGGACGCGCCGAAGACCCGGCCGTACTGCTGCGGTCGGCCGCCGCAGCGCTCGTCGTCGGCGATGTGGAGGCCGCCTGCGGGGCGGGCGCCAGGGCGCTGGCCGCCGTACGGGTCCACGGGCCCCGGGTGCTGCTGCCCCCGGCACTGGAGCACCTCGCCTACGGCGAACTCCGCGCGGGCCGGCACGCCCGGGCCAGGGTGCACGCCCTCGAGGGCCTGCGTGCCGCCCGCGAGCTCGGCCGCCGCAACAGCGCCGCCCACCTGCACGCCGTACTCGCCCTGACCGCGTCCCTGGAAGGCGACGCCGAGGCCTGCGCCGAGCACGCCGCCGCCGCCGGCTCGACCGCCGCGGCGCACGGACTGGCCCAGGCCGCGAGCCTCGCCGTATGGGCGGTGGCCCGGACGGACCTGGCGGCGGGCCGGTGCGCCGAGGCCGCCGCGCGGCTGGGGCCCCTCGTCGTACCCGGCCCGCGGCGCGGCCACTTCGCGGTCATGATGCTCGCCGTGCCGTGCTTCGTGGAGGCGGCCGTCCTCGCGGGACGCACCGAAGGAACGGCCGTCGCCGTGGAGGAGTTCGCGGCGTGGGCGGCGAGCACCGCCGACCCGCTCGCGCCCGCACAGCTCGCCCGCTGCCGGGCGCTCGTCGCCCCGCCGGAGGAGGCCGCCGCCTGCTACGAGGAGGCGCTCGCCCACCACGAGCGGGCCGGCGGGGACTTCGAGCGGGCCCGCACCCTGCTGCTCTACGGGCAGTGGCTGCGCCGCCGGCGCAGGACTCGGGAGGCACGCGGCCCGCTGCGGGACGCGCTCGTCGCGTTCGAGCGCTGCGGAGCACGCGGCTGGGCCGAACGCGCCGGAGGAGAGCTGCGGGCAGCCGGCGAGGCGGTGGCCGGCGACTCCGGGAGCGGACCGCTGGACCGGCTCACGCCGCAGCAGCGGCGCATCGCCCACCATGTCGCGGAAGGTGCGACCAACAGGGAGGTGGCCCTGCGGCTGTCGGTCAGCACGAGGACCGTCGATCACCATCTGCGGAACGTGTTTGCGCTGCTGGGAGTGCGCTCGAGGACCGAATTGGCACGTCTGCTGGAGCGCTCCGGCGCCTGAGACCGGCCACCCACGTTGCTGGACCGTGATGAGAACTATGCCGCAAACCCCTGGGTACCGACTGGGCGGTATGCCATTCTGCGAGCGTCAGGTAGATCCGGTGCGGTCGTGTCCCACGCCTCGCGCCGGAGCGAGCCGACTCCTGGTGGAGGCCGCCCATGTCGAATCTCGTACGTTCGCGCGTCAGGGCGGTTCCCACGCCCCACGCCGTTCTGCCCCGCTCCCGCTCCCTGCTGGACGCCGAGGCGATCGCCGTACTGCACCGCGCCGCCCAGGTACTGCTGGACGACGTGGCCGGCCTGACCACCACCCTCGTCAGCGAGCTGCGCGAGCAGGAACCCGCCTACCGGGCGGCGATCGAAGCCGACGCGACCGAGGTGTGGCAGGAGGTGTACCAGTCGCTGCGCCACAACATCGCCTCCCTGATCCGCCCCCGCGAGAGCCGGGACATCGCCCGGCGCACCTCGCGCTCCATCGGCGCCGCGCGGGCCGAGCAGAGCGTGCCGCTCGACGCCGTCCTGCACGCGTTCCGGCTCGGCGGGGCAATGGTGTGGCAGGGCCTGGTGGACGAGACCGCGCGCCGCCACCCGGAGGACATACGGCTGCTCGTCCATGTCGCCGCGGACGTCTGGAACTTCGTCGACGAGCACTGCGCCCTCGTCACAGAGGCCTACCGCCAGGCCGAACGCCGGATGGCGTGGCGGCGCGAGAACCGCCTGCGGCTGATGACGGCGGCGCTGCTCGACGGCACGGCCAGGATCACCGACCTGCCCGACGCGTCGGCGATGCTCGAACTGCCGGAGGACGGCCGCTTCGTCGTGATCGCGGCCGCCTCCTCCCATCCGCACGCGCCAGGCCCGCTGGTCACCCTGCCGCCCGGGACTCCCGTGGTGTGGCACTCCACCCCGGAGGCCGAGCTGGGGATCGTGCACCTGATGGACGGCCCGGCGTCCGGTCCACGCCGCTGCGACGAGGACGGCGGCGACGAGGTCGGCCCCCACGAGAGCGACGGCGCCGCACCCCAGGGGCCGGCCGACCCCGCCACCGTCGCCGCCGGGCTGAGCGCCGCCCCCGGCGTCCGCGTGGGGATCGGCTCCGCCGTCACCGGTCTCGCCGCACTCGGCAAGGGGCGAAGACTCGCCGGCACCGCGCTGCGCGCCTGCCCTCGCACCGGGGGTGTCGTCCTCCTCGACGACCACCTGCCGGCCGCGGTCGTCGTCTCCTCCCCGGGCCTCGGCAGGGCGCTCGCCGAACGCGTCCTGGGGCCGCTGTACGCGATCGAGCCCGCCGACCGGGACCTGCTCGTCGACACTCTCACGGCATGGCTCGACGCCGAGGGCTCCGCGCAGCGCGCGGCGACGCGGCTGTACTGCCACCGCAACACCGTTCTCAACCGGCTCCGCCGCTTCGAACAACTCACCGGCCGCTCACTGTCCCGGCCGTCCGACGTCGTCGAGGTCTCCCTCGCCCTCACCGCCCGCCGGCTGCTGGAGAGTTGAGGGCAGCCGGGGTGTGACGCCGCACACCCCGAGGTGCCCGTGCCTGTGCGCGGGCACCGATGCCGGACCGGCCGCTGTACGCGGTACCGGATGCCTGGTGATGTACCCGGCATGTCATCTGATATCCACCTGGTCGGGCCCGTCGCGTCGAGTGCCGGGTTCGAGGGCCGTTCCCTCGCCCTCGTCGTCTTCCTCGCGTTCGTCACGGTCTCGCTTCTGCTGTGCGGCCTGGCCGCCGCCGACCAGGACGACCCGGAGCACTTCTACGCCGGCGGTGCCACGCTCGGCCCGGTCGGCGGAGGGCTCGCCGTCGCCGGGGACTACGTCTCCGCCGCGACCCTGCTCAGTACCACCGGCTCCGTCGCCCTCGTCGGGGCGGACGGCATCCTCTTCGCCATGGCGACCGTCGCCTCGTTGGTCCTGGTGATGCTGGTGCTGGCGAAGCCGCTGCGCGGCGGCGGGATCTACACGCTCGGCGACTTCCTCTCCGAGCGCCTCGCCGACCGCTCCGTTCGCGTGCCCCTCGGAATCGCGGCGATGGTCGTCCTGTTCCCGCTGCTCGTGGTCCAGCTCGCCGTCGCCGGCAAGATCATGACGTCCATGTTCGGCCTCCCGTCCGGCGCCCTCACCGGATGCACCGTCGCCAGCGGCGCCCTGATGATCTGTTACTCGGCCTTCGGCGGGATGCGCGGCACCGGCTACATCCAGATCCTCAAGACGGTCGTCGTCGTCGCCGTGGTCGTGCTGCTCGCCGGCATCGTCCTGGGCCGCTTCGGCTGGTCGCCCTTCTCGCTCTTCGACGCCGCCCGGCAGGGCAGCCGGGGCGGCTCGTACGCCCTGCCGGGCCTGCAGTTCGGGCGCGGCTTCGCCGGCTGGCTCGATCTCACCGGCTTCCTGCTCACGCTCGTCCTCGGCGCCGCCTGCATGCCTCACATCACGATGCGCCTGCACCCCTTGCGCGGCACGCGCAGCGCCCGCCGCGCCGCCGCCTGGGCCGTCGGGCCGGTCGCCCTGCTGTGCACCGGCGTCGTCGTCATCGGCCTCGGCGCTGCCGCCCTCGTCGGCCACAAGAACATCGTCGCCGCCGACCCGGGAGGCAACTCGGCACTGCTCATGGTCACCACCGCACTCGACCCCGAGTCCGGCGGTCCCCGGCACAGCCTGCTGTTCGCCGTGGTCGCCTGCGCCGTGTTCATCACCACCCTGTCCACGGTCGCCGGCATCACGCTCGCCGCCGCGTCGGCCTTCACGCGTGACCTCGCCGGGCCGACGGGCGTGGGCGGCCGGGGACGCCGCTCGATGGCCGGGGAGGTGCGCCTGGCGCGCTGGGCGGTCGCCGTCGTCGGAGCTCTCGCCGTGTTCGTCGCCACGCAGACGGTCGGACGGAATCCGCAGGTGCTGCTCTCGTTCGCGTTCGCCGGGGCCGCGTCCGTACTGCCGCCCGTGCTGCTGTTCGCGATCTTCCGCCGGCATTTCACGGCGGGCGGGGTGCGCTGGGCGGTGTACGGGACGCTGCCGCTGGTCGCCGTGCTGATGGCCTGGTCACCGGCGGCGTCGGGGACACCGATCTCGCTCTTCCCCGACCGGGACTTCCACTGGTTCCCTCTCCACACACCGGGGCTGGTCACCATCCCGGCCGGCTTCCTGTTGGCGCTGGCCGGCTCGGGACTCCTCCGGCGGCGTCCCACGGCCCCGGCCGTGCCCCCGGCCGTGGCCCCTGAACCGCAGGACGCGTACGCCGAGTGGGCCCGGCGCCGCTGACGGCACGGGAGCGGGGCCGCACTAGAACCCGAGTGCGGCCCCGCTCAGCCGGGTGATCGCCTCCTTGTCCCCGTCCATTTCCACCTGCGCGGCGTTCTGCCGGCCGAACGCGAACAGGGTCAGCTCACCCGCCTCGCCGGTCACCGTCACCACCGGAGTGCCCTTGTGGGCCACCACCGTCTGACCGTTCGACCTGCGCAGTACCAGACCGACGGGGGACTTCCGGCCGAGCAGCCTGGCCGCCTTCTCCAGCCGCGACCACAACGCGTTCTCGAAGACACGGTCCAGCTCGCGCGGGGTCCACTCCGGCTGCGCCCGGCGTACGTCCTCCGCGTGCACGAAGAACTCCACCGTGTTCGCGGCCTCGTCGATCTGCTTGATCCCGTACACGGACATCCGCGGCGGCCCCGTACGGATCAGGTGCACCAGTTCCTCGTACGGCTTGGCGGCGAACTCGGCCTGGATCCGGTCCGCCCGCTCCTTGAGGGCGCTGAGCAGTATCCCGCCCGCCGCGTCGGGCCTCCGCTCGCGCATCACCACATGAGCCGCGAGGTCCCTGGTGAGCCAGCCGTCGCACAGGGTCGGCGCGTCCGGTCCGGACGCCTCCAACAGGTCTGCGAACAGGAGTCGTTCACGCTTGGCATGGGTCGACATGCCCGCCAGCGTACGGCGGGGGCACCCGGTCCGCCCAGTGGACTCACCGCCGGTGGCCGGGTTCGACACGGCACAATGGCCCGTATGACCAGCAGTGTCCCCGAAAGCAGCCTCGACCCGGCCATCGCCGCCCGGCTCAAGCGGAGCCCGGACGGCCTGATTCCCGCCATCGCCCAGCAGTACGACACCGGTGAGGTGCTGATGCTCGGGTGGATGGACGACGAGGCCCTGCACCGCACCCTGACCACCGGCCGCTGCACCTACTGGTCCCGCAGCCGCCGGGAGTACTGGGTCAAGGGCGACACCTCCGGTCACTTCCAGCACGTCAGGTCGGTGGCCCTCGACTGCGACGCCGACACCGTGCTCGTCAAGGTCGACCAGGTCGGCGCCGCCTGTCACACCGGGGCCCGCACCTGTTTCGACGCCGACGTACTCCTGGACAAGTAGGGTCTGGCGCCATGGATCTCGAGACGTTCCGCAAGCTCGCCGCCGACCGCCGCGTCATCCCGGTGAGCCGCCGACTGCTCGCGGACGGCGACACGCCCGTCGGGCTCTACCGCAAGCTGGCCGGGGAGCGCCCCGGCACCTTCCTGCTGGAGTCCGCGGAGAACGGACGCTCATGGTCCCGTTACTCCTTCATCGGCGTGCGCTCCGACGCCACGCTGACCGTCCGCGACGACCAGGCGCACTGGCTGGGCCACGCGCCGGTCGGCGTCCCCACGGACGGGGACCCGCTGCACGCGCTGCGCGAGACCGTGGAGACCCTGCACACCCCGCGCGATCTCGCGTCCGGCATGCCGCCCTTCACCGGCGGCATGGTCGGCTACCTCGGGTACGACATCGTGCGCCGGCTGGAGAAGATCGGCCCCGGCGAGCGCGACGACCTGAAGCTCCCCGAACTGACCATGCTCCTCACCTCCGACCTCGCGGTCCTCGACCACTGGGACGGCACGGTTCTGCTGATCGCCAACGCGATCAACCACAACGACCTCGACACCGGCGTCGACGAGGCCCACGCCGACGCCGTCGCCCGCCTCGACGCCATGCAGGCCGATCTCGCCCGGCCGCTGGCCTCCCCGCCCACCGCGCTGCCCGCCTCCGAGCTGCCCGAGTTCTCCGCGCTGTGGGGCGGCCCCGACTACCAGGCCGCCGTCGAGGACGTCAAAGAGCGCATCCGGGCCGGTGAGGCCTTCCAGGTGGTGCCCTCACAGCGGTTCGAGACCCCGTGCGCTGCGAGTGCGCTCGACGTCTACCGCGTCCTGCGGGCCACCAACCCCTCGCCGTACATGTACCTCTTCCGCTTCGAGGGGTTCGACGTCGTCGGCTCCAGCCCCGAAGCCCTCGTCAAGGTCGAGGACGGGCACGCCATGGTCCACCCGATCGCCGGCACCCGGCCCCGTGGCGCCACGCCGCAGGAGGACAACGACCTCGCGGACGAACTGCTCGCCGACCCCAAGGAGCGCGCCGAGCACCTGATGCTCGTGGACCTGGGCCGCAACGACCTGGGCCGCGTCTGTGAGCCGGGCAGCGTAGAGGTCGTCGACTTCATGTCGATCGAGCGGTACTCCCACGTCATGCACATCGTCTCCACCGTCACCGGCAAGGTGGCCGAGGGCCGCACGGCCTTCGACGTGCTCACCGCCTGCTTCCCGCGGGAACGCTCTCGGGGCGCCCAAGCCCCGCGCCATGCAGATCATCGACGAGCTCGAGCCGTCGCGCCGAGGCCTGTACGGCGGCTGCGTCGGCTACCTGGACTTCGCCGGCGACTCGGACACCGCCATCGCCATCCGTACCGCCCTGCTGCGCGACGGCACGGCGTACGTGCAGGCCGGCGCGGGTGTGGTGGCGGACTCCGACCCGGTCGCGGAGGACACGGAGTGCCGCAACAAGGCGGCCGCTGTACTGCGGGCCGTGCACACGGCCAACCGCCTGAACGACCCCACGAGCGGTAAGGGATAGTGGGGTACGTGAGTGCTGTACCCGTACCCCCGCCCCGAGCCGCAGCCGCGACGCCTGCCACAAGCAGCCGCCGCAGCCTCGCTGCCGCCCTCTTCCTCGGCGCCGCCGGCGCGACCGTCGTCCTGCTCGCCGCCGGCCGGATCTGGGCCGAGGGCAGCGCGTCCGTCGGCGGCGGAACCGTCTCCCTCGACGCCAAGGGCTCGGACGTCACCGGCGTCCCCACGGCACTCGCGATCGTCGGACTGGCCGCGCTGGTCGCGGTCTTCGCCGTGCGCCGCGCCGGCCGGGTGCTCGTCGCCGCGCTGCTCGCCCTGAGCGGCGCCGGCGCCGCGACGGCCGCACTCCTCGGCGCGTCCGACACCGGAGCGCTCGACGAGAAGGCGGCCCGCACCACCGGCGACGCCGCCTCCACCGTCGAAGCCCTCTCCCACACGGTCTGGCCCTACGTCACCGCGGCGGGCGGTGTGCTGATCCTGCTCGCCGGACTGCTCGCCCTCCGCTACGGCCGGCTGTGGCCGTCCATGTCCGGCCGCTACGAGCGCGACGGCAGCCCGCGTGCCCGCAAGGAACGCCCGGCCGACCCCGACCGTCCCGAGGACCTCTGGAAGGCCCTGGACCGGGGCGAGGACCCGACGCGCGAAGGGTGACCCCCGCGCCGCGCCCGCCCCGGCGTACGGGACAATGAAGGACGAGCGTCCGGCTCAGCACGAGCACCGGCGCACGAATCGCATCGGAAACGAGGAGCAACTCATGGCGGGCAGCAGCCACGGACACGGACACACCCCGGCCGCCTGGACCGGCGTCATCATCGCCTTCATCGGCTTCTGTGTCGCAGGCGTCTTCATGGTGGCGAACAGCCCCGTCGGCTTCTGGGCCGGTTTTGCGCTCATCCTGCTCGGCGCGGTCATCGGCGGCGCGATGAAGATGGCCGGACTCGGCACCCCCAAGGACCCGGACCACGTGGTGGCGGCCCGTGAGCGCGCCGCGGCGCGGGAGAACGTGACGGTCTGAGACCTCGCACGCAGATGTCGCACAGCGGTGCAGCCCGGCCAGGCCGGGCTGCGCCGCTGCCGTCGAACGGGGAGAATCACCGCGTGGACCCCACCCCAGCTCCCACCCCGCCCGCCGTCCCGCCGCCGGCCGCGGTACCCGCGGCAGGCCACCACGCCACGGACCCGGCCGCCGGCCCCGGCGCGACGGGCACAACGGCACCGGGGCAGGTGACGGGCGAGTCCTGGCAGGCCGCCGGCCCTGCCCCTCGTACCTGGCCCGCCGGTGCCGTGCCGGCCGCTCCCGCCAGGCCCGCCCCGTCGACCGCGCGCCGCGTCGCCGCGCCGCTCGCCGTGCTCGCCGGTGCCGCCGCCGCGTTCGCCTACGTCGGGACCGTCGACCCGAACGAACCGGGCCACTACCCGGTCTGTCCGCTGCTGCGCTTCACCGGCATCTACTGCCCCGGCTGCGGCGGACTGCGCAGCGCCCACGCCTTCGTCCACGGCGACATCGGCACCGCCCTCGGCGCCAACGCCGTCGCCGTCGTGGGCTACGCGGTCTTCGCCGTCGTGTGGGTGATGTGGCTGATTCGCGCCGTACAGGGCCGCCCTCTGAGGATCGGCCTCTCCACCGGATGGTGGTGGGTCGTGGGCGGCGCCCTGGTGATCTTCAGCGTGGTGCGGAACCTGCCGTTCGGCTCGGCCCTGGCTCCGTGAAGTCCCAGGTAGTGGGACAGGCAGTGACCGGATGCGTGCCCAGGGCCCTCCTGCGGATACCATCGACATGGCTGATCCTGATCCATCAACACCGTCCCGGAAGGGGGCCGCTCGCGTGAGTGTGCTCGACGAGATCATCGAAGGTGTGCGCGCCGACCTGGCAGAGCGGCAGGCGCGTGTCAGCCTCGACGAGCTCAAGGAGCGCGCCGCCAAGGCTCCTGCGGCCAAGGACGGCGTCGCCGCGCTGCGCGGTGAGGGCGTCAAGGTGATCTGCGAGGTCAAGCGCTCCAGCCCCTCCAAGGGCGCGCTCGCCGCGATCGCCGACCCCGCCGGACTCGCCGCCGACTACGAGGCGGGCGGCGCGGCCCTCATCTCCGTGCTGACCGAGGAGCGCCGCTTCGGCGGATCGCTCGCCGACCTGGAGGCCGTACGCGCCAAGGTCGACATCCCGGTGCTGCGCAAGGACTTCATCGTCACCGCGTACCAGCTGTGGGAGGCGCGCGCCTACGGCGCCGACGTCGTGCTGCTGATCGTCGCCGCGCTGGACCAGGAGGCCTTGGTCTCGCTGATCGAGCGCGCCGAATCGATCGGCCTGACCCCGCTGGTCGAGGTCCACGACGAGGACGAGGCCGAGCGGGCCGTCGACGCCGGAGCGAAGATCATCGGCGTGAACGCGCGCGACCTCAAGACCCTCAAGGTCGACCGCTCCACCTTCGAGCGGGTCGCCCCCGAGATCCCTGCACACATCGTCAAGATCGCCGAGTCGGGTGTGCGCGGTCCGCATGACCTGATCGCCTACGCCAACGCCGGCGCCGATGCGGTGCTCGTCGGCGAATCCCTGGTGACCGGCCGCGACCCGAGGGCCGCGGTCGCCGACCTGGTGGCCGCGGGCGCGCACCCCGCGCTGCGGCACGGCAGGAGCTGACCCGGCCGTGACCGCCGCCGTCGCTCGCAGCCGAGCCCGCCGGACCGCGGGGCCCCGCCCCGTGCTCGTCGGTGTGCCCTCTGCGTGCGTCGGCCGGACGGTGGCCGCCGCCGGGGGCGGCGCGCCCCGTGACCCCTACGCCCGCCTCGCCCGAGGTTGCCGCCCCGCGGCTGCCGGGCGCCGGCCCGGCGGGTGCACGGGCGGCGCGTGCGGTACGTGATCGGTGACGAGCCGGGCCAGGTCAACGGAATGCGATGGCGCGGGGCCGTGGCGCGGGACGGCCGCTGAGGCGTCCCTCGGGCGGGTGTCCTTCCGCTCCCCCTCCCGTCCCGAACCGGGGCTCTGCTCCGGACCCCCGCAGCTCGAATTCCCCCTACGGCCCGGCGGCCGTGGGAGGTACCCCCGACGAGGTCGAACGAAGTCGGCCCGCCCGGCGTCCGAGGGCACCGCGCGAAGCGCGGTACGGGTCCGGGCCGAGGCCGGTCACGGGAAGTGGGTCCCCACGGCCGCCAGGCCGTAGAAATGGGACGGGGAACAGCCCGCAGGCGCCACCTACGTCGTCCTCTTCTTCCGTCCCGACAAGGAGCGCGTCGCCATGTCCAGCGACTACTTCATCCCCGACCCGGAGGGTCACGTCCCCAACACCGAGGGCTACTTCGGTGCGTTCGGCGGCAAGTTCATCCCGGAGGCGCTCGTCGCCGCCGTGGACGAGGTCGCCGTCGAGTACGAGAAGGCCAAGTCCGACCCGGCTTTCGCGGCCGAGCTGAACGGCCTGATGGTCGACTACACGGGCCGCCCGAGCGCCCTCACCGAGGTGTCCCGGTTCGCCGAGCACGCCGGCGGCGCCCGCGTCTTCCTCAAGCGCGAGGACCTCAACCACACCGGCTCGCACAAGATCAACAACGTGCTGGGCCAGGCACTGCTCACCAAGCGGATGGGCAAGACGCGCGTCATCGCGGAGACGGGCGCCGGTCAGCACGGCGTCGCGACCGCCACCGCCTGCGCGCTGTTCGGTCTCGAGTGCACCATCTACATGGGCGAGATCGACACCCAGCGCCAGGCGCTGAACGTCGCCCGGATGCGGATGCTCGGCGCCGAGGTCGTCGCCGTGAAGTCCGGCAGCCGCACCCTCAAGGACGCCATCAACGAGGCGTTCCGCGACTGGGTCGCCAACGTGGACCGTACGCACTACCTGTTCGGCACGGTCGCCGGCCCCCACCCCTTCCCCGCCATGGTGCGCGACTTCCACCGCGTCATCGGCGTGGAGGCCAGGCGGCAGATCCTGGAGAGGGCCGGGCGCCTCCCCGACGCCGCCGTCGCCTGCGTCGGCGGCGGGTCGAACGCCATCGGCCTGTTCCACGCCTTCATCCCGGACTCCGGTGTCCGGCTGGTCGGCTGCGAGCCCGCCGGCCACGGCATCGAGACCGGGGAGCACGCGGCGACCCTGACCGCAGGCGAGCCCGGCATCCTGCACGGCTCCCGTTCCTACGTCCTTCAGGACGACGAGGGCCAGATCACCGAGCCGTACTCGATCTCGGCCGGCCTGGACTACCCGGGCATCGGCCCGAGCATTCGTACCTGAAGGACTCGGGCCGCGGTGAGTACCGCGCGGTCACCGACGACGCGGCGATGCAGGCCCTGCGGCTGCTGTCCCGCACCGAAGGCATCATCCCGGCCATCGAGTCGGCGCACGCCCTGGCCGGCGCGCTGGAGGTCGGGCGCGAGCTCGGCAAGGACGGGTTGATCCTCGTCAACCTCTCCGGCCGCGGTGACAAGGACATGGACACCGCCGCCCGTTACTTCGGTCTGTACGACACCGACGCCCGGGTCGAGGCCGACGCCTCAGCCGACAACGGCGCCGCAGAGATCCAGGGGGACGCCAAGTGAGCGGGAACATCCAGCTGCTGAACGACACGCTCGCCGCGGCGAGGAACGAGGACCGGGCCGCGCTCATCGCCTATCTGCCCGCCGGTTTCCCGACCGTCGACCTCGGCATCGATGCGGTCAAGGCGGCGTTCGACGGCGGCGCCGACGTGGTGGAGGTCGGACTGCCGCACAGCGACCCCGTCCTCGACGGCCCGGTCATCCAGACCGCCGACGACATCGCCCTGCGCGGCGGCGTCAGGATCGCCGATGTGATGCGTACGGTCCGTGAGGCCCACGCGGCCACCGGCAAGCCGGTCCTCGTGATGACCTACTGGAACCCGATCGACCGCTACGGCGTCGAGCGCTTCACGTCTGAGCTCGCCGAGGCGGGCGGCGCCGGGTGCATCCTGCCCGACCTGCCGGTCGAGGAGGCCGGGCTGTGGAGGGAGCACGCCGAGAAGCACGGCCTCGCCACCGTCTTCGTCGTCGCGCCGAGCAGCAAGGACGCCCGCCTCGCGAAGATCACGGCAGCCGGATCAGGTTTCGTCTACGCGGCCTCACTGATGGGCGTCACCGGTACCCGCGAGTCGGTCGGCGAGCAGGCACAGGATCTGGTGCGCCGCACCCGCGCCACGACGGAGCTGCCGGTCTGCGTGGGTCTCGGAGTCTCCAACCCGGCGCAGGCCGCGGAGGTCGCGGCGTTCGCCGACGGTGTGATCGTCGGCTCGGCGTTCGTCAAGCGGATGCTCGACGCACCCGACGACGGCGCGGCCGTCGCGGCCGTACGGGAACTGGCGGGCGAACTGGCACGGGGCGTGCGCGGAAAGTCGTAGCCCGTACGAGTGGATCAGGGACCGGGGAGGCGCGCACACGCCTCCCCGGTTCGTTTGCGGGGTGTGAGCGAGAACCAAGAGCGGAAGCGGGGAGCGCGCGAGCGGCTCCAGCAGGATCGGGCGCGGGAAAAGGCACGCGAGAAGCGCCGTAGGACCCTGATCGTGGCCTCGGCCGTGGTGGGCGTGCTCGGGCTGGCCGCGGTGGCCGGCCTGGTGGCCGCCAACAGCGGCAAGGACGACGGCGACGGCACGACGGATGCGGGGCCGCTCCTCGCGCCGAGCGGCGTGCAGGGCGAGGAGCAGCTCGCCATCCCGGTCGGCGCGGCCGACGCCCCGTCCACCCTCACGGTGTGGGAGGACTTCCGGTGCCCGGCCTGCGCCCAGTTCGAGAACGCTCTGCGCGACACGATCCACGATCTGGAGCAGGCCGGCCAGATCAAGATCGACTATCACCTGGCCACCATCATCGACGGGAACATGGGCGGCAGCGGCTCCCTGCGCGCGGCGAACGCGGCGGCGTGCGCCCAGGACGCCGGGAAGTTCGCGCCCTACCACGACGTGCTCTACATGAACCAGCCGCCGGAGCCGGACGACGCCTTCGCCGACAACGGCAAGCTGATCGAGCTCGCGGGCAAGGTCGAGGGACTGGACACGCCCGCGTTCCGCAGCTGTGTGGAGGAGGGCAAGCACGACGGCTGGGTGAAGAAGTCCAACGAAGCCTTCCAGGCCGGCGGCTTCACCGGCACCCCGACCGTGCTGCTCAACGGAGAGTCGATCTTCCCGACGAAGGGGAAGGAGCAGATCTCCGTCGCGAACTTCAAGAAATGGGTCAAGGAGGCCAACAAGAACAAGCCGCCGGGCACAGAGCGGCCGGCGGCGCCGACCGGGGGCGGGAGCGCGAGCCCGGGAGCGTCGGCGTCCTGAGGCGGCACGGGCGGGTGAAGGTTCTCGGACCCGGCGGCGGCCACGGACCCGGTGGTGCCTGGGCTGCCCGCGGACAGCCGCGGAGTTGTGCCCGTGACCATGGCCGCGCCCCTGGCCATGACCGTGTCCCGTTACCCAGAAGTTGCCGGGCGGGTTGCCGTACGTCCCGCCCGGCAGGGTAGCGTCGGTCCTGCCATGGACATCGCCTACATTCCCAGCCCGTCGACCGGAGTGATCCACCTCGGACCGCTTCCGCTGCGAGGCTATGCGTTCTGCATCATCATCGGCGTCTTCGTAGCCGTCTGGTACGGCAACCGGCGCTGGGTCGCCCGGGGCGGCAAGGCCGGAACGGTGGCCGACATCGCTGTCTGGGCCGTGCCGTTCGGCCTGGTCGGCGGTCGGCTCTACCACGTGATCACCGACTACCAGCTGTACTTCAGCGAGGGTGAGAACTGGGTCGACGCCTTCAAGATCTGGGAGGGCGGCCTCGGCATCTGGGGTGCGATCGCGCTGGGCGCGGTCGGCGCCTGGATCGGCTGCCGCCGCCGAGGGATCCCGCTGCCCGCATGGGCCGACGCCCTCGCACCCGGAATCGCCTTCGCGCAGGCCATCGGCCGCTGGGGCAACTGGTTCAACCAGGAGCTGTACGGCAGGGAGACCGACGTCCCCTGGGCGCTCAAGATCACCGAGGGCGCGAACCGCGAGGCGGGCCTGTACCACCCGACGTTCCTGTACGAGTCCCTGTGGTGCATCGGCGTCGCGCTGCTGGTCATCTGGGCCGACCGCCGCTTCAAGCTGGGTCACGGGCGGGCGTTCGCGCTGTACGTCGCGGCGTACTGCGCAGGACGCGGCTGGATCGAGTACATGCGTGTCGACGAGGCGCACGACATCCTCGGTCTGCGGCTGAACGTCTGGACCTCCATCGTGGTCTTCCTGCTGGCGGTCACGTACATCGTGATCTCGTCGCGGACACGTCCGGGACGCGAGGAGATCGTGGAGCCGGCGGCGGTGGACAGGTCGAAGTCCGACGCGGCCGCGGCGGCCCCGTCCGCCGACGGCGAGCCCGAGGACGGCGCCGGCACGGCGAAGTCCGAGACGCAGTCGGCGTCGGCGTCGGACACGGCACCGGAGTCCGCGGAGGCGTCGGAGTCGCCCGGCAAGGCGTGACACGGGGGCGGTGCGGGCGTGGGTCGCTGCGGCGAGCCTTTCCCCCACCTCATCCCATCCCACCCGCCCCTTCCCGCTGTACCGATGTGCGGCTCCGCCGCGTGGCGGGGCAAGCCCCGGACCCCCGCGCCTCGATCTCCCCCTACGGCCTGGCGGCCGTGGGAGGTGCCCCCGGCGGGGCTGACTGTGTCAGCCCGTCCGGCGATTGAGGACACCGCCGAAGGCGGTACGGGGTCCGGGGCCTGCCCCGGTTCGGGAAGGGGCGGGGAGGGGACGGGCCCCGCGCAGCGGCGTACCCGCAGCGGCCACGTACCAGCAGCGGCCACGCGCCCGCAGCGGCCCCCGCCTCCGTCCCCCGTTCAGAGCTCTTCGCGGCTCGCCAGCGCCAGCGTCCGGCGGGCCCCCGCCACCACCGCCGCGTCGACGAAACGGCCGTCCGGCAGCGCCAGCGCCCCCGCGTCCGACGCTGCCGCCTTCACGATTTCCTCGGCCGCTTCGATCTCCTCCTTCGTCGGGCGGAAGGCGCGTTCGATGACGGGGAGCTGGCGGGGATGGATCGCCGCCCGGCCCAGGAAGCCGAGGGACCTGCCGTGGGAGCAGGAGGCGTAGAGGCCGTCGAGGTCGAGGATGTCCGGGAAGACCGACTGGGGCGGCGGCGCGAGCCCCGCGGCCCTCGCGGCCATGACCGTACGGGTGCGGGGCCAGTCGAGCCCGGCGTCGCCGCGCAGACCGAGGTCGGCGCGGAGATCCGATTCGCCGAGCGCGATGCCGGCGACGGCGCCGTGCGCGGTGGCGATCGCGTACGCGTGTTCCACGGCGAGCGCCGACTCGATGAGCGGGTACAGGGGGATGCCCGGTGCGCGGGCAGCGATCTGCTGGATGTCAGTGGCGTATGCGACCTTGGGGATACGCAGGGCACTCAGGCCCGGCAGCCCGGCGAGGGTCTCGACGTCGTGGGGGGAGTTGATGCGGACATGGACGGGGAGCGGCTGGGGGGACGACAGCAGTTCGGCCGTCGCGTCGAGGGCGTACTGCTTGCGGCCCTGGGCCACGGCGTCCTCGAGGTCGACGATGACGATGTCGGCCTCGGTGGCAAGGGCTTTGCGTACCACTTCCGGGCGGTCGCCCGGGGCGTAGAGCCAGGTGAGGGGGATGGTCATAGTGCCCCTTGGGTGCGGAGTCCGGTGATGTCGGTGGGGGTCAGGCCGAGTTCGGCCAGCACCTCCTCGGTGTCGGCGCCGTGCGGCCGGCCGGCCCAGCGGATACGGCCGGGGGTCTCCGACAGCCGGAAGATGACGTTCTGCATACGCAGCGTGCCGAGTTCGGAATCCGGCACTTCCGTGATGGTGCCGAGCGCCTGGTACTGCGGGTCGTCCATGACGTCGCTGATGTCGTAGACGGGGGCGACGGCGGCTTCCGCCTTTTCGAACGCGTCGATCACTTCGTCGCGGGTGCGGCGGGCGATCCAGCCGCCGACGGCGTCGTCGAGTTCGCCGGCGTGTTCGGCGCGGCCGGTTCCGGTGGCGAACCACGGCTCGTCGACGAGTTCCGGCCGGCCCACGAGATGCATGACGCGTTCCGCGACGGACTGGGCGGAGGTGGAGACCGCGAGCCAACCGCCGTCCGCGGTGCGGTAGATGTTGCGCGGCGCGTTGTTGCGGGAGCGGTTGCCCGTGCGGGGCTGGATGTAGCCGAGCTGGTCGTACCAGAGCGCCTGCGGGCCGAGCACCGCCAGGATCGGTTCGATGATCGCCATGTCCACGACCTGACCCCGGCCGGTGGTGGCACGGGCGCTGAGCGCGGTCATCACGGCGTAGGCGGTGGCGAGGGCGGCGACGGAGTCGGCGAGGCCGAACGGGGGGAGGGTCGGCGGGCCTTCCGGTTCGCCGGTGGCGGCGGCGAAGCCGCTCATCGCCTCCGCGAGGGTGCCGAAGCCGGGGCGGTGGGAGTACGGGCCGAACTGCCCGAAGCCGGTGACTCGGGCGAGGACCAGCCGGGGGTTGGCCGCGCTCAGTTCGTTCCAGCCGAGCTCCCATCTCTCCAGCGTGCCGGGGCGGAAGTTCTCCACGACCACGTCGGCGGTCGCGGCGAGACGGAGCAGGGTCTCCCGGCCGCCGGGGGCGGACAGATCGAGGGTGATGTTGCGCTTGTTGCGCCCGAGGACCTTCCACCACAGCCCGACCCCGTTCTTGGCGGGGCCGTGCCCGCGTGACGGGTCGGGGCGGGTCGGATGCTCGATCTTGATGACCTCGGCGCCGAAGTCACCGAGCATCGTGGCGCACAGGGGGCCGGCGAAGAGGGTCGCCAGGTCGAGGACACGCAGACCCTCCAGGGGAAGGCGACCCTCCACCGGAATATCACCTTCCGGCGGACGGTGCCCTTCCGGCGGACGGTGGCCTTCCGGCGGGAGGGGACTCAGCGGAAGGGGATTCAAGGGAAGCGGGTTACCGGCGAGGGGATTCAGGGGGAGGGGAGACGACGCAGGACTCATGAGGCGGCGTCGATCTCGGTGCGGTACGGCATGGACGAGGACGCTCCCGGACGCTGGACGGACAGGGCGGCGGCCGCGCATGCCCAGGCCAGGCACTGCCTGATCGGCTTCTTCTCACCGAGTGCCACGGCCAGGGCGCCGACGAAGGTGTCGCCCGCCGCGGTGGTGTCCACGGCCTGCACCCCAGGTGCGGAGACGTTGATCGGCTCGGTGCCCCGGGCCGCGTAAAGACAGCCCGCGGACCCCAGGGTGATCACCACCTCCGGGACCTGGCGCAGCAGTTCCTGCGCCGCGGCGCGGTGGTCGGCGATGCCGGTGAGGGTGGCGGCTTCGTGCTCGTTGGGCACCAGCAGGTCGGTGGCGGCGAGGAGTTCGGGCGGCAGCGGCTGGGCGGGGGAGGGGGTGAGGACGGTCCGCACCCCGTGGCGGCGGGCTGCCTCGGCGCCGTCGAGGACGGCGCTGAGGGGGAGCTCGAGCTGGAGGAGCAGGGTGTCCGCGGTGGCGATGAGGGCTTCCTCGCCGGGGGCGAGGGCGGTGACGGTGCCGTTGGCGCCCGGGATGACGACGATGGCGTTGCCGCCCTCGTCGTCGACGACGATGTGGGCCGTGCCGGAGGGGCATTCGGCTGTCCTGAGCAGGTCGATGTCGACACCGCAGGATTCGAGGGTGTGCCGCAGTTGGGGGCCGAACGCGTCGGAGCCCACAGCGCCGATCATCGCGACGTCGCCGCCGGCGCGGGCCGCGGCGACGGCCTGGTTGGCGCCCTTGCCGCCGGGGACCGTGCGGAACTCGCGTCCCGTGACGGTCTCCCCGCGTTTCGGCGCGTGCGCCACGAAGGCGACGAGGTCCATGTTGGTGCTGCCGAGCACCACGATGCCTGTCATGGGCGGAGTGCCTCCTTGAGCGTGAGGTGGGCGAGCGTGTCGAAGCCGACGCCGTCGAACCCGGTGACGGAGGTGGCGAGCCGGTTCTTGAGCGGGGCGGTCCACCGGTCGGGCAGGGCGTCCGGCCGCCCGGCCAGCAGACCCGCGAGCGATCCGGCCGTCGCACCGTTCGAGTCGGTGTCGAGCCCCCCGGACACGGCACGGCAGATGGAGCCGGTGAAGTCACCGTCGGCGTGGGTGAGCGCGGCGACGAGCAGCGCGGCGTTGGGGAGCACGTGCACCCAGTGGTAGGCCCCGTACTCGGCGTGGACGCTGTCGACGGCGTCGGCGAAGTCGGCGTGCTCCCCGGCTGCCCTGACGCCGAAGCGCACGGCGGCGGCGAAGCGTGAACGGGGCGGGACAACGGTGAGGCCGGCGGCGATCGCCGCGTGCACGTCCACGGTGCCGGTGGCCGCGGCGGCGATGGCGGCGGCGGTGAACATGGCGCCGTACACACCGTTCGCGGTGTGCGTGAGGCAGGCGTCCCGGTACGCCTGCGCGGCGGCGGCCTCGGGCACCCCGGGGTTGGTCCAGCCGTGGATGTCGGCGCGGATGGCCGCGCCGATCCATTCGCGGAACGGGTTGCGGTGGGAGGCGGTCAGCGGGGGCTCGATGCCGCAGAGGAGGTTGCGGTAGGCGATGCGCTCCGCCGTGAACGTGCGCCCGGCCGGCAACTCGTCCAGCCAGAGCCGGGCGACATCGTCGGTGGTGAAGTCCCTGCCGTGGCGCTGGAGGAGGAGAAGACCGAGGAGCGGGTAGTTGAGGTCGTCGTCCTCCGGCATGCCGTCGATGTTCTCGGCGAGGGAGGTCGGGGCGCTGCGCCGGTTCCAAGGATGGGCGGCGGCGAGCTCCGGAGGCAGACCCTTGGCGGTGAACCAGGTGGTGAGGGGCCAGTTGCCGGTGGCGCGGGCGATGTCACGGATGGCGTGGAGCGGCAGCTTCTCGACGGGTTTGCCGAGCAGACACCCGGCGGCACGCCCGAGCCAGGCGGCGTGCAGCGCGTCCCCGAGCTGGTGCGCCGGCCGGGCCCGGGGTGTGTCCGCAGGGCCGGAGGCGCGGGTCGTTCGCGTACCGCTGCCGACGCCCTCGGACGGCTCGGACGGCTCGCGCGCCTGGGACGAGTCGGACGGCTCTGGCGGCCCCGGCGCCGGGACGTCGGCGCCTGACTCGGCCGTGGGGGACTGCCACGCTCTCCCGCCGCCGCCGCCGCCGCCACCGTGGCCCGGGGCCGCCGGGGGCAGGCCGTAGGCTGCCGCGATGCCGGCGAGCGACGTGGGTTCGTCGGCGGCCGAGGGGCAGGGCAGGGCGGCCAGTTCGTCGAACAGTTCCTCGGCCAGTGCGCGCAGCGGACCCGGCGCGGGCACCTGCGACGCCCCGGCGCGATCCGGGCGGAGCGCGCCGCCGGCCGCCAGCCAGCGGTCCCGGACCGGCGTTCCGTCCCTGCCGTCCTCTTCCGCCTGCCTCAGTTCATGGCCGATCAGGTCCTCCGGCTGGACCCAGGTCAGGCGCAGCGTCCGGGTCATCGTGCCGTGTCCGTGAGGGTGGCGAACGCCGTCTCGTGGTCCCGGCGGCGCTGCGTGTCCCGCTCGTGGACCTCGCGTGCGACCGCGGCCAGTTCGGCCGCCGGCGCGTGCAGGTCGACACGGCTGGCCTCCGCGACCTGCTGTGCCCACTCCTCCGGCACGGCCGCCTCGCCGCTCAGGGCTCCCGCGATCGCGCCGGCCATCGTCGCGATCGAGTCGCAGTCCCGTCCGTAGTTGACGGCCGACAGGACCGTACGGCGGTAGTCGCCGTCGTTCACGAGAAGCATGCCGAGCGCGATGGGGAGTTCCTCGATGGAGTGGAGACGTGAGGGGCGGCGTGCGCCCAGCGACGGTGCGCGGTAGTCGGGGCCGACCGTGTCGAACGGGGCGACCGCCGCCCGCAACGGCACCAGCGCCGACTCGAAGTCCGTGTGCCGTGCGGCCGCTTCGGCCACCGACTCGATCGCCGCCTGGGTGCCGTCCTTCGCCAGGGCCGTCGCCGCGTCGACGACCGAGGCCGGGGTGGCACCCGGCAGGCACGCGGCGGCGACTGCCGCCGCGAACACTCCGGCCGCCTCCCGCCCGTAGGAGGACTGGTGGGCGCCCGCGATGTCGACGGCCTCCGCATAGGCGGCCGCCGGGTTGGCGGCGTTGACCAGTCCCACCGGAGCCATGTACATCGCCGCACCGCAGTTGACGATGTTTCCGCTGCCCGCCTCGCGCGGGTCGTGGTGCCCGTAGTGCAGCCGGGCGACGAGCCACTTCTCGGCGAGGAAGAGCCGCTGGAGGGGAATGGCCTCGGCCTCGAGCTCCGGGATCCAGCGGGGGTTGGTGATGAGGTCGGGGACGAGGTGGTCGGCGACGGCGTACGCGTCGAGGTGGTCGCGGACGGTGGCGTACACCCCGATCAGCGCGTGCGTCATCAGGGTGTCGTCGGTGATGTGGCCGTCACCCTTGTGGTACGGGGCGATGGGGCGTGCGGTGCGCCAGTCGTCGCCGTGCCAGGGGCCGACGATGCCGGTGACGCGCCCGCCGTGCCGTTCCACGATCTGGTCGGGGGTGTACCCCTCGACGGGGCCGCCCAGCGCGTCGCCGACCGCTGCTCCGACGAGGCTGCCGGTGATCCGGTCTTCGAGTGAGAGGGGATTCGTCGCCGCTGCTGCGGCCGTCTTCGTCGCCGCCGTGGTCGTCGTCATGTCGGAATTGTCCCCCTGGGGTGGCCGGCAACGGCGGACCTTGCGCCGGGGTTTCGGCTACCCGCTGGGCGGGGCGGCACCCAGTGGCAGCCCTCCGGGCGGACGGAGCGCCGTTTCCAGGAGGGTGGCGAGCTCGACGAGGTCCGTCCCCGCGAGACGCGGCAACGCGCAACCGGCCAGGGTGCGGCAGGCGTCCCGCCACGTGGCGGGCACCGACGTGCCGCCGCCGAGCGCCCCGGTCAGCGCGCCCGCGAGGGCCGGCGCCGAGTCGGCGACGCGGGAGAGGCAGGCGGCCGCCGGCACGGCCTCCGCGACCTTGCCCCGCGCGGCGACGGCGACGGCGAGCGCGACCGGCACGGTCTCCGCGGCGGCGATGCCGTAGCTGTAGACATGGTCGACGATCTGGTGCTCCAGCAGCGGTACCAGCTCGAAGGCGCCCGAAGCGCGGCGGGCGAGCCCGACCGCGTGGTGGGCGTTGCGGCCGATCTCCGTCGCCTCCGGGAGCTGGGCGAGCGCCGCGTCGACGGCGGCGTCCACGTCCGCGCCGCCGAGCGCGGCGGCGACGGCGGCGGCCATGGCGCGGGCGCCGTGGACCCCGTCGCCGTCCTGGGTGTACCTGGCGTCGAACTCGGCCAGCACGGCGGCGGCGGCTGGGGCACCCGGGTGCACGACGGCGAGCACGGCGGCCCGCACGCAGGCGGCGTCGTCGAAGTAGTGCGGGTTGTCGTGGCCGGTGGCGGGAGGGCGCAGACCGGTGGCCAGGTTGCCGAGCCCGGCGCGCACGGAGATACGGGCGCGCAGCGGCAGCACGGCGGACTCGACCTCGGGAGCGCGCTCGGCGGCGGCGGCGACCTGGCCCGCGAGGGAGTTCCAGGCCACGTCGATCGCGGCCCGCATACGGCGCTCCGGGGCGAGACCGCGGAAGAGCTGCCCTGTGGCGGTGAGCACGGTCCCGGCGGCGAACGCCGCCCATTCGGCGTCGTCGGAGGGGCCGAGCCGGAGGGGCTCCGGCGGCTGGTTGAGCGCGATGGGGACGGGCAGGGTGGTCGTGGCGTTCTGCTCGGCGAAGGTGTCGAGTTCGCGGGTCAGACGCCGCGTCCATTCGGGCATCCGGGCGGCGCGGTGCCGTGCGGCCGGCCATCCGGCGGCGTCCCCGGCGGCGAGTCCCAGCAGGAGGCCCTCGATCCGGCGCGGCCCGTCCGGCGCGGGGTACTCCGTCCGGCGTGCCGGGCGCCCGCCGGGCCGGGTGTGCTTCGGTGCCGGCGTGCCGAGCGAGGTGCCGCGCGTGTGGCCCGTCTCGCCCGACGGCCGGACGCCGAGGGCGGCTGCCGGAGGGTGCGGGGCGGGTGCCGTCGCGAAGGCATGGGCCGCCGCGCCCGGCGGGCGGCCGTTCGCGGTGTCGTGGACGAGGACCACGTCGGCGGTGCCCCACGTCCGGCCGGTGGCCTCGGTCGCGGGTGACGTACCGGCGTTCGCGGTGTCGTGGACGTGGACCCGGTGTGTGGGGTCCCCCGTTCGGCCGGCAGTTTCGGCGGCGGGTGGGGTACCGGCGTTCGCGGTGTCGTGGACGTGGACCACGTCGGCGGCGCCCCGCGTCCGGCCGGTGGCCTCGGTCGCGGGTGACGTACCGGACCTCGCGCTGTCGTGGATGTGGACCTGGCCTGTGGGGTTCCCCGTTCCGCCGGCAGTTTCGGCGGCGGGTGGGGTACCGGCGTTCGCGGTGTCGTGGACGTGGACCACGTCGGCGGTGCCCCGCGTCGGGCTCGCTGCTTCGGCCGCCGCGGACGGACGATCGGCCGTCGTGGGGTCGGGGACGGGGTCCGGGCCGGGTGTCATGCCGGGTCGTCCCCGTCGTCCGGGGTCAGCAGTTCGGCGATGTCCAGGACGTGATAGCCCCGCATGGAGGGGAGGCAGCTGCCGCGGACCGGCCCGATGGCCGACGCCCATTCCTCCGGGATCGCCGCCCAACCGGACACCGAGCCCGCCAGCGCGCCGGCGACCGCAGCCGTGGTGTCGGCGTCGCGGCCCATGTTGACTGCTGTCAGTACCGACGTACGGAAGTCGCCCCGTGCCGCGGCGAACGCGCCGAAGGCGAGGCCGACCGCCTCGGGAGCCAGGTCCGTCCACGGATAGCCGCCGATGACGACCGCGGAGCGGACCGCCCGCTCCATGGAGAGGGCGTCGGGGTACGTCCGTCCGGCGGCGACGACCGCGCGCCGCATGGAGCGGGCCGTCCAGGAGTCCATGGGGACGACGGACAGCGCCGCGCCGATCACCCCCGCCGGCCCCGCGCCGCCCATGGCCGCCGCGACACCCGCCGCCACTGCCCGGCCGCCGTAGATGCCCTCGCCGTCGTGGCTGACGCTCCCGTCGACGGCCACCAGCCGTGCCGCTTCCGAGGGGCGGCCGGCGGCGAAGACGCCGAAGGGGGCGGCCCGCATCGCGAGACCGTCGCTCCACGCGTGCCGGTGCTGGGCGGAGATGGGGGCCGCGAGGCCCCTGCGGAGGTTCTCCAGGGTGCCGCGCTCGCTGAACCCCGCCCCGCGGAACGGTCCTTCGTCCAGGTCCGCGATCCACTCGTGCCACGCCGACTCGACATGGGCGACGGTCAGTGCGGAGCCGTGGCGGGCGAGCAGCAGACCGGAGAAGATGGCGTACTCGGTGTCGTCGGTGCCCGCCGGGTCGTCGCTCACGAAGCCCTCGATGCGGCCCCAGCGGCGGCGGATCTCGGAGGGCCGCAGGTTCTCGGCCGGGGCGCCGAGCGCGTCGCCGACCGCGAGGCCGAGGAGTGCTCCACGAGCCCGGTCGAGCAGGGCGGCGGTGGAACCGGAGCCGGATGCTTCCAGCACTTCCATGAAGGTCCCCTTCGCGCGCGCGAGCCTTGTTCCTCGATCTGTGCCACGAGCCGCCCGCAATGAGTCGAAGGAACGTTTCTGTCACCCGCTTCGCCCAGTCGCCCGGCCAGGTAAGTAAAGCCTGCCTTGCTGGTACGACCCTTACATCCGGCGTATCTTCGAGGACGTCGAGGGGGCGGGGCCGACCGGGCCGCTGCCGGAGAAAGGGGAGAGCTGTGTCCATCATCGAGACCGAAGCGACGCTGCACGAGGCGCACCGTGACAACCACACGCACCGCGATGTGAACGGTGGTTGGCTGCGTCCGGCGGTGTTCGGCGCGATGGACGGACTGGTCTCCAACCTCGCGCTGATGACCGGTGTCGCCGGCGGGGCGGTCTCCCAGCAGACCGTCGTCATCGCGGGACTTGCCGGACTCGCCGCCGGCGCCTTCTCCATGGCGGCCGGCGAGTACACCTCCGTCGCCTCCCAGCGCGAGCTGGTCGAGGCCGAACTGGACGTGGAGCGCCGCGAGTTGCGCAAGCATCCGGTCGACGAGATGGAAGAGCTGGCCGCCCTGTACGTGGCCCGCGGTGTGCAGCCGGCGCTCGCCCGTGAAGTGGCGATGCAGCTGTCGAAGGACCCGAGCAGGCCCTCGAGATCCACGCCCGCGAGGAGCTGGGCATCGACCCGGACGACCTGCCGTCGCCGCTCGTCGCCGCCGTGTCCTCGTTCGGTGCGTTCGCGCTGGGAGCGATGCTGCCGGTGCTGCCCTACCTCCTCGGCGCGAGCACGCTGTGGCCCGCGGTGCTGCTGGCGCTCGTCGGCCTCTTCGCGTGCGGGGCGCTGGTGGCGAAGGTCACGGCCCGCAGTTGGTGGTTCAGTGGTGTGCGCCAGCTCACCCTCGGTGGCGCGGCCGCCGCGCTCACGTACGGCCTCGGCACCCTCATCGGGACCGCCGTCTGACGCCGCCCGGCCCGGCCCCGTCACCGCACCGGCTCCCCTGGGGAGCCGGTGCGTTCGCGTTTCCGGCCCGCGTCCCGCACCCTGTGACGTACGTCCTGCCGCGAAGGCGCCCAGGGGTGAGACACTATGCAAGGCACGACATAAGTAGCCGTTACTCGGTGGTTTCGAATCCGCAATCCCCGGGCATGAGCCGAAAACGCTGTGGGCAATGAAGCCTGCTCTGCGAGAGTCCTCCGGATACCGATCTGTCCGTTGTGGCCCACCTTCACCGCCAGGGGCGGTGTCCGCATGCTGGAATGAGCTATCCGCTTCTCGAGAAGCCCTCCATCATGTAACCTGCACGAAATTTCGCGGAGGGCCAACGTCGTCCCTCGGCACTGCACATGCCACGACGACGACGGGAGAGCCGATGCGTTCCGACGCCTGGTCGCCCATGGACGGTCGCCCCGCCCCCAGGGGATGTACGACCCCCGTAACGAACACGACGCCTGCGGTGTCGGGTTCGTGGCCACCCTCACCGGTGTTGCCAGCCATGAGCTGGTCGAGCAGGCGCTGACCGTTCTCCGGAACCTCGAGCACCGCGGCGCCACCGGCTCCGAGCCCGACTCCGGCGACGGCGCGGGCATCCTGCTCCAGGTCCCGGACGCCTTCCTGCGCGAGGTCACCGCGTTCGAGCTGCCTCAGGCCGGCTCGTACGCCGTCGGAATCGCCTTCCTCCCGGCCGACGCGGAGGACAACGAGGCCGCCGTCTCGAAGATCGAGACGATCGCCGACGAGGAGGGCCTCACCGTCCTCGGCTGGCGTGAGGTCCCGGTCACTCCCGACCTGCTCGGCAACGGCGCCCGCGCCACGATGCCCGCCTTCCGTCAGCTCTTCGTGGGCGACGGCAGCAGCGAGGGCGTCGCGCTGGACCGCAAGGCGTTCGTGCTGCGCAAGCGCGCCGAGCGCGAGGCCGGCGTCTACTTCCCGTCGCTGTCCGCGCGCACGATCGTCTACAAGGGCATGCTGACCACCGGCCAGCTGGAGCCCTTCTTCCCCGACCTGTCGGACCGGCGCTTCGCCACGGCCGTGGCGCTCGTCCACTCGCGGTTCTCCACGAACACGTTCCCGAGCTGGCCGCTGGCCCACCCGTACCGCTTCGTCGCGCACAACGGCGAGATCAACACGGTCAAGGGCAACCGCAACTGGATGCGCGCCCGTGAGTCGCAGCTCGCCTCCAAGCTGTTCAACTCCGGCGCCGGCAAGATCGACCGGATCTTCCCCGTCTGCACCCCGGACGCCTCCGACTCCGCCTCCTTCGACGAGGTCCTGGAGCTGCTCCACCTCGGTGGCCGTTCGCTGCCGCACTCGGTGCTGATGATGGTTCCGGAGGCGTGGGAGAACCACGACTCCATGGACCCCGCCCGGCGCGCCTTCTACCAGTACCACTCCACGATGATGGAGCCCTGGGACGGCCCCGCCTGCGTGACCTTCACCGACGGCGTCCAGGTCGGCGCGGTCCTCGACCGCAACGGTCTGCGCCCCGGCCGCTACTGGGTCACCGACGACGGCCTCGTCGTCCTCTCCTCCGAGGTCGGCGTCCTCGACATCGACCCGGCCAAGGTCGTCCGCAAGGGCCGCCTGCAGCCCGGCAAGATGTTCCTCGTCGACACCGCCGAGCACCGCATCATCGAGGACGACGAGATCAAGTCCGCCCTCGCCGCCGAGCACCCCTACCAGGAGTGGCTGGAGGCAGGTGAGATCGAGCTCGAGGACCTCCCCGAGCGCGAGCACATCGTCCACACCCACGCCTCCGTCACCCGCCGCCAGCAGACCTTCGGCTACACCGAGGAAGAGCTGCGCGTCATCCTCGCGCCGATGGCCCGCACCGGCGGCGAGCCGCTCGGCTCCATGGGCACGGACTCGCCGATCGCGGCGCTCTCCGAGCGCCCGCGGCTGCTCTTCGACTACTTCACCCAGCTGTTCGCGCAGGTCACCAACCCGCCGCTGGACGCCATCCGCGAGGAGCTCGTCACCTCGCTGTACTCCTCGCTCGGCCCCCAGGGCAACCTGCTGGAGCCGACCGCGGCGTCCTGCCGCAGTGTCACGCTGCCCTTCCCGGTGATCGACAACGACGAGCTGGCCAAGCTCATCCACATCAACGCCGACGGCGACATGCCCGGCATGAAGGCGGCCACCCTGGCCGGCCTCTACCGGGTCTCCGGCGGCGGCGACGCGCTCGCCGCCCGTATCGAGGCGATCTGCGGCGAGGTCGACGCGGCCATAGAGGACGGCGCCCGCCTGATCGTCCTCTCCGACCGGCACTCGGACGCCGAGCACGCGCCCATCCCGTCGCTGCTGCTCACCTCCGCCGTCCACCACCACCTCATCCGCACCAAGCAGCGCACCCAGGTGGGCCTGCTGGTCGAGGCCGGTGACGTCCGCGAGGTCCACCACGTCGCCCTGCTCATCGGCTACGGCGCCGCCGCGGTCAACCCGTACCTCGCGATGGAGTCCGTCGAGGACCTGGTCCGCGCCGGCACCTTCATCGAGGGCCTCGAGCCCGAGCAGGCCATCAGGAACCTGATCTACGCCCTCGGCAAGGGCGTCCTCAAGGTCATGTCCAAGATGGGCATCTCCACGGTCGCCTCCTACCGCGGCGCGCAGGTTTTCGAGGCCGTCGGTCTCGACGAGGCCTTCGTCGACAAGTACTTCAACGGCACCGCTACCAAGATCGGCGGCGCCGGACTCGACATCGTCGCCAAGGAGGTCGCCGCCCGGCACGCCAAGGCCTACCCGGCCTCCGGCATCGCCGCCACGCACCGCGCCCTGGACATCGGCGGCGAGTACCAGTGGCGCCGCGAGGGCGAGCCGCACCTCTTCGACCCGGAGACGGTCTTCCGCCTGCAGCACGCCACGCGCAACAAGCGGTACGACATCTTCAAGAAGTACACGGACCGTGTGAACGAGCAGTCCGAGCGGCTGATGACGCTGCGCGGCCTGTTCGCCCTGAAGACCGCCGACGGCTCCTCGGGCCGTGAGCCGATCTCCGTCGACGAGGTCGAGCCCGTCTCCGAGATCGTCAAGCGCTTCTCCACCGGCGCCATGTCGTACGGCTCCATCTCCAAGGAGGCGCACGAGACCCTCGCCATCGCCATGAACCAGCTGGGCGGCAAGTCCAACACCGGTGAGGGCGGCGAGGACCCGGAGCGCCTCTACGACCCCGAGCGGCGTTCGTCGATCAAGCAGGTCGCCTCCGGCCGCTTCGGCGTGACGAGCGAGTACCTGGTCAACGCCGACGACATCCAGATCAAGATGGCCCAGGGCGCCAAGCCCGGCGAGGGCGGCCAGCTGCCCGGCCACAAGGTCTACCCGTGGGTGGCCAAGACCCGGCACTCCACCCCCGGCGTGGGCCTGATCTCCCCGCCGCCGCACCACGACATCTACTCCATCGAGGACCTGGCTCAGCTGATCCACGACCTCAAGAACGCCAACCCGGCCGCCCGCATCCATGTGAAGCTGGTCTCCGAGGTCGGCGTCGGCACGGTCGCCGCCGGTGTCTCCAAGGCCCACGCGGACGTCGTCCTGATCTCCGGCCACGACGGCGGTACGGGCGCCTCCCCGCTGACCTCCCTGAAGCACGCGGGCGGCCCCTGGGAGCTCGGTCTCGCCGAGACCCAGCAGACCCTGCTGCTCAACGGCCTGCGCGACCGGATCGTCGTCCAGACCGACGGCCAGCTCAAGACCGGCCGCGACGTCGTCATCGCCGCGCTGCTCGGCGCCGAGGAGTTCGGTTTCGCGACCGCGCCGCTCGTCGTCTCCGGCTGCGTCATGATGCGCGTCTGCCACCTGGACACCTGCCCGGTCGGCATCGCCACCCAGAACCCGGTCCTGCGCGAGCGGTTCTCCGGCAAGGCCGAGTTCGTCGTCAACTTCTTCGAGTTCATCGCGCAAGAGGTTCGCGAGATCCTCGCCGAGCTGGGTTTCCGCAGCATCGAGGAGGCCGTCGGCCACGCCGAGCTGCTCGACACCGACCGGGCCGTCGACCACTGGAAGGCACAGGGCCTCGACCTCGCGCCGCTGTTCCACGTGCCCGACCTGCCCGACGGCGCGGTGCGCCACCAGGTCACCGAGCAGGACCACGGACTGGAGAAGGCCCTCGACAACGAGCTCATCGAGCTCGCCGCGGAGGCGCTGAACGCCGCCACCGCCGAGGACGCCCAGCCGGTCCGCGGCCAGGTCGCCATCCGGAACATCAACCGGACCGTGGGCACCATGCTCGGTCACGAGGTGACGAAGAAGTTCGGCGGCGCGGGCCTGCCCGACGACACCATCGACATCACCTTCACCGGCTCCGCCGGCCAGTCCTTCGGCGCGTTCGTGCCGCGCGGCATCACACTCCGCCTCGAGGGCGACGCCAACGACTACGTCGGCAAGGGCCTTTCCGGCGGCCGTGTGATCGTCCGCCCCGACCGGGGCGCCGACCACCTGGCCGAGTACTCGACCATCGCGGGCAACACCATCGCCTACGGCGCCACCGGCGGCGAACTGTTCCTGCGCGGCCGGACCGGCGAGCGCTTCTGCGTCCGCAACTCCGGTGCGCTGGTGGTCTCCGAAGGCGTGGGCGACCACGGCTGCGAGTACATGACCGGCGGACACGCGGTCGTCCTCGGCGAGACGGGCCGCAACTTCGCGGCCGGCATGTCCGGTGGCATCGCCTACGTGATCGACCTCGACCGGGACAACGTCAACTCCGGCAACCTCGGCGCGATCGAAGCCCTGGACGAGACCGACAAGCAGTGGCTGCACGATGTCGTGCGCCGCCACTTCGAGGAGACCGGCTCGACCGTCGCCGAGAAGCTTCTCGCCGACTGGTCCGTGAACGTGGACCGCTTCAGCAAGATCATCCCGACCACGTACAAGGCAGTGCTCGCCGCCAAGGACGCCGCTGAGCTCGCCGGTCTCTCCGAGCAGGAGACCACCGAGAAGATGATGGAGGCGGCGACCAATGGCTGACCCCAAGGGCTTCCTGACCACAGGGCGCGAGGTCGCCGAGACCCGCCCCGTCGAGGAACGCGTCAAGGACTGGAACGAGGTCTACGTCCCGGGCGCCCTGCTGCCGATCATCAGCAAGCAGGCCGGCCGCTGCATGGACTGCGGCATCCCGTTCTGCCACAACGGCTGCCCGCTCGGGAACCTCATCCCCGAGTGGAACGACTACGCCTACCGCGAGGACTGGGCCGCCGCCTCCGAGCGGCTGCACGCCACCAACAACTTCCCGGAGTTCACCGGCCGTCTGTGCCCGGCGCCCTGTGAAGCTGCGTGCGTGCTCGGTATCAACCAGCCCGCCGTCACCATCAAGAACGTCGAAGTCTCCATCATCGACAAGGCGTGGGACTCCGGCGACGTCACCCCGCAGCCGCCGGAGCGCCTCTCCGGCAAGACCGTCGCCGTCGTCGGCTCGGGCCCGGCCGGTCTCGCCGCCGCGCAGCAGCTGACCCGGGCCGGCCACACGGTCGTCGTGTACGAGCGCGCCGACCGCATCGGCGGGCTCCTGCGCTACGGCATCCCCGAGTTCAAGATGGAGAAGGTGCACATCAACCGCCGCATCGAGCAGATGCGCGCGGAAGGCACCAAGTTCCGCACCGAGGTCGAGATCGGCAAGGACATGCCGGCGGACGCGCTGCGCCGCCGCTACGACGCGGTCGTCGTCGCGGCCGGCGCCACCGTCTCCCGCGACCTGCCCGTCCCGGGCCGGGAGCTGAACGGCATCCACTTCGCCATGGAGTACCTGCCGCTCGCCAACAAGGTGCAGGAGGGCGACTTCGTGGCGCCCCCCATCACCGCGGAGGGCAAGCACGTCGTCGTCATCGGCGGCGGCGACACCGGCGCGGACTGCGTGGGCACCGCTCACCGGCAGGGCGCGGCGTCCGTCACCCAGCTGGAGATCATGCCCCGCCCCGGCGAGGAGCGGAACTCCAACCAGCCGTGGCCGACCTTCCCGATGCTCTACAAGGTCACCTCCGCGCACGAGGAGGGCGGCGAGCGGGTCTACTCCGTCTCCACCACCCACTTCGAGGGCGACGAGGACGGCAACGTCCAGGCACTGCACCTCGTGGAGGTGGAGTTCAAGGACGGCAAGCTGGAGCAGAAGCCCGGCACCGAGCGCCGTATCCCGGCACAGCTGGTCACCCTGGCGATGGGCTTCACCGGCATCGACCGGTCCAACGGCATGGTCGAGCAGTTCGGCCTCGACCTCGACGAGCGCGGCAACGTGGCGCGTGACGCGGACTTCGCGACGAACGTCGACGGTGTCTTCGTCGCGGGCGACGCCGGTCGCGGCCAGTCGCTGATCGTGTGGGCGATCGCCGAGGGCCGCTCGGCGGCGCGCGGCGTGGACCGCTATCTGACGGGTGCGAGTGCGCTGCCGGCGCCGATCCGGCCGACGGACCGTGCGCTGACGGTCTGACCGTCCGGCCGTGCGGCCGGTCCGACCGGTCCGGCACGCGGACCGTGCGCTGACGGTCCGCCCCACAGAAACGTCCCGTACAACGGCGTACGGAACTGAACACGGCGCCTGCCTGTCCCCGACCGGACCATGGCAGGCGCCGTGGTGTGTGCGGGGCGTGGTGCGGGTGCTGGTGGGCGGCCGCTGCCCGCCTTTCCCTGCTGTACCGATGGGCGGTTCCGCCGCGTGGGGGGCTCCACCCGGCCCCGGCACCGCGCTCCGCGCGGTTTTCGGGGGCTCTGCCCCGGACCCCAGCGCCTCGATCGCCGGCTGGGCCCGAGTTGCCGGCGGAGCTGATGTCGCGGAGCGCCATCCGGCCCGCCCGGGGGCACTCCCACGGCCGCCAGGCCGTAGGGGCGATCGAAGGCACCGCGTGAAGCGCGATACGGGTCCGGGGCCTGCCCCGGTTCCGGAGAAGGGCGGGGTGGGGAACTGGCCCTGTACGGGCGGATATTGTCAGGGCGTCCGCATCGACGAAACGGAGCCCGCATGCCCGTCAGCCTCCAGAAGCTCGAGCAGCGCGCCCCCGCGCTCGTCAGCCTCTACAAGACCGCGGGTGTCTCCCTCCAGAAGCACGGCATGCACGGGCAGCGCGCCGCCGTCTATCTCGTCGTCGACTATTCGGGGTCGATGAAGGACTACTACAAGGACGGCAGCGTCCAGGCCCTCGCCGACCGGGTTCTCGGGCTGTCGGCGCATCTCGACGACGACGGCACCGTGCCCGTCGTGTTCTTCTCCACGGACGTCGACGCGGTCACCGACATCGCCCTGGAGAACCACCACGGCCGGATGGACGAGATCGTGTCCGGTCTCGGGCACATGGGGAAGACCAGCTATCACCTGGCCATGGACGCCGTCATCGACCACTACATGGACAGCGGGTCGACCGATCCGGCGCTCGTCGTGTTCCAGACGGACGGTGGGCCCATCAACAAGCTCGCCGCGGAGCGCTATCTCTGCAAGGCCGCGAAGCTCCCCCTGTTCTGGCAGTTCGTCGGCTTCGGCAACAAGCGAAGCTCGCAGTTCGACTTCCTGCGCAAGCTCGACGAGCTCGCGGTCCCCGCCAAACGCCCTGTCGACAACGCCGGCTTCTTCCACGCGGGGCTCGACCCGCGGCAGGTCCCGGACGCGGAGCTGTACGACCGGCTGGTGGCCGAGTTCCCGCAGTGGCTGGCGGCCGCCCGCGCCCAGGGCATCGTCCGCTGAGTTCCCGCGCCGGTCACTCCTCGCGGACACCGGGAAAATCAGACAGAAGATGACTGGTTTCCGGTGTTCGATGAGGTCATGACGCAATCCAGCTGGGCCGCCTTCGTGACGGCGGAGCCCGAGTTCGCCGAATCCGTACAGCACCGCTTCGAGAAGTACCGGCACCACGTGCTGGCGACCCTGCGCAAGGACGGTTCGCCGCGGGTGACGGGTCTGGAGGTCACGTTCCGCTTCGGTGAGCTGTGGCTCGGCATGATGCACGGCTCCCGCAAGGCGCAGGACCTGCTCCGTGACCCCCGGTTCGCGCTGCACTCGAACCCGGGCGTGGACGACTCGATGGACGGTGGCGACGTGAGGATCTCGGGGCGCGCGCTCGAGGTCACCGAGCCGGCGGAGAAGGCCCGTTTCACCGAGGACGTGAAGCCGCCGGAGCCGTACCACCTGTTCAGGGCCGAGCTGACCGAGGTGGTGCGGACGTCCGTCGAGGGTGACGAGCTGGTGGTACGTCACTGGGGCCCGGGCGGGCCGGTCCGCACCCGGCGGCGCCGCTGACGCCTGCCGGCCCCGAGGCGCCGGTACGGTGCGCCGCCTCCTGGTACCGGCTCAGCGGCCTGCACAATCCTGACGAATCGCCCGCCGGTACCCGTCGACCATGCTGGACGGGACCGCGCTGCGAGCGTAACGGGGACCCGCCGGGGAGGAGTTGGTGTCATGGCCGAGGCGTACCTCTTCCAGGCGGCACGCACGCCGGTGCCCCCGTCGCGGAGGTCCGGCCGGGGTGAGCGTCCCGGCGGAGGAGCCGTCGCGCCGGGTCACCCGCTCGGCGCAACCGGGGCGGAGATGATGATCAAGCTGCGCCACGGAGCCGGACCGGACCGGCACCCGCTGTGGCCTGCGGATCGTGCGCGAAGGCAGTGGTCAAGAGGACGTGACGATCATCAAGCGTGTCTGATCCACGACTTCTCCGCCTCGGCGTGCTACGGTGGCGTAGTTGCAGTTTTGGTACCCATGAACTTTGTGTGCGCCTGACGGGAATGCTTCCTCAGGCGCACATTATTGTTTCCGGCTTTTCCGGATGGGGGTCAATGCAGCGACGGGAAATTCACGAGGTGTGGATTTTCGGCTTGCCCCTGTTTTAGGAGAATGACATGGCTACTGGAACCGTGAAGTGGTTCAACTCGGAAAAGGGCTTCGGCTTTATTGAGCAGGACGGCGGCGGCGCCGACGTCTTCGCCCACTACTCCAACATCGCCACCTCGGGCTTCCGCGAGCTCCAGGAAGGCCAGAAGGTGACGTTCGACGTCACGCAGGGCCAGAAGGGCCCGCAGGCGGAGAACATCCTCCCGGCCTGATTGCCGGGCGCGTATCTCGCAGCTCCTGCAGCCGGGGCCCGCACCTTCGTCGGTGCGGGCCCCGGCTCTTGCTGTCCACAGGCCCCAGGAAGGCACACTCCGCATGAACCGCTCCGAACGACCGGACCGCTCCGCCGCCAGGTCCGCCCGGCCGGCCCGCAGGCGCCCGGCCGAATCCGGCGCCGGAAACCGCCCCGGCTCCGGGATCCGTCCCGGCAAGGGGACCGGCTCCGGCAGGGGATCCGGCTCCGGTAAGGCGAGCGCCCGCAGCGCGGCGCCCCGCAGGAATTCACCCTGCCGGAAACCGTCACCCCGCGCTGCCCGCCGTCACGGCGTTCGACGAGCTGGACATGCCCGCCGCCCTGCTGAAGACCCTCGCGGCCCAGGGCGTCACCGAGCCCTTCCCGATCCAGGGCGCCACCCTCCCGAACTCCCTCGCCGGCCGGGACATCCTCGGTCGTGGCCGCACCGGCTCGGGCAAGACCCTCGCCTTCGGCCTCGCGCTGCTCGCCCGTACGGCCGGCCGCCGCGCCGAGGCGCGGGCGCCCCTCGCGCTCGTCCTCGTGCCGACCCGCGAGCTCGCGCAGCAGGTCACCGACGCCCTCGCGCCGTACGCGACCTCGACCCAGCTGCGGATCGCCACCGTCGTCGGCGGCATGTCCATCACCAAGCAGGCCGGGGCGCTGCGCCGCGGCGCAGAGGTGCTCGTGGCCACACCCGGACGGCTCAAGGACCTCATAGAACGCGGTGACTGCTCCCTGGGCGACGTCGCGATCACGGTCCTCGACGAGGCCGACCAGATGGCCGACATGGGCTTCATGCCGCAGGTCACGGCGCTGCTGAAGCAGGTCGAGCCGGACGGGCAGCGGATGCTCTTCTCCGCAACGCTCGACAAGAACATCGACCGGCTCGTGCGGATGTTCCTCACCGATCCGGTGGTGCACTCCGTCGACCCGTCCGCCGGTGCCGTCACCACGATGGAGCACCACGTCCTGCACGTGCTGGACGAGACGGACAAGAAGGCCGTCGCCACGCGTATCGCCGCCCGCGACGGCCGGGTGATCCTCTTCGTGGACACCAAGCGGTCCGCGGACCGGTTCGCGAAGCGGCTGCTGGCCAGCGGTGTACGGGCAGCCGCCCTGCACGGCGGGCGCTCGCAGCCGCAGCGCAACCGCACCCTTGACCAGTTCAAGAACGGCCAGGTCACCGCGCTCGTCGCCACGAACGTCGCGGCCCGCGGCATCCACGTCGACGACCTGGACCTGGTCGTGAACGTCGACCCGCCCGTCGACCACAAGGACTACCTGCACCGCGGCGGCCGCACCGCGCGGGCCGGCGAGTCGGGCAGCGTCGTGACGCTCGTCCTGCCGGAGCAGCGCCGCGAGATGACCCGCCTGATGGCGAACGCGGGCATCAGCCCCAGCACGGCACGGGTGAAGTCGAGCGACGAGGAACTCAGCCGGCTCACGGGAGCGCGTGAGCCGTCCGGCGTGGCCGTGACCATCGAGGTCCCGCAGCCGGTCGTGACCGCTCCCTCCTCCACCGGACGCCGGCGTCCTGCGCGCCGGCGCGGTGAGGGAACGGGTGCGGCGGAGGCGCCGCGGGCGGCTCGCGCCGGATCCCGTGGCTCTCGTGGGGGCGCCCAGGCGTCCCGTGCGTCGGGTGCGTCCGGCGCCGTCGAGGCGTCGCGGAACTCGGCCGCCGGGCGTGGGCGCGCGAGGCGCGGCGGCAGGGGCACGGTGGGCTGACGCGGCACCGGGACCCCTTGAGGGGACCGCTGTCGGACAGGGCCGCGCCGGGGCAGATCCGTGCGCGGCCCGTCACGGTCACAGGCGGGCGTTGAGCCGGGCGGCCCGGCGCGTCAGGTGGTCGCGCTCGGCGAGGTTGGGTGCCTTCCGGGCCGCCTCGGCGTACAGCCGTGCCGCCGTCGCCAGGTCGCCGTCGCGCTCGTGGAGGTACGCCGCCACCGCCGCGTGGCGGGGCAGGGACTCGTCCAGCGCCGCGAGCTCCGCCAGACCGGCGCGCGGTCCGTCGGCCTCGCCGACGGCCACCGCACGGTTGAGCCGGACGACCGGGCTGTCGGTCAGGCGCGCGAGCTCGTCGTACCACTCGACGATCTGCACCCAGTCGGTCTCCCCGGCGGTGGGCGCGTCGGCGTGCAGTGCCGCGACGGCGGCCTGGGCCTGGTACTCGCCCAGCCGGTCGCGGGCGAGGGCCGCCTGAAGGATCCCGACGCCCTCGGCGATCGACCGGGTGTCCCACCGGCCGCGATCCTGCTCCGCGAGCGGCACCAGACTGCCGTCGGGCGCGGTCCGGGCGGCCCGCCGGGCGTGGTGGAGCAGCATGAGGGCGAGCAGCCCCGCCACCTCCGGGTGGTCGATCGCGGCCGCGAGCTGCCGGGTGAGCCGGATGGCCTCGGCGGCCAGGTCGACGTCGCCCGAGTAGCCCTCGTTGAAGACCAGGTAGAGGACGCGCAGCACGGTGGCGACGTCGCCGGGCTGCTCGAACCGCACGCCGGAGACGGTGCGCTTGGCCCGGCTGATGCGCTGCGCCATGGTCGCCTCGGGCACCAGGTAGGCCTGGGCGATCTGGCGGGTGGTCAGCCCGCCGACGGCACGCAATGTGAGCGCGACCGCGGACGACGCCGTCAGCGACGGGTGGGCGCACAGGAAGTAGAGCTGGAGTGTGTCGTCCACCGCGGGGGAGGGCCCGGGCGCAGGCTCCTCTTCGACGAGGTCCTCACGCCGGCGGCGGGCGGTGTCCGCCCGCGTCGCGTCCAGGAACTTGCGCCAGGCCACGGTGACCAGCCAGCCCTTCGCATCCCGCGGAGGGTCGGCAGGCCAGACGCGGACCGCCTCGACCAACGCGTCCTGCACGGCGTCCTCGGCCGCCGCGAAATCGGCTCCGCGGCGGACGAGGACGCCGAGCACGCTCGGCGTAAGGCTCCGGAGCAGGGCCTCGTTCATCGGAGAAGTCACTCCGTGATGGTGGGCGGCGCGGTCAGGAAGGGGCGCAGCTCGAGCCACTCGTGGATCGGCTTCCCCCCCGCGCCGGGGGCGGCCGACAGCTCCCCGGCCAGTTCGACGGCTCGCTCGTAACTGTCGACGTCGATCACCATCCAGCCGGCGATGAGGTCCTTCGTCTCTGCGAACGGGCCGTCGGTGACCGGAGGGCGCCCCTCACCGTCGTACCGGACGAACGTCCCCTCGGGGGCGAGCGCCTGACCGTCGACGAACTCGCCGGTCTTCTCGAGCCGGTCCGCGAAGTCCTGCATGTACTGCATGTGGGCCGAGATCTCCTCCGGCGTCCACCGGTCCATGGGCACGTCGTTGACCGCCGCAGGGGCGCCGCGGTAGTGCTTGAGAAGCAGGTACTTGGCCATCGTGTTCTCCTCGGTGCTGTGCGACCCATTGTGGTCGCGTTCACTGCAGGGACGGAGCCGGTCACCGGTTCTCGACATCGCCGTCCACATTTTTTTCGGCTCTCCTGGATGATCCCGGCCGAGCCGTCTCGCGGTGGCCCGGTCCGCGGCGTGGCGCGCGGGCGGGGCGACGGCCGCAGGGGCCCGGTGGGGGAACCGGGGGCGCGCGGAGAGCGTGTGAAGATCGGCGGTCACAGTTCCCGTCCTCGGTGAACGTCCGGGGAATTCACGGCAGTTGACGTTGACCCGTCAAGGTCTACGCGCATCAATCGACGTATGCGAATCCCCCCACGAATCGCCACCCTCGGTGGCATCGCCGCCCTCGTCCCGGCTCTCCTGATCGGCGGGCAGACCGCCACGGCCGCCCCGCCGGGGCGCTCGCTGTCGGTGACGTCTGCTACTCGGCCCTGCCGAGCCAGGCCCACGACACGCTCGATCTGATCGAGCAGGGCGGACCGTTCCCCTTCGAGCAGGACGGCACCGTCTTCCAGAACCGCGAGGGCATCCTGCCGTCGCACTCGACGGGCTACTACCACGAGTACACCGTCGTCACCCCCGGCTCACCGACCCGTGGCGCGCGCCGCATCGTCACCGGTGACGCGCACCAGGAGGACTACTACACCGCCGACCACTACGCGTCGTTCGACCTCGTCGACCACGGCTGCTGAATCCGGCCCGCCGTCCGGCGCTGCCGATAGCCTCCGCCCCATGACGACGACCTATGTGATCGAAGGGGCGGAGGTCACCGGCCTGGACAGCTTCTGGAAAGCGGTCGGCGAAGCCGTCAACGGTCCTGGCGGCTACTTCGGCCGCAACCTCGACGCCCTCGCCGACTGTCTGAGCGGCGGCTTCGGTACCCCGGACGACGGTGACTTCGTCTTCGAATGGCACGATCACGAACTCTCCCGGCGGGCACTCGGCCGGGAGGAGACCGTACGGCAGCTGGGGCTCCGGGCCCAGCGCGTCCCTCCCGCCGACCGGGCAGAGGTGCTGGAGCACCTGGCACGGGTACGGGCGGGGCGGGGGCCGACCGTCTTCGACTGGATCGTGGAGGTCTTCGAGGAGCGTGCGCCCGGCAGGCTCCGACTCCGCTGAGGCGCGCACGGGGCAGGCCTCGAAGCCCTGCCGCCCGGCGCACGGCGGGCAGTGAGCCGTCACGGGCGGCGCGGCAGGGTCCCCTCGAGACGGCGCCTGAGACGTTCGTCCCGCAGGTGGCGTACCGCGTTGGCCGCCGTGTCGTGGGCGTAGCCGTCGGGGTCCTCGTCCGCGAGCAGCCGCACCAGTACGTCCTCGGCCCGCGGGTCCTGGCGCATCGCCAGTCCCCTGGCAGCCTCGGCCACGGTCTCCGGGTCGGGGTCCTCGGCCCGGGCGGCGAGCGCGTCGCGGATCTCGGGCGTGTCCGCGTCGACGCCCGCCAGTGCCGTCGTCGCCCAGTCCCGTACCGGCGCCTGCTCGTCCCTCGTCAGCGTGATCAGCGTCCGTACCGCCTCGGCATGGTCCCCGGGCACCAGCCCGACGAGCGCCAGCGCCACCCGCAGGCGCACCGCGGCGTCCGGGTTGTCCGCGTGCCGAAGGATCTCGGGGAGAGCGGCCGGATCGCCGTGGTGGCCGAGCCCGAGGAGCACCGCCTGGAGCAACGCGGGATCCGTCGCCTCCCGGGACAGTTCGCGCAGCATCGGCAGGGCCCGCGCGGTGAACGGCCGCTCGACGTGCCCGTCCGGCCCCGCGGTGAAGCCCAGCCGGCCCAGCACGTCGGCGGCGAACGTCTGCCGCAGGACGTCGTCGCTCGCGCACCAGGCGGCGGCCTCCCGGAAGGTCTCCTCGTCGCCGCGCCGCCACAGCGCCGTCACCGCTTCGATCCACTCGTCCCGTTCCGGGCTGCCGTGGAGCAGGGCGCGTTCCGCCAGGGCGGCGTACGGGGTGCGCAGGCCGAGCCGCTCCTCGAGGAGCGTGGCGATCGCGCCGTGGCCGGTCTGCTGCTCGTTGCCCGCCGTCGGCCTTCCGTCCTGCAGCACCTCGACCACGACGGTCGCCCCGCCGTCCTCCTCGACGCGCCGCGACACCGTCTCGGCCCCGGGGTCGTACGCGAGCAGCCCCCGGCGCAGTTCCTCCTCCACGTCGAGCGTCATCCACCGGCGGGCCTCCTCGAGGGCCTCTTCCAGCGTCTCGGCCCGTGCACCGGCGCCGTGCCGCAGCAGGGCCCGCACCGTCGAGGGCGACCCGCGGCGGGCGGCGAGCACCAACGGCGCCTCGCCGGCCGGGCCGGGCAGATCGGGGTCGGCGCCGTACTCCAGCAGCGCCTCCACCGTCTCTGTGCGTCCCTGCCCGACCGCCCAGATCATCGCGGTGAAGCCCAGCAGCTCGCGGCGGTCGGGAGCGGCACCGGCGGCGAGCAGCGCCCGCACGGCCTCGGTGTGCCCCCAGACCGCGGCCCCGCACAGCGGCAGGTCGCCGTCCTCCGGGCCGCAGGCGCGGTCGGGATCGGCGCCGGCGGCGAGCAGCAGCCGTACGATCCCCGCCTCGTTGCTCGTCGCCGCCAGATACAGGGCGGTCCTGCCGTCCTCGTCGGTGCTCTCCGGGTCCGTGCCCGCCCGCAGCAACCGCACGACGGCGTCGTCGTCGCTGTTGTAGAACGCCTCGGACAGTTCCCGCGCCGCCGCGGCCGGTTCCTGCGCCGCCGGTTGGTTCGTCATGGTCCGACCCTACGGAAGCAGGGTCAGGTGTCGCATTCGAGAACGGTCCGGCACAGCCCGCAGCGGGCCCGCACCCGCCCCTGCACCGGCACCCGGATGCGCTGGTGGCAGGTGGTGCAGGGGAAGGACACCCGTAGCCCCTCCGGCCCGTGCTCGAAGGCGTAGGCGAACGGTCCGGACGCCGCGACGCCCGGATGGTCCCTGGCGTGCCGGCGGTCCTTCGCGTAGCGGAGCCTGCCCAGCCGGCCGGCCGTGGTCAGCGGGGGCTGCTGCGCCTCGAGGAGCGCCTGCGCACGGCCCCGGGTGTACGCGTGGTACGCCTGCGGGCTGGTGAACCAGGTCCGCGGGTCCTCGTCGAAGGCCATCGCCCGCCCGGCGAGGACGTAGCCGAACTCCTCGGGGGTCAGGTAGCCGAGCTTCTGGCTGGAGACGGCGTCCTCGCGGAAGGCGTCCAGCAGCAGCCAGCCGGCGCCGAGATACGTGGTCACGGTGTCGGTGAGGATCTCGTTGTCCCGGGTGCCCGGGAACGACAGATCCAGCCGGTGCAGCAGAACATGCGTGATCTCGTGCGCCAGGGCGGCGCCGATGTCCCGGCGGTGGGTACGGAACCGGTCGTTCAGTTCGATGAAGTACTCGGGTCCGGCGGTCAGTTCGACGCTCGCCGCGTGCTCCATCTCCCGGAAGCTGACGATCACCCGGGCGTCCGGGAGCCGCAAGTGGCGCACGAGGGCGCGGGCGACGCGCTGTGCCCCCAGATGGAGGTCGTCGCTGTCGCCGAAGGCCACGTCGGCGGGCAGCACGCTGGGCGCGTAGGTGAGCACGCTCTCGGCGGAAAGCCGCCGGTACAGCGCGGTGATCGCCGACCGCACGGTGTCCAGGTGCGGGAAGCCGTGCACGACCTGGCTGCCGTTCCCCACTCCCGTACCCCCATGCCTCCCGTACGGCTTCCGCGTCCCCGCGGCTCCCGGTCCGCCGTGCCCGGCGGCCCGCCCGAGCAGGCTTCAACTCTACGGCGAGGAGGGTGCGGGGCCGGCGGCCGGAGAGGACTGGCCGAAAGGCGCTTCTTGTGGTGTCCGCTACCCGGGTCTCATACTCCGGACAGCGTCTTGTCGAGCACATGTCACCAATGGGCTCACCCAGCAGTATCGCCCAGCGGTGCCGAACAGCCCTGCCCGACCGGACGTTCCCCTCAACCCCCCACGAGAGGCAGTCAGTTGAAGCTTCTTAGCGCGCTCAAGAGATGTGTCGCCGCCGGTGCCGTCATCCTCGCCGCCGTCAGCCTCCAGCCCACCTCCGCCTCCGCCGCCGCTCCGCCCGTGGTCGGCGGCACCCGCGCCGCACAGGGTGAGTTCCCGTTCATGGTCCGGCTCTCCATGGGGTGCGGAGGCGCCCTCTACGCCAAGGACATCGTCCTCACCGCAGCACACTGCGTCAGTGGCTCCGGCAACAACACCAGTATCACGGCCACCGCCGGCGTCGTGGACCTCCGGAGCTCCAGCGCCATCAAGGTCCGCTCCACCAAGGTCCTGCAGGCCCCCGGCTACAACGGCACGGGCAAGGACTGGGCCCTGATCAAGCTCGCCCAGCCCATCAACCTGCCCACGCTGAAGATCGCCGAGACCACCGCGTACAACAGCGGCACCTTCACCGTCGCCGGATGGGGCGCGGCCCGTGAGGGAGGCGCGCAGCAGCGCTACCTGCTCAAGGCCCAGGTCCCGTTCGTCTCCGACGCGGCCTGCGGGCAGGCGTACGACGAACTCGTCGCGAACGAGGAGATCTGCGCCGGCTACAACCAGGGCGGCGTCGACACCTGCCAGGGCGACTCCGGCGGACCCATGTTCCGCAAGGACAACGCCGGCGCCTGGACCCAGGTCGGCATCGTCAGCTGGGGCTACGGCTGCGCTCGGGCCGGCTACCCCGGCGTCTACACCGAGGTTTCCACCTTCGCGTCCGCGATCAAGTCGGCGGCCGCCGGCCTGTAGAGAACCTCGCAGAGAACCGGACACGGCGGAGGGGCAGGCCGACGGCCTGCCCCTCCGTCACGGCTCACCCCGCCCGTACGGCGGCTTCCGCCGCCACGCACTCCAGCCGTACGGCGGCCTCCGCCGCGGCGCACTCCAGCTCCAGCACCCACACCTCGTTGGCGCCGGCGCGTAGCACCGGCCCCGGCACATACAGCGGCCTGACCGGCCCCGCCGACCAGTAGCGCCCCAGGTTGAACCCGTTCACCCACACGAACCCCCTGGTCCAGCCCGGCAGTTCCAGCGCCGCGTCACCCGGCTCCGCCACCTCGAACGTCCCCCGGTACAGGCCGGCCGCCGCCGCCGGAGGGGCACCCCACGGCATCCCGGCCAGCGCCGCCGGCGCCTCGAACGCCTCCAGCCGCAGGGCGCACGCCCGGACACCGTGCAGGAACTGCCGCTCGTGCAGCACCCCACCGGTGATGCCCTTCGGCTCGCCCGTCAGGGGCCCGTAGTTGACCCGACCCAGGGACTCGACCCACAGCTCCACCGACGCCGGTCCCGCCACCGGCACCCCCAGCGCCGGCGACCCGCTGTCCAGCACTCCCGCCCGCACCCCGTCGACGAACACCACCGCGCGGTCGCGCAACCCCGTCACCCGCAGCGGACAAGGCTCCCGCGGCCCCGGGACCTCGACCCGGTAGCGCACCACACCACGCCCGACACCCAGCTCTTCGAACGTCAGCGGCATCGGGGCCTCGCACTCGTCGTCGCCGAGCAGTCGCAGCACCGTCTCCGGCGGAGCCCATTCGGCGAGCTCCACCCGCACCGGGGCCGACAGGACCGCCGGAGCCGGCGGAAGCTCCGGCAGCGGTCCTTCCTGATAATCGGCGAGGATCTCCCGGAAAAGCCAGAATTTCTCCGTCGGCCGGCCCGCCTCGTCGACGGGCGCGTCGTAGTCGTAGGACGTCACCGTCGGCTGGAACTCGCCGTCGTGCAGCTCACCGGAGCGGTTCGCGCCCGCCCAGCCACCGAAACTCGTTCCGCCGTGAGCCATGTACACATTCACCGAAGCGCCGGCGTCAAGGATCTCCCGCAGCGCCCGCGCCGCGTCCTCGGAGTCCCGGCGCGCCGGCTCGGCCCCCCAGTGCTCGAACCAGCCGCACCAGAACTCCATGCACATCAGCGGCCCCGTAGGACGGTGCCGGCGCAGCGCCGCGAACGCCTCCCTGGCGCCGGACCCGAAGTTCACCGTGGCCGGCACACCGGGCACCGAACCGCCCGACAGCATGTGGTCCTCCGGACCGTCGGACGTGAACAGCGGCACGCCCACCCCGCACGACCGCAACAGCTCCACCAACTGCCGCAGATAGCCGCCGTCCGAGCCGTAACTGCCGTACTCGTTCTCCACCTGCACCATCACCACGGGCCCGCCGCGGGTGATCTCGCGCTCCACCACCTGCGGCAGCAGCCTGGTGAACCAGCGCTCCACATGTCCCAGATACTCCGGGTCCTCCGTACGCGCCCGCCGCCCGACCCGGCCGGTCAGCCAGAACGGAAGACCGCCGTTCTCCCACTCGGCGCAGATGTACGGACCCGGCCGCACGATCGCCCACATCCCCGCCGCGTGCACCGCGTCCAGGAACCGCCCCAGCGCCCCGTCGTCCGCGTACCTGCCCGGCTCCGGCTCGTGCAGATTCCACGGGACGTACGTCTCCACACAGTTGAGACCCATCGCCCGCAGCATCGACAACCGGTGGCCCCACTGGCCCTCGTGCACCCGGAAATAGTGCAGCGCCCCCGACAGCAGCCGCACAGGCCGCCCGTCCAGCAGGAAATCCGTGTCACCCACGGTGAAGTCAGCCACCGGCCCGTCCCTCTCTCGCAAACCGCCGCCCCCACGATCACCCCTGGCGCGCAGCCGGTCCATGGACAAAGATCAGCTCTCCTTGGACTGGCCGGGAAGGAGCGACGAATCGGCATGTACCACACCTGGATGCGCTATTTCACCCCGAGTCCGCTGCACCACCGGCTGGGACTGGTGTGCCTCGGCGTCGGTCTCCAGCACGGCAGCCTCCCCACCGTCGGCCCCCGCACCCTCGACCACCACGTCGCCGTCGTCATCAGCGCCGGCAGCGGCTGGTACCGCGCCTCCGACGGTCGGCGCACCACCGTCACCGGCCCCGCCCTCATCTGGCTCACCCCCGGCGTCCCCCACCACTACGGGCCCGACCCCGGCGCCGGCTGGGACGAATCGTTCGTCGACTTCACCGGCCCCGCCACCACCACCTACACCGAACTCGGCTATATCGAACCCGACCGGCCCGTCGTACCCCTGTCCGACGCCGCCGGTGCACGGGCCGCCGTCGGCAAGATCGCCCGCGCCGCCCGCCGCGGCAACCCCCTCCTCGAGGTGGAGACCGGCGCCGCCGTCCACGAACTGCTCGTCGCCCTGCGCCGCGCCCGCGCCGACCTCGGCCCCGACGGAGACCCCGTCCTCACCGCACTCGCCCGCGACGCCTTCCGGCCGATGTCCGTCGCCGAACACGCCGCCCGCCACGGCATGACCCCCGCCGAACTGCGCACCGCCGTACGCCGCGGCGCCGGCTGCAGCCCCAAGGACTACCTCCTCGGGATCCGCCTCGGCCGCGCCAAGGAACTCCTCGCCGCCACCGACCTGCCCGTCGCCGCCGTCGCCCGCCGCGTCGGATACGAGGACCCGGCATACTTCTCCCGCCTGTTCACCCGCCGCGTCGGACTCGCCCCCGTCCGCTTCAGGGACCAGCAGGGCAGGGCCGTACCCGGCGGCTGGAGCACCCGCGTCCCGGACCCTGAACACCCTCCGACCATAGGCGCCCGGCCGACGTAAGCTCCCTGACCATGACCACGAGTGACATCGACGAATCCGTGCGCGCCGAGCTCGACCGCCTGCGCGCGAGCATCGACAACATCGACGCCGCCGTCGTCCATATGCTCGCCGAGCGATTCAAATGCACCCAGCAGGTCGGCCACCTCAAGGCCCAGCACCACCTGCCGCCCGCCGACCCCGCCCGCGAGGCCCGCCAGATCGCACGGCTGCGCCAGCTCGCGGAGAGCGCGAAACTCGACCCGGCGTTCGCGGAGAAACTGCTGAACTTCATCATCGCCGAGGTGATCCGCCACCACGAGCAGATCGCCGACCAGCCCGGCGAACGCCCACAGCACTGAATCACCCGATCCGCGCGCCGCGCCGCCCGTCCCGCCCGAACGCCCGCGCGCGGGGGCGCGGGTGTGCGCTGACAGCGCAACCACCACCCCGTGTGCCGACCCGGGCCCATCAGGCAGCATGGGCCCATGTCCGTACTGACGCGCGACGAAGCGCAGACCCGAGCCCGGCAACTCGACGTACACCGGTACACGATCGACCTCGATCTGACCACCGGCGACGAGACCTTCGACTCCCGAACCGTCATCCACTTCACCGCGACAGCGGCCGGTGACACCTTCGTCGAGATCAAGCCCGCCGAACTCCGCTCCCTCACGCTCGACGGACACCCCCTCGACCCCGCCGCCCTCGCCGAGAACCGGATCCCCCTGACCGGCCTGACCGCCGGCGAGCACGAACTGCGCGTCGACGCGCGGATGAGCTACTCCCGCACCGGCGAAGGCATGCACCGCTTCACCGACCCCAGCGACGGCGAGACCTACGTCTACACCCAGCTGTTCATGGACGACGTCCAGCGCGTCTTCGCCGCCTTCGACCAGCCCGACCTCAAGGCCGTCTTCGAACTCTCCGTCACCGCGCCCGAAGCGTGGACCGTCCTCGGCAACGGCGTCGCCACCCACCACGGCGAGGGCCGCTGGACCTGCGCGCCCACGCCGCTGCTCTCCACCTACCTCGTCGCCGTCGCCGCCGGACCCTGGCACTCCGTACGCACCGAGCACGCCGGACTGCCCTTCGGCATCCACTGCCGCCGGTCCCTCGCCCCCTACCTCGACGCCGACGCCGAAGAACTCCTCGACATCACCCGGCAGTGCTACGACCGCTACCACGAGAAGTTCGAGGAGCCCTACCCCTTCGACTCGTACGACCAGGCCTTCGTCCCCGAATTCAACGCCGGCGCCATGGAGAACCCGGGCCTCGTCACCTTCCGCGACGAATTCGTCTACCGCTCCGCCGTCACCGACACCCAGCGCCAGACGCGCGCCATGGTCATCGCCCACGAGATGGCCCACATGTGGTTCGGCGACCTCGTCACCCTCAAGTGGTGGGACGACATCTGGCTGAACGAGTCCTTCGCCGAATACATGGGCTACCAGACCCTCACCGAGGCCACCCGCTTCACCGACACCTGGACCGACTTCGCCATCGCCCGCAAGTCCTGGGGATACGACGCCGACCAGCGGCCCTCCACCCACCCTGTCGCCCCCGACCCCGAAGCCGTCCCCGACACCGCCTCCGCGATGCTCAACTTCGACGGCATCTCCTACGCCAAGGGCGCCTCCGCCCTGCGCCAGCTCGTCACCTGGCTCGGCGAGAAGGACTTCCTCGCCGGCATCAACACCCACTTCGCCCGGCACAAGTTCGCCAACGCCACCCTCGCCGACTTCATCGACTCCCTCGCCGGAGCCACCGACCGCGACGTGCACGCCTGGGCCGAGTCATGGCTGCGCACCACCGGCGTCGACACCCTCACCCCCGCCGTCACGGACACCGCGGGCGGCTGGACACTCACCGTCGAACGCGACGGCAGCCGCCCCCACCGCATCGCCGTCGGCGCCTACGACGCCGACCCCATCGACCCCGGCCGCCTCGTCCTGCGCGACCGCCTCGAGATCGACGTCCCCGAGACCGGCAGCACAGCACCCCGCCCCGGACGCCGCCCGGCCCTCCTCGTCCTCAACGACGGCGACAACACCTACGCCAAGGTCCGCCTCGACGCCGCCTCCTGGGCCGTCGTCGTCGACTCGCTGTCCGGTATCCCCGACGCCCTCACCCGGGCCGTCGTCTGGAACGCCGCACGCGACATGGTCCGCGACGGCGAACTCGCCCCCACCGCCTACCTCGAGACGGCCGGCACCCACCTGCCCCACGAGAACGACCTCGCCATCGTCCAAGGCGTCCTCACCTTCGCCGCCGGCCAGATCGCCGACTGCTACCTCACCCCGACCAGCGCCCCGCCGCGCTCGCCACCCTCACCCGCATCAGCCGCGCCCTGCTGCGCCGCACCGAGGACGGCAGCGACCCCGGCCTGCGCCTGACCGCCGTACGCCACTACATCGACGCCGCCACCCAGCCGGAGCCCATCCAGGAATGGCTCACCGAAGGCAGCGTCCCCGGCGGCCCCGAGCTCGACCCCGAACTGCGCTGGCGCGTCCTGACGCGCCTCGCCGTCCTCGGCGCCACCGACGACGCGGCCATCACCGCCGAACTGGAACGCGACCCCAGCGCCACCGGACAGGAAGGCGCGGCCCGCTGCCGCGCCGCCCTCCCCACACCCGAGGCCAAGGCCGCGGCCTGGGCCCGGCTCTTCACCGGCGACGACCTGTCCAACTACCTGTTCGCGGCCACGGCGCAAGGCTTCTGGCAGCCCGAACAGGCCGACCTCGTACGCGAGTACGTCCCGCGCTTCTACCCCGACGCGGTCGCCCTCGCCGCCCGCCGCGGCCCGGCCATCGCCGAAGCCTGCGGCCGCTACGCCTTCCCTGTCCACGCCGTCGACGCCGAGGCGCTGGGCGCGGGGGAGGCATGCCTGGCCGGGACGGACATGCTCCCGGCCCTGCGCCGCAAGCTGGTCGACCAGATCGACGACCTGCGCAGGGCCCTGCGGGTCCGGGGAGCGTGACGCTTCCCCACCCCGCCCCTACGGCCTGGCGGCCGTGGTGAACCCCATGTCCCGAACCGGGCTTCGCCCGGGCCCCCGTACCGCCCTGCCGGCGGCGTACCGCGCTTCGCGGGGTGCCCTCAGCGCCGGGCGGGCTGACTTTGTCAGCCCCGCCGGCGTTCGAGGCGCGGGGCCCGGGGCAGAGCCCCCGAAACACCGCGCGGAGCGCGGTACGGGTCCGGGCGGAGCCCGGTTTCGAGGAGGGGCGGGTAGGGGAAACGGTCCGCGCATCGGCTGCGCCCCCGGCAGCGGACGACGCGCCCGCCCAGCGGCCACGCCGCTGGGTATCGCTCCCCGCGGCGGCACGTGCCTGCCCGGGCAGCCTTCGCAGCGGCCCGACCCCGCCCGTAGCAGCCGCCCGCCCCCAACCCCTCCCTCACGCAAGGCGATACCACTTTCGGGTTCCGATCGTTGAGATCTGCGGGCGCCCCGCCGGCCCCCTCGCCACCGTGGGGTGACACCCCTGGTGTCACACCCCCCGCGCCTCGCCGAAGGACCCCGCCTCATGAACACCCCGCCCCTCGCGGGAGGAATCACCGGCCCCGACGCCCTGCGCCCCCTGCTCGCGCTCGTGCTCGACGCACTCGGCGAAGGCGCGATCGCCCGCGGCGGCCCCGTACCCGCCGGCGGGCCGGACGCCGTCGCCGCACAGATGCGCCAGAGCCTCGGGGACGTGCTTCCGGAGCACGGCGCCGGCGCCGCCCCCGCCCTCCGCACCCTCGTCCGCGCCGTCGCCCACGGCGCCGCCGACCCGGCCGATCCCCTGTGCGCGGCCCACCTGCACACGCCGCCCCTCGCACTGGCCGTCGCCGCCGACCTCGCCGCCTCCGCGCTCAACCCGTCCATGGACTCCTGGGACCAGGCACCCGCGTCCTCCGAACTGGAGGCACAGGTCACCCGCGTACTCGCGGCGGAGGTGTACCCCGGGCACACCGCCCCCGACGCGATCGTCACCACCGGCGGCACCGAGTCCAACCAGCTCGCCCTCCTCCTCGCACGCGAGCGCGGCGGCGCACCGGTCCAGGTCGTCTGCGACGACAGCGCCCACCACTCGGTCGGCCGCGCCACGTGGCTCCTGGGACTGCCCCGGCCGCTCACCGTTCCCCTGAACGACCCGGCCGCACTGGACGACACACTGACCCGCCTCCACGGCCCGGTCCTCGTCGTCGCCACCGCGGGCACCACCGACACCGGCCGCATCGACCCCCTCGGCCGGATCGCCGACCTCGCCGACCACCACCGCGCCGAACTGCACGTCGACGCCTCCTACGGCGGCCCGCTCCTCTTCAGCACCGAACGTCGCCACCTCCTCGCCGGCCTGGAACGCGCCCACTCCGTCACCCTCGACCTGCACAAACTCGGCTGGCAGCCCGTCGCTGCCGGACTCCTCGCCGTACCCGACACGACCCGCCTCACGCCGCTCGGCCACACCGCCGAATACCTCAACGCGGAGGACGACACCGACGCCGGCCTCCCCGACCTCCTCGGCCGCTCCCTGCGCACCACCCGACGGCCCGACATCCTCAAGATCGCCGTCACCCTCAAAGCTCTCGGCCGCACCGGCCTCGCCGCCCTCGTCGACCGCACCTGCGCCGCCGCTCACGACCTCGCGGACCTCGTCGACAAGAACCCGCGCCTGGAGCTCTACGAACGGCCGACCCTCTCCACCGTCCTGTTCCGGCCCAACGGCGCGAGCGACGAACAGACGGCGGACATCCGGCGCGCCCTGCTCGTACAGGGCCGCGCCGTCCTCGGCCGGGCCCGCGCCGACGGCCGGCTCTGGCTCAAGGCCACCCTGCTCAACCCCCACACCGCCAACGGCGCCCTGCAGACCCTCACCGACCTCGTGGAAGGCAGCACCCCCGATGACCGCCACACCACCGCCCCAGCAACCCGACCGCCCCTACGACCTCGTCGGCGTCGGCATCGGCCCGTTCAACCTCTCCCTCGCCGCACTCGCCCACGGCGTCCCCGGCGGACTCGCCACCACCTTCTTCGAGCAGCGGTCCACCTTCCGGTGGCACCCCGGACTCCTCATCGAGGGCGCCACCCTCCAGGTCCCGTTCCTCGCCGACCTCGTCACCCTGGCCGACCCCGCGAGCCCCTGGTCGTTCCTGAACTACCTGCGCGCCCGCGACCGGCTCTACCCCTTCTACTTCGCGGAGCGCTTCCACATCCAGCGCGCCGAATACGACGCGTACTGCCGCTGGGTCGGCGACAACGTCCCCGGCCTGCACTTCGGCCACCAGGTCGACGCCGTCCGCTGGAACACCGAACGCGACCTGTTCGAGGTCGACTTCACCCAGCTCGACGCCGACGGCGAGGCCGAAGCGCTGGGCCGCGCCTACACCCGCAACGTCGCACTCGGCGTCGGCACCGAGCCGTACGTACCCGAACCGCTGCGCCCGCTCGCCGATGCCCCCAGCGTGCCCGTCCTCCACTCCGCCGACTACCTGGAGCACCGCGAACGGCTCCTCACCGCGGAGCACGTCACCGTCATCGGCTCGGGCCAGTCCGGCGCCGAAGTCTTCCTCGACCTGCTCCGCGCCCGCCCCGCCGGGGCCGAGAAGATCCACTGGCTCGCCCGCACCGAAGCCTTCACACCCATGGAGTACTCGAAGCTCGGCCTCGAACACTTCACCCCCGACTACACCCGCTACTTCCACGCCCTGCCCGAAAAGGTCCGCAGCGAGCTGCTGCCCCGCCAATGGCAGCTCCACAAAGGCATCGACGCCGGCACCATCACCGCCATCCACGAAGAGCTCTACCGCCGCAGCCTCCACGGCGGCTGGCCCGACGCCGTCCTCACACCCGGCGTCACCGTCCGCACCGCCGGCCGCGTCGCCACCACCCGGGTCGAGCTCCACCTCGAACACATCCAGCAGGGCACCCGCTCCCGCCTCACCACCGACGCCGTCGTCCTCGCCACCGGCTACCGCGAACGCCCGCTCACCCGGCTCCTCGCCGGCATCGACCCCTACATCCGCCGTGACCGCGCCGGACGCCCCCTCGTCGACGGCGAATTCCGCCTCGACCTCGACCCCGCCGTCAGCGGATCCCTCTTCGTCCAGAACGCCGAACGCCACACCCACGGCGTCGGCGCCCCCGACCTCGGGCTCGCCGCCTGGCGCAGCGCGAGCATCCTCAACTCACTGACCGGCAAGGAGCCCTACCCGCTGCCCCGCCGCACCGCTTTCACCAGCTTCGGCCTCCAGCAGCAGGAGGCGCCCGGCATTCCCGGCCAGACGCCCCCGATCACGCCACTGGAATCACAGCGCTAGACAACCCACGGGGGAGGTCTAGAACACCGGCACGCCGTCCCGGGTCAGCTTCCAGCCCACCGAAGCGAACTCCGACGGATCCACCGAACCCTTCGCCTGCACCCACGCGATGATCGTGTTCCGGATCTCCTCCGAATTCGCCCACAACTGCTGCGCCGCGGCGATGTGCGGGAAATTGCCGCCCCCGCTCGCCCGGTAGTTGTTCACGGCGAACACGAACCGCGCAGCCGGGTCGACCGGCGCACCCTCGAAGGACAGCTTCACGATCCGCGAACCCGCCGGCTTCGCGATGTCGACCTCGTACGTCAGACCCGACACGGCGTCGTAGTTGTAGTCCGGTGTCCCGTTCGCGTTCGTCAGCTTCGACGTGTCCACCGGCGCCCCCGCCGGAGTCTGCACGTAGTACCGGGCCGAGAACTCCAGGTACTCCTTCAGCTGCGCACCCGTCATCAGCCGCGCCTCGAGGGTGTTCTCGAACGGGTACAGCCCCGCCGCGTCCTTGATCGTCACCTCGCCCGCCGGGATCGCCGCCGTCCTGGAGAAGCACGACGCCTGCGACAGCACCGGCAGAGCCGCGTATTCGCCGCCCGCCAGCGCCGCCTTCACCGTCTCGGCCTGGACATGGTTGATCAGGTCGATGATCGGCTCGTCCTTCCACGGCGCGTCGGCCGTCGACATCGCCGCCGTAGAGGTGCCGATGACCTGGTTGACGTACGCCACGACCTTCTTGTGCTCGTCACCCAGCAGACCCGTGATCTCCGGGTCCTCGGGGACCGTGTTCGAGTTCAGGACCTTCGCCCCCACCCGCTCCACCACCCAGCGGCCCTTCTCCCACACCAGGTCGAAGTCGAACAGCGTCAGCCGCTGCCCCCACTTCAGCGGCTCGGACAGAACCACTTGCTGACCGGTCTCCTTGTTGGTGACGAAGTACTCCGGTATCTCGGTGTGCGCGTGCCCCACCAGAATCGCGTCGATACCGGGCACCTGCTCGGCCACCAGACCCGCCGCGTTCTCCACGTACGGCAACTGGTCGCCGTACGAGGACGTGCCGCTGGAACCGGAATGCGCCGAGACGACGACCACGTCCGCGCCCATCGAGCGCAACTTCGGCACCCACTTCGCCGCCTGCTCCTCCAGGCCGGGGAAGACCATCTTCCCGCTCACGTTCTGCTTGTCCCAGATCGCGATGCCCGGATTCGTCAGACCGAGAACGGCCACCCGCACATCACGCCCGTGCGGCGTGCGCAGCCGGTGCATGCTGTACGGCGGGAACGCGGGCCGCAGCGTCTTCGCGTCCAGCGCGTTCGCACCGAGCAGCGGGAAGTCGCACTGCTCCTCGAACTTGCGCAGCACCGGAATGCCGTAGTTGAACTCGTGGTTGCCCAGCGCCGCGGCGTCGTAGCCGATGGCGTTCATCGCCTGCGCCATCGGGTGCACCGGACCGCGCTCGGCCGTGATCGGGTCGACCTTGGCGTAGTAGTACGACAGCTGGGTGCCCTGGATCGTGTCACCGGCGTCGATCAGCAGCGTGTTGCGCCGGCCCTTCTCCTCACGGATCCGGTTCACCAGCGTCGAGATCTTCGCCAGGCCCACGTCGTTGTGCGCCTTGTCGTCGAACTCCTTGTCCGTGAAGTAGTCCCAGTTGAAGACATTCCCGTGCAGATCGGTCGTCCCCAGCACGGTGAACGAGTATCGCTTCTGCGGACGTCCGCGCCCATGGTCCTTGCCCCGCTCCTCGGCCACCGCGGGCGCGGCAGCGGCACCCGCGACAGCGACACCCGCCCCGGCGGCGGCCGTCCGCTCCAGGAACGTCCTACGGTTCAGCGGCATTTCGTCTCCCTCGATCACATGCACAACGCGCGTAGATTCTGGCCCAATCGCCACCCCCGCAACACCCCTGCCAGGTTTCGATCCGATGTCCGGCCGGGGCTCGGGCCGGCCACCGGAGCCGCCTCCCGATCCCGCCTCCCCACGGCGGCTGCCGATCCCGCCTCCCCACCGCGGCTGCCGATCCCGCCTCCCGACCGCGGCTGCCGGATCCGGCTGCCGGACCCGACTGTCCGACCCGGATGCGAAAGTGGGACGACCGGCCCGCCGCACGAGGGAGACACCCATGGACGACGCCACACCCCCGCGCCCACCGCCCCGTACGCCACCCCCGAACAACCACGCGTCGCCGTACGCGGCGAGGCACGCATCGAATTCGACCCCGAGATCGCCCGCATCGGCATCACCATCAGCGCCCGCGGCAAGGACCGGCGCACCGCCCTCGAAGACCTCACCCGCCGCAACGCCGCCGCGCTCGACCTCGTCAAGTCGTACGGCCAGGCGGTCGAAAAGCTCGAGACCGGAGCCTTCTCCGTCACACCCCAAGTCACCCAGCACGGCCGCGGCGAACGCATCCACGCCTACCACGGCCGCGTCCACATCACCGCCGTACTGAGCGACTTCACCGCCCTCGGCGAGCTCACCACCCGCCTCGCCGACCTCGAACTCACCCACGTCAACGGGCCCTGGTGGTCACTGCGCCCCGACTCGCCCGCCCACGGTGAAGCCCGGCGCCAAGCCGTACGAGAAGCCGTCCAGCGCGCCCGTGAATACGCCGAAGCCATCGGCGGCCGGCTCTCCGCCCTCGTCGAACTCGCCGACATCGGAGCCGAAGCCGCCCCGCCCCGCTACGCGATGCCCGCCCCGCCCGGCAGCGCACGAGGCTTCGCCGGAGCCGCCGGCGCGGAGGCCGCACCCGCCCTCGACCTCGAACCACAGCGCCAGACCGTCTACGCCCAGGTGAACGCGCGCTTCACCATGACGCCGCCGAAATTGTGAGCGGACGGCGCCCCCTGCTCATCCGAGCACCCCTGCGCACAATTCAACACTTGTCAATAGCCCTTCATGCAAAGGTTGTTGAGTAGTCACGCACGCCCAATTCTCTACCGACCGGTAAGCCATAGGCTCGAAACATGCGCCGAGCAAAAATCGTCTGCACCCTGGGCCCCGCAACCGACACGTACGAGCAGATCAAGGCACTCGTCGACGCCGGAATGGACATCGCCCGCTTCAACCTCAGCCACGGCACCTACGCCGACCACGAGGAGCGCTACCACCACGTACGAAAGGCTTCCGACGAAACCGGCCGCAGCGTCGGCATCCTCGCGGACCTTCAAGGCCCGAAGATCCGCCTCGGCCGCTTCCGCGAGGGACCCGTACTGCTTGAACGCGGCGACACCTTCACCATCACCACCGAGGACATCGAGGGCGACCGCCACATCTGCGGCACCACCTACCAGGGACTCGCCTCCGACGTCAGCCGCGGCGAGCGCATCCTCGTCGACGACGGCAAGGTCGCCCTCGAGGTCACCGCCATCGACGGCCCCCGCGTCACGACGACCGTCGTCGAAGGCGGCATGGTCTCCGACCACAAGGGCCTCAACCTCCCCGGCGTGGCCGTCTCCGTCCCGGCCCTCTCGGAAAAAGACATCGAAGACCTCCGCTGGGCGCTCGGCATCGGCGCCGACGTCATCGCGCTTTCCTTCGTCCGCAGCGGCAACGACATCGACGACGTCCACCGCGTCATGGACGAGGAAGGCCGCCGCCTCCCCGTCATCGCCAAGGTCGAAAAGCCGCAAGCGGTCGAGAACATCGACGACATCGTCGCCGCGTTCGACGGAATCATGGTCGCCCGCGGCGACCTCGGCGTCGAAATGCCCCTGGAACAGGTACCGATCGTGCAGAAGCGGGCCATCAAGCTCGCAAAGCGCAACGCCAAGCCGGTCATCGTCGCCACCCAGATGCTCGACTCGATGATCGACAATTCCCGCCCCACCCGCGCCGAAGCCTCCGACGTCGCCAACGCCGTCATCGACGGCACGGACGCGGTGATGCTCTCCGGCGAGACCAGCGTCGGCAAGTACCCGGTCGAAACGGTCCGCACCATGGCCCGCATCGTCATCGCGGCGGAAGAGGACGTCCTCGCCAAGGGCCTCCCTCCGCTGACCGACCGGAACAAGCCCCGCACGCAGGGCGGCGCCGTGGCCCGCGCGGCCGCCGAGATCGGCGACTTCCTCGGCGCCAAGTTCCTCGTCGCCTTCACCCAGTCCGGCGACACCGTCAAGCGCCTCTCCCGCTACCGCTCCCCGATCCCCTCCTCGCCTTCACTCCCGACCCGCCACCCGTTCCCAGCTCAACCTCACCTGGGGCGTCGAGACCTTCCTCGGCCCGCACGTCGAGTCCACGGACGCGATGGTCGCCCAGGTCGACGAGGAACTGCTGCGCATCGGCCGCTGCCGGCGGGGCGACATCGTGGTCATCACGGCCGGCTCCCCGCCGGGCGTCGCGGGCTCGACGAACCTGGTCCGCGTGCACCGCATCGGCGAGAGCCTGTAGCGGCGGGGGAGGTTCAGTACTTCGGCCCGACGTGCGCGTCCATGAGGACGACGGACGTGCGTCGGGCCACGGAAATGTTGTAAGGGCTGCCGTTGCGGGCGCAGCACGTCCACTCGACGCCGAGCTTGTCGAGTGTGTCGGTGAAGAGCTGCCGGATGTCGTCGGAGACGTTGGTGAAGAAGTACCGGGGGTACTCGTAGCGCTTGCGCTCCCCCTTGACGAGCCGAGTGGTCCAGTTCACGTTCCGGCAGCCGTCGGAATGGACGAGCCCTCGGACGAACTCCCACGGGTGAGCGTCGAGAATCTCCTGTTGCCAGGGCTCAAGAGTGATCTTGCGCTCGTGCTTTCTGCCGGGGCCGTGCTGGGGGAACAGGCACCACAGGTGCTTCGAGTAGAGCTTCATTTCATGGCTCCCCTTGCGCTGCACCCGGCACACCGCGTTGTTGCGGAAGACGTTTCGCATGGCGTCCTCGCAGGCGTCCATGAGTCCTGGCCATGTGTCGTCGCAGAAGAGTGCTTCCAGTAGCTGACTGTGCCGCTGGGAACATCGAGTATGCGTGCGACATGAGCGTTCGCGGCACCGGCCCGAAGGAGCGTGATCGCCCGGTGACGTGTTCCGGGCGGGTGAAAGTGCATGGAATTACATTCAGCCATTCACCCCCGCCCTGAGCAGCGAAAAGCGGACATTCACGAGAAGGTGAACGTCCGCTTCGGTGCCCGGTGTGGGATTCGAACCCACATGCCCTAAGGCACGGCATTTTGAGTGCCGCGAGTCTGACCAGTTCCTCCAACCGGGCAGGGTGGGAGCTGCAAGGGAGTGTACCGGGTCCGCGCTGTCCGCCGCCGCTCGGTAGGCTCTTGTCGAGCACCCTGCCTTGAAACGAGGAGCCCCGTGACCGCCCCCGAGTCGCCCCAGCCCGCCGCCGATGACGACGACAAGTCGCACGTCCCGCCCCTGACGACACGTGTCGTCATCGCCGAGGACGAGGCACTCATCCGGCTCGATCTCAAAGAGATGCTCGAGGAGGAGGGGTACTCGGTCGTCGGCGAGGCCGGTGACGGGCAGCGGGCCGTGGAGCTGGCGCGGGAGCACCGGCCGGATCTGGTGATTCTCGACGTGAAGATGCCCGTGCTCGACGGGATCTCCGCGGCGGAGAAGATCGCGGAGGAGTCCATCGCGCCGGTCCTGATGCTCACCGCGTTCTCGCAGCGCGACCTCGTGGAGCGGGCGCGGGACGCCGGTGCCATGGCGTATCTGGTGAAGCCGTTCAGCAAGAGCGACGTCGTGCCGGCGATCGAGATGGCGGTGTCGCGGTTCACCGAGCTCAAGGCGCTCGAGCAGGAGGTCGCGGATCTCTCGCAGCGGCTCGAGACGCGCAAGCTGGTGGATCGGGCGAAGAGCATTCTGCAGACGCAGTACGGGCTGACGGAGCCGGCGGCGTTCCGGTGGATCCAGAAGACGTCGATGGACCGTCGGCTGTCGATGCAGCAGGTGGCGGAGGCGGTCATCGAGGACGCCGAGGAGAAGAAGGCCGCGAAGGGACAGTAGTCGGCGGCAGGGCGCTCAGCGGTCCGGAGGACGGGCGGTGGGGCACCGTCACCTACCGGACAAACAGCTGGAATTGCGGCGGGCCCCCGGTCACTTGATGACCGGGGGCCCGCCGCTGTTGTGGGGGAAGTTGTGAAGGTCGTTTTCGATTCTGCCGCGCGGTGGACCGTCCCGCGCTACGGTGACGCGACCCGGCCGGAGAGGTGCTGTCCGGTGAGACGGAGGTGCTCTGTGCGGCGTGGGGGCGAGGTTGCGCGGGGGTGTGTTCCGGCCAGGTCGTGTGAACGGGGGCGGGGGGAACGTCGCAGTTCAGAGCGTTGCCGGGGGCGGCAGAAATGTGGTCGTGAAGATCATGTGCGCGTTTGTCGGGAACTTGTGGATCACTGCTGACATGTCCGGTCGCCGGTAAGGAGTGTTCTGTTTCCGGCACATGACTCAGGTCACAGGGCGATCACACATCTTCCGGTCACCTATCCGTGTGCCCGAACGCCCGATTACATTCCCCGCACACCGCACGGACAAGCGGTGTCCTGTGAGGGGATGCCAACTTCCCCCGCTGACAAGATCGTTCGCGCGGCTCCGAGGGGTTCGTAGTGCTGAACAAGACCATCATCAAAATGGCTATACCGCTGGCCGTGGGTGCTCTGGCCCTGACCGGGTGCGGCAGTGACTCCGGCAGCGGTGACGGCGCCGTGAAGATCGCATTCCAGGGTCCGCTCTCCGGCGACAACGTCGCGCTGGGCGAGAACATGCAGAACGGCGTGAAGCTGGCCATCGACCAGGCCAACGCCAAGGGTGACCTCGACTTCAAGCTCGAGTACGTCGCCGGTGACGACCAGGGTCTGCCGGACAAGGCCACGGCCGCCGCGCAGAAGATCATCGACGACGAGGGCGTCGTCGCCGTGGTGGGTCCCGCCTTCTCCGGGCCGACCAACACCTCTTCGCCGCTGTACGCGGAGTCCGGTCTGGTGACGGTCTCGCCGTCCGCGACCAACCCGCTGCTGACGGACAAGGAGAACGGCTTCACCAGCTTCCTGCGCGGTGTCCCCAACGACAACATGCAGGGCGCCGGCATGGCGACCTACTACGCCAAGAAGCTGCAGGCGAAGAAGGTCTACCTGATCGACGACAAGACCGACTACGGCGTCGGCCTGGCGACTGTCGCCGAGAAGGGTCTGAAGGACGCCGGTATCGAGGTCGTCAAGAAGTCCGTCCCGCAGAAGACGCCGGACTACTCCGCGACCGCGAAGGACGTCGTCAACTCCAAGGCCGACGCGCTGATCTACGCCGGTTACTACCAGGACGCGGCTCCGTTCGCGAAGAAGCTCAAGGACGCCGGCTACAAGGGCGCGGCGATCTCCGGTGACGGTACGAACGACATGAAGTTCGTCGAGCTCGCGGGTGACGCCTCCGAGAGCTGGTTCCTCACCTGCCCCTGCACCGACGCCACCGTCGAGGCGGGCACGAAGAAGTTCGCCGAGGACTACCAGAAGGAGTTCGGCCGCGCGCCGGGTACGTACTCCGCCGAGGCGTACGACATCGCCAACATGATCATCGCCGAGGTCAAGAAGTCGGGTGCGGACGTCGAGCGTGAGGCTCTGCGTGACGCGCTGGCGAAGGCTTCCTACAAGGGCCTGACGAAGACCTTCTCCTTCGGTGAGAACGGTGAGTTCACCGGCACCGACGTCTACCTGTACCAGGTCAAGGGCGGCAAGATCGGGTACCAGGGCAACATCAACGAGCTGGCCGGCTGACGCTGGGGCTTAGTGGCTGATGCCACGCGACAGGGGGCCGGGAGGCGGTAGTTCTCCCGGCCCCCGTCCGCGAAGTGGGGCGTTCGGTTCCCTGTCCGGTGCCTTCCACTGTTTCGAATGATTCGCCCGCGGGCCGCCCTCGTCGCCACGAGCGCCGCCGCCCGCTCAGCTCCCACAAGGAAGTCTGCTCCATGTCCCTTCAGGAATTCTGGGACTACCTCGTCCTAGGGGTGATGCTCGGCTCGCTGTACGCCGTCATCGCCATCGGCTACACCCTTGTCTACGGCGTGCTGCAGCTGATCAACTTCGCGCACAGCGAGGTCTTCATGCTCGGCGCCTACGGCAGCCTCATCGTCCTTCAGCTGGTCAGTCCGGGGGACAACCCGTCCGCTCTGGCGTCCATCGGCTTTGTCGCTCTCGCCATGGCGGGGTCGGCGCTGTTCGGCGGCGTCACGGCGTACGGCCTGGAGAAGGTCGCGTACCGACCACTACGCAGACGTGGCGCGCCGCGGCTGATCTTCCTGATCACCGCGATCGGCGCCTCGTTCTTCCTGTACAACCTGGCCGGCAAGCTGTTCGGGCGTGACCCGCTGCCGCTGCCGGAGATGTACGACAACCACACCGTGTTCTCGCTGTTCGGCGCGGGTGTGAACATCACTCAGATGCTCCAGTTCGCGACGGCCGTGGTCATGATGGTCGCGCTGGACCTGCTGGTGACCCGCACGAAGCTCGGCAAGGGCATCCGCGCGGTCGCCCAGGACGCCGAGGTCGCCGGCCTGATGGGCGTCGACATCGACAAGGTCATCTCCCGCACCTTCATCATCGGCGGTGTGCTGGGCGGTGTGGCGGGCTTCCTGTTCGCCAACCTGAACCAGGTGTCGTACACGATGGGCTTCATACCCGGTATCACCGCGTTCGCCGCGGCCGTCGTGGGCGGCATCGGCAACATCCGCGGTGCGATGTTCGGCGGCATTCTGATCGGCATCGTGGAGACGATGACGGTGCCGCTGCTCGGTGACGAGTGGCGCAGCGTCTCGGCCATGGTCGTGCTGATTCTTGTGCTGATGTTCCGCCCGATGGGCATCCTCGGTGAGCGAGTGGGGAGGGCGGCATGAGTACGGTCGACACCTCGAAGAACCTGACGCCGTCTGCGGCGTCGAAGCTGCGCCGTACGGCGTGGTACCAGTCGGAGCGTTTCTCCCGTCTGTGGGCGATGATCGCCCTGGGTGTGCTGCTGGCCCTGGTGACGGGCGAGCAGGGCAACACGCGTGACATCTTCTTCTCGATCAAGGACACGTTCACGGGCCCCAACCTGTGGGTGTGCCTGGGTCTTACGGTCGGTGTGTGGGCGCTGCGGGAGTTCGCGGCGGCGCCGATCAAGGGTGCGGTCACGAAGGCCAAGGAGTCGGCGGGTTCGGCTGTCTCCGGTGGCCCGGTGGGCACCCTGCGGGAGCGGCTGCGGACCGACAAGCGGGTGAAGCTGGGTGGCATCGCCCTCCTGCTGATCCTGGTCCTGGTCATTCCGTCGGGTCTTGAGCGGACCTGGCAGACGGTGCTGGTGGACCAGATCGCGATCTTCGCGCTGCTGGCGATCGGCCTCAACGTGGTGATCGGCTGGGCGGGTCTGCTGGACCTGGGCTTCTTCGCCTTCTTCGCCGTGGGTGCCTACTCGACGGCGTACTGGACGGGCCGGCTTCCGATCGAGCCTCCGGTGGTGCTGAACAACTTCTGGGTCATCCCCGTCGCGGTGATCACGTGTCTGATCTGTGGTCTGCTGCTGGGTGCTCCGACGCTTCGGCTCCGGGGTGACTATCTGGCGATCGTGACGCTCGGTTTCCACGAGATCATCTACCTGGTGGCGAAGAACGCGGACGGGATCACGGGCGGTCCGCAGGGTGCCCGGCTGATCCCGGACTTCTCGATCGACTTCGCGGGCTTCGAGTACAAGTGGTCGATCAAGCCGCTGCCTTACTGGTACCTGCTGGTCTTCTTCATCGTCCTGGTGATCATCCTGTTCTCGCGTCTCGAGCACTCGAGGGTGGGACGTGCCTGGACGGCGATCCGTGAGGACGAGATCGCGGCCGCTGCGAACGGCGTCAACACGGTGCAGTTCAAGCTGATGGCGTTCGCGATCGGCGCGTCGACGTCGGGTGTCGCGGGTGTGATCTTCACCAGTAAGTACGGGTACATCAACCCGGAGGTCTTCCCGCTTCTGCAGTCGATCCTGATCCTGGCCTACGTCATCTTCGGCGGTATGGGTTCGATCCCGGGTGTGCTGATCGGTACGGCGATCCTGGTGTGGCTGCCGGAGGCGCTGAAGGACTGGGTGGACCCGTCCGACCGGTACATGTATCTGGGCGCGCTGCTGGTGATCATGATGATCTACCGGCCTCAAGGTGTCTGGCCGTCCCGGCGAAGGCAGCGTGAGCTGAAGATGGCTGAGGAAGGCATCGGCGACGCGGACGCGATGTCCGAGCCGGCGGGAGGCAAGGTCTGATGAGCACGGACGTGAAGAGCGACGCGACGGCCGGTGCGCAGCCTTCGGCCGGTGGTACCGATCTGGTGCTGCAGGCGTCGGATGTGACGCTGCGGTTCGGCGGGCTGACCTGTCTGGACCATGTGGACGTCAACATGTGCCGGGGCGAGGTCCTGGCGGTGATCGGGCCGAACGGTGCGGGTAAGACCTCGCTGTTCAACTCGCTCACCGGGGCGTACACCCCGCAGGAGGGCAAGATCGTCTTCCGTTCGAAGGACGGCGACGAGAAGTCCCTGCTGGGCAGCAAGCCGCACATCGTCAACCGTGTGGGTGTGGCGCGTACGTTCCAGAACATCCGGTTGTTCGGTGCCTTGACGGCGCTGGAGAACGTCAAGATCGCGGCGGAGACCCGGCTGAAGGCCGGCCCCGTCTCGATCATGCTGGGTCTGCCGAACGCGGGTAAGGCGGAGCGGCTCAGTGACGAGCGTGCGCACCGGCTGCTGAAGTTCGTGGGCCTGGAGGACAAGCTCAACGAGATCGCGGGCAGCTTGTCGTACGGCGACCAGCGCAGTCTGGAGATCGCGCGGGCGCTGGCCACGGATCCGCAGGTGCTGCTGCTGGACGAGCCGGCCGCCGGTACGAACCCGACGGAGAAGCTGGAGCTGGAGCAGCTGATCCGACGCATCAACACGGAGCTGGGCATCAGCGTGCTGCTCATCGAGCACGACATGCGTCTGGTGATGTCCGTGGCGGACCGGGTGATGGTGCTCAACTTCGGCAAGAAGATCGCCGAGGGGACGCCGAGCGAGGTGCAGCAGCACCCGGCGGTGATCGAGGCCTATCTGGGCGCGTCGGCCGAGGACGCGGAGGTGGTTCAGGCCGCCATCGCGGAGCAGCACGCGGCGGACGGTCCGCAGGAGCCGGCGTCGGCCGGGTCCACGTCCGAGGAGCCGGGTTCGGACGAGCCCGCTTCCGAGGACTCGGGTTCGGACGAGCCGGGTTCTGACGAGCCTGCTTCGGACGGGTCCGCGGCGGACGATGCCTCTGACGAGGTGTCGTCCGACGCGGAGTCGTCGGACGGAACGGCGCCGGGCGAGACGACGGCGGACGAGGAGAGCGGCAAGTGAGCACCACGACTGAGCTGCAGAAGGACGCCGGTACGGCGGGCACTTCGGAAGAAACGCTGCTCGAACTGAAGAGCATGCGCGTGTTCTACGGCGCCATCGAGGCCATCAAGGGCATCGACCTGACCGTGCGCAAGGGTGAGATCGTGGCCCTGCTCGGCGGTAACGGCGCGGGCAAGACGACGACGCTGCGCACCGTCTCGGGCATGCTCCAGCCGCGCCACGGTGAGGTGCTGCTGCGCGGTGAGCGGATCGACGGCATCAAGTCGCACGAGCTCGTGCGGTTCGGCATCGGTCATGTGCCGGAGGGCCGGCGGGTCTTCTCGACGATGACCGTGCGGGAGAACCTGGAGATGGGCGCGTACCGCTTCAGCTCGGTCGACATGGCCGAGATGGACCGGGTGTTCACGCTCTTCCCGCGTCTGGCCGAGCGGCGTTCGCAGCAGGCGGGCACGCTGTCGGGCGGTGAACAGCAGATGCTGGCGATCGGCCGTGCCCTGATGGGCAAGCCGGAGCTGCTGCTGCTGGACGAGCCGTCGATGGGTCTCGCGCCGCTGATCGTGCAGCAGATCTTCGAGATCATCGAGGAGATCAACAAGCAGGGCACGACGGTGCTGCTGGTGGAGCAGAACGCCACGCAGGCGCTGGGTCTGGCGAACCGCGGCTACGTCCTGGAGACGGGTGAGGTCGCGATGTCGGGGCCGGCGGCGGATCTGCTGGCGGACAACCGGATCCGTGCGGCGTACCTCGGTGAGGGCGCGGCCTGACGGTCCGTGAAGCGATGAGGGAGGGGCCGGGAAGCATCTGCTTTCCGGCCCCTTTCCGTGTCCTGCGGGTCTTGCGCGAAGGCTGGTTCAGCCCTGGGCGTCGCGGAGCAGGCAGGTGAGCCGGGCGGTGCAGACGCGCTTGTCGCGCTCGTCGGTGATCACGATCTCGTAGGTGGCGGTGGAGCGGCCGCGGTGGACGGGGGTGGCGACCCCGGTGACCATTCCGGAGCGGGCGCCGCGGTGGTGGGTGCAGTTGAGGTCCACGCCGACGGCGATCTTGGAGGGGCCACCGTGCAGCATGGAGCCGACGGAGCCGAGGGTCTCGGCGAGGACGGCGGAGGCGCCGCCGTGCAGCAGGCCGTACGGCTGGGTGTTGCCCTCGACGGGCATGGTGCCGACGACCCGGTCCGCAGCGGCCTCGATGATCTGTACGCCCATGCGCTCGCCGAGGTGTCCGGCGGAGAAGAGCGCGGGCAGGTCCACCCCGAGTTCGGCGTACTCGTCGATGACCTCTTGCGGGAACTTCACGGTGGTCTGCTCGCCCATGCCGGCTCCGATCGTATGACTGTCTGGTCCTGTGGTCGTCTGCTCGTCCTGCTGCCTGAGCGAACGCTTAGACGGTTGGTGATTGTTCCAGACGTACGATCACGGACTTGCTGGCGGGGGTGTTGCTGGTGTCGGCGGTGGAGTCCAGCGGGACCAGCACATTGGTCTCCGGGTAGTACGCGGCGGCGCAGCCGCGTGCGGTGGGGTAGTGGACGACGCGGAAGCCGGGGGCCCGCCGCTCCACGCCGTCCTTCCATTCGCCGACCAGATCGGCGTACGAGCCGTCGGCCAGGCCGAGCTCGCGGGCGTCCTCGGGTGGACCAGGACGACCCTGCGGCCGCCCTTGATGCCGCGGTAGCGGTCGTCGAGACCGTAGATCGTGGTGTTGTACTGGTCGTGCGAGCGCAGGGTCTGCAGCAGCAACCGGCCCTCGGGGATCTCGGGGTACTCGACGGGGGCGGCGGTGAAGTTGGCCTTGCCTGTGGCGGTGGGGAAGCGGCGCTCGTCGCGCGGGCCGTGCGGCAGGGTGAAGCCGCCGGGGCGGGCGATCTTCGCGTTGAAGTCCTCGAAGCCGGGCACCACGCGGGCGATCCGGTCGCGGATCGTGCTGTAGTCCTGTTCGAAGTCCTCCCACGGCGTGGTGGAGGAGGAGCCGAGGACGGCGCGGGCCATCCGGGCGACGATCGCGGGCTCGGACAGCAGGTGGGGGCTCGCGGGGGTGAGGTTGCCGCGGGAGGCGTGGACCATGCCCATCGAGTCCTCGACGGTCACCACCTGCCTGCCGCCCGTCTGGATGTCCTTGTCGGTACGGCCGAGGGTGGGCAGGATGAGCGCCCTGCGGCCCGTGACCGCGTGCGAGCGGTTGAGCTTGGTGGACACGTGCACCGTCAGCCGCGCGCGGCGCATCGCGGCCTCCGTGACCTCCGTGTCGGGGCTCGCCGCCACGAAGTTGCCGCCCATGGCGAAGAACACCTTCGCCTTCCCGTCGCGCAGCGCCTCGATGGACCGCACGACGTCGAGTCCGTGGTGACGCGGCGGGGCGAAGCCGAACTCCTTCTCCAGGGCGTCCAGGAAGGCGGGGGCGGGGCGCTCGAAAATGCCCATGGTGCGGTCACCCTGGACGTTGGAGTGCCCTCGGACGGGGCAGACGCCCGCGCCAGGGCGGCCGATGTTGCCGCGCAGCAGAAGGAAGTTGACGACCTCGCGGATGGTGGCGACGGAATGCTTGTGCTGGGTGAGGCCCATCGCCCAGCAGACGATGGTGCGGCGGGAGTCGAGCACCATCCGCAGGGCCTGCTCGATCTCGTCACGGCCGAGGCCCGTCGCGGCGAGCGTGGCATCCCAGTCGGCGGCCCGCGCCGCGGCCGCGAAGTCCTCGAAGCCTTCGGTGTGCTCGCGTACGAACTCCTCGTCGACCGCGCCCCCGGTCTCCAGGATCAGCTTGTTGAGGAGACGGAACAGGGCCTGGTCGCCGCCGATGCGGATCTGGAGGAAGAGGTCGTTCAGTGCGGTGCCCTTGAGCATGCCGCGCGGGGTCTGCGGGTTCTTGAACCGCTCGAGACCGGCCTCGGGGAGCGGATTCACCGAGATGATCTTCGCGCCGGAGGCCTTGGCCCGCTCCAGCGCGCTGAGCATCCGGGGGTGGTTGGTGCCCGGGTTCTGCCCGGCGACGATGATCAGGTCCGCCTGGTGCAGATCCTCCAGCGAGACGCTGCCCTTGCCGACGCCGATGGTCTCCGTGAGCGCCGAGCCGGAGGACTCGTGGCACATGTTGGAGCAGTCGGGCAGATTGTTCGTGCCGAACTCGCGGGCGAACAGCTGCAGCAGGAACGCCGCCTCGTTGCTGGTGCGGCCGGAGGTGTAGAACAGCGCCTCGTCCGGGGATCCGAGCGCGCGCAGTTCCTCCGCGATGATCGCGAAGGCGCGCTCCCAGGTCACCGCCTCGTACCTCTCGGCGCCCTCGGGAAGGTACATCGGCTGCGTGATCCGGCCCTGCTGCCCCAGCCAGTAGCCGCTGCGGCTCGCGAGATCGGGGAGCGGGTGCGCGGCGAAGAAGTCGGGCGTCACCCGGCGCAGGGTCGCCTCTTCCGCGACCGCCTTCGCGCCGTTCTCGCAGAACTCGGCGACATGGCGTTTGTCGCCCTCCGGCCAGGCGCAACCGGGACAGTCGAAGCCGTCCTTCTGGTTGACCTTCATCAGGGTGCGGGCGGTGCGGCCCACTCCCATCTGCTGCTGCGCGACGCGCAGGGTGTGGCCGATGGCGGGCAGGCCGGCCGCCGCGTGCTGCGGGGCCGCGACCTGCGGGGCGTCCTGGACCGGGTCCCCTGCGGGCGGCTTGCTGGCCATCACGCTCTCCTTCGAGCCGTGCCTGTGCGATACATCTGCCGTACGTACCCGATCCTGTCACGGGCCTCCGACAAGCGGTGAGCCAAGGCCGGGCGGTCGGGAATGTCAGCGGTGCATGGCAGGATCGGGGTCGTGGCTGAGACAGCATCGAAGAAGACGGCAGACAACCGACCGCGCCTGCTCCTCATGGACGGGCACTCCCTGGCGTACCGGGCGTTCTTCGCGCTGCCCGCGGAGAATTTCACGACCGCGAGCGGCCAGACGACCAACGCGATCTACGGCTTCGCGTCGATGCTGGCGAACACCCTGCGTGACGAGGCGCCCACCCATTTCGCGGTGGCCTTCGACGTCTCCCGCAAGACCTGGCGGTCGGCCGACTTCCCGGAGTACAAGGCGAACCGCTCCAAGACGCCCGACGAGTTCAAGGGCCAGGTCGAGCTGATCGGCGAGCTCCTCGACACGATGAACGCCGAGCGGTTCGCGATCGACGGCTTCGAGGCGGACGACGTGATCGCCACCCTCGCCACCCAGGCTGAGGCCGCGGGCTTCGAGGTGCTGATCGTCACCGGCGACCGGGACTCGTTCCAGCTGGTCAGCGAGCACACCACCGTGCTGTACCCGACCAAGGGCGTCTCCGAGCTGACCCGCTTCACCCCGGCGAAGGTCGAGGAGAAGTACGGCCTCACCCCGCAGCAGTACCCGGACTTCGCCGCACTGCGCGGCGACCCGTCCGACAACCTGCCCGGCATCCCCGGCGTCGGTGAGAAGACCGCCACGAAGTGGATCAGCCAGTTCGGTTCGTTCGCGGCGCTCGTCGAGCGCGCGGACGAGGTCAAGGGCAAGGTCGGCCAGGCGCTGCGCGACCACCTGGAGGCCGTCAAGCTCAACCGCCACCTGACGGAGCTCGTGCGCGACGTGGAACTGCCGAAGGCCGTCACCGACCTGGAGCGCGCACCCTACGACCGGACCGCGCTGAAGGGCTTCCTCGAGGTCCTGGAGATCCGTAACCCCAGCCTGCGGGAGCGGCTGCTCGCGGTCGACCCCGGAGCCGCGGAGGAGGAGCCGCCGGCCCCCGAGGCGGGTGTGGAGCTGGACGGGACCGTGCTCGGCGCCGGCGAGCTGGCGTACTGGCTGGAGCAGCACGGCAAGCAGCCGCTCGGCGTGGCCACCGTCTCCGCTTGGGCGCTGGGCGTCGGCAGCGTCAGCGAGGTCGCGCTGGCGGCCGCCGACGGCAAGGCCGCCTGGTTCGACACGACCCAGCTCGACGAGTCCGACGAGCGGGCGTTCGCCTCGTGGGTCTCCGACCCGTCCCGCCCGAAGGTCATGCACAACGCCAAGGACGCACTGCGGGTCTTCCCCGAGCACGGCTGGGAGATCGCCGGCGTGACCATGGACACGGCGCTCGCCGCCTACCTGGTCAAGCCCGGCCGCCGTTCGTTCGCCCTGGACGCCCTGTCCATCGAGTACCTGCACCGTGAGCTGGCACCCGCCGCCGCGGACGGGCAGCTGGCGTTCGGCAGCGACGAGCAGGCCGAGGCCGACGCGCTGATGTCCCAGGCCCGCGCCGTCCTGGATCTCGGCGAGGCGTTCGGCGGGAAGCTGAAGGAGGTCGGCGCCGTCGAGCTCCTGCACGACGTCGAACTGCCCACCTCCCTGCTGCTGGCCCGGATGGAGCGGCACGGCATCGCCGCCGACCGCGCCCACCTCGAGGCCATGGAGCAGCAGTTCGCGGGCGCCGTGCAGCAGGCCGTGAAGGAGGCGCACGCGGCGGTGGGGCACGAGTTCAATCTCGGGTCCCCCAAGCAGCTCCAGGAGGTCTTCTTCGGCGAGCTGAACCTGCCGAAGACGAAGAAGACCAAGACCGGCTACACCACGGACGCCGACGCGCTCGCGTGGCTCGCCGCGCAGACGGAGCACGAGCTGCCCGTCATCATGCTGCGCCACCGCGAGCAGGCCAGGCTCCGCTCGACGGTCGAGGGCCTGATCAAGACCATCGCCGCCGACGGCCGCATCCACACCACGTTCAGCCAGACCGTCGCCGCAACGGGGCGCCTCTCCTCCACCGACCCGAACCTGCAGAACGTGCCGGTGAGGACGGACGAGGGCCGCGCGATCCGGCGTGGATTCGTCGTCGGCGAGGGCTACGAATCCCTGATGACGGCCGACTACAGCCAGATCGAACTGCGGGTCATGGCCCACCTGTCGGAGGACGCGGGCCTGATCGAGGCGTTCACCTCCGGCGAGGACCTGCACACGACCGTCGCCTCCCAGGTGTTCTCGGTCAAGCGGTCCGCCGTCGACGCGGAGATGCGCCGCAAGATCAAGGCGATGTCGTACGGGCTGGCCTACGGGCTCTCGGCGTTCGGCCTCTCCCAACAGCTGGGCATCGAGCCCGCCGAGGCACGGGTCCTGATGGACACCTACTTCGAGCGGTTCGGTGGCGTGCGGGACTACCTGCGGCGCGTCGTCGACGAGGCGCGGGCGACCGGCTACACGGCGACGATGCTCGGCCGTCGCCGGTATCTCCCCGACCTCAACAGCGACAACCGGCAGCGGCGCGAGTCCGCCGAGCGGATGGCGCTCAACGCACCGATCCAGGGCACCGCGGCGGACATCGTCAAGGTCGCCATGCTCAACGTGGACCGGGCACTGAGGGACGCGGAGCTGTCGTCCAGGCTGCTGCTCCAGGTCCACGACGAAATCGTCCTGGAGATCGCCCCCGGCGAGCGCGAGCAGGTCGAGACACTGGTGCGCCACGAGATGTCCTCGGCCGTATCGCTCCGCGCCCCGCTGGACGTCTCGGTCGGCTCGGGCACGGACTGGGAATCGGCAGCCCACTGACGCCTGCGGCACGCCCCCGGGTGGGGGCGTGCCGCCGCTCGTGTTCGAAGACCGGCCCGTCACCTCGGCGCACCGGGCCGTCACCTCGGCGCACCGGGCCTCAGGGACCCGTCACCCCTGACGCACACCCCGCTCAGGCAGCGGCGGCGCCTCGGAGGGTTCAGGAACCGGTCCCCGTCCGCGCCCACGCACCCGCACAGCCGTGGCGTAGAGCACCAGCCCCACGGCCAGCCCCGCCCCCGCCCCGAAGCATGCTGTCGGGATGATGTCGAGCGGCGTCTCGATCCGGCCCCAGTACTGGTACCAGCGCACACACCGGTGCGCGACACCCGCCAGCACGCACACCGCGATGAACCCTGCCGCCAGCAGCCGGGCCCGACGGCCGAGCAGCATCACGGGCGCCTCCGGTGACGCTGGCGCACGCCGCAGCGCCGACGCCGTGAACCACACCAGCGCGACGAGCGCCACGGCCGAACTGCCGTACTGCGTGTACGTGTAGAGCGGGAAGCCCGCGACGACCTCCCCGAGGACCGGCATCATCCGCACCCCCCACCGGTCGAAGTGGGTGAACGCGTCCCACACGACATGCGTACTGGCCCCGATCACCGCCGAGACGTAGAACCACAGGGCCGCGGTGACCGGCGGCCGGACCCTGGGCCGCCCGCGCAGCAGTGTGTACACCCGCCCCTGCTGTGCCGTCGGCAGCAGCGCGACGAGCGGGTCCCGCATCAGCAACCAAAGGCAGGCGAGTACCCCGGTGATGGCGACGTCGACGGTCAGCACGCCCAACACCCCGTGCGTCACCTCCCCGTAGCCCATCGCGTCGGGAAGGAGACTCGCCGCGAAGTACGTGGTGTCCGGTGCGAACGACCCGAGGACGAGTGCCGACGCGTACAGCCGACCGCGCGCTGTCCCGTTCCTCCGCAGACCCGGCAGCACCGCCGCGGCGTGACTGATGGTGAACGGCATGGCGACGCCCCCTGTGGCCGGTGTTGATCAGTGGGCCCAGTATGCGTGATGCCCTGCGGCGATGGGCGTCCGGAATCCGGCGACGAGCAGGAGGTGGCGAAGTAGTGAAAACCGGTCAGTGCACGGTGTCCCGATGTCTCAAGGTGCACTAGGGTCACGTGAGTCCGCGCTGGGGAGCGCGTACAGCAGCTGATGGGGAGGGGACAGACGTATGGCAGCGCAATTCGGCCGCCGGCTGCGCAGGGGGGCGACGACGACGGCGGTTGCCGCCGCTGCCGTGGCCGCACTCTCGGCGTCACAGGCGCCCGGAGTCACGTCCGCCGTCTCGGGCACCGGGCAGGAGGCGTCGGACGCGGCCCCGCCGCCCGGAACACCGGTGACCGGAAACTCCCCGTACTACACGGACCTCCCGCCGCTGAACACACCCGACAAGCCCGGCACTTCGGGCGATCTGCCGGAACTCGGCGTGGGTGAGGCCGGTATACCCGCATCCGTCCTCGCCGCCTACAAGCAGGCCGAGCAGACCATCGCCGCGTCCGACCCGGCCTGCCGGCTGCCCTGGCAGCTGCTCGCCGCCATCGGCAAGGTCGAGTCGGGGCAGGCCAGGGGCGGCAGGGTCGACGCGAACGGCACGACGCTCACCCCGATCCTCGGCCCCGTCCTCAACGGTGTCGGCTTCGCGAACATCTCCGACTCCGACAACGGCGCCTACGACGGCGACAAGGTGCACGACCGTGCCGTCGGGCCGATGCAGTTCATCCCGCAGACGTGGGCGACCTGGGGCCAGGACGCCAACGCCGACGGCCGCAAGGACCCCAACAACATCTACGACGCGGCGCTCGCCGCGGGCCGCTATCTGTGTGCCAACGGCCGCGACCTCGGCAACAAGGACGACCTCGACCAGGCGATCCTCGGCTACAACCACTCGCGGGAATACCTGCGCACGGTGCTGTCCTGGTTCGAGTACTACAAGCGCGGCGCCCACCAGGTCCCCGACGGGGCGGGCGTTCTGCCGGTGGGCGACGGTCCCGACAGCTCGGGCCCGCTGCCGACGCCGAGGCCCACCCCTACGCCGGGCCCGTCGACTCCCACGCCGAAGCCGACGCCGAGCCCCACGCCGGGCCCGTCGACTCCCACCCCCACGCCGACGCCCACGCCGACGCCCACGCCGACCCCGCCTCCGACGGCCACTCCGGCCCCCGCTCCCGTGAGCCGTATCGAGGACGCCGGCACCGGGCCGCTGACGGCCGTGGCCGGGCGGAAGTTCACCGAGCGGGTCACGGTCCGCGCCGAGAACGCGAAGGGGAAGCCCGTCGTCAAGGTGGCGGTCCGGTTCATGATCGTCGGTGACACCGACACCCGATTCGCCGATGGCCGGACCGAGGCGGTCGTGGCCACAGGGGCGGACGGCACGGTCAGCGCCCCGGCGCTGGTCGCGGGGGAGAGGACCGGTGCCTTCACGGTGCGGGCCACCGTCGTCGAGCGCTCCCTGCCCGGCGTCGAGTTCAAGGCCACGGTCACCGAGCGGGAAGCGGACAGCATCGTCCGGACCGATACCACGATCCTGACGGCCACCGCCGGTGGTGAGTTCGCGGACGTCATCCGCGTCAGGGCCGCATGCGACGGAGTCGCCGCCTCCGGTGTCGCGGTCTCCGCCACGATGATCGCGTCCAAGGAGACCGGGGCGGAGAACGACAAGGGGCCGTACTTCAAGAAGTCCGACGGCACGGTCGTCCGCACTCTGACCGGCCTCCGCACCGGCGCCGACGGCATGCTCGAGCTTCCGAAGGTCTTCGCCGACGACAACCAGGGCACCTTCGTCCTCCGGCTCACCGCTCCCGGCGGCGGCAGCCTGGACATCGAACTGCAGGTGACGGCACCGGCGAGCACCACCCCGTCGCCCTCCCCGTCGCCGACCCCCTGACCGAGGGCTGTGCCCGCACCGCCCCTGCCCCGCCCGCCGGGACAGGGGCGGTGCTGTGTGTTCTCTTCTTCCGGTCACGTTGCTACGGTGCCCACACCTGACGACCTATCAGATCTGTTCCGGGAGGCCGAGCATGCGCGCCCTCGTCGCCGCCGCCGTCGGACTCGCCGCCGCCCTCGCCCTCGTGCTCACCGTCACGGCGATCGGCGCACCGGCCGGCGAGACCTCGCCGGAGCCGCTGCTGACGACCGTCCCCGGCCCCAAGGACTGAGGGACGCCATGCGCAGCAGAGCCGGTCTCGTACTCGTCGCCCTGGCGGTCTTCTTCGCCGCCCTGTCCCCGCTGCTGCGCTGGTACGCCTTCCCCCGGCTCGCCAAGATCCCCGCCGGCCAGTACCAGGAGATGGTGCTCGAGGCGAAGCCCGCGACGCTCCTCGACTACAGCACCCTCGAGGCGAAGAAGGTCGAGAAGGTCACCATCGTGCAGACCCTCAAGGGCAACGTGGAGGAGTCCGAGCGGATCGAACGCACCGCGGGCCGCGACGTCGTCGTCTGGGACTCCCTCTCCTACATCCAAGGGCCCGACGGCGCGATGGTGTCGCAGATCCCCGAGCGCTACATCTTCGACGCGCACACCCAGGAGCCGGTGCACGCCACCGGCGAGTCCGTCGACGGCGACGCGGTGCGGCGCGAGGGCATCGAGTTCAAGTGGCCGTTCCTCACCGAGAAGCGGGACTACGTGTACTTCGACGCCCAGGCCCGGACATCCGCCCCCATCCACTACAAGGGCACCCGGGAGTTCCGCGGTCTGGAGGTGTACTACTTCGAGCAGACCATCCCCTGGACCAAGGTGCCCTACCCGAAGCGGATGCCCATCCCCGGAATCGACGCGACCACCCTCGAGAAGCAGACCGGCACCACCCGCTGGTACACCACCAAGCGCATGTTCTGGGTGGAACCAGTCACCGGAGCGCCCGTGAACGGCGAGGAGATCCACCGGGAGGAACTGCGCGGCGGCTCCCTGCTCGGTGGGCGCGACAAGGTCACCGCCTTCGCCGGGCATGTGAAGATGCGCCCCGACTACGTCGACTCCACAGTCGAGCTGGTCACCTCCCAGCGCCGTACGGTCCTGCTCATGACCTCCCACCTCCCGTGGGGGTTCCTGGTCGCAGGCCTTGGACTGCTGGCCCCGGCCCTGTGGCTGGAGGCACGCCGCCGCCCCGGCCCTGCGGGCGTCGCACCCGCTCCGGAACCGCTCAGGGCCTGAGCTGTACCGAACCGCTCAGGGTCTGAGCCGCGCCTTCGTGTGCCGCGTCGGTTCCGCCGTCGCCGGATCCTCGGGCCAGGGATGCTTCGGATAACGGCCGCGCAGCTCCGCCCGCACCGCCCGGTAGCCCTCACGCCAGAACGAGGCCAGATCCGCGGTGACCGCCGCCGGCCGGCCGGCGGGGGAGAGGAGGTGCACCACCACAGGTACACCGGCGACCTCAGGCGTCTCGCGCAGCCCGAACAGTTCTTGGAGCTTCACCGCGAGCACCGGCTGCTCCCCGCCGTACTCGACCCGTATCCGGGACCCGCTCGGCACCTCGATCCTCTCCGGCGCGAGCTCGTCCAGCCTGGCCGCGTCGCCGGTCGCCCACGGCAGCAGCCGCTGCAATGCCTGACCGGCCTGGATGCGGCCGAGGTCCGCCCGCCGCCGGGCGCGGGACAGCTCCGGCTCCAGCCACTCATCGGCCCGATCGAGCAGCTCTGCGTCCGACACGTCCGGCCACGGCGCGCCCAGCACCCTGTGCAGGAAGGCGAGCCGCTCGCGCAGCCCGTGCGTCTCGCGCGTCCAGTGCAGCAGCCCGAGCCCTTCCCGCCGCAGGCCCTCCAGCAACGCCTCTCGCACCAGCCCGGGGTCGGGCGTGCTCAAGGGGCGTACGGACAGCTCGACCGCACCCAGGCGCTCCACGCGCCGGGCCACCACGTCACCGTCCTCCCAGTGGACATCCTCGCTCCGGGACAGAAGGTGGGAGGCGGCGTGGCGGGCGCCGTCCTCGTCGAGGACGGCGGCGAGCCTGATCCGCGCGGACACGGCGGTGGCGGGGCGGTCGGCGACGGCGACCGCCAGCCAGGGGGCGTCGCGCACAGCCGATCCCGCGTCGAGCAGGCCTCCGGTGCCGGAAGCCATCAGATACGCCCCGTCCCCGCGCCGCCGCGCCACCCGCTCAGGGAACGCGAGCGCGGCGACGAGCCCCGCGACGGCGTCGTCGCCGGACGGTCCCGCCGGGTGCCCCGTGCCGCCGCCGAGTGACGACTCCAGCCGGCGGATCTCCGCACGCCACCGTGCTCCGTACGCGTCGTTGCCGCGCCGGGCCGCTCGCCAGGCGCCGGCCAGGTCGTCCCCGTACTCCCGCGGCGGTTCGTCGCTCAGCAGCGCCACCACCTCGGCCGCGCGCCGGGCGCCCACCTGGGCGGAGCCGTCGAGGAGGGCCCGGGCCAGCCGCGGATGCACGCCCAGCCGCGACATCCGGGAGCCACGGCCGGTGGCCCTGCCCGACGCGTCGACCGCGCCGATCGCGGCCAGCACCGAGCGCGCGGCGGCCATTGCGCCCGGCGGAGGAGCGTCCAGGAGTGCCAGACCGGCGGCTGCCGGGTCGCCCCAGCACGCCACGTGCAGGGCGAACGCCGTCAGATCCGCGACCTTGATCTCCGGGGCGGGGAAACGCGGAAGCCGGGTGTCCTCCGCCTCCGTCCAGCAGCGGTACACCGCGCCGGGCCCCTCGCGGCCGGCCCTGCCCGCCCGCTGGCGACCGGAAGCCTGCGAAGCCCGCACGGTCGTGAGGGCGCTCAGGCCCCGCGCGTGGTCCGTGCGTGGCTCACGCGCCAGCCCGGAGTCCACGACGACGCGCACTCCCGGCACGGTCAGGGACGATTCGGCCACCGACGTCGCGAGGATCACCCGGCGGGCGTCACCGCCGGAGAGCACCGCGTCCTGGACGGCCGTCGGCGCCCGGCCGTGGACCTGGAGGACTTCCGGGCCCGCCCCCGCGAGCTGCCCGGCCACGCGGCCGATCTCGCCCACGCCCGGCAGGAAGCAGAGCACGTCCCCCTCACGTTCCTCGAGCGCCCTGCGCACCACGGAAGCCACATGCGTCAGCAGCGCGGGATCGACCCGCATCCCGTGCGGCGGCCGAACCGGACGGGCAGGAGGGGCCCAGACGGTCTCGACCGGATGCGCGATGCCCTCGGCCCGCACCACCGGCGCGTCGCCGAGGAGCCGCGCCCACCCTTCCGCGTCCGTCGTCGCGGAGGCGGCCAAGAGCCGCAGCTCCGGACGCAGGGTGGCGCGTACATCCAGCAGGAAGGCGGCGACGGTGTCGGCGTCGAGATGCCGCTCGTGGCACTCGTCGAGCATCACCGCGTCCACACCGGCCAGCTCCTGGTCGCGCTGCAACCGCTGGAGCAGCACGCCGGTGGTGACAACCTCCACGACGGTCTCCGGACCGACCACGCGCTCGCCGCGGACGGTGAAGCCCACCCGGCCGCCCACCTTCTCGCCGAGGAGCCAGGCCATCCGCCGCGCCGCCGCGCGGGCCGCTATCCGGCGTGGTTCGGCGACCACGACCCTGGCGCCGGTCTCGGCGAGGACCAACGGCACCAGCGTGGTCTTGCCGGTGCCCGGCGGAGCGCACAGCACGGCCGTGCCGTGCTCGTCGAGCGCGCCGAGCAGCTCGTCGACGGCATGGCGGACGGGAAGGCGGTCGATTGCGTCGTTTCGGATCACGGGCTCAGTCTCGTACGTCCCGGCGAACCGCGGACGCGGCTGTCCACAGCCCCGGTGGGCCTGTACGACAATCCGGCGCGGTGTGGTCGTTCCGCGATGACCAGCCTCCCGCGCCGGACGGTCTTGGCGACGCGGTCCGTCGCATGCGCCGCGGTCCTTCGTGTCGGCTCCGCGGTCAGTCCCGCTCGCAGACGAAGATCGCCGTCCCCGGGATCAGGTTGCCGCGCAGCGGGGACCAGCCGCCCCACTCCTGGCTGTTCCCGGCGGGCCACTCGGGCTCGACCAGGTCGACCAGCCGGAAGCCGCCGGCCACCACGTCCCGCACGCGGTCACCGAGCGTCCTGTGGTGCTCCACGTAGACCGCTCGGCCCTCCTCGTCCTGCTCCACGTAAGGCGTGCGGTCGAAGTACGACGCGGCCACAGACAGGCCTTCCGGCCCCGGCTCGTCCGGGAACGCCCAGCGGATCGGGTGGGTCACGGAGAAGACCCAACGCCCGCCGGGCCGCAGCACCCGCCTGACCTCCCGGAACACCCGTACCGGGTCGGCGACGAACGGAACCGCGCCGTAGGCGGAGCACGCCAGGTCGAAGGCGCCGTCCCGGAACGGCAGCACGCCCGCGTCCGCCTCGACCAGCGGCACCTCTCCGCCGATGCGCAGCGCGTGCTGCAACTGGCGGTGGGAGAGGTCGAGCGCCACCGGCCTGGCGCCCTGCGCGGCGAGCCAGCGTGAGCACTGGGCAGCGCCGGCGCCGATCTCCAGGACGTCCAGTCCCGTCAGTGAACCCGCCGGGCCGAGCAGCGCCGCATCCGCCTCGTCGAGTCCTTCAGGTCCCCATACGAACCGGTCGTCGCCCAGGAACGCGCCGTGTTCACTCTGGTACTCGTCGGCGTTCCGGTCCCACCAGCCGCGGCTCGCCCGGCTGCTCTCCGCATCCCCGGTGCTACGGCGGGTCGCTTCCGGTTCAAAATCTTGGCTCATCGTCACCGTCGTTGTAGTTTGCGTCCAGCGCGCCGAGAACCGGGCTTCGAAAGACGCCATCGTGGCCTCGGCGGACAAGAGTTGTGCCGGAATTGTGGTCTTCCACCCCCGGTGTGCGCCTTCGCGCATTGACCGTGTCCGGCTGCCCCCGTATGCTACAAGTTGCGCTGCGAGCCTGCGCGCCTCAGACCGAGCAGGCCGCGCTCGCATCTGTATGTATCCCTCGGTTCACGAGGCGCCTCCAGAGATCTTCGGATCGCTCGGGCGGCGCTTCGAAGGCTGTCCGGTTATGCAGCTGCGACACCGGCTCTCGGCGTAGCAGTACCTACGACTTCAATGTCCGTACCGGAGCCCTTTCCCACATGACGAGCAGCACCGAGACCACCGCCACCACCCCGCAGGTTGCGGTCAACGACATCGGTAACGAGGAAGCCTTCCTCGCCGCGATCGACGAGACGATCAAGTACTTCAACGACGGCGACATCGTCGACGGCGTCATCGTGAAGGTCGACCGGGACGAGGTCCTGCTCGACATCGGTTACAAGACCGAAGGTGTCATCCCGAGCCGTGAGCTCTCGATCAAGCACGACGTCGACCCGAACGAGGTCGTCAAGGTCGGCGACGAGATCGAGGCCCTTGTCCTTCAGAAGGAGGACAAGGAAGGCCGCCTGATCCTCTCGAAGAAGCGCGCCCAGTACGAGCGTGCCTGGGGCACCATCGAGAAGATCAAGGAAGAGGACGGCATCGTCACCGGCACCGTCATCGAGGTTGTCAAGGGTGGTCTCATCCTCGACATCGGCCTCCGTGGCTTCCTGCCGGCCTCCCTCGTCGAGATGCGCCGTGTCCGCGACCTCCAGCCCTACGTGGGCAAGGAGCTCGAGGCGAAGATCATCGAGCTGGACAAGAACCGCAACAACGTGGTCCTGTCCCGCCGCGCCTGGCTCGAGCAGACCCAGTCCGAGGTTCGCCAGACGTTCCTCACCACCCTGCAGAAGGGCCAGGTCCGCTCCGGCGTCGTCTCCTCGATCGTCAACTTCGGTGCGTTCGTGGACCTGGGCGGCGTCGACGGTCTCGTCCACGTCTCCGAGCTGTCCTGGAAGCACATCGACCACCCGTCCGAGGTTGTCGAGGTCGGCCAGGAAGTCACCGTCGAGGTTCTCGACGTCGACATGGACCGCGAGCGTGTCTCCCTGTCGCTGAAGGCGACGCAGGAGGACCCGTGGCAGCAGTTCGCCCGGACCCACCAGATCGGTCAGGTCGTCCCGGGTAAGGTCACCAAGCTCGTTCCGTTCGGTGCGTTCGTCCGCGTCGACGAGGGCATCGAGGGTCTGGTCCACATCTCCGAGCTGGCCGAGCGCCACGTGGAGATCCCGGAGCAGGTCGTCCAGGTCAACGACGAGATCTTCGTCAAGGTCATCGACATCGACCTCGAGCGCCGCCGCATCAGCCTCTCGCTGAAGCAGGCCAACGAGTCCTTCGGTGCCGACCCGGCCTCGGTCGAGTTCGACCCGACCCTGTACGGCATGGCCGCGTCGTACGACGACCAGGGCAACTACATCTACCCCGAGGGCTTCGACCCGGAGACCAACGACTGGCTGCCGGGCTTCGAGTCCCAGCGCGAGGCGTGGGAGACGCAGTACGCCGAGGCGCAGCAGCGCTTCGAGCAGCACCAGGCCCAGGTCATCAAGTCCCGCGAGGCCGACGAGGCCGCCGCTGCCGAGGGTGGCACCGCTGCCCCGGCCGGCGCCCCCGCGGGTGCCTCCGGCGGTTCGTACTCCTCGGAGTCGGACGACAACTCCGGCGCCCTGGCGTCGGACGAGGCGCTTGCCGCCCTGCGCGAGAAGCTGGCCGGCGGCCAGAGCTGACGCTCTGCCCGGACAGCTGACCAGCTGATGTGAGGCCCGCTCCCCTTCGGGGGAGCGGGCCTCACCGCTGTTCCGGTCGGACCACCACGTGTGTCATGGCGGCTATGGTGTGACCGCGATGTTGGTCAGACCCTTGCCTCCGGTCACGGTGTTGCTCGCGTAGACGGTCGTGCGGCAGCTCGAACTCTGGTTGGTGACGCTGACGGCGAGCTGCTTGGCGCCGGTCGCGCCGCGCAGATCCGAGTTGTTGCCGCGGAACACGGTGCCGCAGCCCCAGCCGCTCTGCTGGGTGTGGGTCTCGTAGCCGTTGTTCGTGGTGTTCCTGCCGGTGTTGTTCTCCACGAGGACGTTGTTGCCCTTCACGTCGACCCAGGAGTCGTCGTAGTTCGCACCGGTCAGGCCGCGGCCGTCGAAGGTGTTTCCGATGATCTTCGCGCCGGTCGTGCCCTCCTTGATGTCGACGGCCTCGCCGCCGACGTCCGGGCCGATGGTGTTGTCGAGGATCTGCACGTTGTCGCTCCGGTCGGAGGTGCCGCCGGCCGAACCGACGTACACGCCCTCGCCCATCCCCCTGCCGTCGTTCCCGGTGTCGTGGATGCGCGAGTTCTTGATGACGCCGTCGCGGCTGGAGTTGCGGAAGTGGACGCCTTCCATGTCGAGGCCGTGAACGGTGACCGAGTCGATGACGACACCGTCCGCGGTGTCCGTCATGATGCCCTTCTGCCCGCCGGTGACCGTGATTCCCCTGACGGTCCAGTAGGAGGCGCCGTTGAGGTGGAGCCCGTAGCCGCCGCCTGCCTTGAGCACGGCTCGAGACGAGCCTGTCAGCATGATACGGGAGCTCGACGTGCCGTCCACGCTGGTCTTGAAGTTGCCGGTGTACGTGCCGTCGGCGAGCTGGATCGTGTCGCCGGGGCGGGCCGCAGTGAGGGCGGCCTTCAGTTCGGTGGCGGTGTCCACGTCGATGACCGATGCGGCATCCGCCGGGGTGGCCAGCAGGGACAGCCCGCCGGCCGCGAGCAGGGAGGCGAGCAAGGAGGGGAGCGGTTTTCTGATGCGCATGGGGGAGTACCTTCCCGTCGGTCCGAGTGGGGACAGTCCTTGTACGGTTCTCGTACATGAACATCGGGTGGGATTCTGAACGCGCGCGTTGACCCGTGACGGTAGGGACGGGGCAATGGGGTGTCAAGGTCCGTACCAGACCTCACTCCTTGGGCGGGCATCCGAACTGCCCGGCGGCAGCGGGACGTTCGGGACCGGCGGCCCGGGCAGGCGCCGTGGCAGGGGGGAACCGGGAATGCAGATGTGCCGGCGCGCGTTCTTGTCTTCGAACACGAGGAGGAGCGGTAATCGTGCTTGATCCGCAGGGTTTGTACGAGTGGGAGCCGAAGGGTCTCGCGGTCGTCGACATGGCGCTCGCGCAGGAGTCGGCCGGCCTGGTCATGCTGTACCACTTCGACGGCTACATCGACGCGGGGGAGACCGGCGAGCAGATCGTCGACAACCTGCTGGAGACGCTTCCTCACCAAGTGGTGGCGCGGTTCGACCACGACAGGCTCGTGGACTACCGGGCACGGCGCCCGCTGCTGACCTTCCGCCGCGACCGCTGGTCCGGCTACGACACGCCCTCCCTCGAGCTCAGGCTCGTCCAGGACGCCACCGGTGCACCGTTCCTGCTGCTCTCCGGCCCCGAGCCGGACGTCGAGTGGGAGCGCTTCGCGGCCGCGGTCGGCCAGATCATCGAGCGGCTCGGGGTGCGTCTCGCGGTCAACTTCCACGGCATCCCGATGGGCGTCCCGCACACCCGCCCCGTGGGCATCACCCCTCACGGCAACCGCACCGACCTCATGCCCGGGCATCGCAGCCCCTTCGACGAGGCGCAGGTACCCGGCAGCGCGGAGGCGCTCGTGGAGTACCGCCTCATGCAGGCAGGTCACGACGTACTCGGCGTGGCCGCCCATGTGCCGCACTACGTGGCTCGCTCCTCGTACCCGGACGCGGCCCTGACCGTGCTGGAGGCGATCACGGCCGCCACGGGGCTGGTGCTGCCCGGAATCGCGCACGCGTTGCGGACCGAGGCTCACCGCACCCAGACGGAGATCGAGCGGCAGATCGGGGAGGGCGACGAAGAGCTCATCGCCCTTGTGCAGGGTCTTGAGCACCAGTACGACGCGATGGCGGGTGCCGAGACTCGCGGCAGCCTTGTCGCGGAGGCCGTGGAACTGCCGTCGGCGGACGAGATCGGCCGGGAGTTCGAGCGCTTCCTCGCGGAGCGTGAGGGCGACGCCTAGCCGGTCCGTTCGGGACGGCCGCCGAACTGCGGCAGCCCACCGAGGCAGCGCCTGGGGGTCCCGGCCGGGCCGAAGCCGCGACGAGGCGCTCGCGTAGGCTGCGGCGCATGCTGACAGTGGGTCTGACCGGTGGCATCGGCGCCGGCAAGAGCGAAGTGTCCCGGCTGCTGGCCTCCTACGGGGCGGTCGTGGTCGATGCCGACAAGATCGCACGTGAGGTCGTCGAGCCCGGGACCCCCGGGCTCGCCGCCGTCGTGGACGCCTTCGGCCCGGAGGTACTGACCGCCGACGGCAGCCTTGACCGTCCCAAGCTCGGCTCGATCGTCTTCGCCGACGCCGAGCGTCTTGCCACCCTGAACGGCATCGTGCACCCCTTGGTCGGCGCCCGCTCCCGCGAACTGGAGCAGGCGGCGGGTTCGGACGACGTGGTCGTCCACGACGTGCCACTGCTCACGGAGAACAAGCTCCGGTCCCTGTACGACCTGGTCGTCGTGGTGGACGCGTCGCAGAAGACGCAGCTGGACCGGCTCGTACGGTTGCGCGGGATGACGGAGGGCGAGGCGCGCTCGAGGATGGCGGCGCAGGCCACGCGTGAGGAGCGGCTGGCCATCGCCGATCTTGTCATCGACAACGACGGGCCGTTGGAGGAACTGGAGCCTCAGGTACGCGAGGTGTGGCAGGAGCTGACCCGACGCGCGGCTTCGGGTCAGGCGCAGAGCTGACCGCCCCACGACGCGCGGGCGGCCGGAATAGCGCCGAACCCCCCTGTGTTGGAACGGATCCGTCAGGGAAGGATGCGAGCGTGTCGAACAGCAACCCGGAAACGCACGTCATCGACTTTCGCGCTGCCGAGCAGCTGCTGGCCGCGCGGGACCCGCGCGGGGCCGTCAAGCTGCTCGATTCGGTGATCGCGGCTCACCCCGAGAACACGGCGGCCCGTCTGCTGCGCGCACGAGCGTTCTTCCTGTCGGCCCAATTGCGTCCGGCGGAGCTCGAATTCGAGCTCGTTCTCGAGCGTGAGCCGGACAACGCGTTCGCCCACTTCGCGCTCGCGCGGACCTTCGAGCGGGCGGGCAAGCCCGAGCAGGCCAAGCGGCACTTCCGGCTGGCGGCGGCCCTGGACCCGAACCCGGAGTATCTGAAGGCCGCCCGGTTCGACACCGAGTGACATCCGCAAGCAGCGGAGAGGCGGGGATCCCGGCCGCTCAGCCCCGATCGGGGTCGTACGGTGGGACGTCACGGCCCGGCTGGTAGTGAGGGCCCTGCCGGATGTGCCGCACGACCAGGATCAGGTCGACGGCCACGACGACGCAGAGCACCCCGCAGGCGATGGCCCAGCCGGCCCGGCCCACCAGCGCGAAGGCGATCGTGCCGCCGGCCGTCCAGAGGAGACCCCACACGCCGAGCCAGAAACGCATCCGCAGAGGACTGCGCGCGGTGACGGGTTCACTCCCAGTACGCATCGGCATCACATCTCCCTCTTCCCCAGGATGCACCTGCCGTCATGCATGACCGTTCCTCGCCGACACCCGTTCTTCTCTGTCAGCGGCGATGACTTTTCGTGCCCATGGCGGTCTGACTGTGTGAAAGCGCTACGGAGACCCGAAGCGCCGACGCGTCCCTATCGCCTCTCGCTCGAGGAGCCAGTCATGTCCGCCAGCACCCCCACCACGCCCGCCTCCTCCCTCGCGTCCGCTTCCGCCGGAACCGTGGCCGCCGCAGGGCCGGGGCGGCGCACCCACCTTGCCGTACGCACGCTGCAGATGGTGCTCGCACTGTTCTTCGCGATCGCGAGCGCCGCCCCCAAGCTCGTGGGGCACTCGTCCGCGGCGGAGGGGTTCGACAGAATCGGCTACGGCGACTGGTACATGTACCTGGTGGGCGGTCTGGAAATGGCCGGCGCGGTGGCTCTGGTGATCCCGATCCTGTCGGGGATCTCGGCCCTTGCCCTGATGGGACTGATGATCGGCGCGTTCGTGACACAGCTGACCGTGTTCGACGGGGAGAACGCCCTCACTCCGGTCGTCTTCTTCGTGCTGCTCGCCGTCGTCGCGGTTGTCCGCCGCCGCCACAACGCCGAACTCGTCGCCTTTGTGCGCGATCGCGTCTGAGCGTGGCACCGGCCGGATGCGGCCACGCCGGGCGCCCCACCGCGGGACACCGGCGTGGCTGCGCGCGGCCGGTGCGGATGTGTGCGAGGGGTGGATATCGCCCCATAGGGCATAACGGTCATACCGTGGTATTCCATGACCGCCCCGGACGACGAGGGGGTGCCCCGATGATCGAGGAGCTGGCGGTGGCCGGCGTGGCAGTGGCGACGGGGCTCGTGGCCTATGCGATGGCCGCAGCGCGCATCGTCAAGCAGTACGAGCGCGGTGTGGTCTTCCGTCTGGGACGTCTGCACGGCGACGTGAGACGCCCGGGATTCACCATGATCGTTCCGGCCGTCGACCGGATACGCAAGGTCAACATGCAGATAGTGACCATGCCCGTACCGGCCCAGGAAGGCATCACCAGGGACAACGTCACGGTCCGCGTCGACGCGGTCGTCTACTTCCGAGTGATCGACGCGGCCAACGCGGTCATCGAGGTCGAGGACTACCGCTTCGCCGTCTCTCAGATGGCACAGACCTCGCTGCGTTCCATCATCGGCAAGAGCGACCTGGACGACCTGCTCTCCAACCGCGAAAAGCTCAACCAGGGCCTCGAGCTGATGATCGACAGCCCGGCGGTCGGCTGGGGCGTCCAGATCGACCGCGTCGAGATCAAGGACGTGTCGCTGCCGGAGACCATGAAGCGCTCGATGGCACGCCAGGCGGAGGCGGATCGCGAGCGGAGGGCCCGCGTCATCAACGCGGACGCCGAACTCCAGGCGTCCAAGAAGCTGGCGCAGGCTGCCGGCGAGATGTCCAAGCAGCCCGCGGCGCTCCAACTGCGACTGCTGCAGACGGTGGTGGCGGTGGCGGCGGAGAAGAACTCCACGCTGGTGCTGCCGTTCCCCGTGGAGTTGCTGCGGTTCCTGGAACGGGCCGCGCCACAGCCTGGCGAACCGGTCGAGGCCGGCCGGCAGGGCCGGCAGGGCGAGGTGACCGACGCGGGCACTCCGCCTTCACCCGAGGTGGCGGCCGGAACGGCCGAAGCCGCTCTCCCCATGGCGGCCGGTGAGGACCCTGCGGCGGCAGGTTCGCTGCCGGCCGACGAAATGCCGCCGATGGCCACGGGAGGCGGTGAGGACGCCGCGGAGGACGCTTCACCGGCCGGTCCCTCGCGGGTCGGCGACGTGCCGCCGATGGTGCCGGGACCGGGCGCGGTCTCCTGAACCGTCCGGGGGCAGGCACCGCGCTGCGCTGTTCACGCGCCGTGCTGCTGCTGACCTGATCAGAGGGGCGATCGAGGCTGCCTCGCGGTGCATCGGCGTCGGGCGGTCCGGCCAGGGTCCGCGCGACGGAGCCGGAGGCAGCTGCGGCGCTCGGCGCGGTCGGCGCCCGCCGACTGCCTCGGGGCCGGAAGAGCCAACGGCAGAAGGCCCAGGTCACAGCCGTGTCATCTCGAGTGTCAGACCCCGCCCGTAAGGTCGTCGGTGCGAAGTCGGAGCCGGCACTCACGGGAGAGGAGGGACGCGGTGATCTCGGTCATGGGTTCAGGCACGGAGGCGGTGACGGATACGGGCGCCGCATCCCTCCGGGCCGCTGCCGCCGTCTTCCTGCCCGCCGCGTTGCCCCGCGAGGGCCGCGTCGCGTTCTGGGACCCGGCAGGTCGTGTGCTCCCCGGAGCGGACGGCGAGATCACGGTCGTGCGTCCGGACGGCTCCGACGGCCCCGAGGTCCGCAGCGCCACCGTTCCCGCCGTCGTCATGACCGTCGTGGACGCCGCCCCGCTGCTGATGGCCGCCAGGCGGGACCCGGCCGCCCACCCGGCCGCCGCCTGCTGGGGCGCGGCCGTGCTGCATGCCCTGCACCTCGTCGCCCGCGGCCGGCTGCTGCCGGGGCTGACACCCTCCGACCACGACGCCTGGCGGGCCGGGCCGCTGGACGCCGATGACATCGCCCAGCTGAGAGCTGTCGCCGCCGCCATGCCGTACGAGGCACACGCCGTGCCCGCCGACGGCTCCCCGCCTCTGCGGCTCCCCGAGCCCGAGGCCCTGGTACGGGCCTTCTTCGATGCCGTGGCCGACAGCCTGCCGCGCACGCCGGCCGCCGAGTTCGCGGCGGGCGCGCCGTTCGCGGCCGCCGCGCCGCAGCATCTGCCCGGGGCGCGCGAATGGGCCGCCGAGGCAGCGGCAGGGATGGACGCGGGCGTCCGGGTCTCCCTGCGCCTCGACCTGTCCGCCTACGAGTTCTTCGACACCGCCCCGGACGGCGGCGCGGAGCGCAACGCAGCAGCCGCCCTCGTGCAGGTGCACAGCCTCGCCGACCCCACTCTCGTCATGGACGCGGCAAGGCTCTGGGCGGGGGCGGGCGACGAGCACTTCGGGCCGCGCGCCCGGATCGACACCGTGCTGGCACTGCGCCGCGCGGCCCGCGCCTGGCAGCCGCTCGCCCGACTGCTCGAGCGGGACGTGCCGGACGTGCTGCCGATGACGGAGGACGAGCTGTACGAGCTGCTCGGACCCGGCGCCGCCCGCCTCGACGCGGCGGGCGTGGCCGTCCACTGGCCGAAAGAGCTCGCGCGCACGCTCACGGCCGCTGCCGTCGTGCGCTCCGCTCCCGGCTCCGCCACCGACGGCACACCCTTCTTCGACAGCGAGCAACTGCTCTCCTTCGACTGGCAGCTGGCACTCGAGGGGGATCCGCTGACGGAGCGCGAGATGGACGCGCTCGCCGAGGCGCACCGCCCCATCGTGCGACTGCGCGATAGGTGGGTCGTCGTCGATCCCGATCTCGTCCGCAAGGCACGCAAGCGGGAGCTCGGCCTGCTGGAGCCGGTCGACGCGCTGGCGGTGGCGCTGACCGGTACGGCGGAGGTCGACGGGGAGACCGTGGATGCCGTGCCCACGGGCGCGCTGGCAGCCCTACGTGACCGCCTCACAGCACCGACAGCCGCCGTCGAAGCACCTGAGGGCCTGCGCGCGACCTTGCGGGACTATCAGCTCCGGGGCCTGGCGTGGCTGGACCTCATGACCTCGCTCGGCCTCGGCGGCTGCCTCGCCGACGACATGGGACTCGGCAAGACCGTCACCGTGATCGCCCTGCATCTGCGCCGGGCACGCACCACGCCGACGCTCGTCGTCTGCCCGGCGTCGCTGCTCGGCAACTGGCAACGGGAGATCGCCCGCTTCGCCCCTGACGTGCCCGTACGGCGGTTCCACGGCGCCGGCCGCACCCTCGACATGCCGGACGGCGGCTTCGTCCTGACCACGTACGGCACGATGCGCAGCAGCGCGGAGCAACTCGCCTCGCACAGCTGGGGGATGGTCGTGGCCGACGAGGCCCAGCACGTGAAGAACCCCTTCTCCGCGACCGCCAAGGCTCTGCGTACGATCCCCACGTCCGCCCGAGTGGCCCTCACCGGCACTCCCGTGGAGAACAACCTCTCCGAGCTGTGGGCACTGCTGGACTGGACGACCCCCGGACTCCTCGGCCCGCTCAAGGCCTTCCGCTCCCGCCACGCCCGCCTCGTGGAGAACGGTGAGGACGACGACGCCGTCGAGCGGCTCGCCCGGCTCGTCCGCCCGTTCCTGCTGCGCCGTAAGAAGTCCGACCCGGGCATCGTGCCCGAGCTGCCCCCGAAGACGGAGTCGGATCATCCGGTACCGCTCACCCGTGAGCAGGCGTCCCTCTACGAGGCAGTGGTGCGGGAGACGATGGCGGCGATCGAGGCCTCGGAGGGCATCGCGCGCCGTGGCCTGGTGATGAAGCTGCTCACGGCCCTCAAGCAGATCTGCAACCATCCCGCCCAGTTCCTCAAGGAGTCCGGCGAGGGCCGGGGTACCGGGGCCGCGTCGCTGAGTGGTGGAGATCCCCGTGGCGGCGCGCGATCCGGGAGCGGTGGTGGCGCCGTGGTCCGACTGGCCGGTCGCTCGGGGAAGCTGGCTCTCCTCGACGAGCTTCTCGAGACCATCCTGTCCGAGGACGGCTCCGTGCTCGTCTTCACGCAGTACGTGTCCATGGCCCGCCTGCTCTCCGCGCATCTCACCTCCCGCGCGATCCCCAGCCAGCTGCTCCACGGCGGGACACCCGTAGCCGAGCGCGAGCGCATGGTCGACCGCTTCCAGTCGGGAGAGGTGCCGGTGTTCATCCTGTCGCTCAAGGCGGCAGGCACCGGGCTGAACCTCACCAGGGCCGGTCATGTGATCCACTACGACCGCTGGTGGAACCCTGCCGTCGAGGAGCAGGCCACCGACCGCGCCTACCGCATCGGCCAGACGCAGCCCGTGCAGGTCCACCGGCTCGTCACCGAGGGCACGGTCGAGGACCGCATCGCGGAGATGCTCGCTTCCAAGCGCGCCCTGGCGGACGCGGTGCTGGGATCCGGAGAGGCGGCGCTGACCGAGCTCACCGACCGTGAACTGTCCGACCTCGTCTCCCTGCGGAGGCTCTCATGACCCCCCGCGCGCACGGTGGCTCCCGCTCCCGGCCGGGAGCGCCGGCCGGCCCCCAACACGACGATCAGCGCCGGACGTTCCCCCCGATCGAACCGCTCGCCGGCGAGGACCCGGCCACGACATGGTGGGGCAACGCCTGGGTGGAGGCGCTCGAGGACGCCGCCCTCGACCCCGCCCGTCTGGTGCGCGGCCGTGCATACGCCGCCCGGGGAAACGTCGCCGCGATCACGGTGACGCCCGGCAAGGTCATGGCGTACGTACAGGGCAGCAGGCCCCGTCCGTACCGCACGGAGATCCGCCTGCGTACGCTCACCGACGACGACTGGGACGACTTCCTCGCCGCGGCGGCGTCACGGCCCGACCACATGGCGGCGCTTCTCGACAAGGACGTCCCGCAGACGCTGGCGGCCGCCGTCGAACTGCTGCCGACACCTGGGGACCTGATCCCCGACTGCTCCTGCCCGGACGACGGCTACCCCTGCAAGCACGCTGCCGCCCTCTGCTACCAGACCGCCAGGCTGCTGGACGAGGACCCGTTCGTGCTGTTCCTCATGCGCGGCCGGGGAGAACGGGAGATCCTCGCTGCGCTCTCCCGCCGCAACGCGGCCCGTTCAGCGGCCGAGCACACCGCAGCCGCAGCCACGGCCCCCCAGGCCACCGTGCCCGCGAGCGAGGCCGTCGCTCCCGGCACCGTACGGCCGCCCCTGCCGCCGCCCTTCCCGGCACCGCGGCGTGCGGGCCGCCCACCGGCCTACCCGCACGCGCCCGGCGCCCCCGACCCGCTCGCCCTGGACCTGCTGGCCTGTGAGGCGGCCGCCCGCGCCCACACCCTCCTCACCACCGGCCGCGACCCCGTCGCAGCGCTCACCCGGTGGCAGGACGCCGTCCGGCTGGCAGCCGCCCACCCCGGCTCCGGGCTGACCGCCTCCACCCGCGCCCTCTACCGCGACCTCGCGGCCGCGGCCGACCGCACGCCCACCGACCTGGCACGCGCCGTCGCCGCGTGGCGTCAGGGCGGTCCCGCGGCCCTCTCCGCCCTGGAAGAGCCGTGGGATCCGCCCGCCGGTCCCTTCGACCGGGCGCGCCCCGCCCTGGCGGCCGCGGACTTCCCCGGCTTCAGGCCCTGGCGCAACCAGCTCTCCACCCGCTCGCTCCAGCTGAGGCTCGGCCGTGACGGCCTCTGGTACGGGTACGAGTCGGACCCCGACCGCGAGGACTGGTGGCCGCGCGGAACCCCCGACACCGACCCCGTCGGAGCGCTGGCCGCGCTCCTCGGCAGATGACGCCGTTACGGCGGCCACGTGACGGCACCACGGCCGCCCATGACGGCGCGGCGTCCGGCCGACAGAGGGCGGGCGGCGTCAGAAGTCCGCCAGCGTCGGTTCGTCGAGCCTGGCGACCGAGTCCTGGCCGTACGCGGCGACGTACGCGTCACGGATCCTTTCGATCTGCGGGTCGCGGGTAGGCGCCTCGGCCGTCGGATACAGCAGGACGAGTTCGTACGAACGCTCCCGCTCGACCACGCCGTTGGAGTCCCGCCACTGGCCGCGGCCCTCCTGGATCGTCAGCCCGTCAGGGAACCGGGGCGTGACGCTGCGGTCGACGAACGCCATGAACTGCGCGTCCGTCACGTCAGGCCCGCCGTCCGGCCGCTCCGTGCCGAAGAACAGCCGGGTCTCGAGGTATGCCTCACCACGCGCCGTCACCGCTGCCGTCGCACGAGGCTTCGCGGCCGCTTGGTCCTCCAGCGTCGCCTGCGCGGCCGGTGCGCCGACGGTCAGCACGGCGACCGCCGCGCCCGCGGCGGCGAGCAGCGTGCGCCGCGCCCGGTTCTGCTTCTGCCTCTGGCCCTGGCTCCGGCTCTGCGTGAAGGTCGGCACGGTGCGGCACCCTTTCGTGGAATCGCGGCCCGGCACTCGCCGGTGCAGCTCACTGTGGCCACCGGCAGGTCCGTTCGCCCGCCGAACACCGGCTCCGACCGGATTCCACCCGCACGAGGACCGCGGCGCGGGCGGCCGGAGCAGGGCCGGAGCAGCCGGCAGGCCGACAGGCCGACCGGTGGCGCCGGGGAGTCGGGCGGAGAAGTCGGGTAGGACGGGGACGGACCGACCCTGGACATCGACGGAGGAGCACCGGGATGACTTCAGCGGAGCGTGCGGATCGTCCGCCCGCAGCGGATCTCGTGATCGCGGGCTGCACCGTGCTGGTGCACGACGAGGGTGACGACGGCGGCGGCCGGATCGACTTCGTCGACGACGCGGCGGTCGTGGTCCGCGACGGCGTCATCGACGCCGTGACCACGGCCGCGGCCGTCGCGGCCCTCCCTGCCGCGGAACGCATCGACGGCAAGGGCCAGGTGGCCATGCCCGGGCTGATCAACTGCCACACCCACTCGCCGATGGTCGCCCTGCGCGGCATCGCGGAGGACCTGCCGGTGGAGGAGTGGTTCAACGACTGGATCTGGCCCATCGAGTCCAACCTCACGGAGTCGGTCGTCGAACTGGGCGCCCTGCTGGCCTGCGCGGAGATGATCAGCGGCGGCGTCACCACCTTCGCCGACCACTACTTCGCCATGGACCGGGTCGCCGCGGCGGTCACCCGGAGCGGCATGCGGGCGAACCTGGGTTGGGGCTACTTCTCCAGCCAGGGCGCGGAAGGACGCGAGCGTTCCCTCGACTTCGCCCTTCGCGCGGCCGGTGCGGCGGACGGCCGGATCACCACGTCCCTCGCGCCGCACGCCCCGTACACAGTGGATGACGAGGACCTCGCCGCCACCGCCCGGCTCGCCCGCGAGCACGGCCTCATGGTCCACCTTCACGCGGCCGAGAACAGGGCGCAGACCGACCACAGCGTCGAACGGCACGGGCTCACACCCGTCGAAGTGCTCGAGCGGACCGGGCTGCTGGAGACCGATCTGCTCATCGCGCACGGCACCGGGATCACGGACGGGGACCTGTCGGTGCTGCGGCGCGCCACGGGCCGGATCGCGGTGGCCACCGCACCGCGCGGCTACCTCAAATTCGGCTGGGACACGACCCCGATCCGGGCGCTCGCGTCGATCGGCCTGCCGGTCGGGCTGGCGACGGACGGCGCCGCCTCCAACAACACTCTCGACGTGTGGGAGTCCATGACGCTCACCGCGCTCGTACAGAAGTCGACGGAGCGCGACCCGGCCTGGCTGACCGCACGACAGGCGCTCGACCATGCCACCGCACAGAGCGCCCGGGCGCTGGGACTCGACGACCGCATCGGGGCGCTTGCCCCGGGCAGACGGGCGGACCTGATCCTGGTGGACCTCACCGGACCGCACACCCTGCCCCTGCACGACCACGCCGCGACCCTGGTGCACAGCGCGCGCTCCTCGGACGTACGCACGACGATCGTGGACGGCAGGGTGCTGATGCGCGACCGCCGTCTGCTCACCCTCGACGTGCCCGCCATCGCCGCCGAACTGGCCCGTGAGCTGCCCGCGTTGACGCGGCGGCGACAGGGCCGGCGCATCCAGGAGTACGACGGTTAGCACGGCCGGAAGGTGGCGAGCCCGTCGAAACTTCGCACACCCGATGGGGTGAATGCCTCGTTCAGCAGAACCGATGTGGCCGCACGGCGTTAATTCCGGTGCGGGCGAGTGTCCCGCGGGTTTCTCTTCTGAAGGCAGGCAACCATGAGGCAGGTTCACCGAAAGGGCCTGGCGACCGTGATGCTCACGGGCGGCGCACTGGCCATGGCCACCGGCTACGCCCAGGCGGACGCGGGTGCGCACGGCACCGCCGCCGGATCGCCCGGTGTGCTCTCCGGCAACGGGGTCCAGCTTCCCGTGCACGTCCCAGTGAATGTGTGCGGCAACACGGTAAACGTCGTCGGACTGCTCAACCCGGCGGCGGGGAACTCCTGCGTCAACGAGTCGCACGGCGAGCACAGCGGCAAGGACGGCAAGGGCGGCAACGGCGGCAACGGCGGCAACGGCGGCGAGAACGGCAGCGAGAGCGGCTCGCAGGGCGACGGTTCTGGCGCCCACAACGGCGGCGGCGCCCACGCGGACGGCGAGACGGCGGGCTCGCCCGGCGTCCTGTCCGGCAACGGCGTGCAGCTCCCTGTGGACCTGCCGGTCAATGTGAGCGGCAACTCCGTGAACGTCGTCGGCATCGGCAACCCCGCCACCGGCAACACCTCGGTGAACGACTCCTCCGAGCCGCCGGCCGAGGAGAAGCCGACCACCCCGCCGAAGGCCACGGAGTCCGAGCAGCCGGCCGCGCCCGAGGCGCCGGCGCCCGCCCCGCAGCCCGCCGGGTCGTCGCTCGCCCACACCGGTTCCGACGAACTGGCGTTCGCGGTGCCCGCCGGCGCGACGATGATCCTCGGCGGCCTTGTGCTGTACCGCCGGTTCCGCCCTTCCCAGGGGTCCTAGGGCGTCCCCGGAGCGCCGGGCCCGGACGCCGGTCCCAGCAGCCCTGGTTCCGGCTCCTGGGACACGGTCCTGAGAGGCCCCCCGGCGTCCTGGGCCGTCCCGGCCTCGTGCGGGTGCCGTCTCCAGGACGCCAGCACGGCATCGATCTCCCCGGCCAACCGGGCGCGCGCCTCATTGCGGGCCACCCCCGCCATCAACAGGGCGTCGTAAGCCGTGTCGAGGTGCCGCACGGACGCGCGCACCGCGGCCGTGACGGCTCCCTCCTCCAGGGAGCGGCCCGCCGCCGTGCGCCCCACCCGCCCACTGCCCCGGGCGGAGGCGTGGGCCGCGATCCCGGCGGCGCGCTCCTCGGGGCAGCCTGGGAACAGCTGCCGTATCCGCGCGGCCAGTTCGGCGGCGAGGCGGACGTCCGCGGCGGCCCGGCGGGCCGCGTCCCGCTCACGGCGGCGCAGCCGGACCTCGGCGTCGGCGAGGCACGCCGATTCCGCTCGGGCGAGTGCGCGCTCCTCGACGAGCAGCCCCTGGCGCTCATAGCGGCCACGGCGGCGGTTGCGCCGGACCACCACCGCCCACAGGGCACTCGCCTCCCTCGCCCGCCGGGTCAGCGCGGCGTCACCCCGGGGCAGGTACACGAGGTGGCCGAGATCGGCGCAGTCGAGACAGAACGGCACGCCGGACTCGACAAGATGCATCGGCAGCGGGCCCCTGCGGCACTCGGCGCAGTGCCTGCCCTTGAGCGGCTGGATCACCACCAGGTCCATGTCCCGTTGGTACCCGGCGGATACGCTCCGATCCCATGACGCTCAACTGTGCCGTACTCGACGACTATCAGGATGTCGCGCTGTCCATGGCCGACTGGTCATCACTCGAGGGCAGTGTCGAAGTGCGCTCATTCCAAGAGCACTTCGGCTCGGAGGAGGAAGTGGCCGCGGCGGTCGGCGACTGCGAGATCCTGGTCGTGATGCGGGAGCGGACACCCTTCCCCGCGTCCCTTCTCGACCGGCTGCCACGTCTGCGGCTCCTGATCACCTCGGGCATGCGCAACGCGTCGATCGACCTCGAAGCCGCGGCCCGCAACGGCGTGACCGTGTGCGGCACCGCCAGCAATTCGGAGCCGCCCACCGAACTGACGTGGGCGCTCATCCTCGGACTGGCGCGCCATGTGGTCCCGGAGAGCGGCGCCCTGCGCGACGGGGGCCCGTGGCAGTCCACGGTCGGAGCGGACCTGCACGGCCGTACGCTCGCGCTCGTCGGCCTCGGGAAGATCGGTGCGAAGGTGGCCGCCGTCGGCCGGGCCTTCGGCATGGACGTCCTGGCATGGAGCAGGAACCTCACCGAGGAGCACGCCGCCGAACACGGCGTCCGGCGTGCCGGGTCGCTCGGGGAGCTGCTCGAGGCCGGCGACTTCGTCTCGGTGCACCTGCAACTCGGCGAGCGCACCCGGGGACTGATCGGCGCCGGGGAGCTGAAGCGGATGCGGCGGACCGCCTACCTCGTCAACACCTCACGGGCCGCGATCGTCGATCAGCAGGCGCTGGTGCCGGCCCTGCGCGAGGGCTGGATCGCCGGGGCGGGCGCCGACGTCTTCGACGAGGAACCGCTGCCCGCCGGCCATCCGCTGCGCACTGCCCCGAACTTCCTCGGTCTGCCTCACCTCGGCTACGTCACCCGCCGCAACTACGAGGGGTACTTCGGGGAGGCGGTCGAGGACATCGCCGCCTACCTCGCGGGCAGTCCCGTCCGTACCCTGGCGGCGCCCTCCTGACGGCTTCCGTCCTTTTCGGGGCCGGATCAGGGCGAGTCCCTAGCGCACGCTCGGCGCCGCCGCACCGATGAACTCCGACAGCGTCTCCCGCGCCTGCTCGGACCGGAGCGAGCGGTCCGATTCGTCGGGTGCCTCGTGCAGACAGTTGGTGAGCTCGAACGCCGACGCCGCCAGCGCCAGGGCCTGCGGGTCGTCACACACCAACTGGACCCGGATCAAGGCCTGATGAGCGCTCGAACGCAGCCGGTACGAGTCGATGCGGGCCTCTTCGGCGACGGTGCTGCCCGGCGACTCCAGTGCCCGGTGCCAGCGGTCGGTCTGGCCGCGGCGGTAGTCGACGAGCGCGCCCGCGAAGGCGCTGTACGCGGAGATCCGCTCCTGGCGCAGCTGCTCCGCCCGTGCCAGGACCGCTGTGCGTTCCGCGGTCTGACGCTGGAAGAAGTGGGTCGCCACCGACCCGAGCAAGGTGCCGATGACCGCGATGAGCGCTGTCCACATGTGGTGCTCCCGGACTTGATATGTCGTTCGAGGGTGCGGCTCAGCGCCGGTCTGTCCGCCGGCTCCGGGCACGAGCGAATCAGATCACCGCAGTGGAGAGATGCGTCAAGTCCCCAGCGACGCACTACTTCCGGTAACCGCTGATAGCTTGAGGCGTTTGCCGGAGCGAGGACTCGGAGGGGACCGGCCATGCGTGGCTTCACGGTGATGGGCAAGCGGTTCGACGTGCGTAAGGCGCTGGTGCTGACGAGCTGCCTGGCGGCCTTGGCGGGCGTCCCGTCCGCCGCGAACGCGACCCCGGGCAGCGGGGTCACGGGCACGGTCCTGGCCCAGGGCACGTCCGACGACTCGCTGCGGATCACGGCCAAGGGGCGGACGGACGTGGTCGTCCGCACCCTCACCATCGCCCCCGGCGGCACGACGGGGTGGCACCATCACCCCGGCCAGGTCCTCGCCGTCGTCCGGTCGGGCACGCTGACCCGCAGCCTGGACGACTGCTCCCTCGAGGTCACCGGCCCCGGCGGCGCGATCCTGGAACCGGCGGGCGCCCGCCACCGCCACCTCGGACGCAATCTCGGCACCGAACCGGTCGTGCTGTACGTGACGTACTTCCTGCCCGCCGGCAGCCCGCTGTCCGTGGACGAGGACGCGCCGGACTGCGCGGCCGGATAGTCGGCCGCCGTGCCGGGCCCGTCGGTGAGGATGGGTGAGTGCGACTCGAACCGATCACCTGGGAGCGGCTGGCCGAGAACCTCGCCGAGCGTGTCCTGAGAACGAGGGCCGCCGACGGCAGCCCGTGGCTGCGCGTCGCTGTGGACGGTGCCCCCGCGTCACGGCCCGGCGAGCTCGCGGAGCTCGCCGGCGATGCGCTGAGGGTGCGGGGGCGGGGGGTCGTCGTGGTGGGCACGGGCGGGTTCCTGCGGCCGGCGTCGCTCCGTTACGAATACGGGCGCGAGGAACCCGACAGCTACTACAACGGCTGGTTCGACACGGGCGCGCTGTGGCGCGAGGTCTTCGGTCCGCTGGAAGCAGGCGGCAGCGGACGGGTCCTGCCCGATCTGTGGGACCCGCTGACGGACCGGGCCACCCGCAGCATGCACGTCGAACTGCCTCCCGGCGGGGTGCTGTTGCTGCACGGGCCGTTTCTTCTCGGGCACTGGTTCCCGTTCGACCTGACCGTGCATCTGATGCTGTCTCCGCCCGCTCTGGAACGCCGGACGGACGAAGGCGAACGCTGGACGCTCCCGGCGTACGCCCGGTACGAGGAAGAAGTCGGGCCCGGTGACGCGGCGGACATCCTCGTACGGGCGGACGATCCACGGCATCCGGCGTGGTCGGCCGCCGGCTGACCGGCTCAGGGGCGGCCGCCGAACAGCGCGACGGCCTCCGCACCGGCCCGGCAGCCCTCCTCCGCGGCCGTACGGGCATCGGCACCCGCCAGCCGTGCGGCGAGAAACGCCCCCGTGAAGGCGTCACCGGCGCCGGTGGTGTCCAGGACCCGGGCGGCAGGGGACGGGAGGCGGGCGGTGACCGTGCCGGCCTCGGCGACCAGCGCGCCACCGGCTCCCAGCGTCACCACGGTCAGCGGGACCGACCGGCTGAGTTTCACGGCGGCGTCGGCGGGGTCGGCCAGACCGGTCAGCAGCCGCGCCTCGTCCGTGTTCGGCAGCAGGACGTCCACGCCGTCGAGGTCGGACAGCAGTCGCTCGACGCCGCGTTCGCGTATGAACCCGGCGGAGGCCGGATCGACGCTCACCGTGACGCCTTCCTTCCGTGCCGCGCTCATCGCCGCGAGCGCCGTCGCACGGCTGGTGCCGGAGAACAGCAGGTAGCCGGACAGATGCAGGTGGCCGACCCCTTCGAGCAGATCGGGGGTCCAGTCGGCCGGGCACAGCCGCAGCACGGCGCCGCTGTCGGTGAGGAACGTCCGCTCCGCGGTGCGGTCGACGAGCGCGACGACCGTCGCGGTCGGCACCTCGTCGTCGGGCACGAGCAGCGGCCGCACGCCCGCCGTACGTAGCCGTGCCGCGTGCCACTCCAGGTCGGCGACGCCCGCACGGGCGAGCAGCCGTACATCGCGGCAGCCCCGGTACGCCGCCCAGCACGCCACGTTCGAGCCGGCGCCGCCGGGCAGGATGCGGATCGTGGCCGCGGTGTCCGTGCCATGTGCGAGCGGCGTGCTGTGCCGGGCCACGACGTCGGTGACGACATCGCCCACGACGAGGAGCCCCGTCATGCGTACGCCGCTGCGATCCGTGCCGCGAGCCGCACGTTGCCGCGCACGGCCGCCAGGTTGGCCTCGAGCGACGCGCCGTCCGTGTACCGCATGAGCCGCTCGAGAAGGAACGGCGTGACGGCCTGCCCGGTGACGCCCTCTTCACGCGCCTCGTCGAGCGCCCGCGCCAGCACCTGGTCGTGCAGGGCCGGGTCCAACTGCTCCTCCACCGGTACGGGGTTGGCCACGATCAGTGAGGAGTGCGGCTCGGCGAGGACGTCCTTGGCGCGCATCACGGCGGCGACCTCCTCAGGGGAGTCGACGGTCCAGTCGACCGGTTCTCCGGAGGAGGCCAGATAGAAGCCGGGGAAGTGACCGGTCCCGTAGCCGATCACGGTCACCCCCAGGGTCTCCAGCCGCTGCAGGGTGGCCGGGACGTCCAGGATCGACTTCACGCCCGCGCAGACCACCGTGATGCCCACCTGGGCGAGCAGCCGGAGGTCCGCCGACTCGTCCTGGGTCTCGGTCCAGCCCCGGTGCACGCCGCCCAGGCCACCGGTGGCGAAGACCCGGACGCCGGCCAGGCCGGCGAGGAAGGCCGTGGCGGAGACGGTCGTGGCGCCGCTCGCGCCCGTGGCTACGGCGGGAGCGAGATCGCGGTGGCCGAGCTTGCGCATCCCGAGGTCGCCCGCGACCCGTTCCAACTCGGCCTTGGTGAGTCCGACACGGGCTCTGCCGTCGAGCACGGCGATGGTCGCCGGGACGGCGCCGCCCGAGCGGACGAGGGCCTCGAGTTCCGTCGCGACGGCGAGATTGCGGGGACGCGGCAGTCCGTGCGCGATGATCGTCGACTCCAGGGCCACGACGGGCACTCCGGTATCGAGGGCTTCCCTTACCTCTTCGGACACCATGGCTGCGGTCTTCGGCATGTCCCATCCCTGGCGCGGGGGAGCGGGGCGCAAACATCAGGTGGACGGGAAACCTGATGATTGGAAGGAAAGTTTACTGACGACCATTGACACGGGCATGGCCGCTTGCCACCATCCCGGCAGCGGCTCGGCGCGGCGCCCGACCACGTGGGCGTGACGCGCTCAGCGAGAGCTCTGACCCGGCCGCCGTACGCCGAGTCCTGCCCGGGCGCGGCGCGTCGCAAGGAGTCCAGCTCTCGCCGCCCCCGTCCAGGGAGCCAGGTATGCGCCTGACCACCTCCACCCCACCACGCCGGACCGCGGTACTCGCCCTCTCCGCCGTACTGTTGATGATCGCCGCCGTCCTCGTCGCCCGCCCCGGCCAGGCCGATGCCGCCGGGACCGGCGGCGCCACCGCCGCGGACCCCCTGATCTCACGCGGCAGGACCGCCACCGCCTCGTCCCTCGAAGGCTCCGGCTTCGCCGCCTCCAACGCCTTCGACGGCAACACAGGCACCCGCTGGGCCTCCGCCGAGGGACAGGACCCCCAGTGGATCAGCGTCGACCTCGGCGCCGCCGCCACCGTCTCCCGTGTCACGCTCGCCTGGGAGGTCGCCTACGCCCGTCAGTACCGCGTCGAGATGTCCGTCGACGGCACCGCCTGGACCCCCGTCGCCGCCGAGACCGCGGGTGACGGAGGTACGGACGAGTTCACCGGCCTTGCCGGCAAGGGCCGCTACCTGCGCGTCCACGGCACCGCACGCGGCACCCAGTACGGCTACTCGCTCTGGGAGGTCGACGTCTACGGCACGGTCGGCGGCGCCGAACCGCCGACCGGCGCGTTCACCGTCGTCGCGGCGGGCGACATCGCCGCCCGGTGCACCGCGTCCTCGAGCTCCTGCGCCCACCCGAAGACCGCCGCCAGGGCCCAGCAGATCAACCCGAAGTTCTATCTGACGATGGGCGACAACCAGTACGACGACGCCCGTCTCTCGGACTTCCGCAACTACTACGACAAGACCTGGGGCGCCTTCAAGTCGAAGACCCGGCCGGTGCCCGGCAACCACGAGTCGTACGACCCGGCGGGCGAGTTCGTGGGCTACAAGCAGTACTTCGGCGCCGTCGCCTACCCGCAGGGCGAGCCTTACTACAGCTACGACGAGGGCAATTGGCACTTCATCGCCCTCGACTCCAACACCTTCGACGACGCGTCCCAGATCAGCTGGCTCAAGGACGACCTCGCCCGCAACAGCAAGAAGTGCATCGCCGCCTACTGGCACCATCCGCTCTTCAGCTCCGGCGGACACGGCAACGATCCCGTCGGCAGGCCTGTCTGGGACATCCTCTACCGGGCCGAGGCGGATCTCGTCCTCGGCGGCCACGACCACCACTACGAGCGCTTCGCGCCGCAGGACCCGGCCGGCCGGGCCACCGCGGACGGCATCGTCCAGATCGTCGGCGGCATGGGCGGCGCCGAGCCCTACGCGATCGAGGAGATCCAGCCAAACAGCCAGAAGCGCATCAGCGGCCCGTACGGCGTGCTGAAGCTGGACTTCACCGACACGACGTACCGCTGGAGCTACGTGGGCACCGACGGCTCCGTCAAGGACACCAGCCCCACCTACACGTGCCACTGACGATGTATCTGGCCACCACCGGCCGGCCTGACACGCCGCCCGCACCGGGATCAGTGCCCGGGGCGGCGCGGCGGCGGGTCCCCGGCACCGTGATCGCGCTCGGAGCGGTCAGCCTCGTCACCGACATCTCCTCCGAGATGGTCACCGCCGTGCTGCCGCTCTACCTCGTCCTCGGACTGGGTCTGTCCCCCCTCCAGTTCGGTTTCCTCGACGGCCTTTTCAACGGAGTGACCGCACTGGTACGGCTCGTCGGCGGCCACGCCGCCGACCGGGGCGGCCGGCACAAGCGCGTCGCAGGCGCCGGCTACGCGCTCTCGGCCTTCTCCCGGCTCGGGCTGCTGCTCGCGGGCGGCGCGACCGGAGGCATCGCGGCCGCGCTGGCCGCCGACCGGATCGGCAAGGGCATCAGAACGGCTCCCCGCGACGCGATGATCACACTCAGCAGTCCGCCGGAGACACTGGGCCGGGCCTTCGGCGTCCACCGCGCCATGGACACGACGGGAGCGCTGTTCGGCCCGCTCGCCGCGTTCGGGCTGCTGTGGGCGACCGCGGACGCCTACGACGCGGTGTTCGTCGTCAGCTTCTGCATCGGGCTGCTGGGCGTGGTGCTGCTGATCGTGTTCGTACCGGGGCACTTCGCCACGCCCGCCTCCACCACCGCGCCCATCCTGGCCCCGAGTCCTTCCCGCGCCCGCCGTTCGTTGTTCGAGCCGCTCCGAAGTCCCGCCTTCCGCCGCGTACTCGCCGCCGCGGCGCTGCTCGGCGCGGCGACCGTCGGCGACGCGTTCGTCTACCTGCTGCTGCAGCGCCGGCTGGACGTGGGCGTGGTCTGGTTCCCCCTGCTGCCGCTCGGCGCCGCGGCCGTCTATCTGCTGCTCGCCGTCCCGGCCGGCCGCCTCGCCGACCGCGTGGGCCGCCGGATCCCGTTCCTGTCCGGGCACGGGGCCCTGCTCGCCGCCTACCTGCTGCTGCTCACGCCGATCAACGGCACGGCTCTCCTCACCCTCGTACTGGTTCTCGTCGGTGCCTTCTACGCGACCACCGACGGCGTGCTGATGGCGCTCGCCGCACCCCTGCTGCCCGCAGCCCGGCGGGCGAGCGGCCTGGCGCTGCTCCAGACCGGCCAGGCGGTGGCCCGGCTGATCGCGGCCGCCGGATTCGGCGCCGCGTGGACGCTGTGGGGCCCGAGACCCGCGCTCGCCGTCGCCGCGGCCGCGATGCTCACCGCCCTGGTGCTCGCCCGGGCCGTTCTGCCCCGCACGGAACAGGAAAGGCAGTCGCCATGAAGCCGCCCCCGTCCACGCGCCGGTTCCCGTCCACGCCCGGTTCCCGCCGGCGGATCGGCGCGCTCGTGCTCGCCACAGTGGTGCTGGCGGGCGTCGCCGTCGGATACACGGTGAGCGCGTCCGGCCGCGGTGACCGTCCCGTCGCGGCGGAGGAATCGTTCGAACTGGCCGGCCCCAGGCTGTATTTCCGCAGCACTCAGGAAGGGAGCGGCCGCATAGCGCACCGGCCCGCGGCGGAACAGGCACCGGACGCCCCCCGCACGACAGGCGGCCCCTCCTGCGACCGCTTCCACGCGGCGGGTGGCACCGCGCTGTGTCTTCGCGCCGCCCCGGCGTGCCGCCCCGCGCCTACGCGGTCGTCCTCGACCGCCGGCTTCGCGAGACCCGCCGCATCGCGCTGCCCGGAATTCCCGACCGGGCCCGGGTGTCGGCGTCCGGACGCATGCTCGCCTGGACGCTGTTCGCCGTGGGGGACTCGTACGCCGGCTCGTCCTTCTCCACGCGCACCTCCATCCTCGACCTGCGCACCGGTTACCTGATCAAGAACATGGAACAGATTCCTCTCACCGTCGACGGCCGCCGCTACCACGCGCCGGACGTCAACTACTGGGGTGTCACCTTCGCCCGCGACGACAACCGCTTCTACGCGACCGTCTCGTCCAAGGGGCGCACCCGCCTCGTGGAGGGCGACCTGCGCGCATGGTCCGCGCGGGCGCTGCGCGAGAACGTCGAATGCCCCTCACTGTCACCGGACAACCGGCGGATCGCCTTCAAGAAGAAGACCGGCGGCGGCGACCGGAGCCGGCCGTGGCGACTCCACGTCCTCGACCTGAAGACCCTGCGCGAGCACCCCTTGGCGGAGACGCGCGGTGTCGACGACCAGGCGGCGTGGCTCGACGACGACACGATCGCGTATGCGCTGCCGCGGGAGGACGGGCGGGGCACCGACGTCTGGACGGTCCCCGCGGACGGCACGGGCCGACCCCGTCTTCACGTGGCACGGGCGTCGTCACCGACGCCGGTGCGGTGATCGGCCGTGGTGCACGCAGCTCAAGCCCCTCCGGGGGCCTCCAACGGCCTGCCGGGGAAACGGGAAGGCAGGGGAAACGCCCCGCGCTGCCGCCACGCCCCTACGCCGGGGCCACCGCCCGGCGCACCGCCAGCCCGGCCATCGGCAGCAACAGCACCACGCCCGCCGCGTTCAGCCACCCGTACCCCGCCTGCGCAACCACCAGGCCCGCCGCCGCGCCGCCCACGCCGGCCGCCGTGTTCATCGCCAGGTCGGACAGGCCCTGGACCGCCGCCCTCGTGGGCTGCGGGACGGACTCGGTGAGCAGCGTGGAACCGGAGACGAGTCCCGCCGACCAGCCGAGGCCGAGCAGGAACAGCCCTGCCGCTGTCTGCCCGTGGTTGCCGCCGGCGGTTCCGGCCAGCACCGCGGCCGCGCACAGCAGGCCCGCCGCCAGCCCGATCACCGCGAGCCGTCCGACGCGGTCGGCGAGCCGGCCCATGACCGGGGAGAAGGCGTACATGCCCGCGATGTGGACGCTGATCACCAGGCCTATCAGCTCGATGCCGGCCCCGTGGTGGCCGAGTGCGACCGGCGTCATCGACATGATCGACACCATGGCGGTGTGCGACACGGCCACGGTCACCAGCGCCAGCCGCGCCATGGGGGACTCGCGCACGGCGAGCAGCCCCGCTTTCAGCGACCGGCCCTCCGGGGAGCGGTCGGCCGGGGACATGGCCCGTGCCGTGAGCAGCGGGTCGGGCCGCAGCAGGACGAGTACGAGGACGGCGGAGACGAGGAACACCCCGGCCGCCCAGAGGAACGGCCCGGCGGCCGGCGGGATGCCGAGGCCGGACATGCTCCGGCCTGCCGGTGAGGCGATGTTGGGTCCGAGCACCGCGCCGATGGTCGTGGCCCATACGACGGTGGAGATGGCCCGGCCGCGCCGCTCGGGCTCCGCGAGGTCGGCGGCCGCGAACCGGGCCTGCAGATTGGCGGACGACGCGGCTCCGAAGCCCGCCATCCCGACCAGCAGGAGCGGGAAGTGGTCGAGGACGGCGGCGACCACGACCACTCCCGCGCCGAGCGCGCCGATGAGGTAGGCCAGCACGAGTCCGGGCCGGCGGCCCCGCGCCGTCATCAGGGCGGCCAGCGGCACGGAAAGGAGCGCGGTACCTGCGACGGTGGCGGTCGGGGCGAGCCCCGCCAGGGCCTCCGTGCCGCTGACCTCGTGGGCGAGCACCGTGGCAAGTGCGATACCGGTGGCGACCCCGAGCCCGCCGAGGATCTGGCCGGCGATCAGCACGGCGTTGATACGCCTGCGTATCGCGGGCAGTTCGTCCACCGCCACGGCGGTCCTGGATGCTTCGGGTATGTCAGGGGCGTCGGACGGCATGGTCACCGACGCAGTGTCTCAGAACGGAACGCCGGGCGGGCCTGCCGGGCAGATCCGGGAATCAGCCCTAGCCAGAGGCCTGCGCACCCTCAGAACAGCGGCTGCGGCAGCACACCCTCGAGCGCCAGCAGCTGCCGTTTGGTCTCCAGTCCTCCGCCGAAGCCCCCGAGCCCGCCGTCCGTCTCGACCACCCGGTGGCACGGCACGACGACCGGCAGCGGATTGGAGCCCATCGCCGCTCCCACCGCCTGTGCCGCGCCCGGCTGGCCGACTCGGGCCGCGAGTTCCCCGTATCCCACGACCGCCCCGTAACCCACCCCGGCCAGCAGTTCCCGCAGCACCTGCCGGTTGAAGCCCGCCGAGAGCGACCAGTCCAGCGGCAGGTCGAACGTGCGCAGCGTGCCCGCGAAATAGGCATGGAGCTGACGTATCGGCTCGGCGAGCCGGCCCGCCGGGTCCTCGACAGGCGCGGCCCCCAGCCGGTCGGACAGCTGCGCGGGCATCCGCTCCCGTACGGCAGGACCGGCGTGGAAGGCCACGCTCACCAGGCCCTCGTCCGTCGCGGCGAGGAGCAGCGGGCCGATGTCCGTGCCGATCACGGCCCACTCGAAGGTCTTCATGCCGACCACCGTACGGCGGGCCACTGACAACCGTGATCCGGCCGGCCGGCCGTACGGCGGTGGCCGGTCGGGGTCGGTCAGCCGATGGCGTCCCGCACGACGTCGGGGTTGTTGGTGATGATCCCGTCCACGCCGAAGCCGGCCACGCGCGTGGCGGCCGCCGCGTCGTTCACGGTCCAGGTGCTGACCCGCAGCGGTTTGCCGTGCGCGCCCTTGAGGGCGTGCACGGCGGCGACGTACTCGGCGCTGAGGGACGTGTGCGTGGGATTGATCTGGTCGGTGAAGGCCGCGTACGAGGGCAGGTCGGCGACCGCGGGGGTGCCGAGGAAGCCGGTCGTGATGTCGGGGCGCTGCCGGTGCACCGCCCTGACGCTGTCAGCGCCGAAGCTCTGGATGACGAGCCTGCTCCGCACATGGCTCCGGTCGAGCCAGCCCTCCTGGCCCAGCACGCGCAGGGTGTCCTTCTCGATGCCGGGGTAGAGCTCCGGCTTCTTGATCTCCAGGAGCAGCTTCTGGCGGTTCTCGTCCACGCGCTCGAGGTATTGCTTCAGCGTCGGTACGCGTGCGCCGGCCCATTCGGCGCCGCGCCAGCTGCCCGCGTCCAGGGTGGCGATCTCCGCGCCGGTGAAGTCCTTCACCTTCCACGGCGCGCGGTCGGGGAAGCGCTGCTCCACATCGGTGGTCCTCGTGAGTGAGTCGTCGTGCATGACCACGAGCTCACCGTCCTTGGTGCGCTGGACGTCGTTCTCCACCCAGGTGAAGCCCATCTCGTCGGCGAGGTCGACCGCTGCGAGGGTGTTCTCCGGTGCGTAGGCGGACGCGCCGCGGTGAGCGATCACCTGAGGAGCGTCGTCATGGCCGGCGGCGGACTGTTCGGTTCCGGCCGCGGGGCCGGGCAGCAGCAGCGCGGTGAGTCCCACGGTCGTGGCGGCCAGGACAGCGACGGGGCGTGCGTACACGGGTTCTTCCTCACGTCGTCGAATCACGGACGGGCCGAGAGTGGCAGTTCCCGGCCAACGAGGCACAGGCGAAGTATGGCCACAAGGTGAACGGGTGTGCCCCTGGGTGGCCTTGGGAGTGGTTCCGAGTGCGCGGACGCGGTGCCCGGGTCGACAAATCTCTGTGAAGACGTCTGCCCGCACTTCCGTGTGCGGTTCCGAGAGCCGTACGCTCGCCCAGAACCAGACGTTCCATCCAAGATCGCGGGGATCGTAGGGCGCCGGGGATCGCACGGGACGAAGGGTGCACGGGATGCAGGGCACGGTGGACGGTTTCGGCTACGGCCTCGTCACCCCGGTGGCGGCCTACCTGATGGCATGCCTCGGAGGAGCACTGGGACTGCGCTGCACCACGAGGTCCGTACGCGGGGAGGGCGCTTTCCGGCCGGGCTGGCTGGCGCTCGGCGCGACGGCGATCGGCTCGGGCGTCTGGAGCATGCATTTCATCGCGATGATGGGCTTCACCGTCGAAGAGGCCCCCATCGGCTACGACAAGGCGACGACCTTCGCCAGCCTGGCCGTGGGCATCGTGATGGCGGGTATCGGGATCTTCATCGTCGGCCATCGCGGCGCGACCCGGATGTCCCTCGTCACCGGCGGGACGATCACCGGACTCGGGGTGGCGTCCATGCACTACCTGGGCATGGACGGTATGCGACTGCCCGGACGCATCGAGTACGACACCCTCACGGTAGCCCTGTCCGTCGTGGTCGCCGTCGTCGCGGCCACCGCGGCGCTCTGGGCAGCGGTGTCCGTCCACGGCTTCATGGTCAGCCTGGGGGCCAGTCTGCTCATGGGCCTCGCCGTGAGCGGAATGCACTACATCGGGATGGCCGCCGTGAGTGTCCATGTCCACGAAGCGGTGGACGCCGCGGTCGTCGGGGACCCGCCGGCCGAGCTCCTCGCCCCGGTGCTCGTCGGCCCCGCCGTGTTCCTGTTGATCGCCGCCGTCGCGGTCCTGAAGGACCCGCTGCTGGTGACCGGTCATCCCGACCGGCCCGGGCGCGGCGACGGCAGGGCCCTGCGCCCCGATCTGCCCGCGCCGAGGGTCGGGCGGCCCGCCGCCCGGGCCTCGGTACGAGGGCCCGGGCGGGACCCATGGGGAGCGGACCGCCACTGAGGTGGCCGGTCCGCCGCCGTTCACGCCCCGACTGTCAGTGGGGGTCGTACGGTTGTTGCATGCGGCCCGTTTCCAAGATCGAACGTACGGTGGCGCCTTTCGAGGTCGTCAGCCACTTCCAGCCCAGCGGTGACCAGCCGACGGCCATCGCCGAGCTGGAGCGACGCATCCGTGCCGGTGAGAAGGATGTCGTCCTGCTCGGCGCGACGGGCACGGGCAAGTCGGCGACCACGGCATGGATGATCGAGAAGCTCCAGCGCCCCACCCTGGTCATGGCCCCGAACAAGACCCTGGCCGCCCAGCTGGCGAACGAGTTCCGCGAGCTCCTGCCGAACAACGCGGTGGAGTATTTCGTCTCGTACTACGACTACTACCAGCCCGAGGCGTACGTCCCGCAGTCGGACACCTACATCGAGAAGGACTCCTCGATCAACGAGGAGGTCGAGCGGCTGCGGCACTCCGCGACCAATTCCCTCCTCACCCGGCGCGACGTCGTCGTGGTCGCCTCCGTCTCCTGCATCTACGGCCTCGGCACCCCGCAGGAGTACGTGGACCGGATGGTGCAGCTCAAGCTCGGCGACGAGATCGACCGCGACCAGCTGCTGCGCCGCTTCGTCGACATCCAGTACACGCGCAACGACCTGGCCTTCCAGCGCGGCACCTTCCGGGTGCGCGGCGACACCATCGAGATCTTCCCGGTCTACGAGGAGCTCGCCGTCCGGATCGAGATGTTCGGCGACGAGATCGAGGCGCTGTCCACGCTGCACCCGCTCACCGGCGAGATCCTCAGTGAGGACCGGTCGCTGTACGTGTTCCCCGCGAGCCACTACGTGGCGGGCCCCGAGCGTATGGAGAAGGCGGTCAACGGCATCGAGGCGGAGCTGGAGCAGCGCCTCGCCGAGCTCGACAAGCAGGGCAAGCTGCTGGAGTCCCAGCGGCTGCGCATGCGGACGACCTACGACATCGAGATGATGCGCCAGATCGGCTCCTGCTCCGGCATCGAGAACTACTCGATGCACTTCGACGACCGCGAGCAGGGATCCCCGCCGAACACCCTCCTCGACTACTTCCCTGAGGACTTCCTGCTCGTCATCGACGAGTCGCACGTCACGGTTCCGCAGATCGGCGCGATGTACGAGGGCGACGCGTCCCGCAAGCGCACTCTCGTGGACCACGGCTTCAGGCTGCCGTCCGCCCTCGACAACCGCCCGCTGAAGTGGGAGGAGTTCAAGGAGCGCATCGGCCAGACCGTCTACCTGTCGGCGACTCCCGGCACCTACGAACTGTCCCGCGGCGACGGCTTCGTGGAGCAGATCATCCGCCCCACCGGGCTCATCGACCCGCAGGTCGTCGTCAAGCCCACCGAGGGCCAGATCGACGACCTCGTGCACGAGATCCGTGAGCGCACGGAGAAGGACGAGCGGGTCCTGGTCACCACACTCACCAAGAAAATGGCCGAGGACCTCACCGACTACTTCCTCGAGCTGGGCATCCAGGTCCGCTATCTGCACAGCGACGTCGACACCCTGCGCCGTGTCGAGCTGCTGCGGGAGCTGCGCTCAGGCGAGTACGACGTCCTGGTCGGCATCAACCTCCTGCGCGAGGGTCTCGACCTGCCGGAGGTGTCGCTGGTCGCCATCCTCGACGCCGACAAGGAGGGCTTCCTGCGCTCCGGCACGTCCCTGATCCAGACCATCGGCCGCGCGGCGCGCAACGTCTCCGGCCAGGTCCATATGTACGCGGACAAGATCACGCCGGCGATGGAGAAGGCCATCGAGGAGACCAACCGCCGCCGCGAGAAGCAGATCGCCTACAACACGGAGAACGGCATCGACCCGCAGCCGCTCCGCAAGAAGATCAACGACATCGTCGCGACGATCGCGCGCGAGGAGATCGACACCGAGGAGCTGCTCGGCACCGGCTACCGGCAGGCGAAGGCCGAGAAGGCGGGCAAGGGCGCCAAGGCACCGGTCCCCTCGCTCGGCGCCGGAGCCGGTCGCAAGGGCGACATCCTCACGGACCGCCCCGCGGCCGAACTCGCCGGGATCATCGAGGAGATGACGGACCGCATGCGCGCGGCCGCCGCGGAGCTGCAGTTCGAGGTCGCCGCCCGACTGCGCGACGAGGTGGGCGAGTTGAAGAAGGAACTGCGCCAGATGAAGGAGGCCGGGCTCGCCTGAGCCCGGTGGGCGGGATGTGACGGGTGCACACACCTGGTGTGTTGCAAGACCGACACAAAAACGGGCGACCGCGCCGCGCTGTCGGTGCGACTGCGTAGGGTGCTTGAACAACCGCACACATGGGCGGGAATTCGCGAGAAGGGGACAGCGCGTGACGGTCAACATGACCAAGGGCCAGGCCATCAGCCTGCAGAAGAGTGACGGGGGCACCCTCACGGCGGTGCGGATGGGCCTCGGCTGGCAGGCAGCGCCCCGCCGCGGTCTGTTCGGCTCGCGCACCCGGGAGGTCGACCTGGACGCCTCCGCGGTGCTGTTCGCCGACAAGCAGCCGGTGGACGTGGTCTTCTTCCGGCACCTCGTCAGCGACGACGGCTCCGTCAAGCACACCGGTGACAACCTGGTCGGCGGCGCCGGTTCCGGCGGTGACGACGAGGCGATCCTCGTCGACCTGCAGCGGGTTCCGGTCCATATCGACCAGATCGTCTTCACGGTGAACTCGTTCACCGGCCAGACGTTCCAGGAGGTGCAGAACGCCTTCTGCCGCATCGTCGACGAGACCAACGGCCAGGAGCTGGCCCGGTACACCCTCGACGGCGGTGGCCAGTACACCGCGCAGATCATGGCGAAGGTGCACCGCGCCGGCGCCGGCTGGCAGATGACGGCCCTCGGCAACCCGGCCAACGGCCGCACGTTCCAGGACCTGATGCCGGCGATCCTGCCGCACCTGTAGGAACCGGCGGCATTCACAGTCGGACCGCAGCTCCCGGAGGCACAGCCGCCGGGAGCTGCCCGCGTACCAACCGCAACAGCAGCACACCGAGGGGACAGAGCGATGACGGCCGAGCTGGTCCGGGGGCAGAACCACCCCTTGCCCGACAGCCGACTTGAGATCCGCGTGTCGGCCGGCCATCCGGTCGTCGCCTGCGCCACCTGCTCCGACGAGCGGGGAGCCGCGCGCGAGGAGTGGGTGGCCCACCCCGGCGCCACCGGTCTGCCCGGCGTCGAGGTGCCGGAGCGCGCCGAGCGGTCCCCCCGGTTCGCCGTCGACCTGGACGCGGTGCCCGCCGAGGTGCACCAGGTCAACGTGCTGCTCGCGCTCCCCGTGGGCACCGGCGGCCCGGACCGCTTCGGCGTCACCGCCGCGCCCTTCGTGGCGGTCATGGCCAAGGACGGCTCCGAGCTGGCCAGTTTCACCATCACCGGCCTGGACACCGAGACCGCGCTCGTCGCCGTCGAGCTGTACCGCCGCCAGGGTGCGTGGAAGGTCCGCGCGGTGGGCCAGGGATACGCGGGCGGTCTCGCCCAGCTGCTGGCCGACCAGGGCATGGTCCAGGCCGACCGGACGGCGGCGGCCATCCAGGAGACCGCCGCGCCCCGCGCGCACCGCGCGGAGCCGGCCCGGCTGCACACGGCCGCCGACGCCGCGGGAACGGCGTCCGGCCCGGACCAGCCGTCCCCAGCGGACGCCACGCTCACCGGCGGACTCACCGCCCCCCAGCCCACCGGCGCCGATGCCGCTCCACCGCAGACACCCACGTCCGACGCCCCGCAGATGCCCGGCGGCCCCATCAACTACGCCCATCCGCGCAGGCAGTCGGCGCCGCCCCCGCCGGCCCCCGCGGCGCAGCCCGGGGAGCCCGGCCGGCCGCCCGCCCCGGTGGCCGGCGACGCGAGCGGCTGGTCCATGGAGGAGCGGCTCTACAACCAGGTCTGGGGCATGTTCGAGGACCTCGCCCGGGCCGTCGCGGCATACCGCAGCGCCGTCGAGTTCGCCGAGTCCCGGATGGACAAGGAGCTGGACAGCGTCCTGTCCGACCCCCGCAGCCGCATCGGCAGCACCGGGGACGCCGCGAGGGCCGCGGCACGGGCCAAGTGCGAGCAGCTGACCGACCAGGCCCGTCAGGTTCTCGACCGTGACCTCGCCCAGCTGGCGGCGGAGTCCGAGGTCGTCGAGCCGGCGCTGCCGCCCGCGTTCGCCCGCTGGGACAACCCCTGCTGGCACGCCTACCGCGTCCCCATGGAGATCCCGATGGCGCTGCGCCTCGGCGATCTCCATCTGCCGGAGAGCCCCGAGCTGAGGATCCCGTGCCTCGTGCGGCTGCCGCTGGAGCGCGGCCTGTGGGTGGACAGCGGCCGCTCGAGCTCGGACGCCGCGATGGCGCTGGACGAGGCACAGCTGCGCCGGCTCGCCGTCGACTCGGCGGTCGCGCTCGCCGCCCGGCTGCTCGCCGTGTACCCGCCCGGCGAGTTCACCGTCCACGCGATCGACCCGGCCGGCTCCGCCGCCGCCTCATTCGCGCCGCTGGTCGACTCCGGGGCCCTCGCCGGTCCGCCGGCGGCGGGTGCCCAGGGCGTGAGCGCCGTCCTCGCAAAGCTCACCGAACGGGTCGACCTGGTGACGATGGCGGTGCGCGCAGGGGCGGCCGACTCTCTCCCCCCTGGCCTCGACACCGGCGAGCAACTGCTGATCGTCAACGACTTCCCGCACGGCTTCGACGACCGCGCCGTCACCCAGTTGCGCTATCTGGCCGACGAGGGCCCGGCCGTCGGCGTCCATCTGATGATGGTCGCCGACCGGGAGGACGCCACGGCCTACGGCCCGGTCCTCGATCCGCTGTGGCGCTCGCTGCTGCGCGTCACGCCGGTCCCCGACGACCACCTGGCCGACCCGTGGGTGCGGCACGCGTGGACGTACGAGCCGCTGGCCGTGCCGGAGGGCAGTGACGTGCTTCGGCAGGTGCTCACCCGGGTGACGGAGGCCCGGAGGTCCTGGAACCGCTGATCGTGCCGCAGGCGGGGCCGCATCAGCCCAGCTGCTGACTTGACCTCTGCTTTACCTTCTCCTTTACCTTTCCTTGGTCTTTCATGTACGGTTCTTTACGCGGAGGGGAGTACTCCCGGCTCGCGGCGTGCCCGTCAATACGGACCGACAGAGAGGTCCCGGGGCGTCGGCCCGTGGCGCACGCCCGGGTGGAGGAGACCTCCGGCAGCGACGACGCTGATCAGTAGCCGTACGACGCCGGAGGCGCAGTGGACGTTTCATTGACTCTCTGGGTGCTGACCATTCTCGGTCTGAGCGCCCTCATCGCGGTCGACTTCTTCATCGGGCGCAAGCCCCACGACGTGTCGATCAAGGAAGCCGGAATCTGGACCGTCGTCTGGATCGTGCTGGCCGCGCTCTTCGGCCTCGGCCTGTTGTTCGCCGGTGAGAGCCAGGCGTCGGGCGAGTTCTTCGCGGGCTTCATCACCGAGAAGTCGCTGAGTGTCGACAACCTCTTCGTCTTCGTCCTGATCATGGCGAAGTTCGCGGTGCCGTCGCACCTGCAGCAGCGGGTGCTGCTGATCGGTGTACTCATCGCCCTGGTGCTGCGCGCCATCTTCATCGCGGCCGGTGCGGCGATCATCGCCAGCTTCTCCTGGGTCTTCTACATCTTCGGCGCGTTCCTGATCTACACCGCCTGGAAGCTCATCCAGGAGGCGCGGTCGGACGAGGAGGACGAGGAGTTCGAGGAGAACAGGCTCCTCAAGTCGATCGAGCACCGCTTCGGAGTCGCCGACAAGTACCACGGCACCAAGCTCTTCATCCGTGTCAACGGGAAGCGCGTCCTGACGCCGCTGATGGTGGTCATGCTCGCCATCGGCACCACCGATGTGCTCTTCGCGCTGGACTCCATCCCCGCGATCTTCGGTCTGACCCAGGACCCGTACATCGTGTTCACGGCCAACGCCTTCGCGCTGATGGGTCTGCGGCAGCTGTACTTCCTCATCGGCGGACTGCTCAAGAAGCTGGTCCACCTCAGCTACGGCCTGTCGGTGATCCTCGGATTCATCGGCGTGAAGCTGGTACTGCACGCCCTGCACGAAAGCGGTGTGCACGTCCCGGAGATCTCCATCCCGGTCTCGCTGGCGGTCATCTGCGGCGTGCTGGTCATCACGACCATCACCAGCCTGATCGCCTCCAAGAAGCAGGCGGAGCGGGAGGCGGCCGAGGGCGCGAAGAAGGACAGCGTCGAGGCCTGACGGACCGCGCGGCACCGCGCACGCGGAGCACGCACCGGCGGGTGCGGACGGAAGCACCGTCCGCACCCGCCGTCGTCCGTTCCCGGCACCTCGTACCCTGACCCACGACAACGCCCGGCCGAGATCCAGGACGTGACCGCCATCGCCGTACGTACAGGCACGAAGGAGCCGCTGCCCGCGCTGCGGTTGTACCGGGCCGCCGAGCAGCCGCGAGCCGCCGTCCTGCTGCTGCACGGAGGCCGCGCCGATGCGCTGGAGCCGCCGCCCGTCCTCAACCTCCCGCTCGCGCGGATGAGGCCGTTCGCGCGGGCCATAGGCCGCGCCACGGCCGGACAGCGCGTGGCACTCGGCCGGGTCCGCTACGGCCGTCGCGGCTGGAACGGCGAGCGCGCGGACGCGGCCCGTGACGCGTGCCTGGCCATGGAAGAGCTGACCGCACTGACCGGCCCCGTGCCGACGGTTCTTGTGGGCCACTCCATGGGCGCGCGGGCCGCCCTGCACGCGGCCGGACACCCGCAGGTGAAGGCGGTCGTCGGGCTCGCCCCCTGGTGCCCGCCGGAGGACCCGGTCGACCACCTCGAAGGCAGGACCGTGGTGCTGCTGCACGGCGACCTCGACCGGACCACCGACCCGGCGGAAACCTGGGCGTTCGCCGCACGGGCCCGCGCGGCCGGCGCCGACGTCCGCGAACTGCCGATGCCCGGCGGCGACCACGCGATGCTCCGCGGCGCGGCCGACTGGCACGCGCACACCACACGCCTGGTGCTCGAACTGCTCGGCGCCGCGCGCTGACCGATGGCCGTGACCGACCCGGTGGCGGAGAGGCTCCACACCGGCCGCGCGGCCGGCGTGCAGCCCGGCTGTCTCACCAGCCGCGTGCGCGCCACTCGGCCAGGTGCGGCCGCTCCTCGCCCAGGCTGGTGTCCTTGCCGTGCCCCGGATACACCCATGTCTCGTCGGGGAGGCGGGCGAACAGCTTCTCCTCCACGCCGTCGAGCAGGCTCGTGAACGCCTTCGGGTCGTCGCGGGTGTTGCCCACACCGCCCGGGAACAGGCAGTCACCGGTGAAGACGTGCGGATGGCCGTGCGGGTCGTCGTAGACCAGCACGATCGACCCCGGAGTGTGACCCACCAGGTGACGGGCGGTCAGCTCCACGCGCCCCACCCGGATCGTGTCGCCGTCGTCGACGAGTACGTCGGTGGGGACGGGAATGCCGTCCGCGTCATGACGCCCGGCGTAGGTACGCGCGCCGGTCGCCCGGACCACGTCCTCCAGCGCCTGCCAGTGGTCGCCGTGCCGGTGCGTGGTCACGACGGAGACGATGGAGTCGTCGCCGACCAACTGCAGCAGCGTGTCCGGATCGGCCGCGGCGTCGATCAGCAACTGCTCGCCGGTGGCCCGGCAGCGCAACAGATAGGCGTTGTTGTCCATCGGTCCGACCGCGACCTTGGAGATCATCAGGTCGGCGAGTTCGTGCACGTCCGCCGGGCCGCCGACCTTCACCGCTCCGCTGTATGTCATGCGTCTCAGCCTATAGCGGGGGCAATACGGGCAGCGGGCCTCCGGCGCACTCCAGGGCCGAGCCGTCGCGGCGTCCGGACAGCCAGCCCAGAACGTCGGCGGGCGAGCCCGAGACGGTGACCGGAGTGCCCTCCGAACCGCCCGTCCGCCACTCGCCGCCGGCGGCGACGATCCTGGTCGGCGGCACGTCGGAGCGGCCGCTCCAGCGCTCGGCCAGGAACTCGGTCTCCCGCTCGGTGAACTCCTTCGGCAGGTCCTCCAGCTCGTACCCCGCTCCCAGGTCGACATGGTGCAGCTCGACCTCGACGAGGCGGCGGAACGGGACCCGGCCGGCGCGGTCGGTCACGCCGTTGCGCAGCTCCACGGTGCGCTCCCAGTCACCGAAGGCGCGGCCCGCCTCCTGGAAGCGTTCGGCAGAGGCCCGCAGGTCGTCGAGCTGCTCGGGGAGCGGTCGGGGCGCGTCGCGCTCGATGTCGGCGTCGCGCGCCTCACCTGTGACATACATCGGCCGGCCCTCGAGAACATTTACGAGCGCGTCGGCGTTACGGGAGACGTGGGTCAGTACGTGACCGCGGGTCCAGCCCGGCAGCCGTGACGGTCCGGCCACGGCCGCGTTGTCCAGTCCGGCGGCTGCGGTGAGGAGCCGGTCCGTCGCTTCGCGTAGAGAGCGCAGGTCGCTCACAGGATCGATCATGAGGTCGACCCTAGCCCCGCCCACTCGATCGGGTGAAGGTCTCGGCGGACGTCCTGAAATCGAATGCGCGTGCTATACGCTCGGTGGAGGCATCCTTGAAAGTCAGGCATTCATCTTCTGGCGGCCCCCATAGGCTGGGAATCAGCCTCGGACGGGGGCTGTGCCTCCGCTTCTACTCAGAAAGGTGCGGACCGGCGTGGCCGACCGTCTCATCGTTCGTGGCGCTCGCGAGCACAACCTGAAAAACGTCTCGCTCGACCTCCCGCGTGACTCCCTCATCGTGTTCACCGGGCTCTCGGGGTCTGGCAAGTCGTCCCTCGCGTTCGACACGATCTTCGCCGAGGGGCAGCGCCGGTACGTCGAATCGCTCTCCTCCTACGCCCGGCAGTTCCTCGGACAGATGGACAAGCCGGACGTCGACTTCATCGAGGGCCTCTCCCCGGCCGTCTCGATCGACCAGAAATCGACCTCGCGCAACCCGCGCTCCACCGTCGGCACCATCACCGAGGTCTACGACTACCTGCGTCTGCTGTTCGCGCGCATCGGCAAGCCGCACTGTCCCGAGTGCCGCAGGCCCATCTCGCGCCAGTCGCCGCAGGCGATCGTCGACAGGGTGCTCGAGCTGCCCGAGGGCAGCCGCTTCCAGGTGCTCTCGCCGCTGGTGCGTGAGCGCAAGGGCGAGTTCGTCGACCTCTTCTCCGACCTGCAGACCAAGGGCTACAGCCGGGCGCGGGTCGACGGGAAGACCATCCAGCTCGCCGAGCCGCCCACGCTGAAGAAGCAGGAGAAGCACACGATCGAGGTGGTCGTCGACCGCCTCACCGTGAAGGACTCCGCCAAGCGCCGGCTCACCGACTCCGTCGAGACCGCGCTCGGACTCTCCGGCGGCATGGTCGTGCTCGACTTCGTCGACCTCCCCGAGGACGACCCCGAGCGCGAGCGGATGTACTCGGAGCACCTGTACTGCCCGTACGACGACCTGTCCTTCGAGGAGCTCGAGCCCCGCTCCTTCTCCTTCAACTCGCCCTTCGGCGCCTGCCCCGACTGCACCGGCATCGGCACGCGCATGGAGGTCGACCCCGAGCTGATCGTCCCCGACGAGGAGAAGTCCCTCGACGAGGGCGCGATCCACCCGTGGTCGCACGGCCACACCAAGGAGTACTTCGGCCGTCTGATCGACGGGCTCGCCCAGGCGCTCGGCTTCTCCACGGACATGCCCTGGGCCGGGCTGCCCGCCCGCGCCAAGAAGGCCCTGCTCCACGGCCACAAGACCCAGCTCGAGGTCCGCTACCGCAACCGCTACGGCCGCGAGCGCGCCTGGACGACCCCGGCCTTCGAAGGGGCCGTGCAGTTCGTCAAGCGGCGGCACTCCGAGGCCGAGAGCGACTCCAGCAGGGAGCGCTTCGAGGGGTACATGCGCGAGGTGCCGTGCCCCACCTGTGAGGGCACCCGGCTCAAGCCGATCGTTCTCGCGGTCACCGTGATGGAGAAGTCCATCGCGGAGGTCTCCGCGATGTCGATCAGCGAGTGCGCCGAGTTCCTCGGCCGCCTCAAGCTCAACGCCCGCGACAAGAAGATCGCCGAGCGGGTCCTCAAGGAGGTCAACGAGCGGCTGCGCTTCCTCGTCGACGTCGGTCTGGACTATCTGTCGCTCAACCGTGCCGCCGGCACTCTGTCCGGCGGCGAGGCCCAGCGGATCCGGCTCGCCACCCAGATCGGCTCCGGCCTCGTCGGCGTGCTCTACGTCCTCGACGAGCCGTCCATCGGTCTCCACCAGCGGGACAACCACCGGCTGATCGAGACCCTCGTCCGCCTGCGCGACATGGGCAACACGCTCATCGTCGTGGAACACGACGAGGACACGATCAAGGTCGCGGACTGGGTCGTCGACATCGGCCCCGGCGCGGGCGAGCACGGCGGCAAGGTCGTGCACTCCGGGTCGCTGAAGCAGCTGCTGTCCAACAAGGAGTCGATCACAGGGCAGTACCTGTCCGGGAAGCGGTCCATCCCGACCCCGGAGCTGCGCCGCCCGGTCGACCCGTCGCGCAGGCTGACCGTTCACGGCGCCCGCGAGAACAACCTCCGGGACATCGACGTCGCGTTCCCGCTCGGCGTCCTCACGGCCGTCACCGGAGTCTCCGGCTCCGGAAAGTCGACCCTGGTCAACGACATCCTCTACACCCACCTCGCCCGCGAGCTGAACGGCGCGAAGTCGGTGCCGGGCCGGCACACCCGGGTCGACGGCGACGACCTCGTCGACAAGGTCGTCCACGTCGACCAGTCGCCCATCGGCCGCACCCCGCGGTCCAACCCGGCGACGTACACGGGCGTCTTCGACCACGTCCGCAGGCTCTTCGCGGAGACGATGGAGGCCAAGGTCCGCGGTTATCTGCCGGGCCGGTTCTCCTTCAACGTCAAGGGCGGCCGCTGCGAGAACTGCTCCGGCGACGGCACCATCAAGATCGAGATGAACTTCCTGCCGGACGTCTACGTCCCGTGCGAGGTCTGCCACGGAGCGCGGTACAACCGCGAGACGCTGGAGGTCCACTACAAGGGCAAGTCCATCGCCGAGGTCCTGGACATGCCGATCGAGGAGGCGCTGCACTTCTTCGAGGCCGTCCCGACGATCTCCCGCCATCTGCGCACCCTCAACGAGGTGGGACTCGGCTACGTCAGGCTCGGTCAGTCCGCGCCGACGCTGTCGGGCGGTGAGGCGCAGCGGGTGAAGCTGGCGTCCGAACTGCAGAAGCGGTCCACCGGCCGCACGGTCTACGTCCTGGACGAGCCGACCACCGGTCTGCACTTCGAGGACATCAGCAAGCTGATCAACGTGCTGTCCGACCTTGTCGACAAGGGGAACTCGGTGATCGTCATCGAGCACAACCTCGATGTCATCAAGACGGCGGACTGGGTCGTGGACATGGGCCCGGAGGGCGGCAGCGGCGGTGGCCTGGTCATCGCCGAGGGCACACCCGAGCAGGTCGCGGGCGTCCCGGCGAGCCACACCGGCAAGTTCCTGCGCGACATCCTCGACGCGGATCGGATCAGCGACGCGGCGGCGGCGGTGCCGGCGGCGCGTAAGCCGGCGAAGTCGGCGAAGGCCGCGGCGTCGGTGAAGGCGGCGTCGGTGGCGAAGCCTGCGAAGAAGACGGTGGCGCGGGCGGCGCGGAAGGGGTGACGGCGGTGGGTCCGCTGCGCGGGCGTGTCCCCGCCCACCTCGCCCCTTCCCGAAACCGGGGGCTCCCGCCCCGGACCCCCGCCTCGAGCGCGGGCGAGGCTGAAGCTGCCCGGCAACCAGCCCGGGAAGGGGCGGACAACCAGCCCGGGAAGGGGCGGAGTGGGGAAACGGTCCCGCGCAGCGGACCCGCCCCCACCCGCCCGACGCCGCGGCGATCTCCGCCGGTATCGTCGGGTCTGTCGGGGCGGCGATGCCCTCGGCCGAACCGCATCACACCTGACTCGACCCACCCATGGAGTCCCCATGTCCCCGACCGCCCGCCGTACCGTCCTGAAGGGCGCCGCCGTCGCCGGGGCCGCCGGGCTGGGGGTCGTCGGATGTTCCACCGACTCCAAGCTGGGGCACGCGGAGGTACCCACCCCCACCGCACCCGTGGACCTCGGTGCGGCGGACGCTGTGCCCGTCGGCGGGGCCAAGCTGTACCGGGAGCAGCGTCTGATCGTGCACTGCCCCGCGGAGGGCCAGTACAAGGCTTTCAGCGCCCAGTGCACCCACGCCGGCTGCGTCCTCGACAAGGTGGAGGGCACCGAGGGCAACTGCCCCTGCCACGGCAGCCGTTTCGATGTGACGACCGGCAAGGCGCTGAAGGGTCCGGCCACCGTGCCGCTGCCCGAGGTCCCGGTGAGGGCCGAGGGCGGCAAGCTCGTCGCGGGCCCCGGCGCGTAATCCGGCAGACCCACGCCCGCAGGACCCGCGTCGGCAGGACGCCACGCCCGCAAGACCCACGCCCGCAGGATGCCACGCCCGCAAGACCCGGGCCCGTGGGACAGGGCTCAGCCCCAGTCCCAGGCGATGCCGAGGATCCCCGGGCGGACACCTTGCTCCACCAGGTGCACCGTGCGGTGCCTCGTCCCGGGCGTGAGTTCCGTGCGGGCGCCCCGCGGTGCCCCTGTCGTGGCCCGGGAGAAGCGGTGGCACCGCTCGGGCAGGGCGCCCTGCTCGAAGCGCACCTGCAGCATGTAGTGACCGCCGGCGGAGCTGAAGCCGCGTACGTACTCGGTGCTCGGGCCGCCGGTCCCGTCCTCGAAGCCGTAGCCGAAGACGTAGGTCTCGCCCTCCCGCAGCGGGGCGTCGAAGAGCAGCTCGGCGACCACGACGCCGCTCGCCCGGTCCCACCGCACCTGCCCCGTGCGGCAGTTCTCCAGGGCGCTCACCTCCACGGCCGCCGGGTCGCAGCCCGTCCCGCCGCGGTGGACCGCGAGACAGCGGTCGACGCCGTCGCGGTGGGCGCGTACGACCTGCTGCGAGTCACGTCCGAGCAGCTGCCGCCCCGCCCCGATCCGCACCCGTTCCTGGTGCCCGATGGTGTGCAGGCCCCGGCCCCCGGGGGAGCGGAGACCCCCGAGGAGCCGTTCCGCCGCGTCCAGGGAGCCCACGAGCGCGTGGGGGGAGCGGCCGGCGGGCCGCTCGGTCTCCGCCGGCCCGCCGTCCTCGCCGCTGCCGAGCAGCCGCACCAGGGATCCGGCCGGGAGGCCGAGGACCTCCTCCAGCGCTCGCACCGCCCGCAGCGACTCGGGGCGCTGCGGGCGCCGGGCGCCCTGCTGCCAGTAACTGAGGCTCGTCACGCCGACCTTGATCCCACGGTGGGCGAGGTGGTGCTGGACGCGCTGGAGCGGCAGGCCCCGTACCGCGAGGGCGGCGCGGAGCGCGAGATGGAAGGGGCCGGTGTGCAGCACCTGTGCCAGTTCGGCCTCGGTGTGGCCCATGGATTCCTCCGGGACGTGGAGCGCCGGACGGAAGTGTTCACATCCGGATCGGGCCGTTCACAGCGCCGCGTAACCCCGCATTGAAGCGTGTTGATCTGCCCGCGACAAGGGCCGTCGCCCAGAGATGTCGGGCGCTCACCGCGGAGGGGGTAGAAGGGGCGATCATGTCCCTGACGGGAGTGGCCGGGCTGTCACTGCCCGCAAGTAGGGTGGACGGCATGGCCGACCCCTCCAGCTACCGCCCCAAGCCGGGACAGATCCCCGACTCGCCAGGGGTCTACCGGTTCCGTGACGAGCACCGCCGGGTGATCTACGTCGGCAAGGCCAAGAGCCTGCGCCAGCGCCTCGCCAGCTACTTCCAGGACCTGGCGAATCTCCACCCGCGCACCCGCACCATGGTCACCACCGCGGCCTCCGTCGAGTGGACGGTCGTCTCCACCGAGGTGGAGGCGCTGCAGCTGGAGTACTCCTGGATCAAGGAGTACGACCCCCGGTTCAACGTCAAGTACCGGGACGACAAGAGCTATCCGTATCTGGCGGTCACCCTCGACGAGGAGTTCCCGAGGGTGCAGGTCATGCGCGGCGCCAAGCGCAAGGGCGTGCGGTACTTCGGTCCTTACGGGCACGCCTGGGCCATCCGCGAGACCGTCGACCTGATGCTGCGCGTCTTCCCCGTGCGCACCTGCTCCGCGGGCGTCTTCCGCAACCATGTGCAGAAGGGCCGCCCCTGTCTGCTCGGTTACATCGGCAAGTGCTCCGCACCCTGTGTGGGCCGCGTCACCCCCGAGGAGCACCGCGAACTGGCGGAGGAGTTCTGCGACTTCATGGCCGGTCGCACCGGCACGTACATCCGCCGCCTCGAGAAGCAGATGATGGCCGCCGCCGAGGAGATGGAGTACGAGAAGGCCGCCCGGCTGCGCGACGACATAGGGGCCCTCAAGCGCGCCCTCGAGAAGAACGCGGTGGTGCTGGCCGACGCGACCGACGCCGACCTCATCGCGCTCGCGGAGGACGAGCTGGAGGCCGCCGTGCAGATCTTCCACGTCCGCGGCGGCCGCGTCCGCGGCCAGCGCGGCTGGGTCACCGACAAGGTCGAGAACGTGGACACGGCCGGCCTGGTCGAGCACGCGCTCCAGCAGCTGTACGGCGAGGAAAGCGGCGACGCCGTCCCCAAGGAGGTCCTGGTCCCCGCCCTGCCGGAGGACACGGACGCCGTCACCGAGTGGCTGACCGGCCGGCGCGGCGCGGCCGTCTCCCTGCGCGTTCCGCAGCGCGGTGACAAGAAGGCCCTGATGGAGACCGTCGAGCGCAACGCGCTCCAGGCCCTCGGACTGCACAAGACCAAGCGCGCCAGCGATCTGACCACCCGCTCCCGCGCCTTGGAGGAGATCGCGGAGGCGCTCGGCCTGGACTCGGCCCCGCTGCGCATCGAGTGCTTCGACATCTCGCACCTCCAGGGCGAGGACGTGGTGGCGTCCATGGTCGTCTTCGAGGACGGCCTCGCCCGCAAGAGCGAGTACCGCCGCTTCCAGATCAAGGGCTTCGAGGGGCAGGACGACGTCCGGTCCATGCACGAGGTGATCACCCGGCGTTTCAAGCGGTATCTCGCGGAGAAGGACCGCACCGGCGAGTGGATCGGCGGTGACGACCCGGCGCACGAGGCGCTGGAGGAGGACGGCCGGCCCAAGAAGTTCGCGTACCCGCCGCAGCTGGTCGTCGTCGACGGCGGGCGGCCGCAGGTCGCCGCGGCCAAGCGCGCCCTGGACGAACTCGGGATCGACGACGTCGCGGTCTGCGGTCTCGCCAAGCGGCTCGAGGAGGTCTGGCTGCCGCAGGAGGACGATCCCGTGGTCATGCCGCGGTCGAGCGAGGGCCTGTATCTCCTCCAGCGGGTGCGTGACACGGCTCACGACTTCGCCATCCGCTATCAGCGCTCCAAGCGGTCCAAGCGCATCAGGACCAGCCCCCTGGACGCGGTCCCCGGTCTGGGGGAGACCAGGAAGCAGGCCCTGATCAAGCATTTCGGCTCGGTCAAGCGTCTGCGGCAGGCGACAATCGAGCAGATCTGCGAGGTTCCCGGCATGGGCCGTAAGACCGCCGAGTCGGTCGTGGTGGCGCTGGCGCAGGCGGCGGCGCCCGCGCCCGCCGTGAACACCGCGACAGGAGAGATCATTGAAGAGAGCGACGGGGGCAGCACGACATGACTGAGCACGACGGAGACGGAGCAGCAGACGTGAGTACGGGCAACGGCACCGAGCCCCGTGAGGCCACGGCGGACGTGGCCATCCCGGAGCTGGTGATCATCTCCGGTATGTCGGGCGCGGGCCGCAGTACGGCCGCCAAGTGCCTGGAGGACCTCGGCTGGTTCGTCGTCGACAATCTGCCGCCCGCGCTGATCCCCACGATGGTGGAGCTCGGCGCCCGCTCCCAGGGGAACGTGGCCCGGATCGCGGTCGTCGTCGACGTACGCGGCCGGCGTTTCTTCGACAACCTCCGCGAGTCCCTGGCCGACCTGGACGCCAAGCAGGTCACCCGCCGGATCGTTTTCCTGGAGTCCTCGGACGATGCCCTCGTGCGCCGTTTCGAGTCGGTCCGGCGCCCGCACCCGCTGCAGGGCGACGGCCGGATCGTCGACGGCATCGCGGCCGAGCGCGACCTGCTGCGGGAGCTGCGCGGCGACGCCGACCTGGTGATCGACACCTCCGGCCTGAACGTCCACGAGCTGCGCGCCAAGATGGACGCCCAGTTCGCGGGCGACGAGAAGCCGGAGCTGCGGGCCACGGTGATGTCGTTCGGCTTCAAGTACGGCCTGCCCGTCGACGCGGACCTCGTCGTCGACATGCGCTTCCTGCCGAACCCGCACTGGGTGCCGGAGCTGCGTCCCTTCACCGGTCTGAACGACGAGGTGTCGAACTACGTCTTCAACCAGCCCGGTGCCAAGGAGTTCCTCGACCGCTACACCGAGCTGCTCCAGCTGATCGCCGCCGGCTACCGCCGCGAGGGCAAGCGCTATGTGACCGTCGCCGTCGGCTGCACCGGCGGCAAGCACCGCTCTGTCGCCACCTCGGAGAAGCTCGCCGCCCGTCTGTCCGCCGCCGGTGTCGAGACCGTCGTCGTCCACCGGGACCTGGGGCGCGAGTGACCGGACGCAACCTCCGGCTGCGGCGGCTGCGCAGGACCACGCGCACGCCGTCGGCCCGGAAGCGCGGAGCCCAGCCCAAGGTCGTCGCCCTCGGCGGCGGGATGGGACTGTCCGCCTCCCTCACGGCGCTCCGCCGTATCACCGGCGACCTCACGGCGGTCGTCACCGTTGCCGACGACGGCGGTTCCAGCGGCCGGCTCCGTGAGGAGCTCGGCGTGCTGCCTCCCGGCGACCTGCGTAAAGCCCTGGCGGCGCTGTGCGGCGACGACGACTGGGGCCAGACCTGGGCGCGGGTCATCCAGCACCGTTTCCAGTCCCAGGGCGAGCTGCACGAGCACGCGGTCGGCAATCTGCTGATCGTGGCGCTGTGGGAGCAGTTCGGCGACCATGTCCAGGCGCTGGACCTGGTCGGCAAGCTGCTCGGCGCGCACGGCCGGGTGCTGCCCATGTCGGCCGTGCCGCTCGAGCTCCAGGCGCTGGTGCGCGGGCACGACCCGAGCCGCCCGGACGACGTGGACACCGTGCGTGGCCAGGCGACCGTGGCGCTCACGCCCGGTGAGGTGCAGTCCGTGCATCTCGTGCCGAACGACCCGCCCGCCGTCCCGGAGGCCGTTGCCGCCGTCCTGGACGCCGACTGGGTCGTGCTCGGTCCGGGCTCCTGGTTCTCCTCGGTCATTCCGCACCTTCTCGTGCCCGAACTGCTCGACGCACTGGTGCAGACCAAGGCCCGCAAGGTGCTCTCGCTCAATCTCGCCCCGCAGCCCGGAGAAACTGAGGGCTTCTCCCCGCAGCGTCATTTGGAGGTTTTGGGACGACACGCGCCTAAACTCGCCCTGGACGTGGTGCTGGCCGACGAGGCCGCAGTGCCCGACCGCGAGTCCCTCGCCGACGCCGCCAAGCGGCTGGGCGCCGCGGTCGAGCTGGCTCCGGTGGCCTCTCCCGACGGACTTCCGAAGCACGACCCGGAGCTGTTGGCCGCCGCGTACGACCGTATTTTTCGGATGCATGGAAGGATCGGCCCATGGCGATGACGGCAGCGGTGAAGGACGAGATCTCCCGGCTCCCCGTCACCCGGACCTGCTGCAGAAAAGCGGAGGTCTCGGCCATCCTGCGGTTCGCGGGCGGTCTGCACCTGGTGAGCGGCCGCATCGTGATCGAGGCGGAGCTGGACACCGGCATCGCCGCGCGCCGGCTCAAACGGGACATCCTGGAGATCTTCGGCCACAGCTCGGAGCTGATGGTCATGGCTCCCGGCGGTCTGCGCCGCGGCTCCCGATTCGTCGTCCGGGTGGTGGCGGGCGGTGACCAGCTGGCCCGCCAGACGGGTCTGGTCGACGGCCGGGGGCGCCCGATCAGGGGCCTGCCGCCCCAGGTGGTCTCTGGTGCGACATGTGACGCGGAGGCCGCCTGGCGGGGCGCCTTCCTGGCGCACGGTTCACTGACCGAACCCGGCCGGTCGTCCTCGCTGGAGGTCACCTGCCCGGGGCCGGAGGCGGCCCTCGCGCTGGTGGGCGCCGCACGCCGGCTCTCGATCGCCGCGAAGGCGCGCGAGGTGCGGGGCGTGGACCGGGTGGTCGTCCGTGACGGTGATGCGATCGGAGCCCTGTTGACGCGGCTCGGGGCGCACGAGTCGGTGCTGGCGTGGGAGGAGCGACGGATGCGGCGCGAGGTGCGCGCGACCGCCAACCGCCTGGCCAATTTCGACGACGCCAATCTGCGCCGCTCCGCCCGTGCCGCCGTGGCGGCGGGCGCCCGGGTGCAGCGTGCTCTGGAGATCCTCGGCGAGGAGGTCCCCGAGCATCTCGCGGCGGCGGGTCGGCTGCGCATGGAGCACAAGCAGGCCTCGCTGGAGGAGCTGGGGGCGCTCGCCGACCCGCCGCTGACCAAGGACGCGGTCGCGGGCCGGATCCGCCGCCTGCTGGCGATGGCGGACAAGCGCGCCCAGGACCTGGGTCTCCCGGGGACGGAGTCCAACCTGACGGAGGAGATGGCCGACGGTCTGGTCGGCTGACGCTCCCGGCATGTAGCTCGACAGCTTTACTGCCGACGCCTCTTGAGGCGTCGGCAGTGTCGTTTCCAAGCCCGCGTGGGCCGGTGCGGCCCTATTGACATGATCATGGAGAGTCATGAGCCTGTCGCATGCCCGTCATCACGGCGGACACGAGCACTTTCCTGGCAGACAACAGCAAGGGGGGCTTATGAGACGCAGAGCGAGATCGATCCTCGCTGCTGCCGCACTCCTGGTCGCAGGGGTGTCGGCAGCGCCGATCGCGCAGGCCGACTCCGAGGGCGGGAACGGCGAAGAACTCGCCGTATGGCACGCGGAAGTGAGCAAGGATCAGGTGCCGCTGATCCTCGCGGCAGGCACCGACGGCCATGAGCTGGGCGAGCAGATCCCGGACAAGGGCTCCGCCACCATCGAGCTCCACCTCACCCAGCGGCAGGCCGGCGAACTGCGTGAGCAGGGCGTCGACATCACCGAGCACACCCTCTCCGACAAGGCGGAGAAGCGCCTCGCCGCCGCAGGCGACGGTGTCTTCCGCCCGTACGGCGGCGAAGGCGGCCTCAAGGACGAGATCCTCGACACCGCCAGGGCCCATCCGGCCCTCACCAAGGTCGTGAGCATCGGCCGTACCGTCAAGGGCCAGGACATCCTCGCCCTCAAGGTCTCCAAGGGCGCGGACAGGTACCGCGACGGCTCCAGGCCCGCCACGCTCTACATGTCCAACCAGCATGCCCGCGAGTGGATCACCCCGGAGATGACCCGGCGGCTGATGCACCACTACCTCGACGGCTACGGCAAGGACCCGAAGATCACGAAGATCGTCGATTCCACCGAGCTGTGGTTCGTCCTGTCGGCCAACCCCGACGGTTACGACCACACGTTCACCGGGACCGAAGAGCGCCAGTGGCGCAAGAACCTCCGCGACAACAACGGCGACGGCCGGATCACCGCGGGCGACGGCGTCGACCTCAACCGCAACTTCACCTACAAGTGGGGCTACGACAACGAGGGGTCCTCGCCCGACCCGTTCGACGAGACCTATCGCGGCACCGGCCCCGGATCCGAGCCCGAGACCAAGGCCATCGACCGCTTCCAGAAGCGCATCGGCTTCCAGTACGGCATCAACTACCACTCCGCCGCCCAGCTGCTGCTGTACGGAGTGGGCTGGCAGGTCGCCACACCGACCCCCGACGACGTCCTCTACGAGGCCCTCGCGGGCACACCGGGCAACTCCGCGATCCCCGGCTACCGGCCCCAGCTCTCCTCCGAGCTCTACACCACCAACGGCGAGGCCGACGGCCACGCGGCCAACGTCAACGGGATGATGATGTACACCCCGAGATGTCGACCTGCGCCACCGCCTCGCGCGTCGACCCCGACGACGAGTGGAACGCCGCGGACTGTGCGTCCATCTTCACCTTCCCCGACGACGAGGAACTGATCCAGCAGGAGTTCGCCAAGAACATCCCCTTCGCGCTCTCCGTCGCGGAAACGGCTGCCCACCCCGACCGGCCGTCCTCCGTCCTGGGCCTCACGGCCGCGGACTTCACCCCCGGCACCTTCGCCACCTCCTACGCGCGGGGCGAGGACCAGGAGGTCTCCGTCACCGCCCGCAGGTCGGTGCGCGACAAGGAGCTCAACTACCGCATCAACGGCGGCCGCACGCACGACGAGGAGCTACGCCCCTGGAAGGGCGGCGAGCGGTTCGGCGGCGAGGACAACCTCCACTTCGACGAGTACCGCGCGGAGGTCGAGGGCGCCGAGCCGGGCGACCGGGTCGAGGTGTGGTTCACCGGCAGGACCCGGAGCGGTGAACGCACCGCCAGCGAGCACTTCACGTACACCGTGGCGGAACGGCCGCGCGGTGACACGCTGGTGATCGCGGAAGAGGGCGGCACGGCCGCCGCGGCGCACACCGCCGCCTACACCCGCGCCCTCGCCGCCAACGGCCACCGCAGTGCCGTCTGGGACGTCGCCACACAGGGCGCCCCGCACCCGCTCGCCGTCCTCGGCCACTTCAGGACCGTCCTCTGGTACTCGGGCGCGGCCGAACCGTCCTGGGCCACCACGCAGGCCGTGCGCGCCTACCTCAACGAGGGCGGAAAGCTCGTTTCCATGGGCGAGCGCGCCGGTGGCGACGCCGACCTCGGCGGGGCGCTGAGCGACGACTTCTCCCAGTACTACCTCGGAGCCTCAGGACGGGCCTCGCTCGCCGGAGTGAGCGGCTTCCTCGGCACGGGACGTCTCACCGGCGCCTCCGGTGCCCTCGGGGGGGCCCCGGGCAACCCGCTTGACGCGGCCGGCGCCTACACGATCACCTCGGACACCTTGCCGCCGGACGAGTTCCCGCAGTTCGACAGCGCCGCCGCGGGTGACTACCCGGGCGCCAGGATGCCGTTCTCGCCGTACGGCGGCGAGTGGTACGCGGCGGTCACCCACCGCAACTCCTCGTGGGCGCGGCTGTCCCGCACGATCGACCTGACCGGCACGGCGGCTGCCGACCGGCCCACCCTGGACATGCGGCTGAGTTTCGACACGGAGCCCGGCTACGACAACGCCGTCGTCGAGGTCCACACCGTCGGCCAGGACGACTGGACGACGCTCCCCGACACCGGCGGCGGCACCTCCACCGAGGTCCCGGCCCAGTGCGACGGCGGCTTCTACATCGACCAGCACCCCTTCCTGCGGCACTACCTCACTCTCGGCGAGGACGCGTGCACGGCGAGCGGCACCACCGGCACGTGGAACTCCTTCACCGGGGCGTCCGACGGCTGGCGGGCGGCCTCCTTCGACCTGAGCGCCTACGCGGGCAAGCAGATCGAGGTCTCCGTCTCCTATGTCACCGACCCGAGCGAAGGCGGCCGCGGTGTATTCGTCGACGACACCCGGCTCGTCACCGGCGGCGCGGAGCAGCCCCCGAAGGCTTCGAGGCCTCGCTGGAGCCCTGGTCGGCCGCCGGCCCGCCCGAGGGCAGCCCCGCCCTGCGGGGGAACTGGGAGCGCAGTCAGGACCTGTATCCGTCCGCGGCGGCGGTGAGCACGCGCGACAGTGTGCTGATCGGTTTCGGCCTCGAGCATGTGCGAACGGCGTCCGACCGTGAGCGGATCGTCGGCGCTGCACTCAGGGCGCTGCGGCGCTGAAACGAGCCGTGACCGGGCGCGGGGCGACGCTGTTGACGCCCCGCGATCCGGTGCGGGACACGGTGGCCGAAATTCCTACTGGCGGGTACGCGCCACCGTGTCCCACACAGGGCATCTCGATGTCACTACGGGGCCTTCAGGGGGTAGGGTCGTAGGCGGTCGGGGACATCCCATACAACTCGCCGGCGTCGAAAACCGGCGTACCAACGAGGAGATCGGTTCGTGACGATCCGCGTAGGCATCAACGGCTTTGGCCGCATCGGTCGTAACTACTTCCGCGCGCTGCTGGAGCAGGGTGCAGACATCGAGATCGTGGCTGTCAACGACCTGGGTGACACTGCGACCACGGCCCACTTGCTGAAGTACGACACCATCCTCGGCCGTCTCAAGGCCGAGGTGAGCAACACCGCCGACACCATCACGGTCGACGGCCACACCATCAAGGTGCTCTCCGAGCGCAACCCCGCCGACATCCCGTGGGGCGAGCTGGGCGTCGACATCGTCATCGAGTCGACGGGCATCTTCACCAAGAAGGCCGACGCCGAGAAGCACATCGCCGGCGGCGCAAAGAAGGTCCTCATCTCGGCTCCGGCCAAGGACGAGGACATCACCATCGTGATGGGCGTCAACCAGGACAAGTACGACGCCGCCAACCACCACGTCATCTCCAACGCCTCCTGCACCACCAACTGTGTGGCGCCGATGGCCAAGGTTCTGGACGAGAACTTCGGCATCGTCAAGGGTCTGATGACCACGGTCCACGCCTACACCAACGACCAGCGGATCCTGGACTTCCCGCACTCCGACCTGCGTCGCGCCCGCGCCGCCGCGGAGAACATCATCCGACGACCACCGGTGCCGCCAAGGCCACCGCCCTGGTCCTGCCGAAGCTGAAGGGCAAGCTGGACGGCATCGCGATGCGCGTCCCGGTCCCGACCGGTTCGGCCACCGACCTGGTTGTCGAGCTCGAGCGTGAGGTCACCAAGGACGAGGTCAACGCCGCGTTCAAGAAGGCCTCCGACGACGGCGACCTGAAGGGCGTCCTCTTCTACACGGAGGACCCGATCGTGTCCTCGGACATCGTCGGCGACGCCGCGTCCTGCACCTTCGACTCCTCGCTGACCATGGTCCAGGAGGGCAAGTCGGTGAAGATCCTCGGCTGGTACGACAACGAGTGGGGCTACTCCAACCGCCTCGTGGACCTTACGGTCTTCGTGGGCAACCAGCTCTGATCAGCAGCGTCTGATCTGATCTGCACCTGATCTGCAACGAGAGCACAAAGATGTGAGCAACAGGGCTCGGGCAGCGCAAAGTGGCGCCGTTCGAGCCCTGTCGCGCGTGCAGCCCTCCGAGGAGCCGTAGAACATGAAGACCATCGACCAGTTGCTGGCCGACGGGGTCGCGGGCAAGCGGGTATTCGTCCGCGCCGACCTCAACGTGCCGCTCGACGGCACGACCATCACCGACGACGGCCGTATCCGGGCCGTGCAACCGACCATCGCGAAGCTCGCGGAGGCCGGCGCCCGGGTCGTCGTCGCCTCGCACCTGGGCCGCCCCAAGGGCGCCCCGGACCCCGCCTTCTCGCTGGCCCCGGCCGCCGCCCGGCTCGGAGAGCTGCTCGGCACGCACGTGGCGTTCGCGACCGACACCGTCGGTGAGTCCGCCACGGCGACTGTCGCCCACCTCGAGGACGGCCAGGTCGCCGTCCTGGAGAACCTCCGCTTCAACGCCGGCGAGACCTCCAAGGACGACGCCGAGCGCGGCGTCTTCGCGGACCAGCTCGCCGCCCTCGTCGACGTGTACGTCGGCGACGGCTTCGGCGCCGTGCACCGCAAGCACGCGTCCGTCTTCGATCTCCCGGCCCGGCTCCCGCACGCCGCCGGCTTCCTGATCGACACCGAGGTCGGCGTCCTCAAGAAGCTCACGGAGGACGTCAGCCGGCCCTACGTGGTCGTGCTGGGCGGCGCCAAGGTCTCGGACAAGCTCGGGGTCATCGACCACCTGCTGGAGAAGGCCGACCGCATCCTCATCGGCGGCGGCATGGCCTACACCTTCCTCAAGGCCCAGGGCCACGAGGTCGGCATCTCCCTGCTCCAGGAGGACCAGGTCCCGGCCGTGCTCGAGTACCTGGAGCGCGCCAAGGCCAAGGGCGTGGAGTTCGTGCTCCCCGTCGACGTGCTGGTCGCGTCCGAGTTCCCGGACCTGAAGACCAAGGCGCCGGCCCACCCGACCGTCGTCGCCGCGGACGCCATCCCCGCCGACCAGGAGGGTCTGGACATCGGTCCGGAGACCCGCCAGCTGTACGCCTCGAAGCTTGCCGACGCGGCCACCGTCTTCTGGAACGGCCCCATGGGCGTCTTCGAGCACCCCGACTACGCCGAGGGCACCAAGGCCGTTGCCCAGGCGCTCGTCGACTCCCCGGCCTTTTCCGTGGTCGGCGGCGGCGACTCCGCCGCTGCCGTGCGGATCCTGGGCTTCGACGAGAAGGCGTTCGGCCACATCTCGACCGGCGGCGGCGCGAGCCTCGAGTATCTCGAGGGCAAGACGCTTCCCGGACTTGCCGCACTGGAGGACTGACCCCGCATGACCACCCGCACCCCGCTGATGGCGGGCAACTGGAAGATGAACCTCAACCACCTCGAGGCCATCGCCCACGTCCAGAAGCTCGCCTTCGCGCTGGCCGACAAGGACTACGACGCCGTAGAGGTCGCCGTCCTGCCGCCCTTCACCGACCTGCGGTCCGTCCAGACCCTGGTCGACGGCGACAAGCTGAAGATCAAGTACGGCGCCCAGGACATCTCGGCGCACGACTCCGGCGCCTACACCGGCGAGATCTCCGGCCCGATGCTGGCCAAGCTGAAGTGCACCTTCGTCGCCGTGGGCCACTCCGAGCGCCGCCAGTACCACGCGGAGACCGACGAGATCTGCAACGCCAAGGTGAAGGCGGCCTTCAGGCACGGCCTGACCCCGATCCTGTGCGTCGGCGAGGGTCTGGACATCCGCAAGGCCGGCAATCAGGTCGAGTACACGCTCGCCCAGCTCGACGGCGGACTGAAGGACATCCCGGCCGAGCAGGCCGAGACCGTCGTGATCGCCTACGAGCCGGTGTGGGCCATCGGCACCGGCGAGGTCGCCACCCCCGAGGACGCGCAGGAGGTCTGCGGGGCGATCCGCGGCCGTCTCGCGGAGCTGTACTCGCCGGAACTGGCCGACAAGGTCCGGATCCAGTACGGCGGCTCCGTGAAGGCGGGCAACGTCGCCGCGATCATGGCCCAGCCCGACGTGGACGGCGCCCTGGTCGGCGGGGCCGCCCTGGACGCGGACGAGTTCGTCAAGATCGTCCGGTTCCGCGACCAGTGAGTATGCGGTAGCGCCGATCCGGCGTACCCTTGCGGGGGCCTGCGGCTCACACAACGAGCCCGGGCCCCCGTCGTCCGTATTGAGTCCAAGAGAATTGCCAGGAAGTAGGGTCCAGCCGTGGTTATGGGATTCTCGATCGCCCTGATCATTTTCAGCGGGCTGCTGATGTTGCTCGTGCTGATGCACAAGGGGAAGGGCGGCGGTCTTTCCGACATGTTCGGTGGCGGAATGCAGTCCTCTGTCGGCGGCTCCTCCGTGGCCGAGCGGAACCTCGACCGCATCACCGTCGTGGTCGGTCTGCTGTGGTTCGCGTGCATTGTCGTACTTGGTCTGCTGATGAAGCTGGACAGCTGACCCACCGATTCCGCGTCCCGAGCTGGGGTGTAACTCCAATCACTGGACGAGCGTTGGGCCTTACGTAGACTGGGGCACTCGCGGCGCAGCCGCTGTGAGACGCTGTGCAGCACCATCACGCAGGGAGTTACGACCGTGGCAAGTGGCAACGCGATCCGGGGAAGCCGGGTCGGAGCGGGGCCGATGGGCGAGGCAGAGCGAGGCGAGTCCGCGCCGCGCCTCCGCATCTCCTTCTGGTGCTCGAACGGGCACGAGACGCAGCCGAGCTTCGCCAGTGACGCACAGGTCCCCGACACGTGGGACTGCCCGCGGTGCGGGTTCCCGGCCGGCCAGGACCGGGACAATCCGCCGGACCCGCCGCGCACCGAACCGTACAAGACGCACCTCGCGTACGTACGCGAGCGGCGCAGCGACGCGGACGGCGAGGCGATTCTCGCGGAAGCGCTCGCCAAATTGCGGGGCGAGATCTAGTTCTTGAGTCCGGCCGTCACCCGAAAAGGGTGACGGCCGGACTTGTCTTCACCGGGCCGCTTCTCGTGCGCCGCCCCGCCGACGCCTCACCGACCGGTCTGATCAATTAGGTTGGAACCGCAGCGGGGCATGCAGGCAGGTACGAGAAGAAGTGGGCTGATGTCCGAGATGAACGCAGGCAAGACCAGGCTCAACCGGATGCCCGAGTGGACCGCTCTCGGCAAGCACCGCGAGCAGTTGGGCGGGACGCATCTGCGGGAGCTGTTCGCGGCGGACGCGGAGCGCGGCAGCAGGTACACCCTCCAGGTCGGCGATCTGTACCTGGACTACTCCAAGCACCTGGTCACCGACGAGACGCTGGCACTGCTGCGCGAACTGGCCGCCGCCACCGACGTCGCCGGACTGCGGGACGCCATGTTCCGCGGCGAGAAGATCAACACCACCGAGGACCGCGCGGTCCTGCACACGGCCCTGCGTGCCCCGCGGGACGCCGTCATCGAGGTCGACGGCGAGAACGTGGTGCCGGACGTCCACGCGGTGCTGGACAAGATGACCGCCTTCTCGGAGCGGATCCGCTCCGGGGAGTGGACCGGCCACACCGGCAAGCGCATCAGGAACATCGTCAACATCGGTATCGGCGGCTCCGACCTCGGGCCCGCGATGGCGTACGAGGTGCTCCGTTCCTACACCGAGCGGGACCTGACGTTCCGTTTCGTCTCGAACGTCGACGGGGCCGATCTCCACGAGGCCGTGAGGGACCTGGACCCGGCCGAGACCCTCTTCATCGTCGCCTCGAAGACCTTCACCACCATCGAGACGATCACCAACGCGACCTCTGCCCGCGAGTGGCTGCTCACCAACCTCCGGGTCGGCCCCGACGCGGTCGCCAAGCACTTCGTGGCCCTGTCCACCAACGCCGAGAAGGTCTCCGACTTCGGCATCGACACGGCCAACATGTTCGAGTTCTGGGACTGGGTCGGCGGCCGGTACTCGTACGACTCCGCGATCGGCCTGTCCCTGATGATCGCGATCGGCCCCGACCGCTTCCGGGAGATGCTCGACGGCTTCCACCTCGTCGACGAACACTTCCGCACCGCGCCCCCCGAGGCCAACGCCCCGCTCCTGCTGGGCCTTCTCGGCGTCTGGTACGGGGCGTTCTTCGACGCCCAGTCGCACGCGGTGCTGCCCTACTCGCACTACCTGTCCAAGTTCACCGCGTACCTCCAGCAGCTCGACATGGAGTCCAACGGCAAGTCGGTCGACCGTGACGGCAATCCGGTCGACTGGCAGACCGGCCCCGTCGTGTGGGGCACCCCCGGCACCAACGGCCAGCACGCGTACTACCAGCTGATCCATCAGGGCACGAAGGTCGTCCCCGCGGACTTCATCGGCTTCGCCAAGCCGGTCCCCGGCCTGCTCGCCGGACTCGTCCCGCAGCACGACCTGCTGATGGCCAACTTCTTCGCCCAGACGCAGGCCCTCGCCTTCGGCAAGACGCCCGAGGAGGTCAGGGCGGAAGGCGTCGCGGAGGAACTGGTGCCGCACAAGACGTTCAAGGGGAACCACCCGACGACGACGATCCTCGCGGAGGACCTCACGCCCTCCGTACTGGGCCAGTTGATCGCCCTCTACGAGCACAAGGTGTTCGTGCAGGGCGCGATCTGGAACATCGACTCCTTCGACCAGTGGGGGGTCGAGCTCGGCAAGGTCCTCGCGAAGAAGATCGAGCCGGTGCTGACCGAGGGCAAGGGCGCCGAGCAGCTCGACAGTTCCACCGCGACGCTGGCCGGCAAGTACCGGACACTGCGCGGCCGGTGACCTGATGGCGGGGGAGAACACGGTGCGGCTGCGGCCGCCGAACAACCGGCTGAACGAACGGGCCGTCAACTGGTGGCGCACGCAGGTCCTGCTGACCGCCGCGGTACCGGCCCTCGTGCTGTCGCTGCTGGGCGCCTTCATCGAGCCCGCCCGCGGCTGGCTGCTGGTCCCGGCAGGAGTGATCGCCGTCGTCGGTCTCGTCTGCACCGCGTTCTTCCCCCTCTGGTGGTACCGCGTGCACCGCTGGGAGGTCACCGACGAGGCGGTGTACGTGCGCACCGGGGCGCTGTGGCAGGAGTGGCGGATCGCGCCCATGTCCCGCATCCAGACCGTGGACACGGTCAGAGGACCGCTCGAGCAGGCGTTCAGGCTCGCCACCGTCACGGTGACCACCGCCTCCGCCAAGGGCGCTGTGAGAATCGAAGGACTCGACCACGAGGTCGCCGCCGAACTCGCGCAGAGCCTCACCCGGATCACCCGGGCCACGCCCGGGGACGCGACATGAGCGCACCGGAGGACGAGTGGCGGCGGCTCGACGGGCGCACGGTCCTGGTGACCGCCATGGTCCTGGCCGGCTTCGCGGCCGGTGCCGGGCTCCCCACGCTCTTCGGGCTCGCGGGTGGCATACCGCTGTGGAAGGCCCTCGGCTGGGTACTGGCCGGGGCGGCCCTGATCGTCGGCGTCGGCACCGGTGCCGACCTGGTGCGCTGGCAGCGCACCCGCTACCGCATCGGACCGGAGCGGGCCGAGCTCCACACCGGGCTGGTCCTGGTCAAGCGCCGCTCGCTGGCCCGCGAACGCATCCGGAGCGTCGACCTCACCGCCAATGTGCTGCTGCGCGTCCTCGGACTCGTCAAGGTCCGCATCGGCACGGGGGAACACGCCGTCGGCGGGGAGTCCACCCTCGAACTCGACGCCGTCAGCCGGGCGGAGGGCGAACGGCTACGGCTCGAGCTGCTGACCAGGACCACCCCGCGGGAAGCGCCCACCCACCCCGACGGCCCGCTCGCCGTCCTCGACCCGGCCTGGATCCGCTATGCGCCGGTCTCCTTCGTCGCGCCCCTGCTCGGCGGCGCGGCCGCGGGCGCGGTGATGCAGGTCAGCGAGTGGTTCGGAGCGCAGGCCGAAGTCATCGACTGGGTGGGGGACCGCTTCGAGGACACCCCCCTCGGCTGGGTGATCGTCACTCTGGCCGCCGCCGCGCTCGTCGCCGGTGTCCTCGGCGCGCTCGGGCTCTGGATCGAGATGTGGTGGAACTACCGGCTCGAACGGGAGCCCGGCGGCACCCTGCGGGTGCGGCGGGGCCTGTTCACGTCACGCTCGATATCCATCGAGGAACGCCGACTGCGCGGCGTCGACCTGGTCGAGCCGCTGGGCGTCAGACTCTTCGGCGCCGCGAGGCTGGATGCCGTAGCCACCGGCCTCGTCAAGGACCAGCAGGACAAGCACGCCGACATCAACGTCCTGCTGCCCGCGGTGCCGCGGGCGCTGGCCCACGAGGTCGCCGCGCAGGTGCTCCGCGCATCCGCCTCCCCGACGCGGGAGGCCCTCCTGACACCCCACCCACGTGCCGCGCGCGGCAGGCGGCTGCGCTGGGCACTGAGCGCGGCGCTGCTGCCCGCGGCGGTCCTCGCGCTCCTCGGTGTGCTGCTCACGTCCGTCCTCCTGTGGATCGCGGCCGCCTGGGCGGCGGTCGGCGTTCCGGTCGCGGTGCTCCTCGCGCTCGACGCGTACTTGGCGCTCGGCCACGGGATCGCCGGCGACTACCTCGTCACCCGCTCCGGCACCGTCCGCCGCAGCACGGTCGCACTGCAGCGGACGGGCGTGATCGGCTGGACGGCCCGCCGCTCCGTCTTCCAGCGCCGCGCGGGCCTGATCACCCTGACGGCCACGACGGCGGCGGGCGCGGGCGCGTACGGCGTCCACGACGCCGCGGAGGGGAGGGCCTGGCGTTCGCGTCGGAGGCGGTGCCGGGGCTGCTGGAGCCGTTCCTGGAACGCGACTGAGCACTCTCAAGGCCCGTGGCGCGGGCGCTCGCTCAGCGTGATGGCGACACCAGGCCCAGCTCGTAGGCGATGATGACCAGTTGCACCCGGTCCCGGGCCGCCAGCTTGGTGAACAGCCGCCCCACGTGTGCCTTGGCCGTGGCCGGACTGATGCAGAGTTTGGCGGCGATCTCGCCGTTGGACAGGCCGCGGCCGATGAGAGTGAGCACCTCGCGTTCCCGGTCGGTGACGCCCTCGATCGCCCCCTGCCGCGGTGCCGCCGCGGGCTCCGGCCGGGCGGCGAACTCCTCGATGAGACGACGGGTCACACTCGGCGCGATCAGCGCGTCGCCGGCGGCGACCACGCGGATCGCGGTCAGGATGTCGTCCAGGTCCATGTCCTTGACCAGGAATCCGCTCGCGCCCGCGCGCAGCGCGCCGCAGACGTGCTCGTCGTCGTCGAAGGTGGTGAGGACGAGGACGCGTGCCGCGCTCTGGCCCATCGTCGCGGTCGTCGGCGTACTCCTGCTGCTGCCGGCGCTCTTCCAGGGTGAGACGTACCGGTGGGTCAAGGAGATCGGCAACGCGATGCCGCTCTCGGCTTGGCAAGCCCTGGTCCAGAACCCGGCGCGCGACCACGCCGTGAGCAAGTATCCGGTGTCGGTCATCGAGGCGTGGCTCGTGTATGGAGCCTGGTCGCTCGTCGCGGTGGTCGTCGCCGTGGCCGTCGTGCACCGCCGCGACGTCTGAGCGGCCCGCGGCAGGAGGCGGGCGAGGGCGCCCCGCAGTCCGCAGCGCAAGCAGAGGTCCGTTCCGCCACCGTGGCGGAACGGACCCCGGGAGACACCGCTCAGGCAGAGGCCGGCGGATACAGCGAGCGCGGCAGCTCGGACGCCGCCGCCGCGTCCAGCAGCCACAGCGTCCGCGCCCGCCCGTACGCTCCCGCCGCCGGCGCCTGGATCTCGCCTGCTCCGGACAGGGCGATCTCCGCCGCCTTCGCCTTGTCCTCGCCCGCCGCGAGCAGCCACACCTCACGTGCCGCGCGGATCGCCGGCAGCGTGAGCGAGACGCGGGTCGGCGGCGGCTTGGGCGCGCCGTGGACGCCGACAACCGTGCGTTCCGTCTCGCGGACCGCCGGGAGCTCGGGGAACAGGGACGCCACATGCGTGTCGGGCCCGACGCCCAGCATCAGTACGTCGAACGTCGGTACCGGACCGTGGTCCTCGGGGCGCGCCGCCGCGGCCAGTTCCGCCGCGTAGGCGGCGGCCGCCGCTTCCACGTCGGAGCCGTAGGGACCGTCCGAGGCGGGCATGGCGTGCACCCGCGACGGGTCCAGCGGTACGGAGTCGAGCAGCGCCTCACGCGCCTGCGTGACGTTGCGCTCCGGATCGTTCGACGGCAGGAACCGCTCGTCGCCCCACCACAGATCGAGCCGCGACCAGTCGATCGCGTCCCTGGCCGGGGACGAACGGAGCGCGGCCAGCAGCCCGTTGCCGTTACGGCCGCCGGTGAGAACCACGGAGGCCGAGCCGCGCGCGGCCTGTGCGTCCACGATCTTCGTGATCAGCCGGGCCGCGGCCGCCTGTGCCATCAGTTCCTTGTCGCGGTGGACGACGAGCTGCGGAGCGGCGGTCATCGGGCTGCCGTCTTCTTCGCGGGAGTGGCCTTCTTGGCCGTCGGCGCGGCCTTCTTGCCGGCCGGGTCCGAAGCCGACTCCGCCGCGGCCGGCGTGGCCGCGGCGAGGCGCTCCACCCCGTACCGCAGTGCCGACGAGTAGGTGTCGTCCGGGTCGAGCCGGCGCAGTTCCTCCGCGATCAGCTCGGCCGTCTCGCGTCGCTTGAGCGCGACCGCACGGTCCGGCTGGCCTTCGATGGACAGGGTGGCGAGCGATCCGTCCGGCCGGTCCAGCACGATCGGTCCGCAGTCGGACTCCAGCCGCACGGAGGTGAGGCCGGGCCCTGCCGACGAGGACCGCCTCACCGGTACGTGCAGCCGGTCCGCGAGCCACATCGCGAGCAGCTCGCAGCTCGGGTTGAACTCCTCGCCCTCCACCTCGACGGAGGTGACCTTGCAGGTGACCTGGTCGAGCGCCGCCGCGAGCATCGAGCGCCACGGTGTGATCCGCGTCCAGGACAGGTCGGTGTCGCCGGGGGTGTACGCCTCCGCGCGGGCCGCGAGCTCGCGCACCGGCTGCTCGGCGGCGTAGGTGTCGGTCACCCGGCGCTGGGCGAGCGATCCCAGCGGGTCGTTGGCCGGGTCGGTCGGCGCGTTGACCGGCCACCAGACGACCACGGGGGCGTCCGGCAGCAGCAGCGGCAGCACGACCGACTGGGCGTGGTCCACGACCTCGCCGTACAGCCGCAGCACGACCGTCTCACCGGTGCCCGCGTCGGCGCCCACCCGCACCTCGGCGTCGAGCCTGGCCTTCGCACGGTCACGCGGCGAGCGTGAGACCCGCTTGATGACCACGAGGGTGCGCGAGGGGTGCTCGCGGGACGCCTCGTTGGCGGCCTTCAGTGCGTCGTAGGCGTTCTCCTCATCGGTCACGATGACCAGGGTGAGGACCATGCCGACGGCCGGGGTGCCGATCGCTCGGCGGCCCTGCACCAGCGCCTTGTTGATCTTGCTGGCCGTGGTGTCCGTAAGGTCGATCTTCATGGCCGACGCCAGCTCCGTCCGTCTCGTGCGAGCATTTCGTCCGCCTCGTCCGGCCCCCAGGTGCCGGCCGTGTACTGGGCCGGCTTGCCGTTCGCGTCCCAGAACTGCTCGATCGGGTCGAGGATCTTCCAGGACAGCTCGACCTCCTCCACCCGCGGGAAGAGGTTGGAGTCGCCGAGCAGCACGTCGAGGATGAGGCGCTCGTAGGCCTCTGGGCTGGACTCGGTGAACGACTCGCCGTAGGCGAAGTCCATCGAGACGTCCCGGACCTCCATCGAGGTGCCCGGCACCTTGGAGCCGAACCGCATGGTCACGCCTTCGTCCGGCTGGACGCGGATGACCAGGGCGTTGTGTCCGAGCTCCTCGGTCGCCGTGGAGTCGAACGGGGAGTGCGGGGCGCGCTGGAAGACGACCGCGATCTCGGTGACGCGCCGGCCGAGCCGCTTACCGGTGCGCAGGTAGAAGGGGACGCCCGCCCACCTGCGGTTGTCGATCTCCAGCTTGATCGCGGCGTAGGTGTCGGTCTTCGACCTGGGGTCGATGCCGTCCTCCTGGAGATAGCCGACGGCCTTCTCGCCGCCCTGCCATCCCGCGGTGTACTGCGCGCGGACCGTGTTCTTCGCCAGGTCCTTGGGGAGCTTCACCGCACCGAGGACCTTGGTCTTCTCGGCCGCCAGGGCGTCCGCGTCGAAGGAGGCGGGCTCCTCCATCGCGGTCAGTGCCAGCAGCTGGAGAAGGTGGTTCTGGATCACGTCACGAGCTGCGCCGATGCCGTCGTAGTAGCCGGCCCGGCCGCCGATGCCGATGTCCTCGGCCATCGTGATCTGCACATGGTCGACGTACGACCGGTTCCATATGGGCTCGAAGAGCGTGTTGGCGAACCGCAGCGCCAGGATGTTCTGGACGGTCTCCTTGCCCAGGTAGTGGTCGATACGGAAGACCTCGTTCGGCGGAAAGACCTCGTGCACCACCTGGTTGAGCTCCTTGGCGGAGACCAGGTCGTGGCCGAACGGCTTCTCGATGACCGCGCGCCGCCAGGAACCCTCCTTCTGGTCCGCCAGCCCGTGCTTCTTCAGCTGCTGGACGACCTTGGGGAAGAACTTCGGCGGCACGGAGAGGTAGAACGCGAAGTTGCCACCTGTGCCCTGCACCTTGTCGAGGTCCTCGATGGTGGACTTGAGCTGCTCGAACGCGTCGTCGTCGTCGAAGGTGCCCTGGACGAACCGCATCCCCTGGATGAGCTGCTGCCAGACCTCCTCACGGAACGGCGTGCGCGCGTGCTGTTCGACCGCGTCGTGGACCTCCTGCGCGAAGTCCTCGTGGGCCCACTCGCGCCGGGCGAAGCCGATGAGCGAGAAGCCCGGCGGCAGCAGCCCCCGGTTCGCGAGGTCGTAGACGGCTGGCATCAGCTTCTTGCGCGAAAGGTCGCCCGTGACGCCGAAGATGACCAGGCCCGACGGCCCCGCGATACGCGGGAGCCGTCGGTCTGCAGCATCACGGAGCGGGTTGGCTCCGCCAATACCGGACAAGTCGCTCAGCCCTCCGAGGGTGCGAGGCGCTTGAGCTCGGCCTCGGTCGACTTGAGCAGGTCGGTCCAGGCCGCCTCGAACTTCTCGACGCCCTCGTCCTCGAGCTGCTGGACGACCTCGTCGTAGGAGATCCCGAGCTTCTCCACGGCCTCGAGCTCCGCGCGGGACTGCTCGTAGGTGCCACGGACGGTGTCACCGGTGATCTGCCCGTGGTCGCCGGTCGCGTTCAACGTGGCTTCCGGCATGGTGTTCACGGTGCCGGGGGCGACCAGCTCGTCCACGTACAGGGTGTCCTTGTACGCCTTGTCCTTGACGCCGGTCGAGGCCCACAGCGGGCGCTGCTTGTTGGCCTGCGCCTTGTCGAGCGCGGCCCAGCGGTCGGAGGAGAAGACCTCCTCGTACGCCTCGTAGGCGAGGCGGGCGTTGGCCAGGGCCGCCTTGCCGCGGGCCTCCTTGGCCTCCGGGGTGCCCAGCGCGTCCAGCCGCTTGTCGATCTCGGTGTCCACACGGGACACGAAGAACGAGGCCACCGAGCGGATCTTGGACAGGTCCAGGCCCGCGGCCTTCGCCTTCTCCAGACCGGCCAGGTAGGCGTCCATGACCTCGCGGTAGCGCTCCAGCGAGAAGATCAGCGTGACGTTGACGCTGATACCGAGGCCGATGACCTCGGTGATCGCCGGCAGGCCCGCCTTGGTGGCCGGGATCTTGATGAAGGTGTTCGGACGGTCCACCAGCCAGGCGAGCTGCTTGGCCTCCGCGACGGTCGCCTTGGTGCTGTGCGCGAGACGCGGGTCGACCTCGATGGAGACCCGGCCGTCCTGGCCGCCCGTCGAGTCGAACACCGGGCGCAGCACGTCGGCGGCGTCACGGACGTCCGCCGTCGTGATCATGCGGATGGCTTCCTCGACGGTCACCTTGCGGGCCGCGAGGTCTTCCAGCTGCTGGTCGTAGCCGTGACCGTCCGAGATCGCCTTCTGGAAGATCGACGGGTTGGTCGTGACACCTACGACGTGCTGCTGGTCGATCAGCTCGGCGAGGTTGCCGGAGGTGATCCGGGTGCGGGACAGGTCGTCCAGCCAGATCGCGACGCCTTCGTCGGAGAGGCGCTTGAGTGCGTCTGTCATGAGAATTGCATCTCCTACTTGTCGTATACCGGCGTCAGCGCGCGGCGGCTTCGATCGATTCCCGCGCTGCGGCGGCCACGGCCTCGGCGGTGAAACCGAACTCGCGGAACAGGACCTTGCCGTCCGCGGAAGCGCCGAAGTGCTCCAGCGAGACGATGCGTCCGGCGTCACCGACGTAACGGTGCCAGGTCAGACCGATGCCGGCCTCGACCGCGACTCGCGCCTTGAGCGACGGGGGAAGCACCGAGTCCCGGTACCCCTGGTCCTGCTCCTCGAACCACTCGACCGAGGGCATGGAGACCACACGGGCCGGGATACCGGCCGCCTGGAGCTGCTCACGGGCGCCGACGGCCAGCTGGACCTCGGAGCCGGTGCCGATCAGCACCACCTGGGCGTCGCCGCCCTCGGCCTCGAGGAGCACGTAGCCGCCCTTGGCCGCGTCCTCGTTGCACTCGTAGGTCGGCACGCCCTGGCGGGTCAGCGCGAGGCCGTGCGGGGCGCCCTTGCCGAACTCCTTGGTGTACCGCTTGAGGATCTCGCGCCAGGCGATCGCGGTCTCGTTGGCGTCGGCCGGGCGCACGATGTTCAGGCCCGGGATGGCGCGCAGCGATGCCAGGTGCTCCACCGGCTGGTGGGTCGGGCCGTCCTCGCCGAGGCCGATCGAGTCGTGCGTCCACACGTAGGTGACCGGCAGGTGCATCAGGGCGGAGAGCCGCACGGCGTTGCGCATGTAGTCGGAGAACACCAGGAAGGTGCCGCCGTAGACGCGGGTGTTGCCGTGCAGAGCGATGCCGTTCATGACTGCGGCCATCGCGTGCTCGCGGATGCCGAAGTGAATGGTCCGGCCGTACGGGTCGGCCTCCGGCAGCGGGTTGCCCGCGGGGAGGAACGACGACGTCTTGTCGATCGTCGTGTTGTTCGAACCGGCCAGGTCGGCGGAGCCGCCCCACAGCTCGGGCACGACCGCGCCGAGCGCCTGGAGGACCTTGCCGGACGCGGCACGGGTGGCGACACCCTTGCCCGTCTCGAACTCCGGCAGCGCGTCCTCCCAGCCCTCGGGAAGCTCGCCCGAGCGGATCCGGTCGAACTCGGCTGCGCGCTCCGGGTGGGCCGTACGCCACGCGGCGAACGTCTTCTCCCACTCGCCGCGGGCCTCACGGCCGCGGTCGAGAGCGCCACGGGTGTGATCGAGGACCTCGTCGGAGACCTCGAAGCTCTGCTCCGGGTCGAAGCCCAGGACGCGCTTGGTGGCCGCGACCTCCTCGTCGCCCAGCGCCGAGCCGTGTGCGGCCTCCGTGTTCTGGGCGTGCGGGGCGGGCCAGGCGATGATCGAGCGGGCCGCGATGAAGGACGGGCGCTCGGTCTCGGCCTGCGCGGCCTTCAGTGCGTTGTAGAGGCCGACCGGGTCGAGGTCACCGTTCTCCAGCTGCTGGACGCGCTGGACGTGCCAGCCGTACGCCTCGTAGCGCTGGAGGGTGTCCTCGGAGACCGCCGTCTCCGTGTCGCCCTCGATCGAGATGTGGTTGTCGTCCCACAGCAGGACCAGATTGCCGAGCTTCTGGTGACCGGCCAGCGAGGAGGCCTCGGCCGAGATGCCCTCCTGGAGGCAGCCGTCACCGGCGATGCACCAGACCGTGTGGTCGAAGGGGGACGTGCCGGGCTCGGCGTCCGGGTCGAACAGGCCGCGCTCGTAGCGGGCGGCCATGGCCATGCCCACGGCGTTGGCGACACCCTGGCCGAGCGGCCCCGTCGTCGTCTCGACGCCCGTGGTGTGCCCGTACTCGGGGTGACCGGGGGTCTTAGAGCCCCAGGTGCGGAACGCCTTCAGATCGTCCAGCTCCAGGCCGTAGCCCGCCAGGTAGAGCTGGATGTAGAGCGTCAGCGACGAGTGGCCGGCGGACAGGACGAACCGGTCACGGCCGGTCCAGTCGGCGTCCGCGGGGTCGTGCCGCATCAGCTTCTGGAAGAGCACATACGCGGCGGGGGCCAGGCTCATGGCCGTACCCGGATGGCCGTTGCCGACCTTCTGTACGGAATCCATGGCCAGGACGCGGACGGTGTCGACTGCCCGCTGGTCCAACGCGGTCCACTCGAGGTCTGTGGTGGTCGGCTTGGTGCTCACCCTGAGTCAGGGCTCCTCTCCACATGTCGAATCCCGGTGACAGAGGCGTGTACCGGGCGCTGTCGAGCCTACCCTCGCAGCAACGCGCACCTTTTCGGTCACGCGTCTTTCCCATTGGACACTGTCAGGGTGCGGGCACCGGGTGTTCCCCGCCTGTCGGCGTTGTATACGCCCGGCGTCGCTCCGGCGCTCAACACGAGTCGACCCCCGCGAAGATCGGCGTACGGGCAGCGTCTAGAGTGGCGTGGTACGCGCAAGTCTTACCGGGTCTTCACTCCACCCACTGCCCTTCGGGCGTGGGAGGCACTCCCAGAGACTTGCTGGGATTTCTCTGTCAGGGGTGTGCGTGACGGCCGTCGAGTCCCGACCCGCGGGGGTCGTCCTGGCTACCGGCCCGGGGGGCCATCGGCCGTTCGGGGCCCGCGCCAAGGCGTTCGTGGCACTGACCAAGCCGCGGATCATCGAACTGCTGCTGATCACCACCGTTCCGGTGATGTTCCTTGCCGAGCAGGGTGTTCCCGACCTGTGGCTCGTGCTCGCCACGTGCCTCGGTGGATACCTGTCCGCCGGCGGCGCCAACGCGCTCAACATGTACATCGACCGCGACATCGACGCCTTGATGGACCGCACCTCGCAGCGGCCGCTCGTCACCGGCATGGTGTCCCCGCGCGAAGGCCTCGTCTTCGGACTGACCCTCGCCGTGGTCTCCACGCTCTGGTTCGGGCTGCTGGTCAACTGGCTGTCGGCCGCGCTGTCGCTCGGCGCACTGCTCTTCTACGTCGTCGTCTACACGATGATCCTCAAGCGCCGCACCGCGCAGAACATCGTCTGGGGCGGCATCGCCGGCTGCATGCCGGTCCTGATCGGCTGGTCCTCGGTCACGAACTCGATGTCGTGGGCAGCCGTCATCCTCTTCCTCGTCATCTTCTTCTGGACGCCGCCGCACTACTGGCCGCTGTCGATGAAGGTGAAGGACGACTACGCGAGGGTCGGTGTGCCGATGCTCCCGGTCGTCGCGGGCAACAGGGTCGTCGCCCGGCAGATCGTCCTCTACAGCTGGGTCATGGTCGCCGTCTCGCTGCTGCTGACGCCCCTCGGCTACACCGGCTGGTTCTACACGGCGGTCGCGCTGGTCTCCGGCGGCTGGTGGCTGTGGGAGGCGCACGCGCTGCAGAGCAGGGCGAAGGCGGGCGAGACGGGCGGCAAGCTCAAGGAGATGCGCCTCTTCCACTGGTCCATCACCTATGTGTCGCTGCTGTTCGTGGCCGTCGCGGTGGACCCCTTCCTGCGCTGACGGCAGCCGCCGCCCGCAAGGTGGCCGAGGCCACTCGGTTCTGCCGTCGCCAGTCGATCTACCCGCGAGTAGCATGCGGTTCATGGCAGAAACCAAGGTTGAAGAGACCGCGTCCTCGCCGGCCGCCGACGCCCGCGCCGAGCGCAAGGCCGCGAAACTCGCCAAGCAGATCAAGGCCTTCGCCGGCGCACACGGCGGCGCCGAGGGCCAGCTCGCCCACCTCGGCCAGATGGGCACCCGGATCGTGCTCGTCGGCGAGGACGGCGCCTGGGGAGACCTCGTGGCACCGAGCCACGCCGTCGCCGTCAGCGCCGCGGAGAAGTCCGGGATCACGCTGCACGAGTCCTTCGACGGCGACTTCGCCGCGAAGGTCCGCACCGGCCCGTACGAGTGGAGCCGCATGGCCGGCATCCAGGTCGGCGGCCCTTCCAACGCCTGACCAACACCTCACGCGGTGCTCACCCGTTAGGACTGTGGAAGCACGGTCCTAGACAGGGAGCTCCCGATGATCGACGCCGCGTCCTCTGTGCGTCTGGTCGACCAGTACTGCCACGGGGTGCTCCGCACGGAACTGGGCCTCGGCACCTTCGAGACGTACCTGGGCCCCGCCGCCGGGGCCCCACCGGCCTCCGGCACCACCTTCTTCGACACCCAGACCGGCTTCGCGGTCCGGCGCTGGTGCCCGCCGCTGCTGGGGCTCGAACCGCACTGCCCGCCCGCCCACTACCTGGCCCGCCGTCGCGAGCTCGGAGTGGTCGAGGCGGGCAGACGCCTTCTGCGGGGCACCGGGATCGCCACCTACCTCGTGGACACCGGCCTGCCCGGGGACCTCGCGGGCCCCGCGGAACTCGCCGCGGCCGGAGCGGCCCAGGCGCGCGAGATCGTCCGCCTCGAGCTGCTCGCGGAGCAGGTCGCGGACACCTCGGGCACCGTCGAATCCTTCCTCGCGAACCTCGCGGAGGCCGTCCACGGGGCAGCCGGCTCGGCCGTCGCCTTCACCACCGTCGCCGCCGGCCGGCCGGCGGACCGGCCGGAGCCACCGGGACCCGGCGAGGTACGCGGAGCGGCCGGCCGCTGGCTCGCCGGCCGCAGGGTGGGCGACCCGCTCACCGATCCGGTCCTGCTGAGGCACCTGCTGTGGGCCGCCCTCGCCACGGGCCTGCCGCTGCAACTGCACATCGGCGTACGGGACCCGATGTCGCTCGCGGGGTTCGCCGCGGCGACCGCCGGCCTCGGCACGGACCTGGTCCTGCTGCACGGCTACCCGCACCACCGCAGCGCCGCGCAACTCGCCGGCGCGTACCCGCACGTCTACGCCGACCTCGGCCCCGCCCTCGGGCAGACCGGGGCGAGGGCGGCGGCGGTCCTGGCGGAGATCCTCGAACTCGCACCCTTCGGCAAGCTCCTGTTCTCCAGCGGCGCGCGGGGCCTGCCGGAGCTCCATGTCGTGGGAGCGCGGTCCTTCCGCGACGCGCTCGGCCGGGTGCTCGGCGGCTGGGTCGCGGACGGCGCGTGGTCGCGGGGCGACGCGGAGCGGGTGGTGACGATGCTGGCGGCGGGGAACGCGGGGCGGGTGTACGGGCTGACGGGCTGACGCGACGCCTGCGCCGGACTTGTTCCCCTTCCCGTAACCCCGGGGCTCCACCCCCGGACCCCCGCGCCTCAGCCACGTCCGGGCCTGCGTCCCACGGCCGCCAGGCCGTAGGGGGAGATTGCGGGCACCGCGCGGAGCGCGGTCCGGGGACGGGGGCCAAGCCCCCGCTTCGGGAAGGGCGGGGAGGGGACGGACCCCGGGCGGTCAGGCCGAGGTCAGGGCGTCAGCGCCCCGCGGCGTCGTGGTCGGCAGCGGCAGTGCCTCCCGCTCCCGCAGACTCAGCGCCAGCCTCAGCACCGCGATCCACATCAGCGAGGAACCGAGCATGTGCGCGCCGACCAGCAGCTCCGGCACCCCGGTGAAGTACTGGACGTAGCCGAGCACGCCCTGGAGCAGCACCACCAGCAGCAGGTCGCGGGCGCGGGCGCGCGTGTCGTCGGGGGCGTCGACCACGCGCAGGACGAGCCACATCGCGACGGCCAGCGCACACACCACCCACGCGGCGATCGCGTGGACGTGGGCGGCGGCGGACCAGTCCCACGGCATGCGCGGGACGTCGCTGCTGTCGCCCGCGTGCTTGCCGGAGCCGGTCACCGTGGTGCCGAGGGTGATCAGGACCGCGGAGACCGCGACGATCGCCCAGGACAGCCTGCGGACCGGCCGCGGGACCCGCGGCCGCGGTGCGCCGTCGCCTTCATGGGTGCGCACCCAGGTGACCGTCGCGACCGTGAGCAGCGCGTTGGCCAGCAGGAAGTGGCCGGCCACGGACCACGGGTTGAGACCCGCCCACACCGTGACGCCGCCGATGACGGCGTTCCCCATGACGATCCAGAACTGAACCCAGGCCAGCCTGGTGAGACCGCGTCGCCGCGGCTTCACGGCGCGCACCGCGATGATCGCCCAGCCGACGGCCGCCGACAGGACGTACGTCAGCATCCGGTTGCCGAACTCGATCGCGCCGTGGAGGCCCTGCTCGGGTGTGGCGAAGAGGCTGTCGTCCGTGCACTTGGGCCAGGTGTCGCAGCCGAGGCCGGAGCCGGTGAGCCGTACGGCGCCGCCGGTGACGATGATGACGACGGTCATCACGATGGCGGAGAGCGCGGCACGCCGCAGGATTTTGGGCGACGGTGTCCAGCGCTGGGCGATATAGGCGAGGGGGGTCTGCACGGGCCCTATCGTAAGCGGGCCCTTGTGCACGGTTTCACGAGGGGTCCGCGGAGGGCACGGGGGAGGGTGACGGCGGAGGCGCCGAAGCCCCCGTCGACGGCGTCCTGGACGCCGGCGCGGACGTCATGCGGAAGCGGGACCCGTCGAGGTGGTCCTCCTCGTCCCACCACAGTGCGAAACGCCACCCCGTGGGCTCGGGCGGCACGTCGGGCGAGTGGAGGAAGGCGTCCGTCAGTTCCGCGGCCACCGCCTCCGCCGTGCAGTCGGTGACCGCGTCCATGCCGCGCCAGGGATGCGCCAGCGGCTCCCAGGAGCCGTCGGCCCGGCGCACGTCGAACCGCCACACGGCCCGCCAGGAGTTGGCGCGCAGGATCCGGTCCACCTCGGCGCGGTCCAGTCCGAGGCCCTGCGCGACCTCTTCCGGCGCCACGCCGTCGATCCGTGCGGACAGGACCGCGAGCGGGAGCAGGCGCCGCGGGAGCAGCTCGCGTTTGTGCAGCTGGGTCAGACCGCCCTCGAACGGGCAGCGGCGCAGGCGGCGTTCGAGCTGGTCACCGAGGTGCTCGAGCATCGCGGCGTGGGCGCGCTCGGCCGGGTCGGGCGGCTGCCAGAGCGTGTGGAACTCCCGTTCGGCCCGTACGGCCCATTCCGCCGCGTCCACCGGCCTGCCGAGTTCCTCCAGGCGGTCGCCGAGGAAGACGTGCGCCTGGGCGAGGCCTTCGCGGTTGACCGGGTCGGAGAGGTCGAGCCGCTCCCAGACGGCGATCGCCCGGTGGGTGGCCTCCACCGCGGCAAGTCCGGCCAGGCGGTCCTCGGCGCACGGCTGTTCGCCGTGAGGGCGGAACGCGTAGCGAGGCAAACCCAGCTCGTCGCTGAGCGGCTCGGCGAGGTACACCGATTGGCTGATCAGCGCCCGCGCGTACCAGCGGGCGTGCTCGTCGTCGTGCCGGGCGGGCTCGGCGCAGTGCCGGACGGCCTTGTCGACGGCGCTGAGCGCGTCGGCGCGCCGGCCGGTGTCGAAGTGGTGCCGGGCCAGGTCCCCGTACCGCAGGCTCAGCCGTGCGGAGAGGGCGAGGTCGTCCTCGGCGTGCGGGGCGAGCGCGGCGATCAGCTCGGTGAGCATCCGCATCCGCGTCCCGGACGAGGACACGGGCCTGCCGGTCCTGACCTTCGCCCACTCCGCGTCCAGCCGCAGCGCGGCAGCTCGCTCCATCCAGGCCTCCCACCGTGCGCTCCGTGCGGGTCTCGGCAGGGTCGTCCCGGCGCGCGTGTCACTCCCAGCGGAAGGTCCGGGCGGCCGCGCCCAGTCCGAGCACCGCCCAGAGGGCGAGGATGCCCAGATTGCCCCACGGCATGCCCGCTCCGTGTCCGAGGACGTCACGAAGTCCGTCGGAGAGCGCGGAGATGGGCAGCAGTCCCAGCACGGACGCGACGCCGTCGGGGAACCTGTCCAGCGGCACGATCACCCCGCCGCCGACGAGCAGCAGCAGGAAGACGAGGTTGGCAGCCGCGAGGGTCACCTCGGCCTTGAGCGTGCCGGCCATGAGCAGGCCGAGGCCGGAGAAGGCGGCGGTGCCGAGGACGAGCAGCAGCAGTACGGCGAGAGGGCCGCCCTGCGGCGACCAGCCGAGCGCGAACGCGATGACGGTCAGAAGGACCACCTGGAGGAGCTCCGTGACCAGGACGGAGAGCGTCTTGGCGGTCATGAGGGCCCAGCGGGGGATCGGTGAGGCCCCGAGCCGCTTGAGCACCCCGTAGCGGCGCTCGAACCCGGTGGCGATGGCCTGGCCGGTGAAGGCGGTGGACATCACGGCCAGTGCGAGGACACCGGGGGCGAGGAAGTCGACCGCCCGTCCCTCTCCGGTGTCGACGACGTCGACGGTGGAGAACAGCACCAGCACCAGCGACGGGATGACGACGGTGAGCAGCAGCTGTTCGCCGTTGCGCAGCAGCATCTTCGTCTCGAAGGCGGCCTGCGAGACGATCATGCGGCCCAGCGGTGCGGCGCCGGGCGCCGGTGTGTACGTGCCGGCGCTCATCCGCGCAGCTCCTTGCCCGTCAGCTCGAGGAACACGTCCTCGAGGGTGTGCCGCTCCACCGAGATGCCGTGCGGCAGTACGCCGTGCTGGGCGCACCATGAGGTGACCGTCGCAAGGAGCTGCGGATCGACCTCGCCGGTGATCCGGTACTCGCCCGGTGTGAGCTCCGCCGCCGCCGAGCCGTCGGGGAGCGCCTTGAGCAGTGAGCCGACGTCGAGTCCGGGGCGTCCGGTGAAGCGCAGGGTGTTCTCCGCGCCGCCGCGGCACAGCTCCTCCGTGCTGCCCTGGGCGACCACCCGGCCGGCGTCGATGATCGCGATGTGGTCGGCGAGTTCCTCGGCCTCGTCCATGAAGTGCGTGGTCAGCACGGTGGTGACACCGTCCGCGCGCAGTTCGCGGACGAGCTCCCAGGAGGCGCGGCGGGCCTGAGGGTCGAGACCGGCGGTGGGCTCATCGAGGAAGACCAGCTCGGGGCGGCCGACCACGGCCATGGCCAGCGCGAGGCGTTGCTGCTGGCCGCCGGAGAGCCGCCGGTACGTCGTGCGCCCGCAGCTGCCGAGGCCGAGGCGCTCGATCAGGGCGTCCACGTCCAGGGGGCGGGCGTGCAGGGAGGCCATGTGGCGGAGCATCTCGTCGGCGCGGGCGCCGGAGTAGACGCCACCCGACTGGAGCATCACGCCGACGCGGGGCCGCAGTCGCGCGGCGTCGGCGACCGGGTCCAGGCCGAGGACCCGCACAGTGCCGCCGTCGGCGCGGCGGTAGCCCTCGCAGGTCTCGATCGTGGTGGTCTTGCCGGCCCCGTTGGGCCCGAGGACGGCGGTCACGGAGCCGGGTGCGACATCGAGATCCAGGCCGTCCACGGCGGTCTTGGGTCCGTACCGCTTGACCAGGCCCCGGATCCGGACGGCAGGCTCGCTCAGCATGCCGGGAAGTCTAGGCGGGCGCCGACGGTGACCGGCCCGCGGGTCCCGGGCCGCCCGTCCGGACCGGCGCGCGGCCCAGGGGGCCTCACCAGGGCTTCAGCCCTCCAGTTGATCATTTCCGCAGGTCAGCTTAGGTATGCCTAAGTGATGTACGGCACCGGGCGGTGATCGGGACGCCGCTTGTCACTCTCTGAGGAATTACGCAACAATGGCGTTGTGAAAAACGTCGGCGAGGCCCCCCAGGAGGAACTCGCGACCGGTGAGCGTTCGACGCGCAACCGTGTCGCGCGCTCCATCCTGGACCACGGACCGTCCACCGTGGCCGATCTCGCAGGGCGTCTGGGGCTGACCCAGGCAGCCGTCCGCCGGCACCTCGACTCCCTCGTCTCCGAGAACGTCGTGGAGGCGCGCGAGCAGCGCGTCTACGGCGCCCGCACCCGCGGCAGGCCCGCCAAGGTGTTCGCCCTGACGGACTGCGGCCGGGACGCCTTCGACCAGTCGTACGACACTCTGGCCGTCGACGCCCTCAGGTGGATCGAGGAGAACGCCGGAGGAGAGGCGGCCGTCGCCGCTTTCGCCCGGGACCGGATCGCGGCGCAGGCCGTGGCCTACCGCGCGGCCGTCGAGGCCGCGGCGCCCGAGGAGCGTACGGAAGCGCTGGCGAAGGCCCTGAGCGCCGACGGGTACGCTGCTACGGCCCGCAGCGCGCCGGTCGGCGAGCAGCTCTGCCAGCACCACTGCCCGGTCGCCCACGCGGCCGAGAAGTACCCGCAGCTGTGCGAGGCGGAGACCGAGGTCTTCTCGCGCCTCCTCGGGACACACGTGCAGCGGCTCGCCACCATCGCCCACGGCGACGGCGTCTGCACCACGTTCATCCCGCGCGGTGCGCCGCCCCAGGGCGGCACCTCGCCCCCACCGGGCGACCCGCCCGGCGACAGCACCACACAGACCCGCACCACACCATCAGCTTCTGCAAGCACGGCCGGGAGGAACCCCGCATGACTCTCCCCACGGAGACTGCCCACCCCGAACTCGAGGGTCTGGGTAAGTACGAATTCGGCTGGGCCGACTCCGACGCGGCGGGTGCCGCGGCCAAGCGCGGTCTCTCCGAGGACGTCGTCCGCGACATCTCCGCGAAGAAGAACGAGCCGGAGTGGATGCTGAAGCTGCGGCTGAAGGGTCTGCGCCTCTTCGACAAGAAGCCCATGCCCAGCTGGGGCTCCGACCTCTCCGGCATCGACTTCGACAACATCAAGTACTTCGTGCGCTCCACCGAGGCCCAGGCCGCCTCGTGGGAGGAGCTGCCCGAGGACATCAAGAACACCTACGACAAGCTCGGCATCCCGGAGGCGGAGAAGCAGCGCCTGGTCGCCGGTGTCGCCGCGCAGTACGAGTCCGAGGTCGTCTACCACCAGATCCGCGAGGACCTGGAGGAGCAGGGCGTCATCTTCCTCGACACGGACACCGCGCTGAAGGAGCACCCGGAGCTCTTCCAGGAGTACTTCGGCACGGTCATCCCGGTCGGCGACAACAAGTTCGCGTCGCTGAACACGGCCGTGTGGTCCGGCGGGTCGTTCATCTACGTCCCCAAGGGCGTCCACGTGGACATCCCGCTGCAGGCCTACTTCCGTATCAACACGGAGAACATGGGCCAGTTCGAGCGGACGCTGATCATCGTCGACGAGGACGCCTACGTCCACTACGTCGAGGGCTGCACCGCCCCGATCTACTCCTCGGACTCGCTGCACAGCGCCGTGGTCGAGATCATCGTCAAGAAGGGCGGCCGCTGCCGCTACACGACCATCCAGAACTGGTCGAACAACGTCTACAACCTGGTCACCAAGCGCGCCGTGGCGTACGAGGGCGCGACCATGGAGTGGGTCGACGGCAACATCGGCTCCAAGGTGACCATGAAGTACCCCGCCGTCTACCTGATGGGCGAGCACGCCAAGGGCGAGACCCTGTCCATCGCCTTCGCGGGCGAGGGCCAGCACCAGGACGCCGGCGCCAAGATGGTCCACATGGCCCCGAACACCTCGTCCAACATCGTCTCCAAGTCGGTGGCGCGAGGCGGCGGCCGTACGTCCTACCGCGGTCTGATCGAGATCGGCGAGGGCGCGCCGGGCGCGAAGTCCAACGTGCTCTGCGACGCGCTGCTGGTCGACACGATCTCCCGCTCGGACACCTACCCGTACGTCGACGTCCGAGAGGACGACGTCTCCATGGGTCACGAGGCGACCGTCTCCAAGGTCTCCGAGGACCAGCTCTTCTACCTGATGAGCCGCGGCATGACCGAGTTCGAGGCGATGGCGATGATCGTGCGCGGCTTCGTCGAGCCGATCGCCAAGGAACTCCCCATGGAGTACGCGCTGGAGCTCAACCGGCTGATCGAGCTGCAGATGGAGGGCTCGGTGGGCTGACGCCTTCCGGGACCGCAAGCAGCGACTGACTTCTGACGTAGGAAGAGAGCAAGACGACAGCCATGGCTGAGGCTCAGAACATCCCGGTGGGCTCCACCACCGCCGGCTCGATCGCGGTGGCCGCCGAGTCGACCGTCGCCACCCGTATGAGTGCGCCCCCGTCCTTCGACGTGGCGGACTTCCCGGTCCCGCACGGCCGTGAGGAGGAGTGGCGGTTCACGCCGCTGGAGCGCCTCGCCGGTCTGCACGACGGCACCGCCGTCGCGACCGGCAACGGGATCAAGGTCGACATCGACGCCCCCGAGGGCGTCACCGTCGAGACCGTGGGCCGCGACGACGCGCGGCTCGGCAAGGCCGGCACGCCGGTGGACCGGGTCGCCGCCCAGGCGTACTCCTCCTTCGAGCAGGCCACGGTCGTGACCGTGCCGAAGGAGACGCAGCTCGCCGAGCCGATCCGCATCGCGGTGCACGGAGAGGGCGGCACGGCCTTCGGCCACCAGGTCGTCGAGCTCGGCGCCTTCGCGGAGGCGGTCGTGGTCATCGACCACACCGGCGACGCCGTGCTGGCGGCGAACGTCGACTACATCCTGGGCGACGGCGCCAAGCTGACCGTCGTCCTGGTCCAGGACTGGGACGACAAGGCCGTCCACATCGCCCAGCACAACGCGCTGGTCGGTCGGGACGCCTCCTTCAAGTCGGTCGTGGTCACCTTCGGCGGCGACGTCGTGCGGCTCCACCCGCGCGTCTCCTACGCCGGCACCGGCGGTGAGGCCGAGCTCTTCGGCCTGTACTTCACCGACAAGGGCCAGCACCAGGAGCACCGCCTCCTCGTGGACCACAACATGCCGCACTGCAAGTCGAACGCCGTCTACAAGGGCGCGCTGCAGGGCGACGACGCGCACGCGGTGTGGATCGGCGACGTGCTCATCCGCGCCGTGGCCGAGGGCACCGACACCTACGAGATGAACCGCAACCTGGTCCTCACGGACGGTGCGCGGGTCGACTCGGTGCCGAACCTCGAGATCGAGACCGGCGAGATCGCCGGCGCCGGTCACGCGTCCGCCACCGGCCGCTTCGACGACGAGCAGTTGTTCTACCTGATGGCCCGCGGCATCCCGGCGGCCGAGGCCCGGCGCCTCGTCGTCCGCGGCTTCTTCGCCGAGCTGGTCCAGCAGATCGGTCTGCCGGACGTCGAGGAGCGCCTGCTCGCCAAGATCGACGCCGAGCTGGAGGCGTCGGTACTGGAGGCGTCCGCCTGATGGCCTTCGTCAAAGCCTGTGCGCTGAGCGAGCTGGAGGAGGACACCCCGAAGCGGGTGGAACTCGACGGCACGCCGGTGTCCGTGGTGCGCACGGAGGGCGAGGTGTTCGCCATCCACGACATCTGCTCGCACGCCAACGTCTCCCTCTCGGAGGGCGAGGTGGACGACTGCCAGATCGAGTGCTGGCTGCACGGCAGCGCCTTCGACCTCCGTACCGGCAAGCCGTCGGGCCTTCCCGCGACGCGCCCCGTCCCCGTATACCCCGTCAAGATCGAAGGGGACGATGTGCTCGTCTCCGTCACCCAGGAGTCCTGAGTCACCCATGGCAACGCTTGAAATCCGCGACCTGCACGTTTCCGTCGAGGCCGACAACGCCACGAAGGAGATCCTCAAGGGCGTCGACCTGACCGTGAAGCAGGGCGAGACCCACGCCATCATGGGCCCCAACGGCTCCGGCAAGTCGACCCTCGCCTACTCGCTGGCCGGCCACCCCAAGTACACGATCACCAGCGGCACCGTCACCCTGGACGGCGAAGACGTCCTGGAGATGAGCGTCGACGAGCGCGCCCGCGCCGGCGTCTTCCTCGCCATGCAGTACCCGGTCGAGATCCCCGGCGTGTCGGTCTCCAACTTCCTGCGCACCTCCGCCACCGCCATCCGTGGCGAGGCCCCCAAGCTGCGTACCTGGGTGAAGGAGGTCAAGGAGGCCATGGAACGCCTCAACATGGACCCCGCCTTCGCCGAGCGCAACGTCAACGAGGGCTTCTCCGGCGGTGAGAAGAAGCGCCACGAGATCCTCCAGCTCGAGCTGCTCAAGCCGAAGATCGCGGTCCTCGACGAGACCGACTCCGGCCTGGACGTCGACGCGCTGCGGATCGTCTCCGAGGGCGTCAACCGCGTCCGCGAGAGCGGCGAGGTCGGCACCCTGCTGATCACGCACTACACGCGCATCCTGCGCTACATCAAGCCCGACCACGTGCACGTCTTCGCGAACGGCCGCATCGTCGAGTCGGGCGGCCCCGAGCTCGCCGACAAGCTGGAGAACGAGGGCTACGAGGCATACACCACCAAGGGAGGCGTCACCGCGTGATCACACTGCCGGGCCTCCTGGACACAGAGGCGATCCGTAAGGACTTCCCGATCCTCGATCGGGTGCTCCATGACGGCAAGAAGCTCGTCTACCTGGACAACGCGGCGACCTCCCAGACGCCGCGCCAGGTGATCGACGTACTCAGCGAGTACTACGAGCAGCACAACGCCAACGTCCACCGCGGCGTGCACGTGCTCGCCGAGGAGGCCACGGCGCTGTACGAGGGTGCCCGCGACAAGGTCGCCGCCTTCATCAACGCGCCGAGCCGGGACGAGGTGATCTTCACCAAGAACGCCTCGGAGTCGCTCAACCTCGTCGCCAACATGCTGGGCTGGGCCGATGAGCCCTACCGCGTGGACAGCGACACCGAGGTCGTCATCACGGAGATGGAGCACCACTCCAACATCGTCCCGTGGCAGCTGCTGTCGCAGCGCACCGGCGCGAAGCTGAAGTGGTTCGGTCTCACCGACGACGGCAGGCTCGACCTGTCGAACATCGAAGAGGTCATCACCGAGAAGACGAAGATCGTCTCCTTCACGCTGGTCTCCAACATCATGGGCACGGTCAACCCGGTCGAGGCGATCGTCCGCCGGGCGCAGGACGTCGGCGCGCTGGTGCTGATCGACGCCTCGCAGGCCGCGCCGCACATGGTGCTGGACGTGCAGGCGCTGCAGGCCGACTTCGTGGCCTTCACCGGCCACAAGATGTGCGGGCCGACCGGTATCGGTGTGCTGTGGGGCCGGCAGGAGCTCCTGGAGGACCTGCCGCCGTTCCTGGGCGGCGGCGAGATGATCGAGACCGTCTCGATGCACTCGTCCACCTACGCTCCCGCGCCGCACAAGTTCGAGGCGGGCACGCCCCCGATCGCCCAGGCCGTAGGCCTCGGCGCGGCCGTGGACTACCTGAGCTCGATCGGCATGGACAAGATCGCCCAGCATGAGCACGCGCTCACCGAGTACGCGGTGAAGCGGCTGCTGGAGGTCCCCGACCTGCGGATCATCGGCCCTGCCACGGCCGAGGACCGCGGCGCGGCCATCTCCTTCACGCTCGGTGACATCCACCCGCACGACGTGGGCCAGGTCCTCGACGAGCAGGGCATCGCGGTGCGCGTGGGTCACCACTGCGCGCGCCCCGTCTGCCTGCGGTACGGAATTCCTGCGACCACGCGGGCGTCGTTCTATCTGTACTCCACGCCGGCAGAGGTCGATGCTCTGGTCGACGGCCTGGAGCACGTCCGTAACTTCTTCGGGTAGAGGCGGCGACTTGTGAAGCTGGATTCGATGTACCAGGACGTCATCCTGGACCACTACAAGCACCCCCACGGGCGGGGCTTGCGGGACGGCGACGCCGAGGTGCACCACGTCAACCCGACGTGCGGCGACGAGATCACCCTCCGTGTGAAGTACGACGGCTCGCGTATCGAGGACGTGTCCTACGAGGGCCAGGGCTGTTCCATCAGCCAGGCCAGCGCCTCCGTCCTGAACGAACTTCTGGTCGGCAAGGAGCTCGCGGAGGCGCAGAAGATCCAGGGCACCTTCCTGGAGCTGATGCAGTCCAAGGGGCAGATCGAGCCGGACGACGCGATGGAGGAGGTGCTGGAGGACGCGGTCGCGTTCGCCGGCGTCTCCAAGTACCCCGCCCGTGTGAAATGCGCGCTGTTGAGCTGGATGGCGTGGAAGGACGCGACGGCCCAGGCGATGGGCGAAGACCGCGACAAGGCTGCGAGGAAGACCGCATGAGCGAGAACGAGACGACCCTCACGAAGCCGGCGTCCGAGGAGGAGGTCCGCGAGGCGCTGTACGACGTGGTCGACCCCGAGCTGGGCATCGACGTCGTCAACCTCGGCCTCATCTACGGCATCCACATCGACGACTCCAACGTCGCGACGCTGGACATGACGCTGACATCGGCGGCCTGTCCGCTGACCGACGTGATCGAGGACCAGGCGAAGGCCGCGACCGACGGCATCGTCAACGAGCTGAAGATCAACTGGGTCTGGATGCCGCCGTGGGGCCCGGACAAGATCACGGACGACGGCCGGGAGCAGCTCCGAGCGCTCGGTTTCAACGTCTGACGCTTCCCGGAAACGGACGGCGACGGCCATGCCTGCCAGGCACACTGGCGGGCATGGCCGTTTCTCTGTATCAGATCGCGATCGACTGCGAGGACGCCCCGACACTCGCCCGGTTCTGGGCCGAGGTGCTCGACTGGCACATCCTCTACGAGGACCCGGAAGAGATCGTCATCGGTGCCGGGCCGAGCGCGCTGCCCGGCATCGTGTTCCTCACCGTGCCGGAGCGCAAGGCCGCCAAGAACCGGCTCCACCTCGACCTGAGCCCGGACGACCGGGACGCAGAGGTGGAGCGGATCATCGGTCTGGGCGCCCGCAAGGTCGACGTCGGACAGGGCGAGAAAGCCACCTGGGTCGTCCTCGCCGATCCCGAGGGCAACGAGTTCTGTGTGCTGAGGCCGAAGAAGACGCTGCTCGACTAGCTGGAGCGTTGCCAGGGCCTAGTACGCGGCTGGAGGCGCCGCAGCAGCCTCGGCGAGGGACGGGGCGAGGTTCTCGGTGCGGATGCGCCGGTCGACGTAGAGAAGGCTCACCACCAGCTGCGGGAACGCGGCCGTGAGGGCCTGGCCGATCAGCACGGTGACGAGGAAGAAGACCATCGAGGTGATGACGACGGTCAGAGCGGCACCGCTCGTCGACACGTCCTCCGTGAGGCCCGGGCCGAGGAGGTTGAGGAACGAGAACGGCAGCTGGATCACATAGCTCGCCACCGCCGCCATGCCGTAGGCCAGCAGCGATATGCCGAATATCCGCCACCAGTCGCCGCGGACCAGCCGGGACGAGCGGGTCAGCGCCGCGACCGCTCCCTGTCCTTCGAAGACGGCGGCGGCCGGCGCGAGGGAGAACTTCACCCAGAGCCAGACCGCCAGCGGACCCGTGGCCAGCGCACCGAGGAAGCCGATCAGGATCAGCCAGCCGAAACCACCGGCATCCGAGGACATCGTGATGAGGGTGATGACGGCGGCCACGAAGGCGGTCCCGATCAACACCATCGGGACCGCCACGATCAGTGAGGTGAGCAGGACGGCGCCGAGCACCGACCAGACCCGTCGGGTGCTGCGGCGCCACACCCGGCCGAAGGTCGAAGGGTGGCCCAGCACCGCGTCCTGGAGGACGGCGGGGCAGCTCGCGTAGACGAGCGCGTTGGCGACGAGCACCACGAAGAGGCCGAAGACGTAGACCGCTCCGAAGGTGAAGACGACGGGCGCGACGTCGTCCCAGCCAGGCGCGGCATCGGCGTCCAGCACGTGCTCGAGCCGGTCGGCGTGCGCCGCGTAGGCGATGCCGATCGCCGCGGCGATGGCTCCGAGCGCCAGGCCGTAGGCGGCGAACGCCATGCCGAGCAGCTGCTTCCAGTGCCGGCCGATCGTCGCGAACGCCCCGCCCAGGATGTCGCCCAGGCGGAGCGGGCCGAGCGGTACGACGCCCGGCTTGGGCGGGGGCGGCATCCAGCCGCCCCAGCCGGGCGGGCCCGCCGGGCCTGGGTACGGCGGCGTGCTTCCGTATGACATCGGTCGTCCCCCCGAATGTTCTGCGTCCATCTGTACGTGCCCTGCTGCCCGGGGCGTCGCCGCGGCCCGGTCGGCACACGGTAGCGCCCGGCAACTGAGACCGGTTAGCCCGGGTGCCACCAGGGCGGTTAGGTTTTCTGTCATGACCGACACGTCTTCCGCACCCCGTACCACCGGCGCCGTCGCCGCCGGCCTCGCCACCGTCACCGACGACGGCGTTGTTCTCGACACCTGGTTCCCCGCCCCCGAGCTCGTCGCCGAGCCCGGTCCGGCCGGTACCGAGCGGCTGACCGCCGAGCGGGCCGTGGAGCTCCTCGGTGCCGCCGCCGCGAAGGCCGTCGGCCGCGACGCGCGACGCGGTGTCGAGGTCGTCGCCGTGCGCACCGTCATCGCCTCGCTCGACGACAAGCCGCTGGACGCCCACGACGCCTATCTGCGTCTGCACCTTCTCTCCCACCGGCTCGTGAAGCCCCACGGGCAGAACCTGGAGGGCCTCTTCGGCCTTCTGGCCAACGTCGCGTGGACCAGCCTCGGGCCCGTCGCCGTCGACCAGGTCGAGACGGTGCGGCTGAACGCCCGCGCCGAGGGTCTGCACCTCCAGGTCACCTCGATCGACAAGTTCCCGCGGATGACGGACTACGTCGCGCCCAAGGGCGTGCGCATCGCCGACGCCGACCGGGTCCGTCTCGGCGCGCACCTCGCCGAGGGCACCACCGTGATGCACGAGGGCTTCGTCAACTTCAACGCGGGCACCCTCGGCACCTCGATGGTCGAGGGCCGCATCTCCGCCGGCGTCGTCGTCGGAGACGGCTCCGACATCGGCGGCGGCGCCTCCACCATGGGCACCCTGTCCGGCGGCGGCAACGTGATCATCGCCATCGGAGAGCGCTGCCTCGTCGGTGCAGAGGCGGGCGTCGGCATCGCGCTCGGCGACGAGTGCGTCGTCGAGGCCGGCCTGTACGTCACGGCCGGCACCCGCGTCACGATGCCCGACGGGCAGATCGTCAAGGCCCGTGAGCTGTCCGGCGCGAGCAACATCCTCTTCCGCCGCAACTCGGTCACCGGCACCGTCGAGGCCCGCCCGAACAACGCGGTCTGGGGCGGCCTCAACGACGTGCTGCACAGCCACAACTGAGCAGCGCTGCCTCGCTCTCGATCGTGTGACTCTGCGTAACCCCGACCCCCGGCAGGCCGATAAGCAGTCCGGATACGCGGAGTCACCCGACCGATCTGCCTGAACGGGCAAGGCGAGGAACCGACATGAAGACCAAGCTGACCGCTCTCGGCCTGTGCGCCCTGTTCGCGGCACTGTCCGTGCACGGGGCCGCACACGCCGACGAGACGCACACCGACGCGCACAACGGCCACCGGGTCTCCCTGATCTCGACAGGTCAGATCGACGACCCTCTCGAGGACGTGCTGGAGCACGCCGCGATTCTCGGCAGCACCTACGTCCGCGACTGAGGAACCTTGTCGAGCTGCCGGCCGGTCAGCTCCTCGTACGCCTCCAGCAGCCCGTCGACCACCCCAGGTGCGGCGGGCTGCAGTGGTTCGCGCACCGGCCCGCCGGGCAGGCCGAGCGTCCCGAGCAGTGCCTTCGCGGTCACCGTGCCCGGCAGGCCGGACGCCATCATCAACTCGGTGAGCGGCAGCGTGGCCTGGTGCAGCGCCGTGGCGGCCGCGTTGTCGCCGGCGTCATGGGCGTCCAGGACGGCCCGTAGCTGCGGGGTCGCGACATTGGCCACCGTGGAGACGAAACCCGCGCCGCCCACCGCGTACAGCGGCAGATTCAGTTCCTCGCACCCGGAGTAGTACGCCAGGCCGCTGCCCGCGATGACCTTCGAGCTGCCGAGCAGGTCGTAGGCGCAGTCCTTGACGGCCACGATCCGCGGATGCTCCGCGAGGCTCAGCATCGTGTCCGGCTCGACCCGGGTGCCCGTGCGGCCGGGGATGTCGTAGAGCATCAGCGGGACGCCCACGGCGTCGGCCACCCGCCGGAAGTGCGCGGCCACGGCCGTCTGCGGGGGGCGGCTGTAGTACGGCGTCACCACGAGCAGCCCGGCCGCGCCCGCCGCTTCCGCGGCCCGCGCGAGTTCGAGGGTGTGCCGGGTGTCCGGGGTGCCGACGCCCGCGACGACGACGGCCCGGTCACCGACCGCCTGCACGACCGCGCGCACGAGAGCGGTCTTCTCGTCGTCGGAGGTGGTCGGTGACTCACCGGTCGTGCCGGACAGCACCAGGCCGTCGCAGCCGGCGTCGACGAGGCCGGCGGCCAGCCTCCGCGCTCCGTCGAGATCGAGGGCACCGTCGGCGGTGAAGGGCGTGACCATGGCGCACAGCGCGCGGCCGAAGGGGTGAGAGGAGGTCATGCCAGCAGTCTGCGGCGGCCCCGTGCCCGGCTCCAGCGAAATCTGCTTCCGGTAAACGTGAAGCAGCGCTACACCGTCGGAAGGGCCTGGCATGATCGGCGGGGGGACGGGGCGGCACACGGGAGGGGACGGATGCCGAGGACGATCGCACGGGCGGCGGCGGGCGTGGTGGCCGCTGTGACGGCCGCCGGAATGCTGGCCGGCTGCGGTGGCGTGAGCGAGGCCGGTGCGTCCGTGGACAGCGACTACAGGGTGAAGGCCGACCGGCTGGATCCCTTCACGTTCCCGCGGTACGGCCCTCCCTCTCCGGCGGTGATCCCTTCGCCGGCGCCCACCCCGGCCACGTGCCCCCGCTCGGGGCCGTCGTGACCACGGGCGTCGTCGACACGGCCATGGGCCGGCGGGCCACCGTCCTCGAGCTGAAGAACTGCGGCACCCGGCCCTACGACGTCAACGGGTACCCCCGGATCGGCGCCCTCGACGCGAACCGTGAGGCGCTGGAGCTGACCGTCACCCACGACCACCCGTACACCGACGCCGGCCGGGACCAGGGGCCGAAGCCGCTGACGATCATGCCGGGGCAGAGCGTGAAATCGGTCCTCAACTGGAACAACCGGGTGACCTCCTTCGACCCGGTCACCGAAGGCGCCTACCTGGTGGTCACGCCGAGGGACGGCGAGACGCCGCAGACGCTGCCGTTCCGCCTGGACATCGGTACGTCCGGGGAGCTGGACGTCACCGCGTGGGCGCGGGACCTGCTCGGCTGAGCCGCAGGTCCCGCGCGCCGCACGCACCTACGGGCGGAAGCGCAGCACCTGCGGGTCGTGGTCGCTGTTCTGGTCCGAGAACTCCGCGTTGATGTGCACGCTGTCGTAGCTGAAGCCGCGGATCGACGGGCTCGTGAGGATCTGGTCCAGCACCTGGCTGTTGCCCTGGAACACGTACGAGTAACGCTCCGACCGGGGAAGGGACTTGATCGCCGGGTACAGGGCGCCGCCGTCCGTCAGGGCCTTGGTCGTCTGCGAGAACTCGAAGTCGTTGATGTCGCCCAGCACGACGACGTCCGTCTTCCGGTCGGCGTCGAGGACGTCCTTGACGAAGGAGTTCACGGCCTGGGCCTGCTTCAGCCGCTGCACCTCGGAGGAACGGTTCGGGGGCTGGTGGTGCGAGACCAGCGACTCGTCACCGCCCTTCGAACCGAAGTGGTTGGCGACCACGAAGACCGTACGGCCCCGGAAGCTGAACTCGCCCGCCAGCGGCTTGCGGCTGTCGTCCCAGGCGTCGTTCGACGGGTCGATGCGGCCCGGGGACAGGGTGAGCGCGGCCCGGCCCCGCTCGCGTACGACCCCGGTCGCCGTCGTCGCGTCGCCGCCCGCACGGTCGGTGAAGGAGACACGCTCCGGGTTGAAGAGGAACACCTGGCGGATGTTGCCACCCGGCTGGCCGCCGTCCTCGTTGTTCACCGGGTCGACGGAGCGCCACTCGTACGCGGGGCCGCCGGCCGCGACGATCGCGTCCGTGAACTTCTTGACCGTCTGCGCGGCCGACACGGTGCCGTCGTTCGTGGCGCCGGTGTCGTCCTGGATCTCCTCAAGGGCGAGGATGTCGGGCGAGGCCAGGTTCTCCACGACGGCATCCGCCAGCGCGTCGAACTTCTCCTGCGGGTCGGACGGGTCCAGGTTCTCCACGTTGTACGTGGCCACGGCCAGTTCGCCGTTGCGCTGCGGGCGGGTCCGCTCACGCGTCAGGCCGCGGTCCTCGACCGTGCCGAGCGTGCGGGCCGTCAGCGTGTAGCCGCCGTACTGGTTGAAGTCCAGCGGACCCTCCGTGGTGCCCGCGAGCACGTCACCCACGTTCGCCTTCGGGAAGGGCTGCTGCGCAAGCGGGATCAGCGACTGGATCTGCAGACGGCCGGTGTTCTGCGACTCGTAGGAGCCGTAGACCGCGCCGCCGCGCCGGTTGTCGTTCTCCCACGGCTTCACCGTCACCCACAACTCGGCGTGCGGATCGGTCGCGCCGACCACACGCGAGGTGCCGACGCGGATGTTCGTGCCCTCCAGCGACTCGTAGTAGTCCAGGGCGTACGTACGCGGGGCCAGGGGCAGGCCGTTGATGCTGCCGTCCGCCGCCGGGTCGCCCTCGGGGGCGTACTCCGAAGGCACCGACCAGGCGGAGACGGTCACGGGAGCGGGCACCTCGTTGCCGGAGGACACCACGGTGACGGTCGGCTTCGATATCTCGGTCAGCGACTGGTTGCCGGACGAAGCGCCCCCGGGGACGTACTCCGTGACCGTGCCGGAGACGGTGACCCGGTCGCCCACCGCCACCTTCGGCGTCGAACTGGTGAAGACGAAGACGCCCTCGCTGGTCGCCGCGTCACCGTCGGCCTCAGGGTCCTGGAACCAGAAACCCCGGGAGCCGTAGGTCCGAACACCCGTGACGATGCCCGGCACATCGGCGACCTGCTTCCCCTCCAGCGGGGAGATGCGGGTGCTGCCCTGGATGTCGTGGATACGCACCTGTGCGGCACCGGCCGTGGTGTCGTCGGCGGCGTTCGCGGAACCGGCGAGCAGACCGGCGGCCAGCGCGGCGGCCACGACGGTCGCCACGGCGGTAGTTCTCGGTACGACGGAGGAAGGCATCAAGGTTCTCCGGAGGTGAGGGATGAGGGGTGCCCGGGACCCTCGGGGCCCCGGGCAGGTTCTACGCGCGTCAATCTCTTGGCTGAACAGGCCACTTGTCAAGGGTCGGCCGGTGTACTGAGACCTAAGTCCACATGAACCCGCGCCCCGGCGAAGGCAGCGTCGGCGGACCGGTCGACCGGATCCGACGGGCGCGGCGAAACCGCACGAAATACGTCTACGCTGGGGGCCGTCCAGTCGCCCACAAGGCCGCCCCGAACCGGTACGCCGCGGAGGAGACCCACCAGATGCCCCAAGACCGTCCCACCCTGCCGCCGGCACGGCTGAACTCGGACGCGCAGCTGGCGCGGGAGGCGCTCGCCACCCCGCTGCTCGCCCGGGCCGTCAGGCTCGCCCGCTGGGCGGGCCCGCACACCCGGGTCGGCGTCGGCGGCGAACTCGTCGACGAGCAACTCCCCGCGGCGGCCGAGGCACTGGGACTGGACGGCGAGGACGAGGAAGGCCGGGCCTGCGCGAGCGAGGCGTGGCGCGTCGCCGTCGACACGGGCCTCGTGGACACCGAGGACCCCGCCGACGACTCCGACACGGCGGGCGCCGTCGCCGGAGCCAACCTCGCCCTCGTCACCGGCGGTTCACCGCAGGACGTCCTCGGCCTGTGGCTCGACGCCCTGGACGTCGTCTTCGCCGACGCCATCGCCCCCGTCTTCGACGACATCTCCGCCGTCGTCGGCGACGACGGTGAGATCGACCTCGAAGCGCTCGACTGGGACCCCGAAGGCGAAGCCGCGTTCCTCGAAGGCGTCCTCGGCAACCTCTACCTGCTCACCGTCTCCGACAGGGCCGCGGAAGAGGAACCCGTCCCGCTGCCTGTGCTCGCCGCGTCGATGATCGTCCCCGACGACATGGGAGAACCGACCGACGACGTCCTCGAACAGGTCTCGGAGGCGATGATGCGCCTCGACGACCAGTTCCGCGTACTCGAGCCGGTCGGGCTCGTCCGGTACCGGCCCGTGGACGAGGCGTTGATGGCCGAGGAGAACGCCGCGGACGGACCCGGCCCCCTCGTCGACGACGAGGACGTCACCCGCTACGGCATGGTCCGGCTCACCCCCCTCGGCCTCTACGGCGTCAGGGCCCGCCTCCTGGAGGCCGGAGTGGAGGCCCCTGCGGTCGGCGACCTCGCCGACAAGGGAGCGGACGTGCTGCTCGACGGGCTCGCCCGGTACCCCGAACTCGCCGCCCGCGCGGAGACCGAGCAGTGGCTCGCCCGGCGCGCCGCCGCCGACGCCGCGCGCGAACTCCTCACCGCCGCACGCGGCGACGACCAAGGTGCGCCGCTGCGCCGCCTCCACTGCCAGCAGGCGCTCACCCTGGTCGGCCGGCAGGCCGAGCCCGCGGTGCGCGAGGTTCTCGACGACCCCCGACTCGGCGGCCTCGCCCGCGTCTGGCTCGCCGAACACGGGGCGTCGGACGTGCCGGCGCCGCCGGAGTCCATGATCTTCTGGCTGGCGATCGACACGATCGCCGCGCAGCTCGCGGCGGGCGGTGAGGCCGCGGAGCTCCAGGACCTGGTCGAGGAACTGGTCGGCCGGCACACAGGGTTCTTCGACGCGGCGTGGCGGGTGGAGCATCCGGCGACGGCGGATGTGCTGGAGGCGATGGGGAGGCTGCACCGGGACAAGGCGACGGCGAAGGAGGCACGGAAGGCGGCCTTCAAGTCCCGCTCGGCTCACTGACGTTCGCGGGGGGTCGGGCGGGGTCCGGTCCGGGCGCGTCGTGCCCCTGCGGGCGGGGTCCGGCACGGGGTGCCGCGCCTCGCGGGGGCCGTGGCGTGCCCGGGGCGTTTCTGCGGGGGCGTGGCCCGGTTTCGTTGTGTGTCGCCCCCGCTGGGCGGGCTTCTGTACGGGGTGGTCCGCCCCGGGGGTGGGGTCGGCACGGGGTGGGTGCGCCCCTGCGGGCGTGGCCCGGTCCTGGTGCGTGCGCCCTTGCGGGGCGGGGGCGCCGGCCTGGTGTGTGTTGCGCCCCGGTGGGACGGTCCCGGCAGGGGAATTGGTGGGGCGTGCGCGGTCCTGGTGCGTGTGCCCCTGCGGGCGTGGCCCGGTCCTGGTGCGTGTGCCCTCGCGGGCTGGGCCGGTCCGGTGGCGTGTCGCCCCTGCGGGGCGGGGGCGCCGGCTTGGAGGGGGTGCGGGTGTCGGAGCCTCCGGAGGGGGTGTCCGGAATGGCTGTCCTCACCGCGCTGCGCGCGAGTTGCGACGCTTTACTTCCGGACACCCCCCCTCCTACGACCCCGCCCCCTCACGTCCGGTACCGCCCGTACCGGCCGGTGGCCGCTCCACGCTGGGACGGCCGTCCGGCCTTGGGTGGGGGCAGCTCGGTGGGACCGCACGTGGGGTGCCCGCCGGTGTCCGTTCCGGGGCGGGCCCCTGAGCCCGTCGGGCGTGCTGCTGGGGCGGACGGCATGGGACCTTCGCGGCGCGAAGCTGTCGTTCTGGGGTGTGGGGCGTCAGCCTCACGGAACCTCTTTCCCTACCTCGGGGGATGCCCGGGGCACCGGCCGGAAGGCCGGGACGAGGGTCCGGCCGCGACGGGGTGTTCGGGGTGTGGGGGCGTCAGCCCCAGAGAATCGCTTCCCATAGGAGTGGGGCTGAGGGCGCGTCCCACGCGCGGCGGATACAGCGGAAAGGGGCGGGGTGGGGAAAGGCCACGCGCAAGCGGCACGGGCGGGCTGTGTGCGGGGGCGGCGGGCCCCGCACAGGGGGCCGGGGCGGAGCTCCCGGGCGCGGGAGGGGGAAACGTTTCGCGTCGTTCGAGGGATGTCGTGCCACGTTCAAGCGCCGTTCGCGCGCCCGCGCGAGGGTGTGGCCCGGATCAACCGTGCCTTCCAGGAGACTTGATGCCGCTCACTCGCAGGGAATTCACCAAGCAGTCCGCTCTCACCGGCGCGGGCGTGGCTCTCACCGGTGCCGTCGGGTCGCTCGCCACCGCCCCCGGCGCCCTCGCGGAGGAGGGGGAGCGCCACGGGAACGAGGCTCCGGGCTACGGGCCGCTCATCCCCGACCCCGCGGGCATGCTCGCACTGCCCGCCGGGTTCACGTACCGCGTGCTGACCCGCAGTGGTGTCACCACGCTGGAGTCGGGCGAGTTCACGCCCGGAAAGCACGACGGAACCGCGACGTTCGAGGGGCCGCGGGGTGTGACGCTGCTCGTCGTCAACCATGAGCTCAAGGGCGAGCGGGCGAAGGTCGCGCACCCCGTGCCGCTCACCGAGGGTCTGGTCTACGACCCGGCCGCGCCCGGTGGGTGCAGCGTCGTGGAGAGCCACCGCAGCGGCGAGGTCGCCCAGTGGGTCGGCATCGCCGGCACCGTGCAGAACTGCGCCGGCGGCACGACGCCGTGGGGCACCTGGCTGACCTGTGAGGAGACCGAGGACAAGGCGGGCAGGAACGGACTGACCAAGGACCACGGCTACGTCTTCGAGGTCGATCCGTACGACCGGCGCGCCAACCGTGACCCGAAGCCCGTCAAGGCGCTCGGCCGGTACGCCCACGAGGCCGTCGTGGTCGACCCGAAGCGCGGCCACCTGTACCTCACGGAGGACGCGGACACCCCGAACGGCCTGCTCTACCGCTGGGTGCCGCCGCACGGCTTCAAGCACGGCCGTGGCCGGCTGCGCACACTCGCCGACGACGCGGGTGTGCTCCAGGCCGCCAAGTGCTTCGACTCCGGGGGCCGGTTCGTCGACGACCTGGCCCGCGCCACGAAGATCGGCACGGTGTACGGCGTGGACTGGGCGGAGGTCCCGGACCGTGACGCGCGGACGGTCTCCGTGCGCAAGCAGTTCAGCGACGGAGAGGTCACCCGGGGCCGCAAGCTGGAGGGCATGTGGTGGGGCGACGGCGGTGTCTACATCGTCTCGTCGTACGCCCGGGAGGAGAGCCCCGAGCAGCACGACGGCCAGGTCTGGTTCTACGACCCGCGCCGGCGGACCCTGACGCTGAAGGTGCTGCTCGGAGTGAACCCCGACCCGTCGAAGGACGGCGCCTACGACGGCCCGGACAACATCACCGTCTCGCCGTACGGTGGTCTGATCATCGCCGAGGACGGCGAGGGGGCGCAGCACCTGATCGGCGCCACGGACAGCGGCCGCACGTATCCGATCGCCCGTAACGAGTTCAACCTCGGCACCGAGGACGACCCGGACTACAGCGAGTTCGCCGGTGTCGTCTTCTCGCCCGACGGGCGGACGCTGTACGCCAGCATCCAGACGCCGGGCATCATGTTCGCCATCACCGGCCCCTGGAAGCGACAGGGCGGCCGCCACTGAGCGCTTCCGCGGGATCGGGCGGCGGTGAATCGGCACACTTTCCGCGGCCCCGCAGACGGCGCTTTCCGTGGGGTTTCGCTGATCGAACGGGGTCCGGCCGCCGGCCCGTGCCGGAAGTGACAGCGCTCGGGCGTGGCGTGGCGGGGTGCCGGGGGCGCATACTGAACGTAATGACAAAGTCAGCCGGTTCCCGGCGCCACCTGCCGTCCAGCCCCTTCAACCGTCCGTCCCTGGAAGAGCCGCCGATCGAATGCTTTGAAGCGGGCGACAGGGTGTCCCACGATCAGTTCGGTCTCGGAAGAGTCCTCGCCGTCGAAGGTGACAACGCCGCTGTGCTTGTCGACTTCTCCGGCAGGCAGGGCCGCATCCTCAGTCCGTTCTCCAAACTGGCCAAACTCTGAGCACGCTTTTCAGTTTTTTCCCCGCCGGGGGTGTCCGCCGCACAGCGACGGGCACCCCCGGCGGACCTTTTCAGAGCGCCTGCGCGGCGGGCTTGACCATGCCCCGCACGGTGCGCGACTTCACGAAGTCGCCCATGGCGGTCATCTCCCACTCTCCGGAGAACTGCTTGATCAGCTTGGCCATCATCACGCCCGTCTGCGGCTCCGCGCCGGTCAGGTCGAAGCGGACGAGCTCCTCGCCGGTCGCGGCGTCGATCAGCCGGCAGTAGGCCTTCGCGACCTCGGTGAACTTCTGGCCGGAGAAGGAGTTGACCGTGAAGACGAGGCCCGTCGCGTCGGCGGGCAGCCGGCCGAGATCCACGACGATGACCTCGTCGTCGCCCGCGCCCTCACCGGTCAAGTTGTCGCCGGAGTGCTTGATCGAGCCGCCGAGGATGGAGAGCTTGCCGAAGTAGCAGCTGTCCAGGTGGTTGCGGTTCGGGCCGTAGGCGATGACGGAGGCGTCGAGGTCGATGTCCTTGCCGCGGAACGCCGGCTCCCAGCCGAGGCCCATCTTGACCTGGGAAAGTAGCGGACGGCCGCCCTTGACCAGGGACACCGTCTGGTTCTTCTGCAGGCTGACCCGGCCCTTGTCCAGGTTGATCTTGCCGGTGGAGGCCGCGGGCGCGGCCGGCGGGGCGGCGGGCGGCGGCGGGGTCGCGGCGACCCGCGGGTCGGCGGGCGGGGCAGCGGTGACGGGCGGGGCGGTCACCTGAGGGGCGGCCGGGGCGGCCGCGGGCTCCTCGTCGACCGAGACGCCGAAGTCCGTGGCGATGCCCGCCAGGCCGTTCGCATAGCCCTGGCCGACCGCGCGGGCCTTCCAGACGCCGCCGCGCAGATAGATCTCGACGACCACCAGCGCGGTCTCCGCGCCGAGCTGCGGCGGGGTGAAGGTCGCGAGGGCGCTGCCGTCGTCGGCGTTGCGGATGGTCGCGGTGGGCTCGACGCCCTGGAAGGTCTGGCCCGCCGCGTCCGGGCTCGCCGTGACGACGATCTTCTCGATGCCGGGCGGTACGGCCGTGGTGTCGACCACGATCGCGTCGGGCGCGGTGCCGCCGCCGGAGCGGTAGCTCACGCCCGGGCCCTGGGGCTGGTTGTAGAAGATGAAGTCGTCGTCGGAGCGCACCTTGCCGTCGGCGGTGAGCAGCAGGCCCGATACGTCGAGCCGCACCGGAGCGGCGACGTCCACCGCCACGCGCGCGGCGGTCAGGGGGATGTTCGAGCCGGGGGTCATAGCTGTCATGACTGGGGTAACGAGTGAGTCCGCTTTACCGTTCCCTTACCTTGTCACCTGTTACGGGGATGATTTCTTGCCACGCGCTCATTGCCGAACTTGTAGGCGCCGGTCCACCGCGCCATGACCATCTGCGCGTCCCCCGAGCCCACCTCCGCCAGGAACTTCTCCGCGCGCGTGCCGCGCAGGGTCCCTGCCGCGCGGCCGCGATGGCTGATGGTGACCGTGTCGTCACCGAGCTGCGTGTACGTGAATCCGAAGGGTCTGGCCATGGACGCCATCGTGGCGGAACGCGGCCCGCGCGGCATGCGGATTTCCCCGGGCGTCAGTACGGCCACCGCGGCGGGTCGGTGGTGAAGTGGCCGCCCAGGTGTGCGTGGTCCGGGTTGTCCGGGTCGAGTTCCCCGTACTCGGCGACGAGCTTCTCCGCGTACTGCTCCGAGTCGTCCTGCGGTTCGTAGCCGAGCGCCCGGGCGCTCGTCAGGTCCCACCACAGGCGGGTGTTGGCGGAAGATCCGTGGACGATGGAATGGCCGACGTTCTCGGCGGTGAGGGCCGCGTGGAAGAGGCGGGCGCCGTCGCCGGGGCTCATCCAGACGGAGAGCATCCGTACGGACGTCGGTTCCATGAAGCAGGAGCCGATGCGCACGGACACGGTCTCCAGGCCGTGCAGGTCCCAGTACAGCTGGGCCAGGTCCTCCCCGAAGCACTTGGACAGACCGTAGAAGGTGTCGGGGCGGTGGCGGGTCTCGACCGGGATCAGCGCCTCGGGAGGGAAGGGGGCGTCACCCTCGGGGCGCGGGACGAAGCCGATCGCATGGTTGCTGGAGGCGAAGACGATCCGCTTCACGCCTTCCTCGCGCGCGGCCTCGTAGAGGTTGTACGTGCCCTCGATGTTGGCCCGGAGGATCTTGTCGAACGACGCTTCGAGGGAGATGCCCGCGAGATGGATGATCGCGTCGACACCCCGTACGGCCTCACGCACGGCGGCCTTGTCGGCGAGGTCCGCGGTGATCGCGTCCGGCTCGCCCTCGATGGGGGTGACGTCGAACAGGCGGAGCTCGTAGCCGTACGCGGGCAGCAGGCCGCGCATCAGGGTGCCGAGTCCGCCGGCTGCGCCGGTGAGCAGGACGGTACGGGCAGCGGGCATGGGCGGATCTCCTTGAGTGCGCTCAAGTGTATGGATGATATTCACATGCGTGGACACGCTAGGGAGTGACCCTGACTGCGTCAAGTGTCGCGCGGAGTGGGCGATTCTGTGCCTGGAATGCAGGTCCCTGTCTTGACCGGCGCGAGGGGCTGCCATAGCGTGGATGGCGTTCAGAAATATGGACGTCGATCAGAATTGTGCACGGGCTCGGAGCCCGGAGCACGGCCCAGGGAGCGCCCGTGACCTCAGATCCGCTCGCAGCCCGGCTCACCCGGGTCAAGGGACCGCTGTTCTTCCCCGTCACCGCGTACGGACCGGACGGCGACCTCGACCTGGAAGCATTCCGCGCGCATGTGAGAAAGGGCGTCGACGCCGGCGCGGCCGCCGTCTTCGCCTGCTGCGGGACGGGGGAGTTCCACGCCCTGACGCCCGAGGAGTTCCGCGACTGCGTCGTGGCGGCCGTCGAGGAGACGGCGGGACGGGTGCCCGTCCTCGCGGGAGCCGGTTACGGCACCGCCCTCGCGGAGCGGTACGCGAAGATCGCCGAGGAGGCGGGCGCGGACGGACTGCTCGCCATGCCGCCCTACCTCGTCGTCGCCGACCAGGCCGGACTTCTGAGGCACTACACCCGGCTGGCCGCCGCGACGACGCTCGACGTCATCGTCTACCAGCGTGACAACGCGATCCTCTCGCCCCGCACCGTGGTCGAACTGGCCGGCGTCGAGAAGATCATCGGACTCAAGGACGGCCACGGCGACCTCGACCTCATGCAGCGGATCGTCAGCGCCGTCCGCCGTGAACTGCCGGAGCGCGACTTCCTCTACTTCAACGGACTGCCCACCGCCGAGCTCACCGGGCCGGCCTACCGCGGCATCGGCATCACCCTGTACTCCTCCGCCGCCTTCGCCTTCGCCCCCGACATCGCACTCGCCTTCTACCGGGCCCTCGAAAGCGGCGACGACAAGACGGTCGACCGCCTGCTCGACGGCTTCTTCGTACCGCTCGTCGAACTGCGCAACGAGGGCCGCGGATACGCCGTGTCGCTCGTGAAGGCGGGCGTGCGGCTCGAAGGTCTGGACGTCGGCGAGGTGCGGCCGCCGCTGACCGAGCCGGCAGACCGGCACGTCAAGGCGCTCGCGTCGCTGATCGAACAGGGCAGGGCGCTGCTGGAGGACGGCGAATGAAGGCCTCCGCGTTCCTGTACCCGTGGGACGTCGTGGGCGCCCCGGACGCCGCCGCCCGTATCGCGGACCTCGGCGTCCGGCAGGTCACCCTCGCCTCCGCCTACCACTCCACACGAGCCCTGACCCCGCGTCACCCCGCCCACCGGATCGTCACCGCCGAACACGCCGCCGTGTACTACCCGCCGGACGAGGACCGCTGGGCGGGGCGCGGCCTTCGTCCGTACACGGCGGGGGAGTGGGCGCCGGGCGACGCCTACGGCGAGGCGGCCGCCGCGCTGGCGGACGCGGGCCTCGACGTCCACACCTGGGTTGTCCTGGCTCACAACTCCCGTCTGGGGAGCGAACATCAGCGGACCTCGGTCGTCAACGCCTACGGTGACCGCTACCCCTGGGCGCCGTGCATCGCACAGCCCGAGGTGCGGGAGTACCTGGTGTCGCTCGCGGCGGAGGCTGCCGTCCGCCCGGGCGCCGGCGGCACCGAGCTGGAGTCCTGCGGCTGGTACGGGGTGTCCCACCTGCACGCCCACGACAAGATCGCGGGCGTCGCCCTGGACGACCCGGCGCAGTACCTGATGTCCCTCTGCTTCTGCCCTGCCTGCCGGGACGGCTACGAGGGTCTGGGCGTGGACCCCGGCCGGCTCGCGAAGTCGGTGCGCGACGCGCTGGAGCCGCTGTGGCGGGGCGGGGCGGCGCAGCCGCTGGATCCGGAAGTGGCTCCGGCCGTGACGGACTTCCGCACCGGCACGGCCCGGACGTTCCAGGAGGCGGCCGTCGCGGCGGTGCGGGCCGCGGCCCCCGCGGGCTTCCAGGTCCTGCTGCACGCCGACCCGGTGGCACACCACTGCGGCGCCAACGCCGGAGTGGACCCCGCCCACATCCTGACGGTCGCCGACGGCGTGGTCGTGCCGTGCACCGGGGGGCCGCGGCTGCTGGGCCCGTTCGCGGAACACGCGACGGACCGTACCGTGCTCGCCGCGAACCTCACCGTGGTGACGGGTATGGGGGGCGCGCCCACCACGCTTGCCGCGGACGCGAAGCGGGCGGCGGACCTCGGCGCGACCGAACTCCGCCTCTACCACGCGGGCCTGGCGTCCGACGCGGACCTGGCGGCGGTCCGCTCGGCGTCGGTGTAGGGGCGAGGCCGCGGAGGGTGGTTCACTGCGGGGTGCCGAGCGGGAGCGGATCCTGCCGCTGGGCCCCGCGGCCGCGTTCGTGACGCAGGGCCAGACCGGTGGCCACCGCGCCGAGTCCTTCCCACAGGCCCACACCGAGGAAGCCCGAGGGGGCGCGTCCGCTGACCACCGCCAGGGTGAAGACGGTGCACGTCAGCAGCCGGAACGGGACCGTCCAGCGGAAGAACGGCTTCCAGTCGGCGAGGGACGCCAGGAAGTAGTAGACGCCCATATTGACCGCGGCCATCGAGGACGCGGTGACGAAGACCAACGTGTGGTCCCCGTCCGCGCGGCGGGAGCCGGATACGGGCTCGAAGCCCATCGTGGCGAGCAGGACATCAGGGGTGACCAGACCGACGACACCCAGCACCGCCGCGAGGACGCCGAAGACCGCCATGGTCCAGCCGGAAGGGGAGTGGGGCAGGCAGCGCACAGGATTCTCCAGGGGCAGCGAACGGATGACGAGGCCCCTGCATACCGCGCGTCCTGCCCCGCCGCCCAGGTTCTTCACGGGCCGGCCCGGCGCCGTCTCACTTCAGCGCCGCCTCCATCATCTTCTGCGCCACCGGGGCCGCCAGCCCGTTGCCGCTGACCTCCGAGCGCTCCGCACCCGAGTCCTCGATCAGCACGGCCACCGCGACCGCCTTACCGGTGCCGGGATCCTTGGCGTACGAGGTGAACCAGGCGTACGGCGTCTTGCTGTTGTTCTCGCCGTGCTGCGCCGTGCCGGTCTTGCCGCCGACCTCCAGGCCAGGGATCCGCGCGTTGGAACCCGTGCCGTCCTCGACGACCGTCACCATCGCGCTGCGCAGCTGCTCCGCCGTCCCGGACGACATGATCCGCTGCGAGGCACCGTCCTCGAAGGACTCAAGGGTGTCACCGTCCGCGGACACCACCTTGGAGACCATATGAGGTGACGCCATGACGCCGTCATTGGCAACGGCCGCCGACACCAGCGACATCTGCAGCGGAGTCGCCGTCACATCGAACTGACCGATGCCGGTCAGCGCGGTCGACGACGCGTTCATCCCGGACGGGTACACGCTCGCCGAGGCCCGTACCGGCACGTCCTGCTTCTCGTCGTTGAAGCCGAACTTCTCCGCCGTCGCGCGCACCTTGTCCTGCCCCAGGTCGACGGCCATCTTGCCGAAGACGTTGTTGCACGAGTACCGCAGCGCGGTCCGGATGGTGGCGTTCTCGCAGGGCGCGGACGGGTTCTCGTTCTCCAGGTCCGTGACCGTGCCGGGCAGCCGGTAGGGGTCCGGGCTGTCGGTCCGCTCGTCGACGGACGCGTACAGGCCGTCGTCCAGCGCGGCCGCCGCGACGACCAGCTTGAACGTCGAACCCGGCGGCAGCGGCTGCCGCAGTGCCCGGTTGACCAGCGGCTTGTCCTCGTCGTCGAGCAGCTTCTGCCAGGCGTCGCCGTCCTGGGTGCCGCTGATCGTCGACGGGTCGTACGACGGGGTGCTGACCATGCCGAGGATCTCCCCGGTCTCCGGGTCCATGGCGACCGCGGCGCCCTTCGTGTCGCCGAGCGCCTCGAAACCGGCCTTCTGCACCGCGGGGTCGACCGTCGTCACCACGTCACCGGGGTCCTGCTGCTTGTCCGTGAGCGTGTCCAGCGGATTCTTCAGCTTGAGGTCGGTCCCGTCGAGGATGCCGGAGTAGATGCCCTCGAGCTGGGTCGCCCCGTACGCCTGCGAGCTGTAGCCGGTGACGGCCGAGTACAGCGCGCCGTCTGTGTAGGAGCGCTTGTACGCGAGATCCCCTCCCTCCGTGCGCTGCGAGCCCGTGACCGCGGAGCCGGCCACGATGATGTCGCCCAGCGGATGCGCGTACTGCGCGATGATGTTCCGCCGGTTCCGGTCGTTGTCCGTGAGGGCCGTCGCCTCGTACCCCTGCACCCAGGTCGCCCGCCCCAGCAGGGCGAGGACCAGCAGCAGAGTGAAGACGGCGGCACGCCTGATCGTCTTGTTCATCCCGTACGAGGGACGAGCGGCCCGGCGCGGTTCGTTCCCGTCCGTCCGTTTTCTCAGGACTTCCTCATCTGCGGCGGGGTGGTCCCGCACCGCCCGGCCGGGGCCGGCGCCGGTCAGCGGGGCGAGATGAATCCCGACTCGTACGCCGCGATCACCGCCTGCGTACGGTCCCGGGCGCCGATCTTGCCCAGGACCGCCGCGACGTGGGTCTTCGTCGTCGCCGGGCCCACCCCCATCCGGCCGGCGATCTCCGCGTTCGTCAGCCCGGTGGCCATCAGCCGCAGCACCTCCGCCTCCCGCCCGGTCAGCCGCGCCGCCCACGGCGGAGCGGTCGCCGCCGGCCGGCGGCCGTACTCGGCGGCGAGCGAGCGCACGGCCGCGGGGAACAGCAGCGAGTCGCTGCGCGCGACCAGCCGGACCGCCTGGACCAGCTCTTCGGCCGCCGCCCGCTTCAGCAGGAACCCGGCCGCCCCGGCGCGCAGCGCGTCGTACACGTACGCATCGTTCTCGAACGTCGTCACGACGACGATCCGCGGCGGCTCGTCCATCGTGGACAGGATCTGCTCGGTGGCGCGGATGCCGTCGATCTCCGGCATCCGCACGTCCATCAGCACCACGTCGGGACGCAGATGCCGCACCACGGACACCGCCTCCGCACCCGTCGCCGCCTCTCCGACGACCTCCAGGTCCGGTTCCGCATCGAGAATCACGCGCAGCGCGGTGCGCACCATCCGTTCGTCGTCGGCGAGGGCGACCCGCACGGTGCTCATCGGCGGCCCGCCAGCGGCAGCCGGGCCGACAGCCGCCAGACGCCGTCGTCCGGCCCGGCCGCCGCCTGTCCGCCGAGCAGCGCGGCCCGTTCGGCGACTCCGCGCAGCCCGCGGCCACCGCCGGGGCGTTGCACCGGGGCCCGCTCGGGCACGGGATTCTCCATGCTGATCTCCAACTCCTCGTCTCCTGCGGTGATCCACAGCGTCACCGGTGAAGTCCCGGCATGGCGAAGGGCGTTGCTCAGCCCCTCCTGGACGATCCGGTACGCCTCGCGGGAGACCGGCGCCGCCACGGCCGTGAGCACGCCCTTCGTATGCAGCGTGACGGCCACACCGCTACGGGACAGCATTCCGTCCAGTGCCGCGAGCGTCGGTCCGCCGAGCCGGCCGTCGCCGTCCCCGTCCTGGCGCAGCAGGCCGAGCACGGCGTCCAGCTCACCCACCGTGCGGCGGGTGGTCTCCTCGATCGAGGCCAGCGCGTCCCGTACGAACTCCACATCGGCGGCCCGGCCGCTGTCCAGCACCTTGCGGGCCGCTCCCGCCTGGAGGGTGACGGCGGACAGCGCGTGGCCCACCGAGTCGTGCAGTTCACGGGCGAGGCGGTTGCGCTCCGCGAGCTCGGTCGCCCGCCGCTCGGCCGCGGCCAGCCGGTCGGCGGGGGTCGGGCCGAGCAGCACCGGCGCCTGCCGGGCCAGCAGCGCCCCGGTGGCCGCGGACACGGCCGCGAGCGCGAGCAGCATCCCGGTTCCGGCGAGCACCAGCAGCACCGACCACCAGGCGTCGTGCGGCACCCGCAGGTAGTCCCGTACCCCCGGGAACACCGGGGAGAGGACCAGTCCTACGGCGAACGGCGGCAGCGCGAGGGACGCCCCGCTGATCAGCGCACCCACCCCGAGGTGCAGGGTGAACCAGCCCGCGGTGCGTACCCGGGCGGCCCGGGTACGTGCCTGTCCGTCCGCGAGCCGCTCGCCGGGAACTCCGCACAGCGTGCGGGCGACGACCACCGACAGCGGCCTGGCCATGGGGAACAGCCCGGCGACAGCGGCGAGCGGCAATGCCACGGCGTACGCGCCGAACTGGAGGGCCAGGGAGCCCGCGAACACGCTCGACGCGTCCGTCAGCGGACCCACGACCACCGTGCCCACCAGCCAGAACGGCATCAACAGCGCGCCGCCGAGCACCAGATGGACCCAGCGCAGCCGGGCCCGGCGGCCGAACAGCGCCCGGCCGGCGGACCGCAGCACCCGGCCCGGTCGGGTCATGCGCCGCGCCTGCGCAGCAGGGAGGCGACGGCGCAGGTGAGCAGCAGACCGGAGATCATCTCCCCAGCGTAGGTGAGCATCAGCAGCGCGGGGGTCTGCTTTCCCTCGTCCGACTCGGGCATGAGCGTGCCCAGGATCATCCAGCCTGCCCAGGCGCCCAGCGCGCTCGCCCCGACCCAGGCCGCGGCCAGCGGCCCGCGCACCGACAGGGCGGGGCGCAGCCGGAAGGCGAGCAGCAGCACACCGGCGACCGCCAGCACCGCGAAGCCGACGCGGACCCCCTCCAGCAGGTAGAAGGACGTGGTGCGTTGCAGCACGCGGTCGGCGGGGAGCGCGGTGGTCCCGCCGGCGGCCCACAGCGCGTGCATGACCGCGGGGAAGAGGGCGAGCAGTGAGCCGGCGACGGCGGTCACCCGCATGAACGTGCCCGTCGCACCGGTCGGCAGCTCCCACACCCTGCCGCGCCACAGATGACCCCAGCGCTTCCCGGCGTACAGCACGAACAGCGTGCCCAGGGCGAGTCCTTGGAGGATGAACCCGCCGTACACGACGCCGAACACCCAGTCGTGCAGGAAGGGTTCCTCGGCGGCGGCCGGCGTCTCGCTGCCGCCGACGGCCGTGCCGGCCAGCTGTACCGGGAACCCGACCATGATCGGCGCGAGCAGCCCGGTGGCGGCCCACATCGGCACCGCCAGCAGCCACGCGGGCACCCGCTGCCCCCACGGCCGGGTGAGCAGCAGCGCCAGCACCACGACGGACGCGTCCATCAGTACGGTGACGCTGTTGGCGACGGCCATCACCAGACGGTGGTCCAGGAGGGCGCTGCCCTCGGGAATGCCGACACGGCTGCCCGCGATCCAGGCGATCTTGAGCCCGAGGTAGGGCAGACAGGCCACGATCGCGACGGCACGCAGCGTGGCCGTGAGGGGGCGGTGTCGCGGGGAGAGGCCGGTCTCGGCCGAGGTCGTTGTCATGCCCCCAACGCTCCCGGACCCGCCCGGTCCTCCACCTCCTGCTCCGTGACGATCCGCCTCCACCGCGCGGGGGAGTGGCGCCGCCGCGAAGGCCTGCCCCGGCCGTGAAGGCTCACGTCAGGGTCAGGACCACCTCGTCCGTCTCCTCGCCCCGCGCATTGGCGAACCCCCGGTCGTGGCCCGTCACCACGAACCCGCACTTGCGCAGCACCCGGACCGAGCCCGCGTTGTCCGCCGCCGCACGCGCGTGCAGCGGCCGGGCCGGTACGACCTCCAGCAGCGCGCTTAGTGCCAGCGTGGCGATGCCCCGCCCCCAGTGCGCGCGGTCGACGACGTAGGTGACCTCCCGCTCCTCCGGCGGCCCGTACACGGCGGTGTGGCCGACCACCTCTCCGTCGGCGAGGATCGTCCGTATCACCGCGTCCGACGCCCTGATCCGCGCCCAGTGGGCGTCGAACGCGGCCCGGTCCGTCGGGTCCTCGCTGGTGAAGGCGGCCATCCGGTTGGACTCCGGGTCGCTCATGTGCCGGAAGAACACCGGGAGATCACCGTCCTGGACCTCACGCAGACTCACCTCCACGGTCAGAGCCTCCGGGTCGCCAGGGTGAGCCGGTCGCGGGCGTCGAACAACGCGTCCTTGATCATCTGCTCGTGCGCCGGCGTGAGCCTCGCGACCGGCACCGAGCAGCTGATCGCGTCGCGCGCGGGGGTGCGGTAAGGGATTGCGATGCCGAAGCAGCGCAGCCCGAGGGTGTTCTCCTCGCGGTCCACGGCGTAGCCCTGCTCGCGGATGAGGTGCAGCTCCTCGATGAGCTTCTCGCGGTCGGTGATGGTGTGCTCGGTCAGCGGGGCGAGCGTCTCCGGCAGCAGCTTGCGCACCTGCTCGTCGCTGTAGGTCGCGAGCAGCGCCTTGCCGAGAGAGGTGGAGTGCGCGGGCAGCCGCCGCCCCACCCGCGTGAAGGGGCGCAGGTAGTGCTGGGACTGCCGGGTCGCCAGATAGACCACGTTCGTCCCGTCGAGGCGCGCGAGGTGGATGGTCTCCGTGGTGTCGTCGGAGAGCCGGTCCAAGGTGGGCCTGGCGGCCGCCACGACCTCGTCGCCGTCGATGTACGACGTCCCGACCAGCAGGGCGCGCACCCCGATGCCGTAGCGCGTGCCCGTCGCGTCCGTCTCCACCCAGCCGAGCTCCACGAGGGTGCGCAGCAGCATGTACAGGCTCGACTTGGGGTAGCCGACGGCTTCCTGGACCGCGGCGAGCGAGTGCATGCCGGGCCGCCCGGCGAAGTATTCGAGCAACTCCACGGTCCGCACTGCGGACTTGACCTGTGCCCCACCGGAATCGGCAACTGACATTGCTGTACGCCCCTTCTTGACCGTGCGGAACGCCCGGAAATAGAGTCCCCAGCATATTCACCACCAGGAACGCTGTTCAGAATACCGAACAAGTCCGGTGGGTGGCAGAGACCGGAAGGAAACCGCCGTGGCAGCAGCACCAGTCTGGAGTGTCGACCCTCGTAGCGGGAAGCGGTGGGAGCGGGTGGGGGTGGAGGCGTCCGCGGGGGTGGTGGACGGTGTGGTGCGGGCTGCGTGGGAGGCGCGGGGTTCGTTGGTGGATCGGGGGGTGCGGGTGGGGTTCTTGCGGGGGGCGGCGGATCTGCTGGAGGAGTCGTCGGCTTCGTTGGTGGAGGTGGCGGACGCGGAGACGGCGTTGGGTGGGGTGCGGTTGCGTGGTGAGTTGGCGCGGACGTGTTATCAGTTGCGGGCGTTTGCGGAGGTGGTGGAGGAGGGGTCGTTCCTGGGGGTGATCATTGATCATCCTGATGCGGGGGCGGTTCCGCCGGTGCCGGATCTGCGGCGGTTCAAGGTGCCGTTGGGTGTGGTGGCGGTGTATGCGGCGTCGAATTTTCCGTTCGCGTTCTCGGTGGCGGGTGGGGACACGGCGAGTGCGTTGGCGGCGGGGTGTCCGGTGGTGGTGAAGGCGCATCCGGATCATCCGGGGTTGTCGGAGCGGGTGGCGGGGGTGTTGCGGCGGGCTGCGGTTCTGTGGGGTCTGCCGGAGGGTGTGGTGGGGTTGGTGCACGGTTTCGAGGCGGGGGTGGCGTTGGTGGCGCATCCGCTGGTGGCGGGGGCGGGGTTCACGGGGTCGGTGCGGGGTGGGCGGGCGTTGTTCGATGCGGCGGCGGGGCGGCCGGTGCCGATTCCGTTCCATGGGGAGTTGGGGTCGCTCAATCCGGTGGTGGTGACGGAGGGGGCTGCTGCGGAGCGGGCGGAGGAGATCGGTGCGGGTCTTGGGGGGTCGATGACGTTGGGGTGGGGCAGTTCTGTGTGAAGCCGGGGTTGGTGCTGGTGCCGGCGTCGGGGGAGGGGGACCGGTTGGTGGAGGCGCTTGCGGGGGTGGTGGCGCAGGCGCCGGTGGGGGTGTTGCTGGACGGGCGGATGCGGGACTCGTTCGTGGCGGGGGTGGCACAGCGGGCGGCGCTGGTGGATGTGGAGTGTCCGGTGGAGCCGGGTGGGGAGGGTGAGCGGGGGGTGCGGGCGGGGTTCATGACCGTGCCGGCGGATCGGCTGACGGGGCCGGGTGCGCATGATGTGCTGTTGGAGGAGTGTTTCGGTCCGGTGACGGTGGTGGTCCGTTACCGGCAGGAGGCTCAGGTGGATGCGGTGCTGGCGCGGGTGCCGGGCAATTTGACCGCGACGGTGCATCTGTCCACGGCGGAGAGTCGTGGTGAGGGCCGGGGTGGTGAGTGGCTGGGCCGGCTGACGCCGCTGGCCGGCCGGGTCCTGGTCAACGGCTGGCCGACCGGTGTCGCGGTGGCCCCGGCCCAGCACCACGGGGGCCCTTATCCGGCGACCACCTCCACCTCCACCTCCGTGGGCGCCACCGCGATCGAGCGCTGGCTCCGCCCGGTCGCCTACCAGAGCACCCCCCAGGCCCTGCTCCCGCCGGAACTGCGTGACGACAACCCGCTCGGACTTCCCCGGCGCGTGAACGGCCGCCTGCAACACTGACCCGCATGGAACTGAAGCTGCCCGACCTCCCCTTTCCCCTACGCGCATACGGGCCCGAGGCGGACTGGTCCTACGACGACGGTGTGCTGACCGCCTGGGCCGGCCCCCGCCAGGACCGTTTCGTCCCGCCGACCGGCCACGCCCTGGAACCGGCCTCCGACGCGCCCCGCCTCCTCGGCGCGCCGGAGGGCGACTTCCAGCTGATCGCCCGCGTCAAGGCCGGCTTCGCCGCGGCCTTCGACGCCGCCGTGCTCTACCTGCACGTCACCGAGCAGGAGTGGGCGAAGCTCTGCCTGGAACTGTCCCCGGACAGGCCGACGGTCTGCACGGTCGTCACCCGCGGCCACTCCGACGACGCCAACTCCTTCGTGGTCGACGGTGACAGCGTCTGGCTGCGCATCAGCCGTACCGGAAAGGCGTTCGCCTTCCACGCCTCCACCGACGGCGAGAAGTGGACCTTCGTCCGCATCTTCACGCTCGGCGACGAGGACCGGGCCGGTGCGGCCCTGGTCGGCTTCATGGCCCAGTCGCCGGTGGGCGAGGGCTGTGTGGTCTCCTTCGACCGCATCGAGTACCGCGACAGCTGGCCGGAAGGGCTGCGGGACGGTTCCTGACGCACGGGAGGCGCCCCACCCGGGCGTCTCACGCCGGAATCAGCACCGGCGGCCGTCCCGTCGTCCAGACGGCCTCGACCGCCATCCGGCTGAAGCGCCAGCCCTCTTCGGTCCGGCGCAGTTCCGCCTCGTAGCGACCGCCCACGGTGAACAGCGGATCGTCACCCTCGTGGTGGATGTGGACCATCAGCGCGTTCCAGGACGCCCTGGCCGTGTCCGACCCGGCGTCGACGTCGGTCAGCAGGTCGGAGGCCATGTGCTGCGTGCGGGCAAACCTCTTGAGGGCCTCCTCCGTACCGCGCACGGCCTCGGCGCCCTCGAACACCCCGACGGGGGCGACCATGCGCGCGTCGTCGGTCAGGAAGTCGCGTGCCCAGCCCGACGGGAACGCGCGCTCGTCCATGGCCCGGAAGAAACGGGTGACGAGCAGGCCGATCTCGATGTGATCCTGATGTGTGGTCATGCCCTGAGCGTTCACCCTCGACCGCGGTCGAGGTCAAGGGAGACCGGGCACTTCGGGGAGGTCCGCAACCGCGCCCGCCCGCCGTCGCGTCCCCTGGCACATGATCAGAACTGCCACGCCCGCGGACCTCGACGCCATAGCCGCCCTGCACGCCGAGGCGCGCGCCACCTACTACCGGGGCCACATCCCCGACGAGGCCTTCGACGGTCCGGCCGAGCGTGCCCGCACCCGGACCGGCTGGGAGAGGGCGATCAGGCAGGGCAGGGTGTTGTGCGCGGAGCGGGACGGCGTCGTCGCGGGCACGGCCGCGTTCGGCGAGGTCGACGGCGTCATGACGCTCTCGCAGCTCCACGTCGCCCCCGCGCGCTGGCGCGCCGGCGTCGGTACCGAGCTCCACGCCGCCTGCGTCGAGGCGTGGCGGCGCGCGGGCGTGCCGGCCGCCCGCCTCGAGGTCTTCCGGGAGAACAAGCGGGCCCAGGCCTTCTACACCCACCACGGCTGGTACCCGGACCCCGACGAGCCGCTCGCCGGGAACCACCTGGTCCTCCGCTTCACGGTGCCGGCGGACGAGCAGGGGAAATGACGTGAGCCGATGATCGTCCGCCCCGCGGGGCCGCGGCGGCCTCCCGCGGAATGAGGCGGGCCCGTCCCCTGTTGAGGTGCCTGCGGAGGCGCCCCGCCCCGTCCGTCCCACCGACCCCGCCCGGCGAGCCCGGGCGGACCGCGCCCGGCGCCGCCGGCCGGCACGACCCTGGAGTGATGAAGAAGCATGCGCGTCGAGATCTGGTCCGACATCGCCTGTCCCTGGTGCTACATCGGCAAGGCCCGTTTCGAGAAGGGCCTCGACGCCTTCGCGCACCGTGACGAGGTCGAGGTCGTGCACCGCTCCTTCGAACTCGACCCCGGCCGCGACAGGGGCGACACCGCTCCGGTCGTCGACATGCTCGCGAAGAAGTACGGCCGTACCCGCGACGAGGCGCGGGCCATGGAGGAGCACGTGGCGTCCAACGCCCGCTCCGAAGGGCTGGAGTACCGCGTCGAGGGCCGCGACCACGGCAGCACCTTCGACATCCACCGGCTGCTGCACCTCGCCAAGGCCCGAGGCCGCCAGGACGAGCTCCTCACCCTCGCCTACCGGGCGAACTTCGCGGAGGAGCGGTCCGTCTTCGACCCGGCCGTGCTCGTCGCGCTCGCCGTGGAGGCGGGCCTCGACGAGCAGGAGGCACGCCGGGTCCTCGCGGACGTGAGCGCCTACGCCGACGACGTACGGACCGACGAGCGCGAAGCGGCGGAGCTTGGTGCCACCGGCGTGCCGTTCTTCGTGTTCGACCGGCGGTACGGGGTGTCGGGCGGGCAGCCTGCCGAACTGTTCACGCAGGCGCTGGAGCAGGCCTGGCAGGGGCGGGAGATCGCGTCCGCCGACGCCGACGCGGCCGTCTGCGACGCCGACAGTGCCTGCGAGGTCCCCGCGGCGGCCGACGCAGCGCAGCCGGCTTCGTGAAGCGCCGCTGAACGGTTCTGTCCAGCAGGGCGTGATTGACCCGCAGGGCCCGGGACCGCAGGGTGATCCCATGGAGACGCAGATCCTGGAGCCCACGGCCGGTGGCGAGTTCGCGCCCACGACGACGTATCTGAACACCTCGAGCTGCGGGCTGCTCCCGCGCCGTACCGTCCGTGCGGTGGCGGCGCTGGCGCAGGAGCTGGCCGACGGACGGCCGGGCGGCGCGGGCGACTTCCCGAGCGTGACCGCCGCCCGCGAGTCCTTCGCCCGCATCGCCGGCGTGCCTCACGAGAGGGTGGCCGTCGGCGGCTCGGTCTCCGTCCATGTGGGGCTGATCGCGGCTTCTCTGCCGCCGGGCTCCGAAGTGCTGTTCCCCGAAGGGGAGTACGCCTCCGTGATCACGCCGTTCACCGTGAGGGGCGACCTGAAGACGCGGTTCGCGCCGCTGGAGAGGCTGGCCGACGCGGTCCGCCCCGGCACCGCGCTCGTCGCGTTCTCGTCGGTGCAGTCCGCCGACGGCAGGGTCACCGACATGGCGGCCGTGCGCGCCGCCGCCGCGGCGCACGGGGCCCGTACGCTCCTCGACGCCAGCCAGTCGGCCGGCTGGCAGCCGCTGGCGGCGGGGGACTGGGACTACACGGTCACCGGAGGTTTCAAGTTCCTGCTCTGCCCGCGCGGGGTGTCGTTCCTGACGGTGACGGAGGACGCGCAGGAGGCGCTGCCGCCGCTGCATGCGGGGACCTTCGCCGCGGAACGGCTGTGGGAGACGACGTACGGCCCGATCGAGGAGACCGCCGCCTCGGCCCGCCGCTACGACGAGCCCCCTGCCTTCCTCTCGTACCACGGCGCCGAGCAGTCACTCGCCCTGCTGGAGGAGGTCGGCATCGGCGCGGTCGGGGCCCACGACATCGCGCTGGCACGGCGGTTCAGGGCCGGTCTCGTGGAGCTGGGCCATGAGCCGGTGCCCGCGGACTCGGCGATCGTGGCCGTGCCCGGCCTCGGCCACCGGGCCGGGGAGCTGGCCGGGGCCGGGATCCTGCTCTCCGAACGCGCGGGCAATCTGCGCGCCTCGTTCCACCTCTACAACTCGCCCGCCGACGTGGAACGCGTGCTGGACCGCCTCGCCGGTTAGGGTGCGCCGCCGGGCCCGCGCGGTTCCGGTCGGGCGAGGCGCGGTGCCGGGCGGGCGGCGGCGGGCGGTCGCGTGCCGGCCGGCGCCGAAGCCGGGTCAGTCCCCGCCGCGGCGTTCCGGGCAGTCGGCCGTCTCCGTGCACAGGTTCGTCTCGACCCTGGACAGTAGGCGCGCCAGTTCCCGCCGATCGTCCTCGTCCAGTCCGCGGAGCGTGTGCTCCTCCAGCTCCGCCCAGGCCGCCGACACGTCCGACAGGAGCGCACAGCTCCGCTCCGTCGCCTCCACGAGGACCGCACGGCGGTCGTCCGGGTCCGGGCGGCGGCGGACGTGGCCGGACTGCTCGAGGCGCTGGAGCATCTTGGTCACGGTCGACGGGTCGAGGTCGGCGGCCTTGATGAGCTCCGACTGGCGCACCGGCCCGGCGTCCCACAGGCGCATCATCACGAACTCCTGGCCCGGGTAGAGGCCCAGCCGTTTGAGCAGCTTGCCCGCGGCGATGCGGTGGAGCCGCGCCACCCGGGAGACGGCGTGGCTGACGGGGCCGCTGCTCGCGGCGTGCGGCAGCTGTCCGGTGCACGCGGGGTCGCCCTGTGCCTCCTCTGCTGTGGACATGGTGTCTCCTCGGCCGTCGTCCCTGTCCAGAATATTACCTTGGTCGGCCAATGAATGCGCTACAGTGGCGCCGAAGCCGATTACTTGGCCGACCACATAATTTTTGGGGGCTCACCGTGACCACCGCATTCGACCCGATCCAGCTCGCCGGCAAGCACCTGCGCAACCGCATCGCCATGGCGCCGATGACCCGCAGCCGCGCCTACGGCCCCGGCCTCACACCGACGCCTTCCGTCGTGGAGTACTACCGGCAGCGCGCCTCCGCCGGCCTGATCATCACGGAGGGCACCCAGCCCTCCGTGGTCGGCCAGGGCTACCCGGACACCCCGGGGCTGCACAGCGCCGAGCAGGTCACCGCCTGGCGCGAGGTCACCGACGCCGTGCACCGCGAGGGCGGCACGATCTTCGCCCAGCTGATGCACGCCGGCCGGATCGGCCACCCCGTACTGCTGCCCGACGGGCTCGTCCCGGTGGGCGTGTCAGCCGTCGCCGCGCAGGGGCAGGTCTACACGCACGAGGGACCCAAGGACTTCGTCGTACCCAGGGAACTGACCGCGCAGGAGATCCGGGCCACCATCGAGGACTTCGTGTCCGCTGCGCGCAACGCGATCGAGGCCGGCTTCGACGGAGTCGAGCTGCACGGCGCGAACGGGTATCTCATCCACCAGTTCCTCGCGCCCGGCAGCAACCGCCGCACCGACGAGTGGGGCGGCTCCGTGGAGAACCGCATCCGCTTCGCCGTCGAGGTGACCGAGGCGGTCGCCGCCGCGATCGGCGCCGAGCGCACCGCCCTGCGGATCTCACCCTCCAACCCGTACAACGACATCGACGAGCCCGAGCCGGAGGCCGCGTACACCGCGCTCGTCCAGAAGCTCGAGCCGCTCGGCCTCGGGTACCTGCACATCATCGAGACCGCCCCCGAACTGCGGGAGCTCACCCAGACGCTGCGCAAGCAGTTCTCCGGGACGATCGTGCTCAACGCCGCCACCGACGGCCCGACCGGTCACGACGCCCTGACGCTCGTCGAGGACGGCATCGCCGACGTGATCTCGTACGGTGCCCTGTTCCTCGCCAACCCGGACCTGCCCACCCGCCTCGCGGCCGGCGGCCCGTACAACACCCCGGACCCGGCCTCGTTCTTCGGCGGCGACGACAAGGGCTTCATCGACTACCCGGCGCTGACCGGCTGACCTGATCCGGAAGAGGGCGAGCGACCGGCGGCAGCCGCGCCGACGCGGACGCGGGCGGGCCGGACGCCCAGGGAGTCCGGCCCGCCCGCGCGTGTGCCGTGCGGTCACCGCACCGGAGTGAAGTCCCGCGCACCGATGAAGTCGGGCCGCGGCACCGGCGCCGCGTACGGCTCGACCGCCGTGTTCTCCACGCTGTTGAACACGATGAAGACGTTGCTGCGGGGGTACGGCGTGATGTTGTCGCCGGAGCCGTGCATGCAGTTGCAGTCGAACCAGGTCGCCGACCCGGCCCGGCCGGTGAACAACCGGATGCCGTGGTCGTCCGCGAAGCGCGTGAGCGCCTCGTCGGACGGTGTGCCGGCGTCCTGCATCTGCAGCGACTTCTTGTAGTTGTCCTTCGGCGTCTCGCCCGCGCAGCCGAGGAACGTCCTGTGCGACCCCGGCATGATCATCAGGCCGCCGTTGGTGTCGAAGTTCTCGGTCAGCGCGATGGAGACGGAGACGGTGCGCATGTTCGGCAGGCCGTCCTCCGCGTGCCACGTCTCGAAGTCCGAGTGCCAGTAGAAGCCGGAGGCGCCGAAGCCGGGCTTCACGTTGATACGGGACTGGTGGACGTACACGTCGGAGCCCAGGATCTGCCGGGCTCTGCCCACCACCCGTTCGTCGCGCACCAGCGCGGCGAACAACTCACTGAGCTTGTGGACCTCGAAGACCGACCGCACGTCCTGCGACTTCGGCTCGATGATCGAGCGCTCGTCGGCGCGCACCGCCGGGTCGCTGATCAGCCGCTCCAGCTCGGAGCGGTAGACGGCGACCTCGTCGTCCCTGATCAGCTGGTCGACGGTGAGGAAGCCGTCCCGCTCGAACCCCATGAGGTCCGCCGTGGCGATCGGGCCCGGGGCGCCGGGCGCCGACCAGACGACCGGGTCCTTGCGGGGGGTGAGCACCTCGCTGGCGCCACGCGTCGGGTACAGGTCGGTGCGTGCGGGTGCGGTGGTCATCTTTCAGCCCTCCTCGGTCAGCAGCGGGTAGACGCCGTTCTCGTCGTGGTCCTCCCGTCCGGTGACGGGGGGATTGAAGACGCAGACGCAACGGAAGTCGGTCTTGGGGCGCATGGTGTGCTTCTCGTGCCCGTCCAGCAGATACATCGTGCCGGGCTCGATCCAGTGGGTCTCGCCCGTCTCGTCGTTGGTCAGCTCGGCCTCACCCTCCACGCAGAGCACGGCCTCGATGTGGTTCGCGTACCACATCGACGTCTCCGTACCCGCGTAGAGCACGGTCTCGTGGAGCGAGAAGCCGACCTTCTCCTTGGCGAGCACGATGCGCTTGCTCTCCCAGGTGCCGGAAGCGGACTTCACATGGCGCTCGGTGTTCTCGATGTCCTTGAACGATCGGACGATCACGGTGGTTCGTCACCTCTCGGTTGTACGGGTGGTCAGGCGGTCTCTCGGACGGAGCGCGCCAGGATGCGCAGGCCCTCGTCCAGCTCGTCGGCGGAGATCGTCAGCGGCGGCAGCAGCTTCACGACCTCGCTCTCCGGCCCGGACGTCTCCAGCAGCATGCCGAGCTCGAAGGCGCGGGCGCAGACGGCGGACGCACGCGACTTGTCCTCGAACTCCATGCCCCAGACCAGGCCACGGCCGCGGAAGCTGACGCCCTCGCCGCCCATCTCGTCGACGATGGCGAGCAGCGCACGCTCGACCTGCTCGCCGCGGGCGATGGTCTGCTTCTCCATCTGCCCGTCGGCCCAGTAGGTGTTGAGCGCCGCGGCGGCGGTCACGAACGCCGGGTTGTTGCCGCGGAACGTGCCGTTGTGCTCGCCCGGCTCCCAGATGTCCAGCTCGGGCTTGAACAGGGTGAGCGCCAGGGGCAGGCCGTAGCCGCTGATGGACTTCGAGACGGTGACGATGTCCGGGACGATGCCGGCCTCCTCGAAGGAGAAGAAGCCGCCGGTGCGGCCGCAGCCCATCTGGATGTCGTCGACGATCAGCAGCATGTCCTGGCGGTGGCACAGCTCCTGCAGCGCACGCAGCCACTCGGCCCGGGCCACGTTGATGCCGCCCTCGCCCTGGACCGTCTCGACGATCACGGCGGCCGGCTTGTTCAGACCCGAACCCTGGTCCTCGAGCAGCCGCTCGAACCAGAGGAAGTCGGGGACCTGGCCGTCGAAGTAGTTGTCGAACGGCATCGGGGTGCCGTGCACCAGCGGGATACCGGCGCCGGCCCGCTTGAAGGCGTTGCCGGTGACGGCGAGCGAGCCGAGCGACATGCCGTGGAAGGCGTTGGTGAAGGAGACGACGGACTCGCGTCCCTTCACCTTGCGGGCGAGCTTCAGCGCCGCCTCGACCGCGTTGGTCCCCGTCGGCCCCGGGAACATGACCTTGTAAGGCAGGTCACGCGGCCGCAGGATCACGTTCTGGAACGACTCGAGGAACGCGCGCTTGGCGGTGGTGGCCATGTCCAGGCCGTGGGTGATGCCGTCGCGCTCGATGTAGTCGATCAGGGCGCGTTTCAGGACCGGGTTGTTGTGCCCGTAGTTCAGCGATCCGGCGCCGGCGAAGAAGTCGAGGTAGGTGTGGCCGTCCTCGTCGTGGAGGTGGCTGCCCTGGGCGCGGTCGAACACGGCGGGCCAGCCGCGGCAGTAGCTGCGCACCTCGGACTCGAGGGTCTCGAAGACGCTCAGGGCGGGCGGGGTGATGGTCACAGCGAACTCCATGGGGGTGGGGTGGGCGCGAGAGGTCAGGGATGACGCGGCGCGCGCTGGGTGCCGTGCCGGCACAGGGCGCGCGGCGGCGGTCACGCGGCGACGGGGCCGATGCGGTACAGCACTTCCGGCTGGTGCGTCCCCTCCGGGAACAGCCCGCCGTCGAAGAGGACCTCACGGCTGAGGGATGCTCCGTGGCGCTTGGCGTAGGAGGTGAACAGGGCGTCGGAGGCGGTGTTGTCCGGGGTGATGGTCGTCTCTATCTCGCGGACCCCGTGTCCGCCGGTGACCTTGGCGGTCAGTGCGTCCAGCAGGACGCCGGCCAGCCCCCGTCCCCGGTGCGCACGGTCGACGGCCACCTGCCAGACGACGAGCGCCTCCGGGCGGTCGGGGCGTACGTATCCGGTGACGAAGGCGATGGGCTCGCCGTCACGGCCTCGGGCCACGACGGAGGTGGCCGCGAAATCGCGGCACCACAGCAGGTAGCTGTACGAGGAGTTGAGGTCCAGGACCTCGGAGTCGCGGGCGATGCGCCAGATCGCGGCTCCGTCCTCCACTCGTGGGGTGCCGATCTCAAGGAATTCGTCTCGGGCTCGTACAAGGTCTTCTTGTGCGGCGGTCATGTCGATTCAATTTACCCAGCAAATTCGTGAATTGCATCGGGCCAGGGGGTTGGGTGCAGAGAGCCGTTGTGTTATCGCGCGGGCGCGAGCTCGCTGCGAATCGTCAGGCGATCGCGCGCGTTTGCCCGGATGTATCCGGGCATATCGGCCCCCGTGTGGTGTCGGTCACATGGCGGCAACCCCGTTGACACGTGATTGAATCGGCCCCGAAAACGATATGAATCCCTACGTTTAACGGTCGGGATCGGGGGCAGCAGAATGCGGGGAGCTATTTACCGGAGTGAACGTGAATTTGCTCTCGCATTTGTACGGTGCGTTTATGTGTGACCTGTGCGGGACACCGAGCACCGGTATGAGGAACCTGCCGGGAAGCGCCGCCGGGGCAAAGGCCCCGCCGGAGCGGGGCCGCCCGGCCGTCAGTCCCAGTTCTCGCCGGCTGCCCGGCGTGCGCCATCGAGGTCCACCGACCGTCCGTGCTCTGCCAGAGCGCCGCCCAGCGCCGCGAGGGACGACTGCACCACGCCACGGGTCGCGTCCACTCCGTAGTGGTTGATCCGGATCATCTCCGAGGCCAGCGGGCCGCCACCGGCCAGCACCGGCAGCGACGGGTCGGCGGCGAGCGCCTTCGCCACCAGGTCACGGGCGTCCACCCCGGCCGGGGCGCGCAGCGTCGTCGCCACCGGGGCGGCGTGCCGTGCCTCGTGCACGTAGGGGGCGATGCCGCCGCCGAGCGCCGACGCTCCCGCGCGGGTGGCCGCGGCGGCCGCCGCGTGCCGGGCCGTCACGGCGTCCAGGCCCTCCGACCCGATCCGCTCGAGGCACGCCTCGAGCGCCAGCATCTCCAGCTGCGCGGGTGCGTGCAGCAGGGCCTTGCGCCCACCGTCGATCCAGCGCTGCTTCCAGTCGAGCAGCGACAGGTACGAGCCGCGGGGCGCGGCCGGGTTGGCGGCGATACGCTCCCAGGCCCGCTCGCTCACCGACACGGCGGAGACGCCGGCCGGGCCGCCCATCGCCTTCTGAGCGCCGATCACGCACAGGTCCACGCCCCAGGCGTCGGGAAGGAGGGGCTCCGCGGCCACGGACGCGACCGCGTCCAGCATGAACAGCGCGCCGTGCGCCCGTACGACCTCGCCGATCTCCGCGACGGGGTTGGTGTTGCCCGTCGCCGCCTCGGCGTGCACCAGGGAGACGAAGTCGATCTCCGGGTGCTCGGCCAACGCCTGCGCCACCTGCTCGGCACTCACCGCCGTGTGGAAGGGGACCTCGAGGTCCACGACGTCGGCGCCGCAGTCGCGCAGCCAGTTGCCGAAGGTCTGGCCGTAGGGGCCGGTGACGACGTTCAGCGCCGTCGAACCGGGGTGCGCGCCGCCGCGGATGCAGCCCTCGAGGGGCAGCAGGGCCTCGCCCTGCATCACGACCACGTCCTGTTCCGTGCCGAGCAGCGCCGCGACCCGGCGCTCGATGGACGCGAAGTGCGCGGCGGTCAGCGGGGCGAGGTCCAGCAGCGGGTGTGTCACGGCGGTGCTCGGTTTCTCTCGGTCGTCCGGACGGTGTTCCCACCAGGGCCGGACGGTGTTCGGACAGTGTTCGGGCTCTCGCTCGAGAGTACCGAGGGCCTCGTACAGTTCCTGGCATGAGCGATCACACGGTGCTGCATGTGAAGGGGCGGGTGCTCGTCGGGCCCGAGGAGGTGCGGGACGAACTGTGGGCGGTCGACGGCCGGATCACCTTCGAACGTCCCCGCGCCGAGGCGGTCACCGTGCACGGCTGGGCGCTGCCCGGACTCGTCGACGCCCACTGCCACGTCGGCCTCGACCACCACGGCCCGGTCGACGCCGCGACGAGCGAGAAGCAGGCACTCACCGACCGCGAGGCGGGCACGCTGCTGATCCGCGACGCGGGATCCCCCTCCGACACCCGGTGGATCGACGAGCGCGAGGACCTGCCGAAGATCATCCGGGCGGGCAGGCACATCGCCCGCACCCGCCGCTACATCCGCAACTACGCGCACGAGATCGAGCCCGAGGACCTGGTGGCGTACGTCGCGCGGGAGGCCCGGCGCGGCGACGGCTGGGTCAAGCTCGTCGGTGACTGGATCGACCGGGACGCCGGTGACCTCACCGCCTGCTGGCCGCGCGGGGCGGTGGAGGCGGCCATCGCGGAGGCCCACCGGCTGGATGCCCGGGTGACGGCGCACTGCTTCGCGGAGGACTCGCTGCGCGACCTCGTCGAGGCGGGTATCGACTGCATCGAGCACGCGACCGGGCTCACGGAGGAGACGATCCCGCTGTTCGCGGAGCGCGGCGTCGCCATCGTCCCGACCCTGGTCAACATCGCCACCTTCCCCGGTCTCGCCGCGGGCGGGGAGTCCCGGTTCCCCCGCTGGTCCGCCCACATGCGCCGGCTGTACGAGCGCCGCTACGACACCGTGCGCGCGGCCTACGACGCGGGCGTGCCGGTCTTCGTCGGCACGGACGCCGGCGGTTCCCTCGCGCACGGGCTGGTGGCCGCGGAGGTCTCCGAGCTGGTGAAGGCCGGCATCCCGCCGCTCGAGGCCCTGTCGGCGACCACGTGGGGAGCCAGGAGCTGGCTGGGCCGCCCGGCGCTGGAGGAGGGCGCCCCGGCCGACCTGGTGGTGTACGACGAGGACCCGCGGGCCGATGTACGGGTGCTCGCGGCGCCGGGCCGGATCGTCCTCGACGGGCGGATCGTCGGCTGACCTCCGCGGAAGGGGACCTCCGCGGAAGGGGACCTCCGCGGAGGACCTCCGCGGAGGCGATTCCCAGGGAGGCGGTTCCGTGGAAGGGTGCGGCGCCAGGTTGACAGGGCGTTACCGGGTGCGGTCAGCGGTCGTTGAGGCACTCAACTCCCGTTGCCGGGAGGCGTCGCGCGCGCCCGTGGCACTGGACCGGCGCACCACCCTTGGGCCGTAACAGGTGCGCCGTAGGGGAACGCACGTGCCTCAAGAATCGAATACGAACGCGGAAACCCCACTTTAGGGTGAACTCACGTCAGGTGTCTGTCGGTTCACTCTCCGTGCGTAAAGATTTCGGTGTCCCGGTCGCCGCCGTCCACGTGTCCCCGTGGGGCGGCAGGCGACTCCATGTCTCCGTGGGGGTTCCACCACCGTGAACAGCAACACCTTCCGCACGCCCGCACGCAAGGCCGCGGCGGTGACGGCCGCCGTCGCTATGGCCGCCACGCCGGTGGCACTCGCCGGCCCCGCCCACGCCACCGGCGGCGGTGAGGGAAGTGCCACCGCGGTGGTGCTCCGTACCGGCCTGGACGTCTCCCTGCTCGACAAGACCGTCCATGTACCGCTCAGGACGACCCTCAACGAGGTCCGGGCCCCCGGCAGCGCCGAGAAGACCGCGCTGAGCGTCGAATTGGACGGTGTGGGGAAGGGTGGGCAGGTCCAGGTGCTGCGTGCGGACGTGGCGACCTCGAAGGCCACGGTAGAGAGCGGCAAGGCCGAGGCCCGCACCGATCTCGTCAACGCCACGGTGCACGTGCCCGGTCTGCCGCTGCTGTCGCTGATCGAGGTCGAGCAGGTCACGTCGAAGGCCGTCTGCGAGACGGGGCGTCAGCCCGTCGCCGAGTCGAACCTGCTGGGCAAGGTAAGGGTCCTCGGCAAGAAGGTCACCCTCAGCACGGGCGGCCCGACGCGCGTCGCGGTGCCCGGCGTGGGCGAGGTGAGCCTCGAGCTGTCCAAGACCCGCACCACGTCCCGTACGGCCGCCGCGACGGCCCTGCAGCTGAAGGTCGCCGTCAACCCCCTGGAGCTGAACGTCGCCGAGGTCGACGGCGAGGTGACGCTCGCGGAGGCGACCTGCGAGACGCCCGGCGCGTCGTCCGGCGGGACCGCGAAGCCGGCCGAGCCGGCGCCCCCCGCGGACGACAGGCCGGCGGACGACAAGCCGGCCGACGAGAAGCCCGCCGACGGGATCTCCGCCCAGTCGGGCGAGCAGCCCGGCGAGGACAACCTCGCGGCGACCGGCGGCAGTTCCACCACGCCGTACCTCGCGGGCGGCGCGGCCGTTCTGCTCGCCGCCGGTGCCGCGGCGACCTTCATCGGTCGTCGCCGCTCCAGGGGCTGACGCCCGGCCACGGCGGCCGGGTCCCTCGATGATGGGAGAGGGGTCCCGGCCGCCACCACCTCCGTACCCGGGCAGCACCCGGGTGCGCCGGGCACCGGGAGCTGCCCGGGAGCGCCGGCGTCGTGGCGCGCCGGTGCCGTCAGTGGCCGACCATCGTCAGCGCCTGGTCGAGTGCCTGGAGGAAACGGTTCGTCGTGACGCGGTCGCGCACCGCGAGCCGTAGCCACTGGTCGTCGAGGCCGGGGAACGTGTCCCCCCGCCTGGCCGCGAAACCGAGCAGCCGCAACCGATCCCGCACCTGCGCCGCACGCCGCACCCGTACGAGGACGAACGGCCCCTCGGCCGCCTCCACAGCCCGGACCTCCTCGAACTCGGCCAGCCCCGCCAGCAGATGGGCACGGTCCGCGGTGATCCGCAGCGATGCCACCTCCGCCTCGGCCAGCGCCGCCGGGCCCATGCAGGCCTCCGCCGCGACCAGCGCCGGCGTCGACACCGGCCACAGCGGCTGCGCCCGCTCCAGTGCAGCGATCGTCCGCGGCTCCGCCAGCACATAGCCGATCCGCAGGCCGGCGAGCCCCCATGTCTTGGTGAGGCTGCGCAGCACCACGAGGCCGGGTACGTCCGTCCGCCCCGCCAGCGCCTCGCGTTCGCCCGGCACCGCGTCCATGAACGCCTCGTCCACCACGAGCAGGCGCCCGGGGCGGGCCAGCAGGGCTATGTCCTCCGCGGCGTGCAGCACGGACGTCGGATTGGTCGGATTGCCGATGACGACCATGTCCGCCTCGTCCGGCACGGCCTTCGGGTCGAGCCGGAAGCCGTCCTCCTCGCGCAGCAGCAGCCGCTCCACGGCATGGCCCGCGTCGCGCAGCGCCGCCTCCGGCTCCGTGAACTGCGGGTGCACCACCAGAGGCCGCCGCACCGGAAGCGCGCGCGCCAGCAGCACGAACGCCTCCGCCGCGCCCGCCGTCAGCAGGACGTGGTCCTCCGGCAGCCCGTGCCTGCGGGCGACGGCGGCGCGGGCTGCCCGGCCGTCCGGGTACGCGGCGAGCGAGCCCAGCGAAGCCGTGATGCACTCGCGCAGCCAGCTCGGAGGCGTGCCGGTACGGACGTTGACGGCGAGGTCGATCAGACCCGCCGCGCCGTCCCGCACCTCCGCGTCGCCGTGGTGCCGCAGATCGTGCCCGTCGGAACGCTGCGCCGGATCCTCCGGGCGCTCGGGGTGCTCAGCGTGCCTGTACATGGCTGCCGTGCCGTGGTGGGGGAGAGCTGGTCACGGAAGTCTCCTCGGTGTGGGGGCGAACAATGAGGGATCGAACAGAGGTGAACAAACGCACGGACATCATGTCCTCTGCGGCCGCGTCACGGCAGTGGTCGACGACGTCCGCAACCCCAGGCGGGCGATCGCGCACGTCACACCGGCGGGCCGTCCCGACGGCGCGGACCGCCTTTTGGGGATCAGCAGTTGGCCGCCGCCCGCCAGTGCAGCGGCCTCGGCGACCGACGGTGTCCCCACCGCACGCAGTGCGGCGCGGGACCGGTTCTCCACGGGAACCCGCGCCAAACGCTCCGAGCTGTACGTCCACAGCGGAACGCCCAGGCGCTCCGCGGCGCCCAGCAGGCCGGGTTCCGCCGCTTTCACGTCGACGGTCGCCAGGGCCACCACGTCGGCCGCGGGCAGCCGCGCGTCGCGCAGCGCCTCCTCGATCAGGCCGTGCACCTCGTCGGCCGGCACGCCGCGTGACGCGCCGACACCGACGACGAGGCCCCCCGACCCTGCGGCGGAGCCCGCCGTCGTGCCGGTCGTGGTGCCGGCCGTCGGACCGGTCCGGGTTCCGCTCGTGCCGGCCGTCGGGCCGGTCGTGGAGCCGCTCGGCGACCCGGCCATGGCATCGTTCACGAGGCGGCTCCCCGGTCGGCGGCAGACGGCCGGTCAGCGGCTCTTCCGACCGCGGCCGGCGCCCTGTCAACCGGGTGCCCCGGACGCACAGCGATGTGCGGGACGGTCCCGGGATCGGCTAGCAAGGGCGCATGGCGGTGATCGTCGCGCTCGGCGCGTTCCTGATGACGCTCTTCGGAGGCTGGACGGCCGGTCGTGTCACCGACCGCCGTCACCTCGTGCTGGGCCTGGCCGGCGGGCTGATGCTCGGTGTCGTCGGACTCGAGTTGCTGCCCGAGGCGCTGGAGGCCGCGGGCGGACCGGTGCTGGGCGTGCCGCAGGCCCTGCTGCTGTTCGTCGGCGGCTTCCTCACGGCGCACATGGTCGAACGGCTGCTGGCCGTACGGCAGGCGGCGCACGGAGCGGACCACCGCGTGCCGCAGGTGGGCCTGACGGCGGCCGCGGCGATGGTCGCCCACAGCCTGATGGACGGCATCGCGCTCGGCGTCGCGTTCCAGGTCGGCGGCGGGATGGGCGCGGCCGTGGCGCTCGCCGTCGTCACCCACGACTTCGCCGACGGGTTCAACACGTACACGATCACCAGCCTGTACGGGAACACCCGCCGCAAGGCGAACATGATGCTCCTCGCCGACGCTGCCGCCCCCGTCGTCGGCGCGGCGTCGACCGTGCTGTTCACTCTTCCTGAGGATCTTCTCGGCAGCTACCTCGGCTTCTTCGGCGGTGCGCTGCTGTACCTTGCCGCCGCCGAGATCCTGCCCGAGGCCCACCATGAACACCCGGCCCGCTCCACCCTGTTGTGCACCGTCGCGGGAGTGGGCTTCATCTGGCTGGTCGTCGGCATCGCCGAATGAGCCCGTCGCCTCCCTGGATCTTCCCCCGCTCATGTGCCGCACGCCGCCACGAACCGGGCGGCCACCTCCGGCCGCGACGCCCAGTGCGTGTGCAAGTAGCTGGCGTGCACGCCCTGCTGTACGAAGCCCTCGACCCGGCGCTCCGGCCGCACCATGCCCCACGCGGGCACCGGCCCCGCGCCCGGCTCCAGCACCGTGCGGTGGAACTCGTGGCCCCGCAGCCGCGTTCCCGCCGCCGCGAGCGGGCTGTCGCTCACCGCGACGGCCTCCCGGTAGCCGAGGGTCAGCCGCCCCGACATGCGCGCGTCGGCGTCCAGGACGCCGCACATGGGCCTGCCGTCCAGGGACCGGGCCAGGTAGAGCAGCCCCGCGCACTCGGCCGCGACCGGCGCGCCCGAGCGCGCCAGTTCGGCGACCGCCTTGCGCAGTGGCTCGTTCGCGGACAGCTCGGGCGCGTACACCTCGGGGAAGCCGCCGCCGATGACGACGCCACGGGTCCCCTCGGGGAGTTGTTCGTCCCGGAGCGGGTCGAAGGCCACGACCTCGGCCCCGGCGGACCGCAGCAGTTCCACGTGCTCGGCGTACGAGAACGTGAACGCGGCGCCGCCGGCGACCGCCACGACCGGCCGCACGGCCCCGGAACCCGGGGCGGGGGACGCGACCGCGCCCCCGGCGTGCGGCCCTGCCTCGAACCCGGGCTCCCACGCCTGCGCGTGCAACGGAGGTGCGCTGCGCGCCAGCGCCAGCAGCCCGTCGAGGTCGCACCCCGCCCGCACCTGCTCGGCCATCGACGCCACCGCGTCCACCGCCTCCGCCTGCCGTTCGGCGACCGGCACCAGACCCAGGTGACGCGACGGCGTCGCCACCTCGGCCGCCCGCCGCAGTACCCCGAGCACCGGCACGCCCGAGCCGCCGAGCGCCTCCCGCAGCAGGTGCTCGTGCCGGTCGGTGGCGACCTTGTTGAGGATCACCCCGCCGATCCGTACCTCCGGGTCCCACGACGCGAACCCGTGCACCAGCGCCGCCACCGACCGGGACTGCGACGACGCGTCCACCACCAGCACCACAGGCGCGCGCAGCAGCTTCGCCACCTGCGCGGTCGAGGCCAGCTCGCCCTGGTCGGCGGCTCCGTCGTACAGCCCCATCACGCCCTCGACGACGGCGAGTTCGCAGCCTTCGGCACCGTGCCGGAACAGCGGGGCGACCAGCTCGGTACCGCACAGATAGGCGTCGAGGTTGCGGCCCGGCCGCCCGGTGGCCAGCGCGTGGTAGCCGGGGTCGATGTAGTCCGGGCCCACCTTGTGCGGGGAGACCCTGAGCCCGGCCGCCGTGAACGCGGCCATCAGGCCCGTCGCGACCGTTGTCTTGCCCGCGCCGGAGGACGGCGCGGCGATGACGAGACGTGCTACCACTCGATGCCCCGCTGGCCCTTCTGACCCGCGTCCATCGGGTGCTTGACCTTCGACATGTCCGTGACCAGGTCGGCGAAGTCGATCAGCTTCTGCGGCGCGTTGCGGCCGGTGATCACCACATGCTGGGTACCGGGCCGCCCGCGCAGCACCTCGATCACCTCGTCGGTGTCGATCCAGCCCCAGTGCAGCGGGTAAGCGAACTCGTCGAGCACGTACAGCTTGTGTGTCTCGGCGGCCAGGTCCCGCTTGACCTGCTCCCAGCCCTCACGGGCCTTGTCCTCGTTGGACTGCTCGCCCTCCGCGGGGGCGCGCTGGATCCACGACCAGCCCTCGCCCATCTTGTGCCAGGCGACCGTGCCGCCCTCGCCGCTCGCGCCCAGTACCTTGAGCGCGTTCTCCTCGCCGACCTTCCACTTCGCCGACTTGACGAACTGGAACACCCCGACCGGCCAGCCCTGGTTCCAGGCCCGCAGTGCCAGCCCGAAGGCGGCCGTCGACTTGCCCTTGCCGATGCCCGTGTGCACGAACACCAGCGGACGGTTGCGGCGCTGGCGGGTGGTGAGTCCGTCGTCCGGTACGACGGACGGCTGTCCCTGCGGCATTACGCGGCCCTCCTTGTGGCGGATACGTCCCGGACGTCCTTGACGAGTCCGGCGATCGATTCGGCCCGCAGTTCGTCGAGAGTGACGGCGCTGCCGCCCAGCTCCCGCGCGAGTGTGCCGGCCAGACCGAGCCGCACCGGCCCGGCCTCACAGTCCAGGACGACGGCCGCGGTTCCCTCCGCTGCGTGCAGCCGTGCGGCGCGCAGGGCCGGCGTGAACGCGTCCCCCGACCCCGCGGCCGTGGCCCGGCCGTCGGTGACCACCACCAACAGCGGACGACGCGACGGATCACGCAGCCGCTCGATGCGCAGCACGTCCTGCGCCTTGAGCAGTCCCTGCGCCAGCGGCGTACGGCCGCCCGTGGGCAGCGACTCCAGCCGGGCCGCCGCCGCGTCCACCGAGGACGTGGGCGGCAGCGCCAGCTCCGCGCCCTTGCCGCGGAAGGTGATCAGCCCCACCTTGTCGCGCCGCTGGTACGCGTCGAGCAGCAGGGACAGCACCGCGCCCTTGACCGCGCCCATCCGCTTCCTGGCCGCCATGGAACCGGACGCGTCGACCACGAACAGCACGAGGTTCCCCTCACGGCCCTCTCGGGTCGCCTGCCGCATGTCGTCCCGGCGGACCACCAGCCCCGGGCCGCTGCGCCCGCGGGCACGCTGATGCGGAGCAGCGGCCTGCACGGTGGCCGTCAGGTGCAGCTTGGTGAGTGCGCCCTGGGGCCGTCGTGCGCCGGTGGTACGGCCGTGCTCGGTACGCGCCCGGGACCTGCGCCCCGCCGCGCCCTCGCCCAGGCCGGGCACGCTGAGCATCTTGGTACGGAAGGGCTCCGTGGCCCGCGCGGGCTGCTGCTCGGCGCCCGTGCCCGGCGCCGGTACCGGCGCCTGCCCGGTCTCCGGCGCGGACCCGGCCGCGTCACTCCTGTCCGGTCCGCTGCCCTGCGGGGGCACCCCGCCGCCTCCACCGTCGGGCCCGCCCTCCGGACCGGGATCCGGACCCGGGTCGGTCGGGTCCGGATCGGTCGGGTCCGGCTCCCCGTCCGGCTCGTCGTGCCCGCCGAACTCGTCCAGCGTCTCGTCCAGTTTGCTCTCGTCCAGCCCGGGCGCGTCGAAGGGATTGCGACGCCTGCGGTGCGGCAGCGCCAGCAGCGCGGCCTGCCGGACGTCCTCCTCCGTGACCTCTTCCCGGCCCGCCCACGCGGCCAGCGCGGTCGCCGTACGGGCCATCACGATGTCCGCGCGCATGCCGTCCACCTCGAACGCCGCGCAGGTCGCCGCGATCTGACGCAGCGCCACATCGCCGAGAACCACCCGCGGCAGCAATTCCCGCGCCGCCACGATCCGCTCGCGCAGCGCCGCCTCCTCGCCGGCCCAGCGCGCCGCGAAGCCGGCAGGGTCGTCGTCGTACGCGAGCCTGCGCCGTACGACCTCGACCCGCAGGCCGGGGTCGCGGGAGGCCGCGACCTCCACGGTGAGGCCGAAGCGGTCCAGCAACTGCGGCCGCAACTCACCCTCCTCGGGGTTCATGGTCCCGACGAGCAGGAAGCGGGAGGCGTGCCGTACGGAGACGCCCTCACGCTCGACGTACGAAGCGCCCATGGCGGCGGCGTCCAGCAACAGGTCGACGAGGTGGTCGTGCAGCAGATTGACCTCGTCGACGTACAGCAGCCCCCGGTGCGCGTCCGCGAGCAGGCCGGGCTCGAACGCCTTCACGCCCTCGGCGAGCGCCCGCTCGATGTCGAGCGCCCCGACGAGCCGGTCCTCGGAAGCGCCGACGGGCAGTTCCACCATGCGCGTCGGCCGTGCCACGCCCGCTCCCGCCTCGTGCGGGCCGTCCGGACATGCCGGGTCCGGGGCGGCGGGGGCGCAGGAGAACCGGCACCCGCCGACCACGTCGACGTCCGGCATGAGGGACGCGAGCGCCCGCACGGCGGTCGACTTGGCGGTCCCCTTCTCGCCGCGCACGAGCACGCCGCCGACCGCCGGACTGACCGCGTTGAGCAGCAGGGCCAGCCGCAGATCGTCCATCCCGACGACCGCGGTGAACGGATAGGGGGTGCTCATCGCCTGATCACTCCTTCGCTGGAGCCGCGGAGCGGCTCGCCTGTGCCCTGCCGGATTCGGCGGGCCGATTGCCCGGCGCCCGCTCTCACGGCGCGCCCGGAGGGATGAACGGCAGTCCCGCCGGCGCCCCTTCCTCGATCAGCCGCATCAACGCCCCCGTGTCCGCGTGTTCTTCGATCAGATCCCCCAGCCGGTCCAGCTGCTCCTCCCGCAGCGCGCCGAAGCACGTGTCCGGCGCGGGCACGAAACGGCGGCCCGCCTGTGCGGCGACCTCCCGCAGGAACGCCCGCCGGAAGTCATCGCTCTCCAGCGATCCGTGCCAGTGCGTGCCCCACACGGCGTCCACCCGGCAGCCGTCCAGGAAGGCGTCGCCGCCGAGGACCTCGGCGACGCCGTGATGGATCTCGTAGCCCTCGACGCGCGCGCCGAGGGCCTCGCCGACGGGTCGTGCGAGGGTCTTCTCCGGCGCGAACCGCACTCGAACCGGCAGCAGTCCGAGCCCGTCGACCGCGCCGGCCCTCGACTCGACGTCGTCCTCGATGTGTTCGCCCAGTGCCTGGAAGCCGCCGCAGATGCCCAGCACCGGCCTGCCCTCGGCCGCACGCCGGACCAAGGCGTCCGCGAGGCCGCGCTCACGCAGCCACGCCAGTGCCTTCACCGTGCCGCGCGTGCCCGGGACCACGACCAGATCGGCGTCCACGAGCTCCTCCGCGCGGTCCACGAACCGGACCACGACGCCCGGCTCCGCCGCCAGTGCGTCCACGTCCGTGAAGTTCGACATCAGCGGGACGGCACACACCGCGACGCGCAGCACGTCCTCACCGACGGGCGGCGCCACGACCGACTCCCGCACCGCGCCGCGCAGGGACACCCGCAGGCCGTCCTCCTCGTCGATACCGAGCCCGTGCGCGTACGGCAGCACCCCGAACGTCCGCCGCCCGGTCAACCCGAGCAGCATCTCCAGCCCCGGCTCCAGCAGCGACACGTCACCACGGAACTTGTTGACCAGATAGCCCGCCACCAGGGCCTGGTCCTCGGGGCTCAGCAGCGCCGTCGTACCGAAGAACTGGGCGAAGACCCCGCCCCTGTCGATGTCCCCGACCACGAGCACCGGCAGCCGGGCGGCCCGCGCGATGCCCATGTTCACGATGTCCGTGCGGCGCAGATTGATCTCGGCCGGACTGCCCGCCCCCTCACAGATCACGGCGTCATACGTGCCCCGCAACTCCTCCAGGCACGCCCTCACCGGCTCGAACAGCTCCCGCTGCCGGCCCCCGTGGTACCCCTTGGCGCTCAGCTCGCCGACCGGCCGGCCCATCAGCACGACCTGGCTGGATCGGTCGCTGCCGGGCTTGAGGAGTACGGGATTCATCAGCGCGGTCGGCTCCACACGCGCGGCCTGCGCTTGCATGGCCTGCGCCCGCCCGATCTCCGCGCCCTCGCGCGTCACGAACGAATTCAGGGACATGTTCTGCCCCTTGAACGGCGCGACCTTCACGCCCTGGCGTACCAGCCACCGGCAGATCCCGGCGGTCACGACACTCTTGCCCGCGTCCGAGGTGGTCCCGGCGACGAGCAGCCCCCCACCGGTCATGCCGGCCTCCTTCCGCCGCGGCCCTGCCGCAGCACCCGCCCCGCCGCGCAGACGGCGAGGGTCAGCAGGCCGACCCGGCGCGACAGCCGCACCGCCCGTCCGATGTCACCGAACTCCACCGCGCGCCCTGCCCCGTTGAGCACGGGCCGGTGTTCGACCCGCCCGCCGTACGAGAGGGAACCGCCCAGCCGCACGCCCAGGGCGCCCGCGAAAGACGCCTCCACGGGGCCCGCGTTGGGGCTCGGGTGCTCGGCCGCGTCCGCGCGCCAGGCCCGTACGGCTCCGCGCCGGTCCGGGCCGCAGACCGCCGCCAGGGCGGCGGTCAGCCGGGCGCCGGGCCACCCGGCGACGTCGTCCAGGCGGGCCGAAGCCCAGCCGTACCGCAGGTAGCGGGGCGACCTGTGGCCCACCATCGCGTCCAGGGTGTTCACCGCCCGGAAGCCGACGAGCCCGGGCACGCCCGCCAGCGCTCCCCACACCAGGGCGCCCACGACCGCGTCGGACGTGTTCTCCGCGACGGACTCGACGACGGCGCGGGCGATCTGCTGCTCGTCCAGTGCCTGCGGGTCGCGTCCGCAGAGGTGGGGCAGCCGCTCGCGGGCCGCCTCGACGTCCCCGGCGGCCAGCGCGTCACCGATGGCCGTGGCCTCCCGCCCCAGGGTCGTACCCCCGACGACCGCCCAGGTGGCGGCGGCGGTCAGAGCGACGGACGCGGCGGGGGAGCGGCGTACCGCCCGGGAGGCCAGCACGGCCGCTGCGACGGCGCCACCGGCGCACACAGCGGTGTGCAGGGCGCCCCGGCCGCGGTGGTCACGCCACAGGACACGCTCGACGGCGCTCGCGGCCCGCCCGAACGCGGCGACCGGATGCCCGCGGCGGGGATCGCCGAGGAGCAGGTCACCGGCGAGGCCGGCGGCGGCGCCGTACACGAAGACTCGGTCGGCACGCATGGGATCAGCGATCCCAGTGGTGGTGTCCGACGGACAGGGCTGTACCGCGGCCGGGCATGCGAAAAGTCCTCACTCAGGGTCCGCGCCCTGGTTCGACGTGACCGGCGGTGAGAGTTCCTGGCTCCCCGGGACCGTTCATCCCGGGTGACAGTGGCGGGACCGCGCCGGATTCGCACCGGACTTCCTCTTCTGCCGCCGTTGTTGGCCCCGGCAGTCCACCACGCGCGCGAACGCCCGTCAACTCACCATTGACCTGCGGCGGGGCAGTGTGCCGAGCCCCACACGGGCGGACACACGAAGGCCGGGCCGTGGACACCCGAGGGTGTCCACGGCCCGGCCGTCGAAGCGCTGAAGCGGTCGTCAGACGACGATCAGGTAGATCCCGTAGGACACGGCCGCCGCGCAGAGTGCGAAGCAGGCGTACGCGCCGGTGCGGGCCAGTGCGCCGGAGCCTCCGGCCTGGGTGGCGGCCTCCTGCTTGGTGAGGCCCACGACGCCCAGGGTGAAGAGGCCCACCAGTGCGACGGTGGCGACGAGGCTCACGCCGAAAACGGAGCCGAGAGCAGTCCAGTCGATCTTCATCTTGTTTCTTCCTTACACCGTGGCCGGGCGGGGCGACTCGGTCTCTGGCTCGGCCGGGGCAGGGATGGTGGCCTTCAGGTCACCGACGGGCGGCGGGGTGACAGCCGCGATGGCGGTCGTGACGACTCCCGCGGGCTCCTCCTCCACCTCGTTGACGTTGGTGTGGTCGATGACCTGACGGCGCGAGATGAACCAGATCGCGACGCAGGAGGCGACGAGGAAGACGGCGACGGCCGCGACACCCCAGTCACCCTGCTTGGTGACGTACTCGGAGCCCGCCGCGACGAGACCGGCGGCCGGCAGGGTCAGACCCCAGGCCACGAACATCCGGGTGGCGGTGGACCAGCGGACGACACCGCCCTTGCGGCCGAGGCCGGCGCCCATGACGGCACCGGAGCAGGAGTGCGTCGTCGACAGGGAGAAGCCGAGGTTGGAGGAGGCGAGGATCACGCTGGCCGCGCTGGTCTGGGCGGCGAAGCCCTGCTGCGGCTGGAGGTCGGTGAGGCCCTTGCCCATGGTGCGGATGATGCGCCAGCCACCGAGGTAGGTGCCGAGCGCGATCGCCACACCGGCCGAGACGATGACCCACATCGGAGGGTTGGAACCGGGGGCGACCACGTTGCCGGCCACGAGGGCCAGCGTGATGATGCCCATCGTCTTCTGGGCGTCGTTGGTGCCGTGCGCCAGGGAGACCAGGCCCGCGGAGGCGATCTGCCCGGCGCGGTAGCCCTTCGCCGTGGCCTTCGGGTCCGTGTTCTTGCCGATCTTGTACGTCAGCCGGGCCGCCAGCATCGCGGCGAGGCCGGCGACCAGAGGCGCGGCGACGGCCGGGATCAGGACCTTGGTGACGACGACGCCGCCGTTGACGCCGCCGAAGCCGACCGAGGCGACCGTGGCGCCGATCAGACCGCCCATGAGGGCGTGCGACGAGCTGGACGGCAGGCCCACCAGCCAGGTGAGCAGGTTCCACAGGATGGCGCCGACGAGCGCCGCGAAGATGACTTCAGGTGTGATGCCTGATTCGTCGACCAGCCCACTGGAGATCGTCTTGGCGACCTCCACGGACAGAAAAGCACCGACGAGGTTCAGAACGGCGGACATGGCCACCGCGGATTTGGGCTTCAGGGCGCCGGTCGAGATGGTCGTCGCCATCGCGTTGGCGGTGTCGTGGAAACCGTTCGTGAAATCGAACACGAGAGCTGTCACGATCACAATCGCGAGCAGCAGTGTGATGTGTTCCATTTACCCAGGCAATCGTTTGACGTCATTGACGCGAGGACCGTAAGCAACCTGGATGAACGGAAGGTGAACTGGGTCAGGCGTTGCGGTGTCCCCAAGTGGTGCCGGTCGATTCCGCTTGTCCGTTTTCGAACCCCCGCGGCGCTCCCCGCAGCCACTCGAACACCCTCCGTGTCCCCATTCCGCGCCGACCCGCCTGAAAGGATCGCGGACATGACTGATGAGGCGCGGCAGAGCGCGGTCGAACGCGCATGGCGGGAGCTCGTTGACACCGCTCGCAGAACGGCGGCGGAAGGTCTCGTGGTGGGCACCTCCGGCAACGTCTCCGTACGGGTGGGCGAGCTGATCCTCGTCACCCCGAGCGGAGTCCCCTACGACCGGCTCACCGCCGAGGACACCGTCGCCGTCGACCTCGACGGCAGACAGGTCCTCGGCGATCTGCGGCCCACCAGCGAGCTGCCGCTGCACCTCGCGGTCCACCGTCACACCGGCGCGGCCGCCGTCGTGCACACGCACGCCGTGCACGCCACAGCGGTCTCCACGCTCGTCCCCGAGCTGCCACCCGTCCACTACATGACCGCGGCCCTCGGCGGCCCGGTCCGCGTCGCGGGCTACGCCCTGTACGGCACGGAGGAGCTGGCCAGGAACATGCTCCACGCTCTGCGTGACCGCACGGCCTGCCTCCTCCAGAACCACGGGACGGTCACCTACGGCGCCACCCTGTCCGAGGCGTACGACCGCACGGCACAGCTCGAGTGGATGTGCCGCCTCTGGCTGACGGCCTCCTCCGTCCCCGGCCGTACGCCGACGCTGCTCTCCGAGGCGCAGCTGGCGGAGGCCGCCCGCCAACTCCACGACTACGGCCAGCGCCCGGCGTAGCCGCGGCGGGGTGGCATGTCCCGCCCCTACGGCCCGGCGGCCGTGGGCGACCCCTTTCATGTGGGGGTGCCTCCCCACGCCGTCAGGCGTAGAGGAGGAGCCGAAGCGGTGCGCGGAGCGCGATGGCGAGGCGGCCCGGGGCCTGCCCCGGTTCCAGGAAGGGGTGGGGTGCCGGAACTCGCCCCCGCAAGCGACGCTCCCGTCGCCACACGCCCGGACCCGCCCACTGGCCCCCTCCCGCACCCGCCCCGACACTGGTACACGTGCGCCCCGCTACAGCGACGGCAGCGGCCGTCACCACCCTGATCGGAGTCGGCGCGGCAGCAGTCGCGGCCGGCCGCTACGCGAGCCACGCCGCCCTGCGGGCGGCGAACAGGCCCCTGCCCGGCGACCCCCGGCTCACCGTCCACGCCACACCCCCCGGCGCCGTCGTCATGACCCGCAGCCTGGCCTCGCTGCGCCCGGGCACGTACGGGCTGGCAGGGTCCGGCGTCCACGCGGTCGTGGGGGAGGTGCTCGGCGGAGTCCCCCGCGACGCGGACACGGTCGTGCGCCGCCTGCTGCATGTCGCCGAAGGCGAACTGAAACCCGGCACCAAGGTGCGCCTCACTCCGCAGGTCCACCGGGGAGACCCCACCGGCGCGCTCGGCATAGAGCACTCCGAGGTCCTCGTCCCCGGAGAACTCGGTGCGCTCCCCGCGTGGTTCGTGCCCGGCCCGCGCTCCACCTGGGTCATCGCCGTGCACGGGCTGGGTACCACCCGGGAACACACCATGAACGTGCTGGGCTGCCTGCACGCGCTTCAGTTCCCCGTGCTGTCCCTCGCCTACCGAGGAGACTCCGGCGCCCCACGGCCCCCGGACGGGCTGGGCCACCTCGGCGACTCGGAGTGGCGCGACCTCGACGCCGCCGTCCGCCACGCCGTGCGCTACGGCGCCGAGCGGGTCATCGTCCACGGGTGGTCCGTCGGCGCCTCGATGGCGCTGCACGCGGCCGCCAACTCCGGTCTGCGGGACCGGATCAGCGGTGTCGTCCTCGACTCGCCGGTCCTCGAATGGGAGGCGACGGTGCGCGCACTGGCCTCCGCCCGCAGGACCCCCGCCCCGCTGCTTCCGCTCGCGGTCCGGGCCGCCCAGGGCCGCACGGGAGCACACGGCGACCGCCTCGCCGAAGCCGGTGACCCGAAGTCACTGGCCGTACCGACGCTGATCTTCCACGGCCCCGACGACACCCTGGCGCCCTGGCGCGGCTCGCGCCAACTCGCCGAACGCCGCCCCGATCTGGTCACCCTTCACACGGTCCCGCAGGCGCCGCACGCCGCCATGTGGAACGCCGATCCGAAGGGGTACGAAGAGGTCCTCCGGCGCTTCCTCACCCCCCTCATGTGACCCGCGTACGACCCCCGTGGGACGGCCGTCCGGCGCCGCCCTCGGGGTTCCGTTTGGGCTTTCGGGCTGTCAACGGGAAGACTGCACCCCGTGACGTCCCGAAAGCCTGATGAGCAATTGGCGCGCAACTCCAGACTCCGTCTTGTCCGCTCCCGGTCACTGGCCACCGCGCGACGGGCCGTGACGACCCGGCGGACCCGTCCGGCGCCCCGGCCGCCGGAGGGCACACCCGCCCCTGCCGAGCTCGCGCGCCAGGCGCGGGCTGTCCTCGCCGACGCCGTCCGCATCGCCCGCTGGGCGGCCGCCGACCGCGACCTCGGCACCACACCGCTCGCGCCGGGCGCCCAGGAACGGGCCGCTGCCGTCCTGGACCTGACCATGGACGAGGTGCGGGCCGGCTGGGACCGCGCCCGCCTCGCCGGCCTCGTCGAACTGCACGGCGACACGGTCCGCCCCGGCTGGCGGCTGCGCGCCTGGGACCGCGACGACATGGCCGTGCTACGCGGCTGGGTCGCCCTCTTCGACGCATGGTCCCTGATCCACCCTGCCCCCGGCGACGTCGCTCCCGCGGCGGTCGCCGAGGTGGTCGAGGCGGTGCCCCAGGTGCTCTCCCTCCTCCAGCTGTCGGCCGGCCCCGTGCTCACGCCCGCTCTGCTCGACCTGCTCCAGCAGCGCGTCGCCGAGCTCCGCGAGGAACGCTGTGAGGTCCCTTACGGTGTCCCGGCCGAGCCGCAGACCGGGTCCGGCGCCGACGAGGCCCCCGTCGCCGCCCTCCTCGACTGGGCGCTCGAGGGCCTGTCCGCCGTCGGTGCCCTGACCCTCGAGCGGGGGCAGGCGACCCTCACGCCGCTCGGCAACTGGGCGGTCTGGGTGAAGCTCGAGCAGATCTGCGTCGCCGCCCAGAGCCCCGCCGGCAACATCGAGCAGTCCGCCGAGGACATGCTTCGGGGCTGCGCCCGCCTCACTCCCGGCCCGGCACGCGCCGAGTACCGCGCGTGGCTCGCGGCACGCACCGTGTCCAGCGCCGTCGGAGAACTGCTCACCGTCGCCCGGGGCGAGGACGCCCTGCTGCGCGGCCTTGCCTTCGAGGCGCTGCGTGTCGTCGGCGCGCCCGCCGAGAGCGACGTCCGCGCGGCCGCAGCCGAACCGTCCCTTCGCCCTTACGCCCTGCTGTGGCTCGCCGAGCACGAGGGCGCGGACCCGGAGGACGCGGCCGATGTCCTCACCCGCGAGGAAGCGACCTGGCTGTGGGTGGACACCGCCGCGGCCGTCGCGGACCACGGGGAGCCCCAACTGCTGCTGCGCCATCTCGATTCCGCTGTGCAGGGCACGGTCCCCGCGCTGCTCGAGGCGGTCCGGACCGGCGGTCATCCCCGTACGGTGCAGGTGCTGGTCGCCCTGGCGGCGGCGCACCCGGACCCGGCCCTGGCCAAGGCCGTACGCAGGGCCGCGTTCCAGGTGCACACCGGCGGCGTCTGAGGCGGGCCACGACCACAGGGCGGTGAGGTCTACGAGGCCTCCGCCGCCCCTGGCGCGTACGTGCCGAAGCTCCAGATGTGGCCCTCGAGATCGCGGACCATGTAGTCCCGCGAGCCGTAGTCCTGGTCGGTGGGCGGCATCACGATGTCGGCGCCGTGTTCCACCGCCCTGCCGTGGTGGGCGTCGACGTCGTCGACATGGACGAACACCCCCGTCGGACCGGCGCCTTCCATGAGCTTGTCGAACTCGCCACCGGTGCCCTTGCTGCCCAGCATCACCATGCCGTTGCCATAGGTGAGCTCGGCATGGACCACGCCGCCGTCCTCGTTCTCGTACACCGCGTGTTCGGTGAAGCCGAAGGCCTCGGTGAGCTGTCTGATCGCGGCCTTGGCGTCCGCGTACAACAGGGTCGGACAGATGCTCGGCGACTGGGCCATCCCGATCGCTCCCTCACTTGCTCGACGACTCGGATGTGATCTGCGTCTCAGTCTGGCACCTGCCACTGACAACGGGCCTCAGGGGAACGTGTCGCGCGGCGGCAGAATGTCCGGGGCCGGTGACGTGGCGGGACCGGTGTCGTGGCCGACCGCGTGGCCACCGCCTCCGCCCCACCGCGGCGGCGGCCCGCCGCGCCAGGGCCTCGCACACCGTTGCCGCGGCCGTCCCGGGCCGCCGTCCGGCCGCGAAAAACACTTGCACGGTCCCGTTAGACTGGGCGGTATGGCAATTCTCCTTGTGCATTAGACGGCGTAGAAGCGTCTCCGCCCGTCCCTTCCGCCGTCCATACCGCCCTGGAGTCTTCCCCCGTGATCACCGCATCCGGTATCGAGCTGCGCGCAGGCGCGCGCGTCCTCATCGAATCCGCTTCCTTCCGCATCGCCAAGGGCGACCGCATCGGCCTCGTCGGCCGCAACGGAGCGGGCAAGACGACCCTCACCAAGTGCCTCGCGGGTGAGGGCATCCCCGCCGGCGGCACCATCACCCGCTCCGGCGAGGTGGGCTACCTCCCGCAGGACCCGCGCACCGGCGACCTCGAAGTCCTCGCCCGCGACCGCATCCTGTCGGCCCGCGGCCTCGACACCCTGATCCGCAAGATGCGGCAGAACGAGGAGCGCATCGCCTCCGGCCAGGGCAGCACCCGTGAGAAGGCCATGCGCCAGTACGAGCGCCAGGAGACCGAGTTCCTCACCAAGGGCGGCTACGCCGCGGAGGCCGAGGCCGCCACCATCGCCGCCGCGCTCGGCCTGCCCGACCGGGTCCTCGGCCAGCCTCTCCATACGCTCTCCGGTGGTCAGCGCCGCCGCGTCGAACTCGCCCGGATCCTGTTCTCGGACGCCGACACGCTCCTGCTCGACGAGCCCACCAACCACCTCGACGCGGACTCGATCGTCTGGCTGCGCGACTACCTGAAGACCTACCGCGGCGGCTTCATCGTGATCTCCCACGACGTCGACCTCGTCGAGACCGTCGTCAACAAGGTCTTCTACCTGGACGCGAACCGCTCGCAGATCGACGTCTACAACATGGGCTGGAAGCTGTACCAGCAGCAGCGTGAGGCGGACGAGAAGCGCCGCAAGCGCGAGCGTCAGAACGCCGAGAAGAAGGCCGCCGCGCTCAACTCGCAGGCCGACAAGATGCGCGCCAAGGCGACCAAGACCGTCGCCGCGCAGAACATGGCCCGCCGCGCCGAGCGTCTGCTGGCCGGCCTCGAGGACGTCCGGATGGCCGACAAGGTGGCCAAGCTCCGCTTCCCGGAGCCGGCGCCCTGCGGCAGGACGCCGCTCAGTGCCGAGGGCCTGTCCAAGTCGTACGGGTCCCTCGAGATCTTCACCGACGTGGACCTCGCCATCGACAAGGGCTCGCGCGTCGTGATCCTGGGCCTCAACGGCGCCGGCAAGACCACGCTGCTGCGGCTCCTCGCGGGTGTGGAGAAGCCGGACACCGGCATGGTCACCCCGGGGCACGGCCTCAAGCTCGGGTACTACGCCCAGGAGCACGAGACCCTCGACCCCGACCGTACGGTCCTGGAGAACATGCGCTCCTCCGCGCCCGACCTCGATCTGGTCGAGGTGCGCAAGACGCTGGGCTCGTTCCTCTTCTCCGGCGACGACGTCGACAAGCCCGCCGGGGTGCTCTCCGGCGGCGAGAAGACCCGGCTGGCTCTCGCCACCCTGGTCGTCTCGTCCGCCAACGTCCTGCTGCTCGACGAGCCCACGAACAACCTCGACCCCGCCAGCCGCGAGGAGATCCTCGGGGCGCTGCGCACCTACAAGGGCGCCGTCATTCTCGTCACGCACGACGAGGGCGCGGTCGAGGCGCTCGAGCCGGAGCGGATCATCCTCCTGCCGGACGGTGTCGAGGACCTGTGGGGCGCGGACTACGCGGATCTCGTGGCCCTGGCCTGAGGCCCTGCGACGGGTTCCGGTCCGGCGCCGGAATCCGTCGATCCACCCCTCTACGATCTTCGTATGGATCTCCGCATGGATCATTCGGCCTACGAGTGATCCATCATCTGTGTGAGTGCGTCTCGTATTGCGGCGTGGCGACTGGTGGACCGCCTCCACCCGGGCACCGCTGAGCGCCTCTCCTTCCGCCCGCTCTGAGCTGGCCTTTTCTGCGCCGGGCCGTGAATGCGTGGATCAAGCACCCATCGGAATGCAACATTCCGTTCATGGTGGCCTCAAAGCGCACGGCAAAGCGTTCCGTACTGACCTTGTCGAATGGGTGGCCAGGACGCCCGGGAGGGGTGATCATGAGAAGTCCAGAGCGCACTTCCCATGAGGAGGCACGGGTGGCCGAGACTCTGAAGAAGGGCAGCCGGGTTACCGGCGCCGCGCGCGACAAGCTCGCGGCAGACCTGAAGAAGAAGTACGACTCCGGTGCAAGCATCCGGGCGCTGGCCGAAGAGACCGGTCGCTCATACGGATTCGTCCATCGGATGCTCAGTGAGTCCGGAGTCGTCCTGCGGGGACGTGGCGGAGCGACGCGAGGCAAGAAGGCCGCTTCGGCCTGACGGTCCCGTCGACGAGGCTGCTCCTCCGGTTCATCGGTACCTACGGTGGTCACCTGGTCGGCCCCTTGGCCGGCCGGGCGGTTACCGTGCAGTAGCTTACCTTCTTGACTCGAAGGCTCAGGCCACACTGCACCGAACCGGAGGCGCCTCATGACTTCGCTCGACCCCGTACTCGACAAGGACGGCGTACGGCTCACCGTCGAAGACGCGGTTGCCACGGTGACCTTGACGAACCCGGACAAGCGCAACGCCCAGAACTTCGCGCTGTGGCGGGCGTTGGCGCAGGCGGGACGGTCACTGCCCGGCAGCGTGCGGATCGTCGTGCTGCGCGGCGAAGGCAAGTCCTTCTCCGCGGGCCTCGACCGGCAGGCTTTCACACCGGAGGGCTTCGACGGCGAGCCGTCCTTCATCGACCTGGCACGCGGTACCGACGCGGAGATCGACGCGTCCATCGCCGAGTTCCAGGAGGCGTTCACCTGGTGGCGCCGCAACGACATCATCTCCATCGCGGCCGTGCAAGGCCACGCGATCGGAGCGGGCTTCCAGCTCGCCCTCGCCTGCGACCTGAGGGTCGTCGCGCAGGACGTGCAGTTCGCCATGCGCGAGACCGCGCTCGGTCTCGTGCCCGACCTCACCGGCACGCACCCCCTGGTGTCGCTCGTCGGATACGCCCGCGCACTCGAGATCTGCGCGACCGGCCGTTTCGTCCACGCGGAGGAGGCCGAGCGCACGGGCCTCGCCAACCTCGTCGTCCCGGGCGAGGAACTCGACGCCGCAGTACGCGACCTGTCCGCGGCGCTGCTCGCCGCGCCCAGGGACGCGGTGAACGAGACCAAGGCACTGCTGCGGGGAGCGGCGGGCCGCTCGTACGACGAACAGCGCGCGGCGGAACGCGCGGCGCAGGGGCGGCGCCTGCGCGACCTGGCGGGCCTCGCGGACTGAGCCCCGGTCCCGCTGCGCGGGGCTTCTTCTTTGCCCGCCCCTTCCCGAAACCGGGGCAGGCCCCGGGCTCCGTACGGCCTTCGGCCGTGCCCTCAACCGCCGGGCGGGCTGTATCTCGCTCCGCGAATTCAGCCGCCGGCGGTTGAACAGGACCTCGGCGGGGGAGAGGGACATCCCAGCCCCTGGCGGCGCGGGGGCCGGCCCCCGCGCCGCCAGGCGTAGGGGAGGCACCCCGTGACACCCGGCGAAGCGCGGTATCGGGCCGCGCGGAGCCCGGCAAGGGAAGGGGCGGGGCGGGGAACAGGCCCGTGCGGTGGTCAGGTCGTCGCGGTGATCACGATCGTCACCGCGCGGTTGTCCTCCAGCGCCCCCGCCACCACCCTGCGTACCGCCCGTGCCACGTCCAGCGCCCGGTGCCCCTCCGCCGTGGCGAGTTCGACGCGGACGTGGTCCGGCGCCTGATGGACCGCCGCGCCGAGCGTCCCCGTCAGATGCGCCACGCCCGCCGTCGCGGCCACGGCCGTGCCCACGGCGTCGGAGGGTTCGGCGGCCGCCGGGGCGCCAGGTGCGGCAGGACTCTCTGGGGCCGCGTCCAGAAGCGTCTCGACGCGCAGATCGACGACAGTCACCGTGAGACCCAGCGTCTCCGCCGCCGCGTCGAACAACGCCGCCCGCAACGCCGCCATGAGCGCCGGCAGCGGTTCTGTGAGGTCCCAGACGGACACCCCCGCCTCAAGGCGCAGCGGTCCCGGCCAGAGGGCTGCCGGTGGCGTGGGCACCGTCGTGGACTCCGCCGCCTCCGGGTCCGCCAGGGAGAGCCTGACGTCGTTCAGGACGGCCCCCGGTACCGAGGCCGCCGCACGGCGCAGGACCGCGGCGGCGGCTGATTCCGACAGCCACGCACCGTCCGCCGGACCGCCGAGGGCGAGGAGTCTGCCGAGTCCCAACGCACCTCGTACCCGCCGCAGAACCGCATCCGGAGTGGTCATTCCTCCAGCCTGCCGCATCCCCGGCGCGAATGTGGGCAAGGGCACTTAATGTGGGCAACGGGGCCGCCACCCGCCCGGAAAGGATTACGGTCATGACCGAAACACCTGGGCGCAGTCTGCCCACGACATCCGGAAACGAGCTGTCCGGCTCCAGCGAAGCCACCCGCAAGGCAGGCGGCAGGCGCCTGCCGGAGCCAGGGTCCCGTGGTCGTACCACCATCGCCGACGGCGTCGTGGAGAAGATCGCCGGGCTGGCCGCCAAGGACGTTCTCGGTGTGCACGCGATGGGGGGCGGGCTCTCCCGTACCTTCGGCGCGGTGCGCGACCGCGTGCAGTCCGGCGGCGGGAAGTCCAATGTCGCACGCGGGGTGAAGGCCGAGGTCGGCGAGGTACAGACCGCGATCGACCTGGAGATCGTCGTCGACTACGGCGTGTCCATCTCCGACGTCGCCCGCGCGGTCAGGGAGAACGTCGTCTCCGCCGTCGAGCGGATGACAGGCCTCGAGGTCGTCGAGGTGAACATCGCCGTCAGCGACGTGAAGCTGCCGGACGAAGAAGAGGACGAGCCGGAGCCTCGAATCCAGTAGAGGAGCCCAACATGAGCATGGCGGTGGTCGGACTGATGGCCGGCATGGCACTCGGGTTCGCCGGATACTTCGGCGGTTTCGGGGCGTTCCTGCTGGTGGCCGCCCTGGGAGCGGTCGGCTTCGTGGTCGGCCGGTTCCTCGAGGGCGATCTCGAGGTCGGCGACTTCATCCGGGGCCGCGAGCGTGGCGACGGGCGGCGGTGACGCGCCGTGGCAGACCCTGTCGCGGTGGCCGGTTCCTCCGGTCGTGACGTTCCCCCGGGCCGGGTGCCGCCCTCCGACCGGGGGTCGACCGCCATCGCCGACCGTGTCGTCGCGAAGATCGCCGCGCGGGCGGCGCGTGAAGCGCTCCCCGGTGTGCCGGAGGACGGCGCGCCGCCGCATGCCATGGTCGTCGTGCACCACGACACGGCCCGGGTCCGGGTCAGCCTCGAGTTGGAGTACCCGTCCGACATCGGCGCTCTGTGCGGCGCGGTGCGTCGGCACGTCATCGAGCGGGTAAAGGCGTTGGCGGGGATGGAGGTCCCCGAGGTGGCGGTGCACGTCGAGCGGCTGCACTCCGCCCTCTCGCGCGGTGCGGCGCAGGGGAGGATCCGATGACCGAACCGGACAGGCCCACGGGCTCCGAAGAGCCGGCCCATCAGGAGCGGGAAGCGCGCCCCTCGCAGCCCGTTCTCGAAATGGACCAGTCCGCCTCCGCGTCCGCGTACAACCCGGTGGCGGACAAGGACGGTGACGCCGGCAGGGCCCGCCGCTTCTGGTCGGTACGCCGGGTGCCCGCCGGGCTGCTCGCCCTCGTCGTCGTCGCGGGCGCGGGGCTGCTGCTCTACGACGTCGCCGCCGTACGGGCCGACCGGCCCGCGATGAGCTGGCGGAGGTGGCTGGCCGACCACCTCTCGGAATCGCGCCTGGACGAGATCGCGGTGCTGGCAGGGGCCGGGGCGGCGATGCTGCTGGGCCTGTGGCTGATCGTTCTCGCGGTGACACCTGGGCTGCGCGCGCTGCTGCCGATGCGCCGGTACCGGCCCCATCTACGGGCAGGACTGCGGCGTGAGGCCGCGGCCCTCGTACTGCGCGACCGGGCCATGGAGGTCTCCGGCGTGCAGACGGTACAGGTCCGGATGGGGCGTTCCCGCGCGTCGGTACGGGCGCGGGCGCACTTCCGCGATCTGGACGACGTACGCGCCGACCTCGACGAGGCTCTCGGCGCCGCATTGCAGGAACTCGGCCTCGCGAGGCCCCCGGAGCTGGCCGTGCACGTGGGCAGACCGCCCGCGAAGAGGAGGTGAGGAACGGTGCAGGAGATGCTTCGAGCCGTCAACCGGGTCTTCCTCGGCCTCGCCGGGCTCGTCCTGTTGTGCGTCGGTGGTGCGGTCCTCGTGGCCGGGACGGGCCTTTCCGTCCCTTCGTGGTGGCCCTACGACGGACGGTACGACGTACTGCTGAGCGACGCGGACCGGACGCGCTGGCGTGAGGAGGGCTGGTGGTGGCCGGTCGTCATCGCGGTGCTGGCGCTGCTGCTCGTCCTGGGTCTGTGGTGGTTCTTCGCCCAACTGCGGCGCGCACGGCTGGCGGAGGTCCTGGTCGAGAGCGGCGACGGCGAAGGCGCGCTGCTGAGGGGCCGGGCGCTGCAAGGTGCCCTGGAGGACGAGGCGGCGTCACTGGAAGGCGTCTCCCGCGCGTCCGTCCTGCTGACCGGCCGCCGGACCGCGCCGCAGGCGCGGGTGGCGCTGGACCTGGAGCCGGACGCCTCTCCCCACGGGACGCTGGCGCGGCTCGCGGACGAGGCGGTCGCTCACGCCAGGGACTCGGCGGGGTTGGAGGCGCTGCCGACGGAGGTACGGCTACGGGCGGCGAAGCACCGGGCCCGGCGGGTGTCGTGACGGTGGCGGCGTGACCGCTGCGCGGAGCTCCTCCCCCCACGCCGCCAGGCGCAGGGGGGACGAGCCCCGGTCACGGGGAGGAACGGGGGAACACGCAGGCCCTGTCAGAAGCCGTGGCGTGCCCCGCCGTCGATCGGGAGCATGACGCCGGTCAGATAGGACGCCGCCGGAGAGAGCAGGAAAGCCGCCGTGCGGCCGAACTCGTCCGGGGTGCCGTAACGCCGCAGCGGGATGGCCGCCTCGTTGGCCCTGCGTGCCGCCTCCGCGTCGCCGGACAGGGCGTCCAGCTCGCGGACGCGGTCCGTGTCGATGCGGGAGGGCAGCAGACCGACCACGCGGATGCCGCGCGGGCCCAGTTCGTTCGCGAGGGACTTGGCGAAGCCAGCGAGTCCCGGGCGCAGGCCGTTGGAGATGGTCAGGCCGGCGATGGGTTCGTGGACGGAACCGGACAGCACGAAACCGATGACACCGCCCTCGTTCAGTTCCGCCGCGGCCGTGCGCGCCATGCGGACGGCGCCGAGGAATACGGACCGGAACGCGGCGGCCCACTGCTCGTCGGTGTTGTCCGCGGCGTAGCCGGGCGCCGGGCCGCCGACGCTGATGAGGATGCCGTCGAAGCGGCCGAAGTGCGCGCGAGCGGCGGCGACGAGGCGTTCCGCTGCGGAGGGGTCGGCGTTGTCGCAGGCGACGCCCACCGCTGCGGAGCCGAGTTCGGCCGCGGCGTCGGTGACGGTCTTCTCGTCGCGCCCGGTGACGACGACCTTCGCGCCGTCGGCGACGAGCGCCCGCGCGGAGGCGTTGCCGAGGCCCCTCGACGCGCCGGTGACGATGTAGACGCGGTCCTTCAGTCCAAGATCCATGGCCCTATCCTGCCGTCCTCTGCCCGGTGAGCGCGAGGGCCGTGGTCACCAGTCCGATGTGGCTGAACGCCTGCGGGAAGTTGCCGAGGAGCTGACCCGTCGCGGGGTCGTACTCCTCGGAGAGGAGGCCCACGTCGTTGCAGAGGCCGAGCAACTGCTCGAACAGTTCGCGGGCCTCCTGCTCGCGGCCCGTCATCCGTAGCGCGTCGGCGAGCCAGAAGGAGCAGACCAGGAACGCGCCCTCGCGTCCGGGCAGTCCGTCGACCTGGGTGGCGTCCGGGGTGTAGCGGCGGACGAGAGGTCCGCTCGCCAGCTCCCGCCACACCGCGTCGACCGTGCCGACGACCCGGGGGTCGTCCGGGGGCAGGAAGCCGACGCGCGGAATCAGCAGGACCGCGGCGTCGAGCTCCGTGGAGCCGTACGACTGGGTGAAGGTGTTACGGGCCGGGTCGAAGCCCTTCTCGCAGACCTCGCGGTGGATGTCGTCCCGCATGACCCGCCAGCGGGCCGCGTCGCCGCGCAGCGACGGTTCGCTCTCCAGGGTGCGCACGGCGCGGTCGGCGGCGACCCATGCCATGACCTTCGAGTGGACGAAGTGACGGCGCGGACCCCGGACCTCCCACAGACCCTCGTCCGGCTCGCGCCATGTGGACTCGAGGAAGCCCATCAGGCTCAGCTGGATGTTCCAGGCGTGCCGCTCGGGTGTGAGACCGGCCTGCCTGGCCAGGTACAGGGACTCGATGACCTCGCCGTAGACGTCGATCTGCAGTTGGCACCTCGCCTCGTTGCCGACGCGGACCGGCGCGGAGCCGGCGTAGCCGCTGAGCCACTCCAGCTCCATCTCGGGCAGGCGGCGTTCGCCGCCCAGTCCGTACATGATCTGCAGATCGGCTGGGTCGCCGGCGACCGCTCGCAGGAGCCAGTCCCGCCAGGCCGCCGCCTCGTCCAGGTAACCGACGGACACCATGGCGCTCAGGGTGAGGGTCGCGTCGCGCAGCCAGCAGAAGCGGTAGTCCCAGTTCCGTACACCGCCGATGTCCTCGGGCAGCGACGTCGTGGGCGCGGCGACGATGCCTCCGGTGGGGGCGTACGTGAGCGCTTTGAGCGTGATCAGGGAGCGCAGCACGGCGTCACGGTAGGGGCCCTGGTAGCGGCACTTCGACGACCATGTCTCCCAGTCCTGGAGGCAGTGGTCGAGGGCTTCCTGCGGGTCGACGAGCGCGGGCCGCGGCTTGTGCGAGGGGTGCCAGGTGAGGACGAACGCCACCTTCTCGCCCTCCTCGACCGTGAACGACGAGCAGGTGCTGAAGTGCTGACCCCAGGTCTTGACCTCCGGCTCGCTGCGCAGCCACACGGAGTCGGGCCCTGCGACGGCGACCCGGTGTCCGTCCTCGCGGCGTACCCACGGGACCACGGAGCCGTAGTCGAACCGCAGCCGCAGTGTGCCGGTCATCTCGACCGAGCCGCTCAGGCCCTCGATGATGCGGACGACGTCCGGCGCCTCGTCACGCTGCGGCATGAAGTCGAGGACCCGGACCTTGCCGGTGCGGGTCTCCCATACTGTTTCCAGCACCAGTGACGCGCCGAGATAGCGGCGGCCGGTGCAGGCTCCGGCGCTCTTGGGCGCGATGCGCCAATGGCCGTTCTCCTCGTCGCCGAGGAGAGCGGCGAAGCAGGCGGCGGAGTCGAAACGGGGAAGGCACAGCCAGTCGATGGAGCCGTCCTTGCCGACCAGTGCAGCGGTCTGCAGATCGCCGATGAGGGCGTAGTCCTCGATACGTTGGGTCACGCTCTGGCGTGTTCCCGCCAGAAGAGGACGCTAAGCAGCCGCGGGAGCAGGCTCGGGCGTGGTCCGTTCCGCCGCCAGGTCGCGCCTCTCGCGACGGACGAGAACCACCCAGCCGACGGGCACCGCCGCGGCGAACAGCCACCACTGGACGGCGTACGCCATGTGGGCGCCGATGGAGTCGTGGTCCGGCGTCGGAATCATCTCGGGGGTGCCGCCGGCGGGCTTCGGCGCCGTCTGCTCCAGATATCCGCCGAGCACCTGCCGGTCCAGCAACCGCGCCTGTTGCTCGCTGTTGATCAGCATCACCTGGCGGGGCGGCAGGCCCTTCAGGTCCTTGATGCCGCTGGCGCCGGTCGTCTCGTCGGCCTTGAGCCGGCCGGTGACGGTCACGGTGCCCGCGGGCGCGGCCGGAACCTCGGGGAAAGCCTTCTGGTCGGCGGCGGCGGGGACCCAGCCGCGGTTGACGAGGACGGCACGGCCGTCGGCCAGTACCAGCGGGGTCAGTACGTGGAAGCCGACGCGGTCGTCGGCGTTGGTGCGGCGGCGGACGACCATCTCGTGGTCGGTGTCGAAGGTGCCGGTCGCGGTGATCTGCCGCCAGTAGTCGGAGCGCGGGACGGTGTGCCCGGAGGAGGTGAGCTCCTCCATCGGCACCGGCTTCGCCTCGAGGTTCCGTGCGATCAGGGCGTTCTGCTCGACCCTGCGCTCATGCCGGTGCAGTTGCCAGAAGCCCAGCTCGATCATCGTGGGGATGAGAACGAGGCCGATGAGGGTGAGGATCACCCACTGCCGGGACAACAGGAAGCGGTACACGGCTTCGACCGTACCTGCTCGGCGCAGGGCCACGGACGGTGGGTCCCCGCCCGTGCCCCGGCCGGGCGCAGGTCACACCCTGTCGACGATGCCGGCCCTCCCCTCGGCGCGGGCGCAGTGGGCGCCGCAGTACCAGTGGCCCTCGACCTCGACGCCCTGACCGATGATCTGCACCCGGCAGTGCTCACAGATGGGCGCCATCCGGTGGATGGCGCAGGAGAAGCAGTCGAAGACGTGCACCGCGCCCTGCGCGTGCACCTCGAAGGACATGCCGTAGTCGTTTCCGCAAACCTCGCAACGTGCCATGCGCCACAGGGTGAAACGCTTCGGCGTCCCGGGCGAGCGGGCGGCGGGCGAGTCGCGCCCGGTTCACTCCGATGCGGGTGTCCCTCCGGCCTGATCCGAACGAGAGCCCTAGGCGTCCGGCGCGGGGGCGACGTCCCGCAGCAGCTGGGTGAACGCGCCCTCGTCGACGACCGGCGTGCCGTACGAGGCGGCCTTGACGGTCTTGGACGTCGCCGCGTCCGGGTCGTTGGTCACCAGCAGACTGGTGAGCCGGGACACGCTGGTGGCGACGTGCAGCCCCGCCTCTACGGCCCGGTCCTCGAGCAGTTCACGCTCCACGGAGGTGTCGCCGGAGAAGGCGACCCGCATGCCCTGCACCAGCTGCCCGCCCGGTTCGTACCTTCCCGGGTTGGGGTACGGACACGGCGGCCGCTTGCGTGACGGGCGCCAGCTGCTGTGCCCGTACGACGGCTGGTAGCCGACGCGCGGAGCTGCGGGCGCGTCCGACCACTCCGTCAGCGGCAGGCATTCGAGCAGAGGCAGCCGCACACCGTCACGGGCCGCGGTGTGCAGGCTCGGCCGGAACGCCTCCGCGAGTACCCGGGCGTCGTCCAGGGCGTGGTGGGCACGCTGCTGCACGACCCCGTAGTGCGCGGCCAGCGACTCGAGTTTGTGGTTGGGCAGCGGGAGCCGCAGCTCCTTGGCCAGGGCGATGGTGCACAGCCGTTGCCGGGTCGGCGCCGCGCCCCGCGCCCGCGCGTACTCCCTGGCGATCATGGACCAGTCGAAGGTGGCGTTGTGGGCGACCAGGACCCGGCCGTCGAGCCGCGCGGAGAGTGCGCCGGCGATCTCCCCGAACAGCGGGGCGCCTTCGAGCGCCTCGCTCGTCAGACCGTGGATCCACACCGGTCCGGGGTCGCGCTCCGGGTTGACGAGCGTGTACCAGTGGTCCTCGACGTTTCCGTGGGTGTCGAGGCGGTAGACGGCAGCCGACACTATCCGGTCGTCACCGGCGAGGCCGGTGGTCTCCACGTCGACGACCGCGTACCCCTGTGGGTACGCGGCCGGCCACGTCGTCGCTGCGGTCCTACGGTCGTCGAGCATGGTCACAGAGAATACGGGCAGACACCGACAGCCCCGTCCCGCCCCCACAGCCTGGAGGCCGGGGTGTGGCTCCTCGTCCCCAACTTCCGTGCGTGAGAGGCTCCCCGGATGAGTGAAGCGACCGGCGGCGAGAGCCACGACGAGGCGCACCCCGGTGGACTCGGCACCCGCCTCAACTGGCTGCGCGCCGCCGTCCTCGGCGCGAACGACGGCATCGTCTCGACGGCGGGCATCGTCGTCGGCGTGGCCGGTGCGACGGACTCGCGGCCGGCGCTGCTCACCGCGGGCCTCGCCGGACTGCTCGCCGGTTCGATGTCCATGGCGGCAGGCGAGTACGTGTCCGTCTCCACGCAGCGCGACTCGGAGAGGGCCGCGCTGGCGGTGGAGAGGCGGGAGCTGAAGGAGCAGCCGGAGGCCGAACTGGACGAGTTGACCGGCATGCTGGCGGACCGCGGCCTGTCGGAGGAGGTGGCCAGGGAGGCCGCCGTGCAGCTCACCGACCGGGACGCGCTGCGCGCACACGCGCGGGTGGAACTCGGCATCGACCCCGACGAGCTGGCCAGCCCCTGGCACGCGTCGGGCGCCAGCTTCCTGGCGTTCACGATCGGTGCGCTGCTGCCGCTGCTCGCCATCGTGCTGCCGCCGACGTCGGTGCGCCTGTACGTCACGGTCCTCTCGGTCCTCACTGCACTGGCGCTGACCGGCTGGTGGAGTGCCCGGCTGGGCGCCGCCGCGGCCGGGCCCGCCGTCCTGCGCAACGTGTGCGGCGGGGCGCTCGCCATGGCGGTGACGTACGCCGCCGGTTCGGCGCTCGACGCGGCCGGCGTCTGAGGCGCTGTCAGGTCCTGACGCGCTTCACCTCGATGCGGTCGGGCGGGAAGCGGTCGATGCCGATGACCGGGGTGTCGTCCGAGACGGTGATCTTCAGCTCGGGCATCGCGACGAGCGGTCCGATGTCGACGGGCGCTCCGGACGGTGAGCACTGCCAGAGCTCCAGGGAGGTGAGCGCGGGCAGATCGCGCAGCGCGGTGAGGCCGTACGGCAGTTCGCACCGCCAGAGGTGCAGGTGCCGCAGCGTGGAGTGGCCGAGGAGCGGACGCGGGTCGAGAGGGTCGACCTCGTACAGGCTCAGACTCGTCAGCGACGCCGGCAGCGGCAGGCGCGACAGTTGACGCAGCTGCGACTGGCCCGCGATCGTCAGCCCCTCCAGCAACGGCCACCGCTCGATGCCCTCCAGGCTCACGTAGCGGGTCTGGTGGTGGAGCCCGAGGTGCACGAGACCCGGTCCGACCGGCAGTTCCTCGAGGCTCTCGATGAGCAGCGGCTGGGAGAGGTTCACGCTGCGCAGGTCGGGCATGTCCCGCAGGGGCTCGATCGACACCTCCGGGTGAACTTCCCAGAGCGAGAGCCGCTCGAGTCCGGGCCGCGCCAGCGGCCGCAGGTCACGCAGTTCGGGGCACCGGCTCAGACCGACGTCCTTGAGCCGCCGGAACGACGCGAGCGGCGTGAGATCGTCCACCACGCCGTTCTCGTACAGGAAGAGCCACTCGGGGTCCTCCACCGCGAACAGCGGAGTGAGGTCGTGGTGATCTCCCGCCAGATGCAGGCGCCGGGCCTTGGGTATGTGGCGGAGGGCGTGTAGCTGTTCGGGGGTCTGGACATGCAGGTACGCGGTGTTCCACGCCCCGGCGGCCAGCACGTCCCTGGCGTACGACTCGGTGTCGAACGAGCCCCACGCCGTCGACACCTGGAACGCCACGGACAGCCGTGTGTCCTCCCGGAACCGCGCGGCCACCTCGAACGCGGCGTCGCCTTTGATCAGGGCCGCCGTGCGCACCACGGCCGCTGCCGTGTACTCCTCCAGGGCCTCAGGACCGGGCAGCAGTTCCAGCACCAGCTCGCCGACCTTGGCGAGCTGCGCCGCGTCCTCCTGGGTGCGCGGGGGCAGCAACTCCTGCGTGCGTGACTGCACCGTCGCGCGGATCTCCGGGTCCAGCTCCGGGGCGTGTTCCAGACAGGCCGCGGCGAGCAGCACCAGACGGTGCCGGTGGCGCTGCGCCCGGTCGGCCCGACGCAGCAGGTGCCGCAGCAGCCGGGCGCGTTCCTCGACGCGGGCGTGGCCGACGGCCATCTGCACCACGTCGTCCCACTGGTCGTCGTGCGCGTTCTGCACCAGGACCCCGAAGTCGCGGGCCTCCACAGCGGCCTTGGCGCCCAGATAGTCCTGGAACGTCCGGTGCACGAAGTCCACCGCACCCGGGCGGGGCTCACGCAGCAGACCGCTCCTGATGAGCAGATGGGAGAAGACCTGCTCCGGGCTGCCCTGCACCTGCGGCATGGCGGCCAGCCACTCGGCCACCATCTCCACCGCCTCGGCGCGCTCGGCCTCCACCTGACCGTTGCGGATGAGCCAGTACGCCAGCCGCTGCAGCAGCGCCGTCTGCTCCTCACGCGTCAGATCGACGCCCTCCACACCGACGATCTCCCGCTCGGTGTCCCGCCGCACCAGCAGCATGTCCAGCGCGGCGTCGTACAGCTCCTTGCGGGCGCGCGGCAGTTGCATCCTGCGGTCCCGGTTCAACGCGCACAGCAGGGCGCACATCAGCGGGTTGGTGGCCAGCCGGCCCAGATCACGGCGGGTGGAGACGCCCTTGCGCAACGACGTCTCATAGGTGTCCAGCTGGGCGCCTTCGGTCTGGGACAGGCACTCCTGGCGCGCGGCCTCGTGCCAGTGGCCGATGAACGAGCGGATGTCGTCGCGCTCCATCGGCAGCAGCGAGTGCCCGACGAATCCCTGGCGGGACAGCCAGTCCTCCGGGACGGCCGACGGCCGGGTCGTCACCACGTACCGGGCGTCCGGGTAGGCGGCGATCAGCGACTTCAGCCAGTTCTCCGTACGATGCCGCTGCCGTGAGGGGATCTCGTCGACGCCGTCGACCAGGATCAGCGCCCGGCCGTCGGTCAGCAGCTTCTCGGTCCAGCCGGGCGGTGCCTCACCGTGCAGCGGGACCCCGGCCGCACGCAGGAAGGCGTCCGGCATCGGCAGCGTGTCGGACGACGTGAAGGCGCGCAGCCGCAACAGGAAGGGCACGCACCGGTTCCAGTCCTCCAGGTCCTTGCCGAAACTGCGTCGGGCGGCGTTCAGCGCCAGCCACTGCACCAGGGTGCTCTTGCCGGAGCCGGCGGCACCGCGCAGGACGAGCCGGTCGGCCGAGGACAGGATCTGCTCCGCCTTCACGGCGACCTGTCCGGTCCGGGGCAGGCCGAAACCCTTCTGGTGGGGCCCGTCCCCGCTGACCGCCAAGGAGATGTACGCCGTGTCCAGCGGCCACTCGCTCCCCGACCTGCCGAGCGTCAGCCCGAACAGCTCCAGACGCCCATGGGTCTCGGCCACATAGTCCGCGTACCGTCCCTCGAAGCCGAGGGCGACCGCCTCCGGACGCGGGCCGAGCCTGTCCCTGACGTCCTCGACGAGTGCTTCGGTGCGGCCCGCCCTGCGGGTCTGCTCCACTGCCGCCCGTGCCATGAACGACTGGTCGGCGGTCAGGTTCTCGACCATGTGCGCACAGCACAGCCGCAGCAGTTCGTCGTAGAGTTCCACGCCTCGCTCGGCCAGGCCGGCCGCCGGGTCCCGCAGTGTGCGGAACAGCCGCTCCGGGTCGAGGTCCAGCGCGAACAGCCGGTCGGGGCTGACCGTACCAGCGGCCTGGACGGTGTCCCGTACCGCCTCGACGGCGGCCTCGCGCTCGTGGTCGGGCAGGTCCTCGTACGGGTCCGAGAGCCGGCGCGCGAGCTTCCTCGCCACCGGGGCCGGGTCCGGCCGGGGGAGCGGAGCGGCCCTGCGGCCCGTCACCAGGCCCGCCCCCGGGCGGGCGGCGATCAGCGATTTGACGACGTTCACGGCCAGCGTCCCGGCCAGTCGTAAGACGACGGCTTCCAACCCCTGCACTGCGGTTCCTCCCCGTGAATGCACCGGCCACCGGATCGTACGGTCCGCGATCCGCGTAGCGCCGGTCATCGGTGCATGCCCGTGGTGCGCACGGGCCTACCCTCAGCGGGCGAATACGGTCGCGGCACGCACACACACGCGCGGGACCGCCGGCCCGGCGCCCGACGCGGCGGGCGTGGCATAGGACGCCGGTCGCGACGGAACGTCATCGAGCGGTGGGGTCAACCCACTTCGGCGGGTCCGTCCCCCACCTGCCGGGCGGCCGCGCCCAGTCGGCCGGCCCGCCGTCGTAGCCGACCGCCGGAACGGCATGACGAAGGCGGCCCATGGGGCTGTCCCTCTCGGTGAGCCACCGGTCGGCGTCGTACGACGCCGGGTCCCCGACCGGGTCCTTGACGAGACCCCCGGTCAACCAGGCCGCCGTCTGCGTGAGAGCGGCCTCCACCAACCGGGTCCCGCCCGCCTCGTGCTGTCCGGTCAGCGCGCGCAGCACCCCGGCCGCCAGCAGATACCCGGTGCCGTGGTCGAGCGCCTGGGCGGGCAGTGTGCCCGGGCGGCCTTCTTCGCCCTCCGTGGCGGCGATGCCGGTCGCCGCCTGGACCAGGCTGTCGAAACCCCGCCGCCCCTCCCACGGCCCGTACCGGCCCCAGGCCGACAGTCGGGCCACGACCAGGCCCGGACGGCGTTCGGCCAGCGCCTGCGGAGAGAGCCCGAACCGGTCGAGGGCGCCCGGTCGATAACCGGTCACCACCACGTCGGCCAAGGTCAGCAGCTCCTCGAACGTGGCACGGTCCGCGACCGCGGCCAGGTCGAGCCGGGTGGACCGCTTCCCCGTACCGGTGTCGTTGTGGGCGTCCTGATTCTCCGGCAGATGCGGGGAGTCGATCCGCAACACGTCGGCTCCCAGCAGCGCGAGTGTCCGCGTGGCGACCGGTCCGGCCAGCACCCGGGTCAGGTCCAGCACGCGGAGTCCCGAACAGGGCAGGGAAGCCCGGCCGTTCACGGCCCGCGGCGGGCAGTCGTCGCCGAGCCGCTCCGCCCGCAGCAGCGGACGTCCGGCGACGGCCGCACCCTGCGGGTGCTCCGCCCATGCGTCCCCGCTGCGCATGGCCACCGCGAGGCCGCCCGCCGCGTACACGCTCTCCTCGATTTCCACGGCACGGCGTTCGCCGATCGCCCCGGCGGCGGCCTCGACGCCGGCGTCCTCGGGCAGGGACAGCGCGTCGAGCAACCGTGCCCGGTGGTGCGGGTAGTTGGCGTGGGTGCGCACCCACCCGTCGGCGGCGCGCCAGAACCGGGAGAGCGGTGCGAACGTGGTCGGCGCCGTGCCGTTCACCCGCACCAGCCTGTCACTGAGGAACGCCGTCGTCACCGCACCGTCGTCGACGGTCACGGAGGGGACCGGACCGCCGCCGCGCCGCGCGGACAACTCGGCGGCGGCGAGGGAGCAGACCGCGACGGTGGTGCGCGCCAACTCCATGACCGGCAGCCGGGAGGGCAGCGAGCCGCCGCCCTTGTGGACGACACGGCCGAGCAGAGCCGGATCACCACCCAGGGCCGCCCATGCCTGGGCGGTACCGCTGGGCGCGAGACCGAAGGGTGAGCGGGTCATGCACTCACTATGGCACCGGGTGCCGACATGCAAAGGGCCCGGTGCGGATCGCAGATCGCGCACCGGGCCCCTCACAGGAAGCCGCTAGCGGCGAACCGCGTCCAGAGCGTCGGCGACGCCCGTGCCGTAGAAGCCGTTGTCGCGCTCGCCGCCCTCGCACACCGCGTCGACGGTGCCGTTGCCGTCGATGTCGTACGGGTTGGTGCACGCCGTGTTGTCAGCCTGCGCGTACAGCAGACCCTTGACCAGGGCCGGCGGTGCGTACGGGTGGGTCGACTTGATCAGCGCGGCCACACCCGCGACGTGCGGGGAGGCCATCGACGTACCGGCCTTGTAGCCGTAGCCGCCCGGAACCGTGGAGAGGATCCGGCCGTCGACCGCCGGCGCGTCCGGCGCCTGGTAGCGCGTCGAGTCGCCGCCGGGGGCGGAGATGTCGATCACGCCGTTGCCGTAGTTGGAGTACGAGGCCTTCAGGCCCTTCGCACCCAGCGCGGACACCGTGACGACGCCAGGGATCTGCGTCGGGATGTCCAGGCACTCGCGCGGGTTGATGACCCGCTCGACCGGGGTGGTGTCGTTCGGGCTCGTGGTGTCGGTGAGCTCGTCCGCCGCCAGGTCCATGCGGGAGTTGCCGGCCGCGGCGACGTTCACAGCGCCCTTGCCCTCCGCGTAGCGGGTGGCGCGGGAGACGGCCTCGACGAGGGCCTTCTGGTCCGCGTCGTTCTTGCAGTTGAACAGCCACGGGTCCGTGTAGTAGCTGTTGTTGGTCACGTCGACGCCGTGCTCCGCCGCCCACACGAAGCCGCAGACGACGGCCTCGGTGTAGAAGAAGCCGTCGGGCTGCGAGACCTTGATGCCGGAGACCTTCACGCCCGGCGCGACGCCGGTGACGCCGACGCCGTTCTTCGCGGCGGCGATCGTGCCCGCGACATGGGTGCCGTGGTCGGACTCGGTCGGACCGGGACGCCAGGCGCCGTCCGCAGTGTTCGGCACGCCGCCCACGCAGCTGACGGAGGCCTCGCGGTCGAAGTTCGGCGCGAGGTCCGGGTGGGTGTCGTCGACACCCGTGTCGATGACCGCGACCGTGACCTTGGCACTGCCGAGCGTCTTCTCGTGCGCCTTGTCGGCCTTGATGGCCGGGAGGTCCCACTGCAGGGGCTCCAGCGGGTCCTGGTCGGAGGACGCCACCGCGGCGGAGGCCTTCGCCTCGTCGGCGGTGAGCGGACGCTCCGACTCGATGGCCATGTCGGCCGAGGGCGCCAGAGGCGCGGTGCGCGTGGCACCGGCCGACGCCACGCCCCGCACACCGCGGATGGTCGTGGCGAAGTCCGGGTTCTGCGAGTGGACGACGATGACGCCTATCTGGTCGTAGGACATCACCACCGTTCCGCCGGCCTTGGCTATGGCCTTCTTGACCGACTTTGCGGTGCCGTGACCGCCCTTCACGTTCACGACGTACGACAGCTTGGGTCCGTCCGCCTGGACCGCCGCAGGTACGTCGTCGACCGGCGCCGCCGTAGCGGCCCCCGCGGGTAGGAAGCCGAGCGAGGCCGTGAGCGCCAGACCGGCGGGCAGCGCGAGTGCGCGGCGCCGTCTGGATCCCAGATGAGCCATGGGTTCTCCACATCATCCGTGACAACCGCCCAGACACCCCTGTGCGAATGGGCGGGTACATGACGAGCGAAGCTATCGCTGATCAAGGTCCGGATTCAATGGGTTCGCGAAGGAAGTACAGAAGAAAAAAGACCGGAGCTGAACCAGTTCGGCGCGCGCTCCGTGCCGTTGTCAGGGAGTGGAACACCAACGAACCGCCCCTGCCAGTGACATCCCCGAGTCCATCCCCACCGCACCCGCGTCGCGAGGAGATTCCGTGACCACCGAGGCACCGCCGCCCGAGCGCGATAGGCAGACCAGCACCGCCCAGCCCACGACAGAGTCGTTCGTGCAGGTGCAGCGGAGTACGGAATTCGGCGAACTGCGCCGCACATACCGTTCCTTCGCCTTCCCCTGACCATCGCGTTCATCGCCTGGTACCTGCTCTACGTCCTGCTGTCGAACTACGCCGGCGGCTTCATGGGCACGAAGCTCTTCGGCAACATCAACGTCGCTCTGGTCTTCGGCCTCGCGCAGTTCCTGACCACGTTCCTCATCGCCTGGTTCTACTCCCGGCACGCCGCCGCGAAGCTCGACCCGAAGGCCGAGGCCATCAAGTCCCGTATGGAGGCCGACGCATGAGCCCCGCCCTGCACCTCGCGGCCTCGAGCGCCACGACCGAGCACCGGCCGCTGATCATCACACTCTTCGCGGCCTTCGTCGTCGGGACGCTGTTCATCACCGTCTGGGCCGGCCGGCAGACCAAGGACGCCGCCGACTTCTACGCGGGCGGACGCCAGTTCACCGGCTTCCAGAACGGCCTCGCCATCTCGGGCGACTACATGTCGGCCGCCTCGTTCCTCGGCATCGCCGGCGCCATCGCCCTCTTCGGCTACGACGGCTTCCTCTACTCGATCGGCTTCCTGGTCGCCTGGCTCGTCGCCCTGCTGCTGGTCGCGGAACCGCTGCGCAACTCCGGCCGCTACACGATGGGCGACGTCCTCGCCTACCGGATGCGCCAGCGCCCGGTCCGTACCGCCGCGGGCGTCTCCACCATCGTCGTCTCGATCTTCTACCTGCTCGCACAGATGGCGGGCGCGGGCATCCTCGTCTCACTGCTGCTCGGCATCACCAGCGACGGCGGGAAGATCGCGATCGTCGCCCTCGTCGGCCTGCTGATGATCGTCTATGTGACCATCGGCGGGATGAAGGGCACCACCTGGGTGCAGATGGTCAAGGCCGTCCTGCTCATCGCGGGCACCCTGCTCATCACGTTCCTGGTGCTGTGGAAGTTCAACTTCAACATCTCCGACCTGCTCGGAGAGGCGGCGAAGAACAGCGAGATCGGCCAGAAGGGCAACCCCGACGCCTTCCTCGAGCCCGGGCTCAAGTACGGCGTCGACGGTATGACGAAGCTCGACTTCATCTCGCTCGGCATCGCGCTCGTCCTCGGCACCGCAGGACTCCCGCACATCCTGATCCGCTTCTACACGGTGCCCACCGCCAAGGCCGCGCGTAAGTCCGTCAACTGGGCCATCGGCATCATCGGCGCCTTCTACCTGATGACCATCGCGCTGGGCTTCGGCGCCGCCGCGATTGTCGGCCCCGCGGAGATCAAGGCGTCCAACCCGGCGGGCAACACCGCGGCCCCGCTGCTCGCCCTACACATCGGCGGCGTCGACTCCGCCTGGGGCGCGATCCTGCTGGCCGTGATCTCGGCCGTCGCCTTCGCCACCATCCTCGCCGTCGTCGCCGGACTTACGCTGGCCTCCTCGTCGTCGTTCGCGCACGACATCTACGCCAACGTCATCCGCAGGGGACAGGCCACGGAGAAGGAGGAGGTCCGCGCCGCGCGCTGGGCGACCGTCTTCATCGGCATCGTGTCCATCGCCCTCGGCGCGCTGGCCCGCGACCTGAACGTGGCCGGCCTCGTCGCCCTCGCCTTCGCGGTCGCCGCCTCGGCCAACCTGCCCACGATCCTCTACAGCCTGTTCTGGAAGAGGTTCACCACCCAGGGCGCCCTGTGGTCCATCTACGGAGGCCTCGCCTCCTCGGTGTTCCTGGTGCTGTTCTCGCCGGTGGTCTCCGGCAGCGCGTCCGCGATGTTCCCGAGCGTGGACTTCGCCTGGTTCCCGCTGTCCAACCCGGGTCTCATCTCCATCCCGCTGGGCTTCCTGCTCGGCTGGCTGGGCTCGATCCTGACCAAGGAGAAGCCCGACGAGGGCAAGTACGCCGAGCTCGAGGTCAAGTCCCTCACCGGCATCAACGCCCACTGAGAGGAAACCGACACACGCATGTCGGCGGCCGCGTCGTAGGGTCCTACGACGCGGCCGTGCAGTACCTCGTGCCAATCGGGCCCTGGTGTTGTCGGCGCCGTCGCGTAGGCTCGAAACCGTCGGATCCGCGAATAGGGGAGGGGGCCCACAGTGCTCATCGACACCTACGGCCGAGTGGCCACTGACCTGCGCGTTTCGCTGACGGACCGGTGCAATCTGCGGTGTACGTACTGTATGCCGGAAGAGGGCCTCCAGTGGCTGGCCAAGCCCGATCTGCTCACCGATGACGAAATCGTCCGCCTGATCGGCATCGCCGTCACCGACCTCGGCATCACCGAGGTGCGCTTCACCGGCGGTGAGCCGCTGCTGCGGCCGGGACTGGTCGGCATCGTCGAACGCTGCGCCGCCCTCGAGCCCCGCCCCAAGATGTCACTCACCACCAACGGCATCGGGCTCAAGCGCACCGCCGCGGCCCTGAAGGCCGCCGGCCTCGACCGGGTCAACGTCTCCCTGGACACCCTGCGGCCCGATGTCTTCAAGACCCTCACCCGCCGCGACCGCCACCACGACGTGCTCGACGGTCTCGAAGCCGCCCGTGCCGCCGGCCTGACCCCGGTCAAGGTCAACGCCGTCCTGATGCCCGGCATGAACGACGACGAGGCCCCGACCTGCTCGCCTGGGCCGTGGAACACGACTACGAGCTGCGTTTCATCGAGCAGATGCCGCTCGATGCACAGCACGGCTGGAAGCGTGACGGCATGATCACCGCCGGGGACATCCTCCAGTCCCTGCGGACGCGCTTCACCCTCACCCCCGAAGGCGACGCCGCGCGCGGATCCGCGCCGGCGGAGCGGTGGCTCGTCGACGGCGGGCCGCACCGGGTCGGCGTCATCGCCTCCGTCACCCGTCCGTTCTGCCGTGCCTGTGACCGGACGCGGCTCACCGCCGACGGTCAGGTGCGCACCTGCCTCTTCGCCACCGAGGAGACCGACCTGCGGGCGGCGCTGCGCTCGGAGGCGCCCGACGAGGAGATCGCCCGCATCTGGCGGCTGGCGATGTGGGGCAAGAAGGCCGGATCCGGCCTCGACGATCCGTCGTTCCTTCAGCCGGAGCGGCCCATGTCAGCCATCGGCGGCTGACCCGGCCCCGGCACCCCGCTCCCACTCCTCCAGCGTCACGACGTCCTTCAGGAAACCGCGCACCCCGAGGAACTGGGACAGGTGCTCGCGGTGCTCCTCGCACGCCAGCCACGTCTTGCGGCGGTCCGGAGTGTGCAGTTTCGGGTTGTTCCAGGCGAGGACCCAGACGGCGCCGGTACGGCAGCCCTTGGCCGAGCAGATCGGGGTCTCGTCACTCACCGGATGATTCACGGGATCATTGTCCCAGCATGGCGACGCCGAGCAGCCACGGGGGGAGCTGCCCGGCGTCGGTCCGTCGCTCCGACGGGGGATGCGGAGCGCGTACGCAGTATGTCACGGGGGACTGGGTGCGGTGCACCGGAACTTCATGATTGATCTGAGCTTTTCTTGAGCTTCGCGACCCCGTCGGACACCGCTCGTGATCAGCGCTGCCCGGCCCCCGGACGGTCCTCCTGGAAGGGCTCCGCCTCCGGCTCCGGTTCCGCCTCCGGCTGCCCGGGACCGGCGTCGACGGCCGGCCGGACCGGGGGCTCGACGAACGTCGACGGGAGCGAAGGGGCGTTCTCCCGCCCGGCGTTGGCGATGACGACGGAGATGTACGGCAGCAGTACACCGAGCGCCAGCGCCACGATCGCCACATGGCGTTCCACGTTCCACAGGACCGCCGCGAGGATCACGGCGACCGTCCTGATCGACATCGAGATCACATAGCGGCGCTGCCTGCCGCGGACGTCATCGGCAAGGCCCTGCCGTGCGCCGGTGATCCGGAAGACCTCGCTCCCGCCGTGCTTCCGCATCGTGCTCCACCACCCGATTTCCCCGCGCCGGACGTTCGGCGGAAATTCCCCTGCTCCGACCCTCCACGGTACGCCTGGGATGCGCCGCGTTCGAGAGCGGGGCCGCCCCATGTCTGCGTGCCCTGCCTGCGCAGACGCACGTACGGCTGACTTCGACATGCGCCGTACGGCCCACGGGCCGAGACTGACGACGTAACTGCTTACGCAGGGCCGTACAAGGAGGCAGCCATGGGCTGGTTGTGGGCGATCATCGTGGGATTCGTGCTGGGCCTGCTCGCGAAGGCGATCATCCCAGGCAAGCAGCACAGTCCGCTGTGGCTGACCACCATCTTCGGCATCATCGGCGCCATCATCGGCAACGCCGTCGCACGTGGTTTCGGCATCGCGGAGACCAGCGGCATCGACTGGGGCCGGCACGCGCTGCAGCTCGCGGCTGCCATCGTCATCGTCTTCCTGGGCGACATGGCCTACACCGCCGCCCGCGGCAAGAAACAACATCACGCCTGACGAACGTCCGTGGCCGGGTGGGCGATCACGCCCACCCGGCCACGGGCATGTCCGCTCCGGTCAGCCGGCCACGGGCATGTCCGCTCCGGTCAGCCGGCCGCGACCTCGACCGCCGCCAGGTTCTTCTTGCCCCGGCGCAGCACCAGCCAGCGGCCGTGCAGCAGGTCGTCGTCGGCCACCGACGCGTCCTCGGCGGTCACCTTCACGTTGTTCACGTAGGCGCCGCCCTCCTTCACCGTGCGGCGGGCGGCGGACTTGCTCGGCGCCAGACCGACCTCGGTGAACAGGTCGACCACCGGCAGCAGCTCGCCGACCCGCGCGTGCGGCAGCTCGGCGAGGGCGGCACGCAGTGTCGCCTCGTCCAGGTCCGCGAGCTCGCCCTGACCGAACAGCGCCCGAGAGGCGTTGATCACAGCGGCGCACTGGTCCGCGCCGTGCACCAGCGTCGTCAGCTCCTCCGCCAGCGCGCGCTGCGCGGCCCGTGCCTGCGGCCGCTCCTCGGTCTGCTTCTCCAGCTCCTCGAGTTCCTCGCGGCTCCTGAAGCTCAGGACCCGCATGTAGCGGGAGATGTCCCGGTCGTCCGTGTTCAGCCAGAACTGGTAGAACGCGTACGGCGTCGTCATCTCCGGGTCGAGCCAGAGCGTTCCCGTCTCCGACTTGCCGAACTTGGTGCCGTCGGCCTTGGTCATCAGCGGCGTGGCCAGGGCGTGCACGTCGGCGTCCGGCTCGAGCCGGTGGATCAGGTCCAGGCCCGCGGTCAGATTGCCCCACTGGTCGCTGCCGCCCTGCTGCAGGGTGCAGCCGTAGCGGCGGTACAGCTCCAGGAAGTCCATGCCCTGCAGCAGCTGGTAGCTGAACTCCGTGTAGCTGATGCCCTGCTCGGACTCCAGGCGGCGGGCGACCGAGTCCTTGGTGAGCATCTTGTTGACGCGGAAGTGCTTGCCGATGTCCCGCAGGAACTCGATCGCGGACATCCCCGCGGTCCAGTCCAGGTTGTTCACCATGATCGCCGCGTTGTCGCCCTCGAAGGACAGGTAGGGCTCGATCTGCGAACGCAGCCGGTCGACCCACCGCGCGATCGTCTCCGGATCGTTCAGCGTGCGCTCCGCGGTCGGCCGCGGGTCGCCGATCTGACCCGTCGCCCCGCCGACCAGCGCGAGCGGGCGGTGCCCGGCCTGCTGGAGGCGGCGGATGGTGAGCACCTGCACCAGGTGACCGACGTGCAGGCTCGCCGCGGTGGGGTCGAAGCCGCAATAGAACGTGACAGGACCGTCCGCGAGAGCCTTGCGCAGGGCCTCTTCGTCGGTGGACTGGGCCATCAACCCGCGCCACTTCAGCTCGTCGACGATGTCCGTCACGGTGTCGTGTCTCCTCGGAACAGTGGAAGCCCCGCTGGGTGGTAGCAGGGCGCTACCACCCAGTCTATTGGTGACCGGAGGCCGGGCCGACCGGACATACGGCGCTCACACCCCCTTGCTCACCGAGCTCATGTTGAAGTCCGGCACCCGCAGCGCGGGCATCGAGGCCCGGGTGAACCAGTCGCCCCACTCACGCGGCAGCGTCTTCTCGCTGCGCCCGGCCTCCGCCGCCCGTGAGAGCAGATCGACGGGCGATTCGTTGAATCGGAAGTTGTTGACCTCGCCGACGACCTCGCCGTTCTCCACCAGATACACGCCGTCCCTGGTCAGACCGGTCAGCAGCAGCGTCGCCGGATCGACCTCGCGGATGTACCAGAGGCACGTCAGCAGCAGACCACGGGCCGTGCCGGCCACCATCTCCTCCAGGCTCCGCTCGCCGCCGCCGTCCAGGATGAGGTTCCCCGCACCGGGCGCCACCGGCAGGCCGGTCAGACCGGCGCTGTGCCGGGTGGTCACCAGATGATCGAGCTTTCCGTCCCGCACCCAGTCCGTCGCCGTGATCGGGAGACCGTTGTCGAAGACGGAGGCGTCGTCGCCGGAGGAGTGCGCGATCACGAACGGGGCCGACTCGAGGCCGGGCGCGTGCGGGTCGCTGCGCAGGGTCAGCGGGAGGGGGGACAGCTTCTCCCCGACGCGGGTGCCGCCGCCCGGCTTGGAGAAGACCGTGCGGCCCTCCGCCGCGTCGCGGGCCGCGGACGACCACATCTGGTAGATCAGCAGGTCGGCCACCGCGGTGGGCGGCAGCAGCGTCTCGTACCGGCCCGCGGGCAGCTCGGTGCGGCGCTGCGCCCACACCAGGCGCTGCGCCAGCTCGGCGTCCATCACGCCCGGGTCGACGTCCTTGAAGTCCCGCGTGGAACGTCCCGCCCACGCCGAGCGCGTACGGTCCGGGGACTTGGCGTTCAGCTCGAGGGTGCCGTTCGGCTGGTCGTGCCGCAGCCGCAGTCCGGTGGAGGTGCCCACATACGTGGAGGTCATCTCGTGGTTGGCGAAGCCGTACAGCTCCCGGCCGCCGGCCCGGGCCCGGGCGAAGGCCTCGCCGAGGGCCGGTGCGAAGTCGGCGAACACGGCGGAGCCGGTCTCGGCGGGAGCGTCCGTGAAGTCGGGGGACGCCGGGGTGCCCTCGACCAGCGGCTGGGCGTCCTCCGCGGGACCGGCACCGCGGGCGGCCGCCTCGGCGGCGCGCACCAGCGGCTCGAGGTCGGCGGCCGTCACCGCGGACCGGGACACCACGCCGGAGGCGGTTCCCTCGGCGCCGTCGACGGTCGCGATGACGGTGAGGGTGCGGCCGCGGGTGACGCCGTTGGTGGTCAGGGCATTGCCGGCCCAGCGCAGATTGGCGGACGACTCCTCGTCGGCGATGACGACACAGCCGTCGGCGGTGGACAGCGCGAGAGCCCGCTCGACGATCTCGTGCGGCTTGGTCGTACGGGGGCTCATCGGCCGGCCTCCTGCGTTGTGTTCAGAATGTTGACGCCCCGGAAGAGGGCGGAGGGGCAGCCGTGGGAGACCGCGGCGACCTGGCCCGGCTGGGCCTTTCCGCAGTTGAACGCGCCGCCGAGCACATAGGTCTGCGGGCCGCCGACCTTCTCCATGGAGCCCCAGAACTCGGTGGTCGTCGCCTGGTAAGCGACGTCCCGGAGCTGTCCGGCCAGCCGGCCGTTCTCGATCCGGAAGAACCGCTGCCCGGTGAACTGGAAGTTGTAGCGCTGCATGTCGATGGACCACGACCGGTCGCCGACGACGTAGATCCCGCGCTCGACCCCGCCGATCAGGTCCTCCGTCGACAGGCCGCCCGGATCCGGGCGGAGCGACACGTTCGCCATCCGCTGCACCGGGACGTGCGCGGGGGAGTCGGCGTAGGCGCAGCCGTTGGAGCGGCCGAGGTTCGTCAGCTTCGCGATCCGCCGGTCCAGCTGGTAGCCGACCAGCGTGCCGTCCTTGACCAGGTCCCAGCTCTGCGCCTCGACGCCCTCGTCGTCGTACCCGATCGTCGCCAGCCCGTGCTCGGCCGTCCGGTCGCCGGTCACGTTCATCACGGACGAGCCGTACGCCAGCTTCCCCAGCTGGTCGAAAGTCGCGAACGACGTTCCGGCGTACGCGGCCTCGTAGCCGAGCGCCCGGTCCAGCTCGGTGGCGTGGCCGATCGACTCGTGGATCGTCAGCCACAGGTTCGACGGGTCGACCACCAGGTCGTAGCGGCCGGACTCGACGCTCGGCGCGCGCATCTTCTCCGCGAGCAGTCCGGGGATCTCCTCCAGTTCCCGGTCCCAGTCCCAGCCCGTGCCGGTCAGGTACTCCCAGCCGCGGCCGGCCGGCGGCGCGATCGTGCGCATCGAGTCGAACTCGCCGGTGGTGCCGTCGACGGCGACCGCGGTGAGCTGCGGGTGCAGCCGGACCCGCTGCTGGGTGGTGACGGTACCGGCCGTGTCCGCGTAGAACTTGTTCTCGTGGACGGTGAGCAGCGACGCGTCCACGTGCGCCACGCCGTCCGCCCGCAGCAGCCGGCCGCTGAAGTCGGCGAGCAGCGCGGTCTTCTCCTCGTCGGGTACCTCGAAGGGGTCGATCTCGTACGAGGAGACCCACGACCTGTCCGAGTGCACCGGCTCGTCCGCCAGCTCCACCCGCTCGTCGGACCCGGCCGCCGCGATCACCTTCGCCGACAACTTCGCCATCGCCACCGCCTGGCCCGCGACCCGCGCCGCGGCGTCCATGGTGAGATCCACCCCCGAGGCGAAGCCCCACGCACCCCCGTGCACGACGCGCACGGCGTACCCGAGGTCCGTGGTGTCGGAGGAACCGGCGAGCTTGGCGTCACGCAGCCGCCAGGACGCACTGCGTACGCGCTCGAGACGGAAGTCGGCGTGCTCGGCGCCGAGCGCGCGGGCCCGGGCGAGTGCCGCGTCGGCGAGCGCCCGCAGCGGCAGCGCCGTGAAGGCTTCGTCGATGGAATGAGGCACGGATGTCTCCTGTCGTCGCGACGGGTCGCCCCGATCATGTCGCGACGGGGGGCCCGTTGCCCAGCGGGTTGTGGAGGATGCCGCGCGGTCCTCTTCTGTAGGGACCCGACAGTGACTGATCTGCGGTGCTGTCAGGGACCGATTCCCCGTACGACGGACCGGACCGATAGGTTTTCGGGTAGTCGCCTGGCTGCCAGGTGCTCCAGACCACTGACGAAAGGGTGATCCGTTGAGCCGCTCGGTTCTCGTCACCGGAGGAAACCGGGGCATCGGCCTCGCCATCGCCCGCGCTTTCGCCGAGAACGGCGACAAGGTCGCCATCACCTACCGGTCGGGCGAGCCGCCCGCCGAGCTCGTCGAGGCGGGCTGCATGCCCGTCCGCTGTGACATCACCGACGCCGAGCAGGTGGAGCAGGCCTACAAGGAGATCGAGGAGAAGCACGGCAATGTGGAGGTGCTGGTCGCCAACGCCGGCATCACCAAGGACCAGCTTCTGATGCGGATGTCGGAGGACGACTTCACCTCCGTCCTCGACACCAACCTCACCGGCACCTTCCGGGTCGTCAAGCGCGCCAACCGCGGCATGCTGCGCGCCAAGAAGGGCCGTGTCGTGCTGATCTCCTCCGTCGTCGGGCTGCTCGGGTCGGCCGGGCAGGCCAACTACGCCGCCTCGAAGGCCGGCCTGGTGGGCTTCGCCCGCTCGCTGGCCCGTGAGCTCGGTTCGCGGAACATCACCTTCAACGTCGTCGCACCCGGTTTTGTCGACACCGACATGACGCAGGTGCTCACCGACGAGCAGCGCGCGGGCATCGTCTCGCAGGTGCCGCTCGGCCGTTACGCGAAGCCGGAGGAGATCGCCGCGGCTGTGCGCTTCCTGTCCTCCGACGACGCCTCGTACATCACTGGAGCCGTCATCCCCGTTGACGGCGGATTGGGCATGGGTCACTGATCACATGAGCGGAATTCTCGAGGGCAAGCGCGTCCTGATCAGCGGTGTGCTGATGGAGTCCTCCATCGCCTTCCACACCGCCAAGGTGGCCCAGGAGCAGGGCGCGGAGGTCATTCTGACCGCCTTCCCGCGGCCCACCCTGACCGAGCGCATCGCCAAGAAGCTGCCCAGGCCCGCCAAGGTCATCGAGCTCGACGTCACCAACGACGAGCACCTGGCCAGGGTCGAGGAGCTCGTGCGCGAGGAGCTCGGCGGTCTGGACGGGGTCGTCCACTCGATCGGCTTCGCCCCGCAGGACGCTCTCGGCGGCAACTTCCTCAACACGCCCTTCGAGTCGGTGTCGACCGCGATGCACGTCTCCGCGTTCTCGCTGAAGTCCCTGACGATGGCCTGTATGCCGCTGATGCAGAACGGCGGCTCGGTCGTCGGCCTGACCTTCGACGCGCAGTTCGCCTGGCCGCAGTACGACTGGATGGGCCCGGCGAAGGCCGCGCTCGAGGCCACCAGCCGTTACCTGGCCCGTGACCTGGGCTCGCGCAATGTGCGCTGCAACCTGATCTCGGCGGGCCCGCTCGGCTCGATGGCCGCCAAGTCCATCCCCGGCTTCTCCGACCTCGCGAAGGTGTGGGACGAGCGTTCCCCGCTCGAGTGGGACATGGCCGACCCCGAGCCCGCCGGCCGCGGTGTCGTCGCGCTGCTCTCGGACTTCTTCCCGAAGACCACCGGCGAGATCGTCCACGTCGACGGCGGCGTGCACATCATGGGTGCCTGACCAGCACATACGTACACCAGGGACGCCCCGTCCACCGCCCGGCGCGGTGGGCGGGGCGTCCCTCGTTCGGCTCAGCGACGCGGCGGGCGGCGGCGAGGGCGGCGATGCTGGAGGAGCACATCTTCCTTGTGGTGCTGTTGTGGCGCGTGCGCCGCAGCCCGGCCGAGGAGGTCCTGCTCGTGCGTACGAAATGGCGCAACGCCTCCGCTCTGGCCGCCGCGACGGTCCTCGTGTGGGTGATCACCTTCACCGCCCTTCAGTTCCGTCAGGAGACGCAGGACCCCCGCCCGGCGCAGCGGCCGTCGTACCAGGCGCGGTGCAGCACCGTCGTGGAAGGCTCCCGGGTCACCGCCTACTGCCACAACCCGTTTCCCGCCGCCGATCGCGTGCGGCTGCACGTCGAGTGCGACCGCTGGTGGGACGTCGACGCGGACACCGCCCCGGTCCTGCTCCGCCCGGCCGAGTACGGGGAACTGACCGGGCGGTGCTGGAAGGAGATCCGCTCGGTGTGGATCAGCCACCAGCCGCCGCGGGCCGACGCAGGCACATGAACGGGTAGCCCGCGGCCTCCGAGGCCGCCGCGTCGCCGTCTCCCGCGCGGATCGCCTCGACCATCCGCGCGTGGTCCATGTGGTGCTCGGGGCGCAGTTCCTGGCCGACGTCCTCACGCAGCCAGTCACGCAGCAGATCCCCGAGGTCGGCGTAGAGCCCGGTCAGCACCTCGTTGTGCGAGGCGGCCACCACGGCGAGGTGGAACGTCGCGTCGGCGGCCACGAACGCCTCCGCGACGCCGGACGCCCATGCCTCCTCGCGCCTCGCCAGGAGGGCGTCCAGCTGCCTGAGGTCGCGGTCGGTGCGCCGCTCGGCAGCCAGCCTGGCCGCGGAGGACTCCATGGTGGAGCGCAGCTCGGCGATGTGCCGTGGGTCGGCGTCGGCGAACCGCCGGTGCATGACGCCTGCGAGCTCGCTGGTGGCCAGCACGTACGTCCCGAGCCCTGCCGGATGTCGAGCAGCCCGTTGTGGGCCAGCGCCCGCACTGCCTCGCGCACCGTGTTGCGGGCGACGCCGAGCTGTTCGACGAGTTCCGGTTCGGTCGGGATCCGCGAACCCACCGGCCACTCGCCCGAGGTGATCTGGTTCCGCAACTGGGCGATCACCTGGTCGGACAGTGCGGAACGCCGGGGAGAGGACAGCGCCATGGTGCTCCTTGTCGTGAAGGCGTCCGCCTGACGCCCTGAGGCGGCCGACGGCCGAGGTGTCGTCCAGGATTGGACAACCAATCATCCCATGATTCTATGATGGGCCAATGCCTGACGAGACCCGCACACTGAGCCCCGCCGCGACGGCCCCTGCTCCCCAGGATTCTGCCGCCCGCACGGGCCCGACGTGGATCACCCGGCTCGTCCTCGTCGGCATCGTCCTCGCCGCGCTCAACCTGCGCCCCGCCATCACAAGCCTCGGAGCGCTGCTCGAAGAGGCCAGGACCGGGCTGCACATGAGCGGCAGCGTGGCCGGCATGCTCACCTCCGTCCCGCCGCTGTGTTTCGCACTCTTCGGCACCGCGGCCCCCGCCTCGCCCGCCGCTTCGGACCCGGCGCCGTCCTGTGCGCCGGAATGGCGGCCATCGCGACGGGGCTCGCCGTACGGCCCTTCGCCGGTGGTACGGGCGGGTTCCTCGCCGCCAGCGCACTCGCCCTGATGGGCATCGCCGTCAGCAACGTGCTGATGCCCGTGATCGTCAAGCGCTACTTCCCCGGCCGGGTCGGTTCCATGACCGGCCTCTACTCGATGGCGCTGGCGCTCGGCACCTCCGTGGCGGCGGCCGCGACCGTGCCCATCACGAACACGCTGGGCGGCAGTTGGCGGGTCGGCCTCGCCGTCTGGGCGCTGCTGGCTGCCGTCGCCGTACTGCCCTGGCTCGGGCTGGTGCGCGACCGCGACCGCGAGGACGGCACGGCGCGGACGGAGCGGGGGGACGAGCCCACCCCGGCTCCGCGGATCACCCGCAGCCCGACCGCCTGGGCCCTGGCCTGCTTCTTCGGGCTCCAGGCGACCGGCGCGTACATCACGATGGGCTGGATGCCGCAGATCTTCCGCGACGCGGGTGTCTCCGCGCAGACCGCCGGCGTGCTGCTCGCCGTCACCATGGTCATGGGCGTGCCGCTGGCCTTCGTCATTCCGCGACTGGCGACCCGGCTGAACCAGCAGGGACCCATCGCGATCGCACTCGGCCTGTGCGGCCTGACCGGCTACCTGGGACTCCTGCTGGCACCGGCGGCGGGCGCGTGGGCGTGGGCGCTGCTGCTGGGCATCTCGAACTGCGCGTTCCCGCTGGCGCTCACCATGATCGGCATGCGGTCGAGGACCGGTGCGGGCGTCGTGCGGCTCTCCGCGTTCGTCCAGTCGACCGGCTATCTGATCTCCATCCCCGGGCCGCTCCTGGTCGGTGTGCTCTATCAGCACAGCGGCGGCTGGGGCCTTCCGATCGGGCTGATGGCCGCCCTTCTCGTGCCCCAGATCGCCATGGGCGTCCTCGCGGGCAGGGACCGGACGATCGAGGACGAGACCGGGGTGCGAGACTGAGACCATGCCAGTGCTCGACCCGAACCCCAGAACGGCCAGAAGAAGCTCCTCGGCATCTTCGGCCTGATCCTGCTCATCGGCGTGGTCATCTCGATCATCGCCACGATCGCCGCTCCCTGAGTCCGCCCCGCACCGGCCCGGCACCGGGGCGCCTCCCTCCCCCGACGAGGACGAGGGTGGTGCTGGCACCACCTTCCCCTAGGGGGCCAGGTTCAGGGTGAAGTGGGTGGGCCACCGGATGGGCCCGGCCGTCCATGATCCGTACGTTTGAGGGACTCGACCTCTCGACGCACGGAGGCGGCCATGCCGGCCCACACGCACCCCCGGTCCCTCACCCGGTCACCGGGCGTCGCCAGGGGCGAGCTGCCCTGGTGGGCGCTGGCACTCCCCGTGATCGCCTTCTGCGCGCTGCTCCTGCTGATCGCCGGTCCGGGGCAGGCACACGCCGCGGCGGGCGACGAACAGGGGGTCGGCGAGTTCATCCGGCTCGTGCACCGGATGCTGGCCCGTTGACGGGGTCACTCTTCACGGCGGAGCACGTCAACACCCTGCGCCCGCTGGCTCATTTCATGCGAAGCTGGGTGACATGAGCGCCGCTGTGTCTTCCGGTGGGACACCCCCCGGACCTCCCGAATCCCGCAGGATCGTCCTCCTCCGGCACGCGAAGGCCGACTGGCCCCAGGTGTCCGACCATGAGCGCCCGCTCGCCGAGCGCGGCCGGAAGGACGCCCCGGTGGCCGGCCGCCGGCTCGCGGAGACCGGTATCGATTTCGACCTGGCCCTGTGCTCGACAGCGGTCAGGACCCGCGAGACATGGAAGCTCGCGGTGCATGAGCTGCCGCACCGCCCGAAGACCGTCTACGAGGAGCGGCTCTACGAGGCCTCCCTCGGCGATCTGCTCGCCCTGCTGACCGAGACCCCGGACGACGTCAACGACCTGCTCGTCATCGGCCACAACCCCGGTATGCACGCGTTGGCGGACGCCCTCGCGGGCAGCACGGAGGGTGACGCGCTGGCCCGGATGACCAGCGACGGCTTCCCGACCTCGGCGTTCGCCGTCCTTGCGATCAGCGGACCGTGGAAGTCCGTGGAGCACGGCGTGGGCAAGCTGCTCGACTACTGGACCCCGCACGAGTGATCCGGCACGAACAGCGGCAGGGCCCCGGCACACCGAGTGTGCCGGGGCCCTGCCGCTTCGTGTTCGCGGACGTCAGTGCTCGCCGGTGCCGTCGTCGGCTGCCTCGACCTCTTCACGGGTGATGCCCAGCAGATAGAGCACCGTGTCGAGGAAGGGCACGTTGACCGCGGTGTGCGCGGCCTTGCGCACGACGGGCTTGGCGTTGAACGCGACGCCGAGCCCCGCGGCGTTCAGCATGTCGAGGTCGTTGGCGCCGTCGCCGATCGCGACCGTCTGGGCGAGCGGGACCCCGGCCTCGGCAGCGAAGCGGCGCAGCAACCGGGCCTTGCCGGCCCGGTCCACGATCTCGCCGACGACCCGGCCGGTGAGCTTCCCGTCCTCGATCTCCAGAGTGTTCGCCGACGCGAAATCGAGCCCGAGCCGCTCCTTGAGGTCGTCGGTGACCTGGGTGAAGCCGCCGGACACGACGCCCACTTGGTAGCCCAGCCGCTTCAGCGTGCGGATCAGGGTCCGCGCACCCGGAGTGAGCCGCACCTCCGTACGCACCTTGTCCACCACGGAGGCGTCGAGGCCCTCCAGCAGCGCCACCCGCGCGTGCAGCGACTGCTCGAAGTCCAGCTCGCCGCGCATCGCCGCGGCGGTCACCTCCGCGACCTGGTCCTCGCAGCCGGCGTGGGCCGCGAACAGCTCGATGACCTCGTCCTGGATGAGCGTGGAGTCCACGTCCATGACCACCAGCCGCTGTGCCCGCCGGTGCAGTCCCGCGGAGACGACGGCCACGTCGACGCCGATCTCGGCGGCCTCCATGGCCAGCGCCGTCCGCAACGGTTCGGTCTCCACGCCGGAGACCGCGAACTCCACGGCGGTCACCGGGTACTTCGCGAGCCGGAAGATGCGGTCGATGTTGCCGCCGGTGCCGGCGATGGTGGCCGCTATGGCCGCGGTCGACTCCGCGGTGAGCGGGTGGCCGAGCACGGTGACGTGCGAACGCCCGCTGCCGCGCGGCCGGTTGTCGCCCGTACCGGAGATGATCTCGGCCTGCAGCTTCAGGGAGTCGGCCCAGCTGTGCACGGTGGCCCGCAGGTCGCCCTCGGTGGCCCCGCCGGCCGTCGGTGCCGTGACGAGCGCGCAGAGCACGAGGCGGCCACGGGAGACGACCTGCTCGATGTCGACGACATCGACGGCGTACGCGGCGAGGGTGTCGAAGAGCCCGGCGGTGATCCCCGGGCGGTCCTTCCCGAAGATCTTCACGAGAAGGGTGGGGACATCGGCGTCGGGAGGGGGCTGAGATGCGCTCATGGTGCTACCACCGTATCGGGCGACGGCCGGGAGGAGCGGTCCCGTCCCGCCTGGCGGACACCTGAGCGGCCGACGCACGCCCGTGCGGCCGGGGGTGGAGCATCCGACCGGTATGGCGCGGATTATTCGGTTCACGCATATCCGGCACCACTCGTGGGTGATCGTCGCTGCCGACCCGGTCCCGCCGCGTCGGCGAACGTCCCAACTCGGTACCGAACGAGGTCTTCACACGGCCCGGCTTTCGGATACGGGACCGGGCCTGAAATAGTTCCCCACGATGTTCGCCTTCCCTAGACTCCCGGCAACGGGGAAGCTCGGGGGACAACTAGTGGGGCATGGAGTGCCGGAACTCGTACTGGAATTGAACGGAAACACCTGGACGCTCGATCCGTCCAGGTCGTACACCCTGGGCCGTGATCCCCAGGGCGATGTGGTGATCGACGACGCCCGGGTCTCGTGGCGGCACGCCACGATCAGCTGGGGCGGGCGCAGTTGGGTCATCGAGGACCACGGCAGCACCAACGGCACGTATGTGCAGGGCCAGCGGATCCACCAGATGGAGATCGGCCCCGGCACAGCGGTGCACCTTGGCAACGCCACCGACGGTCCGCGCCTCGGCCTGAGCGGCGTCGGCGCGGTGGCGGGCGCCGGCGCCTACGCCCAGGGTGCGCCGCAGCAGGCCGCGCAGGCGCCGGTGCAGCAGCAGCCGCAGCAGCAGGGCTGGCCGCAGCCGCCGCAGCAGCCCGCCCAGCAGGGGTGGCAGCAGCCCCCGCAGGCACAGCAGCCGCAGGTCCCGCACCAGCAAGGGGTGCAGAGCGCCCAGGGCGTCCCGCCGGTCCACGGCGACCGCAGCCCGACGACGTTCCACCAGCTCTCCCTGGGCCGCGTCATGCGCATCGGCCGTGCGCTCGAGAACGAGCTGGTCGTCTCCGACCTGCAGGTCTCGCGCCATCACGCCGAGTTCACCGCGCACCCCGACGGCCGCTTCGAGATCCGTGACCTCGGTTCCCACAACGGCACCTACGTCAACGGTCAGCCGATCGCCAAGTCCGGCACGGTCCTCATCGGCCCGAACGACATCGTCGGCGTCGGCCACTCCACGTTCCGTATCGTCGGCGGCCAGCTCGAGGAGTTCGTCGACACCGGCGAGGTCTCCTTCTCGGCCCGCCACCTCACGGTCACCGTCGACGGCGGCAAGCAGATCCTGCGTGACGTCTCCTTCGGTGTTCCGGAGAAGTCGCTGATCGGTGTCATCGGCCCGTCCGGCTCCGGAAAGTCCACCCTGCTCAAGGCGCTCACCGGCTACCGGCCCGCCAACCAGGGCGACGTCCTCTACGACAACCGCAGCCTCTACAAGCAGTTCGCCGAACTGCGCCAGCGCATCGGTCTGGTTCCGCAGGACGACATCCTGCACAAGGAGCTCACCGTCCGTAAGGCGCTGAAGTACGCGGCCAAGCTCCGCTTCCCCGGCGACACCGCCGAGGCCGAGCGCGAGGCCCGTATCGACGAGGTGCTGCGCGAGCTGAAGCTCGACATCCACAAGGACAAGAAGGTCACCTCGCTCTCCGGCGGCCAGCGCAAGCGCGTGTCGGTCGCCCTCGAGCTGCTGACCAAGCCGTCGCTGATCTTCCTCGACGAGCCGACCTCCGGTCTCGACCCGGGCATGGACCGTGACGTCATGCAGCTGCTGCGCGGCCTCGCGGACGACGGCCGTACGGTCCTCGTCGTCACGCACTCCGTGGCCGAGCTGGGGCTGTGCGACAAGCTCCTGGTGATGGCTCCCGGCGGTTCTGTGGCCTACTTCGGTCCGCCGGAGGAGGCGCTCAACTTCTTCGGCTACAGCACCTGGGCCGACGTGTTCTCCGCGTTCGAGAACTACCGCGACTACGACTGGGCCGGCCGCTGGCGCGGTTCGCAGCACTACCAGATGTACGCGGCGGACATCGACGCCGTCGCCGCGCAGTCCGTGAACATGCCGCCGGCGCAGCAGATGCGTCCGCCGAAGCCGCAGAGCTGGGGATCCCAGCTGTTCACCCTGATCCGCCGCTACGTCTCGGTGATCGTGTCCGACAAGGGCTTCATGGCCCTCATGCTGATCCTGCCGGCGGTGCTGGGCGCGGTGAGCCTGCTCATCGACCCGGACAAGGGTCTGCTGGTGAACCAGAACGCGCAGACCGGCCGGATCATCCCGAACGGCACGGCCACCACGGTGCTGCTGATCCTCGCGGTCGGCGCCTGCTTCGCCGGCGCGGCGAACTCCGTCCGTGAGCTGATCAAGGAGCGGGTGATCTACGAGCGGGAGCGCGCGACCGGACTGTCACGCTCCGCGTACCTGATGTCCAAGGTCGTCGTCCTCGGCATGATCACCGTGATCCAGGGCGGTCTGGTGGGGGCCATCGGCTTCGCCACCCGCGAGCTCCCGGAAGAGGGGCTGGTCCTCGGCGGGGCGGTCATGCTCGAGCTCTCGCTGCCGATCATGGCTCTCGGCTTCACGTCGATGATGTTCGGACTGATCATCTCCGCTCTGGTGAAGACCGCGGAGAAGACCATGCCGCTGCTGGTGATGTTCGCGATCATCCAGGTCGTGTTCACCGGCTGCCTGTTCATCCTGCACGGCACTGTCGGCGTGAACGAGTTCTCGTACCTCATGCCGTCGCGCTGGGCGGTCGCGGCCGCCGGTACCACGCTGGACTTCAACAGGATCAACCCGAACACGGACGACCCGACCAGCACCGACCCCCTGTGGGACCACGAGGCTGCCGCCTGGGGCATGGACATGGCCGCACTGATCGCTCTCGGCGCCCTGTGCGGTGTGCTCGTCGCCCGCTTCCTGCGCCGCCACGAGCCCGAGGTCATGCGCAAGTGACGCACGTCACGCGCTGACAGCACGACGCCGAAGGGCGCACCCTGCGCGGGGTGCGCCCTTCAGCGTCTGTTCGTGTCCGCCGGTTGTGCTGCCGGCTCAGCGCAGCAGTGCCTCAGTAGGCGCTGTTGACGTTGTCCATCGAGCCGTAACGGTCGGCCGCGTAGTTGCAGGCGGCGACGATGTTGGCGACCGGGTCGTACTGGTCCCACGAGGTGCCGGCGACGTGGTAGGCGTCGAAGGTCGGCTTGATGACCTGCAGCAGGCCCTTCGAGGGGACACCGTTGATGGCGTTGATGTCCCAGTTGTTGATGGCCCGCGGGTCACCGGAGGACTCCCGCATGATGTTGCGGTGGATGCCCTCGTAGCTGCCGGGGATGTCGTGCTTCTTCATGATCGACATGGCCTCGCGGATCCACCCGTCCAGGTTGTTCGGGTAGGTCACCTTCGCCGGGCGGGCGGCGGAGCGGCTCGCGGCCTGCTCCTTGGCGCGCTTCTCGGCGGCGGCCTTGGCGGCTGCCTTCTTCTCGGCGGCGGCCTTCTCGGCCTTCGCCTTCGCCTCGGCCTTGGCCTTGGCCTGGGTGGCCTGGAGCTGGGCCTCGAAGGCGGACTTCTGGCTGGTGATGCTCTCGTGGACGGCCGAGACCTGCTTGGCATCGGCCTTCCACGCGACGGGCGCCGCCGCGGCTGCTGCCTCGGTCTTCACGCCGGCCTCGGCTTCGCCCGACGGGGCGAGCGAGAGCGCGACGGTCGTGGCGGCGACGGCGGCGATGCCGGCCACGGCGGTCTTACGGTTCTTGAGGCGGCGGCGGATCTCAGGGGTGATGAACGCGGACATACAGACGTACCTCTTCGAATAGCGGAAAGTCGCTCCAGGCCGGTCGGCTCTGCGCTGTTCGGTAGCGACGTCGGCAATTCTTAGCTGGCGCAAAATCGCGTGGCAAAGGTGTGACGTACGATCCGCGGTAGTGGATCACATGTTCCCAATGTCCGGATTCGCCTGTGCTGTCCGTGCTCAGATGCCCCTTTTGTATCAACTAAAGAGTCTCGTAAGTGATCTGGGCCCTATGCGAGGGCTCACATCGGACCCGCCCCGTTCTCACCGTATGTTGCGTCAGCAATTCATTTAGTGAGGGCCCTCCGCAGGGAGTACGAGATGGACGTCGCCGAACTCGTGCCAGAGGTACCGCCGCCTCAACGCCTCGTCGTACGCGCAGGTCAGAGCATCCCTCCCGGCGATGGCCGCCAGCATCAGCAGGTGCGACGCCTCCGGTTCGTGCAGTCCTGTCAGCAGCCCGTCCACCGCCCGCACACCCCGTCGGGGGGTCACGACAAGGTCCGTCCAGCCGGAGACAGGACGCACCACCCCCTCGCCGTCCGCCGCCGACTCCAGGGCCCGCACGGCCGTCGTGCCCACCGCCACGATCCGGCCCCCGGCCGCTCGTGCCGCGTTCACCAGCCACGCCGTGGCCGCCGGCACCTCGAAGCGCTCCGGGTAGGGCGGCTCGTGCGCCTCCGCCGAGGCCACGCCTGTATGGAGCACGAGCGGCGCGAACTGCACCCCCCTGCTCACCAGGTCCGCCACCGCACCGGGCGTGAAGGGACGGGCTGCGCTCGGCATCTCCGCGGACCCCGAACCGTCGGGGGAGGGCAGCGCGAAGACCGTCTGATAGGCGGACAGGGGCTGGTCGCGTGCCGTGTAGCGGTAGCGGATCGGCCTGCCGTACCGCCCCAGCAGCGCCGGAACGTCCACGGACGCCGTCGCCCACCACAGGCGCTCGCCGCCCGGCACGAGCGGCGTCTCGAGCACAAGCTCGCCCCCGCCCGGTACTCGTACGACGGCCCCCGCCGGCCCCCCGGCGCGCGGCAGGGTGCTGCCCGCGCCGTCGGGCCGGCGCAGCTCCACCGCCCATCGCCCCAGGTCCCCGCGTGTCGAGAAGTGCACCACGACCGCCTCGCCGCCGAGCCGCCCGTCAATGGCGGCTGCCAGGGTCGCCGACGTGTTGACGACCAGCACGTCGCCGGCACGCAGCCGGCCCGGCAGGTCGCGGAAGTGGTGGTGGGACACCTCAGTGCCCCGCGAGACCAGCAGCCTCACGTCGTCCCGGCCCGACCCGCGCTCCTCCGCCGGCTCCCGGGCGGACAGTTCCTCCGGCACCCGCAGGGTCTCCAGGACGGCCACCGTGCGCTGCCCCGTCCTCATCGGGTCCCCAGCAGCGACGTGGCCGCGTACCGGCCGCTGGCGGGCCGCTCCCCGAGTAGTCGCAGGAAGGCGGGCGCCACGGACCCGGGGGAGGGGCGAGGGTCGTCGTCGTCCGGCACCGCGGCGGCGTACAGGTCCGTCTGCATGTCACCCGGGTCGACGCTCCACACCCGTAGACCCGGCTCCTCCACCGCCAGCACGGCGGCGAGTTGGTCGAGCGCTGCCTTCGAGGCGCCGTAGCCGCCCCAGGTCTCGTAGGCCGTGGTCGCGGCGTCCGAGCTGACCGCGACGACCGCCCCACCCGTCCGCGACGCCCGCAGCAGGGGCAGCGCCTCCTGGACCAGGCCCAGCGGAGCGACCACGTTGGTCTCCAGTGCCGCCCGAAGCCCCGCCGGCGACAGCGCCTCCAGCCGCACCAGCGGCTCGGCGCCCAGCGCGCTCGCGTTGTTCACCAGCAGATCGAGACCGCCCAGCCGCCCGGCCGCCGCCACCAGCTCGCCGCGGTGTCCGGCGTCCGTCACGTCCCCTGCCACCGCCACGACCCGGGTGCCGTACTGCGCCGCGTGCTCCGCGCTCTCCTTCAGTACCGCCGCGGTCCTGGCGCCCAGGACCAGGTCCCAGCCCTGCCGTGCGAGAGCCGCCGCCAGCGCCCGCCCCAGGCCTTTCGACGCTCCGGTGATCACTGCTACCGCCATGGTGCCCATCCCCTTGCCTCGTGCTGTCCGCTGTCGCTGTCCGACATGGATGGACTCAACGTAGGAACGCGGCCGGTCCCGCCGCCTCGTGCCCGAGGCCCTGGTCCACAAGGCACTTCGACCTACGTCCGCAGCCCTACGCGGACGCGGTCCCGGGACCGATACGGACCGTCACAGCCCGCCGGTACGGTTGGTCCATGAGTCACCGACCCGGCTCCGGCCTCGCGGCCGTGAGCACCGCGCTCCTCGCGATGAGCAGGCGCCTCGAGGTGCGCGACGTGCTGAAGACGATCGTGGCCTCGGCGCGTGAACTCCTCGACGCCGAGTACGCGGCGCTGGGTGTGCCCGACGACCACGGAGGCTTCGCCCAGTTCGTCGTCGACGGTGTCAGCGACGCCCAGTGGAAGGCGATAGGCCCGCTGCCCCGGCAGCACGGCATCCTCGCCGCGATGCTCCGCGACGCGAAGCCGGAGCGGCTCGCGGACGTCCGCAAGGACCCCCGCTTCGAGGGCTGGCCGTCGGCCCACCCCGACATGTCGGACTTCCTCGGCCTGCCGATCAAGGACGGCGAGGAGACCATGGGCGCCCTGTTCCTGGCGAACAAGCGGTGCCCCAAGCCGGAGGGCGGCTGCGGTTTCACGGAGGAGGACGAGGAACTGCTGGGCATCCTCGCCCAGCACGCCGCGATCGCCCTCACCAACGCCCGCCTCTACGAGCGCAGCCGCGAGCTCACCATCGCGGAGGAGCGCTCCCGTCTCGCCCACGAGCTGCACGACGCCGTGAGCCAGAAGCTGTTCTCCCTCCGGCTGACCGCCCAGGCCGCAGCCGCGCTCGTGGACCGCGACCCCGCCCGTGCCAAGGGCGAGCTCCAGCAGGTGGCGGTCCTCGCCGCGGAGGCCGCGGACGAGTTGCGCGCCGCCGTCGTGGAGCTGCGCCCCGCCGCGCTCGACGAGGACGGCCTGGTCAACACCCTCCGCACCCAGATACAGGTCCTCGACCGTGCCCACAGTGCGCGCGTCACCTTCGACACCTGCGGGATCAGGGCGCTGCCCGCCGCCCAGGAGGAGGCGCTGCTGAGGGTTGCCCAGGAGGCTCTGCACAACGCGCTGCGTCATTCCGGCGCGGCTCAGGTGGACGTGGCGCTGATCCGCCGGGGCCAGGGCGCCGTCCTCTCCGTCACGGACGACGGCAAGGGCTTCGAGCCGCGCACGGTCCGCCGTGCCGGTCGCCACTTGGGGCTCGTCTCCATGCGGGACAGGGCGAGCGGAGTCGGGGGCAGGCTCAAGGTCGAATCGGCGCCCGGCAGGGGCACCACGGTCGAGATGGAGGTCCCCGGTGGCTGACAAGAGGATCCGCGTGCTGCTGGTCGACGACCATCAGGTGGTGCGCCGCGGCCTGCGCACGTTCCTGGAGGTCCAGGACGACATAGAGGTCGTCGGCGAGGCGGGCGACGGCGCGGAGGGCGTCGTCCTCACCGAGGAGCTGAAGCCGGACGTCGTCCTGATGGACGTCAAGATGCCGGGGATGGACGGCATCGACGCCCTGCGGAAGCTGAGAGAGCTGGCCAATCCGGCCAAGGTCCTCATCGTGACCAGCTTCACCGAGCAGCGCACGGTCGTTCCCGCCTTGCGCGCGGGCGCTTCGGGATACGTGTACAAGGACGTGGACCCCGAGGCGCTGGCCGGCGCCATCCGTTCCGTGCACGCGGGTCATGTGCTGCTCCAGCAGGAGATCGCGGGGGCGCTGCTGTCCGAAGGCGATCCGGGCAACGGCACGGGCCGCGGGAACAGCCTCACGGAGCGGGAGCGCGAGGTGCTCGGCCTCATCGCGGACGGACGTTCGAACCGGGAGATCGCGCGGGCGCTGGTCCTCTCGGAGAAGACCGTCAAGACGCACGTCTCGAACATCCTGATGAAGCTGGACGTGGCGGACCGCACGCAGGCGGCGCTGTGGGCGGTCCGGCACGGGACGACGGATTGAGCGGAGCGTCATCCTCCGATCCGAGATTCATACTGTCGGGTGTATGTCACCCACACGGCGCATCCTGATCCACTCGCGGCCGTTCTCCATGGCGTGCTGCGGCGGCCGGCCGCAGCGAGTGCTCAGGAGGAATGACGAAGTGAAGAACCTGAAGAAGGCCGCAGCCCTCACGATGATCGCCGGAAGCCTCGTCGCGGCGGGCGCCGGTGTCGCGTCGGCCACGACCGGCGGCTCGCACGCCCACGGCGAGGCTGTGCATTCCCCGGGCGTCCTCTCGGGCAACCTGGTCCAGGTGCCGGTGCACGTCCCCGTGAACGTGGTCGGCAACTCGGTGAACGTGATCGGCCTGCTGAACCCGGCGTTCGGCAACGTCGGCGTCAACGGCTGACGCCACGCGCGACCGACCGCACGGCCCCGGGGCGCGGCCCCCCGGGGCCGCGCGGCGTTCCGTGCACGGGCGGGTGCCCGCTGCGCGGGGCGCGACCCTTCCCCGCCTCTTCCCGAACCGGGGGCAGGCCCCGGACCCCGTATCGCGCCTCGCGCGGTGCCTTCAAGCTTCCCCAGGGCCTGGCGGCCCTGGATGTAGGTGCCCCCAGGCGGGCCGGATTCCGCTCCGCGAAACCGGCCGCACCGGCAGCGGGGCGGGAAGCACGCAGCGGAGCGTCAGCTCCGCTCCCGTTCCTCCACATACGCGTTGTACGCCGCCACCTGCGCCCTCCGCGCCACCCGTTCCACCGGCCGCAGCGCCTCGCCCCGCGCCGCCATCTCCGACGCGCTCACCGCGCCCCCGTGCCCGTTCTCGTACGCCACGGAGATCAGCAGACCGATCCGCTGCGCGAGCTCCAGCACCCGTACCGCACGCGGCGGATAGCCCGGGGCCAGCGTCTCGGCCGCGCCCCGCTGCGCCCGCGCACGGTACGCGTCGAGTGCCGCCTCCGCCATCGGCCCGGACGCCGCCACGTCGAGCCGCGTCAGCGTCTCGGTCGCGTCCCGTAGGGCTTCCGCGAGTTCACGCTCCGCCTCGCCGAGCGAGGGCACGTCCGCCGGCGGCGCGTCCCGTACCGGCAGGCAGTGCCAGACGACCTCGACGTGGACGTCACCGGCCGGGCCGGCCTCGCGCACCTCGGGCACCAGCCCGTACGCCGCCCCCGTCGCGACGATGGCTTCCTCCGCCTCGAGTGCCCGCGCGTTGAACGCCGGCGGGCCGCTGAGCCCCAAGGGGTGTCCGGCGGCGGGAAGGGCGACCCGGAAGCCGGTCACACCGAGCGCCCGCAGGCGCCCCAGCGCCAGAGTGAGACCGACCGGCGCCGTCTCACCGGGCAGGCCCTCGACGCGGTGCACCGCGTCGTCGCCGACGATCGCGTGCACGGCGTCGTCCGGCGACACAAGTCCGGCCAACAGGGCATTTCCCCATGCGGCCAACCGTCCTGAGCGAGGTTCCGAAAGCATGCCACCAGCCTAGGGACCGGGCCGGGCGACCGGAGCACTCACCCGGTGGCGTAGGTTTTCCCTGGGTGGTGTGCCCACAGGTGCACAAAAGCACCCGAATCACACCCGAACACCTCAAGACGACTGCATGGGGAGACTACGCGCTCATGAGCGATGTACTGGAGCTGGTGGACGTATCCGTGGTCCGCGACGGACGCGCTCTGGTGGACGACGTCTCCTGGTCGGTCAAGGAAGGTGAGCGCTGGGTGATCCTCGGCCCCAACGGCGCCGGTAAGACCACCCTTCTCAACCTCGCCTCCAGCTATCTCTTTCCGACCACCGGCAAGGTGCAGATCCTCGGCGACCGCCTCGGCGCCGTCGACGTCTTCGAACTGCGGCCCCGTATCGGCATGGCCGGCATCGCCATGGCGGACAAGCTCCCCAAGCGCCAGACCGTCCTGCAGACGGTGCTCACCGCTGCCTACGGCATGACCGCGACCTGGCACGAGGACTACGACGAGGTCGACGAGCAGCGCGCCCGCGCGTTCCTCGACCGCCTCGGCATGACCGAGTACCTGGACCGCAAGTTCGGCACGCTCTCCGAGGGCGAGCGCAAGCGCACCCTGATCGCCCGCGCCATGATGACCGACCCCGAGCTGCTGCTCCTCGACGAGCCCGCCGCCGGGCTGGACCTCGGCGGCCGTGAGGACCTGGTCCGGCGACTGGGCCGGCTCGCCCGTGACCCGTACGCCCCCTCCATGATCATGGTGACCCACCATGTCGAGGAGATCGCGCCCGGATTCACGCACGTGCTGATGATCCGCCAGGGCAAGGTGCTCGCCGCCGGCCCGATGGAGACCGAGCTGACCTCCCGGAACCTCTCGCTCTGCTTCGGCCTGCCGCTCGTCGTCGAGCGCAACGGCGAGCGCTGGTCCGCCCAGGGACTCCCGCTCGGCTGAACTCCCGCTCGCTGGACCGCCTCACGGGCGACTCCCGCAGGGGCGATGCCCCACAGGCACTCCTGCACGTGCAACTCCCCATACGCACAACTCCCTTACGGGCAAGGTGACACGGCCTCGCCCCCTGTCCCGAGCGCGCCCGGCGGACCTACCATGCCCATGTGGACATCGACGCATGGGTGTGGTGGCTGATCGGCGCGGTCGGACTGGGCATTCCGCTCGTGCTGACCGCCATGCCGGAATTCGGAATGTTCTCCGCGGGCGCGGTGGCCGCGGCCGTCGTGGCGGCGGTCGGCGGCGGCACGGTCGCCCAGGTGCTCGTGTTCGCGGCGGTGTCGGTGGCGCTCATCGCCGTCGTGCGCCCGATCGCCAATCGGCACAGATCGCAGAGTCCCGGTTTCGCCAGCGGGGTGGACGCCCTGAAAGGTCGTCAGGCCATTGTGCTGGAGCGGGTCGACGGCAACGGCGGCCGGATCAAGCTCGCCGGCGAGGTGTGGTCCGCCCGCGCCTTCGACGCGACCATGGCCTACGAAGAAGGCCAGCAGGTCGACGTCATTGAGATCGACGGGGCGACCGCCGTCGTCATGTGACGCGCATTCCCCCGCCCGGCACCCCGTTCCCGCACGGATCGCGCGCGGAACGTCCTGAAGCCGCCGGGCAGAACGGGCCGAACCTCCCACGGAGCAGCCCGTGTTCTGGGAAACTGATCATCAGACTCATCCGGCAGCGAAGGGCACAGGGAACGCGATGCAACCGATCATCATCGTCCTGATCATTCTGGTGGTGCTGGTCTTCATCGCCCTGATCAAGACGATCCAGGTCATCCCACAGGCCAGCGCCGCCATCGTCGAGCGCTTCGGACGCTACACCCGCACCCTCAACGCGGGCCTGAACATCGTCGTCCCGTTCATCGATTCCATCCGCAACCGCATCGACCTGCGCGAGCAGGTCGTCCCCTTCCCGCCCCAGCCGGTGATCACCCAGGACAACCTGGTCGTCAACATCGACACCGTCATCTACTACCAGGTGACCGACGCCCGCGCCGCGACCTACGAGGTCGCCAGCTACATCCAGGCCATCGAGCAGCTCACCGTCACCACCCTGCGCAACATCATCGGTGGCATGGACCTCGAGCGGACCCTTACCTCCCGCGAGGAGATCAACGCGGCCCTGCGCGGCGTCCTCGACGAGGCGACCGGCAAGTGGGGCATCCGCGTCAACCGCGTCGAGCTCAAGGCCATCGAGCCGCCCACCTCCATCCAGGACTCGATGGAGAAGCAGATGCGCGCCGACCGTGACAAGCGTGCGGCGATCCTCACCGCAGAGGGCATCCGGCAGTCGCAGATCCTGACCGCCGAGGGTGAGAAGCAGTCGGCGATCCTGCGCGCCGAAGGTGAGGCCAAGGCGGCCGCGCTGCGGGCAGAGGGCGAGGCACAGGCCATCCGTACCGTCTTCGAGTCCATCCACGCCGGAGACGCCGACCAGAAGCTGCTCGCCTACCAGTACCTGCAGATGCTCCCGAAGATCGCGGAGGGCGATGCCAACAAGCTCTGGATCGTCCCCAGCGAGATCGGCGACGCCCTCAAGGGCCTCAGCGGCGCCATGGGCAACTTCAACCCCATGGCCGGCATGGGCGGCGGTGGCTCCGTGCCCAAGCAGACCGGCGGCAGCGGCACCGAGCGCCGCGAGCAGCCCCCCATCGACTGACGCCCACGCTCCTTCATGCATGATCGGTGAGGCCCCTCGACCTTGGAGGCGGGGAGGCGACTCACGGACCATGTAAGGAGATGGCGTTGTCCATCTGGGAAGCACTGGCGGTATTCGCGGCCGGCGTGGGAGCCGGCACCATCAACACCATCGTCGGCTCCGGCACCCTGATCACCTTCCCGGTGCTGCTCGCCACCGGGCTGCCCCCGATCACGGCGAACGTCTCCAACGCCCTGGGGCTCGTCCCCGGCTCCATCAGCGGCGCCATCGGCTACCGCGCCGAGCTGCGCGGACAGACCGCCCGGGTCCTCCGCCTCGGAGCCACCGCGCTCATCGGCGGTCTGGGGGGCGCGATCCTGCTTCTCGCGCTGCCGTCCGACGCCTTCGACACGATCGTCCCCGTACTGATCGCGCTCGCCCTGATCCTCATCGTCCTCCAGCCGCGCCTCGCCAAGGCCGTGCAGCGGCGCCGCGAGGCACGCGGCACCGAGCCGCGCCCGCACGGCGGCCCCGTCCTCCACACCGGCCTGCTCCTCGCCAGCGCGTACGGCGGCTACTTCGGCGCCGCCCAGGGGATCCTCTACCTCTCCCTCATGGGCCTGCTCCTCGACGACAGTCTGCAGCGGATGAACGCCGTGAAGAACGTCCTCGGCGCCGTGGTCAACGGAGTCGCCGCAGTCTTCTTCCTCTTCGTCGCCGAGTTCGACTGGACCGCCGTCCTGCTGATCGCCGTCGGATCCGCCATCGGCGGCCAACTCGGCGCCGGAATCGGCCGCAAGCTCAAACCCACCGTGCTGCGCGGCATCATCGTCGTCGTCGGCACCGTCGCCATCGTCCAGCTCCTGCTGCGCTGAAACGACGAGACCCGCCCCCCTCGTGTTCCAGGGGAGCGGGTCGTCGTCGCCCGGCTACGCGGCAGGCTGCGCCGCCAGCCAGTCCGGCAGCGCCGCACGCTCGCCCGACCGCAGACCCAGCAGCATTGCGTCCGCCGGCGACGGTACGAACGGCTCGTGCAGCAGCGGCATCCCCGCCTGCTCCGGCGTACGGTCCGCCTTGCGGTGGTTGTCCTCGGCGCAGGACGCCACCGTGTTCAGCCAGCTGTCCGCGCCACCGTGCGATTTCGGCACCACGTGGTCCACCGTCGTGGCACGCCGCCCGCAGTAGGCGCACCGGTGCTGGTCCCGCACCAGCACACCCCGCCTCGACCACGGCGCCTGTCTTCGGAACGGCACCCGTACGTATCTGCAGAGCCTGATCACCCGGGGCACCGGAAGATCCACCGCCGCCGCACGCACCCTGAGCGCCGGGTGGGACTGCTCGACCACGGCCTTGTCCTGAAGCACCAGCACGACCGCGCGGTTGAGCGTCACCGTCGACAACGGCTCGAAGCTCGCATTGAGCACCAGTGTGTCCCGCATCCTGCCCACCTCCGTTCGCCGGCCCGGCCCCCGTCGGCGGGCATCAGCCTGGATCAACTCTGGCCGGGCGCGCCGAGATGGACAACGCAATATCTGTGCCTTGCCGGGGAGGACACCTGAACCCCTGGCAACAAAACTGCCCTGCCCTGATCTCTCCAAGACCAGGGCAGGGCAAACTCCGGGCGAACTCTCGGCCGACCTCTCGGCCGAAATGTCAGCTTTCCGCGGGGGCTTCGTACTCGCCGATCAGCTGGGCGCGCGCGATCGTGTGGAAGCGCAGATTGAAGCCGACGACCGCGGGAGAGGCGTCGGAGTCCGGTCCGAGCTTCTCGGTGTCCACCGCGTACACGGTGAAGACGTACCGGTGCCTCTCGCCCGCCGGCGGAGCGGCCCCACCGAAGTCCTTCGTCCCGTAGTCGTTACGGACGTGGAGGGTGCCCTCGGGCAGCCCCTCGAACTTCCCGCCGCCCGCACCCGCCGGCAGTTCCGTCACCGACGCCGGGATGTCGAAGAGCACCCAGTGCCAGAAACCACTGCCGGTCGGCGCGTCCGGGTCGAAGCACGTCACTGCGAAGCTCTTGGTCTCCGCGGGAAAGCCCTCCCAGCGCAGATGCGGCGAGGTGTTGCCCGCCGCCTGGACCTGGGAGTCCTTCAGTACCGACCCCGGCTCGACGTCGTCGCTCACCACCGTGAACGACGGCACCGCCGGATGAAAGTCGTGGGGAAGCGGAGCCCTCTTGAGCTCGGTCACGTCAAACCCTCCGAATCGGCCGTTCTGCGTCTCGCGCACTGCCTCGCGTTCCGAGACTAGAGCCAGTTGCGACGGCCGCCGACATCCGCCAGCCACTGATTGAGGTAGGCCGCCCAGTCGGTCGACCCGAAGTCCTCGTGATCCACCTTGAACGCCTTGTACGAGTCGCTGCTCTCACTGAAGAGGCCGGGCTTCTTGTCCATCTCCAGGATGACGTCCATCTCGCGGTCGTCGGCGACGAATGTCAGCTCGACCTGGTTCAGTCCGCGGTACTGCTGCGGCGGAAGGAACTCGATCTCCTGGTAGAACGGCAGCCGCTGACGGGTCCCCCGGATGTGACCGCGTTCCATGTCGGCGCTCTTGAAGCGGAAACCGAGCTGGACGAAGGCGTCGAGGATCGCCTGCTGAGCCGGCAGCGGGTGCACGTGGATCGGGTCGAGGTCGCCCGAGTCCACGGCGCGCGCGATCTCCAGCTCCGTCGTCACACCGATGTCCATCCCCCGCAGACGCTGTCCCTCGATGGTGGTGACCGGGGTCTCCCACGGGATCTCGAGCCCGAAGGGCACCACGTGCACCGCTCCGGCCTTCACCACGAAGGCACCGCCGAGCCGCTGCTTGGTGAACTCGATGTCCTGCTTGACCTCCTGGTCACCGCCCTCGACCTCGACGCGGGCCTGGAGACCGACGGACAGCCCCTCGATCTGCTGATCCACCGAGCCGCCCTGGATGCGAACCTCGCCCTGGACGACACCGCCGGGGACGACGTTCGCCTCGGTCAGCTCCGTCTCCACGGAGGCACCACCGGCACCCATGCTCGCAAGCAGCTTCTTGAAGCCCATGTCCACTCCTTCTTGGTCCTGACCCCTACATACGCCCGATGACCGTAGTCGGTTCCCCCCGGCGTGGAGAGGATCCCCGGTACGCTCGAACGCAATGATCGAGAGCTTTGACCGTACGCCGCTGCCCCGGGACCACTTCGACCGCCCGGTGCTGGAAGTCGCACCCGACCTTCTCGGCTGCACGTTGACCCGCCTGACCGACGACGGCCCCATCGAACTGCGCATCACGGAGGTGGAGGCGTACGCGGGAGAGGCCGATCCCGGTTCGCACGCCTTCCGCGGCCGAACCGCACGCAACGAAGTGATGTTCGGCCCGCCGGGGCACGCGTACGTCTACTTCACCTACGGGATGTGGCACTGCCTCAATGTGGTGTGCGGCCCGGAGGGCCGGGCGAGCGGAGTCCTGCTCCGCGCCGGCGAGGTGACAGTGGGCGCCGACCTGGCGCGCAAACGTCGACTCTCGGCCCGACATGACAAGGAACTGGCCAAAGGCCCGGCCAGGCTGGCCACTGCGCTCGATGTGGACCGCAGCCTCAACGGAGCCGACTTCTGCCTCGGCCCGGACGCGCCGCTCTCTCTTCTCCCGGGACACCGGCCCACGCCCGACCAGGTCAGAAACGGCCCGCGTACCGGGGTGGGCGGCGAGGGCGCATTCCATCCGTGGCGCTTCTGGATAGACGGCGACCCGACGGTCAGTCCCTACCGGGCCCACGTGCCGCGCCGGAGGCCCTCGGCGCAACTTGACTCGGATGCCGGGGACGCCTAACGTAGCCCGAGCCGCTTGAGACGGAGCACTGCTGTTCAGCAGATCCGGAGCGGCCATCCACTACTTACGACAAACCCGAACGGGTGCGATTTCGGCATGCCGAAATTCAATCCCCTTGACTCGATTATGAGTCGCCCGGGAAATCCGCTAAAGTAGTGAACACGCCGGAGGGCCGAAAGGCCGGAAAGCACACCGAGGAAATCGGATCGGAAAGATCTGATAGAGTCGGAAACGCAAGACCGAAGGGAAGCGCCCGGAGGAAAGCCCCAGAGAATGTTCTGCGGGTGAGTACAAAGGAAGCGTCCGTTCCTTGAGAACTCAACAGTGTGCCAAAAATCAACGCCAGATATGTTGATACCCCGTCCATCTTCGGATGGTCGAGGTTCCTTTGAAAAAGTCCATCCCGCTTGCGGGGTGGCAATCACAGCGAGGACGCTGTGAACAACCGGTCTTATTCCGACCGGTTGTTCCGCTCTTCGGATGTGCACCCGGCTGTGTCTATGCACTGACTGGGCTAAACATTCATGGAGAGTTTGATCCTGGCTCAGGACGAACGCTGGCGGCGTGCTTAACACATGCAAGTCGAACGATGAACCTCCTTCGGGAGGGGATTAGTGGCGAACGGGTGAGTAACACGTGGGCAATCTGCCCTTCACTCTGGGACAAGCCCTGGAAACGGGGTCTAATACCGGATAACACTGCGGATCGCATGGTCTGCGGTTGAAAGCTCCGGCGGTGAAGGATGAGCCCGCGGCCTATCAGCTTGTTGGTGGGGTGATGGCCTACCAAGGCGACGACGGGTAGCCGGCCTGAGAGGGCGACCGGCCACACTGGGACTGAGACACGGCCCAGACTCCTACGGGAGGCAGCAGTGGGGAATATTGCACAATGGGCGAAAGCCTGATGCAGCGACGCCGCGTGAGGGATGACGGCCTTCGGGTTGTAAACCTCTTTCAGCAGGGAAGAAGCGAAAGTGACGGTACCTGCAGAAGAAGCGCCGGCTAACTACGTGCCAGCAGCCGCGGTAATACGTAGGGCGCAAGCGTTGTCCGGAATTATTGGGCGTAAAGAGCTCGTAGGCGGCTTGTCACGTCGGATGTGAAAGCCCGGGGCTTAACCCCGGGTCTGCATTCGATACGGGCAGGCTAGAGTGTGGTAGGGGAGATCGGAATTCCTGGTGTAGCGGTGAAATGCGCAGATATCAGGAGGAACACCGGTGGCGAAGGCGGATCTCTGGGCCATTACTGACGCTGAGGAGCGAAAGCGTGGGGAGCGAACAGGATTAGATACCCTGGTAGTCCACGCCGTAAACGTTGGGAACTAGGTGTTGGCGACATTCCACGTCGTCGGTGCCGCAGCTAACGCATTAAGTTCCCCGCCTGGGGAGTACGGCCGCAAGGCTAAAACTCAAAGGAATTGACGGGGGCCCGCACAAGCAGCGGAGCATGTGGCTTAATTCGACGCAACGCGAAGAACCTTACCAAGGCTTGACATATACCGGAAAGCATCAGAGATGGTGCCCCCCTTGTGGTCGGTATACAGGTGGTGCATGGCTGTCGTCAGCTCGTGTCGTGAGATGTTGGGTTAAGTCCCGCAACGAGCGCAACCCTTGTTCTGTGTTGCCAGCATGCCCTTCGGGGTGATGGGGACTCACAGGAGACTGCCGGGGTCAACTCGGAGGAAGGTGGGGACGACGTCAAGTCATCATGCCCCTTATGTCTTGGGCTGCACACGTGCTACAATGGCCGGTACAAAGAGCTGCGAAGCCGTGAGGCGGAGCGAATCTCAAAAAGCCGGTCTCAGTTCGGATTGGGGTCTGCAACTCGACCCCATGAAGTCGGAGTTGCTAGTAATCGCAGATCAGCATTGCTGCGGTGAATACGTTCCCGGGCCTTGTACACACCGCCCGTCACGTCACGAAAGTCGGTAACACCCGAAGCCGGTGGCCCAACCCCTTGTGGGAGGGAGCTGTCGAAGGTGGGACTGGCGATTGGGACGAAGTCGTAACAAGGTAGCCGTACCGGAAGGTGCGGCTGGATCACCTCCTTTCTAAGGAGCACATGGCCGACTGCGAGCGAATGACTCGCACGGTCGCTCATGGGTGGAACGTTGATTATTCGGCAGGGTCTTGTCGCCTGCCGCTTCCAGTACTGCTCTTCGGAGCGTGGAACGAGGCGGTCGGGTAAGGGATGCTGCCGGGCACACTGTTGGGTGTCTGAGGGTGCGAGCGTTGCTCGTCCTTCGGGATGCCGGCCCCAGTGAACTCGTCGCGTAGGTGACGGGGTGGTGGGTGGCTGGTCGTTGCTTGAGAACTACACAGTGGACGCGAGCATCTGTGGCCAAGTTTTTAAGGGCGCACGGTGGATGCCTTGGCACCAGGAACCGATGAAGGACGTGGGAGGCCACGATAGTCCCCGGGGAGCCGTCAACCAGGCTTTGATCCGGGGGTTTCCGAATGGGGAAACCCGGCAGTCGTCATGGACTGTCACCCATGCCTGAACACATAGGGCATGTGGAGGGAACGAGGGGAAGTGAAACATCTCAGTACCCTCAGGAAGAGAAAACAACCGTGATTCCGGGAGTAGTGGCGAGCGAAACCGGATGAGGCCAAACCTACGACGTGTGATACCCGGCAGGGGTTGCGTCGTGGGGGTTGTGGGATCTCTCTTTCATTGTCTGCCGGCAATGAGACGAGTCAGAAACCGTTGATGTAGGCGAAGGACATGCGAAAGGTCCGGCGTAGAGGGTAAGACCCCCGTAGCTGAAACATCAACGGCTCGTTTGAGAGACACCCAAGTAGCACGGGGCCCGAGAAATCCCGTGTGAATCTGGCGGGACCACCCGCTAAGCCTAAATATTCCCTGGTGACCGATAGCGGATAGTACCGTGAGGGAATGGTGAAAAGTACCGCGGGAGCGGAGTGAAATAGTACCTGAAACCGTGTGCCTACAAGCCGTGGGAGCGTCGCTGTATGTGCTTGCACATGCAGTCGTGACTGCGTGCCTTTTGAAGAATGAGCCTGCGAGTTAGCGGTGTGTAGCGAGGTTAACCCGTGTGGGGAAGCCGTAGCGAAAGCGAGTCCGAACAGGGCGATCGAGTTGCACGCTCTAGACCCGAAGCGGAGTGATCTAGCCATGGGCAGGTTGAAGCGGAGGTAAGACTTCGTGGAGGACCGAACCCACCAGGGTTGAAAACCTGGGGGATGACCTGTGGTTAGGGGTGAAAGGCCAATCAAACTCCGTGATAGCTGGTTCTCCCCGAAATGCATTTAGGTGCAGCGTCGTGTGTTTCTTGCCGGAGGTAGAGCACTGGATAGGCGATGGGCCCTACCGGGTTACTGACCTTAGCCAAACTCCGAATGCCGGTAAGTGAGAGCGCGGCAGTGAGACTGTGGGGGATAAGCTCCATGGTCGAGAGGGAAACAGCCCAGAGCATCGACTAAGGCCCCTAAGCGTACGCTAAGTGGGAAAGGATGTGGAGTCGCAGAGACAACCAGGAGGTTGGCTTAGAAGCAGCCACCCTTGAAAGAGTGCGTAATAGCTCACTGGTCAAGTGATTCCGCGCCGACAATGTAGCGGGGCTCAAGCGTACCGCCGAAGTCGTGTCATTCCAGCATGAGGGCCAACGCCCGCTGGGATGGGTAGGGGAGCGTCGTGTGCCGGGTGAAGCAGCCGCGGAAGCGAGTTGTGGACGGTTCACGAGTGAGAATGCAGGCATGAGTAGCGATACACACGTGAGAAACGTGTGCGCCGATTGACTAAGGGTTCCTGGGTCAAGCTGATCTGCCCAGGGTAAGTCGGGACCTAAGGCGAGGCCGACAGGCGTAGTCGATGGACAACCGGTTGATATTCCGGTACCCGCTTTGAAACGCCCAATATCGAATCAGGCGATGCTAAGTCCGTGAAGCCGCCGGCTGAGTCTTCGGACGAGGTCGGAGTGGTGGAGCCGACGAACCAGACTTGTAGTAGGTAAGCGATGGGGTGACGCAGGAAGGTAGTCCAGCCCGGGCGGTGGTTGTCCCGGGGTAAGGGTGTAGGCCGTGGGGTAGGCAAATCCGCCTCACGTTAAGGCTGAGACCTGATGCCGAGCCGATTGTGGTGAAGTGGATGATCCTATGCTGTCGAGAAAAGCCTCTAGCGAGTTTCATGGCGGCCCGTACCCTAAACCGACTCAGGTGGTCAGGTAGAGAATACCGAGGCGTTCGGGTGAACTATGGTTAAGGAACTCGGCAAAATGCCCCCGTAACTTCGGGAGAAGGGGGGCCATCACTGGTGATCCGATTTACTCGGTGAGCTGGGGGTGGCCGCAGAGACCAGCGAGAAGCGACTGTTTACTAAAAACACAGGTCCGTGCGAAGCCGTAAGGCGATGTATACGGACTGACGCCTGCCCGGTGCTGGAACGTTAAGGGGACCGGTTAGTCACTCTTCGGGGTGGCGAAGCTGAGAACTTAAGCGCCAGTAAACGGCGGTGGTAACTATAACCATCCTAAGGTAGCGAAATTCCTTGTCGGGTAAGTTCCGACCTGCACGAATGGCGTAACGACTTCTCGACTGTCTCAACCATAGGCCCGGTGAAATTGCACTACGAGTAAAGATGCTCGTTTCGCGCAGCAGGACGGAAAGACCCCGGGACCTTTACTACAGTTTGATATTGGTGTTCGGTTCGGCTTGTGTAGGATAGGTGGGAGACTGTGAAGCTTGGACGCCAGTTCAGGTGGAGTCGTCGTTGAAATACCACTCTGGTCGTGCTGGATGTCTAACCTGGGTCCGTGATCCGGATCAGGGACAGTGTCTGATGGGTAGTTTAACTGGGGCGGTTGCCTCCCAAAGAGTAACGGAGGCGCCCAAAGGTTCCCTCAGCCTGGTTGGCAATCAGGTGTTGAGTGTAAGTGCACAAGGGAGCTTGACTGTGAGACCGACGGGTCGAGCAGGGACGAAAGTCGGGACTAGTGATCCGGCGGTGGCTTGTGGAAGCGCCGTCGCTCAACGGATAAAAGGTACCCCGGGGATAACAGGCTGATCTTCCCCAAGAGTCCATATCGACGGGATGGTTTGGCACCTCGATGTCGGCTCGTCGCATCCTGGGGCTGGAGTCGGTCCCAAGGGTTGGGCTGTTCGCCCATTAAAGCGGTACGCGAGCTGGGTTTAGAACGTCGTGAGACAGTTCGGTCCCTATCCGCTGTGCGCGTAGGAGTCTTGAGAAGGGCTGTCCCTAGTACGAGAGGACCGGGACGGACGAACCTCTGGTGTGCCAGTTGTCCTGCCAAGGGCATGGCTGGTTGGCTACGTTCGGAAAGGATAACCGCTGAAAGCATCTAAGCGGGAAGCCTGCTTCGAGATGAGGACTCCCACCTCCTTGAGAGGGTAAGGCTCCCAGTAGACGACTGGGTTGATAGGCCGGATATGGAAGCCCTGTAAGGGGTGGAGTTGACCGGTACTAATAGGCCGAGGGCTTGTCCTCATTTGCTCGCGTCCACTGTGTGGTTCCCGGGTTGCGAACAGTCGCACCGGTTGAACCAGTTTCACTTATTAACTAAAAAGTGTGCTTGTTCGCTAGAACCCGATAGGGTTTCGGTGGTCATAGCGTTAGGGAAACGCCCGGTTACATTCCGAACCCGGAAGCTAAGCCTTTCAGCGCCGATGGTACTGCAGGGGGGACCCTGTGGGAGAGTAGGACGCCGCCGAACAATCTTTCAGGACCCTTGGTCCAGCGTTCACGCTGGACCAAGGGTCCTTTTTGTTTTTCCGAGAATGACGAAGCGCGGCCGATCGCCGACTGCGCGAGAATGACTGTGGTACCCGATGACAGGAGTCACGCCGATGTCCCCCAACTCTTCCGACGATCGTCCGGAACGCGAACCGCGTCGCAAGGACGGCGGTGACAGGGGCGGCTTCCGCGGCGGTCGCGACGACAGGGACCGTGGTCCCCGCCGTGACAACGACCGCGGTGACCGCGGTGGCTTCCGTGGTGCCCGCGACGACCGCGGCGGTCGCCCCGCCGGCGGTGGCGGTGGCGGCTTCCGCCGCGACGACCGCCCCGGTGACCGCGACCGCGGCCCCCGCCGCGAGGACGATCGCGGTGGCTACCGAGGCCCCCGCGAGGGTGGCGACCGTGGTGGTCGCCCCAGCGGTGGCGGCGGATACGCGCCTCGTCCTGCCGGTGGCGGTGGCGGTGGCTTCCGTCGCGATGACCGTCAGGGTGGGTTCCGTCGTGACGAGCGTCCCGGTGGTGACCGTGGTGGGTACCGCGGTCCGCGTGACGACCGTCGTGACGAGCGCCCCGCCGGCGGTGGCGGTGGTGGCGGCTTCCGCCGCGACGACAGGCGCGACGACCGTGGCGGTCGCCCCGCCGGTGGTGGCGGCGGTGGCTTCCGCCGTGACGACCGTTCCGGTCAGAGCGGCTACCCGCGTCGCGATGACCGTCAGGGCGGGTTCCGTCGTGACGAGCGTCCCGGTGGTGACCGTGGTGGCTACCGCGGTCCGCGTGACGACCGTCGTGACGAGCGCCCCGCCGGTGGCGGTGGCGGCTTCCGTCGTGACGATAGGCGTGACGACCGCGGTGCCCGTCCCGCCGGTAGTGGCGGCGGCTTCCGTCGTGACGACCGTCGCGATGATCGCCGTGACGACCGTTCCGGTCAGAGCGGCTACCCGCGTCGCGACGACCGTCAGGGCGGGTTCCGTCGTGACGAGCGTCCCGGTGGTGACCGTGGTGGCTACCGCGGTCCGCGTGACGACCGTCGTGACGAGCGCCCCGCCGGCGGTGGCGGTGGCTTCCGTCGTGACGACCGTCGCGATGATCGCCGTGACGACAGGCGCGACGACCGCGGTGCCCGTCCCGCCGGTGGTGGCGGTGGCTTCCGTCGTGACGACCGTCGCGATGATCGCCGTGACGACAGGCGCGACGACCGTCGTGACGACCGTTCCGGTCAGAGCGGCTACCCGCGTCGCGACGACCGTCAGGGTGGGTTCCGTCGTGACGACCGCTCCGGTGGTGGTGGTTACGCGCGGCGTGACGACGACCGTGGTGGCTTCCGTGGCCCCCGTCGTGAGGATCGCGACCGCGGTGGTTACCGCGGTTCTCGTGACGACCGCGGAGACCGCGGCGGCTACGGGCGGCGTGACGACCGGGACCGTCCCGACCGCGAGCCCGTCAAGCGGCTCCCGATCCCCGACGACGTCACCGGCGACGAGATCGACAAGGACGTCCGGCAGGAGCTCCAGAGCCTGCCCAAGGGCCTCGCGGAAGATGTCGCCCGTAACCTCGTCATGGTCGCGAACCTGATCGACGAGGACCCCGAGCAGGCGTACGCCTACTCCCGTATCGCGCTGCGGCTCGCGTCCCGTGTTGCCGCCGTGCGTGAGGCCGCGGGCTTCGCCGCCTACGCGACGCAGAAGTACTCGGAGGCGTTGGCGGAGTTCCGTGCCGCGCGGCGGATGACGGGCACCGTGGAGCTGTGGCCCGTCATGGCCGACTGCGAGCGTGGACTCGGGCGGCCCGAGCGGGCGCTGGCGATGGCCGGCGAGCCGGAGGTGCAGAAGCTGGACAAGGCCGGTCAGGTGGAGATGCGGCTCGTCGCCGCCGGAGCGCGCAGGGACATGGGGCAGCTGGACGCCGCCATCGTGACCCTGCAGAGCCCCGAGCTCGCCTCCAGCTCCGTCCAGCCCTGGACGGCGCGGCTGCGTTACGCGTACGCCGACGCGCTCCTTGCGGCCGGCCGTGAGAACGAGGCCCGGGAGTGGTTCGCCAAGGCGCTCGAGGCGGACAAGGACGGCGCCACCGACGCGTCGGACCGGCTCGCCGAGATGGACGGTGTCGAGTTCGTCGACGCCCTGCACGACGACGAGGGCGACCCGGACGCCGAGGTCCACGAGGGCGACCAGGGTGCAAAGGCCGACGCCGGGGACGACGACCTGAGCACCGGCAGTGACCCCGAGGCCGCCGACGACGGCACCGACGCCGAGCCGGACGCCGGTTCGGACAGGTCCGGCGACCAGTCGTAACGCGCGACGCACATGAATGAGGGCGGCACCCGGTCCACGGGTGCCGCCCTCAGTCGTTTCCGCCCGGGACGTCAGTCCAGCGTGAGGCTCCGCAGAACCAGCCCCGTCGCCGGCTTCGGTCCGAACGACGTCGACTTGCGGGGCATCGTGACGCCTTGGAGCGCCAGCTCCCGCACCACGTCCTCCCGTACCGGGTGCAGCAGCACCGCTGTGCTGCCGTCGCGTTCGGCCTTGGTGACGGCAGCCGGGGCGTCGTGGATGTAGGCGATGTGCTCGGGGTCGTCCGGGATCTGCCAGACCTGTTCCAGGAGCGTGGAGTGCAGCACCGTGGCGTCCAGGGTGCGCCAGGCCTCCGGCGGACCGCTCGGCACGGTGCGGTTCAGCAGTCCGGCGTCGGGACGGTCGACGAGGTGGAACCGGCCGTCCCCGGCGAGGAGGAAGGCGTTGCCCTCGCCGACGGCGTCGGCCAAGGCGTCCAGGGCATGCGGCAGCGGTACGTCGAGGTGCCTGACCCGGAAGGAGCCGTTCAGTGCCGTGAGCGCCCGGCCGACCGGCAGGCCGTGCAGCAAGCGGTGGATGGCCCGTACCTGAAGGGGGTAGCGGGCGGAGTCGATCAGCAGCACCAGACCGTAGTTCCACGGGCCGGGCGAGGTTTGTTCCGCGCGCAGTCGCAGATAGGTCGCCCAGCGATGGTGGCCGTCGGCGATCATCGCCTGATGCCGCTTCAGATCCTCCTGGATCTCAGCCAGTTCCCCGGCGTCAGTGACGCACCACAGACGGTGGCTGAAGCCGTCCTCCGTGGTCGTGGACAGCAGCGGCGAGCGCCGGACCGTGCGTTCGATGACGGCCGTCGTGCCGACGGCCTTGCCGGAGCCGCGGTACGTGAGAAGCAGCGGTTCCAGGTTCGCCGCCGTCGTGCGCATCAGGGACGCGCGGTCGGCGACGACATCCGGCATGACGCCCTCGTGGGGCAGGACGACGCCGTCGGCCGGCTCCGAGAGCGCCAGCGCCCCGATGACGCCGCGTTGCAGGACATCACCCTTGCGCTGCTCGTAGACGTACAGGGCGGGCTCGTCGTCCGCGGCGAGGACACCTTCCTCGAGCCAGCGCGTGAGCGTCTGCGCGGCCTGGTGGTGGCGGTCCTCCGTGGTGGTCGACTGGGGGAGGATCAGACGCACGATGTTGTGCGGGTCCGCCGACTCCAGGTGGTGCAGGCCGTCCGGTCTGACGACCACGTCGTACGGCGGCGAGGTCACGGCGGCGAGGCTGCCCACCCGCTCGGGGACGTAGCGCAGTCCGCGGAACGGGATCAGATGCAGGCCACCGTCGGCCGCAGGACCTTCGTTGTTCATCAGGGCATCGTATGCGCGTGACGGCATGAGCGATGATCGGGGGAGTGGGCATGCCCGGTCACCGGGAGCGCGGGAACCAGCGAGGAGCGGAAGCGGATGAGTCAGCAGGGCGTGAACCGGCCGAGCGGAAGCACACGGGCGCTGAGCGAGGCGTACGACACCGCCCTTCTCGACCTCGACGGGGTCGTGTACGCGGGCGGTGAGGCGATCGTGCACGCCGTCGAGTCGCTGGCGACGGCCAGGGAGCAAGGAATGCACCTGGCGTACGTGACGAACAACGCCCTGCGCACCCCCGATGTGGTGGCCGCTCATCTCACCGAGCTGGGCATCCCGACCGGGCCCGGCGATGTGATCAACTCCGCGCAGGCGGTGGCCCGGCTCATCTCCGAGCAGGTGCCTCCCGGGTCCCGGGTGCTCGTGATCGGGGGCGACGGGCTGCGGGTCGCCCTGCGCGAGCGCGGTCTCGTGCCGGTGGAGTCGGCGGACGACGACCCCGCCGCCGTCGTGCAGGGCTACGGGGGTCCCGAGCTCCCCTGGGGCCGGTTCGCGGAAGCCTGTTACGCGATCGCGCGGGGTGTGCCGTGGTTCGCCTCCAACACCGACCTGACGATCCCGAGCGCCCGCGGCATCGCGCCCGGCAACGGCGCTGCCGTCGAGGTCGTACGGATCGCGACGGGGGCGGAGCCGCAGATCGCGGGCAAGCCGCTGCCGCCGATGCACAAGGAGACGATCCTGCGCACCGGCGCCGAGCGGCCGCTGGTCGTGGGGGACCGGCTGGACACGGACATCGAGGGGGCGTTCAACGGCGGCGTCGATTCGCTGCTCGTACTGACCGGGGTGACGGACGCGGCGCAGCTGCTCGCGGCCGCGCCGCAGCACCGGCCGACCTATGTGGACGCCGATCTGCGCGGCATGCTGACCGGGCAGCCCGAAGTGACGGAGCGCGACGGCGTGTTCGGCTGCGGCGGATGGACGGCGTCGGTGCGCGGGGAGGAGCTGGCGCTCGACGGCGACGGCGATCCGCTGGACGGCCTGCGCGCGCTGTGCGGTGCGGCATGGACGGACGCGGGCGGCGGTTCCTGCGCTCTCGACACGGGGAAGGCACTGGCCCGCCTGGGGCTTTAGGGCTCCCCGGGCCGTCAGCCTCCCCCGAGAGGTGATGCGAGGGTAGGCTAACCTAACTGCGTGTTGGTCGAGAGTCCCCCGAAACGGAGCGCGGAGCCTGCGTCCGCACCCGCAACACCCGAGCGCCACGCCCTGCGTGCCTTGGGGCTGCTGGTGTCGTGCGGCGTCCTGCTGCTGATCTGCGTCGCGAGCATCGCCGTGGGCGCCAAGTCGATTCCGCTCTCCGACGTGTGGGACGGGCTGTTCCACAGCACGGGCACCGGTAACGACGTGATCATCAGGGACGTCCGCGTCCCACGGACCCTGCTGGGGCTCGTCGTCGGCGCGGCTCTCGGTGTCGCGGGCGCGGTGATGCAGGCCCTGACCCGCAACCCGCTGGCCGAACCCGGCCTGTTGGGCGTGAGCGCCGGGGCGTCGGCCGCGGTCGTGTCCGCCATCAGCTTTTTCGGCGTCACATCGCTCACCGGCTACGTGTGGTTCGCGTTCCTCGGCGCCGCCGTGGTCTCCGCCGCCGTGTACGTCCTCGGCGGCAGTCGCGGCGCCACCCCCGTACGCCTCGCGCTCGCCGGTACGGCCGCCACCGCCGCCCTGTACGGCTACATCAACGCCGTCCAGCTGCTGGACGCGGCCGCGCTCGACCGGCTGCGCTTCTGGACGGTCGGCTCGCTCGCCTCCGCCGACATGGGGACCATCACCAAGGTCCTGCCGTTCATCGCCGCGGGACTGGTGCTCTCCATGCTGCTGGCCCGGCCGCTGAACGCGATGGAGATGGGCGACGACACCGCCCGCTCCCTGGGCGCGCACCTGACCCGCACCCGCATCCTGTCGATGCTCGCCATCACCCTGCTGTGCGGTGCGGCGACCGCGGCCTGCGGCCCCATCGTCTTCGTCGGTCTGATGATCCCGCATGTCGTCCGCGCCGTCACCGGCCCGGACATGCGGTGGATCCTGCCGTACGCGGCGGTCCTCGCGCCCGTCCTGCTGCTCGGCGCGGACGTCGTCGGCCGGGTCGTCACCCGACCCTCCGAGCTTCAGGTCGGCATCGTCACCGCCCTGATCGGCGGGCCGGTCTTCATCCAACTCGTACGCCGCAAGAGGATGGCCCAGCTGTGAAGGCCGTGAAAGCACTACGCACGCCGGGCGGGCTGTCCGTACGGCTCGACGCCCGAGCGGCGTCCGTCGTCACACTGCTCGCGGTGGCCGCGGCGGCGGTCGCTGTCGTCCTCATCGGCAGCGGGGACTTCCCGATGTCGTTCGGCGACGTGACCGCCACACTCCTCGGAAACGGCACCGCCGCGCAGGAGTTCATCGTCCAGGACGTGCGGCTGCCGCGGGTGCTGGTGGCGGTACTCGTCGGGGCGTCGCTCGCCCTCAGCGGTGCCATCTTCCAGTCCCTGTCCCGGAACCCGCTGGGCAGCCCCGACGTCATCGGCTTCTCCCAGGGGTCCACCGTCGGCGCGCTCACCGTGATCGTGCTCTTCGGCGGCGGCTCGCTCGCCGTCGCGGGCGGCGCGGTCGCCGGCGGGCTCGTCACCGGCATCGCCGTCTACACGCTCGCGTGGAAGCGCGGGGTGCAGGGCTTCCGGCTGGTGCTCGTCGGCATCGGCGTCGCCGCCATGCTCACGGCGGTCATCCACTTCCTGATCACCAAGGCCAACCTCGTGGACGCCACCAGGGCCACGCTCTGGATGACCGGCTCGCTCGACGGCCGTGACTGGGCGCAGGTGTGGCCGCTGGCCGGGATGTGCGCGGTGCTGATGCCGGTGGTGTTCGCGCACGGGCGGCCGCTGCGGATGCTGGAGATGGGCGACGACGCGGCATACGCGCTCGGCGTGCCCGTCGAACGCACCAGGATCGTCCTCATGGGCTCCGGCGTGCTGTTCATCGCCGTCGCCACGGCCGCCGCGGGCCCCATCGCCTTCGTGGCACTCAGCGCACCCCAGCTGGCGCGCCGGCTCACCCGCTCGCCCGGGCCGAATCTCGCCGCGGCCGCCGTCATGGGCGCGGCGCTCCTCCTGGTCGCGGACTGGACCGCCACCAACGCGTTCGGCGACCGCATGCTGCCGGTCGGCGTCGTCACGGCGGTGCTCGGCGGCGGCTACCTGCTCTGGCTGCTCGTCACCGAACGCAAGGCGGGGCGGATATGACGACGGGTACGGACACGGACAGGGTCAAGGACATGCGTACGGGCGCCGGCGCGACCGCCGCCCACCTCACAGAGAACTCCAGGAGTACGACGACGATGCAGCGCCTCACCGCGGAATCGGTCACCCTCGGCTACGACCAGCGGGTCATCGCGGAGGACCTGTCCGTCGAGATACCCGACAACTCCTTCACCGTCATCGTCGGCCCCAACGCCTGCGGAAAGTCGACGCTGCTGCGGGCCCTCTCGCGGATGCTGAAGCCCACGAAGGGCAGGGTCCTGCTCGACGGGGAGACCATCCACTCACTGCCCGCGAAGAAGGTCGCCAGGACGCTGGGGCTGCTGCCGCAGTCGTCGATCGCACCCGACGGGATCACGGTCGCCGACCTCGTGGCGCGCGGTCGCTACCCGCACCAGGGCCTGCTGCGGCAGTGGTCGCCGGAGGACGAGCGGATCGTCGAGGAGTCGATGGCCGCGACGCGGGTCGGCGAGCTGGCCGACCGCTACGTCGACGAGCTGTCCGGCGGGCAGCGCCAGCGGGTCTGGATCGCGATGGCACTGGCCCAGCAGACGCCGCTGCTGCTGCTCGACGAGCCGACCACCTACCTCGACATCCAGCACCAGCTCGAAGTGCTCGACCTGTGCGCCGAGCTGCACGAGTCCCAGGGGCGCACGCTGGTCGCCGTCCTGCACGACCTCAACCAGGCCGCGCGCTACGCCACGCATCTCGTCGCCCTCCGCGACGGCAGGATCGTCGCGGAGGGGGCGCCGTCGGAGGTGGTCACGGCGGAGCTGGTGGAGCAGGTCTTCGGCGTGAAGAGCCAGATCATCGAGGACCCGGAGTCCGGTACGCCGCTGGTGATTCCGGCGTCGCGGCGGGGGGCCGGCGCGAAGGTGTCGTGACGGTGCGGATCCGTGGCGCCTGCGGCGCTGGAGTGGGGAGACCCCCCGCGCCCGGCTAGAGCAGCGTCCGCAGGCGCAGCAGGTCGCGGAAGCCCGCCTCCAGGCGGACCCTGCCCGATCCCCACGCCTTCGCGAAGTTCAGCGCGCCGTCCACCATCGACACCAGGTCGTCGCCCGTCATCGCCAGGCTGATCTGCGCCTTCTCCCGTGGCGGTCCCGGTGAGGTGTCCGTCACCGTGATCCGGCCGTTCTCCAGCCGGCCGGTGAACGTGACGTCCAGGTCCGTGATGTGGCAGCTGAGGGAACGATCGAGGGCGGCAGCGCCCCGTACATCGCCGTTCGCCGTCGCCAGGTTGTCGGAGAGTCTCTCGAGCGCGCCGCGGCACTCCTGCGTGGTGGCCATCGGCGGCGAGGTTACCGCAGGGCTTCGCGGTAGCGTCTGGGCATGAGCGACTCGATGCCCGCCCCCGGTCCGCAGGAGCCCGACGGCGTACCGGCGGCGGAGGCGTACGACCCCGCGGCCCCCGCGCCGCTGGGTGTGCAGCGTGTGCCCACCGGCGACGCCGGTGTCGACGCGCTGCTGGAGCGGTTGGGCGATGTCGACCACCTCGCTGCGGACGGGCACCGTGAGGTGTACGAGGATGTACACCGGGGGCTCAGGGATGCGCTGACCGCGCTCGACACCCGCCCGGGACCCCACCCGGAACCGCACAACCACAGGAGCTGAACCGCACGTGGCAGGAGTGGCCCGCCGCCGTCTCGACGCAGAGCTGGTACGCCGGAAACTCGCGCGTTCGCGCGAGCACGCGAGCCAGCTGATCGCCGCGGGGCGGGTGAGCGTCGGCCGGAACACGGCCACCAAGCCCGCCACCCAGGTGGAGACGAGTGCGGCCATCGTCGTCACAGCCGACGACAGCGACCCCGACTACGTGTCGCGCGGCGGACACAAGCTCGCGGGAGCGCTCGCCGCCTTCGTACCGCTCGGTCTGAAGGTCGAGGGCCGCAGGGCCCTGGACGCCGGGGCGTCCACCGGAGGCTTCACCGATGTGCTGCTGCGCTCGGGCGCCCGGCACGTCGTCGCCGTCGACGTCGGCTACGGGCAGCTCGCCTGGTCCCTGCAGAGCGATGAACGCGTCACCGTCAAGGACCGTACCAACGTGCGAGAAATGACGTTGGAGACGATCGACGGAGAGCCGGTGGACCTTGTGGTGGGGGATCTGTCCTTCATTCCGCTGGGGCTCGTGCTGCCCGCTCTGGTGCGCTGCTGCGCGCCCGACGCGGATCTCGTACTCATGGTCAAACCGCAGTTCGAGGTCGGCAAGGAGCGCCTCGGCAGCGGGGGAGTGGTGCGCAGTCCCGAACTGCGGGCCGACGCCGTACGGGCCGTCGCGCGCCGGGCGGCGGATCTCGGTCTCGGTGTGCGGGGCGTCACCGCCAGCCCTCTACCGGGACCCTCGGGCAACGTCGAATACTTTCTGTGGCTCAGGGCCGGGGCGCCCGAGCTCGATCCGGCGGACGTCGACCGCGCAGTGGCGGAGGGACCTCGTTGACCACGACATCAGGAACGACACCGGGCACCAACGGCAGCACTTCGAGCCGCACTGTTTTTCTGCTCGCTCACACGGGACGGCCCGCGGCGATCCGCAGCGCCGAGCTCGTCGTTCAGGGTCTGCTGCGCTGCGGCATCGGCGTACGCGTACTGGAGGCGGAGGCGGTCGACCTGCCGCTGCCCGCCTCGGTCGAGACCGTCGTCGACGCGACGCCGGAGGTCCTCGACGGCTGCGAGCTGCTGATCGTCCTCGGCGGCGACGGGACGCTGCTGCGGGGCGCCGAGTTCGCCCGTGCCTCCGGGGTGCCGATGCTCGGCGTCAACCTGGGGCGGGTCGGCTTCCTCGCGGAGGCGGAGCGCGACGACCTCGACAAGGTCGTCGACCGGGTCGTGACCCGCGCCTACGAGGTCGAGGAGCGGATGACCATCGATGTGATCGTGCGCTCCAACGGCGACGTGGTGCACCGCGACTGGGCGCTGAACGAGGCGGCCGTGCAGAAGGTGTCGCCCGAGCGGATGCTCGAGGTCGTCCTCGAGATCGACGGCCGGCCGGCCACCGGCTTCGGCTGTGACGGCATCGTGTGCGCGACGCCGACGGGTTCGACGGCATACGCGTTCTCGGCCGGCGGTCCGGTGGTCTGGCCCGAGGTGGAAGCGCTGCTGATGGTGCCGATCAGCGCGCACGCGCTGTTCGCGAAGCCGCTGGTGACGTCGCCGACCTCGGTGCTCGCGGTCGAGGTCCAGCCGCACACCCCGCACGGTGTGCTGTGGTGCGACGGGCGCCGGACCGTCGAACTGCCCCACGCGGCGAGGGTGGAGGTCCGGCGAGGTGCCGTGCCCGTGCGCCTCGCCAGGCTGCACCACGCGTCGTTCACGGACCGGCTGGTGGCGAAGTTCGCCCTGCCGGTCTCCGGCTGGCGCGGCGCGCCGCCCGAGTAGGCGCATCGCACGGGGCGGGGTCCCGCAGGTGCGACGGGCGGGTCGGAAGGGTGCTCGCCGGGGCACGCCTCGGCCCGGTCCTGCCCGTCCCGGTACGGACGGTGACGGGTCGCGGCGGTCGCCGGCGCGCGTTCCCGGGGCTCCGGTATGGCACGGGAGAGTGAATCGGACGCCGGGGCCCGTCGCACACCGGGGGCCGGACCTCGTATGGTCGTGTCCGTGTTGGAGGAGATGCGGATACGGTCACTCGGGGTCATCGACGACGCTGTCGTCGAGCTGTCGCCCGGATTCACAGCGGTGACCGGCGAGACGGGCGCCGGCAAGACCATGGTCGTCACCAGCCTGGGGCTGCTGCTCGGCGGGCGGGCCGACCCGGCTCTGGTGCGGATCGGCGCGAAGTCGGCCGTCGTGGAGGGCCGGATCAGGGTGTCCGCCGACGCCCCGGCCGCGCTGCGTGCGGAGGACGCCGGCGCCGAGCTCGACGACGGCACGCTGCTGGTCAGCCGGACCGTTTCTGCCGAGGGGCGCTCACGGGCGCATCTCGGCGGCCGCTCGGTGCCGGTGGGCATGCTGGCCGAGCTCGCCGACGAGCTCGTGGCCGTGCACGGCCAGACCGACCAGCAGGGCCTGCTGCGGCCCGCCAGACAGCGGGAGGCGCTGGACAGGTACGCGGGCGACGCCGTCGCCGTCCCGCACGCCAAGTACGCGGCCGCCTACCGCCGGCTGCGCGCCGTGAGCACGGAACTCGAGGAGCTGACCACCCGGGCGCGCGAGCGGGCCCAGGAGGCGGACCTGCTGCGCTTCGGTCTGAACGAGGTCGCCGCCGTGGAACCCCGTGCCGGCGAGGACGTCGAACTCGCGGCGGAGGCGGAGCGGCTCGGCCACGCGGAAGCCCTCGCGTCCGCCGCCTCGGTCGCGCACGCGGGTCTCGCGGGCAACCCGGAGGACCCGGAGGTCGTCGACGCCACGACCCTGGTCGCGGGCGCGGGACGGGCACTGGAGGCCGTACGGTCCCACGATCCGGCGCTGGCGGCGCTGGCGGACCGGATCGGCGAGATCTCCATCCTCCTCGGTGACGTGGCCGGAGAGCTCGCCGGGTACGCCGACAATCTGGACGCCGATCCGCTGCGGCTGGCCGCGGTGGAGGAGCGCCGGGCGGCACTGACGCAGCTGACCCGCAAGTACGGCCAGGACATCTCCGCCGTGCTCGCCTGGGCCGAGGAGGGCGCGGTCAGACTCACCGAGCTCGACAGCGACGACGACCGCATCGGCGAGCTGACGGCCGAACGTGACGCGTTGCGCGCCGAGCTGTCCGGCCTCGCCCAGGCGTTGACCGACGCCCGCACGGAGGCTGCCGCGCGTTTCGCCGAGGCCGTCACGGAGGAACTCGCCTCTCTCGCGATGCCGCACGCGCGGGTGTCGTTCGCGGTCCGGCAGACGGAGTCCGCCGACGAGGCCGCGGGCGTCGAGGTCGGCGGCCGCTGCGTGGTGTACGGGCCCTCCGGCGTCGACGAGGTCGAACTGCTCCTGGCCCCCCACCCGGGCGCCCCGCCGCGCCCCATCGCCAAGGGTGCTTCGGGCGGTGAGCTGTCCCGGGTGATGCTCGCCGTGGAGGTCGTCTTCGCCGGGACCGATCCCGTGCCGACGTACCTCTTCGACGAGGTCGACGCGGGGGTCGGCGGCAAGGCAGCGGTCGAGATCGGCCGCCGGCTCGCCAAACTGGCGAGGTCGGCGCAGGTGGTGGTGGTGACGCACCTGCCGCAGGTGGCGGCGTTCGCGGACCGTCAACTGCTGGTCGAGAAGACCAACGACGGCACGGTCACGCGAAGCGGTGTCACGGTCCTCGAGGGCGAGGACCGGGTACGGGAGCTGTCGCGGATGCTGGCGGGTCAGGAGGACTCGGAGACCGCCCGCGCCCACGCGGAGGAGCTGCTGGCCACGGCACGCGCCGACGCCTAGGGCCGCCCGCCCCGGGGGCTCCCGCCGGGGGCGGGCGCCGGGTCCGTGCTTCAAGTCGATCTCGAGGGTGTCGCCGAGGGGGAGGGGCGGCGCCCTCCGGACACTCCGCCGAGGTCAGCCGCCTTGCCGGCTCACCCATGTGAGTGATCCCGGTCCGCCGGAGCCGCGAACGTGCACGGGCACGACACCCGGACGGTGCCGGAACGTCCGTACGGACTGGCATCCTTGGCGGGTGACACAGCTGCGTACGGTCCAAGTGCTGGGCGGCGGCAGTGCGGGCAGCAGCGCGCACGTCAGGTCGCTGGCCGCGGGGCTGGTGGCACGGGGCGTGCGGGTGACGGTGTGCGCCCCCGCCCGCATCGACGACATCTACGACTTCCGGGGCGCCGGCGCGCACTTCGCGGCGGTCCCACGCCGGAGCGACCCGCAGGCCATCGGGGCACTGCGTGCGGCATGCGCCGGCGCGGATGTGGTGCACGCGCACGGGCTCCACGCCGCCGTGCGCGCCTCGCTCGCCCTCGGCGCCCAGCGCTCCCGCATCCCGCTCGTCGTCACCTGGCACACGACGACCCAGGCCGACGGCGCGAGGGCAGCGGTCCTGCGGCTCCTCGAACGAAGGGCCGTGCGTGCGGCGGCGGTTGTCCTCGGTACCTGCTCGGAGCTGGTCGACCGGGCCCGTGCCTGCGGCGCTCGCGATGCCCGGCTCGCCCCGGCGGCGATGCCCGCCCCACAGGTCACGCCCGCTCCTGACGCGAAGCTCCGCGCCGAACTGGGCGTCGTCGGCCGCCCGTTGCTCCTCGCCGTGGGCAGCCTCGAACGACACCGTGGCTACGGGACGCTGCTCGACGCCGCCGGATCCTGGAGGGGCCTGGACCCTGCGCCGCTGCTGCTGATCGCGGGCGAGGGGCCGGAGCGGGCCGCGCTCCAGCGCCGTATCACGGAAGAGGAGTTGCAGGTCCGGCTGCTGGGCCGGCACGACGACGTTCCCGCGCTGCTGGCCGTGGCGGACGTGGCGGTGCTGCCCTCGCGCTGGGAGGCCCGGTCCCTGCTCGTGCAGGAGGCCCTGAGGCTGGGCGTGCCCTTGGTCGCCACGGCGGTCGGCGGGGTGCCGGACCTGGTCGGGGACGCCGCCGAACTGGTCCCTTACGGGGACCCCGTCGCCCTGTCGGCCGCGGTGACCCGTCTGCTGTCGGACCCGGCGCGCCGGGCGTGGCTCTCACAGGCGGGACCGGCGCAGGCGGGGACGTGGCCGACGGAGGACGACACGGTCGCGCAGGTCCTCAGCGTCTACGACGAGTTGGCGCTCACCGGCTCCTGGTCCGCGTCTCCCGGTCAGCGGGTGTGACGGCGGGCCCGCAGCGCCAGGCTGAGGGCCAGGACCGTCTCCGGGTCCTCCAGGTCGGTGCCCAGCAGTTCCCCGATCCGGGCCAGCCGGTTGTAGAGGGTCTGCCGGTTCAGATGCAGCTCCCGCGCCGTCTCCGCCTTGCGGCCCGCATGGGCCAGATACGTTTCCAGGGTAGGCAGCAGCGGAGGGCGTGATGTCGCGTCATGGGCCCGCAGGGGTCCGATCGCACGGTCGACGAACGCCGCCAGGTCCGGATGCTCGCGCAGCCGCCACAGCAGCAGGTCGATGTCGAGACGGCGGGCGTCGTACCAGGGCCGGTCGTCCAGCCCCTGCGCCGCGGCGGCCGTTTCCGCCGCGTGGCGCAGCGCGGCTCCGGCCGCCGCCCAGCCGCCCGCGGCGGCGACCACGACGACCGGCGGATGCGCGCCGGCCCTCTCGAGCCCGGCGCGGGCCACCCCCGCGCGCAGCGCCTGGGCCACCCCGTCCGCGACGGCGGTCCGGTCGGCCTCCGCGCGCAGGCCCACGAGGAGCGGCACCCGGCCCTCCACCGGCCGCACGCCGAGCAGCACCGGCACCCCGAGCGACGACAGCTCCTCGGAAACGGCCCGTGCCAGCACCGACCAGTTGCCGCTGGGCGTCAGCTCGGCCGCGATCCGCATCACCACCGGCAGCAGCTGCCCCGCGCCCGGTTTGAAGCCGAGGACCCTGGCCTGCGTGGGCGCGTCCTCCGGCGTGATGCGGCCCTCCGCCAGGTCGGTCAGGAAGTCGCCCCGTCCGCGTGCCGCGAGCTCCTCCTCCTGGCGCGCCTGCATCAGCACCACGGCGAGGATGCCCGCCGCCCGCTCGGCGGCCATCCGGTGCACCGGCAGCACCGGGGAGGACACGGCCAGCAGCACCAGCCGGGCCCGGACCGCGCCGGCCCCGCGTCCGCCGCCGGGCACGTCGACGAGGACCGCGTTCGCCGGGGGGCCGTCCTGCCGGCCGCCCCGCAGCCCTTGCCATACCTGCAGGGGGTCGGCGGCGCCCGGTTCGCCGCCGGGGGTGTCCGCCGCGTACAGGAGCTGCCCGTCGGGGGTCTCGAGGAACACCGGGTCGCCGGTGAACGACGCGAGGATCCCGAGCACCTGGGGCACCCCGCCGCCGCCGAGGAGGGCCTCGGTGCAGCGGCGGTGCACTTCCTCCGCCTGCTGGAGCAGCGCGTAGTGGCCGTTGACGATCTCGGTGTGGATCTCCTCGGTGACCGTGACGAACGGCACCTCGCGGTGCAGCTGCACCAGCGGCAGACCGGCCGCCCGCGCCGCCTCCACGATCGAGGCCGGCAGCCGGGAGAAACGGGGGCCCAGCTCGACCACCAGCGCGGCGATGCCGCGCTCCGCGAGCCGGTGGACGAACGCCCGCTGCTCCACCGGACGGGTCCCGAGGCCGAGACCCGTCGTCAGGAGCAGCTCACCGCCCTTGAGCAGGGAGGCGATGTTGGGCACCTCACCGGCGTGGACCCAGCGCACGGTGCGTTCCAGCCGGTCGGCGCCGGCCAGCACCTCCGGGAGTCCGCTGCGGAGGCCGGGGAGTTCCAGTGCCCGCCGCACGGTGATGCCGCCCTGCGTTTCCATGGCCGAGGACGCTACCGGGGCGACAGTTCCAAGGACAACAGCGGACTCCTAGCCACCGTAGGCCCCGGACGCGGTCAGCCGCAGCGCCGTGTCGATCAGGGGGACATGGCTGAAGGCCTGCGGGAAGTTTCCCACCTGCCGCTGCAGCCTCGGATCCCACTCCTCGGCGAGCAGCCCGAGGTCGTTGCGGAGCGCCAGCAGCCTCTCGAACAGCCGCCGTGCCTCGTCCACCCGCCCGATCATCGCCAGGTCGTCCGCCATCCAGAACGAGCAGGCCAGGAACGCGCCTTCGTCGCCCGGCAGCCCGTCGACGCCTTCGTGCGCGCCCTCGGTCGGGTAGCGCAGGATGAAGCCGTCCTCGGTGGACAGCTCTCGCTGGATCGCCTCGATCGTGCCGATGACCCGCTTGTCGTCGGGCGGCAGGAAGCCCATCTGCGGGATCAGCAGCAGGGAGGCGTCCAGCTCCTTGGAGCCGTAGGACTGGGTGAAGGTGTTGCGCTCGGGGTCGTACCCCTTCTCGCAGACGTCGCGGTGGATCTCGTCACGCAGATCGCGCCAGCGCTCCAGCGGCCCGTCCGCGTCACCCGACTCGATCAGCTTGATCGTCCGGTCGACCGCGACCCACGCCATCACCTTGGAGTGCACGAAGTGCCTGCGCGGTCCGCGGACCTCCCAGATGCCCTCGTCCGGCTGGTCCCAGTGCTTCTCCAGGTAGCGGATCAGCTTCAGCTGGAGCAGCGAGGCGTAGTCGTTGCGCGCCAGGCCGGTCATGTGCGCGAGGTGCAGGGCCTCCGTGACCTCGCCGTACACGTCGAGCTGGAGCTGGTGCGCGGCGCCGTTGCCGACGCGCACCGGACCTGAGTTCTCGTAGCCGGGCAGCCAGTCGAGCTCCGCCTCCCCGAGCTCGCGCTCGCCGGCGATGCCGTACATGATCTGCAGGTTCTCCGGGTCACCGGCCACGGCCCGCAGCAGCCACTCGCGCCAGGCGCGGGCCTCTTCGCGGTAGCCGGTGCGCAGCAGCGAGGAGAGAGTGATCGCCGCGTCACGCAGCCAGGTGTAGCGGTAGTCCCAGTTACGGACACCGCCGATCTCCTCGGGCAGCGAGGTGGTGGGCGCGGCGACGATTCCGCCGGTCGGCGCGTACGTGAGGGCCTTCAGCGTGATCAGCGAGCGGACCACGGCCTCGCGATACGGGCCGTGGTACGTGCAGTGGTCCACCCACTCGCGCCAGAAATCGGCGGTGGCGTCAAGCGAACCCTGCGGGTCGGGAAGGGCCGGCTGCTCCTTGTGCGAGGGCTGCCAGCTGAGCGTGAAGGTGACCCGGTCACCGGGAGCGACGGTGAAGTCGGAGTAGGTCGTGAGGTCCTTGCCGTACGTGTCGGTGTCCGAGTCCAGCCACACCGAGTCGGGGCCGGCGACGCCGACGGTGCGGTTGTCGACCTTGTGGACCCACGGCACGATCCGTCCGTAGCTGAAACGCATGCGCAGAGCGGAGCGCATCCGCACCCGGCCCGAGACACCTTCCACGATCCGGATCAGCTGCGGGGCGCCGTCACGCGGCGGCATGAAATCGGTCACTCGGACCGTGCCCCGAGGGGTGTCCCACTCGGATTCGAGGATCAGCGAGTCACCGCGGTACGTGCGGCGGGTCGCGGCCGGCGCCTCGTTCTGCGGCTCGAACGCGGGCCCGAGCCGCCAGAATCCGTGTTCCTCCGTGCCGAGCAGCCCGGCGAAAATGGCCTGCGAGTCGAAGCGCGGCAGGCACAGCCAGTCCACTGTGCCGTCCCGGCAGACCAGTGCTGCGGTCTGCATGTCTCCGATGAGTGCGTAATCCTCGATGCGCCCGGCCACGTGCATCTCCAGTCGAACGGCCATGTCCGCCCCGCGGGGCGCTTACTGCGGTCAAGGGTCGTTGACAAGCCGCGACGACCCCAAAAACACCACGCGGGAGGTGTTGCCACGTGCCTGGTGGGGGGCGCCGTGTTCCGGGTGACGGTCTGGGGATGGTGTCCGTTCACAGGTCCGGCTCGGCAGCGAGTTTCCGAGCAGGATACGACGCACGTCGACGATCTGTGTCGGGTCCCCGCAACACAGGTGCGGCGAACGGGTGAGCGGCACGTGGGCCGCGGTGAGCGGTTCCCGCGCGTTGTCGTCACGGTACCTCCGGCACCGTCGGGACGCTTGCACGGGCGTGGCCGGGCGGCGGCCCACCCCCGTCGCTGATACCCTGGTACCCCGTGGACCGGTGGCCGGAAGGCCCCGAAACCGCAGCGACGGCGCCCCCGATCCGGGTCGGCGGCCGGTACGCACCTCACTTCGCGACCACGGGAGCCCCCTCTTGGCGATGCCGCCCAAATCCATGACGACCAAGCACATCTTCGTCACCGGGGGTGTCGCCTCCTCCCTCGGCAAGGGCCTCACGGCCTCCAGCCTGGGTGCGCTGCTCAAGGCACGGGGCCTGCGGGTCACCATGCAGAAGCTCGACCCGTACCTGAACGTCGACCCGGGCACGATGAACCCGTTCCAGCACGGTGAGGTGTTCGTCACCAACGACGGCGCCGAGACCGACCTGGACATCGGCCACTACGAGCGCTTCCTCGACGTCGACCTCGACGGCTCGGCCAACGTCACCACCGGCCAGGTCTACAGCCAGGTCATCGCCAAGGAGCGCCGCGGCGAGTACCTGGGCGACACCGTGCAGGTCATCCCGCACATCACCAACGAGATCAAGTCCCGTATCCGCCGGATGGCGACCGACGACGTCGACGTCGTCATCACCGAGGTCGGCGGCACGGTCGGCGACATCGAGTCCCTCCCGTTCCTGGAGACCGTCCGCCAGGTGCGCCACGAGGTCGGCCGCGACAACGTCTTCGTCGTGCACATCTCGCTGCTGCCCTACATCGGCCCCTCAGGCGAGCTGAAGACCAAGCCGACCCAGCACTCGGTCGCGGCGTTGCGCAACATCGGTATCCAGCCCGACGCGATCGTGCTGCGCGCCGACCGTGACGTGCCGACCGCGATCAAGCGCAAGATCTCGCTGATGTGCGACGTCGACGAGGCAGCGGTCGTCGCCGCCATCGACGCCAAGTCGATCTACGACATCCCGAAGGTCCTGCACACCGAGGGCCTGGACGCCTATGTCGTGCGCAAGCTCGACCTGCCGTTCCGCGACGTCGACTGGACGGTCTGGGAGGACCTGCTCGACCGGGTACACAACCCCGACCACGAGGTCACCGTCGCGCTCGTCGGCAAGTACATCGACCTGCCGGACGCGTACCTGTCGGTGACCGAGGCGATGCGTGCCGGCGGCTTCGCCAACAAGGCCCGTGTCCAGGTCAAGTGGGTCACCTCCGACGACTGCAAGACCCCGGCGGGGGCCGCGAAGCAGCTCGGCGACGTCGACGCGATCGTCATCCCCGGCGGTTTCGGCGAGCGCGGTGTCAACGGCAAGGTGGGCGCCATCCAGTACGCCCGCGAGAACAAGATCCCGCTGCTCGGTCTCTGCCTGGGCCTGCAGTGCATCGTGATCGAGGCCGCGCGCAACCTGGCGGAGATCCCCGACGCCAACTCCACCGAGTTCGACGCGGCCACCGCGCACCCGGTGATCTCCACCATGGAGGAGCAGTTGGCGTACGTCGAGGGCGCCGGTGACCTCGGCGGCACCATGCGTCTCGGCCTGTACCCGGCGAAGCTCGCGGACGGCTCCATCGTGCGCGAGGTCTACGGCGACGAGCCCTACGTGGAGGAGCGCCACCGCCACCGCTACGAGGTGAACAACGCCTACCGCGCGGAGCTCGAGAAGAAGGCGGGCATCCTCTTCTCCGGCACGTCCCCCGACAACCGGCTCGTCGAGTACGTCGAGTACCCGCGCGAGGTGCACCCGTACCTCGTCGCCACCCAGGCCCACCCGGAGCTGCGGTCCCGTCCGACGCGTCCGCACCCTCTCTTCGCCGGTCTGGTGAAGGCGGCCGTGGAGCGCAAGTCCGGTCAGTGACACGCCAGGCGATACGGTTGACCGGGGTACGGACCTGAGAAGGATCCGTACCCCGGTTTCCGTTGTGTGGGTGGAAGGACGCATTCGATGGCCATCAAGGACACGCCCGAGCACTGGCAGGTCACCGCGACCACCACGCCGTTCCAGGGCAACAAGACCAGCGTCCGTACCGACGACGTCGTCATGC